>OZ246407.1:0-59505 GCA_965231025.1 uncultured Candidatus Peribacteria bacterium
TTTGATACGCTCCGGCACAGTGCCGGATGGCTTGCCAAAAGATCATAAACGGTTCACTGCCAAAAATCAATTTATTCCTTTCTGCGGTCATCAATGATCTTTTTTGCGGCTTCTACGGCCAAAGTGGTTGTTTCGGGAGCAAACGCGGCCCCGCCGATTTTTTGAAGAATGCCCACCTTTTCAAGCTTGACGCGCAGCCGGTCGCTTAAGGTCGAAAGGAAGATGTGGCCGTTCTTTTTGATCGCGCGATCTACAATCATTTCAAGAGCATGGATACCGGTGGCATCCATATGTGAAACGTGTTTCATGCGTAGAATAATGACCTCGCCCGGGTTATGCTGAACGCGGTTCTCAAATTCCGACGCCACGCCAAAGAACAACGGACCGGCAACTTCATACAGAATAATTTCCGGATAGTCGCGCAGTGAAGCATGAAGACGTTTTGACCCTGGACTTCCCACGGAACCCTCTCCGTTAAACTTTTCGATGGAAAGATTGCTGACCCGCTGGATAAACAGCACGGCCGCCAAAACGATGCCAAATCCAACGGCCATGGTCAGATCGGTAAATACCGTAAGGAGGAAAGTTGCCACCAGCACGAAAGCATCCTGAGGCGGACTTTTGAGAAGGTGCAGGAAATGAGGGATTTCCGCCATGTTATAAGCCACCATCATCAAGATGACGGCAAGAGCCGCCAGAGGAATATACTGGGCCTGTGAGCCGAAAATCAGGAGAATAAAAAGCAATACAAGCCCGTGAATGATGGATGACATACGCGTTCTCCCTCCGTTGCGGATATTTGCCGCGGTGCGGGCGATGGCGCCTGTGGCGGGAATGCCGTTAAAGAAAGGAAGAACCATATTGCCGATACCTTGGGCAATCAGCTCCTTGTTGGAATTATGCTTTGTCCCCGTCATTCCATCGGCAACCACGGCCGAAAGTAACGACTCGATGGCTCCAAGCATGGCGATGGTAAAGGCTGCGGGGAACATCAGTTTAATTTTTTCCCATGAAAAACTGAGAGCCGTGAACTGGGGAAGTCCGGTTGGAATCTCTCCGACCAGCGGGGCCGCCGGGAGCAGATCCTTAAAGTAAACCGAAAGGATGACGCTCGTGACAATGCCGGCAAAAAGCGCAAAAGGGGACGGGGGGAATTTTTTCACAAATTTTTTCCAGCCCAAAAAGGCAATGAGCGTTACCGCGGCAATAATAACGGAACTGACGTTGATCCCTTCGCTCAGATGCTTCACAAGCAACGCAAGAGTATCGATAAAATCATGAGGTCTGTGTTCAAATTTCACCCCGAAAAAATCTTTAATCTGCCCGGTAAAAATAATAACGCCGATACCGGCGGTAAACCCCACGGTCACCGGATACGGAATATATTTGATGATGGAGCCCAGCTGGAAAATGCCCATGAGCAAGAGCAAAACGCCCGCCATAAATCCGGCGACCATCAATCCGTCCAGGCCGAAATGGTTTACCACATCGAGTAAAATAACCACAAAAGCCCCGGTCGGACCACTGACCTGATAATTTGAACCAGAAAGAAGACCGATGATGATGCCGGCTATAATTGAAGTATAGAGTCCCTGTTCCGGCCTTGCCCCGCTGGCGACCGAAAAGGCCACGGCAAGAGGAAGGGCGATCAGTGCCACAACAATTCCCGCGACCAAATCAAATTTAAAACTGTTCTTGAAGTATTCCTTCACATTATTAACCAGGTTCTTTCTGCCCTCGGCGGCTATTTCCATAAAAAAAAATTCTTAAAAATCAAACGCAGGTATCATAAGAGTTTTCGGCAAGATTTTCAATAAAAGAGACGAAACGTAAGTGCTCCTAGGACCCTTGACCGATGGTGAAATTTATGCTAGGGTTGTGAGCAATGAAAGAGAGACGGGCTGCAAACGCAGGCCCGGGCTTTTGCGTATACCAATTTCATAACTTACTATCTTATGGAAACAGTCGGAACCCACAATCAGGCAGAAAATCAGGCGGAAACAGCCGGTCAACATCCCCTGCGGGCAGAATTGCCCTCATTGCCGACATCAGGCCCGCAAACAAGATCGGCAACCAGAAGAGGGCTTGCGGCAGCGTTAGGCGCACTCACCATCGCCACGGCAACCCCCGCACTGGCCGAATCCCACGAATCAAAAGCTCCTCACGCAGTCGGCGTAGACGCCAAGAATCCTGAGTCAGCTCATGGAGAAGATCAGAACGGTGAACACCAAAAGGAGCCCCGTCACATCATCCACATTGGAGGAGGCATGAATCTTCTTCACCCTACGGTCGGTGAAGGATTTATGAACTACTCGTTCGTCCCGGTGCCGCACCCCACGCTCCCTCACTTCACCTCAACGCTCCATCTCGGCATGGGCAATTATTTGATGGTAAACGAAGGTATGGAAGGGAAAGAAGGGCATTCGTACTATCCCAAATTCACGGCGGGACTGTTTGCCGGTGGGGCCATCAATCTCGGTAAATTTGAACTCGAACTCAGCGCGGGTCCGGGCCTCGTGGGAGTGGTCCATTCAACGATTGAGGAGGGGAAATTCAGATCGCGCACCCTTGCGCTCCGCCCCGCTTTTACGGTTGAACTTCAGGGAGACTTGGTGGTCGGACACGCTAAAAATTATGATTACCGCATATTCTCTTCCCTAGCCTACGACGCCGCATTCGGAATGCCCCACGCCAACACGCCGGAAGGCGTAACAAGCGGTGTTCACCACGCCGTCACGTTGAATCTGGGAGTCGGGCTCGGAATACTGTAACATGAACCCTTCTACTCTTTGCCTCCCAGCAAATAACGCTGGAGAAGTTCCAGAGGAATGTCCAGGGTAACATCAAGGCCGACTTTCTTTGCTGCAGACCTGAGGGAAGGCCAGGCGCGTCCGAATAGTTTTTCTCTTGCCGGAGGTACCTGTTTAAAGACCTCAGCCCATGTCCAGCTTTCGATTCCGCCCTGGATATCAGGAAGAACGGCGGGAGGGAAGTCACTGTAGCTGTCCAGCGGTGTATCGAGTACTTTAAACAGAGCTTGCACAGCACCTGTATCATCCGGATTTATGTCCATGACGTCTTTCTTGGGCATAGCTTCTGAAACGGGCTTCAACAGTTCACTCATGCGGCCCTTAGCGCAATTTTGCATACCGGCAGCCAAAACAGCCTCATCAAAATTACCGGGTCTGGATTCAGACACGTCCCGTAAACAATTTTGAACGTCCCGTGCAGTGCCGTCGCAACGGCAAACCACAGTCCAACTATCTTGAAAATCAGAATCCATAACACGGAGCCGTCGTACATTTGATCTCTCTCCGGTCTTAAAGGAAGCCTCAGTTTGAGCATCAAACACCGTTTTGGCCATTTCAACCGGATCATCGATATTCGGGACTTGCTTCAGGAATTCTGTCATAAAAAAGAGGATAAATAATAAGTCAGGAGAGGTAGTGTACCACAATAAATGAAATAGTCAACAGGCGCAAAAAACATAGAAGCTATTTCTTCTCCGGGACAAACTTCAGCGCCACCGAATTGATACAGTACCTCTTGCCCGTTGGAGTCGGCCCGTCGTCAAAAACGTGGCCGAGGTGGGACCCGCAGGTGTTGCAGACAACCTCCGTGCGGTGCATGCCGTGGCTGTCGTCCTCAACAAAACCAACATTCTCCTTATTGGCCGCGTCGGAAAAACTGGGCCAGCCCGTTCCGGATTCAAACTTCTCACCGGAGGAAAACAGCTCGGAACCGCAGGCCGCGCAGACATACTTCCCCGGTGCATGGTTGTCGTACAGGTCGCCGCTATATGGCGCCTCGGTGCCCTTCAATCGGCACACGGTGAACTGTTCATTGGAAAGCTTTTCACGCCAGTAGGCTTCGTCCTTGTTTTTCATGTCTTATTCTTAATTATAACCGGCCCAATACTTTCTGGGCGAGAGTCTTTTCAATATCGATATGTTTTTGAGCATCAGCATTGCCGAAACCGAGTCCGACATCGATGGCGAATTCCGTATCTTTGTCTTTCGCCAGCACATGCATGCCTGCTCCCAGCTTCAGTCCATTGCCCCCAAAATAAGCGTCATCGCCCAGACCCGGAATGGCGGTGATATCCGTTAACAGTTTTTTCTCTCCTATGTAAAGTTTTTCGGCGGTTTGCCCATTTTCTCTCGCCTTGGCCGAAATCGCCGGGGTGCTCACGACGGAAATCTGGACAAATTGAACGTCCTCATCCGAAGCGGAATAATAACAGATTTTCTGTCCGACGGCGTTCGGCTTGGTATCGTGTTTGGTGATCTTGGGGGTTGAACCCGGAAACACATCCTTCACGTCCTGTTCGGTGATAAGTTCACACGGATCATAGACTTTACCGCCGCCGGTTGACGCGACATTGGTGGAATTCTGAGCCGGAGGCTGTGCCGCCTGACACCCCGCAAGCAATAAACACCCGACAACGGCAAACCCAAACGCGGAAAAAGTTGTTTTCATAAAAGAGAGAATAAATTTCCACCATTATTCTCTCACCCCGGGGATTTCGCAATATATAGAACGGTGCTTACATCCGCGCCTCCAGTTCACGGATCGCCCCGGATGCGATCCACCGCGCCCCCGGCGTCCCGATGTTCTGGATTTCCCGCGCCAGTTTGATGGCTTTTGGAAGCAGTGAACGGTTTCGTTTTCCGATCTGCCGGATCGCCCAGTTCACGGCCTTTTTCACGAAGTTTCTCTCATCGGCGGCATATTTTTTCAGCACCGGGAAGAATTTTTCAAATGTCGAATCGGATGCTTTTTTATCGTGCACCGCCAGCGTGGCCATCAGAACAATTCCCGCCCTTCGCACAAATTCGCGTTCATCCTTTGCCCATTCAAAAGCCTTGTCATACGCAAAAGGCGTCCGGTCAAAAAGCTGCCCGCAGGCGGTGTCGCAAACCGCCCAGCAGTCGATATCCTGCACCCAGTCGTCCAGCTGTTCTTCCGTTACGAGTTTTTTATCCTCCACCCAAACCGCAAGAATTTTCGCCTCGTGAATGCCGCTTTTCCACAATTTCTGCGCCAGTTTGTGGTCGCGTCGGTGCCCGCGAGCGAGGAGGCGCAGTTCGGGAGAACTGATACCGAACTTTTTTTTGCAGGTAATACCAAAACGGTTCATCCCGTCGATGTTCCTTTGACTTCCCAGCCCGCGCATTTTTTCGATGACCGACTTGGCGTCTCCGGCGGAAGAAGCACTCTCAATTTTGCTGTCTTTTTGCTGTACCATTGGTGAATGACCGGTTAGGGGTACATGCCCTGGTTAGGGTGTGATCGAAGCCTTTTGTTCGTGCTCCAGGAGCCATTTTTTACGGTCGAGTCCCCCGGCATACCCCGTCAATTGCTTGTTTTTGCCGATGACGCGGTGGCACGGGACGACAATCCAGTGGGGATTTTTCCCGTTTGCCAGCCCCACCGCTCTCACAGCCTTTGGACTTCCCACCGCGATGGCGATATCTTCGTATGAACAGGTTTTTCCGAAAGGAATTTTTTCCAGAGCAGTCCATACTTTTTTCTGAAAATCGGTTCCCCGCCGTTCGAGTCTCACGGAAAAATGTTTCCTTTTCCCCGCGAAATATTCATCAAGCTCTTTGACGCACTTTTTGAGCACGACACACGAGCGCGCCCCGTTATCCGCCCCGTCAAATTCCACCATGCCCCGTTTACGGGGCCGGACAACAAGCCTTACGCCCAAAACCGCGCTTTCATCAGCGGTAATTTCGGCATAACCGACCGGCGTTTTGCAATGGGCCCTGAATATTTTCCCCACAAAAAAGTTTTAATAAGGCTTGTCCTTTTCCAGTTCCGGGGAGTATTGACCCAGCGAAGCCAGGCCGTTCATCTTTGCCCGGAACACGAGCGCCGCCTGTGCTTTGGAGACATCCGTCATGTTCGCAGCCCAGATCTTGAGCGCCGGAGCCTGGATACCCCGCCCGTACGAGAAACTCAAAGGCCATGGCATTCCTCCGATTTTATTCATTGTATCCAGATGGATGGTGGAGTTTTCATCGCTTTGCCCGCCGCTCAAAAAGACGACGCCCGCAAGATCCGCAGGAACATTTTCCTTGAGACATTGTACGGTCATTTCCGCGACCTGGTCCGGTTGGGCCTGCGCGGAGGAATCCTTTCCGGAGATCACCATGCTCACCTTCAGGATCGTGCCTCCATTGGAAACGCCCTGTTCTTTCAACTGGGCAAAAAGCGCCTGAAGGGTTTGGGTGGTCACCTCGCGGCAGCGTTCGATGGTATGGCTGCCGTCCATCAAAATTTCGGGTTCAACCATGGGAACCATGCCGGCTTCCTGCACGAGCGCGGCATAGCGGGCAAGCGCGTGCGCGTTCGCCGTGATGCAGGCAGGGGTAGGCATATCCGGGCCGATGGTGATGACCGCGCGCCACTTGGCGAACTGGGCCCCCAATGTTGAGTACTCGGCAAGCCTCTCGCGCAACCCGTCCAGTCCTTCCGTCACCATCTCTTTTTCATGCAGTCCGAGCGGTTTTGGGCCCATATCCACTTTAATGCCCGGAATAATTCCCTTCTTCTTCAACACTTCCGGGAACGGGACGCCCGCGTCGTCCTTCTGGCGCAGCGTCTCATCGTACAGAATCATGCCGGAGATGGACTGCTCAATCCCGGGAGCGCTCACGAGCAGCTGGCGGTATTTGCGGCGGTTCTCTTCGGAACATTCGACATTCAGCGCGTCAAAACGTTTCTTGCACGTGCCCGAGCTTTCATCAATAGCCAAAATCCCTTTCCCTTGAGCCACCATCGCCTTGGCGATCGTGTTGAGCTGTTGCGTATCCATAAGGTATGCATAATGAATATTTCCCCAGCATCCTATCGGAATTTTTTTGACACTGCAATGGCGCATTCCCCGCGGCACAATGCCTTCAAAAACCCGGGTTTTATGGTATAATGAACGGATAACACAAAATCTATGCCGGAAGTCCCACAGCAAGATGAAGGCGCCAAAATTCCTCCACAATTCACGTGGCTTTTTGAAGAAAGAAAATCACCGGAATCCTGGCCGTCCAGAACTTTGACCGAAAAAGACATGGAGGACTACTCCATGAGTCTGCCGGATGAAATTCATGGAAGCCAAAAAACATACTCCGGAGGGGAAATGGCAGGCCTGATTTCTTACACGCTCACCGGCGCGACGGAAACCGACAGGCTCACCTCAACTGATGGAATACGGGACAAAGTGGAAAAATATATGAAAGACCGGATTATTCAGGCATACCGCGTATACCCGGATTTTTTCACGAGAATGGTGAATCCCTACACCGGCACTCCGCTCAACGACTTCCATGACTATTACGTTTTTGCCGACCAGATGATCAGGTTTTCGATGCTTTCCCCGGACGTTCACAGAATGCTGGAGAAAGGTTACGACCGGATGTCCCCGAAGGAAAGGGAAGCCTTCCTGAAAGAGATTTCGATCGTTCACGGAAGATCCATGTACGAAAGCCAGAGTAAACAGGATCACCTCTACCTGCGTGATCAGGACTTTGATCTCACCTCGCGCGAAGTGAAAGAGAGAAGGGGAGAGCTGAAGCCTTACCTCGATCAGATCTCCACATCAAGGGAACAGTACATGAGGGCTCTCGCCACCGGCGACTACTCAAGCGCGGCCAGGATACGCAACAACGCCATGATGTACACAGACAGGGCCATTGAAAAATTGGGGACCGAATACAAAATCCACATTCATCCAAGGATGGAACTGACACCCACAGTGGTTGACCGCCTCCTGATGGCCGTCCGGATGGACCCATACCTCAGAAACAATATTTCCGCGCTCAAAATCGCCAGGACTTCCAATCAGGAAGAAAAATATGCGAACGGAGTCATCCCGAACATCGTGATCTATCCCCGCCGCAGGAATACCCCGCAGGAGTCCCAGGAAGTCGTGCAGTTACTCACTCAGAGACTCGGCAGACACCTGGCGGATCTGGACACCCCGGAAGCGAACGCTCACGAAATTCCCCGCTTCAACCTGCAAATGACCCCGGTCATTTTCCTCGCGCAGTCGGGCGGTGACCTCAAAGAAAACCTGAAAGACCTCGGGCTCCTTGACCGTTATTTTGACGCATCAAAAAACTACGGGGTGGTGCGGGCTTAGCCTATCCCTCCAGCATCTTCTTCATGCTTTCCAGTACCATTTTCCAGTTCCCCGCCGAGTGGTCGCGGGACTTTTCCGAGGGAATATTGTCCTGGGTCACGGTGAGTTTTGTGCCTTCCTCCGCGGGTTCCAGGGTGTATCCGACTTTTTGATAATTTTCAGGAAGATCCGGAGTGCCCGAAAAACCGCTCCAGTACGTTGAAAGCAGATATTTCCCCGGTTCAATTTTCAGAATGGTTCCCTTGTCTTCATACTCTTTCCCTTCCCAGACGCCGGTGTAGGTGATCGGGCTGCCGACCTTCCAGTCCGTCGTGACTTTGGTGCCGAACAGGTACTGTTTGATCATCTCCGGATTGGTGAGGGCCTCCCAGACTTTCGCGGCATCGGCCTTGATGATGACCGATACGGATGCGGTGAATTTTTCCATAAAAAAAGTGAATGGATTATTCCAGGTACTCTCTGGCGAATTTTTCAATCTGATGCAGTACCGGCAGCATTCCCTTCCCTTTTTTCGTGAGAGAATAGCTTACGGAAAGCTTATCGACCAGTTCCCTTTTTCTTTCGACAAAGCCGAGTTTTTCAAGTTTTTTCAGGCGGCCCGTGAGCGTCACCGGGTTCAGGTTATCAAGCTCCCGCTGAAGCGCGCAAAAACGTTTCGCTCCTTCCGAAAGCGAACGGACGATGAACAGCGTCCAGGCGTCGCCGAAAATCTGAAGCCCTTCCTGGACGCATTGAGATTTCGCCGCCGGGCAGCTTACTACCTTCCTGGATTTCGAGCCTTGACTCATTCCGGTTAATACTATAAATTCTATAGTGCTATAAAAATTATAGCATAAACATATCTCTTTTCAATCCCACTGTACTATGCAGCAAAATATTTTAAAAGCTCTGGAATGGCGTTATGCAGTAAAAGTTTTCGATCCCGCCAAAAAAATCACGAAAGAGGAACTGAATACCGTGCTGGAAAGCGGAAGACTCGCCCCGAGTTCACTAGGGGTCGAACCGTGGAAATTCCTGGTTGTTGAAAATCCGGAAATTCGGGGAAAACTTCGTGAAGCCAGCTACGGCCAGCCAAAAGTGACCGATGCGGCATACCTAATTATCATTACCCGCCGCACGGATGTCCGTGAAAATATTACCCATGAACTCATCGAAAGGACCGCCGCGGCCCAGAAGGTACAACATTCCGAGCTGGACGGCCTCCGACAGATGGTAGAGGGAGGAATTGAACGTCGGACGGAAGATGAGGTGGACTCCTGGATCAAGGCCCAAACCTATATCGCGCTCGGCATGATGATCGAAACGGCAGCTTTACTTGGTGTGGACGCAGGCCCCATGGAAGGATTCAACGCCGGAGAAGTCGACAAAATCCTCGGCCTCAGGGAAAAAAATCTTACGACAACCACTATGCTGGCCTTGGGTCACCGGGGAGAAGACCCCGCTGCAAAACGTCCAAAAGTCCGCCGCGCATTTGACGAGGTGGTGGAGTTCCTCAAATAAGCCAGCACATACAAACTGGCGGAGAGAGTGGGATTCGAACCCACGAGGGGCTTGCACCCCTGACAGTTTTCAAGACTGTTGCCTTCAACCGCTCGGCCATCTCTCCGCGTCCCTTTCCCCAAACGGTTCAGTCACTTCGCTCCTTAGACCCGTTCGGGGGCCCCATTTTTTTGGCGCTCGCTGCGCTCGGTTGCCCACGTAATATATACAAAAAAACCGCCGGAGCAAAGCCATTGTCACCAAATTGTCCTAAAAACTTTAGGGTTATTTCAGCAACTCTTAAGAAAAGGTTCATGGGGCTCCTGCTATAACTGAGTCCCATTTTCCTTATTCTCTTTCCCGTTCACTATGGAAAAAATAACAGACCTTACCCCCGCGGCAGGCTCATTTCCGCATCTCAGGCTCAGGGAGCAGACCCTTCACCTGGGCGATCTTATCCTCCACCCCGACGAGTACCGGATTGAACGCAACGGTAAATGGATCAGGCTCAGAAAAAAGGAGTACCAGCTGCTGGAATTCCTGGCCCGGCACAAAAACAAAGTCCTGAACCGCAACACCCTGCTGGAGTACATCTGGAACTACAACGTTCAGATCATGACCAATACGCTGGAGGTCCACATTTCCAGTCTTCGCAGAAAAATCGGGGACACCGCTCCCGTAAAAATGCTCCAGACCGTGTACGGTTTGGGATACAAACTCTGCGACAACACACGGAGCGAAGCGCAGTGTGGCTACAAAAGTGCGAAGCACACAATACAAAGCGAAGCGTGCAAATAATGTTACTTCACTCCCAGCAAATACTTCACCGCGGAATCGAGCTGCGGATCGCGCTTGGCTTCCGCATCCTGTTCGGTCAGCGCAACCTCAATGTCCGGGGTGATGCCCACTTCGCTGATGTTTTTGCCGCTTGGCGTATACCATTTGGCAATCGTAATGCGCAGGCTTGAACCGTCCGGAAGTTTGTCCACTTCCTGTACGCTGCCTTTGCCAAAAGTCTGCTCGCCCATCACCACTCCGCGCTTGTGATCCTGGACCGCGCCCGCCACAATTTCCGAAGCCGAGGCGGAACCTTTGTTCACAAGCACCACCAGGGGAACTTCCGCCAACGGAGCATTCCCGGAAACATACATCGTTTCATTATCCTTCGCTTCGCGCCGTTTAATGGTGACCGCTTCGATTTTACCTTTAAGGAATTCCGAGAGAATATCCACGGAAATATCCAGGTAGCCGCCACCGTTGTAGCGCAAATCCAAAACAATGCCTTTGGGATCTTTGAGTAAAATTTCCTGGATGGCCTTGTCGAACTCGGTTTTGGTGTTGTCGCTGAACTGATTGATGGCGATGTAATAAATGCCTTTCCCCTTGTCCTCCATACTCACACTTTCGATGTTCACTTCGTCGCGGACGATGGCAACGTCAAAAGGGTCTTTTTTCCCTTTGCGCAGCATCGTGAGGGTGACGGTGGTCCCCTTTGCGCCGCGTATCTTGGTGATGGCTTCAAACAGGGTCAAATCGCTGGTGATATTTCCGTCGATCTTGTACACAACGTCCCCGGGCAGGAGCCCCGCTTTTTCCGCGGGAGAGTTTTTGAGCGGAGAAATAATGACGAGCACCCCTTCCTTGACGGTAAGTTCGGCTCCGATGCCTTCCAGCGTGCCGTTCAGACTTTCATCAAAATCTTTGGTTTCATCCGGTGTCATGAATACGGTGTAGGGGTCTTCAAGCGAGGCGACCATGCCTTTGATGGCGCCATACACCATGGTCTGTTTATTCAGGGCCGTTTCATCCACGTAAAGATCCGAAACAATCCCCCAGACCTTCCAGAAGAGGCTTAAATCGGCCGGGTTTTCATCCTGCGAAGAAAGCAGAGAGGAAAGCGCCGCGACTGGTGACGGGACCTCCTGCTGGGTGCCGGACGTAGCCCGGGCGGCTTTGTTGTGATAATAACTTGCCGCTTCCCATCCTGTTAAAAAAACGATGGAAAAAATTAGAAAATACGAAAGTAAACGGGTCGATTTTTTCATAGAAATAATTAGAGATCTTCAAGATACTTCTGGATCTGTTCCACCGAAACAGCCTTTTTGGATTTGTCGTCAATTTCGATTTTAATGGCATTGAACACGGTGTCGCCGCCGGCCACTTCATGTTTGAACGGCACCTGGGTCAGAAAGTTTTTTATGATGCCCTCTTTTTGCAGGCCGATGACCGAATCGATCGGTCCCGTGAATCCTACGTCGGACTGGAACGCGGTGCCGCCCGGCAGTACGCGGGCGTCAAAGGTCGGAACGTGCGTATGGGTGCCGATGACGGCGGAAACACGCCCGTCCAGATAATGAGCCAGAGCCATTTTTTCTGAAGTCGTCTCGGCGTGGAAATCCACAAAAATTGCGGTCAGCGTGGTGTCGTTTTCAAACTTTTTCAGGATTTTATCGGCTGCCCTAAAGGGACAGTCCAGATGCATGGGCATGAAGACCCGGCCCATTAAATTTATCACCAGGACTTTGCGTCCGCTGCCGTCCTCAACCACCTGATACCCTTTTCCCGGGGCGCCTTCCGGGTAGTTCGCCGGGCGAATCAAAGGCAGTTTTGGATCATCCAAACGCGGGATAATTTCACGTTCTTTCCAGATGTGGTTACCCGATGTAAAAAAATCAATGCCGGCATTTCGCATCTCCTTCAATTGCGTCTCGCTGACACCCTTGCCGTGGTGCATATTTTCCGCATTGGCGATCACAAGGTCGGCCTTCATTTTCTTTTTATACTCTGGCAGAAGTTTTTTCACGGTATCACGTCCCGGCCTTCCAAAAATGTCCCCAATAAAAAGAATATTCATAAAAAGATTGATAGCGGGGCTTAGAATACCACAAAAAATCGTTGAAAGAAAACAGACAAATGATACAGCCTGCCGGGCCCGAATCATCAACTCTGCAACCTCTGGTACGTCTCCTCGGCCCAGGCCGCGTCCACATTCGCCGTTACCGCTCCACCCGGCTTCACGACCGCGTTGCAGAATTTACTGACCGAATACACGTACATGTCATGGTTCAGCTGGATGCCCTTGGCCTTGATGCCGCTTTCAACCAAACCACGCGCGTAGTTTTGAACGTCGGCCCCGTTTTTCATGGAAGCGGCGGCGGAATCCCCCTTTTTCATGGCATCCATCTGTGATTTTACCGATCTGAACACTTCGCCGACCTTCTGTTTTTTTGGTACATCGCCGATCCAGTTTTCAAGCCCCGAAACATTCATGCTTCCATCCGGCTGGACGGTAACCATCACGCTGTCGATGGTTTGGGACACGGTCTTTTCGGAACTGCCGATTCCCTGGAGTTTGGCAAGAATATCCGTCTGCATCTGTTCCGCCGTCACGGGTTTGCCTTCGCGGATATCTTTCCTGGACTGTTCAAGCACGGTACTGATCGCGGCGATCATCTTCGTCCTCATGGCTTCCGGTTTTTCTTTACCGGCGGCGGGTTTTTCCCCTTCGGGCTTTTTCACCGGGCCGGCGGCATTTTCACCCTTTGGAGTTTCGATTTCGTGCGGGGTCAGGGCCCCATCATCAACTTTCAGTGGGGAGTACTTCCCCACACTCCCGTCCGCGTGAATCACGTATTGATTCCCTTTCTTGTCGGTAAGCGCCCCGTTACGTAACGAGTAGGTCTCCCCGTCATCGTCGCTGTATCCCATAAGTCCCCCCTTAAATACGTTCCCGTAGGGATCTCTCACCGATCCGTCCGCGAGCCTTTGGTAGAACCTTCCTTTTGAATCGGTCCCTTTTCCGTCAGCGTCGAACTCCATGCCCTGAAGCGCAAGCAAAGACGCAAAGCGGGTGTTTTTGGAAGATGGTTCAATGCTCATGACCGAAAGTTTGTCCCCGTAATCATCGAATAGGTTTCCATCCTTCATTTCAATGTTCCCCGATTCCTTATATGCCCATTTATTCTGCAAACTTCTCAGGGCCGCTTCCGGCGTATCGTACCCCTTGGATCTCTCTGCGTCGGATTTTTCTCCGACCCGATTGCCATTCGTGTCGACCCCGAACGTTCCATAACTTGTGGCGTGGTATTTTCCGTCGGGACCTCTGGACACGGTGACGCATTCGGCGTGACCGGGCAACCCCACAACGTAAGCTTTTTTACCCTGGGATTCCAGAATCTTTTTCAGAACAAAGGCGTAATCTTCGCAGTCACCGAGCATCTGGCCGTTTTCCACACGGTTGATGGTATTTTCGGGTTTCTGCCAGCTGTCCTGGTCGGAAGCGTCATAGCGGTATTTGAACATGAGCATGAGGTAGGCATGCATCTGCTCCTTGGTTTTGAGTTTCGATCCGAGCATCTTCATATAGTCGTCCTCTGACATCGGTGGCAATCCGGCCTTTTTACGTGCCTCATTTTCCGCCGGAAGCGAAACAATCTTATCGGTGACTTTCCCCTGTTGATCTTTGAAAAGAAATGCCCGGTCGGTTTTACGTTCCATCAGCGGCTTGCCGTGATCGTCCATGACAGGTTTTCCGTGGTCATCCAGTACGGGAACCTCCACATAGGGCGGGCCCACCGGCTTATCAACAGCCTCTACCCCGTCGCAACCCCTGACCCGGCTGACCCTTTCGGTGATCTTGCCTTCGCGGTCAAACTGGCTGCGGCTGGTAACGACGCCGTCTTCGTACTCTTCGATTTTTTTCACCTTCAGATCGCTTTTTTCTCCCGGTTTGCGCGGCCAGAAATCGGTCACAACCTCAACGCGCCGTCGCTGCTGGTTGACGATCCGGTACTCAACCTTGGTCACCCGCAGGATGTCCTTCCCGATTTCAGTGATGTTCTTCTCCTGGGACAATGTCTGGGACTCTTCAATCCTGATAAGATTTGGCACATACCCGTTGCCTTTTTTCTCATACTCAATGATCTGTATTTTTTGGGCGACGTTGAGATCGGTTATCTCTTTCAGCGACGGATCACCAATCTGCATGATGAATTCCGGCTTCAGTTCGGCACGGGTCATGTTCCTGTCCTGCAAAAACTTGTTCAGATCAAAACCAGCCGGCGGAAAGGTTTGGGGAGGATCACCATACTGAAAATTGGCATCGGCGCCTTTCTTCCACGTGTCAAAACCGATGCGGAACTGATCCGCTTTGGTACTTATCTCATCGGCGACGGTATCAGAATATCTTTCGGTGACCTGGGCCCCGCTGATCGTCACGTCCTTGTAAGCACCCTCGCGTAACTTGGGGTTGAGCTTCCGGTCGAGAGTTACCGTGAAAATTATTTCCCCATTAATGAGTGAAGGTTTTCCTTCAATGGTACCGTCCCTCGGCGCATAATTACTGAAGACGCCAAGCGTCGCCAGCGCCTTCTTTTCCATGGCCTCGTACTGCTCCACGGCCTGGGGAGGCAGAACCGTAAAGGTAAACTCCTTGCCGGCAAAGGAAACCGTTAAATCCTTGAACTCGCGTTTTGCATCAAGAACCTCAGTCACCGCGGCGTCCACTTGGGTTTTCACTTTCATGCGCTCGGCGTTTTTTTCCGCCTCGAGCTGACCCAGCTGTTTTTCCAGCGGGTCAAGTTTGGTCTGGAGCTCAGTTTTGACCTCCTGCTGGACCCCTGGATGCTTGATCTTTTTTTCTATCTTGCCGATGGTGTCTAGTCTGGTTCGCTGAAGATCCTCAGCCGTATACGTTTCAGCTTTTTTGGCGGCGTCCTCAGGTTTTTTCTCAGCTGGGTTGGGCTGCTGAGGTTGAGCCTCCGCTCCCTTTTCCTTTTGAAAAACAAGCCTTTTGGGGCCAAGCACCGCGACATACTTGTTTCTGCAGAAGAGCTTCATAAATTGATGATCTTAAACTGATGGACAAGCAGGTAATACGCAACACCCGCCATGGCAAGAAACACCACGAACATCAGTAATTTGTGTGATTTTTTCTTCGGGGGATACGGAAGACCCTTCAGAATATTTTCAAGTTCCTGTTCCTTGTTTTCGGTTTTTGCCTCAATGTTGTTTATGGCTTTTTGAAGACTCGACTGCTCAAAAGTCTCAAGGGTTTGCAGATACTGTTTCTTGATGGAGACCTCCTGCGGGCGGTATGTGTCGTTGATTTTCTGAAGCTGCTGTTTTTCCGTTGTAAATATGTTCGTCAATTTCTGGACCTGATCGTCCGAAAAAGTGTCCATCTGTTTGATGACAGTATTTTTTTTCTGGGGATCGAGCGTTTCAGAACGTGTCACCAGATCACTCAGCTGCTTTTTTGATTCCGGGCTTGCCATAATTTTCGCTTGAACATCAGATTATTATACAATATTTTTAAGTTTTATGCAAAAACGGATTTTAAGAAAAATTCATATTGGGTTTAAAGAGATTTTAAAACAGTATGGTATTTTGAGACTGTCTAAAGCCAAAAACCCCGGCCGGGGGACCAGAGCGCAGGAAAAAAGTCTTGACGGTGAGTATATACTCACCTAAGATGGTGGCAGATCTTTACTCTTTAATCTTCAAAAAGTGATGACGAACAGCACTGAACGTCAGAAAGCCGTAGAACTCGCGCTTTCTCAAATTGAACGCTCCTTTGGTAAAGGCGCAATCATGAAAATGGGCGAAGCCCAAAAAATTGCCGTTGAAACGATTCCAACGGGATCGATATCCCTGGATATTGCTCTCGGGGGCGGAGTACCCCGCGGCCGCGTGGTGGAAATTTTCGGCCCTGAAAGCTCCGGAAAAACCACACTGACACTTCATATTATTGCCGAAGCCCAGAAACGGGGCGGTCAGGTCGCCTTTATTGATGCCGAACACGCCCTCGATCCGGAATACGCCCGCATGATCGGCGTGGATGTTGATAATCTTTTGATTTCCCAGCCGGACAGCGGGGAGCAGGCCTTGGAAATTACTGAAACACTGGTCCGTTCCAACGCCATTGATGTGGTGGTCGTGGATTCGGTTGCGGCGCTTACTCCAAAGGCAGAAATTGAAGGCGACATGGGGGATTCACACATGGGCCTCCAGGCGCGCCTGATGAGCCAGGCTCTCCGCAAGCTTACAAGTGCCATCAGTAAATCAAAAACCACGGTGATCTTTATTAACCAGATCCGCATGAAGATCGGAATCATGTTCGGAAATCCGGAGACGACCACAGGAGGCCAGGCTCTCAAATTTTATTCTTCCGTGCGCATGGATATCCGCAACATCGGAAAAATCGAGGATGGCAGCGGTGAAGAAAAAAAGATTCTGGGCAACCGTGTGCGTGTGAAGATCGTAAAGAATAAAATTGCTCCTCCGTTCCGCACTGCCGAATTCGACATCCTTTATAACAGGGGCATTTCCTATGCCGGCGATGTGATCGATCTTGCCACAAAATACGAAATCACCCAAAAGAGCGGGGCATTCTATTCCTACAAGGACATCAAGCTCGGCCAGGGCCGTGAAAACGCAAAAGGATTCCTGGAGACCAATCACAAAGTTCTGAAAGAGATCGAAAAAGAGGTCCTCGCAATTGTCGAAAAACTCCACAAGGAAGAGTCACGGGGACTGGATCATATCCACGGCGGCCTGTCTCCGGCGGCGCCTGTTGCCGCTCCGGTGAAAGCAACCGCGAAGACCGCCATCCGCACCTCCGCAAGCAAAGAGGTCTAGAAAATTCCCGGGAAAATCCGCTGTGGTACTCCATAAACCGACATCCTATGAATAGTGAGCAACCGACACAGCCCAATAAAATAATCTTCAACTACGCCTGCGAGCTTCTTGCCCGCAGGCGTTACAGTATCACCGAGTTCCGGAGCAAACTTGAAAAAAAATTCCCGGATCAGGTTGACGCGACCACGCAGGTGATGGAGCTCTTTATTGACCGGAAATATCTGGACGATAACCAGTACACCACGTTGTACATCCGTGAACAGCTCCGGAGGAAACCGCAGGGGCTCCGGCTCATCAAGCAAAAACTCCGCCAAAAAGGAATCAGTGAAACCACGCTCAGCGGTGTTTTCCGCGAGCAGCTCATTGACGAGGAGGAGCTCATCAGGGAAGCCGTCATCAAGAAAAGCAAAACTATAAAAACCGATGATCCTTTGAAGAAAAAACAGAAGCTCTTCCGTTTTCTGGCTTCACGCGGATTCGGGCACGAGGGAATAATGAAAGCGCTGAATGATCGTTAAAACGCATCAGGAACCCGCCGGAAGTTCCTGGATCTCGCGGAGATACTTGTCGATCCGTTTTGTGAGCAGTTCGTAGAGGGACTCGTCGATTTTCCCCTTTTTCAGTCGTTCCTCCAAAAGATCCCGCAACCGGTAAAGCTCGGCCTCACATCGCTTTGATTTCCATTTGTACTCGGAAAACGTTGCGTCAATCTCCTCCATGTACTTGGAAATAGCTCTTTTTTTCTTATGTGAGCTGACGCTGAACCCCATGACCGCGGCAAGACCGGAACAGATTGAAACCACAATGGCAATCGTTTCCCACGGAATGCGCAGGGGAACAGGTTTCTGTTCTTCCACATCCTTCTTTGGATTCTCTTTTATTCCGGTGGCATCGATAGTTTTAAGCTTTTCCGGAGCTACCAACTGCAAATTGTTCAGTCGAAGATTCGGGTTCGTCTGTGTAGTCGTGGTCTGGGCAAAAGCAGTCGGGAAAACGAAAGTACAGGCTGCAAAAACCAAAATCATGGCGAAAAACCTGTTCATGGGAGAAAAACAAAAGAGTACATCAATTCTAAATGAGATAATTCCTATGTCAACCGCTCTCCCGTATATCTTTACAAAAGTAAAAAAACAGTATACGATGACCACGATACAGGATCTCATGATGAGCATCCTGGATTTTCCGCATCCACTCCATAATTTTTTATAACATGCAATCTCAATTCCTCGCCGCCATCAACCAGCTTTGTGATGAAAAAGGCATCCCGAAGGACAAGGTGATGGAAACCATCAAGGCCGCGCTGCGCGCAGCGTACCGCAAAGACTACGGTAACCGTGACCAGAACATTGACGTGGAACTCAATGAAAAAACGGAGGCCTTCACCGTTTTCCTGATCAAAAAAGTGGTCAAGAAAGTGGAAAATCCGGAAATTGAAATGACTCTTGCGGAAGCAAGAAAGTACAAGAAAGACGCAAAAGTCGAGGATGAAATCCATATTGACGTCACTCCGATTGAATATGGACGCATCGCCGCTCAGTCGGCAAAGCAGGTCATCATTCAGCGCATTCAGGAGGCAGAACGCGAAGTCATGTACGACACGTTCAAGGACCGTGAAAACGAACTCATCAACGCGCTGGTGCACCGCGTGGAAAACCAGAACGTCTACGTAAATCTGGACAACAAAATCACCACGATCCTTCCCCCAGATCAGCAGATCCCCCGTGAAAGATACTATGGTGGACAGCGCATCAAGCTGTATCTGGACAAAGTAATCAAGACCACGAAAGGTCCGCAACTCCTCATTTCCCGCACTCATCCGAGTCTTGTAAAAAAACTGATGGAGCTCGAAATCCCGGAAATTAAAAGCAACCTTGTGGAAATCAAAGCTATCGCCCGTGAACCGGGAGTACGCTCCAAGGTTGCCGTAAGTTCTTCCGATCCAAAGATCGACCCGATCGGTTCATGCGTCGGACAAAAAGGCGTTCGTGTGTCCAACGTGATGGATGAACTGAACGGTGAACGCATCGACATTATTTTATGGAACGAGAATTCCGAGGAGTACATCAAGACCGCGCTGTCTCCGGCAAAAGTCGCGCTGATCGCGCTGGATAAAGGGGCTAAGCGTGCCAAGGTGTACGTAAATCCTGACCAGCGTCCTCTGGCCATCGGCAAGAACGGCCAGAACGTGCGTCTGGCTTCAAAACTCACCGGATTCGAACTCGACATCATGGACGTCGGTGAACTCGGAGCGGCACAGGCCGGTACGGCAGACCAGAAGAAAACCGTCGAAAACATCGGCGACCTCGAAGGCGTCACTCCGGAAATCGTCGAGAAACTTGCCAAAGCCAACCTCAGCCAGGTCGGTCAGCTCCACGGCCTTACCACCAAAGACCTCATGGGCATTGAGGGAATCACCGAGGACGAAGCAAACCTCATCAGCGAAGCGGTGAAAAAGGTCGCGTAAACAGACGCAGCAACCGCGTAATAATCCATTATTACAACAAAAGAACCCCGCCATGTTGGGGTTCTTTTCGAATGTCAGGATGTTCAGGATGGCGCTTGTTTATGCGGCCTTCTTCCGCCGCTCAAACTCATCCCGGTACTCTCCATACGCGGCGGCAAGTTTTCTACTCAGTGCGGTGAAGGACAGAACATCCTTCACCATCAGACCGAAGGGGAAACCACCTTTCAGTGAGTCACTTGGCATGTCCATGGGATCAAAGACTTCGCTTTGGACCTCCTGTTCCGTCGGCATCTCGATTTTGGCGTTGCGGATTTTCCCCTGAAGCACGGCAGGGAGAGTGGCAAAAAATTCGGGGTTGTGTTCCACCAATAGTACCTGAATTTTCCTCAGCAGGCGGACGTAATATGCATACGAAGGAATGCCTTTCGCAACCTGGGCGTCAATGGCCTCCACCGCCTTTTCAACTTCCAGGACATCCTCCGGAAGCATGGAATTGACGGCCGGAGGAACAAAGGTATCCTTCCGTTGAACCGCTTCCGCATAACGTTTTTTCCTTTCGGGATCCAGGTAGCTGTCGGCGGCGATGAGCTCCGCCCAGGCCACGGGTTGTCGTGATTCAGATTCCATTGTAGTGATAAATATATAATAGTTTCAGTATGTTTACGCGGCCTTCGGAACAGGCTTCGGCACCGCTTTCGGAACGGGGGGCAGGTGGACGGGGCCTTGTGCCGGTGTCACCTCGTGGGGCCTTCTTCGTCCTTCCACAATGTTATAAAGAGTTACCGGCGATTTCATTCTGTCTCTTGCCCCTCCGAATTCCGAGGCACTCATGTCCTGGGAAGAAACGATATCAACTTGCCCAACCGGGGAAGGAACACCGCCGCGCTTCCTGAATGATTCTGTAGCATCCCGTACGCTTCCGTCAACAACAGTATTGGCATCGGCCGCAATAACCTTCTGGACGGCAATGTTAAGCTCTGGCAATGCGGCCCGGATCATGGCCTGATGTTCGACCAGACCCATCGGTTGACCTCCGGTCTGTGGAAGCTGCCGTCCATCCATGTACACAAGCTTAAACGCCCCTCCGCCCGTTCTGATAATGGCCGTAGCCCCCGGGAACCTCGCCATCATAAAGTCGGCAATCGTACGCATGGCCGCGTCGGTGGTGGCATAACCCTTCTGTCCATTGATGGCACCGGTGTTGTGCATGTCGATGACAAACTCACGGTACACCTGATGCTCTTTTTCAATGGGTTTACCGTCGCGGCCGCGCATCCAGAAAGAGATATCCTGATTATATTTACCCGGTCGGTCGGCACCCGTTTCGGCATCTTTATATTTATCGGCATTGATTTTTTGAATAAGACTGTCTGATTCCCTGATCATATCGGCAAGCCGTTTTTCATCGACTTCGGTAAAGGAACTTTTCTCCCGTAATGAACGCATCTCCCTCAGCAATGCGTCAAGTTTCTGTTCGGCTTCGTAAATACTCTTCTGTGTCTCGGCGATCACATCAGCCTTTTTGTCCGCCTTCGCCTTTTCATGCGCCTCCTTCATCTTCGCTGCATCCGGATGGTCGGCGCGTATTTCACCGTGGGAGTCGAACGGATTTTCGCTTTGGTAAATGTCGGCCTTGTCTTTTTGTTTTTTCGCCTCATGGAGCCCGTGTTCAAGAACATGATCCAGGAAGAACTTCATGTCCGCCGTATTGAAATCTCTGCCCTCAAACCGAGGAACATCAATTCCCGACATCTGGAAATCCATGAGCGTGGACATATCTGCGGGCTGTCTGAGTTTCCCGAATCTGTCGCGGACGGCTTGAGTTCCCGCGGCATCCATGCCGGATAACGTTTCGATCTTGGCGGTGTTCACCCGTTGGAGCGCAAAATACACCATCATATTCTCTTCGGCGGTACGTTCGGCTGCCGACTTGGAAAGAATCTTCCCGAGAGTTTCCGGGTTCATCCTGGCGATATCGTTGAATTCGGATCCCGTTGGGAAAAGGTCCGCCAAGGCGCCCTTTTCCTTCATCGCCGCAAGATTTTGGCGCAAAATTTCGGTGAGCGGAGGCGAACCGGAATCAAGCCCCTGGATTTTTTTGTCGATAAACTCGGCGAAGTCCTTGTTGATCTGCGCCGGGTCGCTGGATTTATCGCCGTACATTTCCGCGAACTCTTTTTGCAATCCGCGGGAGCTGCCTCTGAACCCAGCCAGAATTCGGGCATTCCCCATGTTGGTCTGATAATCAGCCCAGGTGCCATCCAGTCCCCACTGTTTTGCAAGGGCATCAAATTCGGCCTTGGTTTCAATGCCGAAATATTTTTTTGAAAGATTATTCTTAATTTCGTTCAAAAGTGCCGGTCCGTCCACGGGCTGCCCGGGCTTAAAACGGCTCCTGACAATCTGCGAAAATTCATGAAGGTAGAGATCCACCATGTTGGCATCCTGCCCCTTCACCCTCAGGGCAAACTCATTCGTCGGACCCATGTTTCCCACGTCGCCGAAGAACATCTGGACCTTTCCGTCGGGTCCCGCATGTAAAATAACAAATTCATCACCTCCGTGCTTGATAATTTTCGGGCCTTCCTTCAGGAGTTTGTCATAGTTGTTCATCAGGTCCACCATCTCCTTGGAGTACGCAAAATTCTTGCTGTTGTAGTGTTCGAACAGGTCGACTTTCTTTGTTTTGCCGGGATTCTCAGGGTCGGGAATTTCGATCACGCGGTGTTCCTCAAACAAGGCTTTCTCCGCCTTGCTTAAGTCTTCACCGGTGGTTTTTGCCTTTTCGAACTGTTCAACTAAAAACTCCAGACGTTTCCGTTGTTCAGGTGGAAGGTCTTTATTCTCAAGCTCTTTTTTCATGGCATCGACGCTCTTTTGCATTTCAGCCAGACGTGCAACCCGGTCGGCCGTCATGGCTTCGCGTGCACTGGCCTCTTTTGTATGGGCGGTCCTTTCAAGTTTTACGGCTTCGGCTTCAAGTCTCGCGGCATCCGGAGATCCGGCCTTTTTGGCCGCATCCGCTTTTTCACGGGCACCCTTGGCGGCACCTTCCGCATCGAGTGAATCACGGATGGCGTCACGCAGGAGTTTCCCTTCTTTGCCATCTGCCACTTGGGCATGGGAACCTTCACCCTTTCCCGCCTCGGCAGCCATGTGAACCCCTCCCATAACCATAAACGTCACAAAATTTTCACCAAATGCCCGGCCAAGTTCATCAGTGGTCATGGATTTTCCGTGCAGCACTTTTTCACTTCCCCAGGAAATGCCGGTCATAAGGGCGGAATCCAGCACGGATTTGCCCGTTAACTGAAGACCCCTTTTTGCAACTCCCAGGGAGCCCTGTGCAACGCTTTTTGAGAACGGGGTGATGAACTCTCCCGATCCTTCGGCAACTGCGGTTGCGCCTTTGGATCCTACTTTCCCCAAAACTGCTCCGGTCCCTTTCATGATGCCGAGTGTCGCGTATGTGGTGACAAGTCCTTTCATAAATTTTCCGCCGTCTTTGAACCCTTCAGCGCCTTCGTTGAGCCCAACGCTCACGGTATGCATGACGGCGCCTTCAATGAGGAATCCGGCAGCCTGGGACGCGAACATAGTTCCGGCCCCGACTTCAACGGCACCGCCCAAAATGGCGGCGCTCGCCGCGCCGCCCGTAATAACACCGGCAGCCGCAGCGATTTCCAGATATAAAATACCGACTGCGATTTTCGCCGCAGTTTCGCGGATAGCGTCCGAGGTAAAGACGAGGGCGGAGTCGGTGATGTTTTCAGCAACACCGAAATGGCCTCCGTAAGCTTCATTCCAGACATTCACCGGAGCGTCCTTGACGAGTTCGCCCGAATTGACGTCAACGACCTTGGCATTTTTATAGTCGTCATTGAGAGATTTTTTAACATTTTTCATCCAGATGTCGTCGATGACGCCGTTGCGGACGCGCTGTTCAATGTCCACGGCATTCGCCTGGTAATTTGATTCCCACTTATCGAGATCAGCCGCTTCATCTTTAAGTTCCTGATCCGATGCCAGCCTTCCGTTGAGGTTCAGTCTTCGGTTTCTTTCAGTAATAAAATGAGTCCTTGCCTGGTCATGGGCATTTTTGATCCCGGCCTTGATCTGTTCCCCCGCGTCCTCTTTGGCATTGAACGCCGCTTCAGCCTGTTCACGGGTGACGGTTTTTTTCTTGTTGGCTATTTCACCGGCAAAATACATCTCGAAATATTTTTTGGCGAACGGAGTCATTCCCGCCTCCATGGCGGCACGGGCGAGTCTCAAAATATTTGCGCGGCGTTTTTCGGGGTCGGGTTCGCTCAAAAGCCTCTGCTGGTCCCGGGGACTGGTGAATGAAATGCCGTCGACCACCAGGTCCTTCCCTCTTGGCATTTTGGTCAGCTTATCCCAAACCTGCCCGATGGTGAGCGGACAATCCTTGGAATTAATGATTCTTTCAGCGGCATCCATCCTGTCCCAGCCGAGCATCACCGTAATGCCGAGTTCTGGACGGTTAACGTCTTCAATGTCGCCGCGGTTATCCTGGACATCGCTCATGGTCTGGAAATTTTCCTTCGCCTGCATGAACTCAATTTTTACGATTGCCTGAAGCAGGCTTGAGGTTGAGCTCGTCTGAACGGCCTTTTCGGGATCGTTGAGGAACTTGTTCCAGTAAGCGAGCAGCAACGGTTTGGCTCCCTGCCAGTCGCCGTTTTCAAATTTTGCCAAACCTTCATTCCAGTCCTTGTCCTCTTTGAGTTCCATTTTTCTTGTCAAATCAAGCGTAATCTCGGCCGGAACGGCGGCATATTGGGCCAGATAGATTTTCTGCTGGTCGGGAGTTAGTTTTTTAAACTCTTCCGTTTGTTCAACTACGACAACGTTCTGGCCGTTGACCTGTTTTCTGACAACACGGAAATACTCCTTGCCGTCAGTGTTCGTTTCGCTTTTTTTATTAATATCCTCCGTGAGCTTACTGTTTTTAATGAGCATCTGGACCTGGATAAGCTCCTGGATATTCGATTCAACAGTACCGCTCAACGCATCGAAACGTGCCTGGTATTCGCGCGGAAGCGATGTCCGGTCAACCGCAGCAAGCTTCCCCTTGATGGCGCAAAGTTTGGTAAGACCCTTCTCCGTGGCAGGTCCGAGCAGAGGGCTGTGCATGTCGAACTCCTTTGCATCCATCACACTGTCCCTGACCTTCACGGCATTTTCATAAGATTTCTTCGGCGAATCATCGCCCTCGCCGTACTCCTTCTCAACAGCATCCACGAGACCCGGGCTGTCAACGGCCTCGTTGCCTTTATCGATCTTGTCGATCAGGGCGAAAGATTCCGCCATATAGCCTGCGGAAGCGCCTTTCATACAGTACAAAAGCGCCTGGTACTCCTCGGGAAGACTTTTTACTTCGTCCGCATCAATCTCATTAAGCCCCGCGATAACCTTGTCCGCGCTGATATTCACATCCATGAAATAGGTGTGGGCATTTTTCAAATAAACCTTTTTTTGATTGGGGTCGGTTTCCGCAGCTGCGTTTTCAAGCGTTTTTTTACCGGCAGTCATGTACCGCCCCAGGGCTTCGTAGCCGATGCCAAAAACCCCCTTGGAGTTATCGCCGCCGTTGGCATTCCGTATCGCAAGGATCTGTTTGATAGCGACCGGCATGTTATCCCTTTTTTCCTTCGTGTCGTACTGGTACGTTAAAGTGTAATCCGCCTGCTTTGCGAGGAGATTTTCCATCGCATCCATCATCGGTTTTTTCACTCCATCAAAAATGGCCTTGAACTCAGGGGAAGGGATTTTTCCGTCATAGGGAAGAACATAGCCCATTGCACCAAATTCTCCCAAGTTGTTGATGGCCGTTTTAAGATTCTCCCCGTAGTCTTTTGAATCAAACCCCGGCTGATCCTTGGCGGTATACTGTTTGTCGGCCTTTTCCATCCATGGTTTGACGTATTCGTTAAAATTCTGCTGGCCGTCACGCATGTCGAGGAAAAACTGCATATTTTTTTCAACGGAACCCGTGAGAGTGGTGATACGTTCGGCGCTTTGGCGGATCGTCGTAAAATTCGGATCAGTTTCTGTTTTGGACAAAATATTTTCACCGCTCTGGGCAGCCTTGTCCAGAAGGTTCTTAATCTCTGTTTTATCTTTGTCCATTTCAGCCTTGGCCGAAGGGTCATTAAGGTTTTCCGCCTTTTGAAAAACCTTTTGGGTATCGTCGACTTGTTTGAAAAAAGTTTCGTGTTTGGCTTTCAGCTCGGCCTCAAGTTGCTCATGGGTTTTTTTGCCGGTGTCTTTATCAAGAGTTCCGGCTTTTTTTTCTACGGCTGTTATTTTCCCCTGTTCTGCTTGAAAGTTTTCAGGCATACGATTAGCTGAGACTGGCTTTTAAAAATTCTTCGGGATTTTCTTCCTTTGAATCCTGCTTTTCCTGAAAAAATAACCCTTTCTTTTTTGCGTCTTTCCCTTTTTGAACTATGAGTTGTCCGAGGGCGGGATCGGCATCTATACCGACGGCAATCATGTTGTCGACCCTTTTATTGGCATTCATAAGTTGGCTGTAAAAAAAATCCACCGCCGTAACCGGGAGTTTTTTGTAATTCTGGAGCCAATACTCCTTCGTTTTGGCATCGACCACCAGACTCCGGTCGAGCTCGACGAGAAACCTGTCATAAAGTTCCTTGTTTGTCATGAGAGTTTTTGGCATAAATATATCCTGACATTTTACCATTTTTCAGCACTTTTTTGAACTCCAACTCCTCTCCTTGGAGAGATAGAGGTTTACTTTTTTTAGCAACGTGGTGAAATAATACAAGTGGGTGCGGAAATTGCGCTAAACAAACGAAAACAGCCATCTGGAGATTCACTTTCCGGTCTTTTTATGCTAGAATAAAAAGATTAAGTTCCCCCGAATATGCCCGAAAATCAACCGGCAAATCAGACTCCACCGGCACCCATGGTTGCGGAAAGTACTCCGGCAACCGGAACTCCCGTGCCCGCTGCTCAAACGACTGCCGGCACCCAGGCACCTCCGCCGGCCGTACAACCGCCGGCTGCCGTCCAGACGCAACAAGTTGCGCCGGTGCAGCAGTCCTCTCCCACAGTCACCCCGTCAGTGGCGTCATTGGCGAACCCGGCGGTACAGGAAGATCTGGAAGCGCAAGCTCCGGCGACACCCGCTGCTGCCGCGCAATCGGCACCCGCGGCCGCGACCTCCACCCCTTTGACCAAGGAAAAATCTGCGGCCGAAGACGGAAAAGCGCCCAAGTCCGTCGACCAGACACTCGAAAAAATTAACCGGGGTTTCAAGGAACGCGCCACCATCGAAAAAGCCAAGCAGTTGAATATGCAATATATCAACATTAGCGTCACGCCGATCAATCCGGACCTCCTCAAACTTCTTGCGCCAGAAACGGTAAAAAAGGGCTTGATCATGCCGTTCTTTAAGATAGGCAAAAAGGTGAGAATCGCCGTGGCGGATCCGGAAAATCCCGACACCAAAGCCGCGCTTCAGGAATTGATCGGAAAAGGGTATGAGCTCAACATCAACCTCGCGTCCGACGACGGGATTTTGGAAGCCGCAAGACTGTATGAAGGGGAGCAGTACAAAATTAAAAAGGCCATGGACACCAGTCTTTCCGAAGACAAAATCAAGGCCTACGAACAGGAAATCCAGCAGCTTGAAGATCTTAAAACCCGCCTGCCGAATATCAGTTCGGAGGAGGCGGTCTATTTGATCAGTGTCGGCGCCCTCAAAACCGGCGCGTCCGATATGCACATGGAACCGGATGAAAAAGGAACCCGCCTCCGATTCCGTATCGACGGGGTGCTCCACACCATTTTTGAGATTGAAAAAGGCGTGTATACCAACATCGCGAACCAGATCAAATACCAGTGCAAAATGAAGCTCAACATCAACAATGAGCCTCAGGACGGACGTTACAGTTTTACCGTCAATGAGCGCAAAGTCGATGTTCGCGTATCCATACTGCCCACCGAATTCGGTGAAACGATCGTCTGCCGTCTGCTGGATAGCGGACGTAAAATCGTGGAATTTGAAGAGATGGGGTTCTGGGGCGAAAATCTTCAGCACATCGAACACCTGACCAAAATTTCGCACGGAATGATTTTGATTACCGGCCCGACCGGCTCGGGTAAAACAACCACGCTGTATACGATGCTGGATAAGTTCAACAAACCCGAAAGCAAAGTAATTACCCTTGAAGACCCTATCGAATACCATCTCCCAGGAATCTCCCAGAGTCAGATCAATGAAAAAAGGGGATACGATTTCGTCGGCGGCCTGCGCGCCATTTTACGCCAGGACCCTGACGTCGTCATGCTCGGTGAAATCCGTGACCTGCAGACTGCGGAAACCGCGGCGCAGGCCGCCCTGACCGGTCACGTACTGTTAAGCACGTTGCACACCAACAGCGCCATCGAATCCATCCCGCGTCTCATCAATATCGGTCTTCCGCCGTTTATGGTCGCCCCCTCGCTGAATACCATCATTGCCCAGCGTCTGGTCCGTCGTATTTGCCCGGCATGCCAGAAGATCGAACCCGTGCCAAAGACGGAATTCGACGAACTCACCAACATGGTTGCAAGCATCAAAAAAATCCGCCCTTCCCTGAGCGACCTCACGGTCCCGACGGAGCTTCCCAACGCTCCCGGCTGCGATGTATGCAGCCACACCGGTTACAAAGGACGCATCTGCGTCGTGGAACTGGTGAACATTGATTTTGAAATGCGCGACCTCATTTTAAACAAGGCAAGTTCGACCAAACTGATCGAAGCCGCGCGCCGCAAAGGAATGCTCACCATGCGCGAAGATGGAATCCTCAAAGTTCTTAAGGGGCTCACAACGCTCGAAGAGGTCCACCGCGTCACCGCGATCGTCGAATAAACCCTAACGCAGGAGGTCATCCCTTACACTCCACAGCATTTCCCTGTTTTGCTCGATGAGTTCCTGGAATTCCAATTCAGTGAGGATGATCATAGTTTTGGGTATGCCGAATTTGGTCTTTTCATAAAGAAAATCGGTACTACATGGGCTCTGCCGCACCAGGTTGAAGACAGTTTTCTGATCATCGGTAAGGGTAAGAATTTTTTCAAGAAAGGCGGATCCGGAATTTTTCCTGGTAATCATTATCCTGCAGGGCTTTAACAAAATAATTCCGTCTTTGTATTCGAAAAGAAATTTTCTACCCTTCATTTTCCTGCGAACAACTCTTGGAATTGTGATTTGCCCCTGGGGAGACAGGGTGACTACTCGTGTGAACATAAATTCTAAAATAATTTATTTTTAGATTTTTATTTTTTATTCAACGCCATCCCATAAGGATGGGAGGAATAAGAAGAAAATTGGCGAATGCATGGCCCAACGTGTGTTTGTTCGGTTAATATTTTAACAGGCCAATTCCCACAATAAATCACGATTTTGACGAACCGCCCCTTTGAATTCGAGCTCGGTTAAAAGGATATTCATCTGTTGGACGGGAACCAATGTTTTTTCAACAAGTTCGTCGGTTGAGCAGGGCCGGCCATCAAACGCGTCGACCACCTGTTTTTCAGTGACACTCAGGGAAGGGAGAAATTTTTTTGACGATAAGCCAAGGCCATCCAAAAATTGAGAGATGCCGAGTATGGGGATTGCCCCGTCGGAAATAAGCTGCAGGCACCCTTGGGACTGTGGCCTGGTAATATCTCCCGGAAGGGCATAGACATCCCGGTTATACTCATTGGCAAGACGCGCGGTAACCCGGGCGCCCGATTTTTCTCCAGCCTCAATGACTACCGTTGCTTCGCAAAGCCCGGCGATAATCCGGTTCCTTTGAAGGAATCTTACGGGAAAAGCGGGATCTGAAGGCGGATATTCGGAAATCAGAGTGCCGCCTTGTTCAAGGATTTTTTCCGACAGCCGGTGATGAGTCGAGGGAGTGATATCAAAAAGTCCGGAAGCCAGAACCGCGACGGTGGGTTTTTCCAAACTCGCGGCGGCAAAATGGGAAATCGCGTCGATGCCAAAAGCCAGTCCGCTCACCACAATAACCCCGCGCGCGGCCAGAGCCTCAGCCAGATCATAGGCAATTTTTTCACCGTAAACGCTGGGGTTGCGGGTACCCACGACGGCAATCATCCGACGGCCGGCGTTCAGGGCCGCGCCTTTGCGGTAGAGTAAAAACGGCGCATCGGGAAGCTGCAAAAGGGCTTTGGGGTACTCGCGGTGTTGGCGGCTCACGGCCACGATGTCCCTTTCCCACAGTTTCGAAAACTCCGCGTCCGCATCAAACCCGCGGCGAAAATCAACGAGCCGCCCCGCATATTTTTCCTTCACGCCGGCAGCCGTAAGCTCATCAAGCCGGGCCTTTTCCCACACGTACCTCCAATCACCGAATTTTTTCCACAAACACGCAAGCGTCCTGCGGTCGGATTCCACTGCACAATTGATGGCATGAAGAAATTTTTCCATGCGGCAATCATACCTTCCGTTGTTTAACGCTTTTCTAAAAAAAAGCTGAATTTTTCCTAAACTAATCTCGGCGGCGTTCGCTTATCGGTTCCGATAAACCGAAAAATGACTCTGCCTCACCGTAAACCTGATCTCCGATCAGACCTTTGGAGCGCAAAGTGCTCACAACGGAAAACACGCGTGACACCTCTGCGGGATCAACGCCTCCATTTGATCTTTGTGCCATCAGCTGAATAATCTTCGTGTGGACGGCTGCCTCAATCTCTGGAATATCTTTCGGAGAAAGAAGAGAAACACTGATCGGCTTTGGTTCGGAATCATCCTCAAGTCCGCCGCCTTCAGCAAAGGAGGCGCGTTCCTCGCGGAAGCGTACCTTGTCAGCTTCAGTCATCGTATTTTTTCTCGCGTCCGCGAATAATGCATCAGCCTCTTCCGGAGTTATCTCCTCACGTTCTGCACCCATAATGGTATTATTAAAAAGTGGCAGCCAATATAATTGAGCCCCCAAAAAAGTCAAGAGTGTGCTAATCCTCAAAAACCAGCTGCTTGCCGGGCTTAAAGAACCCCTGGCTTACGAGCCGGACCCCCTGCTCCTTGGTAACCTCGCCGATGATCCGCGCCTGAATGCCGTGTTCGTCCATCTTTTTTTCGATTTTCTCGAACTCATTGCTCACCACGATCATGCCGGTACCCATATTCCAGACCTCATAAGCCTCTTTATCGGTTACTTTGCCCATTTCCTGGAGTTTAAGCATCGGATCGTGCGGAGCCCAAAGATTGTCCAGATCGGCGCCGTAATTACCTAAAACACGCGTAATATTACCGGGAATACCGCCTCCGGTAACATTGGCCAGGGCCTTGATGTCACACACCCGTTTTTTCCGGAAACGGCCCAAAAGTTCAAGCAGGGCGCCCGAATAGATGACCGAAGGGGTCAATGCGATTTCACCCCAGCTGTGCCGCTTGTCATACGGCTCATTGAACCAGTTGGCGCCGAATTTTTCTTTGAGGACGTGGCGGACCAGGCTGAATCCGTTGGAACGGAAGCCGCGGCATCGTAAACCTATGATCTTATCACCGGGAACGACGTCCTTGCCGGTAATGAATTTCTTTTTCTCAACAATCCCGACCGCGGACGAATTCCAGGTGTTCCCGTTCACGAGTGCGGGCATCTCCGCGATTTCTCCCCCGGGAACGACCACTTTTTGCTCCACGCAGGCCTTTCGCAAGCCCTCCATCATCGGACCGATGACTTTGGAGGTCACTTTATTCGTGTCAATGGTGTTGGTAATCGCGATGGTTTCGGCACCGACGCACACCGCGTCGTCCGCGACCATGGCCAGCAGGTCGTAACCCAGCGTGCCGAATTTTCCGATGGCTTCGGCTATAGCGATTTTTGAACCCACGCCGTCGCAATTCTGCACCAGGTAATAATCGCCGAAATCCAGAGCGCCGGTAAACCCGCCGTCCATCTGGACCGGTTCGCCGAACATGCCTTTGCGGCTGGCAAAAGTCTTTTTTGCCGCCTCATACGCCAGGGCCGAACATTTGTCGCCCATCGTGATATCCACGCCCGATTTTTTGTAAAGTCCTGCCATACCTACATTCGTAATGAGTAATTATGAATTCGTCATTTCCACATGATACCCGCTGTGCTGACGGTCGCTGACCACTTTGCCCTGGTCGATTTTAATCACCCTTTTGCGGATATGGTCGACCAGAAGGGGATTATGGGTGGTCAAAATCACGGTAATCCCATCTTTATTGATCTTGAGAAAAAGGTCAATGATTCCCTTGGCGGTTATGGGGTCCAGATTCCCCGTGGGCTCATCGGCAACCACTAAACCCGGGTTGTGGACAAGAGCGCGCGCTATGGCCAGACGCTGCTTTTCACCCCCGGAAAGCTGGTGCGGGAACTGACGGTGTTTTTCATGGAGACCGACGATTTCCAGCACTTCGGGAACCCTTTTTTTAATATCCGCGGTTTCATAGCCGCAAACCTCAAGCGCAAACGCGACGTTCTCATAGACATTTTTCTGGGGAAGCAGCTTGTAGTCCTGGAAAACGACTCCGATCCTGCGGCGGAAATACTGCATCGCGCGTTCATTCATATCGTTCACCACGTAGCCGTCCACGCTGATGCGCCCGTGCTGTATCTTTTCAGCGCCGATCAGCGAATAGATCAGGGTCGATTTTCCAGCACCGGACGGGCCGATCACGGAAACAAACTCCCCGCGCATGATGGAAAGATTCAGTTTATCCAGCACCGCCGTCCTTCCATACCTTTTTGTGACGTTCTCAAAAACGATCATACCGGCAAAAATACTTGAAGGTACGCCCACTATACCAAACTTCCTTGAAAGAAGCCAGTTAGGCCATCCAAGAGCCATAATCGTCTAGCGGTGGTACTTGTCATGCACCTCTTTCAACCGTTTGTTCGTCAGGTGGGTGTATATCTGTGTGGTGGTAATCGAAGAATGGCCGAGCATCTCCTGCACGGAACGGATATCAGCTCCGTTCACCAGCATTTCCGTCGCGAATGAATGGCGCAACACGTGGGGCGTAACCTTTTTGATGATACCCGCGCGCCGTGCGTACGTACGGACCAGGTACTCCACCATCACCGTACTCAGCCTTCGTTTTTCGCCAAGGGTAATATCCTCGCCATTTTTTGAATGCCGGTAGTTTAAAAACAAAGGCTCAAAATTATCGTCTCTCAGATTCAGATACGATTGAACGGCCTCAACCGCACGGCCGGACAAAAAAACGATCCTCGGCTTGCGCCCCTTTCCTCTGACCATAAACTCCCTCCGGGACAGATCGACCTGCGCCCTGTTGAGCGAAACCAGTTCACTCACGCGCAAGCCGGTGGAATAGAGCATTTCCAGCATTGCCAGGTCCCTGGCCGCCCGTGCCGCGCCGTGGTCGCCAACCGCCCCTTTGGCATCCGTTCCCCCGTATTTCACCACGGCGTCAAAAAGCCTCTCGAGCTCCTCCCGGGATAAATATTCGACGCTCCGTTCGGGAATTTTACTCAGGTCAATCTTTTCCGGTGCCAGCGTGGGAATATCGTTTTTGATCAAATATTTCAAAAACGCCCGGAGCGCGATGACATGATAATTTTGGGTTTTGACGCTGAGCAGCTGTTTGCCTTTGTCGTCCTCAAGGCGGTTCAAATACAGGCGGTAGTTCTGCACGGTATCAACAGTAATCGCCTTCGGTGAAACATTTTCACCCATCCACTTCGCAAACCTTTGCAAATAGTGGTGGTAGTTCTCGATCGTTTTTTTTGACTGATTTTTTCCGATTTCCGCGTGTTCCAAAAAACGGACAACCAGGGGGCCAAGGTTCATATCCAAAGGTAAGATTTGCTTTTATTCTAACACTAAAAAATGGTATATTACAGTGAGTTTAAGGTAACGCATGTATATTCCAAACCATAAAATAAAAGCGGCCGTAGTTTTTGTTCTTGCCATAGGATTGGGGATCGGTCTTCCGCTGCTCGGTAGAATTCAGGGGCGTGACATTGTGGCTTCGGTCACCCAGCCGGGACAAAACCCTTCCGAATCTTCCACTCAGCAGGCATCTCCCGCCCAGCAGGGAACATTGGAGTGCAGCGCCAGTCCGGCAACGGTTTATGTTGGGGATACCGTCACCTGGCAAATAAAAACCATCAACATCGCCAATCCCGAAAATCTTTCCTTCATCTGGAGTGGCGCGGTTATTGGCAGAGGGCAGATAATAACCTGGAACTACGCCAAAGCCGGAACGTACTCGGCAAAAGTTCAGTTCAGGGATCCCGAACTCGGGTCCGGAGAGGCGGACTGTGCGGTCAACGTGACGGAAAAATCCGCATCCGGCTCGAACCCGGGAACTGGGTCGGACACAACGCAGGGCTCGACCCAGGGTGGGACGGCAACTTCCCCAACTCCAGCGGCTTCTTCAACGGACCCCGCCGCCGCGCCCGATATCCTGAGCTGCAAAATCATCAACCCGACCCTTTACGTCACCGAGAACAAAATCAGCATCATGCGCTGTACGCTGAAGTCACCCGCACTCGTCACCGCCCGGATTGTGAAAGGAGATTACCTGCCGCCCAGCGACCCCGATCCGGCAAGCATAATAAAAACCCTGGTGTTCGAAAAAACCATCCGCGACCAGATTTTCAGCTTCAACTGGAACGGAATCGACAGTTACGACAGCCCCGTTGCCGACGGACCTTACACGTTTGTAGTCAGCGCCCGTGAGACTGCCGAAGCCAAAGCGGATATTTCCATCCAGAAAATGCAGGTCATGCTCACTCCTCCAGTGACGACGCAGGAGCAAACGGCCGGAACGCAGCCTCCTTCGACGCAGGAGCAAACCCCGGTGCCGGACGACACCGTCCAGCCGGACTCCTCCACGGACGGCAACAAAACCAAAACTCCGGAAGCGAGCAAATGTCCGGATGTAAATTACCCGACCGACATTGAAAACCACTGGGCAACGGAAGCCATCAGAAAGGCATACGATGAATGCATCTTCAGGGGATACCCCGACGGTACATTCCGGCCCGAACAAACCATCACCCGTGCGGAAGCAGTGAAAGCGGTATTGATTGCCGCCGGAATTTCACCGAAACTCGGTTGTTACGACACGGACTGCGGGACCCCGTTTCAGGACCTGCTGGTATGGCAAAGCCAGTGGCTCCGCGCCGCATGGGACCTCAAGATCGTCAGGGGAATAACCGACAAGCTTTTTGTCCCACAGCGTCCGATCACCCGTGGCGAAGCCATGGTGTTCATCGCCAAAGCCTTCAGGATCGAACCGTATAAAAACTGTTTCACCCCGAATTGCGGGGCGGGCCAGCCGGACAATTTTTTCCTCGACATCACCGATCCGGTACAGGGCTCGTACATCAGGGCATTGTGGGAACTCGGTGTCATCAAAGGCACCGGCCCGAACACCATCGACCCCGACCGCCCGATCACCCGCGCCGAGATCGCCGCGCTCATCATGAAGATGTAACGAAATTTTTGTCATTTCGTTAAAAATTAAGGTAAACTAAAAAAAAATATTTTTTAACCTTTTCCTATGACCATGAAGAAAATGTTCAGGGGAATAACAAACGCCCTCGTCGCCATACTGGGGGTGAGTTTGTTCATTCCTCTCGCCCTTGCGGCAAATCCGGTGATTCAGAACGTCACCATCAGTCCCACCCCGTTTTTCAGCAACGTTCCGGGCCAAACGGCACAACTTGATATCCAGTACGATTACAACACGGGAGGCTTTGCCACCGGCCCCGTCATCGAACAGGTTTTAGCCAGCAACGGAAAAGTCGTCTACGAATTCGGCGCGAACGGGGCGGACGACAAGGCAACGGCTCACTACACCCTTAAATGGGACGGGAAATGCAACGTTACCTATGGAGGCGCACCATGTACGAACGGAAACTACGTGGATGACGGCCAGTACAAAATCGGACTGTCATCGACCACCGCAAGCCCACCGGCGGCAGTATATGAAAGCGCGCTTTTTGACGTTGCTCAGACCAAGGTTCCCGTCGTAACACTCACGTCCACGCCGGCAACGACCTATGTAAAAAATTCCGGAAACTATAACGTCAACTATAATCTCGTCAGAAACTCCGGCAGCGCGTGGATCGTCCGTCTGAAAATAAAATCCCTGTCCTCCTCGGACGAGGCGGTCATCGCCGAGCCAAAAACAACCGACGGCGCCATGACCATCAACTGGGATGGAAAGTTCAGCGGTACTCCCGCCAGCGCGGGAAGTTACAGCTACGATCTCTGGGCAACGGCATCGGTAAACGGTTATTCCGTGGAATCCACCCACCTGACCGGCAACTTCACCATCACCCTTCCCGGTGCTCCAACTGCTGCGGTCAGCACCCTGAAAGTGACGCCGGATCCGTTTGATCCAAGCACGGGATTGCTCAACCTGAGCTACAACCTTTCCAACTCCACCGGAGCTGCAACGATCACGGCTTCCGTCTACAGTTCCTCAAACCTTTCCACCCCGATTAAAACATGGGGCTTCACCAACCAGTCCAACGGCAACAACTCCATGACATGGGACGGCAAGGACGCCCTCAACAACAAAGTTCCGGATGGTTCCTATGTCTACCGTGTCGGAGGAAATGACGGAGCAAATACCATCGCAAACCAGGATCTCAGTTTCACGGTTGCCACTGCGGCAGTTTCAACCACCTGCGCCGGGTTCACTGACGTGGCGTCAAACGATGCCGACTGCCCCGCAATTACCTACGTCAAAAGCCTCGGAGCCATGACCGGAAACCCGGACGGAACCTTCGCTCCACAGGGCTTGCTGCAGCGTGACCAGATCATGAAAATCGTTCTGGAAACGTTCAAGAAATTCGACAAAGTAGTCAACTACTGCAACGGCGTGCTTCCATTCCCTGATGTCGCTGAAAGTTCATGGGCCTTCCAGTACATTTGCCGCGCAAAACAGCTCGGAATCACCACGGGGTACCAATCAGGTCCGGACGCAGGCTACTATCGCCCCGCCAGATCCGTGAACCGCATCGAATTCCTTGCGCTGGTTCTCCGCAATCTGTCGGAAACGATGCCGGCAAACACCGTTGCGTCCTATAACGACGTTGCAACAGGCCAGTGGTTCACCGGCTATGCCAAATACGCGTACGACAACCTCCTCTTCAACAAACCGAACCTCTTCCCGACCAATTTCATGGTCCGTGTTGAAGTCGCCCGCGTGCTCTACAAACTCCACCAGCTCGGAAAGGTCTAACAGTTCCGGCCGAAAATGAGATACTCAAAAAGCCCTGCCCCATAAATCGGCGGGGCTTTTTACAACGATGATTTACGATGAGGATTTCCGGTGCTGGACAATATGGTACACGGCCGGAACCACGGAAATAATCACGATCACCCCGATGATCGGGAGAAGATATTTATCGATGTCAGGAATAAGGCTGCCGAGAAAATACCCCATGAGCGTCAAAAGAAAAGTCCACACCGTGCCTCCCACAAAATTATATTTCAAAAATGTTGAATACTCCATCTTCCCCACGCCGGCAAGAATTGGAGCGAACGTGCGGACAATCGGAACAAATCGCGCCAGAATAATCGTTTTGGGGCCGTGGTCCCGGTAAAACTTCTGGGCCCTTTCCAGGTTGTCCTTATGGAAAAGAAGTGACTCCTCTTTCCTGAAAATCCTCGGACCGATCTTATGCCCGAACGCGTACCCCACATTATCCCCGAGTACCGCCGCGACCCAGATAAGCGCGATGACAGCGAAGAGATTCATATGCCCCTGTGAAGCCAAAAATCCCGCGGTAAAAAGAAGGCTGTCACCTGGCAGAAAGAACCCCACCAGTAACCCCGACTCCGCAAAAACAATGATAAAAAGTCCAAGATACCCGACCGCCTTAATCAGATTCACCAGATTTTCACCCTCAAAAATACCCATAGCCGCAACGTTATCAGGAAAGGGGAAAATATTCAATCGGGGCCCCTTATGAAGAAGCGGAACCTGTATTTGAGATGCCGTTGTTATTAAGTGGTATAATCGGAGCGTCCTCACGCATCCCGAATGCTCAAAATCCAGAAAGACCTCATCAGGGACGAAGAACGCACACTGGCGCCATACGCCATGCACTCGCGGGACAGCTTGGGACGTTTTCACAAAGAACGGGAGGATCAGACCCGCACCCCCTTCCAGCGCGACAGAGACCGGATTATCCATTCCAAGCCGTTCCGCAGACTTCAGGCCAAAACCCAGGTCTTTGTTTCCTATTACGGCGACCACTACCGCGACCGCCTCACCCATACCATTGAAGTCGCCCAGATCGCCCGCGATGTCGCCCGCAGCCTGGGCCTCAACGAAGACCTCGCGGAAGCCATTGCGCTGGCGCACGACCTGGGGCATCCCCCATTCGGCCACGGCGGCGAGTCTGCGCTGGATGAGGCCATGCGTGAATACGGCGAACATTTCGAGCACAACGAACAGAGCCGCCGCATCCTGGAAAAGCTCGAAAACATGCACCCCGATTATGACGGACTCAACCTGACCGTCGAAGTCCTGGACGGTCTGCTGAAACATGAACAATCCCACCACCTGGCACACATCAAGTTTGAAACCTCCGCGCACCTGGAAAGCCAGGTCGTGGACATGGCCGACGAAATCGCCTACACCAACCACGATATTGACGACGGACTCCGCTCCGGACTCATTTCCCTGGAGGATATGCGCACATTCAAACTCTGGTGCAGGGCGGAAAAAGACGTCCAGGCCTTTTACGGCAAGAACATCGCGCTCAAACGCCTCCAGAGCCGCGTCATCAGCCGGATGATCTCTTTGATGATCCGGGACCTCTGCAAAACTTCGGAAGCGAACATCACAAAAGCCCGCCTGCGCAGCGTTCAGGATGTCCGCAGGCATAAGGGAAAAATTATCGGTTTCAGCACGCGAATCAAGCCCGAACTTCGCGAACTCCGTGAATTTCTCATGAAAAACTTCTATTACAATCCAAAGGTCGCACGTCAAATCGAACATGGCAAAAAACTTCTCAAAAAACTTTTTCTGTACTACATTAAAAAACCGCAACAGCTTCCGGAGCCGTATCGCAAGGCCATAAAGCTTGGAGAAGCCACGGAGGTTGTGGTAAAAGATTATATAGCAGGCATGACCGACCACTATGCCGAGGAAACCGCAGCAAAGCGAAGGTTCGCGCCTGCCCCACGCAGGCATAGCAGCAAAACGTCGCGGAGCGACACCTTATTCCCCTTGTAATTCAGCCGTGATCTGTCCCAAGTGCAAACACGAAGAAACGTCCGTACTGGACTCGCGCGATACGCATGAAAAGCGTGAAATCCGTCGTCGCCGCGAATGCGAAAAATGCGAATACCGCTTCACGACTTTTGAGCGTGTGGAAAGCACGAATTTCATCATCATCAAAAAGGACAACTCACGCGAAAGCTATGACCGCCAGAAGCTGGAGCGAGGCCTTTGGCGAGCCTGCGAAAAACGTCCGGTCACCAAAGAACAGATCGAAAAACTTCTCAACAGCCTGGAAGAAGAGATGGCCAACCTGGGCAAGGAGGTCCACAGCCGCGTCATCGGAGAAGGCATCATGGACAGATTGCGCAAAATTGACGACGTTGCCTACATCCGATTCGCCTCTGTCTATAGACACTTCAAGGATCTGGAAACGTTCAAGAAGGAGCTGTCCAAGCTGATCGACTAGACGATGTCTATCGACAACACCTACTGTTTTTCCTTCGCGATAAGCCGTTTTGCCGGGGATTTTTTTTGCGTCACCGTTTCTTGTTTTCCTTCCGCCGTCCCTTCCAGCAGATCTTGCAGGGTTTTCATGAACCTCGCGGCTTCGGCGCCGTCCAAAATGCGGTGATCAAAACTCAGACTCAGATACATCATTTTGCGCACCTCTACTTTTCCCCCACGAACCACTGGTGTGTCTTCAATCATGCCGATGCCCAAAATCGCCGCTTCGGGGAAGTTAATCACAGGAGTAAAGAACTTGCCGCTTCCGGCCGAACCGACGTTGGTCACGGTAAACGTGCCGCCCTTGAAATCCATCGGGTTGATTTTTCTGGTGCGCGCTTTTTCCGCGAGTTCCACGATTTCCTTGGCGATCGCAAACAGTTCCTTGCGGTCAGCGGCTTTAAGAACCGGCACCATTAAGCCCGCCTCCGTATCCACCGCAATGCCGATGTTGTAATATTTTCTCATGATAATCTCACGGTTTTCTTCGTCAAGCATCGCGTTCAGAAACGGATGTTTTTTCAACGCTTCGCAAAGCACCTGCAGAATGTAGGCCATGAACGTCAGTTTGACACCCTGTTTTTCTGCCTCTTTTTTCTCCTTTTCACGCCTTGCCCAAAGGTCCGTCACGTCCGCGGTGTCCATATGCGTCACGTGCGCAGCGGTAGATATGGACTTCACCATGTGGTCACCAACGGCCTTGCGCACGCCGTCATACGGGGCGCGGTCGATGTATCCAAAAAGGTCGTATTTTTTAACAGCCTTGATCCCCGATTTGATGACACCCGCCATCGAACCGCCGCCGGAATTATTCGGCTGGATAGTCGCGGGCTGGGAACCCCCGCCCTGCGGTGCTTGGGCAAGCGGACTTTGAGCCTGCGTAGCCACAGTCTGCGGAGGTTGAATAATCGGACAAACTTCCGGCATGGGAGCCTGTTGCGACGTCTGGGCGCCGCCAAACACCGCCCCGCTGGTGCCAAACGGATTGGAGCCTCCCGCAACCGGAGCCCCGCCTCCAAAAACGGCCCCACCCGAAGTTGGAGCCTTCATCACGCCGGCTGCCGTCGGTTCAAGACTTCCCACAACCCCCTGTCCCTCAGATGCGCTACCCGCCTGCGTACCTGACGACACAGCCGGGCCGTCACCCTCAAAAGTCACCATCACTTCCCCCACGCTCATCACTTCGCCCTCTTTGCGATAGAGTTTCGCGATTTTTCCGGCATGGGGAGCGGGAATTTCAACAACCGCTTTATCGGTCTCCACCTCGGCCATCGCCTGGTCGGTTTTCACTTCGTCGCCCTCTTTCACAAGCCATTTTAAAAGTTTCCCTTCATGAATCCCTTCCCCCACGTCCGGGAACTTGAAATCAAATGCCATATTCACATATTACATACTGTGAAAGCAGCTTAGCATGCTGCAAATGGTTTGAAAACACAACCTTGCCTCTGGGCAAATGCTGCACCGCAAATAGCTCAAAAAGGGCATATCCAAAAGGAGGAAGGTTGACAAAACATTAAAAAGTAGATACAATATCATTAGAAATTCCTCTGAATTATTATGCCGTTCCAGCGACTGCGATCTTGGTTTTCGGGAAAAAAAGATGAAGAGGGGGCAAATCCCGGTGAGCTTCATGAAAACCAGATGGAAAAGGGAGTTGATGCCGTTGCAACAACCCCGGAAAGCCGTGAAATTGATGCCATAGAAAATGACATCCGAAAAAGGTTTATCGGTTGTTTTTTAGGTCTGGCAATTGGTGACGCAAAAGGAATGCCGGCCGAGAGCAAAGACGCGGCATCCGCAAAAGAAATTGCTGATTGTTTTGACTATCTTCCGGGGTATTTGCCGGCCGGCAGCTATACCGACGATACCCATCAATCGATCATGGTCGCCGAAACCCTCACTGAGAGTGGGGAATTTTCCAAGAAAGCATTTTTGGATAAACTCATGAAATCAGAGCTACATCGAGGAATTGGCCCCACGTCATTTACCGTGCTTCAAAAGTTTGCCGGGGGTCATCAGCTCGAAGATATCGGGGTTGATTCCAACACGAACGGTTCCGCCATGAGAGTGGCTCCTCTCGCACTGCTATATCACCATGATTTAGACGCACTGAGAGAACAAACCATAAAATCTTCCGAAGTGACTCATAAAGGGCCGGTGGCTATTGCCGGGGCATTATCAGTTGCGTTTGCTGTGGCATACATGCTCAATCATTATCAGGAGAAATTCGATAAAACACGCTTCACCAGTGAACTGGTCGACTTCATAAAACCATATTCGGCCGAACTCGCCGATTCGTTCAAAGAAGAAAACGCGTTGTACGAACGTTACGGATGTCATGTGTTGGAGTCTGTTCCCCATGCGATACGCATATTCATGTCCGACCCCTACGACTTTGAGAAAGCAATTCAAAATGCAATAGCAGGTGGAGGCGACGCGGACACAATCGCCTCAATGGTTGGAGCAATTTCAGGGACATTCAACGGGCTTGATAAAATCCCCCAGCAGTGGATTGACCGGCTGGAAAATTCCCCGAAGGGAAGGGACTACATCAGGACGTTGGCTGAAAAACTCTACGAAATGAATAAAGACGGCAGGAAAAACAGACCTAAACAGGAATCAGCTCAACCCTGAAAATTCCAAGTGCGCGCGTATAGTCATATATAGCTTCCACCAGCTCGTCCGGAGACGCATTGGTGGCATTGACGTATTTCTCCACAATATAATGGCCTTTTTCGTCTTCGGCAAAACGGTCTCCGTCTTTTTTCAGGACCGGGAGTCCCTGCTGGGGAACCCAGACATTCTGAAGTCTCTGAAGCAGGAAGTCACGGTTCTCATCATCAACGCCCTTCACCTGCAACTCACCGCCGGTGACATAAAATTCACCGATATATCCCTCTTTGCCTGATTTATTCGCAAGTGAAAAAACAACTTTGTTCCTGCTGTTCTTTTCGACACCTTTTTCATCCTCCATGGAAGGTAATTTAAATTCCATTTCGATAGAATTATAGAATAATTATCAAGTATTGTTAAGGGTTCGCCGCCATAGGCCCCGGAGCTTGAGGTTTTGGTTTTGGCTTTGGTTTATTCGGCGCGGCAGGTGCCTGTGGAGGAAGTTGGGTTCTGTCGATAAGCATCATGCGGCCGCCCTGTGTTCCCTCAAGCGCTCCGAAAGTGGTATCACGTACTTTGGAATACAACGGCCCCTTCATGCCGGCAACAACATCAAGGCTTTCAATCGAATAGATTTTAACCGTCGCGGCCCGTTCAGGCCCCAAGACCTTTTCAAGATGCGCACGTGCTTCGGCAATATTCGCCTTTGGGACATACACGGTATCAAGTTGGGATGAGAGAGAAACCGTTGACGCGAGCAATGATCTTTCACCCGAAAGAGCCGTGCCATACCCGCGCTCAACAACAGCCGCTGGCGCGTTAGGATCCCGGAAGCTGAAGATAATTTGGTAAGGTTCGGGCGGGACAAGACCTTTTTGCTGGGCCACCTGGGCTTCCCGCATGAGTGAAAGTTCGCGCTCAATGGCATTTTTCCCCAGGCCAGGGTACCTTTCGACACCCCAGGCTTTAGTGATCGCCTGGGTTTCCGCGAGATCATTCATGTCGGTAACACCGCGGGCATCCATCTCAGCTATGAGCCGTTCAAACCGGGCAATACGCTGACTAAGGATGGCCGGATCCAGATAGGCAGGGCTCCGGTATCCATCCAGATTACGGTTAGCCTTTCCATACGCGATCGCTGTACCAATACCGTCAAGGCCCGCACCAACATAAATCGCATCATTCAACGACGCCCCGCTTGATTCACCCTCACCGCTCTGACGTCTGATTCCTCTACGTGAAAGTTCGGCTGCGGAAAGAAGAGTTCCTCCGCTGGATTCAAGGCCTCCCCAAAGACGGGAATCGGTACCATGACTGTAATCGGATCCTATCTGACCGTCCTTCAGCATGGTCATCGATTCTTCGTAGACCGACTTCCAGTAGGCGGGATCCGAAGAAATTGCCCGCTCCGCGTCAGTCAGTTCCCCCCGCTCAAAACGTTGGATGTTATCCTTGATTTTCAGATACATCTCAACCTTATCCAGAGAACTAAGCCGCGTGGAGTTGTCCTTATTGGCAGATTGTTCAAGGATCTTTTCCCATGAATCGAAAGCTTCGGGTGAATTCTTGTTTTTATCACGAAGATACTGCAAGAGTTCTTTGTCGCCCTCGCCGCAAAGTTTTTCAAACTCGGCAATTTGCTCGGGCTTTAATGCATCAAAACGACCGGAAGCCGCTTCCAGACGAGAACTATACACAGCTTCAAGTTGCTGGTCGATCATGTGTATGCTATCAGCAACCTCCTTGGTACCAACCGTTAGTTTTTTTCTATAACTTGCGGCAAGATCAGGACGGTACTGATCAAGCCGGTTAATTTTCTCCTGAAACTCAACCTGTTTTTGGACATCTTGTATGGCTTTTGCAAGTTTTTCCGGTGGCATGCCGGAACCGTCATAAACCAGTTCTTCAAGGAAGGCGGCAGTATCACGGTTCAGCTCACGCAGTTTAGTGATTTCACGCTGGAAGGAAAGTTCAAGTTTTGCCTGTTCCAGGGCGGCCTTATTCTCGGGACGCATAAGGTCAATCCCTGCGAACTGTTGAGCCAGTTGAGGATTATATTCATTCAATTCATGGAGGGTATCCATGACCGTTTTTAACTGTTTCTCATGGGCCCCGAGGCTCTTCTGGAAATCACCCATAAAGCTGTCATATTCCGGAGAAAAGCCCATTTTTCCATTGGCAGGATCGAAGCTGAAAAGAGCGTCCAGCGAGGGTTTTGCTCCCGCATCACTCGTATAGGCGGAAGTGTCAGACTTATATAAAACGAGCAGCGCATCCAGAAATTCAGTTGGAGGAAGATGAGCATCCTGAGCCATTGCCGAAATCTGATCCATCGCCTGTTCACGCGTTATTTTCCCCTGAAGCATTTTGCCGATGGGGTCACCGCTTAACAGGCTGACCGCCAGATCGACTTTCTTGGGGGACATCCCGAGTTTTGCAAAGAGTTCACGAATAATCGGTGCTGTCTCCTCATGCTGGGCATCTTTGTCCCCTTTTTCAATGGCGCGCGGTTTTCCAATGTCGTGAACCGCCAGGAGAAGCCGCATGAAATCGGCATCCATACCGCCAGGCAGGTCCTTTCCGGCAAAATATTTTTCAAATTGCTTCATGACCATTTCCGTATGTTGTTCGATCGTATATCCTTCGCTTACCCCCGAATCAGCCTCAAAAAGTTTCTGGAATTCAGGTGTTTTTTTCAGTGCATCAATCAGATCCTTCGGTTTAAAATCTTTGGACTTGAGGACCTTTTCAACCCCGGGGCGATCAAGTGTTGCAAAATCAATACCTGTCGGACTGATATCCGGGAGGGTAACACGTTCAGGTGCGCTCCCTTCTACTTTTGCCCCCGATTCAGGGGGAGGAGCCTCATGCCCCTCAGCCTTCGGTTTCGATTCAGCCATGCCAATCTCCGCAAGAGCGTCAAGCGATTTCGCCTGAGCTTCCAGTCTGGCCGCCTCAGCCTCCAGCAGAGGCGCATTCTTGGCGCCTTTTTTTGCCGCCTCAGTGGCTTTTTCACGGGCTCTTACCGCCGCAGTATCGGCATCAGCTGCCCTTTGAACAACCTCGATAACCCTGCGTTCAGCGGCGGAGAGTTTTTGTTCACCCTTCCCGGACGCCTCCACCTTTCCCTCAATCGCACCATGCATACCCCCCATGACAAAACAGACGACAAAGTTTTCGGCGAAGACGCCTTTGACGTCTTCCCAGCCCATTGGTTTCCCGCCGCCCGCCGCGACAGCCATATTGAACCCGGTCATCAGGGAGGCATCAAGGGCAGCCTTACCGCCCATTTTCCCAACCCCCGCGACTGCCGTTCCAACAACGGAGCCTTCAGTCGTGCGGGCCAAACCTTCGGCGGCTTTGCCGAGGGTAGCGGACCTTCCCATCAGTGCACCGGTGCCTTTCATCAAACCCATGGTCGCATATGTTATCGCAAGGCCTTTTCCAAAAGCCGCCGGATCCCTGAATCCGGCATCTCCTTCGGTCAACGCCGTGAGGGTGGAGTGCATCACGGCACCGTCAACGATAAAATTCACGGCTCCGGTTCCGAACACGCCCGCCGCAAGACCCATTTCTCCGGCGAAAGCGGCGGCGGCGCCGCCGGTCATCATGCCAAGGGCAGTCGCGGCGGCAAGCGCCTCAATCTTTATGGCCCATTTGGTGGCCCACATTCTCACGTCATCTTCAGTGACAAAAAATTTATCATTAATGTTTTCCACCACGTTGAAGGTTCCGCCATAGGCTTCCTTCCAGACGCCGGATGCAGAATTGGGATCATCATTTTCCGTAGCCATCATATCGGCATGAAGGGCCTGTTTGGTGACCTTGTCGACGACATCCTGCCGCATTCCGGCGGCGATCTGGGTACGGATAGCGGCTTTGTCCTGCGATTCGTATCTTGCGTCATAATCGTCAAAAATTTTCTGGTTCGCCTCATCCTGACCCACAGAACCGAACCCGCGCGTCTGGTTGATGTAGGTGATGAACTTGGTACGTTCCGCTTCATGGGCGGACTTCATGGCGGCATCAATATCTTTGGAGTGATCCTCTTTATCATATGCCGCAAGCGCCTCCTGCTGGAGCTTGATGCAGTCGGGAGACTTTTTCTTGGCCTGCAGCTCCTCCTCGAAGTACATGTTGTAGTACATCTTGGCAAAAGACTTGAGGCCCGCCTCGTTCGCCCATTTTCCAAGATTCCGGATATTCTCCTTTCGTTTTACCGGATCAGGTTCACTCAACATAATCTGAATGGATTTCTGGTCCATCCAGTCGATGCCCTCCTTGGTGAAATTCGGCATTTTACCAACCTTATCCCATACCTCTTCGATGGTGAGATATTTCCCGGAATTTGCGGCGGTCTCCGCCTCGGCGAACTTCTTCCAGGCTTTGGACATCTCCCCGTACATGGCGATATGGTTCGTATTGTCGGCGGTGAAACCTCCACCATATTCCTGCTGCATCATGTAGATACGGTCCTTCACGTCCCCCATCTCCTTTTGGATGATGCCCTGTAAAATTCCCCGGGTTGATTGAATCTGCACGGCTTTTTCCGGATCTGCCTGAAATTTTTGCAAATAAGCGAGCAGAAGTTTTTTTGCACCCTGCCAGTTTCCTTTTTCAAACTGGCTCATACCCTCTTTCCAGTCTTTATCCTCCGGAAGCTCTTTTTTCCGTTCATTGTCGAGTTTCGACGCAGCCTGCAGCGACATAAATTCGTCGCTGATCGCATCCTGTTTATCTTTGGGGAGCTTTAGAAACTCTTCGGTCGGAACCATCGCGGTGACCTGAACGCCATTCACCGTTTTCGTGACAAACGTAAAATATTTCGGAGCATCCTTGCCGGGTTCGCGATAGCGTTCACCAATACTCGCGGCGAGGTGATAGCTTTGAAGTCCCAATTTAATCTGATTCAGTTCGGCGATCTGAGTATCGATTTTGCTCTTCAGCAGGTCAAAACGAACCTGGTCCTCACGGTTCATGGCGGAACGGTCAACTGTCTGCATTTTTCCGCTGAGGGCGCAGAGTGCCGTTAAACCCGTATCAATGCTCTTGAAGAGTTCCCTGTCATGGAGAACATCATCCTTTTTTTCATTTGCATCAGGATCTGCCTTAAGCTCCCCTACTCCGGCAAGTTTGGAATAATTGTTCAATTTTTCCTGATATTTCGGATCGAGCGTTAATTTATTGCGTTCAGCCACAGCCGCCTCAAACTTTTTCTTGGCGCAATTTTCTGAACTATCGTCATAAAGTTTTTCCACCTCATCAACAACTTCCTTGCCGCTCACAAGCGCGCGGCCCTTTTCAAGTTTGCCCAGCTGTACGCCGGCTTCGGCGGAAGCGGAAGCCGTATTATTGACCATGATGTTATAGATGGCACGGAACGAGGGAGGAAGTGCTTTGACCTCCTCGGCAATCGAAGTAAGTTCGGGGGTAATGGTGCCGGCACTGGTTTTGACTCTCTGGAAAATATCTTTGGCAGTATCCAGAAACCCCTGCCTCAATGCATCTTCGGACGCATCTTCGGCGTTCATGATCTGAGCGTTTCCGCTGTTGACCAGCTGCATCATGCCCGTGTATCCGTCAATTTCCCCCGCTTTTCCCGCAACCGATCCTGCTTCACGGATGGCCTGAATTTTTGCGATGGTAGCCTTCTGCTCCGGGGTAACCTGTTTTTCATTTCCCTCATCATCGAAATAGGTGTTCATTTTATCGGGGAAGTTTTTCAGAAACTGCATTCTGCTTTCGGTGAGCAGGAGCATATTTGTGTCGGCCTGTTTTTTTATTGCGTCATAAACCGCCTTGAGTTCGGGGGAAGAAAAGGAGGTGTATTTCGAAAGAATGGCTGAAGAAAGGGCATCCAGATTGGTCAATCCCATATCCAGGGAGGTAACATACTCACTTTGCCAGCCAACCGGTTTTTCACCGTTGCCTTCATAAGATTGGGCCTTCTTTAACCAGCTGGCTGAACCATCGAGAAGTTCCTTCCCGGTATCCATATCCTGGAAGAACTTGAGGTTGTCCGCGACGGTGGTTGTGAGTTTGGAAATCCTGTCGGCGCTCGCACGGATAGTCATGAAATTCGGATCGGTTTCGGTTTTTGCCAGAATGTTTTCGCCGCTTTGCGCGGCCTTGAGAATAAGATCCTTGATCTCCTGTTTGTCTTTACCAAGTTCGGTTTTTGCAGTCGGGTCCTTAAGTTTTTCCGCTTCCTGGAAAGTTTTTGCCGTAGCATCAACCTGCTTAAAAAACACATCATGTTTCGCCTGCAGCTCTGCCGCGAGCTCTTCATGGTTTTTTTTACCCTCTTTCATCTCACCGGCCTTTTTCTCGACGGCGGAGATTTTTGCTTGTTCGGCTTGAAAATTTTCAGGCATAGGTTACGTGAGACTGGCTTTTAAAAACTCTTCAGGATTTTCCTCCTGAGCGGATTCCGATTCCTGAAACTTAAGGGCCTTTTTTTTAACGATTTTTCCCTTTTGGACGATCTGTTCGGCGAGAGACGGATCGGCATCAATGCCAACCGCGACCATGGTGTCCACATGACGGTTTGCTTCAAGAAGTTGTCGATAAAAAAAATCCACCGCGGAAACCGGAAGTGTTTTGAAGTTCTTGACCCAGTATTCGCGGGTTTTGTCATCAATAACCAGACTGCGGTCGAGCTCAAGAATGAACTGTTCATAGAGTTCCTGTTTTGTCATAGTTTTCGGTCTCAGTTTTTATTTTCCAATTATTATACCATTTTCTTGTGTTTTTTTCTACAGCTAAAGGCCGCTTTCCGATAAATCGTAAGCATGGGCGGAATGAATGGTTTTAACGGATTTTACGCCCTCCCCATCACCTTTTTAATCCCTTCCAGCACCCGGAAACTGTCCACCAGATACAGGTCCTCGCCCTTCAAAAGCGGCATGGCAATGTCAAAACCGGTCACCCGTTCAATCGGTGCTTTAAGCTTTCCGTAAAGGTTTTCGTAAATGATCATGGCGATCTCCCCGGCGGTGCCATACGTTCTTGACGCTTCATGAACGATCACCACGCGGCCCGTTTTCTGCGCGGAATACAGAATCGCGTCCCGGTCCAGCGGGCTCACGGAACGCAAATCCACCACCATGCAGCTGATACCCATTTTACCGGCTTCAATGGCGGCTTTTTGGCATTCGCGCACCATCGAGCCATAAGCGAACAGCGTGACATCAGTCCCGTCCTGGACAAGAGCGGCCTTACCCAACGGAATAAAATACTCCTCTTCCGGAACCTCCTGTTTGAAGGCACGGTACAATCTTTTCGGCTCAAGGAAAATCACCGGATCGGGGTCACGGATCGCGGAAATGAGCATACCTTTTGCGTCAAATGGAGTGGAAGGGATAACAACTTTAAGGCCGGGGATATGTCCGAACGCGGCTTCCAGAGATTCCGAATGGTGCTCAAGGGCCTTAATCCCTCCGGCGAACGGAATGCGAACCACCATCGGCACGGTAAACGCCCCGCGCGAGCGGTTCCTCATGCGCGCCGCGTGGTCAATCATCTGAGGCAAACCTTCCATGAAAAACCCGTCAAACTGCATCTCCACCACGGGCTTCATGCCGTTGATGGCCATCCCAATGGCCGTGCCGATGATGCCGGCTTCAGCAAGGGGAGCGTCAAAACAGCGTTCTTTTCCATAAAGTTTTTGCAGACCTTCCGTCACACGGAACACGCCGCCTTCAAGTCCGACGTCTTCGCCGTACACGATGACGGATTTATCGCGGGCCATCTCCTGTTTAAGGGCCAGATTAATGGCCGCCACGAGTGTCAACGCTTGATTAGCCATTTGTTCCTCCTTTCGTTTGTCCGGCCGCAGCCTTTTTTGCCAGTACCGTTTGTAAATACGCTTTTTGTTCAGCCAAAGCCTGCGGCAATTCCGCATAGGTATAATCAAAAATTTCATCGACGGTTTGGTAGGGCAGAGCGATCGCGCGTTCGGTAATCGCATCGAGTTCTGGCTGAAATTTTGCGAGGATCTGCTCCTCGATTTTTTCGCTCCATAATCCTTTTTTGGCCAGATAGAGCTGCAAACGTTTCATCGGATCTTTTGGCCTCCACTTTTCGACCTCCTCCTTATCGCGGTATTTCGACGCGTCATCGGAAGAGGAGTGGTCGCCGAAGCGGTAGGTGTAGGCCTCGATCAACGTGGGGCCTTCCCCTTTGCGCGCGCGTTGTTCGGCCTCTTTCGTGACGGCGTACATCGCAAAAAGATCGTTGCCATCAACAAGCACCCCCGGAAAACCGTATCCCAAAGCCTTTTGTGCGATGGTTTTGGACGCGGTCTGGATCGCCCGCGACGTGGAAATCGCATACTGGTTGTTCTGGCAGATAAAAATCGTCGGGGTTTTAAATACTCCGGCAAAGTTCATGGCTTCGTGAAAATCACCTTCGGACGAAGCTCCGTCACCAAAATAGTTCACGGCAATTTCATCTTTGCCCTGAAGCTTGGCGGCCCAGCTGAGGCCGACTCCATGAAGCATCTGGCTTCCCACCGGAATGGAAACGGGAAGGACATGGACGCCCTCCGGAGGTTTGCTTCCCCACTCATTGCCGATCCAGTACTGATAAATATTTTCCATCGGAATCCCGTGCGCCCACATGACCGCCAGTTCGCGGAATGCCGGCACGATCCAGTCCTGTTTTTTCAAAGCGAATTCGCTGCCGATCTGCAATGCTTCCTGTCCTTCAATAGATGTAAAAGTTCCCATGCGTCCGGATCGCTGCATTTTGATGGCCCGTTGGTCGCACATGCGGCAAAACACCATTTTTTTGTAAAGCTCCAGCACCACATCGTCGGTCAGTTCCTTGGGACGCAAACTATCGTTCAGGTTTCCTTCATGATCGAGAATCTGGACCATGTCGGTATTCAATGTGTCAGTATATTTTTCCAAAAACATGTATTTGGGGCTAATGAGGGACGGGGCGGAAGATGTCGTGCGACAAATCCTAAAATTCTAAAAAAATAAAATTTATTTTTATATTTTTTTAGTGCCCTGCGGAGAGAGATAGTCTCCTCCAGTTTGGCCAACCGGGCGCTCTTTCAGTAAAACATTTTTCATGAACAGCTCGCCGGCTTTGTAGGAACTTCGCACGAAAGCTCCGGATGCACAGTATAAAAAACCATGTTCTTTGGCAAGCACTTCATACCTCTTGAACTGTTCGGGGCTCACGTATTCATGAACCGGAACGTGAAATTCGCTCGGCCGTAAATACTGGCCGTACGTCACCACGTCCACTCCGATCGTACGTAAATCTTTCATGGACTGAACGACCTCCCCTTCGGTTTCACCGAGTCCCAGCATCTGGGCTGATTTCGTATAACGGGTAGGGTCCATTTTCTTTACCTCCTCCAGAATTTTCAGGGATTTTTCATAGTTCGCCCGCGGATCGCGGATCGCTCCCTGAAGCCTTTTAACAGTCTCAAGGTTATGGGCGATCACCTCGGGTTTGGCATCGACGATCGTTTGCAGCGCCTCAAGATTTCCATTCAGGTCCGAAATCAAAACTTCAACGAGAAGTTTGGGGTGGGCCTCTTTCAAAGCGCGGATGCACCGCGCAAAATGGCCCGCGCCGCCGTCCGGTAAATCATCGCGTGTGACGCAGGTTAAAACAACATATTCAAGTTTCATGATCGTCGCGGCCTCCACCAGGCGTCGCGGCTCCGTCTCATCCAGCAGTCCGCGTGGATTCCCGGATTTAACGTAACAAAAGCGGCACGCGCGGGTGCACGTTTCGCCAAGCAGCATAAAAGTGGCGGTCCCGCCGCTCCAGCATTCCGCGATGTTCGGGCAATGAGCCTCGGCGCATACCGTAGCCAGTTTTTTGGCACGAAGCAAAGTCGCGATCCCGGCATACTTTTCCGTGGTCGGCGGCCTGATCTTCAGCCAATCCGGCTTCTTCAAAGCGGCATGACCCTCTTTCAACTTTTGCGTAAACGCCTGGTTTTGTGGAGTCTGAACGCGCATTGAAAATATCGTTACTCACTCATGCTATGCCGAAAGAGCCCAGGCTTTGAGCGTCTCGTAATCGCAGTTTCCGCAAATGAATTTCGCGCTCTTGGTATTGTAAAAGAAAGGTACGCCTCCGCACCGGCCCTGGTCGTACTGCTCCAGGAGTTTGGCGTTTTCCTCGTCGTGCCAGGTTTCAAGGTATTGCACCTGCACGTTCAACTCTTTCTGCAACTGTTCAACCAAAGGTTCCATCTCCTTGCAATGAACGCATTCGGTTCCTGAAAATTGCAACAGATGGGAAGTGAGAACTGGAGCCATAAAACATCAAATAATATATGGGATTGTCATGGTACACGAATCCCCCTGAATAGAAAATACCAAAAGGCCATCAAGCGGCCTGTGTGGCCATAAGAATCGCCTGTGCGATGTCCTGTGCTGCAATACCGACAAACGCCGCCCCCTTATCTTCCAGAGCGCGCTGGACTGCATCGATGTACACGTCCTGTTCCGCCGGAAACGGCAGCCCGTTGAGTGCTTTTTCCACGGAGGGAAGCGCATCTTCGGGGTGGAGAAAAAAATCACCGGTGAGTCCCGCATTTTGAATAGTCGGATTCGCTCCGGCTAGGCCCTGGGCTTCAAATTTCACCCTGAGCAGTTTTCCTCCCGCTACTTTTAAGGTTGCTTGATACATAACGTTCCCATATTATCTGTTCGTCATTTTTGTGCAAGTCCCATGGGTAACCACAACACGGATAATCAACGCTGGCGCATCATTCCATTGCAAACCCACGGCGCGTTCACCAACATGGCGCTTGATGAGGCATGCAGTGAAGCGGTCGCCACGGGAAAAGTTCTTCCAACGATCCGGTTTTACCGCTGGCAGCCAAGTGCGGTATCCATCGGATATTTCCAAAGTTTGAACGACGAAGTCGCAACGGAAAGATGCCGCGAGGCCGGTATCGACGTTGTCCGCCGCCGCACCGGCGGCGGCGCAGTTTTTCATGATTACGAAGGCGAAATAACCTATAGCGTCATCGCTCCCGAAAACCTATTTCCAAAAGGAATCACCGAGTCGTATCACGAAATATGCGGTTGGATTATCCAAAGCGTGCAACTCATGGGAATACCCGCCGAATTCAAGCCGATCAACGATATTATCCTTACCGCAAGCGCCACGGGACCAAACGGAGAAAACGTCGGAGGCAAAAAAATTTCCGGTAACGCGCAAACAAGACGCAACGGAATACTTCTCCAGCACGGAACGATTTTGTATACGGTGGACGTAAGAAAAATGTTTTCACTCCTCAAAGTCGGTCAGGAAAAAATCGCGGACAAAATGATCGCCGCGGTGGAGGAAAGAGTCAGTTCGCTCAAACTTTTAAAGCCGGAAATCACCATGGATCAGGTATACCAGGCACTTCTGAAAGGCTTTACACATGGCAAAAACCACGCCATGGGTGACTGGACTCCGGAAGAAATGCAGCGTGCGCGGGAGCTCGCAAAAACCCGGTACGGTACCGAAGAATGGAATTCGCTCCGCTAGTTGACGGAAATATTGATTTATGTTAAAATTTTACGATACATAAACCAAAATCTATGCACAAATTTCCACATTATTTTAAAACATTGATCACCCTTTCGCTGTTTATTCCGGCGACGGCTTTGGCGCAAACAACGGTAAGCCAGCAGTCGGCGACCCAGCAAACGGCCACCGCGCAGACCACTTCAACCGAACCGGCAAAATGCACGTTCGCGACCGTCGGGAAACCTGAATTTAAAGGCAAATTTCTTGCGGTCAAAAAGAAAGGAATGGTTCAGCCCGGTGAACTTTTTACGGTGCAGGTGTACGTCCAGAACACGGGAAACGTTCCATGGTTTTCGGAAGACAGCGGATGTAACAGTATGACGATCGTCCACCTGGGAACGGAAAAAAACCGCGACCGCGTGAGTCCGTTTTTTACCTCCGAAAAAAATCCCGAAACCCTCAAAAACACATGGATTGGCGGAGCGCGCGTCAAAATGGACAACAAGCGCGTAAGCCCGCTGGATGCGGCATCGTTCACCATCACCGCAAAGGCTCCGACCGAACCGGGCGTCTACCGTGAATTCTTCGCGCCGGTTGCCGAAGGCGTCACCTGGATGGAAGGCGACGCGCTCTTTTCCGTGGACATCAGCGTCGGTGGTGCCACCCTGGATCCGAACGCGTCGGAGTACCTGACCTACGTCCAAAAAAGCGCCAACCTTTCCAAGCTCAAGCTTGAGGGAGGAAAAAACATCACCGTGGACCTCTCCGAACAGCGCATGTACATCAACATCGGCGAAACCACCATTCGTACGTTCCCCGTAAGTACCGGAACGCGCCGCACCCCGACCCCGATAGGCAAATACAGCATTTTCCTCAAGCAGAACGTCCGCGTGGCCGCATCAAGACCGCACTACATCATGCCGCTCTATCAGATGTTCAAAAAGGGCGGGTATGGAATCCATGCCCTTCCAAGCCTTGCGAACGACAAAGGAGTGTTCTGGCGCGAAGCGTTGAACCATATCGGAACGCCCCGCAGTCACGGCTGCATCCGCCTGTTGCCAAAAGACGCGGAGTTCGTCTGGAACTTCACGGAACTCGGCACCCCGATGACCGTCCGCTGGTAAAAAAGCGCTTGCCACCGGCCGGCGGCAAGTGGGCCCCTTACATCCAGTTTTTGATGAGCCCCAGAATGCGCGCGTGCGGGCCTCCTTCGCGAATTACCCGCATCATGTCCGTGACACGGCGGTCATTGACATGGTTCTGCCAGTTTCTCGGCCAGAGGTTGAGCAGGATCGTGGCAACGGCATTGAAGTAGGTGTTGTCCGTCGATCTTTTTTGACTCACCAGTTCCTCATCTGCGCCAAGCGCCAGAAGGTCCCGTGCGGCAGTCGCGGCATCGGCCGCGCTCACCGGACCTGGTTCCCGGGCCAATAGTTTTTCGTCAAGTATACCGACCATCTGCATGAGACGTTCCCGGCCCGTGCGTTGAGCATAATCGGCGGTTCTTTCCAGGACGGCGGTACTCACTTCGGTCCGTACGCCCCCGGCAATTTTTTGCACCATCGGCGTTGGAAGCGGGGTAAGCCCGTCAACCTTCGGTGGTTTTGCCCTGGGCTTTTTCACCTCTTTTGGGCGAAGTTTTGGTTTCGCAAGTCCTTTCAAAGGAATGACGTTCGACCCTTTCGCTCTGCGTCGTTTAAAATCGACGTCAATAACAGTCGCGAGCTGTTCTCCGAGTTGATTCGCGGTATTCGCGCTCACCCCTCCAATGGCTTCAAAAACGACGGCAACTTTTGGATCCGTTCCGTCGGGTGAGGCAACGCCCACTCCACTTTCAGGCGCAACAGGATGCTGTCCGCTTTCCCTGGCGAGGCCGGATTTTGGAAGCTGGACGGTCTGTTCGGTCTCTTTGTCCGCGGTCGGTCGATTGGTATCTCCCATAAAAATAATAAAAAATTAATCCCGGGAATCGGTGCCTACGTCTCCGTCAATCCAGTCGTCATAACCGACACGAATTTGTCTTCGTACGGACCCGCTGACGGAGCCGACCGACTCACCCCTGTGATAGTCCGTGGGATTTTCCACGATGGCTTCCAGAATATGAGGAATGGAAGCCCTTCGTCCTTCTTCCAAGAGCTTCAAAATACTCTGCACCTGCTGCCCGGAGAATGCACTTTCCGGTTTCCAGGTAAGCAGAATTTTTACCAACGCGGGCAGCGTGGGATTTTGCATACCCATAATTTTTGCCGCGACTTCACGGTTGCTGATCGGCTTCGAGGTCATTCCTTTATCAAAAACTCCTACGGGAATGATGCCTTCGCCGAGCAGTTCCTCTTTAGCCCTGCTGAATATTTGCCGAAGACTCAGGTTGCCGGAATGGCGCTCTTCGGGATGCTTGGCCGGACGGCGGAGAGAATTCTTCGGCTTCTTTGGTGATCGTGCCATTTTTGCTGCCGCAGGAGGAGCACTGACCCTTTTGACCCTTGGTTTTTCGGGAGCAGCGGGTTTCGCCTTTACGCCGGCGGCGGCCAGTTCCTGTTCAAACGCGGCGAGATCTTCCGCGAGCAGATCCTCTTCCTCAGCCAGTTCCTCCGGTGTAGGCTCTCTGCCATTCAAAGGGGTTTTGATCGCTCCAACACGTATTTCATCTTCTGGAAATTCAGGGTTCTTTGGACTCATTGTAATGACGATAAATTAAGTTATAATTGTCAGGCTCATTTCTATTTCTGCTGAACGGAAAGCACAGTAAAAGGAGAAAATGATAAAGCAATGACTTGCATTTTGTCAAGAAAATTGTATAGTTAATCCTTTCACCGATTACCCAGTGTCCAAAATTCTTGAAGCCCTCAATCCAAAACAGCAGGAGGCCGTGAAAGCCACGCACGGACCGGTTTTGGTGATTGCCGGGGCGGGTTCGGGGAAGACCAAAGCCCTCACGCACCGCATCGCGTACATGATTCAGGAAGAAAATGTTCACCCGATGAATATTCTGGCGGTGACCTTTACCAACAAGGCCGCTCAGGAAATGAAAAACCGGGTCATCAAACTGCTCAAAAAAGAGGACGAAGAGGATCTCCCAACGCTTGGCACTTTCCATGCAACCTGCGTACGCATGCTCCGGAAAAATATCCACCTCCTGGGCTACGAGAACGCCTTTACCATTTACGACACCGCTGACCAGCAGATCCTCGTCAAACAGATCCTCAAACAGCTGAACATCGACGAAAAACAGACCAACCCCCGCGCCATTTTAAACTACATTTCCGGCGCCAAAAACGAACTCATCGGCCCGGAACAGTATCACCAGTTCGCCAATAATTTCTTCACCGAACGCGTGGCCGAAGTCTACGAAAAATATCAGAAAGCGCTCCACAAAAACAGCGCCCTGGACTTTGATGACATTATCATGAAAACGGTTGAGCTCTTCCGGAAGCACCAAAACGTCCTCGACCGGTTTCAGGAAAAATTCCAGTTTATCTCCGTCGACGAGTATCAGGACACGAACCACGCGCAATATATTTTGACGAACATGCTCGCCGAAAAATACCGCAACCTCTGCGTCATAGGCGATTCCGACCAGAGCATCTACAGCTTCCGCGGGGCCAACATCACAAATATTTTGAACTTCGAAAAAGACTATCCTGACGCCAAAACCATCCTGCTTGAACAGAACTACCGTTCCACCCAGAATATCCTCGACGCCGCCCATAACATCATCGTAAAAAACAATAAACGAAAGGACAAAAAACTGTGGACCCAGCGCAAAGGCGGAGAAAAAATTTCGCTCCGTCCCATGGAAAACGAGCGCCAGGAAGGCGAGTTCATCGCCCAGGAAATTCTCGAAAGACTCAAAAGGTACGAAACACCTGACTATAGAGATTTTGTCATTTTATATCGCACCAACGCCCAGTCACGCGTACTGGAAGAAGTATTTTTGAGATACGGAATCCCGTACAAAATCGTCGGAGGCATCCGCTTCTACGAGCGCAAGGAAATCAAGGATCTCGTTGCTTATTTGAGGCTTGTACAAAACCCGAACGACTCGGTGAGTTTGTTAAGAATTATCAACACCCCTGCACGCAAAATCGGCCCCAAGACCATCGAAGTTCTCCAGCAGTATGCGCTTCAAAACGGCCTTTCCATGTACCAGGCCATGGAAAGTGTTGTCGCCGCCACGGAGGCGGAAGCAAAGCAACACGCAAAAGACGGGGCGGCCGGCTCCACGGTTCTGCCTGACATCGACCTTGCAGGCACAAAGATCGAATCATTGAAGAAATTCGTAGAACTCATCAGAAATCTCCAGAAAGTGAATCGCGAATTTCCGGCTTCGGGAGTCATTAAACACGTTCTTGAGTACACGGGCTACAAACAGATGGTTGACGATAACACCGCGGAAGGTGACGCCCGCGTGGAAAACATCTACGAACTTGTCGGCGTCGCCTCCAAATACAACAGCCTCGAGGCGGGCCAATCCCTCAGCATTTTTCTGGAAGAAATTTCGCTCATCGCGGACATCGACAACATGAGCGAACAGGACAACGCGGTCACCTTCATGACCATCCACTCCGCCAAAGGTCTGGAGTTTCCGGTGGTCTTTCTGGCCGGACTGGAGGAAGGAATATTCCCGCACTCCCGCAGTCTGCTGGAGCGTGAAGAGCTGGAAGAAGAACGCCGCCTGATGTACGTGGCCATCACCCGGGCAAAGGATAAACTGTATATGTCACACGCAAAAAACCGCATGCTCTACGGAGAAGTCCATTCCAGTGCGCCGTCCCAGTTTCTCGTGGATATCCCCGAAGAACTCATCGACCAGCCGGTGAAACAGCAATACCGTTCGCTCAGTGCCACGGAAATCGGAAAAAATCCGATTCCGGTTGAAAACATCGACCTCAACCCTGCGTTTGCCGACGGCGACAAAGTTTTCCATCAATCCTTTGGTGACGGGGTGGTTGTTTCCGTCAAAGGAGGAGTCGCCACGGTCTGCTTCAAAAACCCCAAGTACGGCATCAAGAAGCTGGCTCTTTCCATAGCCCCGCTCAAAAAGGTTGAGTAATCCAAAATCACAAAACCTTGACGTATTTCGAAAAGGTAGTATTTTACGTGCCTTGGTCTTTAAAAGTTTGGATATCAAGAAAGGCCTGCGTTGAACTGCAGTGCATTTGTCCTGCCCGCCAGCCTTCTTTCCAAATTTTTTTGTGGAGGAGGTGGACGGGCAGACTTCGCTGCACGTCTGCGTAGGCTCTCTGGTAAAGAGTGTCTATGGTCTGTGATGACCGCTGAATGAGGTGTAACGACAATGACCGACAAGAAGAGTTCCAACAACCCCCTGGACCTGAACGCCGAGCGCGCCGCATACCGCGTCCGCACGATCCTCGGGCTCTGGCACTCCGCAGTGGGCCCGGTCTTCCAGCAGGTGCTGGGTCCGGACCTCTCGCGCGAGCTGGAGACCCGTCTCGAGACCGCGGACCCGTGGCACGATGACAGGGATGGCAGCAAGGAGGGCGAGAAGGCCTTCATCTGCCGCCTGTCCCACCAGTGCTCCGGCATCCTGGCCGTGATCGACGCCCTCTCGGAAGTGCCCGAGAACATCTCCATCGAGACCGCGATCGACGCGCTGGGCCGGACCGCTCCGGGACCCGAGCTCCGCCAGATGCTCGCGGCTCTGATCGAGCTCGGCCCGCAGCGTGTCATGGACGCCGGGATCGTGGAGTTCGCCGACACCGTGGAAGCGATCCACATGGACGCCCACGGCTCTCGCATGGGTGGAACCATGATCGTGCTCGACCTCGTCGGGCTCGGCCGCTAGCGTCGTTCGACGCATCTCCCCCTGACCCCCACGCCTGACCAGCCCCACTCCCCGCCAGAGAGACATTGTCGGGGGGCCCCCCGGGGACCCCGCCCGCCCCCCCCCATTGGGCCGGCGCCGCTGCCGCGGCGGGAATA
>OZ246407.1:59515-169918 GCA_965231025.1 uncultured Candidatus Peribacteria bacterium
CCCCCCCCCCCCCACACACTTTGGGGCCCGCCGCGTATACCCCCGCGCCGCCCCACAACCCGTCAAACTCAGCTCAGACCTTTATTGATATATATAATCCAAAGCCACACTCGGGGGCTTCTTTTTTCGTGGAAAATAGTGTACAATGAAAAGATAAAAAAACTAATCAGGAAGCCAAAAATGGATTCTGAAACGCCGCGACAACTCAACGAACTGGAAAAAGAAGAAATGATTCACTCCCTCGGACTGCCCGAAGAGCTGACTTCACTTTTGCTTGTTGTGCTCCGTGGCAGAAAAGATGCCTGCCTCTTTGAAACTTCAGGACCCTTACCGGATATTTCCGCAACGGGCCTGCTGGTCAAGACCATGGAAATGCGCACCGTCCCACTCGGAAAAAATGACGTGGACAAACTCCGCCGTAAATTCGGCGATAAAATTGCCAAAAAATTTCTCGAAGAAACCCTCAGGGACTCCGTGCATTATTTCCATTATGTGGCTCTGGACCCAAACATCGCGCAAGCACTTTTTGCCGCCGCCGAAAAAGGCGATCATCAAAGAATCTACGACATCCTGGACGGAAAATTTCCCCAGAACAACATCGCCCGAGGAACCATTCATTAAGTTTACCAGTGCGCCCCGTGAAAAACAGGGTCGGCGGTATTTCCGGTATTCACACCATGAAAAACCGGATCAGTACTTCGGTTCACCCCATGAAAAACAGGCGTACCATGATAAATGGGTGTGGCGGTCACAAAAGCAATGGTCGAAGATTTCCCCGCGCGAAGAAGATTCAGGGTGGATTTGTCCACCGAGACATAGACGGTACCATCATTCGTTTGAGAGACGGTCGCGGGGGCCTCGTATGTTGCCCCTCCCTCAGTCGCTGTTGACGCAGGAGTGGAATATCCGGTACCCGAACGGTAGCTTGGAGGATCAAACGTTACTTTTGATCCGGTGCTGTCATACTGGCCGTCACCGGAGGGGGTAGCCTCCCCGGATGTCACAGCAACGTTCGCGGAATCGTACCCGGAAGAAGAACTCTCCGAAACTTTTTGCTGAGTATCAGTGCTGCTCACCGGAGGTTTGGAGCCGCAGCCGCTTAAAATTAGACTGAGCGCCGCAATTGCACATAGGCCAGTAAAGGCCATCATCCGCCTGGGAATCTTGGAAGGAATCATCGTTGAAAAAATGAGAAAAGTTACAGTTTATCGGCATCCATAGCCTTCTTCTCGGCCTCGCTGATGGCCGGAGCGGCCTGGTCGCCTTCGGGAACACGATAAAAATTCATGATACTTTTAAGGGTACCAAAAGCCACATTCTTGGTTTTGCAGATGTTGCAGGTGTACACGAACTTCCTTCCCACCGGAGTGGTTTCCACAATTTTTCTGCAGTCTTTGCAGTAAAAAACGAGTGTAATAGGGAGCTTATTGTCGACGAAAATTCTTCCTGGGATCATAAATAATCAATACTAAAGGTCCATGCGGTAAGGTTGTACTTTGCGTTCGGACTGATCGGCCTCCTGGGCTTGTGCCGGAACGGCGACAGGTTCGGGAGCCGGGGTTTCCAGGTTCATGGCTGGTTGTTCGACAACAGGCGCATGCTGCATGGTGCGGAGGTTCTCACGGGGTTTGCGCTCGATCATCGGATGAACGACTTTGGTTTCCATCACCGGTTTTTGAACCGGCTGGACGGGCTCTTCTCGGGTCTCCTTTTCAAACTGTTTCACGGCGGCTTTCCCTCTTCCTTCCATGTACCCGCCGATAGTGATCAACGCCGCGGCGGCGTAACCCATGAACATCCCAAAGCCCGACTGTTTGAGCGTAATGTTCACGCCAAACGCCGGGTGAAAATACACGGACCCGATAACAAAGAGCAAATAAAAGGCAAAAATTCCCGAATACAGATGGAGCTTGGAAGCCTTCACTTTAAAAAGTGGAACTTTCTTGTCCAGATAATCCATTACCATCACCAGCAGGGAGAGCGAAGATGCCACGAGAAAAGTGAAGCCGACCAGATACAACGGGCCGGTAAGACCGGTAAACGTGTCCCCTGTACGGAAAGAATCGACATCCTGGTACCAGGGGAAAAAGAGGCTGACAACCATCAAAATCGAACCGATTCCAACCAATTTCTTCTCAAACGGGAGCTCCGCGATGATCTGAGTGAGACGTGGGTTTGGCATATGAGTGTATTTAAAAAACACCAAGGTCACTATAGAGCAGGAATTGGCTTTTTGTAAACGGAAGATAATTTACCGGAACACACAAAAAAACATCCGCGACTACCCAAACTCAAAATTTCTGTTAGAATACCGCCGCGTTTCCCAAATTCAGGGAATGGTATTCTCAAAAACACTGATGAAAATCGCCATAGACATCCGCGAAGCAGGAGCCGAAAAAACGGGCAAAGGCTGGTACACCTATAACCTGGTGCTCGAACTCCTGAAGCTCGATACCAAAAACGAATATAGCCTTTACACCGACGGCGAAAAAAATCCCTACAAAGAGTTTAAAAACGCGCACCTCAAAAGCATTCCCGGAAAATCCCACAAGTGGCACCTCAACGTTCTCAAAGACCTCAAAACAAACAAACCCGACATCTTCTTCGCCCCAACCAGTTACATCATCCCCGCCCTTGCACCAAAATGGCTCAGGGTGATTATTACCGTGCATGATCTCGTGGCGTTCCTCTTCCCGGGGAGCCACAACGCCAAGGCGGTTCTTATTGAACGTCTCACCCTGCGCCGTGCCGTCAAAAAAGCCTCACAGATTTTCGTCGTTTCAGAGAACACCCGCAAGGACCTTTTAAAGCGATTCAAGTACCCCCAGAGCCGCATTCACCTGGTGCCATGCGCCCCCGCCGATTTTTATAAAGAACCCCTGAAACCCGAGGAAATAGCCAAATTTAAGCAGAAACACAAGCTCCCTGAACAGTTTATACTGGCCGTGGGAACGCTGGAACCAAGAAAAAACTTCGGGACGCTCATCAAAAGTTTTGTCCTCATTAAAAGCAAACTGCCGGACTCCAAGCTGGTCATCGTGGGCAAGAAAGGATGGAAATATTCGCATATCGAGGAATCTCTCAAAGAGTTCAAGCTGGAAAACGACGTCATATTCCCGGGGTACATGGAGGCCGAAGATCTCAGGAAAATGTACGCCGCCGCGACCGTGTTTGTGTTCCCGTCGCTCTATGAAGGTTTTGGAATTCCCCCGCTGGAAGCCATGGCCTGCGGATGCCCCGTGGTCTCTTCCAACGTGGCTTCCCTGCCCGAAGTCGTGGGGGACGCCGGAATACTGGTTGAACCCAAGAATGCCCGCAAAATCGCCGAATCCGTCATCAGCCTGATCGAGAACGACCAGATCAGAAACATGCTCATCGAACGCGGCCTGCGCAGGGCGGAAAAGTTCAGCTGGCAAAAGTCCGCGGAAGCGGCACTGGCGGTTTTTGAGGCCCAAAATTCTCCGGATTAAACCGTCGTGCGTCGCGCATATTCATGACTGCCCTACAGTTCATCTTTTTTTTAGTATTCGTTTACATTTCCTTCATCTTCGTTGCGTACCATACGAGGCGTCTTTTTGGTCCTGCAATCAATGCAGCGGCCTGGGAGCGATCCTTAAAATACAGAAGACGGAACACACAAACCCGAAACAAAACTTTCCCATTATCTCTCAACCGCGCCATTCGGGCGCACAAGGAGACCCCATGAATTTCGTAACTATCAAAACCATGACCAGCTCAAAGAACAAGTTTCACGGCCATCTCGTCGCCATCATCGCGGCGCTGCTCACCATCGGCCTCGCGGGGTGCGACGACGCTCCCGAAGAACCGTACAGGTTCCCCGGTGACAACAAGGGCGCCGGCGGTTCCCTGCAGACCGGCGCGGGCGGAACCCATCAGGGTGGCAACACGCAGCAAGACGGAGGCCCTTCCGGCGGCGCGCAGGAGGACGCGGAGGTGTCCTACGACATTCCGGACGGATGGAAAAAAACCGGACGGGACGCACTGTACGAACACCCGGCGAAGGACGGAAAAATCCCGTTCGCCAAGCTCGCCTTCAGCAGCTTCCGCAGCGGAACGGACGCGGACGCCAAAAGCCTCGTGCACGCCTACTACCAGCAGGAAATCGACGAGTGCAAGCTGCCTCTCTGCAACACCGCGGAGCTCGCTTCCGAATTCAAAACCGTCCACCTGGACGCCGGTGACATCTTCGTCTACATCACCCCCGGCATCTATTCGGAGGCCACCAGGTCGAACCTGTTCGCCTTCGCCAGGAACGGCATCGTGTTCGAATTCGTGCTCTACGGCGACACCGTCGAAACCTACACCGGCCTCATCGGACAGGTGATGACATCGGTCAAAATCACCGGAAACTAAAGAAAGGAAAATCCCATGCATCGGTTCAACATGTGGAGCAGGTTCATCCTGTTCATGGTTTCGCTGTCGGTCTGCGGCATCGGCAACAACGCCTACGCGATCAACAATCCGGAGATCTGCAACAGTGAAGATCCGGCAGCCAACAAGCCTCAACCGCCCGTCGTTACCGACAGCCAGCGCTGCGACGCCGCGCTGGAAGGTAACATGCAAATCCCCGTCGGTGACTTCGGCGGGCAGCATCTCTCTCCCCTGGAACCCGCCCGCATCACCCAGACGTACAACAACGACGTGGGGCACAGCGGGCTGGATCTGGGAGGTGAATGCACCGGCGAGTACATCGGCAAGGAAGAGATTCACGCCGCTTTCGCGGGCATCGTCATCCTTTCCTACCGTTGGCAAAACACCAGCGGTTGGGGGAATGCCGTACTGACCGCGACCCGTGCGAACGACTACTCGGACGAGATCATCACGAACTCGTACCACCACCTGGACACTCGTTTTCTGGGCGGATGCGACATCGTGAATATCGGCGGATGGATCGGAATGGAAGGAACCACCGGCCACTCCGACGGCGCCCATCTCCACTACACCGTCAGGCGATGGAAGAACATCAGGGAACTGGCCGACACGATCGGTTCCAAAGGGGTCGTCGCCGCGTTTGGCGGCCCCGGATACGGTGCCCAGAACGGCACCCATCTGCGCGGGCACCTTGACCCGGAAGGTCTGCTCTTCGACAGCTTCGGCGACTACGGGCTGGACGAATACGGCAACCCTCCGGTGTACGAGTGGTCACTTCCATATGTCCTGGACATGAGGCACAGGGGCATCGAGTTCGGACTCAATGACGGTCGTTTTGGAGCAGGGCAATACGTAGCGCGAAGGGAGGCGGCACGATGGATCAAAATCGCCGCACGGCGGTTCAACGCCGCGCCCGTCACCCCCACTTTTGCGGATGTCCCCGCATCGGATTCCGACTACCCATACATCGAAGCGCTCACCGGATACCCGTCGGCATACCCCGTCATCAACAAGCACGCCGGCATCACCAACGGGCAGAAATACTTCTACCCCGACAACCCGGTCACCCGGGCGCAGGCGCTCAAGATGGTGATCCTCGCCTTCTATTCCGCGGAGTTTCTGGAAGTGTACGACAACGACATTTGGAAGGCGCAAAAGGAAGAGGCGACTCAGCTGCTGGATCAGTTTCAGGACGTAGATCCGCAGGAATGGTTCGCTTCTTTTGTGTACTTCGGTGCGCAAAAAGGGCTTGTCGCCGCCCAGACAAACTTCTACCCGTACAGTACCGTAAAACGGGAGGAGATGGCCAAATGGGTGAGCGAAGGGGCAGCGGAAATCCAGGTTCAGACCGCGGGGCCCTGCAGCTACCTTTTCTGTCCTGCGGACTACTTCTGTGAGCCCGCCACCGGCCAGTGTTATGCCATCCCGACCTGTATTCCCAGCGAAAGCCAGGCGTGCGAGGCGGGCGGCGGATACACGGGAAACCAGGGCGGAACGGGAGGGGCTGGCGGCACGGGCGGAACTGCCGGCAGCGGCGGTTCAGGCACGGATCCCTGCGGTGGATATTGCGGCCCCGGGACGTTCTGCAACTCCTCCAACGGGATGTGCGAACTCGGTACGGGAGGAACTGGTGGTACGGCTGGAAGCGCGGGTTCGGGCGGCAGTGGAGGAGCAGGAGGAAGCGGCGGGAGCGGTTCCGGAGGCAGCGGAGGCTCACCCGCCGTCTGCACCACCGGTCAGTCCGTGGCCTGCAGCAACTGCGGAACCATGACCTGCGACCAGTACGGCCAATGGGGAGCCTGCCTCGACCAGGGCGAATGCTGGATCGGCCAGATCCAGGACCAGACATGCAACGGAACGGGTACCCAATCCCGCACCTGCGGCAACACCTGCGCCTGGGGATCATGGGGCTCATGCAGCGTCTCACAATGCCAGGACGTGTTTCTGGCCAGCGCGAGCCCTGCCTGCTACACCCACCCCGGCGGCCCGACGTTCTGCATTTCGGTCCAGCAGATCGCCGGTTCCAGCTGGAAGTACCAGGTCTGCAAACAGGGAGCGACCTTCGTCAACAACTACAAGGTCGTGCTCCACGACGACAACCATTCGTCCCAGCTCGGCGACACGTACACCGGAAACAGCGGCGATTCCTGTACACCCTGGCGGCCGTTTTCGGTCTCGTACATCAGCGGTTACGGCACGGCAAACGCCGCCGGAGTGAGGGCCGAAATCCTTTCGCCCACCTCGTGTGTCCAGTCTTCCTGCACGTACTCAACCGGTACCGTGACGCTCCGCAAGGAGTGCCAGTAGCCGGTGAGTCTTAACTTTGCCCCGCGCGAACGAGCAGGCGCCCTCACAAGCGTCAGTTTTGTTGAGCGCGGGGCGTCTCTTTTAATGGACGACAGAAAATAAATATGGTAAAATATAAATAGCTTCAATAGCAAAAACAAATATGCGCCAAAACGAAAAACTCCTTTCCAGAATCACAAATCACAATACACTCCTGCGCTCCACCAAGCCGGGAACTTCACTGTTGGTCGGCCTCGGCCTCACCACCATTATCGTACTGGTCTCGCTCGGCGTCACCACGGTCGTGATCTCATCCATCCGCGAATCCGCAAACGTCACCGGAGCCAACCAGGCCTACTACGCCGCGGAAGGCGCCCTGGAAGAAGGCCTCTGGGTCAACCAGGGAAAAGGTGCCGGCTACACGAACAGCGCCGAAGTTTTTACCACATCCCCAAAAGCCAGCTACACCATCGGCGGACAGGTGAACGAAGCCTTGTCATACAGCGACGGCAGCTATGGAATCCCTGCTCCAGGAACGGGAACAGCCGCAGTAGGTTGCGACAAACTGAATCCGTGGGTAAAATTACTCTTTGCCTTTGACGACGTAACGGGAAAATACTCCGTCGACTCAGCCGGAGCCGACCCCAAGGAACATCCCTGCAACTGGAACAAATTAAAGGTTGGAGAAAGCGTCTCAATTCCTCTGTTCGTCAGCAAAACTGTCGGCGGCACGGAAACCATCCTCAATCCCGCCGATTCACTTTTCAATCTCAACAGTCTGAAAATCCGTGTGCGAACTCCATGCAAAACCGGGAAAGAGTATTGCGGTGCCACAGACAGATACAGCCTGTACTATGACTCCTCAAACATAGACAAATATAACGTCACGAACTACACCCTCATGGGTTGGCAGATCACGGGAACAAACCAGAACGGAAGCAAAACGTATGTGTTTTCGCCATTTATTGGACCGAAATCACCATTTTGCGGAGATGGATATTCAATCTTTGTAGGTAACACAAATAGATGTGAAACAGATAACTCGGAAATCTACGGTTCTCAGATCAACTTTGTTAAGAACTCAGACAAAGTGGTTGTATCATCAGATGACTATGGAGTTGATAATTCGAATAACAATTCAACAATCGCAGATTTTTTACGTAATACCGGTAATTTTTTAATTCCCGGGCCTATTCGCGCAACATCAGCCGATGCCATCAATAAGCCAGTTTTGAAGCTATCGGTTATCCACAGTCTCAAGGACACCGCCACCACCACCATTCCCTATTTGGAATACCAGATCCTGACAAATACCTCCGTGGAAGCTCCGACCGATTCGTCACAAACCATAACAGGAGAAGGGTATTCCGGAACATTCAAGCAGGTTCTTGAGGTGAAAAACCCGCAGGGGGGCGGTTTACTGGAGTACGTCATCCAGCAGTAACTGTCATCCTTTTTTCAGGAAGATAATCTTGACAAAACGAGAAGTGTAAGCATATAATGCAATACTTCTTTAATTTTATCAAGTATGGCTACGAACCTACCTTCTGGTAGTCCAGAGAACAAAGAAGTCATTTCACGTTCACCAAGGGCACCAAGAACCCCGGAACAAGGGAGAAAACCCGTCAGCGGAAAACTGAGACGGGCGCTTCTTTTGGCAAGCGGATTAGGTATAGCAGGAGGAGCATTGCCGGTTGCGGCTCTTCAAGGTTGCGGACCCCACGGCGAATCTTCGGAAGAACGGGTAGGACATACATCTCAAGCATTAAGCAGTGAGGCGAAGTGGAACGCTCCTGTAAAACCGGCATGGAGTGATGGGTTAGTAGGAGCAGGGATACACGTAACCAGGAGCGGTTCGAACATTAAAGTACTTACAGCCTCAGCAAGGCCAGGAGGGGCAGGAGGTGCCGATGTTTGGGTAGTCGGATCAAACGACAATGGAGCGACTTGGACAAGTCCGTCACTAGCGCCTGTTGGCTACAGCGGAATAGGAACAGCTATCAACAGCGGATTAAACGACGTTGCTCCTGTAGTTTTTAACGGAGGAACACAGATTTTTATTTCCCGAAATAACAAAATTCAACAATGTGACTGGAATGATGGCACCAATCAAGGTGGAAATTGTACAACCATTGGAAGCGCCATTAATCAACCTGGACACATTGTTTTCCCGTACGCGGTTGAAAACGGAAAACTTTATTATGGCGATCAAAACCCCGTACAAAACGATATTTTCAGTACACCGATTGGGCCTTTGCCATTAGCCGTGGGAACACCAGTGTCCAGTTTAAATACGGGAGTTGACGAGGGTTCATTAACCTTTGATTCGACCGGGACATTCGGAATATTGTCAACACTGGGACAACCGGGAAATCTAGGAGGATTTGACCTGTATGCGTTTGACTGGAACAGCGGAACGCAAACGGCAACAAATATCACAAACTTGAATGCAATCGGAGGAGGGTCGTACGCAAGCTATAACAGCGTCACAGATCAGGGAATAGCATTTATAGATTCCCTGGGAGACAACTGGCATATCGACAACGGCGACATCTATTGGTCAACAAAAAAAGCCACAGTTCCCCCGGATGGAGGAACTGGCGGCGACGGCGGAACCGGTGGAAGTGACGCCGGCACCGGAGGCGCAGATTCTGGTACAGGAGGAACCGATGCAGGAACTGGAGGTACGGACGCCGGAGTAGGTGGAGACGGAGGTGCTGGTGGCGCAGACTCAGGAACGGGAGGCACGGACGCCGGCGTAGGTGGAGATGGCGGCACAGGCGGAACCGATGCAGGCACCGGTGGTGACAGCGGAACAGGGGGTACAGACGCCGGAGTAGGTGGAGATGGCGGTACAGGCGGAACCGATGCAGGCACCGGTGGTGACAGCGGAACAGGGGGTACAGACGCCGGAGGAGGCGGTGACGGCGGAGCTGGCGGAGATGCCGGCAAAGACTGCTTTGCCAAAGCCACCCAAAATCCATCAAACTTTAGCGTGGACGCTTGTAACGACGCGGCAGTCAGCGCGCACATCAACGGACCGACAACTATCACCGTCGGCAGTAAAACATGCAAAGTGACCGAAGGAACCGGAACTTTTGATTTTGCATTGCCGAACTATATGAATTTCTCAACTGGGATTGAATATGAATGCGGAGAACCAGCAACGGAAGCCGATAAAATCATCAGTAATGAAAGCGGCCTCACCCTCGGTTTTGAGGGGACAAAGACAAAAAGAACATACCCTGCAGCCCTGAATCCGAACAAAGCCAGCAAAGTATACAACGTGGCAGCCTATTCAACCATTGAAGGCTCCCAGCGTGCATACGACAAAAATTGTGCCCCGCAATCAAATTCGGTTACCCATTGTACTCCCGTTGATTTCACGGCGACCGGTTCAACAGAAAAAGGTCTCATACCCGCCGGAGCAACGATGTACCGTGAACTTTCAACCGGGAAACTCGCCGAAGATCCGACGACATTCAATACACTGCCTCCCGTTCAGGACACCTCTAAAGAAGATGGCGGATGCTCGGTCAACGGCCACAGAACCAACACCCGCAGCGATATAGCATTGGTATTTGCAGCCCTTGCCGCCGCAGGTGTAATGCGCCGCAGGAAGAAGGATTAGCTTAGTCGAGAAGAATAATAAACTTCTAACCCATTCTCTATGTCCACAGACCACCCCCAAGGGAGTCAGGAGAGAAAGGAAGTATCTCGATCGGCAAGAGTCCATCGTCCAAAACAAAACCGGTCACCCATTGGAAACGGATCCATCCGCAACGCTTTACTAGTGGCGGGTGGTTTAACATTGGGCGGATCAATTCCAACAGCCATTCAGGGATGTGCACAGGAATCCGAATCGGAAAATATCGGACGCACATCTCAGGCATTAAATGCCGCAGCGAAGTGGAATGTGCCGACAAAACCGGCATGGAGTGATGGGTTAGTAGGAGGAGGGATACACGTAACCAGGAGCGGTTCAAACATTAAAATACTTTCAGGCTCTGCGCGTCCAGGAGGATCAGGTGCTGGCGATATCTGGGTTGTCGGCTCAAACGATTCTGGAGCAACCTGGACAAGTCCATCACTCACCCCAGTTGGATACAGTGGGGTTGGGACAGCTATCAACACCGCTGCGGGTGAGGCAGCGCCAGTTGTATTCAATGGGGGAACAAAGATATTTATATCCCGAAGCAACAAAATCCAGCAGTGTGATTGGAACGACGGTCTCAATCAAGGTGGTAACTGTGCGTCCATCGGAAGCAACATCAACGTGGGAGGTCATATTGTTTTCCCGTATGCGGTTGAAAACGGAAAACTTTATTATGGCGATCAAAACCCCGTACAAAACGATATTTTCAGTACACCGATTGGGCCTTTGCCATTAGCCGTGGGAACACCAGTGTCCAGTTTAAATACGGGAGTTGACGAGGGTTCATTAACCTTTGATTCGACCGGGACATTCGGAATATTGTCAACACTGGGACAACCGGGAAATCTAGGAGGATTTGACCTGTATGCGTTTGACTGGAACAGCGGAACGCAAACGGCAACAAATATCACAAACTTGAATGCAATCGGAGGAGGGTCGTACGCAAGCTATAACAGCGTCACAGATCAGGGAATAGCATTTATAGATTCCCTGGGAGACAACTGGCATATCGACAACGGCGATATCTATTGGTCAACAAAAATTGGTGGTGGAGGCGATGGGGGTGCTGACGCCGGCACCGATGGTGGTGGTGGCGACGGAGGTGGCGGAGAAGGCGGCGGTGACGCCGGCCCATGTTTTGCACAAGTGACCCAAAACCCCGGAAACGTGACTATCCAAAACTGTACCGACACCCAGTTGAACGCCCAAATCCACGGCCCCTCAACGGTCAAAATCGGCAACAAAACTTTCAAAGTGACGGACGGGACCGGAACCATGGACTTTTCGCAACCAAATTACGTAAATTTATCGGAAGGAATAGAATACGAAGGTGAGGAGCCCGCATCGGAAGCTGACAAAATCATTAGTAATGAAAGTGGCATTACCCTTGGTTTTGAGGGGACCAAGACAAGACGAACATATCCCGCCGCGCTCAATCCAAACAAAGCATCAAAGGTTTTCAACATTGTGGCCTACACAACGGTCGACGGCACGCAAAGAGCGTATGACCAGTTATGTGTTCCCGAAAGCAATTCGGTCTCACATTGCAATCCGGTTGATTTCACCGCTCCAGGATCGGCAGATAAAGGGGCGATTCCCGCAGGAGTGACTATGTTCAGGGAGCTTTCCACGGGACAGCTGGCCGATGACCCAAGTAAATTCAACATCATTCCTCCGGTTGAAGAACCCCCGGAAGGTTGTACCTGTGCAAGTGTTCAGCACAACACCGCCAACGGAGTGGATATGATCCTCTTAGCGGCCGGTGTCGCGGGGATCCTTCGGAGAAAAAGAAAATAGGCTATTTGGCTTGAGAACTGGCATAAAAGGCTTAAAAGTGCTATAATACAAAGATATTAAAGCACTCTTTGAATATGAAATTTCTAAAAAACAAAAAGGCATTCGCATGCATTTTAGCCGGATTGACATCCTTGATAGTTACAGGAGTCGTCCTTACAAATATTTTATCTCCTGTACAGTTGAGTTTTGGAGACTGGTTATATAGTCAAAGAAAGCCACTCGATTCCATCACCGTGGTCACCGTGGATAACATAACCGTTGCAAACGATGGGCTTGGGTCCTTCGATATGTGGAAAAGAGATTACTTTGCGAAAGTGTTAAAAAATATTAACAAATACAATCCCGAAGTAGTGGGGTTTGATTTCTTTTTTAAGGCAAAGAAAGATGTACAAACGGATGAGCAATTGAGAGACGAGTTATCTCAGACTAAAAGCCCGGTAATTATGTATTGGGGTTCTGCAACAACATACGATCCAAAGGGCTACTATATTCAGGTTCAAAATATTTTCCCGCTCGAACTCCCTCTTGAACTGTTCAGAAGCCTCGAGAATATTCATGTAAGCATGGCGAAAGTAATTCCAGATTCGGACAATGTCATTAGAAAAATATTGCCAATTTTGATGAACGAAGACGGTACCTATTACGAGAATTTTGCTTATGTCATCGCTAGAATTGTGCTTAAGGCGGAACCAAAACCAGAAAAACCACTCATTACTCAAGATCAGTATCAAATCAAGCTTCAGAATGGAGAGGAAATAAATATTTCCCTAGAGGAAGGACAAATGTATATAAATTATGCTTCTAAACCAAAACAAAAGGGATATAGAATGGTCCGTTTCATTGACGTATACAATGAAAAATATACTCCAGAAGAGGCGGACGTTCTTTTCAAAGATAAAATAGTACTCATTGGCCCCACTGCTGATTCATTCAAGGACAGTCAATATTCGCCTGTAAGTAAAATAGACCCCATGACCGGCATCGAAATCCACGCCAACGCGTTGCAGACAATCCTAGATCAGAAATTCCTCCGCAATCTCTCATTCGCGGAAAAGGCCATCCTCATTATCTTCCTCGCGCTCACGGCGGCGTTCACGTTCATGTTCACCAAAATCCGGTGGTCGCTGCTGTACCTCTTTGGAGTGCCCGCGGCCTATACAGTAGCCGCAAAACCACTCTTCGACGCAGGTATTATTCCCGACCTCGTCCACTCATATCTCACGGTCATCGTCACCTTTGTCTCCGTCTATTTGTACCGCTACGTCACTGAGTTTAAAGAGAAACTGGCGCTCCAGGGGGCATTTTCCAAATACGTGAATCCGGGGATTGTGAAACAGATCGCTGAACACCCCGAATCTCTCAAGCTCGGCGGAGAAAAGCGCGAAATTACCGTTCTGTTCACCGACATCGTCCACTTCACGACCATCTCGGAAAAACTGAAACCGGAAAGTCTGGTGACGCTCCTGAACGAATATTTCCAGGCCATGTCCGACGTGATTATGGCCGAAGGCGGAACCGTGGATAAATTTGAAGGAGATGCGATTATGGCTTTCTTCGGGGCTCCGATTGCCCAGCCCGACCACGCGCTCCGTGCGGTGAAAGCGGCGCTCAACATGCGGATCAAACTCAATGAACTCCTGGCAAAATGGAAAGAAGCAAAGCCCGGTCCCGACGGAACCCCGTCAAATCTTCTCCCGGGAGGAGAACCCAAACCGGAGATCGATTTCCGCTGCGGTCTGAGCTCAGGAGAGGTCATTGTGGGCAACATCGGTTCGCTGAACCGGTTCAACTATACCGTGATGGGAGACATCGTAAACCTCGGTTCACGGCTTGAAGGAGCAAACAAAAAGTACAGCACCCACGTGATGATGAGCCAGAAAACCCATGAGATCATCAAGGACCAGTTCGAGACCCGCGAGCTGGATACTCTCCAGGTGGTGGGCAAAACCGAGCCGATAAAAGTGTTCGAACTCCTGGCCCCGAAAGGCGAACTGCCGCAAAATGTACTCACCTTGCTGCAGCAATACACCGAAGCCATGGAGTTGTACCATAACCGAAAGTTCGCGGAAGCTCTCGCCAAATTCACGGATATCCTCAAAACGTTCCCGGAAGACGGCCCGTCCAAGCTCTATCGCCAGCGCTGCGAAGTGTTACGCGATTTCCCGCCCAAACCGGACTGGAATGGGGTGTTTGAAATGGGCTCGAAATAAAACTAATTGGCCGGGTATTCAACGTTGTGCAAATTCGGAACCCCGTACATGCCTTTGGTGCTCTTTTTAGGCTCAATCGGAATCTGGTAGGTCTGCATATCCTGAGCCTCGGGATCATAAGCTTTTATCTGAATATCGCGGGCAGTCTCACCGGCGACCCCGTATAAGTTAAAAGAGCCTCCTGCAGGATGAATAGGCTCATCAAAAACCTGTTTTCCATCAACTTCGACGGTAAGCTGGAAATTTTTCGGATATTTCCCTTCAAAATGCCAGTTCTTGCCGTCAAACCAGAGATTTACGGTTCTGTCGGCGACATTCGCTGATTCTGTCGTTTGGTCGACGCCTTCATTTCCGCCTTGGGCCAAAACCTCAGTCTCGGCAGCGGAATCAATATTTACGCAAGATCCAAGAGCCGGACTGGCTGCAATCAGGGCACCGGTGACATACCTCCGAACGCCGCGCAAAAATTTGGCGATACGTGACGGAACCGCAGCACCAACGTCCAAACCACGCCGTACAGGTGCATCAGCCGCCTCTTCAGAACGAATGTTATTTCGTGATTCTGCCATAAACATGCAGTTATGTCCGTCACCAACCTAGCAGTTTTTGGATTGATTTTCAAGTAAAAATGAGTATAATTAACGCCCGTAACTCTTGTATTTTTTTCCGCACTTCTATGCCTCCAGAAGGACAAGACGATGGGTTGCCAGAAGGGCAAAGTCCCGATGAATCCGGACAAACTCCATTCCCACCAAACGTTGTAGATATTGACCAGGGGAATATACCTGGAAATCCAGAACCCACTCCAAAAAGAACATCAACTCCACCCACAAGCATTTCATCGGTGAGCAAGCTTGCCGCCGCTGCCGCATTGGGAATAGCCATCGTTGTTTCCACAGTTGACGACAGACGAAACAGCCTAAAGACACCCCGCCCTCCATTCATGTACACCAGAGACAGGAAGCCAGGTAACCCGCCAAACGAAGATGATACGCAAGGTCCTGCCGGTCCGGGGCCGACAGACGCAGGAGCCGAGGATGCCGAAATAATGCTGGATGCTTCCGATGTTGTCGAGGACGCGACCACGGACGCCGGTCCGGATGTTGGTGCCGGTGGCGCACCGGGGAGCGACGAGGATCTTTGCGGAAGAGAATCTTTTGCGCGCGACGTTCAGCCCCACGAAATGGCGCACCCCGGACAGCCGGTATGTGAATTTGTGACGGATCCGGATGGAACCACCCATGTGATCGGTCACACGCTCATTGATGCCGACGGGAAACCCCGGGACTGTTTTATCCAGCCGGTTTTTTCCCCGAAAGCCGCCGTGAAAATTCGCGGAGACGTCTCGGGCAGTGAAATGAATAAAGGCCAGCTGTTCCTGAACAAAGGGAAACTTTGCGTCATGATGATGGAGGATCAGTCTGCTCCTCCCGGCCAGGCGCAGGAAAAAACGGAAGCCCTTGTCCTGGGAGAAGCGAGTATTCACGTCATGACGAACCAGAGAGTGCTCATCAAAATACTTGAGCCCGAACTTGATTCAGAAACCGGCGAGTTGAAGCGTTTTGCCCTCGTGACGCCGGTGGAAGGGGAAGTCCTCATCGTACAGGATCAAAGGGCCGACAGCATCCTTCTGAAAAAAGGGGATCTCCCGGTAAAAATACCGCTGGATGTCATGCATAACAGCGGAGGTTGTGTTGTTGCGTCTTCGAAACGCGGTGATGTGGAAAACAGGCCGGGAGGCGTTATCATGCTGGGCGCGGGAGCCATACTTTTGATACTTCGGCGCAGGGGTAAGGAAAAAAAGGCAAATTAAGCATTGGAATTGGCAATTTGGTCCGAAACTTTTATACTAGTCGTTGCCACGCATGAACGGAACCTAACCCCCTCTCCATGACACTCGTCGCCCCCATCAAGAAGAAGATCACGACGGTCGGTATCATCACCAAGAGGCACAATAAACCTCACATCCCTTACATCAAGGATGTTGTTCGCATACTCAAAAAACACGACAAGAAAATTTATTATGACACCAACACGGCTCCGCTTTTTCCGGGTGAAGAAGGCCACAAAAAAACGCAGCTCATGCAAAAATGCGACCTGGTCGTGGTCATGGGCGGCGATGGAACGATTCTCAAAACGGCCCGTCGTGTAGCCAAAAAAACGACTCTCGTCATGGGGTTCAATTTTGGAAACCTCGGGGTGCTCACCGAATCCAAGCCCCAGAACCTCGAGCACGATCTGCTGGAAGTTCTCCATAACCGTTACGTGATCGACAAGCGTTCTATTCTGCGCGTCACCATTTACCGCCAGGGACAAAAATTCAACACGTTCCTTGCGTTGAACGACGCGGTGATTAACCAGGGTTCTTTTGCCCGCCTGATCGAGATGGACGTGTCCATCAACCAGCGCAAGGTGATCACCTTCCACGCCGACGGACTGATCATCAGCTCGCCGACGGGTTCCACGGGGCATTCGCTTTCCGCGGGAGGACCGATCGTTCATCCGTCGCTTCCGGGAATTATTCTCGCGCCGATTTGCCCGGCAACACTTTCCATACGGCCCATCGTCATTCCCAACGACAGACAGTTGAAAATCGTTTTGAATACCCGCCGCCGCCACGAAGGTGAAAACGTGGGGCTCACGCTGGACGGCCAGGAAACCATCAAACTCGAATACGGCGACGAGGTGAAAATCCGTAAATCAAGCCGTTGTTTCCACCTTATCCGTCTCAAGGGCGGCAACTACTACAAAATGCTGCGCGACAAACTCCGCTGGGGTGAACAGTTCGGTGAGTAATAACGATCATCTATGCCTGAGAAAGAGAGAAAAATCCTTGACCTGACCGCGATTTTCAGCGACCTCACACCGAAAACGGCCCTGGAAATTCTTGAGGACCTTTTAAAGATGGATATGTCCCTTTGGATGACTTTGGCGGAGGATTTTCCTCACCCTCCGGTCGCTCTCGTGAAACTCGTCACAAAGGCAGGGACGGGTTTTCCGGAGGGAGTTGCGGTTCCCACGACACAGGAACAGATTTTGTTCCTGGCCGGAGCTTTGCCGCCGTCAAGAAGAGTCGTCGAGATAGCGCTTTATATCGCCAATGATCCGGAAACTTTACATCAATTCGAGAAACTGGTCGCCCCAATCGTAGCCCGCCGGGAGCAGGTGGTAGTCGAATCTTTGGCCGCCGAATACGGAGCGAAACAAAGGAAAGTCTTAATGTGAATCCAGCAATGCCGCCTGCGCAGCAGCTACACGGGCGATGGGCACGCGGTAGGGTGAACAGCTCACATAGTCCAGGCCGATGTTGTGGCAGAATTTTACCGAATCCGGGTCTCCGCCCTGTTCGCCGCAAATGCCTATTTCCATTTTTGGCTTCACGGAGCGGCTGAGTTCGATGCAGATGTTCATGAGTTTACCGACGCCGCGCTGGTCAATGCCTGCCGCGGGATCGCGTTCCCAGATGTTCCGGTCCACGTATTCGTTCATGAATTTTCCCGAGTCGTCGCGGGACAATCCAAAGGTCGTCTGGGTTAAATCATTCGTACCGAAGGAGAAAAAGTCCGCTTCCGGAGCCAGTTCGTCGGCCGTGAGGCAGGCGCGGGGAAGTTCGATCATCGTCCCGATTTTGTATTTGAAAGTGATGTCCTTTTCATAATGCCTGATCATCGTTTCGATCATCCGGCGCACGGCGCGGAGTTCCTCCACGTGGCCGACCAGCGGCACTTCGATTTCCGGCAGGACTTTGACGCCGCCGCGGCTCGCGCGGATACCCGCCTCCAGAATGGCCTGTACCTGCATTTCGTAAATTTCCGGATACGTGATGCCCAGACGGCAGCCGCGGTGCCCCAGCATGGGATTCACCTCGTGAAGGCTGTCTTTCAACCGCCGGAGCTCCTCAATATCCATCAACAGTTCCTGCGCAAGTTCCTCAAGTTGGGACTCTTTTTGGGGCATAAATTCATGCAGCGGAGGGTCCAGCAGCCGGATGGTCACCGGAAGCCCGTCCATGGCCTTGAAGATCCCCTCAAAATCCTCACGCTGCATCGGCAGCAGTTTACGTAGCGCCCTTTGTCTTCCTTCAAGGTCTTTGGCCAGGATCATTTCTCGCACCACCTTGATGCGTTTCTCGTCAAAGAACATATGTTCGGTACGGCAGAGCCCGATGCCCTCCGCGCCGAATTTCCGCGCGACCTCCGCATCGTGAGGGGTGTCGGCGTTCGTCCGGACGCCGAGCTTCCGGTATTCGTCGGCCCAGGACAAAACTTTCCTGAAATCTTCGCTTACCTCAGCTTTTACGGTCGCAACCTCGCCGAGGATCACCTCCCCGGTTGTTCCGTTCAGGGTAATCGTATCGCCTTCATAGACCACGCTGTGGCCGACGATAAACCTTTTATTTTTCGCATCCACAATGATGTCGGCGCAGCCGGCCACGCAGCATTTTCCCATGCCTCTGCACACAACAGCGGCGTGCGAAGTCGCCCCGCCGGTGGAAGTCAATATCCCCTCGGCGACATGCATGCCGTGAATATCTTCGGGACTTGTTTCTTTGCGCACAAGAATAACTTTTTCTTTTTTGTTGGTGACCCAGTCAAATGCGTCGTCCGCGCTGAAAACGACCTTTCCGCACGCGGCGCCCGGTGATGCCGCGAGTCCCCTTGCGATGACGTTTTTAGGAGCCTTCGGATCAATGTCGGCATGGAGAAGCTGGTTCAGCGCCCCGGCGTCAATACGCAGCAGGGCATCTTTTTTGGTAATAAGTTTTTCGTTGACCATGTCCACAGCGATTTTGACGGCTGCTCTTCCCGTGCGCTTTCCGCTGCGGGTCTGAAGCATGTAGAGTTTTTCCTCCTGGATGGTGAACTCAATGTCCTGCATGTCGCGGTAATGTTTTTCCAATATATCCCGGACACGGACAAGGTCATTGAATACTTCCGGCATAACGTCCTTCATCTCATCCAGCGTCTGGGGAGTGCGGATGCCGGCAACAACATCCTCACCCTGCGCGTTGATCATAAACTCCCCGTAGAAACGCCTTTCACCGTTGGACGGATTGCGGGTGAACGCGACGCCGGTCCCGGAAGTATTTCCCATGTTTCCAAAAACCATCGCCTGCACGTTCACTGCGGTGCCAAGCGTCGAGTCAAAATTATGAATCCGGCGGTAGGTAACGGCACGGTCGTTGTTCCACGAGCCAAAGACCGCGTTAATGGCCAGTAAAAGCTGTTTTTCCGGATCTTCAGGGAAGGCTTTTCCGGTCTTGTGCTTCACGACCTCCTTGAATTTTTGCACCGCCAGCTGGAGATCTTCCGTCGTCAGTTCGGTATCCACGGTAGCGCCCCTCCGGTGCTTGATGGCGTCGAGTTCGGTCTCAAAAGCTTCATGTGGAATATTCAACACCACGTTCCCGAACATGTTGATGAAGCGCCGGTACGAGTCGTAACAGAAACGCTCATTGTTGGTCTTCGCCAGAAGACCTTTGAGTGTCGACTCGTTCAAGCCAAGGTTCAAAATGGTGTCCATCATGCCCGGCATCGATACGGGCGCACCTGAACGGACCGAAATCAGCAGGGGATTTTCACGGTCCCCGAACCTCATTCCAATGGCCTTTTCCAGGCGTTGCATGTATTTTCTCAGGTCGTCCTCAAAATTTTTCGGATACTTTTCATGCTCCAGGTAGTAACGGCAAACATCAGTGGTAATGGTAAAACCCGGTGGAACGGGGAGCCCTAATCTTGTCATTTCTGCAAGATTTGCCCCCTTCCCCCCCAGGATATCCTTCATCTCCCTGTTTCCTTCGCTGAACCCATAGATGGCGCGAAGACTTTTTGAACCGGCACGGTGGGAACGTGGAACCTTTTTGTGTTTAACCGAAAAAACCTTCTGACCCCTGGCAGAAGTTTTGGCTGATGTTTTTGGCATAGAAAGAGGGAAAGAAAAGCTTGGACCCAGTATAACAATATCCTTTGCCCGTGCAATCCCGTCCGATCAGGGGAAATTGACAAAAAAGGTAAAAATAGCACCGACAGCAGGACCGGGAAAAGTTGTCAGTGGAGCCTGGAGCAGATACACCATAACCTGCCCCGTAAAAGCTGAAAGGAGAGGGACGGTCAGATTGTCGTCAAGTTTGCCGGTGAGAAGTTCCACCACGCTTGCGACAAACGCCATCGAAATAAAAATCAGAGGATAGGCGGGAAGAAAAAGAAACCCCACGAGACAGTTCATCGAGAATCCGGCCAACGTTCCTTCCAGGGTCTTATCTTTATACAGATAGGTTTTTCCGAACTTTATTCCTACGAGGGCCGCCGCGAGATCTCCGAAAACCGTAAGCAGCAAAGCGGTAAGAGCAATAGGGTAATCAAAAGCGGCAAAAACGATGATGGTAGCCGCTATAAAAAAGATGGTTCCCGTAACGTTGTTCCGTTCCTTGTGCCTGAAAACATTAAAAAATTCGGGAATTTTGGGATTGTATTCCAGACGGATGTATTCGATTTCCAGGAGCAGCAGGAACGCGACGGTAATCAAAAGGGTGGCCAGCCTTTCATTAAAATAGTGCCGTACCAGCGTGTATCCGATCAGGAGGGGAACCTCCAGGAGGTGAAAAAGCTTTCTGAGTATCTCTTTACGCAAAGATTTCTTACCCATTTGAAACAGAAAAGAACACAAAGAGTATAGCACAAAAAAAGGTTCCGCGAGAAAGTTCACGGAACCTTTTGATTGCAGATTGCCTGGGGAATAAAACTATGGCTGGACGGTAAACGATCTGCCGGCCGATCTTCCGAACACTTCTGGGAAGTAGGTTTCCTGCGCCAAAGCGGGAAGATCATGGAAAGTGCCCGGGGTCGTCGCGCGGACCACGTACTTGAGTTCATACACGCCTTTCGGAAGGAAGTCGGCGAAGAACATCATGCGGTCGTCGCGCACCTCGGAATGGTTGAATCTCCACATTTCATACCAGCATTCCCAGCCGGTGCACGATTGGCCCTTGCCGCTTTCTTCCATGGTATCCCGGAGGGACTGTTGTGAAGTCTGCAGATCAAAGTCCACGCCTTCCAGACCTGCGGGGAGGAAATCTTCCACCATCACATAATAACGGTCCTCAGGAACGACAATGGTCATTCTGCCCATCAGGTTGTCCCCGATCTGAACGGTCTCAACAGGAGCCTCAAATTTCTTGTCGGCCATCATAAAGTAGTCCTGGGTCACGAAGATACCTTCGTCCCTGGAGTCGATTTTTTCGGTTGGGAGATAGTATTTCAAATTCATATCGAAGTACATTTTGCCCGTGCCGTCGCGTGAAGCCGTGACTTCGTTGTCCTGGTTATTGGGCAGGAGGTCACTCAAAGGAATATCAACGGTCTGGACGTCGCCAAGATTTTTCTGGGTAAAGGAACCGTTAAGCTTTTCAACGCTGTTCAATGTGATGACGCCGTTGTAGCTTGGTTCAAGCTCATGGCTGTTTTTGAGGTAATCGGCCAACGCGAGGAGGCTCACCGCCGTTTCCTGGGTCGTGGCAAAGTGACCGTCTTTTTTCTCCATGAGCATATGTCTGAGAATCTTTGGTATCATCACGCTGCCGTTGTCGACGCGGGAAAGCATTTGGAGCACCAATGCGGTCGTGCGGGTGTTGGTGTCGAACAAGGCATATTCCCGGTGACCCTCCTCAAAGTGGACGCCGCGCGGGGTCTCCTTGGCCACGTTCAGGATTTCCCCTTTCAGGGTATCAATCTTCTTCTGGGCATCATCTTTGGAAGCCCCTTCAAGTTTCTGCTTCTTGATCAAACCATGATAATTCATGGCGAGGTAAGCCTTTCCAAAGAGGCTCAGCGATTTTTTGTATTCGTAAAGGTTGTTGCTCAGGCCGAGGTCCCCCTTATCGATTTCAGCGAGCACAAACAAAGCGAATGAACGGCTGTTGGCGTTGTAGGTGTTGGCAGCATCGAGCGGGAGCTGGCTCATCGAGTTTTTTACATAATCCACCCCGCGGTTCATCACCTTCTGGTCAACGGTATAGCCGGCTTTTTGAGCCTCGTGGAGGGTATACAGAACGTAGGCGCTCAAGTACGGGGTTGGGACGGAATTCTCCCATAGACCCCATCCGCCGTTGCTCTGCTGGTACTTGTATAAACTCTGGAGACCGGCCTCCACATTTTTCTGGAGTTTCTTTTCATCTATGAGTTTTCCTACGCCAAGCCCGGGAAGTTTTGCCATCTCCTTCACCGCCAGGTTCGGCAGTAAGGACGAAGCCGTTTGTTCCGCGCAACCGTAAGGGAACTGGACAAGGTACTCAATGCCCTTGGTAAAAGTGCCGGCCAGCGTCGATGCCGCGGAAATGGTGAGCTTGCCGAATTTCGGATCGATTCCGGCAGGCAGCCACACGGTTTCTACATGTTTGGTGTCATCGGAAACAACGGACGAGGTAGCCACAAATTCTGGGAAACTGAACGGATGGATCGGCAGCTTTGTTTCAACAATGTCACCCACGGTATTGTCGTTTGCCGCGACGGCCTCAAAGGTCAGGGTAGCCTCCGGCTGGTCAAGGACCGAGACATTAAAGTCCACGCGCTGCTCACTGCCCGGTTCAAGATGGACTCTTTGTTTGTCGCTGCCGCTGACGGTCACGCCGGTGGCTTTTAACGCGACATCAAGATCCACTCCTTTGTCCAGGTAATTATGGACCACGGTACCGACCGTCATCGTGTCGTTGATAATCAGGAACCGTGGAAGCACGGGTCTCGCCAACACATCTTTGGTGACCAGGAATTCTGCGCGCTGGCTTCCCACGAGCGTGTCTTTGGTGATGCCGATGGCAAGAACCTGCCATGTCGTCAGATTATCCGGAAGTTTGAATTTTACCTCGCCGGCGCCGTTGGCATCGGTTTCGATGACTGCCTCCCAATAAGCGGTGTCTTTAAACGTTCCGCGTTTTGCGATTGCGCCGCCGCCGCCGCCCTTCAGTCCCGATTCAACCTGGACGTTCACGCGGGACAACGCCTTTGTGAGCGTATGAGCCGTGGTAACTCCCAGATAACGCTTGCGGTAGAATTCACTCAGGAGATCAGCCGTTACATTTTCCGTAAGTGAAAGCACGCTTTCATCCACCACACTCAGCGAGACTTCGGCTTTCACCGGTTTCCCGCTTGCGTCAACGGTTTTGAGCTTCAGACTTACTTCGTCCCCCGGATGATATTTGGGACGGTCGCTGGCGACTTCAATACCGAGCTTGCGGGTCGAAGTATCGACCTGAAGGGTTGTGTATCCCAACTTGAATGCGGCGACTTCACGCTCATCAATCTCTGTGCCCGGATCCTGAAGTCCTGCCGCCGTGTTGTTTCCCTTCACCAAAAGGACGGAAACAAACTCATTCGGAAGGGACGCGTCGGTAACCGGAACATCGATGGTTGTTGAATTTGAGGTAATCATCATCACTTTCTTGTACACGATGTCACCGCGTTCGTGAGTGACCAGCGCGTAAACATTCTGGTACGGTGATTTGACGAGTACGTGAGCCGTATCGCCGACCTTGTACTCCTGTTTATCCGGAACCAGCTCAATGCGGTCATTGTTTTCCTGTCCCCAGTTCACAAAGTCCGAGGAGGTTACGTACATCTCGGTCGCGGATGTAATCCTGTTTCCAAGACTGTCGAAAGACTCCGTGGCGATCTTGTAACTGCCTCCCTTTTTCGGTGCAAAACTTACGTTCGCATGTCCTTTGTCATCGGTCGTCACGGTTTTCTTTTCTTCCATCACGTCGTCGAAATTGTTTTCATAATAGAAATCGCTGTCGACCTGTTTCTTTTTTACCGTGTTCCATTCCCGTTTATACAGGGTCACGGTCACGGATTTTCCCGCAACAGGATTCCCTTCGGCATCGACGGTGATCACCTCAAAATTCGAGTCCTTTCCTTTGGTACCGACGTAATCCTGTCCCATGATGCCTACGTAATACTGTCCCTGATGAACCGGCATGGTCGCGCGCGATGAAACGCTCTGATGGTTCATGTCGAACGCCGTAGCCTCGAGGGTGTAGAACTGGCTCAGCTTTTTATCCTTAATGTCGAGCGGAAGATTGACGGTATAGTCGCCGTTCGCATCAAGTTTCCCCTTTCCCTGACTGATAATTTTGCTTTCACCCTTGCAGCCCCAGTAACACATGTATCCTTCGTCGCTGAAACTGAACCACTGTGAGGCATAAGGACTCTTGCTGTCGGCGGAAAGGAAGAAATAATAATCCTCGGCCTTCACGGTCCATTCAACGGGAGCGTCCGCAAGGGGCGCGCCGAAGAAGAATTGGCCGTTCACTTTCACCTTCGCCGTTTCTCCGTTCACGTAAGCATCCTTTTCAGGGGTGACGGACATTTTGTAATCGGGTTTGCGGTATGCGGCAACGCGGAAACTCTGGTAAAACGCATGGGAATACGCCGGTTCGTCGCCTGTGGCAAGTGACGCCATGATCTGGTATCCGCCGACCATAGCCAGTTCACCGAGCTGCAGTTCACCGTTGAAGGTACCGTTTTTATTCAGGGTAAGTTCTTTCTTGTAAAGTTCCTGGCTCTGTTCGTCGCGAACCGTAACCATAACTTTGGTCCGGTCGGGAAGACTGTAATTCATGTCCTTGTTCAGGCGGACAAGCCCCTTGAAATACACCGTATGTCCCGGGCGGTAAATCGGCCTGTCGGTATACATGTAGATGAAGTACTTTTCAGCGTATGAACTGTAATCAATGTTAAAGTTCCAGGGACTCACTCCATCCGACCAGCCGGTGTGGGTTAAGGTAATGTCATCGCCCATACGGCCCGAGACCATATACTCGCCCGCATATTCGTTGTCGGCTTTTTTGGGAAGCTGGAGGGTTACAAGACCATCCTTATCCGTCTTCCCGGTTACGATGCTGTTATCGGACATGTTCATGGCCTGGATATCCATCCCTTCCACGGGGGCCCCGCCCTTCATGGAGGTTGCCCAGACCAAAAGCTGTTTGTTGCTCATTTTGGCGGCAAGTCCATAATTGGTGACCAGGAAGACCTGTTTTTCAACACGTGGACGGCGTCCGTTATAATAGTCGTCAAAAACCTGTGGGCTGGTAACCTCAAAATAGTAATAACCGGACGGAAGCTGTTGTCCGAGCTCTTTTTCCAGATCGATTTTCGTCACCACTTTCTTGTTGAAATCTTTCTGCACCGTTTTATTAAAGGATGTATAACCCTCGGCAGGTCGGAACTGGTCGTTCACGTAGCCTCGTGAATATAAACTCTTGAACTCTTCGTCCGATAATTTTTTGAACTCAACATGCAGGGTATCGGCATTCGTCGATTTAACGTAGTAAACACGCGGCTTGGTGCCGTCCAAAACACTGATATCGGGGGAGCTAACCAGTTGGAACGAAGACTTGAGCGCCGCTGTCTTGAAAGTCAGCACGGTGTCCTTGTCCATGGTTTTGCCGAACAGACTTTTGCCTCCGGCCTTCACCGTCACGGTATAGCTCGTGGAAGGCAGGAACGGATATTGTATACTGAGTTCATTGCTTCCGTTCGTCGTAACTTCCGGTTTTGCATCCTTGTCCTCTGATTTCGGTTCGATGACGATTTTGTCCTTCAGGCTTGATTCAAGCATCGGCTGATTGAAAGCTACGTTCACTGAAGAGGTGCGAACATCTTTTGCGTCATTTGCAGGTGAGGTTGATACGACGTCCAGACTTCCAACCGTTTTGAAAATAAAATAGGCAGGAGCATCAAGCGGGAACGTTCCCTCGGCTCCAAGCATGTCTTCAGAGATCTCCACCATATACATACCGTCCTCCTGGAGCTGCGCATTAGGTTTCATTACGAGTGTTTTCTGGAGTTCCTCAGTCAGGGGAATTTCAACCTCCTGGGTGTCGGCGGAACCTTCATAATTGGTTCCGTCGGCAAGATAATCTTTCTTATACTCTTCAGCGGTGTAGTAATGCATGGATGCACCAACCTCCTCCCACTGGGAAATTTGTGTCTTTTTGCGGACATCGGAAGTAAACAGTAAGCGCCCATTGCTTCGGGATTCATAAATAACATCGTCGTTATAGACATCTCCGCTCCAGTTGACCTTTTTCGCAAAATCCTTATCGCCGGTATACCGGAACAGCTTCACGTATTGTCCGGCCTTTTGAAGATTCATGGCCTGATTGAAGGTAAGTTTCACGACGGTATCGGCCCCGTTATATGGGGTGAGGTCTCCCGGTACGGAGCTTTCGAAGGCCGGTCTCAAAGTGTCAAAACTGAAAACAAAATCCTTATCGGTCGTTCCACCTTCCGCTGATATGGTTCCCTGGGGAATCGTCACCGTATAATGGGTGGCATACGCCAGTTTTTCGGGAATGAACGACATCGTGGACGTTCCCAGCCACTTTGCTTTTCCTTCAATTGCCGGCTCCACCTTTATATTGATGGCCTTCTCGGAAGCCTGATCAAGGCTCGTCAGTGGTATCATCGGTCGGTCAAAGTGAACAGTCAGTTTGGCATCGACGGGAACATTGGAGGAGTCGGAAGCGGGTGAAAACAAACTGACCTCCGGCGCCGCGACAATCTGGAAATTTTCCTGATAATCGCTGTTCAAAGACTTCTGTAAAAGGCTGCGTGCGGAGCGGTCAACGGAAACGGCGAAGGTATCGCCGATTGTAAACTGCTCCTTCGGAGTAAAGAGAAGGCTGTTGTTTTGCCAAGCAAAAGTACCGTCAATTTTCGGGTCGATGGTAAATGCGCGCTCAACAGACCCCTGATCCATCATCTGGCTGAAAACGATTTTGATCGGGGCGTTGTAGGAAATTTTGCGGACATTGTTTCGCAATGAATACCCTTGTACTTCCGGAGCCGGAATGAGCGGATAGCTGGCCACGCCCGAGACGACGATCAGGACGAGGACTGCGAGTGCAAAAGCCCAGCCTTTCCTGTGCAACGGAGTACGGGAAGAATCATGGACTTTGGCTTTCTTTTCTTTGTGGGCGGAAGCCATAGTTTGGTGCTTAAGAAGTAGTTGTTGGCGAAGTTGCTTCTGGAAAACGGGGCGCGCGGTATCGGGAGCCGTATTTTCAACCGCGTTCGCAAGCTCATTGAGATCATGCGGCTTCTTGGCTGAGTCCAGCATCTGGTTCAATTGCCGAATTTTTTTTCTTGAGAAAAGCATTGAACGATGATTAAGCGAAATAAGTGAGATCGGGTTTTATTTTTCTGAGCGTGCGGTACAGGATGATGGCGACGTTGCTTTCGGAAAGGCCGGTGACATGCATGATTTCTCTGTTGTTGAGCTGGGAATAAAATTTCAGTTGTACGACCATCAGCTCCCGCTCGGGAAGTTCACACATGACTTCCTTCACTTTCTCCGCCAATTCATTTCGCGCCGCCTGTTTATGGGGAGAAACTTTCTCCTCGTCCTCGGCCAACCCGTAGACTTCATCGATGTCTTTGGTCGCCGTTTTCGCGTGTTTGGCGTAGTAGGTATTTAACGTGTTCCTGGCGATCTTGAACAGCCAGCCTCCGAAAGGAATCCCTCTCCATTCAAAACTGTGGATGTTCTCCAGCACTTTCATGAAGATTTCGCTCGTAAGGTCCTCCGCGTCGTCACGGTCGCTGACTTTTGAAGCAATAAAAGCGTAGACTTTTGGAAAGTAGAAATCATACAGCTTTCCGAATCCATCGGTGCTTTGCTGCGCTTCGGTTACGAGTTGTTGTTGGTCCTGAAGATCCATACGGGGGAGGGGCGGAACACTATGACGAATTGTAGTGGTGATGAAGCTATAATTCAATGAGATATCATAGGTCATCACCGCCGGAAAAAATCTTTTCGCTTTTCATAACGGATGCCGCATAAAAAGTATTACAAATTACTGTACGGTGAACTGCACCGGTTCACTTTGTTGCGTTTCTCCACTGTAAAGTTCTGCCACGGCCTGCAGAGTGTGGACACCTTTCTGGGGGAGCCAGAGATACTGGAACGGACTTTGCTCTATGGTGGAAACGGTTTGTTTGTCCAAAATGAAAAACACCTTTTGGACGTCGGGAGAGGTTACCGCCCTGAAAGGGATTTTCTGGTTATCCAACGGTAACCCTGTATTCAACATAAACTCGTCCTGGTTAGACGGGCTGTCGATATCCACAAGCCGGTTTTCACGGGTTGAATAGGCGTCTGAATATTCGCCGGAGGTTGTTTTTGACAAGGCGCAGGGTTCGAAAGGGGGTAAAGCAAGCCCTTTTTTGTCAGCCCAGCGCTGGAAGGCGGCTGGGTAGGTGATAAATGTTTTTTGTTGTCTCACAGCCTCAGGATAGCTCTGGACACACTCGTCGCGGATAAGGTGCCCATTTGAGCGTAAAAACCAATATGAACGATAGTAGGTATCGCTGTCTTTCGGTTCCTTGCCTTTGATGAACCATTCGTAAATTCTGTCGGAACAAAGATCAGTCGGAAGCATGCCGGACAGTGCGCAGATCTCAATCTGGTGGAGCCGGGGGGGGATTTGAAAATTTTCCCGCGGAGAGAATTGAAGGGCTTCTTCCATGAAATCGTGCCAGATTGGTCCTGCACCGTCGACACCGGTGATATTCTGCATGGGTGATGCATCGGCGTTGCCGACCCACACGGCCGTTAACAGCTGGGGAGTGAAACCAATCGTCCAGTTGTCGCGGAAGTTTCTGGTGGTTCCCGTTTTAACGGCGGCGTCGCGGGAGAGTTCAAGAATACTGTTTTCCCCGAACCCTTTTAAACGGGCATTGGAATCTTTCAGGATATCGATGATCTGGTAAGAGTGCTCTCTCCCTTCCGGACCAAGGACGTACAGCTTCTCCGGTTGTTTCCAGGTATAAACGTCCAGGCCGTTTTTGTCGGTTATTTTTTCTACAACGGTAAAATCGAATTTCTTTCCGTAGTTTGCAAGAACATGAAAGGCCTGGGCCATATCGAGCATTCGCACTTCTCCGCCGCCCAGTGTCAGCGCAAGCCCGTAAAAATTCGGATTTCTGTCCAGTGTCTGAATACCCAGCCTGCCCAAAAATGCTATGAAAGATTCAAGGCCGACGTCATCGAGCGTCTGAACCGCCGGTATGTTGAAGGAACTTCCCAGTGCCTCACGCAAACGCACGGGTCCGTGATAATCCAGGTCATAATTCTTCGGAGCGTAAGGGCCGCTGTCTGTTTGAAACTCCACGGGAACATCCTCCAGGATGGTTGCAGGAGTATATCCCTTCTCAAGCGCAAGCAGATAAGTCAAAGGCTTGATGGATGAGCCCGGCTGGCGCAAGGAGGTGATCATATCGACCTGACCGTCGATGTCATCGTTGTAGTAATTTTCACTGCCGATCCAGGTTAAAATTTTCCCCGTGCTTGGCTCAACCGCCAGAAGCGCTCCGTTGGTCACGTGCTTGTCTTCAAGGTTTTGAATTTGACGGGTCAGAATGGTTTCGGCCTTGAGCTCAAGGTCGTAATCCAGAGTCGTATACACGTTCAGGCCGCCGTCCCGAATCCTGCTTTCCCCTACGAGATCCCCCAATTGATTAAGAACATAATGCACGAAATGGGGTGCCTTCATTTCGAAAATATTTTTACGGAGTTTCAGGGTTTCGTCCGCCGCCGCATCGGCAGACGCCGCGTCGACAAAACCATATTTCACCATCTGGTCGAGAACGTACCGCTGGCGTTTTTTTGCCCTGTCCATGTAGAAAAACGGATTGTAGTAGGAGGGCGCCTGCGGTAGGCCGACAAGAATCGTGGATTCTGCAAGGTCCAGATCCCGGAGGTGTTTGCCAAAATAATCCAGCGCCGCGGATTCCGCGCCGTACGCAAGGTTTCCATAGTAAATAGTATTCAGATACAGTTCCAGAATCTGATCTTTTGAATACACGTTCGCCATACGGATGGCATAAATGGCCTCCAGGATTTTTTCCGTATATCCGCGCTGGGTCGTGTAACCGAGCAGGTTGCGGACAAGCTGCTGGGTGATCGTACTTGCCCCGCTCACGATGCGTCCTTCCCTGACGTTAAAAAAAACCGCGCGGGCAATGGCCCCCGCGTCGATGCCGCCATGTTCATAATAACGGATATCTTCGGCCGCCAGAGTCGCATTGACGAAATTTTTTGGAATCTGAGTCAGGGGAACATAACTCTTTTTTCCGCCGGACGGTTCGATAACTTCATAGAGCAGCAGCCCATTTCTGTCGAAGACTTTGATCGATCCCCGGGAGTGATCCTGGGTGATGGTATCGGGGAGGGGCAGCAAATATGCAACGTAGAAATAGAAGCTGAAAGCCAAGGTAAGCGCCGCCACAACACCCGTGAGGGCAATAAATACCCCCCGGTGTTTTTTTCTGAATTCATGAACCCGGGAAAATTTCATTGAGTGTTCTTCAAAATAATCGTATATATGTAACTAAATCATGAACGATGTATTGCACACCAGTCTTAAGATATTGCTTCCATGAAAAACCAAAAGAACAAAATCGATTATACACCCGAACGCGCTACGCGAAGCACAGCGCCGGGAAGAAGAGAAGATATGGTGAGCTCCACCAAGCCGACCATCGTGGTGATTTTTGGCGCCACCGGGGATTTGAGCATCAGGAAACTGATTCCGTCCTTCTTTCGTCTGTACACCAAAGGGATGCTGCCGAAAAATTTTACGATCATGGCATTTTCAAGACGTCCAATGGGGGATGCCGAATACCGTGAATTTATTAAAAACGAGATGAAGAAGAAAAAAATAAAGGATATCCGGTGGGTTGAATTTGAAAAATTTCTCAAATGCGTTACCTATCAGCAGGGCCAGTTTGACGATGCACCAAGCTACAAAAATCTCAAAAAGAGACTGGTGGGGCTGGATACGCAGCAATTCAAGCGCTGCTCAAACAAACTCTTTTATCTCGCCGTTCCTCCGGACCTTTACGAGACCATTCTTAAGAATCTTTCCTACTACGGGCTCACCATAGCCTGCAGCGACGGAGAGGGGTGGACAAGAATACTTATTGAAAAACCTTTCGGCCGCGACGCCGAAACGGCAAAAAAACTCGATGAGATGCTTGGAAAACTTTTCAGGGAAGAGCAGGTTTTCCGGATTGATCATTATCTGGCCAAGGAAACGCTTCAGAACATACTGATGTTCAGGTTTTCGAACGTGCTGTTTGAGCCGATCTGGAACAACGGGTTTATTGAAAAAGTGGAAATGAAAATTCACGAAAAGCTCGATCTCAAGACCAGGGGCGCGTTTTACGACAATATCGGGGCGCTCCGCGATGTGGGGCAGAACCACATGTTGCGCATGCTCGCGCTCATTGCCATGGAAAATCCGCTGAGTCTCGCCCCGGAAGCCGTTCGCGCCGAACGATGCAAAGTGATGAAATCCCTGAAGCCGATTGAGGGGAGAGATGTCGATAAAAACACTGTCCGCGCCCAGTACAAAGGTTATCTCAAGGAAATTTCCGTCGCAAAAAATTCAGGGACAGAAACATACTTCAGGATAAAAGCCTTCGTGGACAATGAACGGTGGAAAGGGGTGCCGTTCTATCTTGAGAGCGGAAAGGCCATGAGGGAAAGCAGTGCGGAAATCTTGGTGTACCTGAAAGAGTCGGGCGCATATTTGTGTCCCAATGACGGGGTCTGTGATTTCCAAAATGTCATTTCGTTCAAGATCCAGCCTGAGGAAGGAATCTCCATCAGGTTTTGGGCAAAAAAACCGGGCCTTGTAACGGCCCTCGAGCCCCGCGAACTTTCATTTACCTACAACGAGTCCAAATCCAGAGCACAAACCGTTGACGCCTATGAACGCGTGCTTTTCGACTGCATCAAAGGCGACCAGACATTCTTTACGAGCACGGAGGAGGTCATGGCGTCATGGAAATTCGTGACTCCGATCATCAACGGGTGGAAAAAGTCAAAACTGTACGCCTACGCCAAGGGAAGTTTAGGCCCGCAAATCGAACGGTAATTGTTCTTGGAGAAACGCAAAGTTTAATGCTACATTATTGCCAGCCTCTATTTGTTTTATTCGATCGCAATGCCAGTTTTTGACCAAGCAAAACTCGAACTGCTCGCCAGGCTGATCCGTTACTATTCACTGGTTTCCACCTCCCAGGCGGGGTCAGGGCATCCGACTTCATCGATGTCAGCGACGGAACTCATGGCCGTACTTTTTTTCGCCGGATTTCTCCGTTACGACCTGAAAGACCCGAACCATCCGAATAACGACCGGCTAATTTTTTCCAAAGGACATGCGTCGCCGTTATTCTATTCGCTCTACGCGGCGGCGGGCGAGGTGACGGAAGAGGAGATGAAAACCCTGCGCAAATTCGGCAGCCGGCTGGAAGGGCATCCGACTCCGGCATTTCCCCACACGGAAGCCGCGACCGGTTCACTCGGGCAGGGACTTTCGGTCGGCGTGGGAATGGCAATAAATGCGAAATTTCTTGATAAGCTTCCGTACAAAACCTACGTCCTGTTGGGCGACAGCGAAATGGCGGAAGGTTCACAATGGGAAGCCATGGAAATTGCCTCTTTTTACAAACTGGACAACCTCATAGGCATCATGGATGTGAACGCCCTCGGACAGCGCGGTGAAACCATGTACGGTCATGACACCAAAGTCTACGAGGAACGGGTAAAGGCCTTTGGGTGGGAAACCATCGTCATCGACGGACACAACATGCAGGAAGTTTACCGGGCTTACGAAAAGGCACTTACGGCCAAAGACAAACCGGTCATGATCATCGCCAGAACTTTCAAGGGCAGAGGGGTGTCTTTTTTGGAGGGAAAGGAAAACTGGCACGGAAAAGCCCTTGGGCAGGAAGATCTCCAGAAGGCGCTTGCCGAAATCGGGCCGGTCGACACCAAGCTTTTTGGAGAAATAGCAAAACCGGAAAATCTGAAACCGGCCGAATCAAAGGGGGAGAAAATGCCTTTCACCGCCTACGACAAGACAAAACCGGTGGCAACGCGCCGCGCCTATGGTAACGCGATAACCCGTATTTTTAGCGACTATCCCAACACGGTGGTGATCGACGCGGAGGTTGGGAATTCAACGTACGCCGAGATTTTCAAGAAAAAATATCCGGACCATTTCTTTGAAATGTACATCGCCGAACAGAACATGGCCGGTGTGGCGCTTGGACTTGCTCGCCGAGGAAAAATTCCATTCATGTCCACGTTCGCCGCGTTTTTAAGCCGCGCATTCGACCAGATCCGCATGAGCCAATATTCGGACTCGAATATAAAATTTGTCGGTTCGCACAGCGGGGTTTCAATCGGGGAAGACGGGTCGTCTCAGATGGGACTTGAAGACATCGCCATGTTCAGGACACTCCTGAACGGAGTCGTCCTTTATCCTTCAGACGCGGTCTCAACCGAACGACTCGTGGAGGAAGCGTGCAAACATCACGGGAATGTCTACATTCGCACGACGCGAAAAGACACGCCGATCATTTATGACGAAAATGAAAAGTTCCCGATCGGTGAATGCAAAACCGTGAAGCGAAGCGACAAGGACGTTGTGACGGTCATCGGAGCGGGCGTGACGTTGTTCGAAGCGTTGGCCGCCCATGACGAACTTGAGAAGGAGAATATCGGCATTCGCGTCATCGACCTCTACTGCATCAAGCCCATCAACGTTGATATGCTTCTGGATGCGATAAAAGGCACCAGAGCAGTGATCACCGTTGAAGATCATTTTGTAGAAGGGGGTTTGGGAGAAGCGGTAAAAACCGCCCTGTCGGAAGGCGTGCAGGGAGCGGTGCCTGTGTACTCGCTCGCCGTGAAAAAAATGCCGCACAGCGGAAAACCCGACGAACTCCTGGAGTACGAGGAAATTTCCAAAAATGCCATCGTAAAAAAAGTCAAAGAACTCATATAATACAATAATAAAACCATTCATATGCGCCCAGCCCAGCTTCATTCCAGGATATTTCTCGACAGCGGAGACCCTCAGGAAACAAGGGAGACCATAAAACTTCTCGGTTTTCTTGACGGGCAGACGACGAATCCTTCGCTGGTATCCAAAAATCCTGATGCCCAGAAAAGGCTTCAGGAAGGTAAAAAGTTCACAAGTGATGAGATCTACGCTTTCTATAAAAATGTCGTGACGGAACTCTCGGGACTCATTCCCCAGGGCTCGATTTCCATCGAGGTGTATTCGGATGCGGACACCCCCGCTGATCTCATGTTCCAGCAGGCGAAGCAGATGTACGCCTGGATACCCAACGCCCACATAAAATACCCGACAACCAAAGCCGGACTTCAGTCAGCGGAAAATTCGATTAGGGAAGGAATGAGGGTCAACATGACGCTTTGCTTCAACCAGGAACAGGCCGCCGCGGTATATGCGGCGACTAAAGGCGCAAAAAAGGGGCAGGTGTTCCTTTCTCCCTTTATCGGGAGGCTCGACGACCGGGGAGAAAACGGAATGGATCTCATTAAAAATATCATCGATATGTACAAAAAGGGTGACGGGCACGTGGAAGTATTGACCGCAAGCGTACGGTCCTTTGAACACTTCATGTGCGCGCTGTATTTGGGATCGGACATTATCACCGCCCCGTTCAAAACCCTGCAGGAATGGGCTCAAAAAGGAATGCCCGTCCCTCCGGCCGATTACGCATACAACCACCCGGAACTCAAGCACGTCGCGCCGGTAGACCTTAACCTTGACCAGCAATGGGAAAGCTTCAACGTTGACCATGAACTCACCACCAGGGGAATCGAAAAATTTTCCAAAGACTGGAACGCTCTCGTCGCATAACTCTTTACCATCATGGAACTGCTCTACAAAAACACGTCAGGGGTTGACGAATCATCGCTTGTTGAAACAGCAAAGCAGCTTGATCCCTACCGTGAATATCTGGGGAAAATTATCGGACACAACGAATACGACGCCCCTGAGTGTTCAGTGAACCTTCCCATCGATCAGCAGCTTATTTCCGTGGTGAAGGTGGTCAAAAAAAGCAAAGTCTCAAAGAAACTCAAATACATCGTCGTTGTGGGAATCGGCGGGTCAAACCTGGGAACAAAAGCCGTTTATGACGCATTGTTCGGAAGTTTCGACCTGATTGAACCGGCCCGTTTTCCAAAAATTATTTTCCTCGAAACCAGCGATCCCCAATACCTGGAAAAGTTTACCGCGTTTCTTCACCAACATGTCAAATCGCCGGAAGAAATTCTTTTGAACGTTATCAGCAAGTCCGGGACAACCACCGAAACCATCGCGAATTTTGAAATCATCTCGCAGACTTTTATCGGCATATTCGGGGAAGAAGCACTGAGAGACAGGACCGTTGTCACCACCGACGAACATTCAAAACTTTGGAATCTTTCCAAAGCAAAAAACCTCACCGCCCTTCCTCTTCCCCAGGAAATCGGAGGAAGATACTCGGTGTTTTCCCCGGTCGGGCTTTTTCCGCTGGCCGCGGCCGGTATCGAACTTGAGAGTTTTTGCGAGGGTGCGGGAACCATGCGGAAAAACTGCATCGAAAACGACTGGGAACTCAACCCCGCGCTCATTTCGGCCGCACTGCTTTTTTTAAACGCCAAAGCCGGAAAAACCATCAACGACAATTTCTTTTTTGCGCCTCAGCTGGAATCGCTGGGTAAATGGTACCGGCAGCTTATGGGGGAAAGCATCGGTAAGGAAAAAAACCGGGACGGTGAAACGGTCCATGCCGGAATAACCCCTACTGTATCGATCGGGTCCACAGACCTTCATTCGGTCGGCCAGCTCTATCTGGGCGGACCTTTGGATAAGTTTACGACATTCGTATGGGCCAGAAACGTTACCGATCCAATGCCGGTTCCTGCAAAACAGTTTACTGCGGGACTCGTGGAAAATCTTCAAAATACCAGCGCCCGTCAGATTATGGCCGCGATACTGGACGGCACTAAAATGGCTTATTCCAAAAAGAAACTGCCATTTATGGAAATTGTGATGCCGGAGATATCTGCGTTCGCACTGGGTGAATATCTTCAATTCAAAATGATCGAAATGATGTACCTGGGCAAACTGATGAACGTCGACACGTTTGACCAGCCGAACGTTGAACTCTACAAAATCGAAACCAGAAAAATTCTTAAAGAAGGAACCAAACATGATTAAGAACAAAGAGTTCAAAGTATACGACATTTCGTTGCCCCTCTATCAGGGAATGGCCGTGTATCCGAATAATACGGAGTTCAGAGTCCGGCCGATTCGAAGCAGAACGTCGGTTAGTTCCGAAATCACCATGGGGTCGCACGCGGGAACCCACGTGGATGCTCCAAAACACGTGTTCTCCAAAGGAACGGGTGTAGACAGTCTGAAGATCAAAAGTCTGATCGGCGAGTGCAGAGTGCTTGATATGACGCGCGTCACTGGGGCGATCACCGTTCACGATCTGCAAACTGCCCGGGTGAAAAAAGGCGAACGCATTCTGGTAAAAACCAGAAACTCAAAACGCGGCTTTAAAAATTTTTACAACGATTATATTTACCTTGATGGCGAAGCCGCCGAATTTCTCGCCGCGAAAAATATCGCGTTGTTCGGCATCGATTATCTTTCGGTAAAACAAAAGGGAAGCGGGGATAACCGTCCGCATACCGCCCTGCTCAGGAAAAATATCCCCATTTTTGAGGGCATTGACCTTTCAAAAGTAAAGCCAGGAAAATATTTTTTTATTGGCTTGCCGCTGCGGATGAAAGGCTTGGATGGCGCTCCGGCCAGAGCGGTGCTCATTCAGTAAAACAGTTACAAAAAAGCACCGTCAAGCGGTGCTTTTAAAATTTCATGCCGTCTTCCTACTTCCAGAACTTAAACCAGGGTTTTTTCTTCGGCTCTTCGAGGAGTTTGAGCTGATTTTCCAGAACCACAAAGCGCTCCTGGAACGCCTTCATGAAACGGACGAAACTCTCCTTCTCGCTCTTATATTCATTCAGCAGGCTGGCCACTTCCTTCTCCAGAGTCTGCAAATCATGAAGCGTGGCATAAGCCGGATCATTGGCGATGGCCTTCTCTTTGGTGTCCACCGAACCCTGTTCACGATCACGATTGAACGCCTTCATGTTCACTTTGTAGAACGATGCGACACTCTCCTGGGTAACCATGTAGTTGAACCCCTGGGGAGTTCTTTTTCGTTTCGCTTCAAGTTTGCGCGCCTTAATTGCCCGACGGATCGTCTGGAGCGATTTTCCTGTTATGGCAGCGGCTTCCTGGATCGTGAGAAGAGTTTCAGCCATGAAAATGAGATGACGAAATAGAATATGATTCATTATAGTGATGAGAGGTTTGTCTAATCAAGCGGGTACTCAAAAAAGCACCTTGCTTTCACAAGGTCAGGTGTGGTCGCGTACGTAAATTTTTAGAATCCAGATTTTCTCAAAATACAATTATACAAGGAAGGAAGAGAAAATATTTGAGACAGTATGCGAAAATACGGCGAAAATATTTTCTCGCGTCTGACGAAGTAATAATTGTATTTTCAGAAAATCTGGTGGGTCAGCCCAGAATCGAACTGGGGACCATCTCCTTAAAAGGGAGTTGCTCTACCAACTGAGCTACTGACCCACGAGTGTTAACGGCGGGGCAGTGGCTTACGCTACTGACCCACGCAAAAAGCCCCATCATTCTACGGATGAAGCCAGTGATTTTCAAGCCGATTTTTTATGGAGAATGCCAAGCAGAATGAACGCGAGTCCCGGAAGGAAAAACCAGATATTCGCAAAATCCACCATGATGCGGACAAGCCGTGAATCGTTATACACCTCCAGAAGAATGTTACCTCCGGTAATGTCAGTCCCGATCAGCGACGCTCCGGAAGTAAAAACGAGCACGGTACTCATCATCAGGCCTGCGCTCATAAGACCCAGTAAAAACTGGACAATCAGACGGATACTCAACGCACCGCCCTCATCGGACTCCACCTGGAACATCCCGCGAACGGCAACCAGCACAATCAGGACCAGAAAAATCAAAACTTTAAAAAAGATGACGGCCTGATCTTCGCTTCCGATGGCGAACAATTTCATCAAGCGCAAAAACGGCTGGGAAGGGGCAAGATACTTCGCAAAAAGATTTCCGATTCCGTCGGCGCATAAAATTGAAACGTACGTTCCAAGAATCACTTTCAGCGTTTGGTTTCTGCCAATGATGAAACTGTAGGCAACCACAACAGCGAAAAACACAAGTATGAAAAGATCCCAGGAGAGATGGACGTTCATCGGAGCTTAACTAAAGCAGTTGCCCCAGATTATACCCGATATTTATCCGGCTGAAAAGTTTTAACCGATAATTTTACCGAACAACCCGTCCTTTGTCCCTTTGGGTTGAAGTCCCGCCTCCTGAGAAAGCTGAGTGTATAGCTCTTTTTCCTTGCGGGAAAGTTTGCCGGGAATTTCGACATTGATCTTCACGTAGTGATCGCCCTTTTCATCGGACTTCAATTTCTGAACACCATACTCCTTCAGTTTGAACACTTTTCCGCTCTGGGTTCCGGCGGGAATTTTGAGACTTATCTTGCCGTGAATGGTTTCGACCTCAATTTCCGCACCGAGAATCGCCTGAAGAAGATGTATATTCAGCACACTATGGATATCGTACTGGTTCCGTACGAATTTTTTGCTGGGAGTCACCCGGATATGAACATAAAGGTCGCCTGACGGACCCGCATAAATTCCGGCCTCCCCTTTGCCGCTTACGCGTATGGTGGAGCCGGTATCGACACCCGCGGGAATTTTGACGCGCACCTTTTCATTTTTACGGATCCGGGTCGTTCCCTGGCAAAGCGTACATTTCTTTTCATGAACATGGCCTTCCCCGTAACAGTCGGAACAGATTTGGGAGGTCGCCATCTGGCCAAAAAGAGTCTGGCGTACGGACCTTATCTCTCCCGTGCCTTTACACAACGGACACGTGATGGATTTGCTTCCCGGCTCGGCTCCGGTACCCTTGCAGCGGTCACACCCGGCGGTTTTGGCCACTAAAAGCTCCTTTTCGGTTCCAAAAACCGCCTCCTCAAAAGTGATGCCCATTTCAAACTCGATGTGTTCACCGGGCGTCGGACCTCTTTTTTTGCCCCGCGATCTTCCGGTCTGCTGGCCGAAAAAGGTTTCAAAGATGTCCGCAAAGCCTCCCATGTCGTTAAACTGGGAGAAATCGAAATTACTTGAATCGAAGCCCTGGGCGCCACCGTACCCGCCGCCGCCTCCAAACCCTCCGAAGCCCTGGGCGCCCGCCGACCCGAACTGATCGTACTGGGCCCGTTTCTGTTTGTCGGAAAGCACCTCATAGGCCTGGTTGATCTCTTTGAACTTGTCCTCCGCCTCCTTGTTCCCTTTGTTTTTATCGGGATGGAACTGCAAAGCAAGCCTTCGGTAAGCCTTTTTAATCTCCTGGTCCGTGGCACTTTTGGGAACGCCTAAAATTTCATACAAATCTTTTGCCATAACTCTATTGATAACGAAAACATGGGGCCCCCAAAAAATGCGAGCGCAGGCCCGAAGGGGCGAGCAGTATTTTTTGGGGTAGAGGAGTAGCGGATGAAACTCGAAGCATCCCATGGGGATGCGGAGAGTGAAGTCCGGCAAACGACGTTGGTAGTCCTAACGGGAGTCGAACCCGTGTTTCCACCGTGAGAGGGTAGCGTCCTAACCACTAGACGATAGGACCAAGCCACGGAATCATAGCTTTTCTCGGAAGCTCTTTCAAGTGTCGGACTGCCCTCCCTGCCGAAGTACGGCGACTGGAGAATATTTTGGGAATATGTCACGTCGCTTTTTGAAACAAATCCTCCTTAATTAAGTTTTAAAGGTCGCAATCACAGCGAAAAAGATTCTTGAAAGGAAAGGCAAAAATCTCACGGTCATCCATAAGGAAAATCCCAAGTCCCCTTGCGGAAAAGCCCAATTGAGATTTGTTGACTTTTACACCCGGTTTTGGTAAATTTTCGCGTGAACCTTATTCAGGGCAGGGGCATTTGTGCCCTGTGCCGTCTGATGTAATCATATTCAGTCATATTCAAGAGAACGTCGAAGAAATACGCAGCGGGATGCCCATCACCACAACTACTGTCAGTTGATATACCAATTCGATCTTTGAAAACTCGGAAAATGGTTAGGATCACTCCTATATACTCGTAAGAGCCAAAAGCTCTCTCGTTAAATTTATACTTAAATTTAAGTAGGCCTACAATCACGCCTTCGGGCAAGGCCTTAGAATCTTCCTTCGATATCTATCTCTGTTTATCTATCTTTATTTCCTAATTAATTATCCACCATGGATATTGCTACAGGTGTGCAAAAAGTACGCCGTTTTGTAGCTAGCCTCAGCGTGGTGACATTGGTTGCGAGCCTTTTCGTAGCTAACGTCGCTCAAGCGGCTACCTACAGTGACGTGCCTACAGATGCATGGTTCTACACTTATGTAGAACAACTTGCTGCTGCTGGTATCCTCGATACCACACAGACAAATTACAGACCGGCCGACCTCGCTAACCGCGCTGAAGCTGCAAAGCTTCTCGTTGAGGCTGCTGGTTTGACAATCGACACTTCTGCCGGTCCATCCTTCACGGATGTAGCTCCTGGCGCTTGGTATTATCAATATGTTGAAACCGCTGCCAAAAACGGGGTAGTGAGCGGTTACGCTGACAAACCGGGTTTCTATGGCCCTGGTGACGCTGTTACTCGTGAACAGTTCTCCAAGATGGCTGCGAACGCTATGGCTTTGACAACAAAGACAGACGGCGGTCCGCATTTCCCGGATGTTGCAACTGACCGTTGGTCTTACGACTTTGTAGAGACTCTCTACAGCTGGTCCGTTGTTGACGGTTATCCGGATGGCACCTTTGGCCCAACAAAGAACATCAACCGCGCTGAAATCGCGAAGATGGTTGTTGGATCCATGAACCCAGTTCTTCGTACAACTGGCGCGTTCGGTGTCGTATCTGCAAACCCAACATCAGCAACTATGGTTGACGTTATGTTCAGCCAGGAACTCGATGGCGTAGAAGCTGCTAAAGCTGCTAACTACTCCATTAAGGACGCTGATGGCAACGTTCTCGCTGTAAGCGCTGCTACGGTAAGTGCTGACAAAGTCACTCTTACAACAGGTAGCCAGACAGCAGGCAAAACATACACCCTCACGGTGTCCAATGTTATGTCCAAGGGCGGAGTTGCCATTGTTGGCAAAACAGTTGACTTCAAAGGTTACACCATGACTGTTGGCGGCGACATTACACTCGCCCGCAACGACGGTTCCACACTTGCTGCATCAAACATTCCAGCAGGCGCATCCGGCGTATCAGTCTTGGCTATTGACGTTAAAGGCGGCAGCACAGCTGCAGTCGTTACCGGCCTTACCCTGAAGAAGACAGGTATCGCTGACAACAGCAACATTCTGAATGTATTCCTCTATGACGGTTTAAACCGCATCACCAGTGGAAAAACTGTGAACTCAACAAACAACACAGTGACATTCAACCCAATTTCCTTTGAAGTTGGTGCGAACTCCACAAAAACTCTCTATGTAGTTGTAGACCTTGCTAACGCACTCGTTGGTACAGGTACTCAGGACTTTGGTTTCACGCTTGAAAAAGCTGACATGGTCATGACAAATGCAAAGAGCGTTGGTGGTACATTCCCAATCTCCAGCAACACCCACACCATCTCTTCAACCGTGAATGGTCAGATTACCGTTGAGAAATCCGGTACAATCAGCGACCTTCAGGTTGGTCAAAAAGATGCTGAAATTGCTAAATTCAAACTCTCCACAAGCAGTGTAGAAGGTGCTACAGTAAGCCAATTGGCCTTCCTCGTGAACGGTTCAGTTGCCGCTTCCGCACTCGTTAACCTCCGCCTCCTCGATCAGGATGGAAAGGTTATCGCTACAACCGCTGCAACAAACAGCAAAGACCTTATCGTCTTCAAGCTCGATCCAGGATTTGTCATGGCGAAGGGCGACACACGCACCTTCAGCATCAAAGCTGACCTCAACACCGGCCGCAACAACGACACCGTTCAGGTGTACGTTGAAGAAAACGCGGACGTTGTTGCTATCGGCGACAAATACGGCTTCGGCATGAGAGTGGTAAAAACTGCCTACGATGGCACACTCTGCACAAGCTCTGCTGGTAACTGCTCATATTCCGTTATCAAGGGTGGTGATGTGACTATTGCTTTCGGTGGCCCGACAGCTGGAACCGTTGCAAGGAATGCCAAGGATGCTGCATTCTTGACCTTCACCATTACCTCTCTGAACAATGTGACCGTTGACAAGATGACCGTTCAGCTCGCCAACAATTCATCTGCTGGTAACAGACTCGACAACACATTCTTCACCGATCCTCAACTCAAATCAGGCACTTCCGCTTTCTTGAGCTCACCATCCGACGACAATGAGGTTCCGGGACCTACCCGTAACTTTGTCTTCAATGATGACTTCAGCCTTGCTGCAGGTGAGAGCAAGACTCTCTCCTTCACCATGGATATTGAGAACAATGGCGCCTTCGTCGCGACCGACGAATACGTTGCAACTCTGCTTATCACTTCCGCTACAGACAGTGCTGATTTGGTAATCAAGGACAGCAACAACAAGATGATCACAAAGGCTACCCAGCTCGTTCCGACAACGAACATCGTTGGTAAGCCACAAAAAGTTGATTCATACACGCTGACTGTTGCTTATTCTTCAGCTCCAGCTGTACAGCCAACCGTTATCGGTTCAACCATTGAAGTAGCAGGTTTGAACTTCACCGCTGGTACTGCCGGCGACGTGAAAGTTACCGACCTTACTTTGGGTGGTTATGTAGAAACTGACGATGGTGGTGTGGTCTTCACACTCAAGGAAGAAGCTCGTGGTGTTTGTGGTGGTACCGCTAAGGTTTACGACCAGGTTTCCGAAGTCTCACTCTGGGACGGCGCAACCCCGGTTGGTACAACAAAAGCTTTCCAGGCTACCAACGGAAAAGCTCAGTTCACAAGCCTCAACTTCACAGTTCCTGCAGGTCAGACCAAGAAATTGACAGTTAAATACAAGCTGAACAATGTTGCCGGAAACGTTTGCGCCACAGCTGGTGCAGACTTGGTTGGTGTAGGTATCACTACTCCAAACACGGAAATCGTTGCTCAGGATCCAAACAGCAACAGCGTAACAATCACCAACGGTGCTACAGCATTGACACCAGACACTGTTACAAACGTTCACTATTTGGCTCTCGAACAGTCCGGTCAATTGGCCGCTTACGTTGAAGGTCAACCAAACGCTAAGCTCCTCATTGCCGGTACAACGGCGAACCTGGTCAACAAATATCGCTTCCATGCTACAAAGGAGGCCTTCAAGGTGACCAAGCTCACACTCTCCAATGAAACAGCTTCCATTGCTGGTCAGAACGAGTTCCTCCCGGCAAACACAAGCATCGCTACAACAGCAACTGGTGTTATCACCGCCGCTCAGGCAGTGACCGCTGGTACAACAGTAGCTCTCGCTTGGACCCCAGCCGGTACATTCACCGCTGGTGACTACTACCAATTGACTACAGCAGGTGGTTTCGCAGTTGTTAAGGTTGTAACAACAACGGCAGCATCCCCTGTAAGCGTCTACGTAGTAAGCAACACAGGTGCTGCTACAGCAGCTGTTGCTGCAACTCAGCTCAACGCTGAGGACACCGAGACGGCTCAGGCTGTAACGGTAAAATACAAGAACAGCGCCGGTGCTGATGAAACCAAGACAGCCTTCCTGACCAATGGTGTGGTGGCTCTCTCCGGTCTCGACCTCTTTGTTGGAAAAGATGCTGATGCTTACGTTGAAGTTTCAGCTGACATAACCAACAGTTCTACTGGTGGCGCAGACATGAGCGGTAAGAAACTCAAGCTCGGTCTCGCTGTAGTAGGTAACGACTCAACCAAGTTCGAAGCTGTCGGTCAGGGTAGTTCGACAACCATGAACTCAATTGGCGCCGCTACATCTTCTTCAACAATGGTTTCCCTCGCAAACACTGCGAACGTGAACACCATGGTTGTACGCAAGACTGCTCCAGCCTTCACCAAACAAGCTGCAGGTACAACACTCGTAGCCGGTGAAAACACCCTCTACGCTGTGAAGATTGCTGCTGATCCGGCTGGTGGCGTAAGCTTCGGCCGTTTGGTATTCGATGTTGGCTTCTCTGAAACCGACACCGGAACCGAAGTAGTCAACAGCCTTAAACTGTATCGTGGCGCAACACCTCTCACCACAACCAACGTAAACATCGTTTCGTTGACAAGTGCTGGCGCAGAAGGTGCTGAAGTTGCAGACTCCGACTGTCTCGGTGAAGCTGTAGCTGCCGACAACGGCGCTGCATGTGCCGACGTCGATGCAGGTAACTTCAAAGTTATCGTATCCTTCAACCAGGAAGAAAGCATTTCCGCTGGTGCCAATGAAACCTATACCCTCAAGGCAAACGTTGCCGGTGTTGGTAGCGGTGACTCGTTGAACGTCAGAATTGCTACTGGAGACGAAGCTGCTGAAGTTGCAGCTCTCGTAGCCGGTGTAAGCAACGGAAACGGATTCTTCAACACAGGTAAGGTATACGACGCTGTCGCAAACCAGGGTCTCTTCGCAGGCGCAAGCCCGGTAGATTCTGACTTTGTGAACACTGCTAACGCAGGTCGCAACGTCGTCTGGTCAGACAAATCATCCGACACTCATAGCTATCCAGCTGTAACTGGCGCAGGCCAGGCTACCGCTGCCGCTGAAAAGGGCGCAACCGTCATTTCAGCTAGTGGTTCCAACGACTGGACCAATGGTTATCTGTTGAAGGTTACAGATTTGGCCGCTCAGACAATCTCCTACTAATATTTCCTCAGGATTTTTATCCTGAACGAGATGTGAAAGGAAACGAAAGGCACCCCCATGGAAACATGGGGGTGCTTTTTTTATGTCCAGAAATATGCTAGGGTATGAGTACAATTATCATCATCCTGCCGTTATGAAACAACGCTCCTTCTTAAACTTTTCCGTATTCTCTTTTATTGCTCTCAGTCTTCTTTTGGGTGGTTGTACCAACTACACTATCGAGCCGGAAGGCCTTACGCCCGAGTTGAAGACAAAATTCGAGGCCGAAGTGATAAAATGGAATGATCTCATCAAGCACCCGTCCCAACCGGCCGCCACCCAGTCCTCAACGCAGCAGACGCAGGAGGGACAGCAGACACAACAAAAAGAGACCCGTCCGGATTTCAACTTTTACATCAATAAAGCCATTGCACAGGAAAGGCTTGGCAAGCTGGGTGATGCTATCCAGACCTATGAAGAAGCCACAAGGGTTTGGGGACCGAGTATTGTGACGTACCACAATCTTGGCCGTATCTACGACAAAGTCGGCGAAGGGGAAAAGGCCATCGAGTACTACCTCAAATTGGTGAACGAATACAGCGGCGACGAGTACTACCTGGATATTGCAAAAGCCTATGTAAAAATGGGAAACATGGAGAAGGGCAAAGAAAACTACCTGTTTTACGAAAAGAAAACGGGCACCACCGACGGGGAGTACCGCCAACTTTTTAATATCCATTAATTTTTTCCAAAATGAAAAAGAAAATATCTTTCCTGATCGGAATGGGAGCCATTCTGATGAGTATTCCGGTCGCTCTGGCCGCAACCATTGCCAGTGACGTTTCTACGCAATTTTCCACGAATGCCGATCCCCAGCTGATCAGGCCGATCACCGTGACGGCGGAGACCTCGGGCGAAATTACCGCCGCCAACGGAATTACCATTACCATTCCCGATGCCCTTTACACCATCTGGGACAGGAGCGTGGTGACGGCTCAGGTAAGCGGAACCGCAGTAACAAACGGGAAAATGGCGGCAAGTACCGAAGTGTCACACCCTGATCCCTATGAAAAAACAATCGTCCTGAAGGTACTCAAGGATTTCAATCCCGGGGAAACAGCCGTTATTAACGGCTTGATAATGCGCATATATGACACAGCGAATACCTCGAAATTCCTGGAGTACGACCTCAACGCAGATGATACAACTGACGTGTACGACATCAATGGAATAAAACTGGACGACACGGACCCGAAAACGGACAATATGGCCCCATACAATGTCACTGACCTCAAAGCCGAACAGATCAGTATCAACGAAGTGAAGCTCACTTGGATCAACCCTCCAGATTTGGATATCAAAAAAATTGATATCGAGAAGACTCAGGTAAGAAGCGGTGTGACCAGTACCGTAACTTATGACTACATCGCAAACTACAACACCATCGCTATAGCGCAAGAATACATCGATACTGTTCAACTCAATGACAAGGTGACCTACGCGGTATACGTTCGCGACAGCCGCAACCGTTCAACGGGAGCCGCCGCTGAGCTTACAGTAGTAACGAACCCAACACCCTCCACAACTCAGCAAACCACGACCTCCACTCAACAAACCACGACTTCGACCCAGCAGACAACAACTCCGCTTGCAGGAGGCGCTATCCAGGGAATAACGCTCACCACACGGGTGGACAAAACGTTGGCGTGGGGAACCTGGCTCAGACTCTGGTATGTGGACACGCTTCTCAAAAATATCGCCCCATACGGCAAATATAAGATCGAGTACATGCTCAAAGGTGACGGTCACAAGGGACAGATTCTTCAGCAATACGGTCCGACGGGAAGATCAAACGCCCGCGCCACGTTCAAATGCGACCCGGAAGGAATCTATTCCATCAACATCGTTGACCTGACAACCAACAAGCTGGTATGGGCTGGGGACAAGAGCTGCCTCAAATAACGCCCGCTCCTTGGTCAGGAAGCTACAGTATAATAATTATAAAGCCCGTCAACAAAGACGGGCTTTTGAGTAGTCAGAAAGAGTTTAACGTCTGTATCGCCGCCAGGCGGTAAAAATGCCCCGTAAGCTTTTATAAATATGCCTTAAAACGTTCGTGATAAGCCTGGAAGAGGTTCCATCACGCCTGGAAACGAAAGTAACCGGCACCTGGGCTATCCGCAAGCCCTGAAAATGGGACTGGATGAGGTTTTCATGCGTGTAGGTATGGGTGGAATGGATCTGGATGGATTCAGCAGCCTTCCGGGTATACGCCCTGAATCCGCTTGAGGCGTCACGGACGTTCATGCCGGTAAGCCGGCGTATGAACCAGCTGCCGGCGATATTCCCGTATTTTTTCGCCAGGGGCATGAAACGCAGCTTCCGCACCTGCCGGTCGCCGACCACGAGATCGGCTTCACTGGCCAGAAGGGGCGCAACCAGCTGGGGAATCTCCTCCGCGCGGTACTGCCCGTCCGCATCGATATTCACGATAATGTCAGCTCCCCACTCCAGGGCGTTCCGAATACCTGTTACAAAGGCATTGGCCAGGCCCTTGTTGGGTTTGACCATGGTGACGGATAAAAGCTCGCGGTCGTTACGGCCGGTTGTGTGAGCCAGTTTTTGCCCGGCTTCTTCTGCCGCCCGAACGGTGCGGTCCATCGATCCGTCGTCGGTTACAAACATTTTGATGGCGCGGATGCCGCTAATGCTGGAAGGCACCGCCCCGATGACGCGGGCGATGCTTTGTTCCTCATTAAAAGCCGGAATGCAGATGGCGAGTTTCATACCATCATTGTAATGAACCCGCGAACGAATTTGAAGCTGAAGCGAAGTCATGGCACAATACTACCAATGCAGACACACTCCGGAAAACAAGGGAACGTTGCGTGGATTTGGCTGATCATAGCCATATTTTTCTCCAAAGAGCTGTTGTGGTCGTACTTTGTGCCTCCATGGCAGGCTCCGGACGAAATCGCGCATTACGGCTACGTAGAGGCACTTTTTTACGAGCACGCTTTTCCGGTTTTGGGGAAGACTTTGCTTTCGGAACGGGTCCAGGCAATCGGACCGGTGGAATCGGCCAGGGAAATAGACTACTACAAAGGTTCACTCAATTTGAACTGGATCGCCCAGCACCCGCCGTTGTATTACCTGGCTCTGGAGCCTTTGTTTGCCCTCATGCAGCACGAAGATCCCGTGACCTGCATCTTTTTGCTGCGGCTGGTCTCAATACTGTTGGGATGCATGACGCTTTGGTTCGCGCACAAAACACTCGGGATGCTTCTTCCCGAAAGTGAGTTGACGCAAAAAGCCATGATGGTAGGAATGGCCTTTCTTCCGATGTTTTCCGCGATCAGTGCCGCCATGAACAACGACAATCTGGTCATCATGCTGGCGAGTATTTTGACGTATCTCTCCGTGAAGAATTTTGAAAAACATGATCCAAAGGGAAGCCTGCAAATGGGAATAGTGTTGGGCCTATTAGCGCTGACAAAAGCCACTTCTCTCCCATTGTGGATTTCGATTTTTCTCCTGGAAATCATAAAACACCTGCGCCGGGACGTGAAACAGGCAGGGCAAACGAGCCGCATTGGACGGTTCGTGACCCATCAGGCCATTATTTTTGGGTCGGCTTTGGCAATCGCAGGATGGTGGTACGCAAGGAATATGGTTCTCTACAATACGCTTCTTCCGGAAATCGGTTCGCTCGTTTCCAGGGAACCCACATTGCTGGAGCTCTACCCGTATGTCGCCGTGGCTTTCCCCGAGGCGACGGGGAATATTGCATTGCCGCAAGCCACCTGGTGGGATTTTCTGGTGAAGCTAAGATTTGTATGGGAGTACTACAAAAATATGTGGGGAGCGTTCGGTCAGTTTTTTTTCAGGCTCTTTCCGTGGCAGTACGCGGTTATTGGAGCCCTGACGATATTTTCCGCAGCGGGTTACATGAAGTTGATGGTGCAGTCGGCAAAGAACGGGATATTCAAAAAAAGAAAACTCAAACAACTTGGCCGGCAAATACTTCGGTGGAATGGATGGGCGTTGCTTTTGCCCCTGTTAACGGTCTTCCTGGCACTGTCCTTCAAGCTTTTTGAAATCTACCGTCTGCGCGGATTCCTGGGCGCCATGCATGGCCGCTACCTGTTTTCGGCCCTCATCGCCTTCATGTATTTTTTCATCAAAGGGATGGAGCACGCTGCGGCAAAAAAATATCTTCCCGCGGTGCTGGTGGGCGTGATGGTATTTTTTGTGCTCAATGATTTTACAGCCCTTATATACCGCATTATCCCCGAATTCTACTGATGCGCAAAAAACTGAACACCACGTGGAACAACAGATTTTTTTACGGGGCCATCGTCCTGGGATTGGCGATGGTGCTGTACGGGTATCTTCCGGTTCCCTACACCCTTTATGTCCAGCCGAACGATGGTTTCTTACGGGCTGCGGACCCCGTTACCCTTCAAACTCCTCTTCAGCAATGCCTTGAAGGAAATTTCGAAAACGTCACCGGCATCGATCTGTTGCTGGCAACCTATGCAAGGCCAAACTCCAACACGAACCGCTACGAGATCTTCACCATTGAGAATGGAGGCAAAAGGGTACTGCGCCAGGGGGAATTTTCCTCGGAGGGGGTGAGAGACAACGACTACCACTCAATCAATTTTCGAAGTATAGAAACAATGGGGAACGGAAAATTTTGCTTCCTGCTCACGTCTCCGGACGGGACACTGGAAAACGGCATTACCTATTGGTTGAATAGTCAAAGTCAGCCGGTTCTCAAGATCAAGAGCACGGTGCCATTGCATAAGGCCATGGAACAAATCATCGACGCAAGCCGATTTGACCTTCCAATGTGGCTGGCAGTTGCGCTATGCTTGCTCTACCTGAGCGCAAACATAAGTGCTCTCTTCCTCGTTTGGCATGAAAAAGCAGCACCTTCGCATTCTGGCGGAACTCGTAAAAAGCGAATTTAAGTTACGGTATCAAAATTCGTTCCTGGGCTATTTTTGGACATTGATCAAGCCGTTGCTGCTTTTTGGCGTGATCTACCTGGTGTTTTCCGTGTTCATGCAGTCCCCGATCGAAAACTATCCGGTGTATCTGCTGCTCGGGATTATCGTCTGGAACTTTTTTGCCGAGGCAACCCTGATCGGCATGAACAGCCTCCTGGCAAAACGCGATTTGATAACGAAAATTTATTTCCCGCCATCCGTCATTATTTTCGCAAGCACGATCTCAAGCCTGGTGACGCTGCTTTTAAACCTCGTGATTTTCTTTGTTTTCATGTTCGCGGCCGGAGTGGCTGTTCAGGCGGAAGCGTTGTTCTTCCTGATCTACATCGTGGAACTCTACATGATTGCGGCGGGCATGACGTTTCTGCTGGCCTCACTGTATCTCCATTTCAGGGATCTCCAGCACATATGGGAAATTCTGCTGCAAATTGGATTTTGGCTTACACCCATTATTTATCCGGTGACGATCGTTCCGTATGAATACCACCGCTATATTTTCCTCAATCCACTGGCGAGAGTGATCGAATATTCCCGCGACATCTTCATACGGCATCACATACCCGAACTCAGCCTGAACATCGTACTTTTTCTGATGGCCGCGGTGATTTTTTGGGCGGGATATAGTATTTTTAAGTCCCAATCCGGAAGGGTTGCGGAAAAAATTTAATACCATTTCTGATGGAACGAGCACTGTCATTGGCCAATGTATGTAAAAGTTTCATGCTTCCCCACGAAAAGCGGAATACGCTGAAGGAAAGTGTTTTGGGAATGCTGAAGAAGCGCACGTATGAACATTTTAAGGCATTGGACAATATTAATCTTCAGGTTCAGAAAGGAGATTTCATCGGAATCGTGGGAAAAAACGGGAGCGGGAAAAGCACGCTTCTGAAGGTCATCGCGGGCATATATAAGCCCGATAAAGGCAGGATGGAAGCCGACGGAACCATTGCGCCGTTCCTGGAACTGGGTATTGGATTTCAGCCCGAACTCACCGGCCGTGAGAACATCAGGGTGAACGCGACGCTGCTGGGATTAACAAAAAAGGAGATCGCCAACAAATTTGGTGAAATTGTGCGTTTTGCGGAAGTCGAAAAATTTCTTGATCTCAAGATGAAAAATTTCTCCTCGGGGATGCAGGCAAGGCTGGCTTTTGCCATCGCCAAAGAGGCGGACGCGGACATTTACCTCTGCGACGAAGTGTTTGCCGTGGGGGACGAGGCGTTCCAGCAAAAGTGCATCGAGGTGTTTGAACGTTGGAAAAAACAGGGAAAAACACTGGTGCTGGTGAGTCATAACCCGTCGTTTATCACGCAGTTTTGCAATAAGGCGCTGCTCCTGGAAAAGGGGAAAATAGCCATGGGAGGGGACGCGGAGACGGTGATTGACGAGTATCACCGGAGAATTCATATGGAAAGCCGGCCCGCGGAAACTCCAAAAATTTCCGTTGATTCCGACCTCCTGGTGACCGACGTCAGATTCTTCGATCATCACGGTCTGGAAACAAGCAGTTTTAAGACCGGAGAATCCATCACTGCCCGCATTTTTTATAGGATTAAAAAACCCGTGACAAAGCCGGTATTTGGTATTGCCATCCATAGGGATGATGGTGTACATATTAGTGGCCCAAACACCAGGACCTCTGAGTACCCGATTGAGGAGGTCAAAAGGGACGGCTATCTGGACTGTATGATCAATCCAAATACGCTGCTGGGTGGACGGTACGTGTTCACGGTTTCATGCTTTGATTACTCATGCACACGCCCGTACGATTACCACGACAAAAAGTACACGTTTTCGGTGGAACGAAACCGTGAAAACCAATACGGACTGATTGAACTTCCTGTTACTTGGCGCCACTATGGCTGAAAACAACAGCGCACCGCACGCTCTCTTGAAACTTTCCCCGGACCTCTACTCGCGCAATAAAACCATAGCTTTCCTCCTCGACGCATTCGGCCTCAACAAGCCGACACACGTTTTGGACGTCGGCGGTTTCGGCGGGCAGCTGGGATCGTTTTTAACGAACGACTACAAGCTCATAGTTCTGGACGAGAAGCCGTGGGACAAAGATGACCATAGTGTCAGGGCGGAAAACTACGTCCAGGGCGACGCCCGCAGACTGCCGTTTCCCGATAACAGTTTTGAGGCGGTTGTGGCCTCGGACATGCTTGAGCATGTGGCCAAGGAGGACAGATTGAAGATCATGGAGGAGCTCTGCAGGGTGAGCCGCAACTACGTCATCGTGGGGGCGCCTTTCCGCAAAGAGTTCATCGATAACGTGGAAAATATGGTTGCCCAGCAGTTCCTGGAAAACGTCGGAATAAGGCACCCGTTCCTGGATGAGCACCGCAAATTGGGTCTTCCGGAAGAGCGCGATGTGGAAACCTTTCTCAAGGAAAAAGGCTACGCGTACATGACCGTAGGCGAGGGAAATATCGTAAACTGGGCACTCCAGCAATTTACCGGCGGGGCAAAACAGGGTGAAAAAGGCGCTGATGAATACACCGGATTTAACGAATACTTCAACAAAAATCTCTACGAAATGGGAAACTACCAGGAACCCACCTACCGCACGATTTTCTGTATTTCCAAAGAAAAAACGCTCAAGAGCAACGCCATCACGGAGGGGATAGCCAACATGAATAAGTTCGTGGTGAAGACGTTTTGTTACGCCATGAAGATCGCCTTCACGGAGGACAGGAAGATGCTCAACAAGCGCAAGAAACAGCTAAATACCCTGGCCGACACTGTATTGAACGCGCGGGACAAAATGGTCGAAATGAAGGAACAAAACAACGAACTCTACAGTCTTCTGCAGGAGCGGCAGCAGGCATTGGGTCTTCTGCAGGCCAACTATCACGAGAAAATCGGACGCGTGAACAAACTTGAGGAGGAGAGGGCGATGCTTGCCAGTGAAGTGAACAACGCCAAGACGCTGATTCAGAATCAGGATATTCAGCTGAAATCCGTTGAAAGCGAGGTGGATAATTTGAAAAAACATGTGGTGAATAAGGAAGAAACCTTAAAAACGAAAATGGAAATCCTTCAGGAGAAAGAGGCGAAGCTGAATGAAACGACCAGGGCGCTAAGCGAGTACAAATCATCCCTCGAAAAGATCGTCACTTCGCGGGCGTGGAAAACGATCTTGTTCTATGGAAAGGTGAAAAATATTGTCTGGAACCGGCCGTGGAAACTCATAAAAAACGGCTTCAGGGTGCTGATAATGCTAGGGCCCGAGGAGTTCGCGAAACGAACGTACCGCAAAGTGAAAGCGGGAAAAACCCAGGGTGAAATTTCCGGCCAGTACCAGGAGTACATCGAAAAAAACACCCTCACTTCCAAAGAGATCAGCCGCATGGTCGGAGAGCAGGAAACATTTGAATACCAGCCGGTGATCAGCATCGTGATGCCGGTCTACGACGTCGCGGAAGAGTATCTCGTGAAAGCAATCGCTTCCGTCAAACAGCAGACGTACAGGCGGTGGGAACTCTGCATCTGCGACGATGCCTCAACAATGCCCTACATCAAGCCATTACTTCAGAAGTACGCGAAGGAGGACAGCCGTATCAGGGTAACATACCGGACGAATAACGGAGGTATCGTGAAAGCTTCGAACGACGCGCTGAAAATTTCCCAGGGAGCCTACATCGGGCTTCTGGACAACGACGATGAGCTTACTCCCGACGCGCTGTATGAAGTGGTGAAGGCGCTGCAGGAGAAAAAATATGACCTGCTCTACAGCGACGAGGACAAGCTGGACAAGGAGGGAAACCGCTGCGAGCCTTTCTTTAAGCCCGACTGGTCGCCCGACCTTCTGCTTTCCATCAACTATGTCTCTCATTTTGGAGTGTACCGCCGCAAGCTGATCAACGACATCGGGGGATTCCGCGAGGGATTTGACGGAAGCCAGGATTACGACCTCGTACTGCGCTTTACCGAAAAAACGGCGGACATAAGACATATCCCAAAGATTCTTTATCACTGGAGAAAAATCCCCGGTTCAACCGCGGAAAATATTCAGTACAAACCCTACGCGATGGATTCTGCAAAGAAAGCATTATCGGATGCCCTGAAGCGGCGCCGCATCGGCGGGGAAGTCATGGATGGTCTCTGGCTCGGATCGTATCGCGTAAAACGTGCGGTTCCCAATGAGCCGCTGGTGAGCATCATCATTCCATTCAAGGACAAAAAAGATATTCTGGAAATATGCCTGAAGAGCATCTTCAGCAAAACGACCTACAAGAATTTCGAGATCCTTCTGGTGGACAACCGGAGCGAACTTTTTGAAACGCAGGAGTATCTGAAGGAGGTCGCGCAAGATCCGCGGATAACGGTATTGCGCTACGAAAAGCCGTTTAATTACGCGGCAATCAACAATTTTGCGGTCATGAAGACCCGGGGCGAAATCTTGATCCTTCTCAACAACGATACCGAGGTTATTGCCAACGACTGGATTGAGGCCATGCTTGAACACGCCCAGCGGACGGAAGTAGGGGCAGTGGGCTCAAAACTGCTCTACCCGAACAATACTCTGCAGCACGCGGGGGTGATCGTCGGCCTGGGAGGAATAGCGAATGCCGCTTTCAGCAGGCACAACAACATCGATCACGGCTATTTTGGACAGATCGACGTCATCAGGAACTATAGCGCGGTAACGGCAGCCTGCGTCATGGTACGCAAAACCGTTTATAACGAGATTGGCGGGCTGGATGAGCAAAACCTCGCGGTGACGTTCAACGACGTGGATTTCTGCCTCAGGTTGCGCCAAAAAGGATATCTGATTGTGTACACACCCTATGCCGCGCTCTATCATCACGAATCCCTGAGCCGGGGTTACGACGTGAACATGAAGGAGGTTCAGTACATGCAGAACAAATACGCCGAACTGATGAAAAACGGCGATCCCTACTACAATCCCAATTTAACACGGGAACGGCTGGACTTCAGTCTCCGCTGCGGGGATAAACTCCCGATGCCGTAATAAAAAAAATCCTGCTTTTCCACCTCGGCCCGGTCGAAAATATTACGTCCGTCAAAGATGTAATGCTTCCTCATAAGTGACTTCATGCGGCCAAAATCCGGGTTTCTAAACTCGTCCCATTCGGTCAGGATAAGCAGCGCCGAAGCTCCTTTGAGCGCGCCGTAATAATCGTCGCAGTATGAGATCTTTTTCCCGAAAATGTGCTGAAGTTTTTTGAGCGAAACCGGATCGTAAATCTGAATGCGGGCGCCCTCCTCAAGAAGCGCCTGGATGATGGCAAGGGATGGTGCGTCTCGGAGATCATCGGTACCCGGCTTAAAAGAAGCGCCCCAAAGGGACAGCACTTTCCCTTTCAGGGAAGGAAAAACTTTCTTCAAAGCCTCAATAATTTTATAGGGCTGCTCCTGGTTGACCGCTTGGGCCGCTTCCAGCAGCCTGAAATCAAAATCGTGCAGTTTGCCGATCTCAATGAGCGCATTGAGGTCTTTTGGCAGACAAGAGCCGCCAAAGCCTATGCCTGGCTGGAAAAAATGGGTTCCGATGCGCTTGTCCATTCCAACTCCCTGGCGGACGCTCCGGATATTCGCGCCGGCCTTTTCACAAAAATTCGAAAGCTCGTTGATGAAAGAAAGCCGTGTGGCCAGATACGCGTTTGAGGCGTATTTGATGACCTCGGCACTGCGGATATCAGTGAAAAGTATCGGTACTCCGCGGTCAATCATCGGCCGATAGAGCTTTTTCATGATTTTCCGTACGGAAGCATCATGATCGTAAATGCCCACGACAATTCTGTCGGGCTCAAAAAAATCTTTTAAGGCCGTCCCTTCGCGTAAAAATTCAGGATTGGAAACGACGTGGATAGCATCTTTTTCCGATCTCTTGCCGTTGATAATGGCGAGAATCCGGTCACTGGTGCCGATCGGAACCGTGGACTTGTTGATAAAAATCTTTTCCCCCCTGGCGTACCTTTTGAACTCTTCCGCAACGGTGAGAACGGCACTAAGATCTGCATAATGATCCTTGAGCGGGGGAGTCCCCACCGCGGAAAAAATAACGTCACCGGACTCGATGCCAAGCTTGGGGTCTGTTGAAAAACGAAGCCTTCCTTCGGTAATCTGCCTCAGAAGCATCTCCTGGAGTCCGGGCTCATAAAAGGGCACGACGCCTTGTTCAAGGAGATCGATTTTTTCCCGGTCAACGTCGATCCCCAGGACTTCGTTCCCCATCTCCGCCAGTCCCACGGCGGTGGTCAATCCCACATATCCGCATCCAAATACCGTTATCTTCATAGCCGATCACACAATGGCTAAACCCTAAGACCTACATTCTAAGACCTATCTTCTCCCTCCTACGTCCCCTCCATCCACCCCGCCAAATATTTTTTCTGTCTCGGAGTGAGTGTATCGATCCGTGTGTTCATGGTCGCAAGCTGCAGCCTGGAAATCCTTTCATCGATGGCATCGGGCAGCTCATAAACACCTGCTTTGAGCCTGTCCTTGTGCTTCAGGAGGTATTCAACCGCCAGAGCCTGTCCGCAGAAAGACATGGACATCACCTCGCTGGGGTGGCCTTCGGCGGCCGCAAGGTTGGCTAATCGCCCCTCTCCAATAAGGTAGATGTGTTTCTTGTTTCCCCGCTGAGGAAGGGTATATTCATCAAAATACGGGCGTATACGGCGTTTTCTGGACGCAAGCTTTCCAAGGCCGGGAACATCGACTTCCACGTCAAAGTGTCCCGAATTCGCCAAAATGGCTCCATCTTTCATGACCTTCATATGCTCGGGACGTATCACCTCACAGTTGCCCGTGACGGTAATAAAAATATCGCCCACAGGAGCGGCCTGCGCCATAGGCATAACTCGGAAACCATCCATCGAAGCCTGCAGGGCCTTGAAGTTGTTAATTTCTGTAATAATGACGTTTGAGCCGAGCCCTTTTGCCCTTAAGGCAACGCCTTTGCCACAATCTCCATATCCGGCCACCACGACGGTTTTTCCCGCGAAAAGAGTGTTGGAAGCCCTCATAATGGCATCCATGGTGGACTGTCCGGTTCCGTAATAATTATCCATCAAATGCTTTGTTTTATTGTCGTTGACGGCAATAATCGGATATTTTAACACACCCTCCTTTTGCATGGCCCTCAGGCGGATCACCCCGGTCGTCGTCTCCTCGCAGCCTCCCACTATGCCGCTTACATACTTTTTTTCGGAGCTGTGAAGGAGTGTCACCAGGTCGCAGCCGTCATCAACGGTAATGTGGGGTTTAATGGCTAATACCTTGTGTAAAAACCTGTAATAATCGCTCCGGCTTTCACCCTTGTAGCCGTAGACTTCAATTCCCTGTTTTTTCAGTGCGGCCACAATATCATCCTGGGTCGAAAGAGGGTTGCAGGAAGTAATGGCCACCTGAGCCCCGCCATCCACAAAGGTCTTTACCAGCATGCCGGTTTCCTTGGTCACGTGGAGCGCCATGGCAATCCGGACGCCCTTAAAAGCCTTAGTCCCGGCAAACTGGCTGCGGAGCTCCATAAGAGCCCCCATATTGCGCTCAGCGAGGTCCAGGTTCTTCTGTCCTTGTTCGAGGAGTTCACGGTCGGTCATACCGGGGAGTCAATTAAAGGTTAGCAGCTTCACGCAGAGCTTTTGCATGGTCGGTGTGTTCCCAGGAAAAAGCCGGTTCGTTACGGCCAAAATGACCGTAAGCGGCAGTTTTTTTGTAGATCGGCCTGCGGAGATCCAGGGTTTTAATCATGCCCTTGGGGGTGAAATCAAAATATTTCGAAATCACTTTTGCAAGCTTGTCGTCTTCAATTTTGCCGGTCCCATACGTGTTTACGTACAATGAAACGGGGTCCGCGACGCCGATGGCGTAGCATACCTGGAGTTCGCAGCGTTCGGCGAGTTTAGCCGCTACGACGTTTTTGGCTACATAACGGGCAAAATAGGCCGCGCTCCGGTCAACTTTGGAAGGATCTTTGCCGGAAAAACATCCACCGCCGTGGCGGCCCATGCCTCCGTAGGTATCCACCATGATTTTACGGCCGGTAAGACCGCAGTCACCCGGAGGCCCGCCGACGATGAACCTGCCGGTCGGGTTGACGTGGACGATGGTTTTGGCATCAAAGAGTTTGCCGCAAACCGGTTTGATAATATGCTCAAGGACATCTTTTTGGATCCTTTTCTGGGTGGCGCTGGGGTCGTGCTGGGTGGAAACCACCACCGTATGCACGCGCTTGGGCTTGCCATTTTCATACTCCACCGTCACCTGGGATTTTCCATCGGGGCGGAGATAGGTGAGGATCTTTTTTTTGCGGGCATAAGCCAGTTTTTCACACAACCTGTGGGCCAGAATAATCGGCAAAGGCATGAGTTCAGGCGTCTCATTCACGGCAAAACCGAACATCATCCCCTGGTCGCCGGCTCCGCCGGTATCAACTCCCATGGCGATGTCCGGACTCTGTTCATCAATGGCAGTCAGGACCGCGCAGGCTTTGGAATCAAATCCAAAGGTGGCGTTATCGTAGCCGATATCATGAATGGTCTGCCGGGCTATTTTTGGGATATCAACATAGCAGGAAGTGGAAATTTCCCCTGCCACAAGGACCAAACCGGTCGTCACTAATGCCTCGCAGGCGACCCGGCCCCTGGGGTCCTGGGATAAAATACCGTCCAAAACCGCATCGGCGATCTGGTCGGCGATCTTATCGGGGTGTCCCTCGGTGACGGATTCGGAAGTAAAAAGATAATTCTTCATAAGGTAATGATAGGAAAAGTGGGGGAAACTGTAAACGGCAAATGGCCGGTGAAAATGTGCTAGGTTTTGAAATACTTGATCGTCCGTTTGAGGCCATCCTCAAGGCTTATTTTAGGGGAATAACCGAGTTTTGTTTTTGCGAGCCGGAGGTCGGGTTTGCGTTTTTTTGGGTCGTCTTCAATGGGCTCGTCCGTCGCGATCACGCTGGTGGATCCGGTAAGTTGAACAATCTTTTCCGCGAGAGAACGGATGGTCATCTCATCGTCGCTGCCCAGATTGACCGGGCCGAGATACTCTTTATGATCCATGGCTGAAAGAAGCCCTTCTATCATGTCGTCAATGTAGCAAAACGACCGGGTCTGGCTCCCGTCACCGTGCATCCGCAGAGTTTCCCCCATCAACGCGGCCTGAATAAAACTTGGAATGACGCGTCCGTCGTGCCTGCGCATCCGCGGACCGTACGTGTTGAAAATACGGACGATGGAAAGCGGGAATCCAAAATGGTGATAATAATTCACCGCCAGGCTTTCGGAAAACCGCTTACCCTCGCTGTAACAGCTGCGTTCCCCTATCGGATTCACGTTGCCCCAGTAGGTCTCTTTTTGGGGATGCTGCTGCGGGTCACCGTAAACCTCCGATGATGACGCCAAAAGCATCGCCGCGCCGTGTTTTACGGCAACCTCCAGGACATTTTTTGTGCCGACGGAAGTCACCAGAAGGGTCTGGAGCGGGATTTCACGGTAATCAACCGGTGAGGCGGGACAGGCAAGGTGAAAAATCCGGTCAAACTTCAATGCATCCTTGTTTCCATACCCCGGGGTCATATTGGTTTTTCCTACAATACCTTCAGGCAGAGGGGAATTAATATCGTGCTGGACGAGGGTAAAGGCTGGATGGTCTTTAAAAGAAGCCAGGTTCTTTGAGCTGCCGGTAATGAAATTATCAATCGCAACAACCTGGTGTCCATCGGCAAGCAATCTTTCGCAAAGATGGCTCCCGATGAATCCGGCACCGCCAGTGACAAGAATACGCATATACAGGTTCACAAAAGCGCAACAACTATAGCATGATTCGCAAAAAAAGATATACTGAAGGCCGTCCATACACTCACTCCGCCATGAGACATCCCCTCGTCAGCATCGTGATCATCAACTACAATACCAAACACCTTTTGGATGGCTGTATCAAGTCACTCAACGAACAGTCGTACCGCCCCCTCGAAATAATCTTTATCGACAACCTCTCCACGGACGGTTCGTGCGAACACGTGAAAAAACACCATGCGAACGTCATTCCGGTATGCAACGACACCAATCTCGGCTATTCCGAAGGAGCAAATCAGGGCATCAAGATGGCAAAAGGGGAGTACGTGATGCTGCTGAACCCCGATATTCTGTTTGAAAAGGACTACATTGAAAAATGCGTCGAAAAAATGGAGGAAGATCATAAAATAGCGGCGATAGCCGGAAAACTGTACAAATACGATTTTCAGAACCATAAAAAAACCAACTTCATCGACACGGCGGGACTTTTTTGTTACGCCAACCGGCGCGTGATCGACAACGGGCAGGGACTGGAGGACCAGGGCCAGTTCGATACCGCCAAACAGGTGTTCGGCATATCGGGCGCATGCCCTTTGTACCGTAAAAAAGCCCTGGATGACGTAAAAATTCCCGACAGAGGAGAGGGGGAATATCTGGACAAAGATTTTTTCATGTACAAGGAGGACGTTGATATTTCCTGGAGATTTCTGCTCTTCGGATGGAAGTCGTACTATTTGCCGTCGGCGGTCGCCAACCATGGCCGGGGAACGGGAGTATTGAAGCGTTTTACCCACTGGGAAGTGTACAAAAACCGCAGCAAACTCAATAAATTCCAGAAGTACTACTCGTTCAAAAACCAGCGCCTGATGCAGCTCAAAAACGAACTGCCCATGAACGTCGTGTTGAACTTTTTTTCGATACTCTGGAAGGAAATATTGATTTTCTTCTATGTGATTCTCCGTGAACCTTTTTTGGTCAAAGCCTGGTTCGTGATGTGGACGCAGGTCCCCAGTATCCTCAAAAAACGGCACTGGATCATGAAGAACAAGCGGGTGGGCTGGCGTGAAATGCAGCCATGGTTGAGCGGCAAGAAGTCGGAATACCTTTTGTCCGGGAAATAACGCATGAAATTTCCAACGATAAAAGAGCTCAGGGAAATGGATGCCGGACACTTCGCCCGTCTCGAGGATGAATCGCGGAAACCTTTCTATGAAGCCGTCAAAAGAGTTTGCGATTTTTTGCTGGCCTTCGCTTCACTGGTCATCTTTGCGCCGTTCTGGGTGCTGATTGTCATTCTGATCCACCTGGACTCGCCGGGGAAAGCAGTATTCAAGCACATCAGAATCGGCAAGGGCGGAAAGCCGTTCACGCTCTACAAATTCCGCACCATGTACCAGGGGGTAAAAGATCAGGAGCTCGCTCCCCAAAATCCCCACGACGAGCGTGTGACGCGCGTCGGCAGATTTTTACGCCGCACCAGCCTCGACGAAGTTCCCCAGCTCCTCAACATCCTCAAAGGGGAAATGTCGCTCGTGGGACCGCGGCCGGAAATGCCCTTCATCGTTGAACATTACAAACCGATCGAGCGGAAGAGGCTGCTGGTAAAGCCCGGACTGACGGGCATCTGGCAAATTATGGGGCGCAAGGATTTGCCGCTCCACCACAACCTTGAATTCGATTTTTATTATATCCGGCACAGGTCGTTGTTGCTGGATTTTGTAATTATCCTTAAAACGGTTGCTGTGGTAATATCTGGGAAAGGAGCTTACTGATCATCATGGCGCAGCAAACAAAAACCCAATCAAACAGGTGGTATGACAAAAGCATCGTCATGCTCCTCTACGGTTTGGGATTCGGAGTGCCGGTCGTTTTTTCAACCGCATTCTATTCGAATTTTGCCGCTCCCAAACTGCTCCTGTTAAGGGTGATCACGCTGGCGATACTTCTGCTGTGGATATGGAAAAGTTACGTTGAAGAAAAATTCAGCTTCCGCAGGGGGAAATTTAACCTGGGGTTGTTGGGCTATGGAGCCGTCCTGATCCTGTCCACCGTTACTTCTGCGAATATTTTTTCCAGTCTGCTGGGCACGGAAACGCGGTTCCTGGGGCTGTTCACTCAGCTCAATTTTTTGCTGATCGCCTGGATGGTCTACAACTTTCTCACCACGAAAAAACAGATCAAAACGTTCATCACGATTGTGTGCGTAACGGGTATCGGAATTTTGACCGCATACGGATGGATGCAATATTTTGGCTTGTTTCAGGACAGTTTCGCGTGGAGTCAGAACCCGCAGGAACGGGTGTTCGGTACGCTCGGACACAGCAATCATTTTGGAGCGTACATCGGAATGTGCATCCTGCTGGCCTTCGGGGTCATCCCCTTTTTGAAAAATAAAATCGTACAGAGGCTGCTGATACTCTGCGCTCACGCCGCGTTCCTCGTCGTACTCCTCACGGGAAGCCGGGCGGCTCTGGCGGCAACCGTTCTCGCACTGCTTACCGTCTTCATCATCCTTGGCATACGGAGCCAAAACCTCCGGAAGTTCATAAAAAAAACATGGGTGGCGTTTGTCGTGGGAATAGCCGTTATTGCAGGGGCCGTTTTCGTTTTCCGCGAACCGTTGAGTACATTACCGGTGGTTCAAAGAATGCAGCAGGGGGTAGAATCCGCCGAATCAGGATTCCCTCCGGACCGTTTAAGCTGGTGGATGAGCAGTTTCGATATGGTGAAAGATCGTCCGTTGCTTGGGTTCGGACTTGGCACGTTCCGCGACATGTACAGTCAGTACCGCCGTTACGATTACCGTGTGCCGGGCCCGGGGGACATTCAATACCAGATTACGCCCGAGTCTTCCCATAACGATTACATCGACATTCTCGTAACCGAAGGATTCCTGGGGTTGGCGGCGTACCTGGCGCTTCTGTTCATTGTTTTTTCCGCCATCGACAAAAAAATATTCCAGCGCCAAAAGCCCGATGAGATGTTTTATATCACGCTGGGAATCAAAGGAGCGCTCATGGTGTATCTCATCCAGGTGATCGCGAATTTTGGCGTCGCGGATACGTTGACGATATTTTTCCTGCTGCTGGGTGCCGGCATGAGCTCGGTATCTCTGGAGCAAAAATCCGCGGCTGTAAGACTGAAACCGGTGGTAAAGGAACTCGCGGTCTGCGCGTTGATGGTCATCATTATTTGGGCAGGGTTCTTCACCGCACGGGAAGCGCTGGCGGAATATAACTATAAAAGCGCCGTGATTGAAGAAAGCCTTGGGCGTCCGGAAAACGCCCGGTTGTGGTACGAAGAAATCTTGAGGAACCAACCCTACCGGTACGAATATTACGAAGCATTCGGCGATTTTGCGTTCAAGAACGGCACGCAGACCGAATTCGATGCCGAATACACCAAACAGTACCTCCAGATAGCCCTCCAGAACTACCAGAAAGCCAGCGTGATCAATAAATTTCATCCGAGCACTTTTTACAACATGGGGGTGACGTCCATTCAACTTTCCCATCTGGAACAGAACGACGCCTACATGGTTGAAGGCATAAATAGCCTGCAGCAAGCCATAAAATTGAGTCCTAACAACCCGCTGTACGCATACCAGGCCGCGAAAATTTTCGCGCAGATCGACCAAAAAAACCTCGCGGTGAAAAGTCTCACCGAAGTAGTCCGTCTGAATCCTCAATACATGGACGCGCAAAAACGTCTGGATGACCTACTTCAAAACAATTAAAACCCCAAACCTGCCGGTTACTCCACGATCGCGCCTGAAGGAATAAAACTTTTCCCCAGCGCCGCACATGCTGCAGACGCGGGCATGTTCAATGCGGTCGGCCTGCACCCCGTGCCGGACCAGTTGATCGGTGCTGAACTTCCAGAGATCAACAGTATTGTCACTTTTGATGTACGGTTCAAAATCGGAGGAAAGCTCTTCCCGGGGGTTGCTGAAAAACGAGCAGCATGGGCCAAGAGAAGGGCTGATCCCAACGACCAGATGTTCAGGCTTCACTCCAAACTCTTTCCTCATGACCTCAATGGCAGCGCCGCTGACATCCTTCATAAGTCCGCGCCATCCCGCATGGACGGCGGCGATGACTTTTTGGTAAGGGTCAAACATGAGAATCGCCTGGCAGTCGGCCACTTTCATCATCAGTGCCGCACCGCGCACATTCGTCACAAAAGCATCGGCATCATCGATATCCCGGTTTGCTTCATGGGCGGAAAGCAGGGCATCGTCAACCACACGGACATTGCTGCTGTGAATCTGGTTTGCGGCAATGAGCCTTTCGGGCACCAGTCCGAACGAGCCGCAAATAATGGACCGGTTCCTGAGAACATCCTCGGTGCTGTCGTCAACGGTCGCGCTCACGTTCAGGCTGTCGAACGGCTTTTTGCTGACGCCTCCAAGCCGCGAAAGAACGGCATGATCAACCTCGTCGGAAAATTTCTGAAGGGAATGGAACTGAAAAATAGGTAAATCCTTTCGGTAGTTTTTTATCATCGGGGAAGTGAAGTTCAGGGCGCGAATTGTCGAATGACGAAGGGGAGTTCCGAGGCCAGGTCGCTGGCGGTATAACCGTATCCTTTCTGTTTCAAGAGGGAGTCGCCGACTTTTCCAAAAACGTATGATCCGATGCGGCAGGCATCAAAAGGGTTTGCCCCCTGGCCGATTAACGCGGCGATGTATCCGCTTAATACGTCTCCGCTTCCTCCCACGGTCATGCCCGCGTTACCGGTCGAATTCATGACGGTTGTGCCATCTTCCGAGGCGGCGATACTCTGGGGACCTTTGAGCAAAATATTGATTTTAAGGTCCGTGGCAATGGTACGGGCCAGCACGACCTTGCCGGAAACGGACCCGGAAACTTTTACGTCCTTTCCCGTCAGGTGTTCAAATTCGTTGTGGTGCGGAGTAATGACCGCTTTTTGCTGCAGAGGGAAATTCTTGATCTTCTGGAGAACCTGGATCGCCGAAGAGTCCAGAACCATGGGAATCGGACAGTTTTCGATGATGCTTTTCATGGCTTCGGAAGTCTCTTCGCGTTCGCCCATGCCCGGCCCCATCAGAAGTACGTCGCATTTTTTAGCGAACTCAAGAATCGGAGTGACGCCCTTCATATCCAGATATTCCCCCGGGAACTTTTTCACGATGAAATCGGGATAGTGGGTGCGGCTCACGTCAAAATTGCACTCCGGGACGAAGATGTATGCAAGGTCGGCACCGCCGCGCAAAGCCCCATAGCCGCACAGCAGCGGAGCCCCGTAGTAATCGATGCTTCCGCCTACGATCAGAATCCTCCCGTTCATACCTTTATGCGAATCTGCCGCGCGCTTTGGATAAGCGCCCCGGACATCTCCGGCCTTGGTAGTCTGAATCATACGCCCTGGATTAGAAGCTAAGCTGCGTAAAAACTTTTTTGCCCAGGAACTGCGCCTTGGAACCGAGTTCTTCTTCTATCTTCATGAGGCGGTTGTATTTTGCGACCCGCTCGCTGCGGCTCAATGACCCGGTTTTAAGCTGTCCCGTACTCAGGGCGACGGCCAGATCGGCAATCGTGGTGTCCTCGGTTTCACCGCTGCGGTGGGAAATGACGGTAGTCCAGGCCGATTTCTGGGCAAGCCGGATGGCACTCACCGTTTCGGTCAGCGAACCGATCTGGTTCACCTTGATCAAAATGGAGTTCGCAGCCTTCATGTCGATACCCTTTTGCAGACGTTCAACATTCGTGACGAGAAGGTCGTCGCCCACGATCTGCACTTTCTTTCCCACACGCTCGGTGAGGGTTTTCCAGGAGTCCCAGTCGTCCTCGGCGAGGCCGTCCTCAAGGGAAATAACCGGGTGCTTACCCACAAGATCAACCCAGTAATCCACCATCTGGGCGCTCGTAAGCTCCTCTTTTTTGCCCTTAATCTTAAAAGAATACACCTTCTTTGAGGCGTCATAAAACTCCGAAGCGGCCGCGTCCAGGGCGATAAAAACATCCTGCCCGGCATGATACCCCGCCGCCTCAATCGCCTTAAAAACATATTCAAAAGCGGACTCCTGATCGGGAAGGCTCGGAGCATATCCACCTTCATCGCCCACGCTCGTGGCATATCCATTGGCTTTCAATAATTTGCCGAGATGATGGAAAATCTCAGCGCCCATCCGGATGGCTTCGCTGAAAGACGGAGCCCCGGCTGGCATCACCATAAACTCCTGGATATCCAGTCCGCTGTCGGCATGCTTGCCGCCATTCATAATATTCATCATGGGAACCGGAAGCAGCGTCGCTCCGGCATTCAGAGAGGCATACAGTCCAACGCCTTTTTCAGCCGCGGCGGCACGCGCACAGGCCAGGGAAACCCCCAAAATGGCGTTCGCGCCGAGTTTGCTCTTGGTCGGAGTACCATCAAGTTGAAGCATCGCCTCATCGAGCCCCTGTTGGTCATCAACCTCCCGGCCGACCACCAGCGCGGCGAGATCCTTATTGACGTTCCCGCAGGCTTTTAAAACACCCTTCCCCAGGTACCGTTTGGCATCCCCATCCCTGAGCTCAAGGGCCTCATGACTACCCGTCGAAGCACCGCTGGGCACCATGGCCACGCCGGAGGCCTTTTCCGTGGTCACCGCAACCTCGACAGTCGGATTTCCTCTTGAATCAAGGATCTCCCGCGCATGGACAGTTTTGATTTTCGACATAGAGAAAAGAAAAAAGGTCGCATTTAAAGTAATACAGACGCTGGAAATTTACAATCCCAGAAAAATGCATTATAGTTCCTGAGCCACGCACGAACAAAGTGAGCAACATCTCAATGGAACAGGTTCCGGCGGGCCTCCGGAACCATGAAACCTCATTCTAGACCCTAAACCCTAATCCCTAAATTCTAAATTCTAACCTATGGAAATTACCTGGTACGGATACAACAGTTTTGGAGTCAAAACCAAGGGAGGGACGCTTGTCGTCGATCCCTACGCGAGCGATGTGGGTCTCAAATTCCCTGGAGTAAAAGCCAATGTTGTCATTTTGAGCAACGAGGAAAATAAGTCCAACAATGCGGAGGCCGTGGGAGGGGAACCAAAAGTCCTGACCTGGCCGGGTGAATACGAAGTGGCGGGCATTGCGATAACATCGCTCGAAATCACCTCCGCTGCTGAAGGCAAAAAAGCGGCCGGAAAAGACATGATCTACAGCTTTGACGCCGACGGGATGAAGGTCTGTTACATCAGCGATTTCACCGTTCCGGTCACCGACGAACTCATGGAGAACATCGGCGACGTGGATATTCTGGTCGTTCCCCTCAGGGGCAATCTGGAAGAGCTGCACAAAACCATCGAAGAGATTGAACCCCGCGTCGTGATTCCGGTCGGATACAAAACACCCGGCCTCAAGGCGGAGGCAGGTGATCTGGAGGCTTTCCTGAAAAAGACGGGGGTGCCTGCGGCAAATCCAAGGGACAAATTCACCGTGAACGGCCGCAACGAACTGCCGCAGGAAAAAATGGAGGTCGTTGTTTTGGCTCCTCAAAACGACTAATCAAACCGGAAAACCGCGCGTGACCCCGTAGTTCAAACGGATAGAACAAGGCACTCCTAAGGCTTAGATGCAGGTTCAATTCCCGCCGGGGTCACCAAAACAAGTCAAGACGCACCATTGGGAAGAACTCACTGTTGTTTTTGGTATGGCTTGATGAAACCGTTACTTTCGACATAGGTTTGGATTGTCATATCATCCGGCGGCGGACAAATACCCATGCATCCGATTGGACCGTCGTCGTGGGTGTCCTGATAATGTTCCCAGGCTTTTTGCTGAAGACGTTCAAGCTCCGCCTGCCCTCTTTCCGGGTCATGACTGAAGGCTCTCATGTGCTTTTCCTCCATCAGCTGAATAAGCTGGGTAAGCCTTGTCTGCCGGGCGGCAGCCTCCGTATTCCCTCCCGCCATTCCCCCCAAAGACGCCCTCAGCGTATAGGCATTGATGAGAATATGGTTAGGGTTTTGTAAATACTGCTCCTGCGAAAACTGCTCACTCGCGGCTTTAATATGCGGCTCCAGAAGCAACTCGGGCATACGGTGCATGACCTCAAAATACATCCCGTCGGTCAGAACCAGCACGGTCTTCTTGGACTCTTTCATCTTGGCAAGAGCCTTGGCATTGTAGTTGCAGACATAACCGTCCACAAACACGTACGGTCGGGTGCTTTGCGAAATCATCTCAATCTCTTTTTCGTTAAAATCCCTTTCCGGATATCGTAAATGAAGCCCTCCATCTCCCTGTAAAAGCAGTCTGAATTCGTCCTCCGGAAACTCGGAGTGCGGCTGGTTTTCCTGACGTTTTTTTGCGGAATTTTCCGATTTAGAACCTGTAGCATCCGTTGGTATATATTGCGGGACAACCAAGACGAGTTCTCCGCTATATTTCCTGGCGCTCTCACCCTTGGGGGAAGCAAGAAAATGTTTCAAGCCCATGGAAAGACGCGCAGTTCCCAGATCCAACTCGATGCGGGGAATTGAAGTATTGAAAATTTCCCGCCAGGTATTCTGTCCGAAAATAGCGTGGTCCTCGTACCTGACCTGCTCAACGGCGAACGCGTTTATTCTCTTGATCGTCGCAGGGGAAGGGTTGATGAGGCCGGGAAGTTCCCCGACACCGGCGCCGTATCCGAATGCCATTCTGCCGCCGTTGAAAGTTTTCCAGCTGATACGGTCGGACAGCTCGATATCCGGATAATCCTTCTGTTTCCACGGAAGAATCTCTTCCATGTCCTCCTCTTTCCACTCGCCCTCAGGCCCGAGACTTTTGCCTTCGTTCAGGACGACCACCCATTCGGCCGTCTCCATGGTCACAAAAGGATTCACGGGCGGAACTGGACCCTCTCCCGGTTTGATTGCACGCTCCAGATTTCGCTTATGCTTGGCGGTTTCTTCTTCATGCCTTTTCTTCTGGTCTTCGTATTCCAGTTCACGCCGGACCCGTTCATTTTCTTCGCGGACCTTTTTGGAACTTGGCGGAAGCTTCATCCCCTCCGTTTCCTTTGGAGCAAATTTCTTTTCCTTGTACAAAAACTGGTGGTTATTTGAAGCATTTTTCAGCCGTCCATCCGCTTGAGGTTCTTTAAAAGCCGTATCGTCATTGATCGTCGGAAGATCGGCTTGTTGCTCTTCTTTGGGGACTTCATCGACATGCTTCACGATTTTTTTACCCGCGGTGGAAAGCATGTATTCGTCGAGAGTAAAAGTAATGGTTCCCTTCAGATCTTCTTTTTTCAACATTTGTACTCCGGGTTCCATAACATAGATATCATTCCCCACCTCAAACAGTGCGCGGATATGATCGCCAAATTTCTGCAGGAGTATATCTTTGCGCCGCTCCGGATAAAGGTATTCCAGCGCCATGGCCTGGTACTTTCCGCGGGCCTTGCAGTTCCCGCGCTTGCCCTCTTTTTTCCGCACCAGATATTCGGCGAGCGAAGTGCGCGTGGGCTCATAGGCATCATTTTTTTCATCTTTTTCGGAAAGCCCCACGACCTTCTGTAAAAATTCACGTGTCGGTACCGCCGGTTTCTCCTTGTCCAGAGCCTGCATCTCTTCAAGGAATACGGCTTTGGCCTTTTCGATATCCTTTGGATCAATGCCCAATCCGAGCAATTCCACCTCAAATACAAAATCACGGAAAGAAACTTTTTCACCTTTCTCCAGGCGTTCCAGCAGATTTTTCTTGTATTCATCAAATTTGGCCTGGTCGATGCGCCCTGCGCGTTCAGCTTTGCGTTGCTCGATGGCTTCCTGGGCCTTTTTGAAACCTTCCAACGCGTCGGGATCAATCTCCCCGATAAGCTTTTCCGCATCCTCTTTCCCAAGCTCTTTCACTAAACTTTCACGCACTTCCTCCTCCCATTGTGGGGGAGTTTCATCCTTCATTTTTTCCTTGATCTTCTCCTCGAGTGCAGGTTCCTGATGCTCCTTACCAAGGACAAGTCCGTGACCGCCGCCAAAATCGATAAATCCCAGGCTCCAGTAGCGATGACCTTCTTTGTCCGTCCTTCCAAAAATGATAGGACTGTGCGCCAGGAAAGAAACGAGGAGACCCCATTTAAAAAAGCGGTCGAGTTTATGTTTCAACCGGTCAACTTCCGGGGCCGATCGTGCCGCTTCGGCCTTTGCTTTGGTCTTGGCCTGGATCTTTTTTACCGGACCTTTTTTTGGAGTCGTGTCGGTGGATTCTTTCCCTTCTTTGGCACTGTCTTGCTCAACACCCTCACGGACATTGGGGTCGGTTTCACTTTCGGACGACTCGGTGCCTTTTTTTTTCTCGTCAGTCATAGGAATGCTTATTTCAAGCTATTATAACATAAAGCAATTAATCAGTCTACGGCCCGGTTCGGCTGAAACATGATACAATTCATGCAGTTTTTCAAGAGAATTCGATGTTGCACTGCAAAAATATAACCAATGAAGCGTGGGACCATTACACAAAGGAGAATCCGGATTTCCCCTTCATGCAGTCAAATTTCTGGTGTGAATTCCGTGAGAAAGTCGGCTGGAAAAGCTGGAAACTGGGTGTCTTTGATGGGAAAAAGATGGTAGCGGGTTCGGCGGTTTTGAAATTCGTGGGAAACGGTAAGGAAAAAACAAACTTCCTTTCCATCCCTGAAGGTCCGTTTTTACCGTACAAAGACAAAAATGCCGGAAAATACTGGAAAGCGATCCTTGACTGTATTGAAGAAAAAATCGTTGATCGCGAACCGGATCTTAAAACTACCTATTTGCGGATTGAACCCCGTACGGAACACGACCCCGGATTTTTCAAAGATTTTAAAGCAGCGTCGGAAACGTTTGAACCCCGCAATACGCTCGTCATAGACCTCACCCGGTCCGAAGAATCACTCCTGAAGGAAATGCACCCCAAAGGACGATACAACATCAGGGTGGCGCAGAAACACGGAGTCACGGTGAAGGAAGGACTTGGCCGAGGTAATTACGAACATTTTCTCGAACTCTATGCCAGCACGGTCGGGAGGAAAAATTTCCCGTCAAAACAACAATTTTATTTTGATAAACTCCTGCCGATTCTGGAACGAGAAAAGGCCGGAACGATTTTTGTCGCCGAGTATGAAAACACCCCCCTGGCCGCGGCTTTGGTCATTTTTTTCGGCAGCCGGGCGACCTATTTTTTCGGGGGATCATCGGACAAGCGCCGCGAAATAATGGCTCCCTACCTGCTCCATTGGGAGATCATGCGTTTTGCAAAAAAGGCCGGATACGCCGAATACGATTTATGGGGGATAGCTCCGGAAAATATTCCCGACCATCCCTGGAAAGACATCTCCACCTTCAAAAAGAAGTTCGGAGGAACGGAACGCCATTTTTTGCACTCGCTGGATAAAAAATATTAGGACGGACAAAATGCGCCGCTACAAATGAAAAGCATCCTGAACCCGCTCGGCAACGGTTTTCGGATCAAGGCCGGTATTTTCTATCTTAATGGAATTCTTTTTGCCAATTCCGTTTTCATCGCTATTGAAAGTATTATCCTTTTCATACAGTAACATCCGCTCTTCCGACTTTTCCAGGTCGCGCTTTGAAGGTTTCTCATTCAGCCTGTCCTGTGACTTGTTTCGTTTGAGACGTTCATCGAGTGTCGCGGACAACTCGACAAAATAAACTTTACCCCCGTTTTGCTCAAAAAGCCGCTGGATGGACAAGATATAGTTGTTGTCTTCCTCTTTGTTGAGTGCCCAGCAACATGTAAAAATAACACCTTTCAGCCCTCCCTTGATTGATGCCAGGAATATCTGCTTTCGGAGATCATTGACGAGTCGCGGGAAAATATTATGAGCACGATCGAAAAAGTTTAATGCCAGTTCAACTGACATATGGTTGTGAAAAAGGGTATAACCCGAGATCGTTGCGAGTTCCCTTCCAACGGTAGTTTTTCCTACGGCTGGCGGCCCGAAAATGATGACAAGATTCGTTCCGCCTTGTGGATGTACAGGGCGGCTGGCACCCGAGGGGGTTTGATCTGTCACCTGCTTGTGATCAACGAAATATTTCGATCGGTAGACAACGGTGAGAGACCTTTTTCCAAGAGGATTCCCGACAACATTCACCAGACCGTTGAGGGTAATTTTATAAAATTTTTCTTCATCGTCGGGTACGTCGGTGGTGCGAAAAACCAGGCGTCGGTTATCCTGATCAAGCCGAAGGGTTTCAACGGTATAGTTTTGTGAATTGTCGCGTCCTGTCACCTGGACCGAAAATTTGGCCTCATCCAAGAAAACAGATTCGTTAAAGCGGATTTCAAAAGTATTCGGGCCTGTCATTTCATGATAAAAAATGCGAGGACGCTGATTGTTCATCTCCGCCCCGCAATGATAATCCAGGTCCCTGTCGATCAGGGGAGCATCAAGGAAAACGACATTGTCCTGAACCTTTGCGAGTCCGGGATATTCGCCCCTTCCGCCTTTCAATGGTTTTTGAAGCAGTTTTGCCCTGAACTGATCCGGAAACCTGAGTGTCGAATGAAGATGCTCGAGCAGCACTCCGGACTGTTTGATGAACCTGAAATGGTAACCGCCTTCGCGGAAAAGTTCGGCAGGGAGCCGATAAGTAAAATCGATCGCGGAAGACTGCTGGATACCCAGAATCTGGTGGACGCTTACGACGGTCGCGTCAGGCGTCTTTTCAAACGCGGGCTGTTCCGGTGCATGCAGAATCTGTACGTTTTGGGCGGACAGCGGAATATGGATTTTGGCTACGGACTGATACGTTCCGGAGAGCGGATAATTGTAATGACCCGTATGTTTCCATTCAATTTTGACCCGCACCAGGGCATCCGACAGTTTTTTTGAAGTGCGATCAAATTCAAAAACGACGTCATGGAAAACGGTCCTGCGGATGTAGCGGTTGCTCTTAAGACCGAGATAATTGTTTTCAACGATGCCCAGAAAATCTTTGGCGTTTCGTGCCGAAAAATCCTGGGCCAGGCCTTTGCGAAGCAGTTGAGATTCCAAGCGTTCATCCGTGGAAAACAGCTGGAGATCCTTGGTATCCATCGACTTGCGGGCAAGCGCCCATACTCCCCGCCACTTCCAGAACCTCACCAGGCAAGTGCGGATAACGGCGGAAAAAAGGGACTTAATAATATTTTTTCTGCCGATGAGCTCTTCCAGGTTGTGTTTATCGATGTCGGAAACGTTGGTTGAGAGCTCCATAAAAACAGTGTCGGCATCAAAAGTTTTCGTGCCAACGCGCACGGGTCCAAGAACCTCCATTAATCTTTCAAGAAAATGAAAATTTACCGCGACCACGCCCGCGGCTTCATGGTGCGGAAAAACTGACTGATAATTCTCAATGACCTGCCGGGCCGAAGCCTGAAAATCACCAAAAAGATTGGAGTCACGTAAATACCAGTGTTGGTGATGGAGATATTTCTGCACATCCGGCGGAGCGGGAATAAACTCCTTCGGTTTCAGATCATGGTAATCATGGAGAAAAGACGGGGAGAAACGAAACCGCCCGAGCGTAATATCGAGCAACTGCGTTAAAAATCCGCCGCTGCCGCGCAGTTCGTAGTTGTTCTGGAACATCACCAGCAGGTGTTTCTGTTTTGAGCCCAGGAAAAGCCGAAAAATAGTGAAGAAAATCGTCATCATGGCGTGCGGGGTTCAATGGCCTTCAGAGCTTCGTGCAGTTTACGTTCGGCGTAAGCATAATCCAAATGCATGTTCAGGAAAATATGCGTGCGCGGGGGTTTGCAATGCAGTGCTTCGTTGTAATATTGAACCGCCGCTTCATATTTTTTTTCCTGCAACGACAGATCCCCGAGCAAAATATGCGGCTCAAGGAAATCCGGACATATTTTTATGGCTTGATGATAAGCTTTTTTCATGGCCACATGGTCTCCTTTCTTCAGATGTATTTTGGCGATCATCATCCAGGCTTTGTACGCCTCGTGAGGATGCCTGGTCTTTAAACGGAGAAATTTCTTGAACCATTTCAGCGACTCATCGATGTCGCCCGCGTAGAAATGGTCATGCCCCAGATAAAAAAGAATGCGGGGATGGCGGTCGCCTTTTTCGTAGGCATGTTCAAGGATTTCCACGTTCCTCCGGAAACTTTCTGAAAACCCCTCTTCGCTTTTATGATGTAGCAGCGGCACGTTGACCCGTACGAATTTTTGCAGGGGTTCAGGTGGAACGTTCAAATACTCGTGAATGGGAAGAACATAGGTAAGCCTTAAAGCCGTTTTCCAGATTCGTGGAAGAAAAGCCATGTTTCCTTGTCCTTTTCGCACATTTGAATACAAATACGGAAGAAATACCCCCAAAGTTTCCTCCGAAAGTTTTCCAAGTTCCGCCAGAAGCCGGTCTTTTGATTCAAGCGTATCATCCGCGTCCACCATCATCGTCCATTCAGTTTGTACCTTACCCAGGGCGAAATTCCGCGCTTCGGAAAAATTCTTCGTCCACTCAAAATGGAAAACATCCGCGCCGAACTTCTTTGCAACATCGACGGTCTTGTCCGTTGAGCCCGTATCAACGACGACAAGTTTTTCAAAAACTCCTTCAAATGAGGAGAGGCAGGCAGGAAGGTTCTTTTCTTCGTCCTTAACAATAAGACACAGGGTAATTTCCATAACTGGAGCAATATTTTGCGTATTTTTAGCCACATCTACCTTATCTGATTATACCACTTTTATGGATGAACGGCAACGTACTCACTTTGTGCCATTACACACTCCATCCGGTATCTCGATTGAAGAACAAGTTGAAAGATATCGAAAAATAGGCTAATTTTTCCCTACATCAAGCCTTTAAGAATTCTTATGAGTTTAGCGATCGTTGTCACCACCAATGAGGGGAACGTCATGGCAGCGGACAGCATGGAAACCTACCGCAATGCGGTCGGGGATGTACGGGTGGGTTCAGACACCCGCATGAAACTTTTCCAGCTCAACAAGCACGTTGGGGCGATGGCCTGCGGGATCTCCTTTTTGGAGAACAAAAACATCCAGCAGCACATCCACCAGTTCAAGTGCGACTACGATCTGGAATCCATGGATTTACCGGATATCGTCGATAAACTCTACGACTTTTTTTCCGACATCTACAGCAAATTTTTGACGAACTACGCCGAGGGGCAAAAAAAACGGCTTGAGGACAAAGGATGCAAAGACGTCAAATACCGCTTTGAACTGGAGTGCGTAATATTTGATTACAAAGACGAAAAAGGCCAGAAGCAGGAACAGAAATATTACCAGTCCATCCTGGAATTTTTAGTGGCCGGCCATGACGTGAACAAACGCAACATGGTGTACAAAATCACCATCCCCGATCCAAAGGAAAAAAACGGACTTGTGCTCAAATTGGGCCGGGACCAGTCCGGAGCGACCTGGATCGGGCAGACTGACGTACTCATCCGCATCATCCGCGGCTGGAGCCCGGAAATCAAAAGATTATCGGTTGTCCAGGGATTGCCCGACAATAAAAAAACCGAATTACTGCGCATGATCGACGACCAGGAATACGTGATCAACTGGGGAACCATGACCCTTCAGGATGCCGTGGAGTTTTCCGAACTCGCCATCAAGATTACCGAATACATCCAGAAAATTACCGACGGAACCTGGAGCGCACCGGGATCTTCCCCCGGAGTTGGGGGAGCCATCGATATTGCCGTCGTCGTGCCGGAAAAAGGTTTCCGCTGGGTTCAGAAAAAGAAGATCAAGCTGAACGGAAACGAAGTCGATCTGGAAGGGCTCGAAAACGTGAAAGAGATGTGCAGGGTCGTGCCGAAGAAGAAAGAGGTATAAGAATTGGTACCTACTCCTTCAGTCCCGCCCCGATAACCACGGCCTTGATGCGCCTGATGCCCGCGGAAACGGCCTCTTCTTTGGTGATCTTGAATTTCTTGAGGGAGCCGGTGTTCGGCACGTGAGGGCCTCCGCAGATTTCGTAGGAGAAATCGCCCATGCGGTACACCTTCACCTTTTCGTCGTAACGGTCGGGGAAAACGCCGATGGCCCCTTTGCCCTTCGCTTCGTCCACCGTAATGATGTCAAAACTCACCGGCAGGTCGCGCTGGATCTGGGTATTCACGATCTCCTCAACCTGTTTCACCTGTTCCGGAGTCATCTTTTCTTTGTGATTGAAGTCGAAACGCAGACGTTCGGCGGTGATGTTGGAACCCTTCTGTTCAACATGGGTTCCGAGGACGTTCCGCAAAGCCTGATTCAGCAAATGGGTGGCGGTATGGAGCATCGTGCATTCCCATGAATGGTCGGCAAGACCACCCGCGAACTTCATTTCCGAACCCGCGCGGGATTTTTCCTGATGGGCCTTATGGGCGTCGTCAAAGCGCTTTGTGAAGGCCTTCTCGTCAATTGAGTACCCGAGTTTTCCAAGCTCCTCCTTGATCATTTCAATCGGGAATCCGTACGTTTCATACACAAAGAACGCCTTGTCGCCGTTTTCAACGGCCAGCTCTTTTTTGCAGTTGTCGTCGTTCCAGATTTTGCGCATCTCACGCAAACCCTGCTCGATCGTTTTCTGGAATTTGGCTTCCTCCCGTTTGAATTCATCAATGATCTGAGCCTGGCGGGCCTTAAGTTCCGGATAGACGTCGCCGTAAATATCGATGGCGATCTGTCCCAGGATGTCCGTGAAATTGCCGTGAATGCCGATCATTTTGGCGTGACGGATCGCACGGCGTATCAGACGGCGCAGAATGTATCCCTGGTCTTTGTTCGAAGGAGCCACGCCCCATGGATCGCCCATGATAAAAGTAGACGCGCGGATGTGGTCGGCGATAATTCTTCCCGAGAATATCTGTTCGGCTTCAGTTTCAGCGCTCTTTGGTCCCACGGCCAGTTCCTTGATCTTCTCCTTCAAAGGGAGGAACAGTTCGGTTTCATAATGGGAAGGCACGCCCTGCAAAATCGCGGCGACGCGTTCCAGCCCCATGCCCGTGTCAACGTTCTGCTGTTTCAAGGGAACATAGGAACCGTCGGGCTGCTTGTTGTACTGCATGAACACGTCGTTCCAGATTTCAACATAACGTCCGCATTCGCAGTTCGGATGGCATTTGCCTTTCAGGTCCCCGGGCTGGTAGCGGTTCTGGGCCTTCTCGGTGGAACCCGGTTTATGTTTGTCCCAGGCTAAATCCGGGCACATATCATAAAACATTTCCGTATCGGGACCGCAAGGGCCGATATGTCCCGCAGGCCCCCACCAGTTCTTCTTTTTTTCGTAAAAGAAAATGAGTTTCTTGTCGTCGGCCTTCGCGTCCATATACCGTTTGAATCCGAGTTTTTCCCAGTGTCCGGCGGCTTCGTCGTCGCGCGGAGCGTCGCTGTCGCCCATAAAACAGGTCACCATCAGACGGTTCGGATCCAGTCCCAGACACCCCTCGCTCTGGGGAGCGGTTAAAAATTCATAACTCCATTCGATCGCCTCTTTCTTGAAATAATCCCCGAGCGACCAGTTGCCGAGCATTTCAAAAAACGTGCAGTGCGTGGCGTCGCCCACCTCGTCAATATCATCGGTACGTAGGCTCTTTTGGGCGTCCACCAGACGTTTGCCCGCGGGATGGACCTCTCCCATCAGATAGGGAACCAGCGGATGCATCCCGGCCGTGGTGAACAGTACCGTTGGATCGTTTTCCGGAACCAGCGATGAACTGGGAATTTCCGCATGCTGGTGTTTCTGGACAAAGAAATCAATGAATCGTCGTCTGAGGTCTTTTGCGAGCATATTTTTTTGATACTGAAAAAATGAGAAAACTTATGAGCTGTTCGGGCCTGTATTCTAACAGCAATCAGCTTGAACTTTCAAGGCTGTTCTGAGATACTATTGCTCACTGGAACGACATCTTTTTTCTGAATTACTTATGGGAAAGAAAGGCAAAAAGAAAACAGTGGCATCAACAAAAAAAATCGAAAAAACACCTGAGCAACTCGAACGGGAAAGACAGGCCAAAGAGGAGAAAAAACTTCTCAAGAAAATTTTCGGTACCGGAAAAAAGAAGAAGTCCCAGCAAAAAGCCGCCGCCGAGGCAAAAGCTGAAGCAAAAGCCGAGGCAAAAGCCGAGGCGATCGAAAAAAAAGTGGAGCAGGCCGCGCAGATCAAAGAGATGAAAATGGAAGAGGCGAAACGAGAAGAGACGAAGCGCGAAGAAGTAAAACATGAGGAGAAAAAACACGAACCGAAACCCCCAAAGGAAAAGAAGCCCCGAAAACCTCTTCTTACCGACGCGCAAAAGCAAAAAGCCAGGGGAGCCCTGCTGGTTCTGATCGGCGTGTTCATGATCGGATTTGTGGGTTATTTTTTATACACCAGACTGTTCCGCCCGCAATCGCTAGCGCACTTCCTGCCCAAAGAGGGAACGGTCGGTTTTCTGGAAGTGAACATCGACGGTGAATCCGACCAGGGGAAAAAATTCGCCAAACTTTTTGAAAAATATCCCGTCTATCACGCTTCCAATCTTGTCCAGCTTGCCAGCCTGATTCTTCCGGTGGATTACAAGAACGAGATTGAACCGTGGATCGGCCGGAAGGTCGGCGTCGTGCTCATGAAACAGACCGGCGATGACGCGAGCGTAAAACTGTTGATGTTCGTGGAAAACACAAGTTCCGAAAAAACGCTGAACTTCCTCAAGGGCCGCGCGCTGGCCAACGCCGGGGACGAACTGCTGACGGAAACGTACAACGGCTACACGGTCTACCGCTACAAGATCAGCCAGAACTACTACTTTGCCTTTGTGAACAACTACCTCGTGCTCGCCGGGAGTGAGGCGCTCATGAAACAGATCCTCGATGCCCAGGGGAGCGGGGTTGTGAAGCTCCAGGACGATCCGACGTTCCAGAAAGTGAACAATAATCTTCCTCCGTACGGTCTGATGTTCGGATACGCCAACACCCAGAGCCTGTTCGAAACCATGCTGAAAAATCCTTTGTTCCAGGGGCAGAAATCCCGAGACCTCATCGCGCTTCAGCCCTTCATGAAAATGTTCGCCGCCCAGGGATTCACCGCAGTGGTAAACGACAGGGACCTTACGGTACAGGTGTTTGAAGCCATTGACCGCAGTCAGCTCCAGGGCGAAACCTACCTCACGTACAGTGAAAAATACGAAGGGAAACTCCTCGAACTCGCAAGCGAAAACTCCATCCTGTTCGCCGGAGGTCACGACATGTACAAGGAGATCAAGCGCATCGGGGAGATCTTTGGAAACGGCGCGAGCATCGACTCGACCATTTTCAACGGAATCCTGGAAGCCCAGAAGGATAAGTACTTCGGGAAAGATATTTCCCTTGATGCGGACGTCTATCCGTTGCTGAAAAATGAATACCTGGTCACCGTCGAAAATAATTTTGAAACGCCGGTCATTTCCGTTTTCATGAACCTTTCGGACAAAAACGAGGACATGATCCGTGTGGAAAAACTGGTAAGCGCGTTCATCAAAAAGCGGGCCATTTTCTCACCGCAGATCAGGGAGGTTACGCTTCCCGACGGCACCAAAGGACAGGAAATAGTTGCCAGCGCCGAGGACATCACCCGCGTTGAGACTCCATATGACGGCCACAATGCCACCATGATTAAACTCGGAAACCTGCCGTGGAGCATCAGTTACGCGCTGCTGGACAATACCCTGGTCATTTCCACCGGCCCGGCGAATCTGAACGCCATCATTGACCGCAAAACGGGAAAAATACCAAGTAACCTCCGCGTTTCGGACGGCTTCACCAGGACGGTGCTGCCGGCAATGCGGTCCTCCGACGAAATTTTCAACATCAAACTCGGGGCACTCACCCCGATCCTGGGACTGGATCAAAATCCGGCCGTAAAGCCGTACGTTGAAGGCTTCAACAGCATGACCATGGCCAAAAACTTTTTTGATGACGGAATTTCGACCCTCTACGTCGTCGACGTTTTATAAAAAGAGGTATGAAAAAATCAAAAACTCTCCGTGACCTGCAAAAGCAGAACCTTTCTCCGATCTCTATCGGCGAAGTCAGAACTGAACCCAAAAAAGCCGATCAAAAGCCCGGGGATGTCCTGGATCTTTCGATGATCGACCGGCAGAAAACGGTGGTTACCGGGGGCAAAAAAAGAGTCATGGATATCGCAAAAAAGAGATCGGAGGAGGGGGCCGGTAAAACGGAAAAATACATGTTTATTGAAGTTCCCGAAGGCCGGCCTAAAAAACAGGAACGACTTACGGAACTCATGAAACTTGCGGCTGCGGGAACGCTCATACTTTTTCTGATCAACATCGTCAACATTTACCAGCGGGGCATCATCATCAAAAACGACGTGATCGCCACGGCCTACAGCGGATACGATAATCTGATCCAGGCGGGGGACGAGTCAAAGCAGGCGCAGTTCGGTGAAGCCGGGAACTCATTCGCGGCATCGACGAAGAATTTTTCCGACGCGCTCGCGTCCCTGAGGTTTTTGGAAACGAACCAGAGCGCTTTTTTCACCCGTGAAAAAACGGTGGAATCAGCACAGAACCTTTTGGAAGCAGGGAAGAACATCAGCGAGGCGGGATCTGATTTCGCCAAAGGCATCGTGCATTTGCAGGATTTGCCCGCACTTTTTCTGCGGAATAATTCCCTGGGTGAACTCAAGAAAACGAAGGTTGAACCGGTCGATGAATCCAGCATCATTCCCCGGGATTCGCTCACCGGCAAACTTGAACAGGATCTCGCGTTCCTGAACCACGCATCCGAAAAAATCGAGGCAGCGAGTCAAAATCTGACCCAAGTCAGCGAGGACGTGTTGCCGGAACAGATGAAATCAAAACTCGGCAAAGCCAAAGACGCCGTGGCAAAGCTCAAAAGTATTCTCAAGGAAACCCAGGATAAAATCCCCGTCCTCATGAAAATGCTCGGCCAGCGCTACATGCACCGATATTTGGTGCTGCTTCAAAATGACGCGGAAGCCAGGCCGACGGGAGGATTCATCGGAAGTTATCTCATTGTGGACGTGAACGACGGATACATCACCAACACCGAATTCCACGACATCTACGAAACGGACGGCCAGCTCAAGGAGGACATTCCTGCGCCGGAAGACATCGCCAAGATTACAAAAAACTGGCGCATGAGGGACTCAAATTACTCCCCAGACTTTGCCGTTTCGGCCGAAAAAGCGGCCTGGTTCCTGCAGAAAGAAAAAGGCCCCAGCGTGGACAGCGTGATCGCGATCAACCAGAATTTTATCGCGTCGCTTTTTGACGTTACCGGTCCAGTCAGTCTGGAAGGTCTCAAGGCGCCGCTCACCAAAGAGAACTATCAGACGGTCATATCCTACCTGGTCGAATCAAAACTCAGCGGGGAGGAAGACCCCAAAAAAATCCTCCGCAGTTTTATACCGGCTTTCCAGAAGCAGCTCATGGCCTCAAAAGACATGGGAAAGATTGTGAAACTTACCGTCGACGCCCTGAAAGAACGCGACATATTACTGTACTCCCGCGACCAGGAAATTCAGAGCCTTTTTGACGAAATCGGACTGAGCGGAAGGGTCATCAGGACGAAGCCGGACGAAGATTTCTTACAGGTCATTACCACCTCCATCGGCGGTAATAAAAGCGATCTGTATATCCAACAATCCATCACGCACACCACGCTGATATCCAAGGACGGGACCATGACGGACGAGGTAACGCTTACGCGGAAACACACCTGGACTTCCAAGGAGCTGACACACTGGAAAACAATGCTCAGGGAGTTCGGATACGGCGATATTTCCCAGACGGTTCAGTATATTTTGGGCAGCGGAAAAAATAAGTCCTACATCAAATGCTACGTTCCCCGCGGCGCGGCATTGATAAACACCGTCGGGATTGAAAAGGATTCGGTGCTTATCCGCAACGACGAGGAAATCGGCAAAAGTTATTTCATGTTCGAGATGGACCTTCCCGCAGGTGAGGAACAGACCGTCACCATCAGCTACCGGCTGCCGGAAAAACTGGACACCGCGACAGCGGGAACCTACCGGTTTTTCGCGCAGCGGCAGCCGGGTATAGTGCTGAGCACTTTGGAAAAGCACATTTTTGTGGCTCAGGGGTTGAAGTTCTACGAATTCTTCCCCAACGACCTGGAGTTTCCGGAAAAAAATCACGCGGTCGCAAAAACCGCGCTGGAAAACGACACCTACATGGCGGCGCTGATCGGGGGAGAATAAACCGGCGGAAATGAATAATTACATCATGCTGTAGTCCCGGCCAAAGCGTTTTTTCAGCTCGTCCGCGGACATGACGATCATCGTCGGCCTTCCGTGGGGACACGTATAGGGCTGATCCATGGTCTGCAGTTTTTCAATGAGGGCTGCCTGTTCTTCTCGCGCCAGTGGGTCTCCGAATTTCACCGCCGAACGGCACGCAAGGTAGGTAAGCGCCCTGGTGCTCTGCTCTTCGATCGTGCTGTTTTTTCCTTCGGAAAACTCATCAAGAAGGCCGGTGAAAGCCTTTTGGATATCCTTTTGCCCCAGGTGTGATGGCACCGCGTGAATCGCATACGTTTTGCCGCCGAAAGGTTCGATCTCAAAACCAAGTTTTTGAAAAATCTCACGGTACTCTTCAAATATACCGATCTCTTGTGGTGAAAGCTCAATCTGAAAAGGGGACACGAGCGCCTGGGTAGTCAGACTTTTTTGGCTGAACTCGGCAAAAATCTCGGTATAACGGATTCTTTCGTGGGCCGCGTGCTGGTCGACCAGTACCAGCGAGCTTCCCTGCTGGCAAAGGATGTACGAGTTGTTGAGTTGTGCCAGTGCAATGATCGGATCGAGATTTTTGCGTTCCCGTCCGGGCGAAGCAGGAACAGGGGAGGGGAGGTCTGAATCCCGGGTAAACTCCATCTCCTGCTGTACCGTTTCGGCTGGAGCCGCGCCGGCAACCGCGGCAAAACCGGAAACCGCCGCCACGGAAACAGCCTCGGCAGAACCGGAACCGGCCGCGAATTCGCCGTTCACCGCCTGGGTGGCATCATGAAGTTTCAACGGCTGGGCTTTGCGTTCGGCATAGTAATTTTCCGGGGCGTCATGGGTGATGTTCGGCGCAAGGACGTAAGTCTCCAGAGCCTTTTTGCAGGCCTGGGTCGTGGCACTGAAAATTTCCCGTTCATCGCGGAAGCGGACCTCCAGCTTGCGCGGATGCACATTCACGTCCACCAGCTGCGGATCGATTTCAAAATACAGAAAAAACACCGGATATTTTTCTTTGGGCAACAGGGATGTAAAGCTCTGTTTCACCGCGTAACCGAGCACATGGGACTTCACCTCGCGGTGGTTGATGAACAGATACTGGAAATTTCTGTTCGACCTGGCGATGAGGGGTTTGCCGATGTAACCCTTCAGCTGAATCTGCGAATGGCCGTAGTAAACCGGGATGAGATCATCGGCAATATTCTTGCCGAACACCGACCGGATGCGGGTAAACTCGTCCTCCACGGCGGGCAGATCAAAAACAAGTTTGCCGTCATGCACCACGCGAAACGAAACCTGGTGAAAGGTCAGGGCTATGCCCGTAACGGTATCCATCACATGCTGGTACTCGGTCGAATCGTTTTTTAAATATTTTTTCCTGGCGGGAGTGTTATAAAAAAGATTTTGAATTTCAATCTGGGTTCCCTCCGGTACCCCGACTGGCTGGATTTTGGTGATCTTTCCACCCTCCGCCATCACAATGGTTCCCTCCATTTCGCCGCGTTTCTTGGTCTGAAGAGTGACGTAGGAAACCGAAGCGATGCTCGCGATCGCCTCCCCGCGGAAACCGAGTGTCCGGATATTGAAAAGGTCGTCGGTCGTCGAGATTTTACTGGTCGCATGCGGTTCAAAAGCCATCACGGCGTCGGCGCGGTCCATACCTGAACCGTCGTCGGTGATGCGGAGAAAACTGTCCCCTCCGCCGTTCACTTCCACGATGATTTTTTTTGCTCCGGCATCCAGGGCATTTTCCAGGAGTTCTTTCACCACGGAGGCGGGCCGCTCCACCACTTCGCCGGCCGCGATCTGGTTGATAAGATTTTCCGGAAGTTGCTGAATCTGTCCCATAGCAAAAAAGATGAGATGCCAAAGCAAACCTACCCCCGCCGGGGCACAACGGCAACGTGAAGGAAAAAGCTCAAGTTGAAGCTGAATAACGTTTATTGTACAATGATCTTAATAATTATTCTCCCGAACCTATGGACTCCAAAAAACCACAGTACCGTGCGGTCAGAACACAACTCGGTGTAGTACTCGCGGAAACATGGAACATCTACTCAAAACACTTTTTAGCCTTCTGCGGGCTTTTTGTTTTGCCGGTTCTCCTGGGTATTGCCCTCAAAATGGGCGTTTTCAGTTTTATGGGATTGAACGTGTTGACGTCGGGAGAAAATATCAAGAACATCAATATTCCGTTGATCGTCGGTGGGCTGATCGCCGTCGGCCTGATCGGGTGGTTGATCCAGTTGCTAGGAGTGAATACAACGCTTCGCGGATCATATTACGCTGATACCCAGGGCAAATTGTCATTCGGACAGGCATTTAGCGAAGGACTTCAGAAACTGGGGAAAGCTGCGGGACTAAGTGTCCGGGTTTTCCTGTATACGGGGGCGTGGATCATCGCCGTTCTGGGAATCGTCTTCGGACTGGGAATGCTGGCAACAGTTTTATCCGCAGCCAGCAGCGATAACGGTTTTGTAAGCATGATGCAGCCAATTATGTCATTCTTTGGGTTTATGCCTCTGGTCATGCTGGTGGTGCTTCTATTTCTCATCCAGAGAATGTGTCGTGTGGTGTTTGCATTTCCGATTCTTCTTTCCAAAGATGTCAGTAGTAAAGAGGCTTTGGATGAAAGTATTCAGCTGGCGGATGGCATTACAGGGACAATTTTCTGGAACTATTTTGTGTTTGGGCTGCTGATAGCTATTGGGGGTGGCATCCTCACTCAGCTGTTTCTGCAGATCGTTACGATGGTCTACAGGGCTCCCGCATCGGACACCGGGCTTAACGCACTGAGTTATCTCCAAAACGTGACAGACATCGCCGGAATAGTTCCCGGTATCGTCATTGGATCTTTCTCAGTAGTCTTCCAGTACGCGTTCATGAAAAAAGCCCGTGAGGAAAAATCCGAGCAGAGCGGAATGCCGCAGAACGGGACGCCGGAAGCACCACAGGCGCAACCGAACACGACAACCCAGCCGGTTCAGCCGACACCTCCCGTCCAACCAGCTCCACCGATACCGCCAAGCCAGCCGACACCTCCACAGGGGGGATCGACATTCAAACTCTAAGGGGAAATGATTATTCGCTCTCTTTTTTAAGGGCGGCAATCCGGTTCAAAGCTTCGATCGGCGTCAAGGAATTGACGTCGATCTTTTGTAACTGCTCGAGCGTGCGCTGCTGACGTTCAAAAAGAAGCATCTGATCGGCAGGGACACGTTTGGCCGGATCTGACAGCTCGGCCTGGATAGCTTCCTGATGGGAACCTTCCTCAAGATCCACCAGAATCTGCCTGGCTTTGCTCACCACATCCTGCGGCAATCCCGCAAGCTTGGCCACCTCAATGCCGTAGCTGCGGTCAACGCCGCCCTTCACGATTTTGTAGAGAAAAACCACGCCCTCAGATTCGTTCTCCCTCACGGCGACGGAATAGTTTTCGGCATGCGGAAGCTTTTCCGCGAGGGTGATAAGTTCATGGTAATGCGTCGCAAAAAGAGTTTTCGCCCCCACGGCATCATGCAAATATTCAACGATCGCCCAGGCGATGCTCATGCCGTCGTAGGTTGATGTTCCCCTTCCCACCTCATCAAGAATGATCAAACTGCGTGCCGTGGCGTTGTTCAGAATATAGGCGGTTTCCTGCATTTCAACCATAAAGGTGCTCTGCCCCCGTACCAAATTGTCCGAAGCCCCGACGCGCGTAAAAATGCGGTCTACGAGCCCAATGGTCGCCTTGGCGGCCGGCACAAAAGAACCCAGGTGCGCCATCAAAACAATCAGCGCCGTCTGACGCAGGTAGGTCGATTTTCCGCCCATGTTCGGCCCGGTGATCAGCAGGAGTTTTTGGGTGGAGTCAAAAATCGTGTCATTCGGAACAAACTGACTCGAAAAACTCATCTTCTCCACAACCGGATGGCGTCCCCCTTCAATCGAAAGACCGAAATCCCGGCTCACGACCGGCTTGCAATACCCCTGAGTCAAAGCGACTTTCGCGAAACTGCAGAACAGGTCAAGCTGGGCGACCGCCTGTGCCAAACGCTGGATGGCATCGATTTCCGCCACGACCGTTTCACGCAACCGGTTAAAGATGGAATATTCCAGCACCACGATTTTTTCTTCCGCACCCAGGACTTTTTCCTCATACTCTTTCAGTTCTGGGGTGATATAACGCTCGGCGTTCACCAGGGTCTGTTTGCGGATATAATCGGACGGAACCGCGTGCAGATTGGCCTTGCTTACCTCGATGTAATATCCGAACACGGAATTATATCTGATTTTGAGAGAGTTGATTCCAGTACGGGCAATCTCCTTTTCCTGCAGGGACTGAATGTACCCCTTTCCCTCGCGGCTGATCTTTTTAATCTCATCAAGTTCCGGATGAAAACTGTCGCGAATCATCCCGCCCTCTTTTACCGCGAGCGGCGGTTCGTCAACAATCGCGCGTTCCAGAACATCCGTCAGCTGCGGCATCCCATGAAGATGTGCGCGGATATTTTCAAGCAAACCACCCTGGAAATCAGCCAGCAGTTTTTGGGTAGCCGGAACCGACTGGAGCGAGTTTTTAAGCGCCAAAAGGTCGCGCGCGTTCCCGTGGCCAAGACTCAGTCTGGCCAGTAGGCGTTCAAGATCCAGAATATTTTTCAGCGAGGTGCGGATGTCATCAAGCACTCCCGGATGCCTCACAAGGGATTCCACGGCGTTCAGTCTTTCTTCGATCACGGACTGCTGGAGCAGCGGATGGGTAAGCACGTAACGGAGGTAACGTCCCCCCATGGAGGTCACGGTCTCATCAAGCACCCAAAACAGGGAACCTTCCTTGTTGTTTTCTCGAAGCGTCGAAAGAAGCTCAAGATTTTTCAGCGTCGCCTCGTCCAGCGCCATGAAATCTTGTGTGCTGTAACGCTCAACGGTGCGGATATGCGTAAGTTCGGTTTTTTGCGTCTGTTTCAGATAGTCCAGAAGCAGTGCGGTGGCTTTGTCCGCAGCGGATTCGCCCACCGCCTCCGCCACGGCGACTTCTGTTTCACCGCCGCCCGCGCCCGGAAAAGTGTGTTCAAAAAAGAATGTCGAAAGGCGGGCTTCGCCAAAATGTTTCATCACCTGGGAGTTTTTCATTTCCGGTTCAACAACCGCTTCCACCGGATGCAGCCGTTCCATCTCCACCAGAAGACTCTTCATGTTTTCAAGTTCGGTCACCTGGAAATGCCCGGTTGAAAGATCGGCTGAAGCAAGGCCGAACCGGCCGGCGGCCTCAACGATCGCCACCACAAAATTATTCGCCTTTTGTTCAAGGACGTTGTCATCAAGAGTTGTTCCCGGGGTAATCACGCGGACAACGTCGCGCTTCACAATCCCGGGCAAATTCGGGTCGGAAAGCTGCTCGCAGATGGCCACTTTTTTGCCCAGACGTGTAAGTTTGGCAATGTAATTTGGCGCGGCGTGGTAAGGAATTCCGCACATCGGAGCCTTGTGGTCGCCTTTGTTCCGCGCAGTCAGCGTAAGCTGCAGCAATCCTGAAGCTTCAACGGCGTCCTCAAAAAACATTTCATAAAAATCACCGAGACGGAAAAACAAAATCGCATCAGGATAGTTAGCCTTCATCTGCTTGTATTGCACCATCATCGGGGTCAACGTCTTCGTCATGCTTCATTCATCAATGGATAAACATCAATGGCAGGCTCTTCATACGGATGAACGGCACGGACGGCCTTCAGAACCTTGTCCAATATCGACGAAGGACAAATAACCTCAATCCTGTCCTCGGCAACCGCTTCGATCTTTCCCTGCTGTCCGATAAAAGGTTTCGAACCTTCCAGCCCCCGGAAACGGCCGACGCCGCGCGTCGTAAACGAACAGAAATCATATTTCCCGATATGCCCGGCGCCCGCTTCCACCAGTGCTTTCCGGATCGCATCAGCGTGGCTTTCGGGGACAAATACCGCAATTTTCACAAAACGAACATTCATAGCATGTGCATGATAGTAAAACCCCCATCAAAATGCACCTGAACTTCACCGAAACAGCCCTTGCAGAATTAAGAAAATGTATCCCGGACACCATGCGTCACATCGGTAAGTGGGACCCTTGTATCATGCAAACCTTTTTGAACCGCTGCCGTAATAAGAGCCAAATCCCGGTGGCCGTAGCCGCAGCAGCCTCCGATCACTTTCAGGTCCCACTTGCGGGCAAGATGATGGAGATATTGCGCATTCTGAACGGGTTCTCTCACTCCGGCGGTTTCTGTTCCAGATTCCAGTTCTATCTGATTCCTTGAGGAAGCGTTCGGGTACACGCCAATGACACGCCCCTTGAGCTTGGCACAATTTTTCAAGGCAGTTTCCAGCGCTTCAACCGGACAGCAGTTGAAAGAATAGCCCAGAGGATAAGCACCACTTGCTGAGTCGACCTCCCTGATCGCGTCGGACGGCGCTTCCCCGCTCAGCAAATTTCCTTCACGGTTGAGCACGAAACTGATGATCGCCGGGACCTTGTATTTTTTTGCCGCCAGCGCGATACCCACCGCCTCGGCCGCAGTGTTTACTGTCTCGAACCACGCCGCACTCACATCCAGAACGCGTGCTTCAGCCGCCTGATGACCATGGAAATCCGCGGATTCCCGTGCGGAAAATTGTGGATCGGGGCGGTAACAGTCTTTTGCCGTGCCGAATGATAAAACTTCTTTCACTTTTCTCCGGCTTTCAACCATCGCGGCCCGCAAAATTCTCGAATGGATTCGGAGCGCCTCGCGGTACGTGGGCAACTCCCCTGGTTGGTGAATCAGCGAACGGAGGCCAAAGGTGTGGGTCATTCCGACGTGCGTTCCGGCAGCCAGATGTTCATGGGCGACCTGTTTGACCGCTTCCCGGAATACGGGTCCGTTAAGAATCGCCGAGGGGTTGCTGATACCGTTTTGGCCATGGGTTTCTTCCATTTCTTTCAGACGGGAACCGTAAGGGCCGAAGAGGATGGAGGGACGTTCCGATAAGTTCATGGGAAATAAATAGATAATAAAAAAATCCCCGCTTTGTGGGCGGGGATGAAGTTGCGATGAGAAAGAGAACTATGCACGCATCAGCCGCTGCCCAAAAAAGCGCATCATCATAGCCATCATCATAGTTGATGTCTGTGCATTCACTTGGTTGTGCCCGGCGGAGGTGTTCATGAAGAATATTGAGAACTTGAATCCGATTATAGTTCCAAAATTTCCAAAGTCAAATTTTCAAAGCAAACCAGGATATTTGCAAAATATACAAAATATGGTATGATTACATGATGTTATGCATCGATTTTTCCATCCTTTAACCAAAACAAAATGAAAAATCCCGACAAGAATAAATGGATGACCCTCGGCGCGATCGCGCTCGTGGTGGTCATGGTGGGCGCGCTGGCGCTGACCCTAAACGGTAGCAGCTTACAGGGCTATTTAAACCTTCGAAAATCTCCGCCGGCAGACGGAAAAGGCCAGTTGCCTCCACCTGAGTTAAAAGGGGCTGATGGAAAAGGAGGAATCCCTATAAAACCGTTCACCGTTGAACCTAAACCAAAGCCACAATCTCCGGAACCGGTTCCGGCAAACCAGGTCATTAACCGGGCTGAGTTAGCAAAGCTTATCGTTACTGCAACTGGGGTTCCAATCAACACGGCGGGCGGGCCTCACTTTCCCGATGTCAGCCCAACCGACTGGTACTATACGTATGTTGAAACCGCCGCAAACAATTTCTGGATGATGGGATACCCCGATGGTACCTTTAAGCCTGCAAACACGGTGAACAGAGCTGAGGGGGCAAAAATTTTATCTTCCTCAGTTTTAGCTAAATGTACGTCTACTTCGTCGTATTTTGTCTACCCGTATTACATAGACGTTCCATCCGGTGTCTGGTTTTACGATTACGTCATTAAAATGGCGGACTGCAAAATGGTTGATGTACTCCCTAGCAAGGCCAGCTATTACTATCCGGCATATTTACTCTCCCGAGGTCGCGCCCAGTACATGATCGACAACGCAAAAAAAGCAGGTTGGATTAAATAAACTGAAATTCCAAAATATTCCTTTCATTTCATTAACCAAAACAAACATGAAAAATCTCGACAATAAAAAATGGATGACCCTTGGGGCGATCGCGCTCGTGGTGGTCATAGTGGGCGCACTTGCACTGACCTTAAACGGCAGCAATTTGCAGGGATATTTGAAGGCTCCGTTACAGGCCGGAAACAACAGACTGACAAATACAAGCAGTAAGCTTAAACTCAAACCGATCAGTGCTGAACCAATCCCAAATATTAATTATAAAATAAATCTTACATCTCCGTCCGATTATACAGAGGTCGGTCCGGCACAAAATGTGACATTTACGTGGAATTCTAACGTCCCAAGCGGGAACGGGTATAGCCTGAACTTTAACTGTAACCAGAATGGATGGCCAACAGTCAGCATTGATTCTTACGGGTTCATGCAAAACTCATTTGGTCTCACTCCGGTCGAGGCTCCTGGATTATCCGCGGCCCTGAATACATCAAATTTCTATTCACCATATATGGCCGCGACGTACAATGAAACCGCGGTAGACATGAACAAGCCGGTTTATTGTCTTTGGAACATCAATTCGAGTCCGCAAACGTATATTGCATCAAAACAAACCTGGCATCTCAAAATTAACCCGGCACAATAAAGTGCTGGCTAACCAAAAAGCCCCGCCAACAGCGGGGCTTTTTAAATGTCATCACAATGGAGCCACTTCCGGGAATCGAACCCGGGACCTCTACTTTACGAAAGTATTGCTCTACCAGCTGAGCTAAAGTGGCACATGGCAAACGGAAGCCGATCGCCATGTGATGATAGAAGAAAGAAGCTCCGAAATCAAGCCACCCGCCGACGGAAACCACTTCCCGGGTAAACAGCAAAAAAGTCATCCCTGGAAGTGAGCGGTTGTGCCACGACAGGGTCCCGAAGGGGTCCACAGCCACAGCTTTTGGACGCCAGAAGGCGGCCAAGGGGGCAACCGGCCTCCGCCCCATGCGGGGGGAGACGTACTCATTGCGCCGTGTGCAGGGATGACGCACCCGCAAAAGCGCAAGAATAGCACTGTACAAGGATGACATTTTTGGCAAAAGAATGTGAGCGAGGCAGCTCAGGTCGGTAGATACAACTAACGGTTCACTGGGATTTTCTTCACGGTAAAATTCACGGACTGAAAAGTGGACGTACGCGGCAATTTTGCCTTTGATTTTCCCACGCGCCTGATCCGGATGGACCGTGGAAGAGGCATGGGATCAAAAAGACGTGAAGTGACCGTGGGCGAGAAAAACCGTGGAAATGACATAGTGGTGAATGATAAAGAAATAAACTTTTAGTCAAAGAAAACCAGGAGAACAAAAAGTTCTTTTTAAACCTCAAGAAGAGTGAAATGCTATTTTAGCGCTTGTAGAAGCGCATCAGGCCGGTAACGACCCCCTGGGTACAAAGTTCGCCTTCGGGATAAATATTGTCGTAGCGGGAATTTTCGGGTTTAAGGTACAAACGCCCCTGGGCGTCCTTCATATACCGTTTGACGGTGTTCTGGTTATCGACAAGCGCGACGACAATGTCATAAATTTTCGGGGAAAGAGACCCGCACACCACCAGAATATCGTCTTCATAAATTCCGGCATCGATCATACTGTCGCCTTTGACTCTGAGGAGATAGGAGTCTTTGGCCTTGTACACGATGTCATCGCTCACCTTCATCCAGCTTTCCACATACTCCTCGGAAAGCACCGGGCCGCCGGCTGGAATCATGCCGAGCAAAGGCAATTTCAGTTCGGTCGAAAATAATTTTTCCTTCACGTTGGAAAGAAGTTTAATGCCGCGAGGGGTATCGTCTTTTTCAATGTGGCCTTTTTCTTTCAGCGCGGTGAGAAGTTTCAGAATGCTGTTGTCTGAACTCACCCCAAAATGTTCGCGCATTTCGCGGACCGTGGGGGAGCGTCCGTGCTCCATCTGGTAATCCTCTATGAACTGGAGAAGGGCCTCCTGTTTTTCGGTGAGAACTTCCGGCATAAAATGGTTGCTAAAAATTGAAGGACAGTTCAAGTATAGGTGAGTACATACTCACCGTCAAGACTTTTTTGCATAAAACATCGGAGTCGGCATGTATAAAACAAAAAAACGCACAATAAAAAACCAAAAGGTGCGGAACCGCTCACCCCGGAAGTTCAAAATTATTACGCCTCAAACTCAAACACATGGAATTTTTTCAGGCGCATCAATCCGAGGAGGGGCTGGACAAGCACAAAGCCCGCGCGCCCGTTAAATGAACGGATTTTTTTATTGTACACATCCACCATTTCGTCGATCTCTTTCCCAAGGTTATGAAACTCCATCTTCAGCGAGAGGTAATTCGTATCGAGGTTCATTTCGGGGAATTTCTGGGGAAGTTTCCACACCGCGTGGAGATCCTGGGTCAGCGTAAGTTCGGCATTGACCTTCTGCCCGTCCGGATTTTCCATCGGCCAGCTTTTGGAACGGAGCTGCGCCATTTCGTTGAGCAGTTTCTCCTCCCCCTTCGCGTATTTGCGCACGGTCTCGATAAGATTCGGAACCATATCGTTGCGGATTCTCATCTTATCAAGCACGCTTTTCCAGTACGAAAGGGCCTCGTCATGGACAGCCCTCAGGTGCAGGTACAAAAACAGCACGGCGATGCCGAGCAGGACCAGAAAGGATAAAACCGCGATGACTGCAGATTGATTCATAGGATATTCGGACAAGACTCAACGGAACCATTATAGCACAGGTTACCGCCGGATACGCATCAGCCGTTCATAAACCTCTAGGACTTCTTTTGCCGTCCGGTCCCACGTAAACGGACAAAGGTAGTTGAGAGCATCGTGCTTCCTAGCGGTATAAAACGGTTCGTCCCGCAGGAGCTGATCCATGACCCCGCCCAGCTGATCAACATGATGGGTGCCGACAAAAACAGCGTGATTTCCCACCATCTCGCGGTGCACGGGAATATCCGACGTTACCACGGGTACCCCGCTACATAAGGCTTCCAGAAGCGGCAAATTGCATCCCTCCTTGGTGGAAACGTTCACGAACGCGAACGCGGACTGATACAGAGCCGGGAGATCGGTCTCCTCCACAAAACCGGTGGTATGAATGTTTCCGGGTCGTCCCGAATGGGACCGATGAACAATACTGTCAAAACTTTCATAAAGGGGATCATTCACCGCTTTACCGCCGGCAAGAACGAGGTCCACTTCATAATGAGGCCCGATAAACCGTTGGTAGGCGTCAAGAAGCATCTTCACGTTTTTACGTTCATCATATCCTCCCACGTAAAAAAAGTAGCGGCGCTGCGGGTCAAGTCCGTACTTTTGAAGTACTTTTTGACGCGCATCTGCTGAGATTTTCGTGAAAAAATGCGGAGCGGGAGCGTTGTGACTCAAAGATATCTTTGTATCGGGAACGTGGCACATCCTGACGACATCATGCTTGGAAGATTCAGAAACGGTAAAAATATGATCGGCTTTTTTCACGGCAAAACGGCAGGAGTCCTGATACAAACGGGTGGTCATGGAACGACGGTACGCCGCGGATTCCCACGGAATGGTGTCGTGGACCGTCACGCACACCGGTTTTTCAAAACCCGTCCACGGGTTGGAAGGATAAGGGAAATGAACAAGATCGACCTGCTGTTCCTTAAAAAACTTTGGGACTTGACGCTGTTCCCAGTACGTTTTCCGCATACCGGCCGTACCGATAAATTTTTCGGGCAGGACACAAATCTTCACATTCGGCGGCACGGAAAGGTCAACCGGTTCGGGAGTGACCATCAGAATTTCAAGGGACGGCAGCACGCGGGCCATGGCTTCAAAAAGATACCTGGTATGCTGCCCGATCCCGGTGTAGGGCTTGGTGAGAAAACGCGCGTTGACCGCGATTTTCATGGTTTTTGAAGTAAACGGATAATGCTGTCGGTCGCCCGGAACTTATCCGGTTTTGAGCCGGCAGAGTGACCCAGGTGCGCCGATTTCCGGTGTTTGATCATATTCCGGACATCCTCAAAAAACTCCATGTCGGAAAATTCCCCTTCAAAAAAAATCCTGCACAGATGATTTTTCGCAAAAGCCTCGGCGTTCAATATCTGGTCGCCGCGGCTCGCGGATTTTCCCAGGGGAATAAGCACCGTCGGCTTTTCAAAAAAATCGATCTCGGCGAGGGAAATGGCCCCGGCGCGGCTCACGATCACATCCGCGGCGGCATATACGTCCTTCAATTCATGATCCAGAAACTGAAAAGAACGGTAATGCGAAAGATATTTCTGGTGCTCAGGCTTGAGGTGCTCCAATAACCGCGGTGTATCCAGAACCTTGCCGCGCCCGCAAATATGGACGATCTGGAAATGCGGCAGAAGGTATTCAAGATTCCGCCACGTCAGCTGGTTGATGTACTCCGCGCCCGAACTTCCTCCCATGACCAGAATCACGGGAAGCTCACGGGTGAAGTCCAGGAACTTCAATCCGGCATCCGCATTGGCAAGGCCCAATTCACGCCTCATGGGATTCCCGGTCAACACCACCTTTTTATTCTTGAAATATTTCTTGCTCTCCTCAAAGGAGGTACAGATCACTTTTGCGAACCGTGAACACCACCGGTTGGCCAGACCGGGAGAAACATCAGATTCATGCAAAATAACCGGAATATGAAGCATCCACCCGGCCACGGCCACCGGAAAAGAAACGTAACCGCCCTTGCAGAAAATGACGTCCGGCCGGAACTTGAGAAGCACTGTCAGCGCCTGCAGAATACCAATCGGAACCTTAAAAAAATCGATAAAGTTTTTCAGGGAAAAATACCGGCGCAACTTCCCGCAGGTAATGGCGACAAACGGGACATCGATCTCTTCCAGCATCTTTTGTTCCATGCCGTCGCGGCTCCCGATGTACAGGAGCTCAAGCGAAGACGGTTCGGCGTGAAACCTCTCGCGAAGCTCATGAATAAGAGCGATATTGGGGGTGATATGACCTCCGGTTCCCCCGCCGCTCAGAACTAGACGCATACTCTGGATGTTGTTGGGAAATATGGAGCAGAATGCCCGCCGCAATCATAACCGAAAGCAGGGACGATCCGCCATAGCTGACAAACGGGAGCGTGATGCCCGTGACCGGCATGAGCGCGAGGTTCACGGCAATATTCACGAAGGCCTGGATCGTGATCCATGTCGACAGCCCCACCGCAGTGAGCTGGGTGAATTTATTTGAAGAAGCTGCAGCGATCCTGTAGCCGCGGTAAGCAATGATGGTGTAAACAATCACGAGCAGTGAAATGCGGATAAAACCAAGTTCCTCGGCCGAAGCCGCAAAAATAAAATCATCGGAAGCCTGCGGAAGCCAGTAAGATTTTTGAACCCCCTGCGTCAGCCCTTTGCCCCAAAAACCTCCGCTCCCCACAGCAATGTTTGCCTGTTCGGACTGCCAGCAATAATCTTCGCTGCAGTTCTTATCAACGTTGAAAAACGCCGAAAAACGGTCACGCACGTGGCCAACGCTGGACACGATGATAATCCCGGCCATCAGGGTCACGAACGCCCCCAATGCCAGATGCCGCAGCCTGGCGCCGGCCGCAAAAAACATCGCCACGGCAATGAGCGCGACCACAAGCGTTCCACCAAGGTCTGGCTGCAAAAGAATCGGGAGGATCATCACGCCGGTCACGATACAAAAGGGCAAAAAACCGTACTCAAACGTATCGATCTGCCCGCTCTTTTTTTCCATCCAGTTGGCCAGGTACAGAATAAGCGCGAGCTTGGCGAACTCAATCGGCTGCAGCGACGTGTTAAACAGCACGAGCCAGCTCCTGGCGAACGTGGTATAGCTCGAACCCAGAATCAGGAGAACGATGAGCGTCACCACCATGCCCCCGAAAAACACCACGGAGATCTTTTTCCAGAACTTCATCGGAATTTTTGTGGCGATGAAAAGGCAAATTCCGCCGATGAACAAACGCAGCAGATGGTTTTTAAACAGCAAATAGCAGTCCACGTTCGGATCGCTGCAGTTGGGATACAAAATGTCCGGCGCGGAAAGCTGGATCGATTTGGGAACCCCGATACTCGTGATCATCACCAGCCCGAAACACACCAGGATGAGTATCATCGCGAAAAGCACTTTGTCACCGTGATTTTTCCTCATGTTAAAGCTGAGCAACGGGATTTATCCAGGCCCCAATGCTAACAAAACCGGGCTTGAAATGCAACGCCACGCGCGAGCGAAGCGAGTGCGCCCGGGAAGCAAAGTCGCGGATGCGACACCTTGCGCCGGCCGGCTCCGAAAGGCATTATACCCATATGAAAAAAAGTTATTTCAGCATCGGAATTCCGGCACTCCTGTTTTTCATGGCCGACCAGCTTTCCAAATGGTGGGCGGCCGGGTATCTCACAACACCCGTGTATCTCACGGACTGGTTTGCGTTCCGTTATGAGCAAAACGTTGGAATCGCATGGAGCATAGCCATTCCTCAGCCCTGGCTGAGCATAATGAATGTTGCCCTCCTCCTCCTTTTACCGTTTCTTATCTCAAAAAACATCGACCTCCGACGCAAGGATTCACGGCTTTTTCTCAGCATGATCATCGGTGGGGCGCTCGGAAACGTGTTTGACCGGTTGACCCGGGGGTTTGTGATCGACTTTGTGGCCATCGGCTGGTGGCCCGTATTCAACCTGGCCGATGCACTTTTATCCGTCGGCATCTTCCTGATTTTGGTTTTTTATGGTAAAATAAAAAGAACTTAAGCCAAAACCATGCAAGAAAACCAAATGCAGCAAGGCGGACAGATGGAACAAATGCCTGACCAAGGCCAATATCAGCAGATGCCCCCTGTGGATTTCCAGAACGGACAGATGCCGATGCAGCCCCAGCAACCGGCACAGGAACCGGAATACGGACCCCGCAAGATGTCCTTCTTCACGCTGGTTCTCAAGACTTTTGCCGGACTTGCCGGAGGAGTTGCTGGAACGCTGATTTTGCTCATGATTTTCCTCCTCACATCCTCGATTTTGCAGCCGGTCCTTTCACCGGCGGAAGCCCAGGCCCAGGAAATCAGCCCGCTGTTCATCTTCGTACTTATGGCGATGATTTTTGCCACCTCGGTCGTTTCCAGTCTGGTGGCCCCGTTGCTTATTTCCTACACGGAACGTGAACGCTACACCCGCGTGGCCACGGCCATGTCTCAAATCTTTATTATCAACATCGTGATCTTCGCGTTTGTCGCGCCGATCTACCTCACCACGTCAACCACGCGTCTTGAATTAACCGCCGGAGCAGCGGCCCTGCAGATTATCCTCAGCGCGACCGCGGGCGCCCTCATCATGGAACTCATTCACGACTACCGTTACGCGCTTATCACCGTGTACACGACGATCATCGGCATTCTGGTGGCCATGGCCATCAGCTTTTTCCTCTACACAGGCCTCGGCACCAGCGGAACAACGCTTCTGCTCTTCGCCGTCCTGCCTGTGATCTGGACGATGATCGGATTTTTCCAGGGAGCCATCGCCATGTTCTACTACTGGCTTTACCAGAACTACGGAGTGGACTTTTTGGCCACCAGCACAAGTTATGGCGCCGATTACGGCATCCCCGACGAAAGCGAAGATGAGGAAGATGAACCTGAACGGGAGGACACCGAGGGAGGCAACTTCCTGCGGCAGTAAAGATCTTGGAGCACAACCACACAACAAAAAAGACCCCGCCGCGGCGGGGTCTTTTGAATATCTCAAAGAACTATTTTTTTCCTTCCATCATCTGTTTCTTCATGAAATCGGAGATACCTTCGAGTGCCCTCAAAGCCTCAACCGGAATCATCCAGACGACGGTGTTCGACTCATCGGACGAAAGATCGTTAATGGACTGGAGCGTGCGGAGATGCAACGCGCCCGGGGTTTCGGAAAGCATTTTTGCAGCCTTGCTCACGTTTTCCGCCGCGGCAAGTTCACCGGAAGCCTGAATGATGACGGCCCGTTTTTCACGCTCGGCTTCGGCCTCCTTGGCGATCGTACGTTTGAGGTTGTCCGGAAGAACGATGTCCTTGAGTTCAACGCTTGCCACATCAATGCCCCATGGAGCGGATGCCGTATCAACATGGTCTTCAATACGTTTGGAAATATCCTCGCGGTTCTTCAGAAGCTCGTCCAAGGTCACCTGACCGACCACGTTACGCATGGCTACCTGCGCAAGCTGGGTCACGGCGTAGTAGAAGTTTTCCACTGCCAGCACGGATTTTGCTGCGTCGGCAACCTTGTAGTAAATCACCGCGTTCATGCGGATGGGGATATTGTCCTTGGAAATGGCTTCCTGTTCAGGAACATCCACGGTCTTGGTGCGGATATCCACCTTTGCCATCGATTGAATAACCGGGAGCACAAGCCTCCAGCCCGGATTTTTGATCATTTTATACTTACCGAACTGAAAGAGAATCCCTCGTTCATATTCGTTCACCTGGCGGACGCTGACAAGGATGATGATCAGCACGATGATGAAAACCGGGGTTCCCAAGAGTGCGAAAAGCAGTTCCATAGGGAAATAATTAGTGAATAAACCTCGGCCATTCTACTGGAGAAGCTCACCGGAGCGCAACTGTTGAAAAAATAGCCGTTTTTTGGTATACTATTAAGAAAACTCAGCAAAAGAAATAAACACAAAAAACAATGCCGCATATCCTCAATCTCATCTTGGGCATCCCCACAGCTCTGGCACAGGCAAACACCACCGAAAAAGCGGGCGGCGCAACATTTGATATTTTGGGCTATGTGCTGACCAGCCTGCCGCTGTGGATTACCGCCATAGTGGTGTTTGTGCTTTCCATGGTGGCGGGTTCCATCCTGAAAGGAATCGTGGAAAACCGTCTTGCGGCCAAAATTACCGAAGAGCATCAGGAACTGCTGATTATCTCCGGACGTCTCACATTTGTCGGAATCGTCGTCATCGGGGGCACCATCTCACTGGCCATTGCGGGAATTAACGTGACCAACCTCATCGCGGCCATCGGTTTCGGAATCTCATTCGGACTTCAGGACACCATCGCCAACTTTGTGGCCGGTATCGCGCTTCTGGCCTCACGGCCTTTTACCATCGGGGACTGGATCAGAGTTGACGGCCAGATGGGGAAAGTGACGGAAATCCGCGTCAGGGCAACATATTTAAACACCTTTGACGGACTCCGGTTGATCGTCCCGAACTCCCAGCTCTACAAGAGCCAGGTTTTGAACTACACAGGGAACCCGATGCGCCGTATCAAGGTTCCGGCATATATCCGGTACTACTCGGATATGAAACAGGTCTACGCGATCTGTCTCAATGTGGTGAAATCACGCACCGACATCCTTTTACAGCCGAAAGCAAATGTTGTCGTTACCGAAATGGGGGACTATTACATCGCCCTTGAAATTCGTTTCTGGGTGGATTCAAAAAGTTTATGGCGCCGTATCCAGTCAAAGGTGGGCATGGATATCCAGAAGAGGTTTGAAGAAGCCGGAGTTGATGCTCCGTATCCAACCACCGCTCTCGAATTTGATCCTGACGATAAGGGAACACTGGTCAGAACAAAAGCGCTTTCCCCTGCGGAGATGGAACAGATCATGAAAGAGCGCGAAGAGGACGAGGAAAAATTTGCAAAACGTCGGGAAGAGCTTGCTGCCCCCTTATTCAAGGCCATGGAAGAGCAGAGAATTCTTGACCAGAGCGGCGCCAATTTCCTCAAGGTAACCACCATGCCTTTGCCTGCCACCACGCAAACAGCAACCCCATCATTCCCGCCGACTTCGCCGCAATCCGCAAACCAGTCCGCCCAGGAGGCGGTCCAGCAGGTCGGAACTCCTGCAGCGTTCGCGCCGAACCAGTCCCAGGCCCAGCCCGGTGCGGCATCAAATCCAATCCCAAATGAACCGGTCAATCCACCCGATCAGCAATAACCCATGGAAAATTTTCTGAACAACCTGTTGAATATCCAGACAGCTTTGGCTCAGCCCTTTGCGACCACGGGCACCAACGCCCCGTCTTCCGTAGCCAGCGAAACCGGAAACCAAGTCACGAACCTGGTGGAAAGCCTTTTTCGGTCCATTCCATACTGGATCACGGGTTTCATCGTCGTTGTCCTTTCTTTGATACTTGCCAGAGTCGTGAAAACCATGGTCGAAAACAAAATGACCGAAGCGGGAGTGGAAGAAGAACACCGTGAAGTTCAGCTCGTAGCGGGCCGCGCGGCAAGTGCCACGGTTCTGCTGGTGGGCATCACGGCCGGACTCAAAATCGCGGGCCTTGATCTCACCTCCATCATCGCGGCCGCCGCGTTTGGCGTAGGTTTCGCGATGAAAGACATCATCATGAACTTTATTTCCGGCATCATCGTGCTGCTCCAGAAACAGTTCACCATCGGGGACTGGATCAAAGTCAAAGGCACGACCGGCGTCATCCAGGAAATCCAGTCGCGCTACACCGTCATCAAGAAGTTCGACGGAACCAAAGTCATCGTCCCGAACTCCGAACTCTTTAAAAATCAGGTCACCAGTTTAACCAGTAATCCAACCCGCCGCTTCCAGCTCGACCTCGGGGTCGATCTTTACATGGACCTCAAGGAAGTTATTGACGAGATCTACAAGTCCATCGACAAATGCGGCCGGATTCTCAAGCACCCCAAGCCGAACATTATCGTTCGTCAGCCCGGAACTTTTTATAACAGTCTCCGTATCCGCTGCTGGGTCGAATCAAAAAAGGGCGTGCTCAAGCCCATCAGCGAACTGACCCGCCAGATCCACAAAGATTTCTACCGCCGCGGCTGGTCATGGCCGTATCCTACACAGACGCTCATCATGGACAAGGATGTCCCACCCGACGTGAACCAGCGCACGAAGGACTATATTGAAAAACACAAAAAAGCCCTCAAAAAGGAAACCGGTTTGATCCAGCAACAGCAGCAAATACTTGTTGAACAGGAAAAGAAACCGGAAACGCCCGCACAATCACTGCCCCAGGCCCAGCAGATCGGTGTCGGCGGGCCGGCAATGGAGACCCCTGTGTGGCTCCAGCAGGCCGCGCAGCAAAATCAGCCTGCGGCTCAGACGCCAGAACAGCAGCAGCCGGTACAGGGTCAGCAGCCCCAGGTCGTCATCCAGAACATAGAAATCGGGCCTGAAATGAAAACCGTGGCACAAACTGAAGCCCAATACCAGGCCGCACCACAACCACAAACGAATATGCCGATCGTTTCGGCCCCGGATGTCACCTCAAGCCAGGCGGCGGCGCCTACAGTCGCTATGCCCATGCCGGATGTCGAGCCTCAAATAAATACCAATCAGCAACAACTCCCATGACAGAAAAAAATGAAGCTAAAAAATCAGTAGAAATATCCGCCGAACTCAGGTCAAAAATGCTCGAAGCGGGTAGATACGAAGAACTGCTTTCGTCATGGAAACAATTGGCCCAGGAAGCAGATTTCGAATCTGTTCCGGCAGGACTTCCCACTGAGGAAGGAAGAGACTTAAGGTACTGGCTCAACTATGCGTATGGTTGTTTTTCAAAGCAGAACGCCGCGTGTGATTCGGCAGTGAAACAAATATGGCAAAATCAGAAATTTCTTGCGGAATTGGATGCAATGAATATCCCAAGAGAATTTCTCCTGCAAACCGTTCGCGTTGGAGCGCTGAAGGACCAGATGGAGATCATTTCTGGTGAAGGGAAACACAGAGCGGTTGAATTGTACGTTGATCTCAACGGGTATTCCTGGGCGAACGGCGAACTCATAAAACTGCAAACCGAAAAAACCGAGCAGAAGAAAATTGAAAAAGAGATCGCGAAACAGCGGGAAGCTGCAAAAAAAGAGCAGGCCATCGCCGAAATCGGACGTGAAATGAACACTCAGGATTTTTCAATGACGACTGAACAAAAAAAACTGCTTCGGCATGATTTCGAACTGAATTGCAAATTATGGAAGGCATTGAACGAAAGCTCAGCATGGGCCAACAGTCTCAAACGAAATACAAAATTATCGCAGTTCTTTTTGGAAAATGGCCAACGTGAACTGACGCCGGAAATCACCCGTGAGTTTCAAGTACTTTGTGAGGAGGACAAGGATATAAGCAGGGCATTCGGGTCATGGGAAGGACAAGGGACGAGACTGAAATTCCAAATGCTCAACCCGGAAAGCGGCTGGTTTTATGTCGCAAAGAAAAATAAGGTTACAACACTCAAAGGGTTTCTCAGGGCTTGCACAAACAACATGGACAGTTGGATGGAGCTGTAAGCTCAAAACTAGTTTGACCAGCACATAAAAAAACCCCGTACGTGGTACGGGGGGAAAATTCCTATATCTAGCGGCCGTAAAATAAAGAAAATAAGTTCACGGCTCGAGAATATTTGTTTTGGTGGAATTTGTTTGTGTTTGTAGACCATTGACCAGAAAGTCTTTTGTCCTGCTTTGCTTTGGCGTAAGTTTTCAATCTTGCCAGGGATCGTCTGTGGGTGTGACTGTAAGCACTCCGAAGAGTGAACAGAAGTCACCAGACAGCTGTAGGGTCGGCCCGGTTGGTCAGTGAGGGCCATCACAGAGCAGAGAAGGTGGAGGGACTCGCATGGCATAAAAGCCTGCTGATGAGTCGCTCAACCCTCTCGGTTCTGATATAGTCTGGTTGTCAAAGGGCTGTTCCAGGGAGTTTTTTGCCTCCGTCCGAAAACCGATTCGGGGGTGGCATAATCTCAAACTACTTATCTAATCTCTAATGTTCAGAACATAGTACCAAATGCAAATAGCAACGTCAACGAACTGTAATGGACACCTGATAAGAAATGTTATAAAACAATATTACTCACAGAATGCAAAAAATGAAAGAAATGAGCATCAGAGCCGTTAAATCGAAGGTTATTACATCGGGAGATAACCTTTTTGAGGTTCTGGAAAAGAGCCTGAAGAGGGGTGGAGTGAAGAACGGGGACATCCTCGCCGTCACCTCCAAAGTGGTGGCAGTGACCGAAGGGAGAATTGAGCGCGTTTCCGGCGAAAAAGAGTTCAACGCACTGGTCCGGCGCGAAGCTGATGCGATCATCGGAGGGAAAACGGTGACCCTCACCCTGAAAAACGGGATTTTTACCCCATGGGCGGGCATCGACCAGTCAAATGCTGTAAAAGGGACAGCAGTACTTTGGCCTAAGAACGCTGCAAAAACCGCGCGGGAGATTCACTCCTGGCTCAAAAAAACGTATGGCCTCAGAAAAGTCGGGGTCATCATCATTGATTCCTTTTGTGTTCCGCTGCGGAAAGGCGTCACAGGGATTGCCTTGGGCCACGCCGGTTTTAGGGGAGTCAACGATAAGCGCGGAACCAAAGATATGTATGGTAACACCTTAAAAGTCACACAGGAGGGCGTTGCCGACAGCCTGGCCACCATGGCGAATCTGGTCATGGGACAGGGGAAGGAGCGGACACCTTTTGCCGTCATCCGCAATGCGCCGGTTGAATTTACCGGTAAAAAGAACAGTTCCCGCGAAGTGATCATGGACGATAAGGAATGTCTCTATGCCCCTCTTTACAAGCGCATAAAAAAATAAATTCTAAAATTTTAGAATTTATTTTTTTAGCACCGGTTCATACTGCAACATCATCCCCCCGTGCTACACGAAGCTTACGAAGATGTCACGGTAGACGGCAAAGACGATATATACGGCATAAAGAACGAGGAAAACGGTGCCGGAGAGTTTCGAAAGCTGTTTCCTGAAATACGCGAAAAGGAACAGAAGAACGCTGACAGCAATCATAAAAAAGACATCGAACAGTTCGGCGCTGGTGAGCTCAATGGGTCGCAGTGAGGATGAAATGCCCAGAATAAAGAAAGTGTTGATGACATTGCTGCCGATAATAGTTCCGATGGCAATATCCTCCTGCCGTTTGGCCATCGATACCAGGGATGTAACAATTTCGGGAAGAGAAGTCCCTACCGCGATGAGGGTTAAGCCAATAAGCATTTCAGAAACACCAAGGCTGTGAGCCAGGAGAACGCCGTTATCTACGATAAGTTTTCCGCCGCCGACCACACCGACAAGGCCCAATAGTGTCTTAAGATAAAGTTTCCACTGGGGGTCTCTTGCGGAAATTTTCTCTTTTTTTTCAACCTGGGATTCAAGAATTTGTCCGCTCTTCAGGTTCCCGAAAACATAGAACGAAAAAATGACGAAAAAGAGCAGAAGAATAAGCCCGTCGCCCAACGTCAGCCGATTAAAGCTTACTCCGTGGTTTTGAAAAATCTGGTCGAAACCGAGGAAGAAAAGCACCAGCCCCGCAAGGATGATGTAGGGGATTTCATAACGGACCATTTTGGGATTGTCAAAACGGAGAGGGCGAATAAGTGAGGCAAGACCAAGGATCAGGGCAATATTTGCAATATTGCTACCAACGATATTGCCGACAACCAGTCCGCTGTTGCCCGAGATCGAACCGAAAATACTGATAGCGAGCTCAGGGAGGCTCGTCCCGAAAGCAACAAGGGTGAGTCCGATGATAAAATTTGGAATTTTGTATATTCGTGCAAGCCCGGCGCTGCCATCGATCAGTGAGGAAGCCCCTTTAATGAGAGCCGCAAATCCCACCAACAAAAATATAATGATCCAGAACATATCTGCCGATATTAATATCTCATTATTATAACAAAAAATGACAATTTTTGCACGCACCGCCTCTCGTGATAAACTGCAATCACTTAACCAACAGACATGTTTCGAATCGGAGTCCTGGCATCAACGAAAGGAACAGACCTGCAGGCCATCATTGACGAGATGAAGGCGGGGAAAATGCCCGGAATTGAACTGGCTGTCGTGGTCAGCAACAAGATCAATGCGTACGCGCTGGAGCGCGCCTCTTCCCAGGGATTCAAAACGGTTTTTGTCGATCCGAAAAACAAAACCCATGAGCAGTTCGATGAGGAACTTGCCAGTGTTATGGAAGAAAACAGAGTTGATCTCGTGTGCCTGATCGGATACATGCGGATACTGACCCCGGTTTTTGTCCGTGCATTCCCAAGAAAAATCATCAACGTTCATCCGGCGCTGATGCCAAAATTCAGCGGGGCCGGTTTTTTCGGGACTAACGTCCATGAGGAGGTGCTGAAAGCCGGGGAAAAAGAGACCGGCTGCACCATTCATTTTGTGGATGAAGGAGTCGATACAGGGGAAATCATCGTCCAGAAAAAAGTTGCTGTGGAACAGGACGACACGGCGGAAACATTGAAAACAAAAGTCCAGTCACTGGAAAAACAGTGGTATCCCGAAGTCATCCGCATGTTCGCGGAAGGGAAAATCAAATAACCATCCTGCATTCCCTGAGTAAGGCTCTTCTTGCGGGTGCAATTGCGGTTGGTTCCGCTTGCGGAGATCAAGAAACATGTGTGCTCATCACGACATTATTGACAAAAACGCAAAAAATGCTAGGATCTAAATCCATTATTTGTGCTATCAATGGATCAAGAACACCTGAGCTTCGAACTGGAGGAACCCATGGAGGTAGTAGGTCCGGCAACCAGCGATTGGCAGATGAACCCTCTTCGGGATTCAGTAAGCGATCGTTTTAGCGATTGGGGCCGCGAGTTGGCAATGAAAAATCAGGGTGACAAAAGTGGTATCAGGGGCACCTCAAATCCGGAAGACCTTCCAAAATTCCATCGGGATTACGATAAAATTATTGACCGTGCAAAAGAGGTGGGCAGCAATACTTTCCGGCTTTCCTTTGATTTTGGGCGTCTTTGTCCGTTTGAAGGTGCTTTTGATGAAGGATTGATGGCGGAATATGTTCGAATACTGGCCAATTGTAAAAGCAAAGGCATTGAACCCATGATTACGCTTCATCACTGGACAGCCCCCTCAAGTTTTGGAAAATATAACAAAAAACGCAGATTTAAAGCCGGTCCGCTCGAGCATCCCGAAATCGTCAATCACTTCAATTTTTACGTGAACAAAGTCACCGATTTCTTGTGTGACCCGGTGAAAATTCGGAGCGCAGTTGCCGGGGAAGGTTACAGCAAAGAGTTTGTTGAATCACTTTGTGATGAAAAAATGCTGGCCCGCTGGTTTATTACCATCAATGAACCCGCCAATTTACTTTTCACTCCCTACCTCGTTGGTGAGTTCCCTCCGTATCAAAAAGCCAGTTTTAGAAAATTCCCCAGGCTGCGGAAGAAAGTGAAAGCGATGCATGATCAGGGATATGACATTCTTCACGAAAAAGCCGAAAGGGCCCAGGTATGGGCACCAAAAGTTGGCATAGCCCACGTCACAAACTATCCAAACGGAGCAATACCGCTCTATGAATCTGCAACCAACCTTGGGCTCGCAGAATATATGGAAGAGGGAAGCCAGAGCGATTTTATGGGGATACAGTACTATTTCCGCATTCGCCTGGGATTAGCTGGTTTAATGCCTGTTATCTCAGGCTCGGATCCTAAATACCGCAGCGATCACCCGGCGTTCGGACAAATTTATCCAGCGGGAATTTATGACGTACTCAAATACGCCGGACAGAAATGGCCGAACAAAGAGCTGATGGTGACCGAATTCGGTTTTGCTGATAAAACCGACCGTAAGCGTCCATCGTGGCTTATCGACACCCTGGGATACATTTTGAAAGCAAAAAAAGAGGGAGTGCCCGTGAGCGGCGCCTTGGTGTGGTCCATTATCAATAATTTTGAATGGTGCCTGGGCATGGACACCCCATTCGGACTTTTCGATAAAGACGGCAACCGTTTACAGAGTGACGACGATTCCCCGGGAACCGTTTCATCACGCGAAGTTTGGACGGCGGGAAGCAAACACATGAAAGCACCGACCGCTGAAAGTGCTGCTGAATTGCAAAAACTGCGTCAGAAGGCATTGGACCAGCTGAACAAATCAACGGCAATTGAAAAGTATTCAGCCTAACCCCTCTTCCACTTCCAGAAATATTTTAGGGCGCTGGAAACATGCAGCCAGAAGACCTTTTTCGTGAGCATTTTGAAGAATGAACCGCCGCTCAGGCGCTTGTGGTAGTGCATCATGGTGGAGTCGGGGTAATACACCACGCGAAATCCGGCCTTTTTGACCATGCGGCAGAGGTCGAAATCTTCCATAAACAAAAAGTAGCGCGGGTCAAAACCTCCCACTTTGTCACATACGGTTTTTGGCATCATGATGGCCGCCCCGGTTATCAGGTCCACATCCTGAATTTTGTTGTGGTCAAAATCTTCCATGAGATATTTCTTCACGCGGTGCTTGAAGAAGGGGAGTTTTCCCAGGAACGTCCGCTTGAAAACCAGGTCACCCCATGTCATGTTGCGGCGGCAGGACTCCTGAATTTTTCCGCTGGAATACATGAGTTTCGGCCCAAGAATGCCGATGTCGTGGTGGTGTTCCAGATAATCGACCATCTTCTGGAGGCTGTCCTCCAGTACCGTGACATCGGGATTGTGAAAGAAGACATATTTGCCCTTCGAAAGTTCAACCCCCAGGTTATTACCGCGGCCGAAGCCGACGTTATGCGGGGATTTAATGAGTGTAATGCGTTTTTCGGCATGGGCGGTTTCCAGGAACCCCATGCTTTCCTCATCATGGGAAGCATTGTCGACGACGATGATTTCAAAAGGAAAATCAACTTTGCTTTTCTCCAAAGCCTCCACGGCCATGCGCGGAAAATACTTGTGATTATAATTGACGATGATGACGGAGAGTTTCATGCGAAACGCTAAAATGCGGTGTTATTTGAGTTTTTTCTTCATGGCCTCGCGGCTGGTAAGATTGGTGGTGGCCCTGTTTTCTTTCATGATGAGCTCGGTTTTTCCGTAGACGAACATGTTGTCCGGAACATCCTGTGCCACAGTAATGCCGGCACCCACAAATGCGTTATTTCCGAGCTTGATGCCGGGCATAAAGCTCGTGTTGATGCCGCAGCGCACGTGGTCGCCTGTGAACAGGCCGAACTTGGTTCTGCCGGAATCGATCTTCTCATCCTGGACAGTGACCATGATGTTACGCTCATCCAATCGCAAATTGCCGGTTACCGTGCCCGATCCAAAGGATACGTCGTTTCCCAGCACGCTGTCGCCCACGTAGTTGGTGTGGGTCCATACATCATTCCCCAAAAAACTCCGCGCGATCTCCGTCCCAAAACCGATGACGCAGTTTGCGCCGATATTCGATCCGCGTACCAGGGCGTTGGTTGCAATAACGGTATTCGCGCCGATGTATGCGGGTCCCACGATCACCGCGTTGTCCAGAACGCGGACGCCCCCGGCCAAGAAAACATCACCGTGGAGTTTTGCACTTTTAGCAACCTGTGGCTTTCCTACATCATTTTTCGGAGGACGGCTGACGGGAAACTCAACCATTTTTTTAAAAAAATACTCCATCAGGTCCAGCACGTGCCACGGATATTTCACCGCCTGCCAGAACCCTTCATATGGAACCACTTTCATCTTTATTCCGGCTTTCATCAGCTCATCCAGCGCGACTTCATAGCGGTCGTCGCGGGTCGTTTTCACCGATTTCAACGCCTTGAAAAACATGGTACCACTTTTAAAATAATGGATGACCAGGTTGATCATTTTGCTTGGTTCTTTGCCCTTCCCCGGCTTTTCGACAATGCCGGTGATCTGGCCGTTGGAACGCACTTTTAAATATCCGCCCGGGAAATATTCCCTGACCTTTTTCCCGATCAAAAAACAGTCAAACTGCTTATCAGAGCCCTTTGAGGTGCCTGCCTGTAAAACTTTTTTGTAAGCTTCAGGATCAACCACGTCGTTCGCGCTCACCACCATCATTGACTCGTTTTTTACATGTCTTTCCACGCTCAATATGGCCCCAGCCATGCCTTCATCAAGATTTTTCTGTTCAACCACGCTGAAAGTCGGCTTCATGGTTTTGGCCAGTTTCTTGAGTTTTCCAAGATTATGGGCACCGCCGACCACGATAAAATCTTTCAAACCGGCCGCCGCCATCTGCTCAAGCTGAAGCTGAATAAGGGGTTTGCCTAAAAATTCCAGAAAATTTTTGTCTTCAATCGGTTTCAGTCTTTTACTACGGCCTGCGGCCAGGACAATGACTTTCATAACAATACTAAAAACGGCCTTTATTCTAACGAAAAACCCATCAGAAATCCACCCGGAATAAGCCAAAGTTACGATATTGGAATGTCAGAGGTGTAATGGAAAGGACAACTCAATCTTATAGAATGCCAGAGAACAATAGTATTGACAAAAAGGCAATAATATGTTAGATTAACAATCCATTACTTATTTCATCATTATTACATTATGGAAACGCAACATTCGTACAATGAGGAAGCAGGAATTCAAGAACTTGACCAAACAGGTTCAGGGGCATTTAGAGTCATGCGCCCGCTTGAATCACCCTATAACGCAGAAGACGAAGTAGTTCTTCAAACAGCAATCCCTGAACTTGGTGTTACGGCGGAGGAAGTAAAGGCAGGCATCCAAGTTTCAATTTGCCCTTCAAGTCTGGTTGGTAAGGAGGTCTTAATTATCCAGATTTTTGCTCAGAAAGGTGATAACAGATTAGGCCATGAAACAGCATTGAACAAAAACGATCCTGAATATAAAAGGATAATGGCCCTTTACAGAACAAAAAAAGTTGAAAAAATGGATTCTGAGGAGAGAAAGGCAAAAAAATTATCACCCGCAAAAGAATGTTACTACGATGACGTCTATGAAGCAGTGTGCAGCCAGTCAGTACCTGAACTCGGTGTGACCCAGGAGGATGCTGAAGCGGGAGTAAAGGTAGCGCTCCACACGGCACCGAGCACTGAGCTGCTCGTTGCCCAGGTGTATCAGGAAATCGCCGGTGAAAATGGTACCGATCGTATTGGTACCGAACGTGCGTTCAACTCTAACGATCCTGAATTTATAGCATTGTCAGCAATCTTGCGAAATGCAAAAAGAGAGTATCATGAAGCACGTTATCCAGATGTGAGGGAACTCATGGACATCATCTGGCTGAAGGCAAGAGGCGTTGTCGATGACCTTACCGACCGCAGAATTGCACGTTTAAAGAAAAAGCTTGGGTATGGAAAACAGGCTGAAGCACAGCAATAGTCAGAGTACAAAAGAGTACTATTACCATCGAAACAGCCTGAGGCAGATCGCCATTGGGCTGTTTTTTGATCAAGGGACATCAAAAGCCAGAATGTTCTTGGTTTTGGAATGATCCCGCATGAATGAATAAAGCAGAAGGGAAAGTCATGCGGGCGGGGCCCGCCCCGCTGAACCGGGCCCCCCCCCCCAAAACTAAAGAAGACCCGCGACGCCGGGGG
>OZ246407.1:169928-738592 GCA_965231025.1 uncultured Candidatus Peribacteria bacterium
GCCCGTGCACTGCTGCACGGGCCGCCCCAGACTATCAGTAAGAAACCCCGGATCGCCTGGAGGGCTTGAAGAGAAGCACGAAGCGGACATCCCCGTAGGTGATGATGACCGTCTGGCTTTTCTTCCTCTCCTCCGGGTCCTGGGGGAGCTTGTACAGGATGATGGCGTAGATCCCGGCATCCAGTTGACGGACGTTCTTCCCTTCAACCTGTACCGGCTCGGTCTTGCTCTGACGGGAGACGATGAAAACCTGCTCTTCGGTCTCCATAGGGGCAGACCTCATCTCCAGCACCCGGCCATGGTTCGGCGCCTTCATCCAGAAATCTCCGTAGAACCCGGTCGAATAGACACGCGGCCACTCGGCGGGTTCCGGGAGATCGGAGCGGCACCGTGCCAGCGCACGCTCGAGGATCCCGGTATCGTCCTTGGCCTTCTGGAGGCGCTTCGCCTCCACCTTGGCAGCCTTGTCCTGTTCGAGTTGCGAGTTGACCGCGCAGTCGGTAAGAGAAGCGAAAGCGATCAGCACGAACGGATACTTCCAGCTATGCATAAACACCTTCACCTTGAGGTTGAGGGTCTGAATACTTTCATGCGGGATGTGAAACATCGCACTGAGCGACGAGAAAAAACTCCCGCACAGCGACGCCGGAACTATAAAATAAAAGCGCAAAAACGTCAACGGGGCGGTGCTACGTCACCAGCATTCCCAGTTTGTTCTGATTGATGGCCGATTTGATCTCCATGGCAATGCGTTCACCATAGCTCAGGCTGTTTCCGTAGAGGTAACCCGAATACGGTGTAAATCTTGTTCCCGGTGAGCCCGGAATGCGCATGCTGACATCAAAAATCACGAACTCCTCCCTGCCGTCTTCCGCCGCAACGGCGCCCTGCAAGGCAAACGGGCCGATCAAGCCCGGTGGAACCTCTTTCTTCGTGAGTTCGATAAACTTTTCACCGATGTCAAAAGCCTTTTCCAGGAGTGACTCCTTCATGGTGACGGCAACGTGGCCGGTTTCAATCATACGCGGCTTCATATACTTCAAAACCGCCATCTGTTCCGTGGCGGGCAAACGGAGCAACCCGTCCAGATTCGTCTGGCGCCGCATGTCGGTGCCCATCAGTTCCACTTCATTATCCAGGGGAGAATAGAAATAGTTCAAATTCACCGGCGCCCCGACCACAAACTCTTCGATGACCGCCCGGGCCAGGTTTTCTTCGCTGATGATTTTTGCAGCCATGAGTTCCTGTGATTTCTGGACATAATCCTCCTTGCTGGAGGCCAGGAAAAACGCCCTTTCGTAGCCCCGGAGCACCTCATTCACCTTTACCAGAACCAGCCGGTCGATGTCGTCCGGAGAAGCAAACATTTTTGGAATTCTGATGCCCGCTTGTTGAAGCAGATAGTACTGATTCTGTTCCACATCGCGTTCCTCCAGCTTCAACATTTCCCGGGTGCCGAAAATCGGAACGCGGAACTCTTTTTCAATCTTGTTAAAATCGCAATACACCCAAAAATAGCGGTTATGGATGAAGATGGTGTTCATGGCGCGCAACTTATCCTGAATCTCCGGCTGAACAATGTCTCCGAATTTCTCTACCGAGATCACCTCGTCGACGCAGCCCTTGTTGTCGCTCCAGCCCTCGATCTGCTCCTTAATGGCGTTCTTGTCGGGCCGGGTCTTGAAATACTTGCTGTAGGTCTTTTCACGGCCTTTCTGGCATACCGCGACGGTTTTAAATCCGTATTTCTTGGCTCCGTGGCACACGTCCAGTCCGCTGTGTCCCCCAAGTACGCCAATAGTAATACTCTTCGGATCATACCCTTTGAGAACGTCCAAAATGTCCTGCTGAGTGATCATGAATTCGTAATGAGTAATTAACTAACCGAGAATATCCTGAATCCGGTCCTGTTCAATGGCCTGTTTGATGTCGCGGGCGATGCGTCTTCCCGTGCTCATCGGCTCGTTGTAGCGGAGCCAGGTATATGGAGAGCCCTGGATGTAGGGATTGGTACCGGCGACTATTCTGGCAGAAATTTCGAAAACATAAAAGTTCAAGTCGGGATCCAGAATCGCCTCAAGGCAGAATGGACCGTAAAGGCCTTTTTGGAGAGGTTTCTGGGACTTATAGTCTGTGAGCTTACGCGATTCCTCCACCACCCGTTCACCCATCTGGAACACGAGCGGAAGAATGGACTCGCGGATGACAAGCGGAATATTGCCCGTGATGGTGTATGAGGTGCGGATGTCAGCATGAAGCTGGTCTTTTGCGGCAATGCGCCCGATGGAATCGGCATTCGATTCATACCGTTTGTCAAACCCCATAAGTTCAAGTTCTTTGGTGATCGGGGAATAAAAATAATGGGTATAAACCGGAACCCCCACGATATATTCCTGGATCACGTACCCCTCGTCACCGGGATAATTTTGAATTCTTTCGTAAAATTCGGCAGTGGAGTTCGCGATGAAATACCCGAATCCTCCTTTGGCCCCATGGAATTTGATAATCACCGGACGGTCAATGTCCTCCGGGGTGTTGAAAATCTTGGGCTGCTTTAATCCGGCATTCCCAAGCCAAATACGTTCCTTGTTGCGGTCGGATTCCCACTCCAGAATCCCCTTGGTGCCGTAATGCATGACCTTGATGTCCTGTACCTTTTTCCAACCAAGATAGCTCACAAAAGAACCGTGAGGAATCATGATCGCATTTTTTTTGATGAGCTGGTCCTCAATTTCAAAATAATTCTTAAACGAATCAACAAAAATAAATTCATCGGCCACGCCAAAACTCTGGTAAGGACGCTCATGCCCCTTCACACACACACAGATGGTTCTAAAGCCCTCATCCCTGGCTCCTTTGAGTATCTGCAAAGCGGTGTGACTGCCCAGCGTCACAATGGCGTAGTCCTTAATATTGCCCATCTGTAGCCGAAAATAGAATTTTCACTATTCTATGGATATTTCGTAATTTTGTCCAGTGAAAAGTTTTTTGAAGAATGATTCTGCTCCTACGCAAAAAACGAGGTGAAGTTCACCAGGTACAGCAGCACGAAACCGAAAATGACTCGGTAGACGCCAAAAACATGCAAAGTGTGTTTCTTCAGAAATCTCATTAAAAAAGAGATCGCCAGCAAACCCACCCCAAAAGAACTGACAATCCCTGCAATAAGCGCATCAACGGGAGGCATGGAGTATTTCCCCTTCATCACGGCAACGATGGCAAAGACCGTTCCGCCAAAAATCGCGATGGAACCAAGAAGAAACGAAAACTTCGCGGCCTCATCGCGCTTCACGCCCTGGAACAAGCCCGAACTGATGGTGATCCCCGACCGTGAGATGCCCGGAATAAGAGCAATACACTGTGCAAAACCCATGACAATCCCTTCGCGGAAACCAACATTCCTCGTCTTCACTTTGGTATAGACAAGTTCCGCGGCAAAAAACAGCACGCCGACGACAATCATAAAAATCGCCACCGAACCGGGATGACGGAACGTCTCGTCGAGCCAGTCGCCCATCGTCACTCCAAGGACAATGGCCGGAAGAGTCGCCAAAATAAGCAGGACCGCCAGTTTCTTATACTTTTCCAGATGATCCGGAAGGTTTTTTTTAGTGAAAACCTGGCTGATTCCTGCAAAGAAACCCTGGATCAGACCAAGGAAGTCGCGCCAGAAATAGACGAGCAGGGCAAGCAGGGTTCCAAAATGGGTGGCGATGTCAAAACTTTTCAGGCTTTCCACCGGGAGCTTCATAAACGACTCCGCCAGCACCAAATGGCCGGATGAAGAAACAGGGAGAAATTCTGTTAAACCCTGGATAGTTCCTAAAATCAAGGCTTCCTGCACTGACATGTCCAAATCGTTAGGTTATAATGCCAAGCGATTCTACACTTTTCACCCCCCAAACGCCATGAAAATTTCCGCCACATCACAGCATAAACTTCAGCTTTTAGGAACGGTGTTGGTAGCATTACTCCTCGCGGGATGCGGCGGAAGCGCGGTGCCCCAGGAAGAAACCCCGGACGACGCCGGCGCAGCGCAAACGCAGCAGCAGACCCAGCAAACGGTGGCATACAAAACCCCGCCCGAAGGCTGGACGCTCCACATGACTGCGAAAAAACTTTTCCCGGGAAATGCCGAGATGACCGTTCACAAATATTGCAAAAGCGTGATCGGGAACATGATGCAGTGCCAGCTCTATGACGGAAACGACGGCGATTCCCGCCTCGTCGGGGTGGAAACCATGGTCGGTTCGGAAATGTATGCCACCTTCACGTCCGATGAGAAAAAACTCTGGATGCCGACCAAAGACCTGATGCAGACAACCATGGCCTCGATGCCCGATCTGGACGCCGAACAGTTTAATAACGTGGCCCAGAGCCTTTCCAACAAATACAGCAAGGTTTATCTGTTATGGGACCCGGGAAGGATCAACCTCCCAACCGGAAGCCCGATTGTCACCGTGATGAACACGACGGTCGCCACGGGAACAACGGCATCGACCGCAAGTGCTGGAACTCCGGCCGCCGGGGCATCGGGCGCACCAGGATCAACCCCCGCCACAGCTCCATCCACCCCAATCAATGACGGCGGATACAAATTCGCGGCGTTCGATATTACAAAAGTCGTTGCCGGTGGTTTAGATCAAAAGAAGGGCAATTTTGAATCGAGCATTCTTCAGACGGGCAGCACGGGAAGTGTTCAGGTCGTGTCGCTCAAAGGCACCATCGGTTCACACACCTTCGCGAACACTACACAGATCATCTACATCGTTTCCGGGAGCGGAGAATTTACGGTTGGCGATAAAAAACAATCCGTCAGCAGCGGGATGGTGGTGGTGATTCCGAACGGAACCGATCACTCATTTAAAAACTCCGGCACGAAAGATACCCCGCTCGTTTTCGTGAATTTCAAAACCCCGTTTGACGACACCAACGTCAAATGGAATTAAGCTGAAAACCCGCTTCTAGTGCCGGAACATCCGCACCCCGATGAACACCATCGCGAGCCCCAGCTCGTCGGCGCGTTTGATGACCTCTTCGTCCTTCACCGATCCGCCCGGCGCAATGATCGCCTCGATGCCGTTTTCTGCAGCCATTTCAATGCCGTCGGCAAAAGGGAAGAACGCGTCGCTGGCCATCACGGAGCCTTTTGCACGGTCTTTAGCCTTGTAGCACGCAAGATGCACCGCGTCCACGCGTGACATCTGGCCTGCGCCAATGCCCATAACCTCTTCGCCTTTGGCCAGAATAATGGCGTTGGATTTGACGCGTTTGCACACCTTCACCGCAAAAAGCATCGCACGGATCTGTTCAGCCGTCGGCGCTTTTTTGGTGACAACCTTCAGGTCCTTTTCCGTCACTTCATAGGTATCTTCACTCTGGATCAGAATGCCCCCGGCAACTTTTTTGATGTCGCGGCGGTTAACGTCCAGCTTCAGAGGTCCGGTCTCAAGAAGCCGTAAATTCGGCTTCTTCATAAGCGTTTTCAGGGCATCCGGCTCAAACGAAGGAGCAATGATAATCTCCAGGAACCATTTTTTCTTGTTGATGGAATCGACCATGGCTTTGGTTATCGGCCGGTTGCAGGCCATCACGCCGCCAAAAGCGGACATGGAATCCACAAGGTACGCCTTCTCCATCGCTTCCTCAATCGTCTCGGCGGAAGCCACGCCGCAGGGATTGTTGTGCTTGATAATCGTAACGGTAGGCCGTTGAAAAGCCTTCACCAGTTCCAGCGCCGAATCCCCGTCCACGAGGTTGTTGAACGAAAGCTGCTTACCGTGGAGCACTTTTGCGTTGGTGATATTGGCGTCGTGGTTTTCCGGATTGCGGAAGAAAGCCGCTTTCTGATGCGGATTTTCACCGTACCGCAGACTCATGACTTTTTCGTAGTGAAGATCCATGAGTTCGGCTTCCCCAAGAATTTTCCGGAAGTAATGTTCGATCGCTTCATCGTATTTATACGTTTTATTGAATGCCTTCCAGGCGAGGTGCTTGCGGGTTTGCAGGGTTGTGTCGCCGGCAGCCTCGATCTCTTTCAAAACCCGGGCGTAATCCTCGGGGTCCACGACCACCGTGACGGAAGCAAAATTCTTCGCGGCCGAACGGATCATGCTCGGACCTCCGATGTCGATATTTTCGATGGCTTCGGCCTCTGCAACGTCCTCTTTCTCGACGGTTTCCTCAAACCGGTACAGGTTCACCACCACCATGTCTATCGTGCCAACCTCCATTTTTTCCAGGGCATCCATATGCTCTTTTTTGCTTCGTACGGCCAAAAGTCCGCCATGGATTTTGGGGTGAAGCGTTTTGACGCGGCCGTCCATCATTTCCGGGAAACCGGTGTAGTCGGAGACTTCGGTCACCTTCACTCCGCCGTCCTTCAACGCCTTTGCCGTGCCTCCGGTCGAAAGGATTTCCACCCCTTTGGCGGCCAAAGCCCCTGCGAATTCAACGATCCCTGTCTTGTCCGTCACACTGATGAGCGCTCGTTTGATCATTGATGAGAGAGAGTTAAAGATAATGGCGACCACCGCCTCATGTTGTGTTACCTCACCGGATCGGTGCCCCCTTTGCTGCACGGGTTGCACCGCAGAACCCTCCAGACGGCCATGGGGACACCCCGAACGACCCCATACTTTTTGATGATCTCGTAGCCATATTCGGAGCAGGTAGGCTTATATTTGCAGTATCCGTAAGGGAATAAGGCCTTGAAGAATCCGTGATCCGGGGAAAGTGTCATCTGATAAGCCTTGATGAGTGCCAGCAACGGTTTCCTGGGAAGTTCTTTCAGCGTTTTCCACATAGGGAAGTTTTTTAGACCACGGATAGTTTAGCAAACCAGCCCCTTTGGTCAAGAAGTTCACAAGACAGAAGAAACGCCTGTCAAACGAAGAAAAATTACGTCTTTGAGCAGCGTGACTTAATATCAGAATCCGCAATGGCTTCACAAAGGGCGGGTTTCTTTAACTCCTCTGCTACACCCATAATACATCCATCCCTTTGCGTCCTGTTTTGAATACGAAAACAGGGAGCAATGGTTCCCTGTACAACCCCAACATTTACAAAACACATCGAATAATTCTTGTCATTTATCTGAAGAGTTTCACATGGTTTTACATCCCTCGTATTACGTGCAACAGTCATAACACAAAAACTTCTCGTAAAACCCGTTTGCCCATCACATTTACTAAGATCGGTATTCGTCAAAGGTGAATTTTCCTGTGAGGAAGAGGATCCGGTCCCGGCAGGGGGAGTACCCAACAACTTCACTACCGGCATCGGCGTTTGAGAACACCCAAAAAGCAACAAGCTTATAACAGAAAAGCTGTATAAAAATCGTTTCATACCTGGGATCAATAGTAGTCCGAAGGAACCTTCTTCACGCCGTTCTTGCGGACCTCAAAGTGCAGGTGGATGCCTGTTTTGCCGCGTACGTTTCCGGAACGGCCCATTTTGCCGATCACCTGGCCCTGGGTCAAGTGGTCGCCGACCGCAACGGTGGAATACGTCATATGCGCATAGAGTGTCTGGAGTCCGTTGCCGTGGTCAACGATGACATGGTTGCCGTAGCCACCGCCACAGCGGTAGGAAACGTCCGCGCAACCGCTCGTGACCTTCACCACTGTACCCGCGCCGGCAGACCAGATGGCGGGACGGTCGGTATTACCGATATCAAAGGCATAATGGCCGGCATGGAAACCCTGGGTGATCTTTCCGCGTGTCGGGAAGATAAACGGCATGTCGCCAATAGGAGCATCTTTGCTTCCATTAAGGATCGCACCGCCGGTGACGGCATTCACACGGCTTGCGGAAGCCACACGGGCCGGCGTATCGCGTCCGGCGACCTTGGGAGCGACCGGCGCGTCGGCAATCAAAGGTTTGCCGCCTGGAATAAAGATGTCATCCCCGACATTAAGCGTAGTACCGTCAGTCAAACCATTTTGTTTCAAAATGTTCTCACTGCCGACACTATAAGCTTTTGCGATTTTCTCCACGGTCTCTTTCTTTCCAACCTGATGGTAGACGCCGTCAACCGGAGGAACGAGAAGCTTCTGGTTGATCTTGAGGGTGGAAGTGGCCTGAAGGTCGTTCGCCCAAAGGAGGGTGTTCTGCTTGAGGTTATATTGGGCGGCTATGGTGGAAACCGTTTCACCGGAAGCCACGGAATGGACAAAGTAGTCGCTCACGTTGCTGCGGTCGCCCGCGTCCGTCTGGGGATTGATCTTGGTAAGGTACCCTTCCTGGTCGGCCATAAGAGGAGCGTCGGTCGCGCTTTCGTCCCATGTGCCCTCCAGGTCAACATACCCGGAAGCAAACCCGTCACTGTACGCGTTGGAAGGGGTAATGGAACCTACGAAGAACAAAAGAGCCACGATAGCCCCGTATCTGGTAAAGAGACGCTGCGACGGAGACGTAAAACGGTGAGCATCAACATGCCCGCGGTGAAGAAGCGGAGCAATCTTGGCCAGGACCTTGCTCTGAGTGGAACTCTTGGCGGTAGCAAAGAGCGAACTCAGCGAAACGCTCGGCCAGCGAAGGAAGGCGGCTCTTGAGAAAACCTTCAGATGGCGCGCGCGGCGTGCACTCTGGTTCACGGCGAATTGTTCGGATGTCGTACTAATAGGCGTTTGACTCATAATAACTTATCTTTAGTTTTTCCTGTCCTTCCTTTTGGAGAAACCTATGTGTCGGTTATTAGCTTATGGAACTCTTTTTTTGCCTTTCATTACTCAAGACTACACCAATTCCATGTCCCTTTCTACCCATTACCATTGACCAGTCAGGGAATATATAGTGTCAAAAAGGATTTGTAAAGCCTAACCAGCGAACAGGAATTTTAATTGCAATAAGCCAAAAAACACAAAATAATAAAGTATAATACAATATTATTTTCAAAACGCAAGTAAACTATTGACGAAAAGAGGTGATTGTTTGGTTTTAAGCATTTAAGGGGTGGATAACATGAGAGCCAAAACCCCGAAATCCCTCTTGCGTGAGCTGAAACTTTTTGTTAGAGTCCTCCTGCTTCTTCTTTTCTGGGAAGAGACCCCTCCCACGGGGCATCTCCTTCTCTTAAGAATTTTTATCCCTTCATCCATAGTAAAGATGAGCACGCAAACCGATACCGTAAGGTATGAACTTATGGTGATTGTTTCACCTGACATTGGTGAGACAGCCATCAGCAAACGCCTGGAGGCCATTAAGAAATCCATCAAGGATTTCGGCGGCGAATTTTCCTTTGAAGATCTTTGGGGTCTTCGCAACCTGGCGTACAGCATTAGAAAACAGGACCAGGGATACTATGCGGTCCTTGATTTCAATATGGACCCTGAAAAGGTGAAGGAACTCGACCGCATGCTCCGTCTTGAGGTTGAGGTTCTCCGCCACCTCCTCATGAAGCTCCCTGCCGTCTATCAGCCAAAGACGCTGACCGACATGGAAGCGGAAGCAGCCATTGAACAGGAAAAGGAGGACGCGATAAGAGAAGAGAAGAGAGAAAAGAAACTCGGACGCCACATCCGTCCCGCAAGAGTTGAAGCTCCAAAGGCCGAAGTGAAAGTTGAAAAGCCGGTTGAAAAAGCCGTCGCCAAGGCTCCAAAACAGGAAGCAGCCGAGGAAGCTCCAAAAGAAACCGTCAAAAAGACCAAAGAGGCTCCAAAGAAGAAGGACGAGGATAAAAAGGCACTCGAAGATATCGACGCCAAACTCGACAGTATTCTTTCGAACCCCGACATTAACTTCTAAAGCCTATGAGAAGTATCAACAAAGTCATCATCATCGGCAACGTCACCCGTGACCCGGAAATCAAGCAGACTGTGAGCGGTCAACCGATCGCCACCTTCGGCATCGCGACCAATCGAGACTGGATGACCAAAAACGGTGAGCACCACAATTCCAGCGAGTTTCATGAAGTGGTGGCCTGGTCAAAACTTGCCGACATCTGCAGCAAATATATCCGCAAGGGCAAACTGGTGTACATTGAAGGATATCTCAAGACCCGCAGCTGGGACACCCCCGAAGGGGTCAAAAAATTCAGGACGGAAACCGTGGTGAACGACCTGATCATGCTCGACAAACGCGCACCCGGCGAATCCGACCAGACCATGCCCGCGGGCGGCGACGAAATGGAGCCGATGCCTGAGGACATGCCCATGGAAGAAGCGGCATAAGACGAGGCCGTTAGGCCAAGCCCAAAACCCTACATTCTACTATTCCCTATTCTACAATCACTACTATGGCAAAGAATAAATACAACAAACCCTGCTTCTTTACGGTCAGCAATATCACGTACATTGACTATAAGAATGTGAAACTTTTAAAAAGGTATGTTTCACAATACAATAAGATCACTCCACGCTACTACACCGGCACGGCCTTGAAATACCAGAAACAGCTGGCCCGCGCGGTAAAAAACGCGAGATTTATGGCCATGATGCCATACGTGAGATAGCACAGAAACCGAGCGCACGGAACGCCCCCTATATTCTATATTCTCTCATTCTCTATTCTCCAACCATCCATGGAAAAAACCTTAGCTTTCTCTAAGATGACCGACGACGAGGTCCAGATGAACCTCGCCAAGAACAAGATCGGACTGACCATAGAGGAAGCAAGGAAGATTGAGGATATTTTGAAGAGGCCCCCGACCATCACCGAAGCCGTGTTGTGGGGAATTCAGGGTTCAGAGCACTGTTCATACAAAAGCAGCAAACCGCATTTGAAGATGCTTCCGATCGATGCACCAAATGTGGTTTTGGGCGTTGGCGAAGATTCAGGAGTCGTGGAAATTGCCAGGGTGAAGGGCGACCGGTACGGGCTGGTGATAAGCCACGAAAGCCACAACCACCCTTCCCAGATCGTGCCTTATGAAGGCGCCGCAACGGGAGTTGGCGGCTGCGTGCGTGACGTGGCCTGTATGGGAGCAAAAGTCATCGGGGTGATGGACCCGCTGAGATTTGGTGATATCAAAGACAAAACAGCGCACCAGGTTGCCGGCGGCGTCATCAGCGGCATTGCCGGTTATGGAAACCCCATCGGAGTCCCCAACATCGGAGGCGATGTCTATTTTGATCCTTCCTATAACGACAACTGCCTGGTCAACGTAGTCGCACTGGGTCTGGTCCGCGAATCACACCTCATCCACTCGTTCGTTTCCAAAAACGCGGCCAAAGAAAAATGGGACATCATTGTCGTTGGAAAACCGACGGATTTCAGCGGAATGGGGGGCGCGGCGTTTGCCTCCGGAATTTTGAAGGAGTCCGAAAAAGAGAAAAACAAGGGCGCGGTTCAGGAACCGAATCCGTTTTTAAAACGCCACCTCCTTATTTCCACGTACGATCTTTGCGCGGAACTCCAGAAGAAAAAACTGATCTCCAAAGTCGGGTACAAAGACATGGGCGCAGGCGGAATCAGCTGCTCAACCGTTGAACAGGTCGCCAAAGTCGGCCTCGGCGCGGAAATTGATTTGGAAAAAGTTCATGTGGCAGTAAAGGGCTTGCCTCCGTCGGTAATAGCCTGTTCGGAAACACAGGAAAGGTTCACATGGATGTGCCATCCAAGCCTTACGAAAATGATTCTGGATCACTACAACAAAAAATGGGATCTGCCGTCCGTGGCGGAAAACGCGCGGGCATCGCTGGTCGGAAAAGTAAAAGAAGGGAAGTACGTTCTCAAATACAAAGGTGCCAAAGTGGTTGATGCTTCGTCTCACGACATCACCGAAGGGTTGCTCTACAATCGCCCCTATATTGAGCCGAAAACAGACTTCCAAGAACCGGAACTCCCGGCTCCGAAAGATTACAACAAGGAACTTCTGGCGTTGTTGGCATCGGAAAATATTGCCAGCCGCAAACCCGTATACGAACGCTACGACAAACAGGTACAGGGGTACGTGGTGTTGGAGGCAGGGCTTGCAGATGCCGGAATACTGGCACCGCTCATGGATGAAGACGTCGACGCCAAAACGAAAAAAATCGGGATGGCTTTTTCCACGGACAGCAATCCCCGCCACAGTCTGATCAGCCCGTACCACGGGGCCGCAAACGCCGTCGTGGAGTCCATGCGTAATGTGGCTGCCGTTGGAGCTTATCCCCAGGCCATTACCGACTGCCTGAACTACGGCAATCCCGAAAAACCCGAGCAGATGTGGGAACTCAAGGACGGGATCGAAGGCATCCGCGATGCCTGCCACGGAATCAAATTGATGAATCACCCAACATTCCCAACACCGGTCATTTCGGGGAATGTGAGCCTGTACAACGAGAGTAAAAACGGGCACGTATCACCAACGGCCGTCATCTGCTGCATCGGAAAAATTGACGATTACACCAAGGCGGTCACCATGCAGTTCAAAAAAGCCGGAAATAAACTTTACCTGCTTGGGAAGCGCAAAAACGAACTTGGCGGATCGGAATATTACCGGCTCCACGGGCACAGCGGCGCCAATGTTCCGGAGGTGGATTTTAAAGAAGCGCAAAAAGAGATTTATACGATGGTCGAAGGGGTCAAAAACGGACTCATCGAAAGCGCCCACGACATCAGTGAGGGAGGCCTTGCGGTGAGCGTTTGCGAAATGGCGTTTGGAGGGTGGGGAGAAGGAACAATCGGAGCGACGGTCGACGTAAAAAACAGCGACGGAACCAATGGCAAAAGTGGCCTGCGCGAAGACCAAAAATTGTTCAGCGAAACGGGCGGATTCGTGTGTGAAATCTCACCGAAAAACGAGAAAAAATTCCTGGCACTGTGCGGGAAATACGACCTCGTTCCCTACGCAGTCGGACAAACGACAGTATCACCCAAACTGGTGTTCAAAAACGGTACTGAAAAACTCATAGACCTCGACCTCACAAAAGCCTGTGACCGCTGGATGAACGGCCTGCGCGAAAAGCTATAGTAAAACAATACCAAAACTAGTCAAGCTTTTGTGGCTTCCCTAAGCCCTTCCCGAATTGTTGGAAAGGCGTTTTTATGGTAAAATAACAAGAATAAATCTAACCCAAACGACATGTCTAAAAACAAACACACCACGGAACACCAGCTCCTTGAAGCGATGGAACGTGAAGAGGAAACGGCGAATACCGGCAAAGCACCGTTGAATTTCACACCGAAGGTTCCACTGACGGCACAGGAAGTGGCCCTGTACGACAAGGCAGTTTTCACCTGGACCGCGCCGGAGTATATCCAGCACCCCAAAAGCAAAATATGGTACCTGGCCGCGGCAGTTGCCGCGGGCGCCATGATTCTTCTGGACGCGCTGACCGGAAACTACACCATGGCTCTGGCGGTCGTTGTGCTGGCTGGAGTGTACTGGTACATCCACAATCATCACCCTCCGAAGGACATCAAAATCACCATCTCAAAAATGGGAATCAAAGTCGGAAACATGATCTTCCCTTTCAGCAGCATCCAGGCTTTCTGGATGGTGTACCAGCCCCCTCACGTCACGACCCTGAATTTGCGCGTCAAGGAACACTTTTTCTCCGACGTGATCATCCAGCTCAACCATGAAGATCCGGCCCCGGTCCGCGAATATTTGTGCGGACAGGTTCCCGAATGGGAAGGCAAAACCGAAAGACTCGGGGACGTGCTGTTAAGGCTCCTCAAACTCTAAAAAAAAACAAAAAATCACCATGGCAGATCCGCAAAAAAATCCGGAAAAAAAACAGCAGGGGAAAATTGAAACCCAAAAACCCCCCGTCGATGAAGCGACCCGTACCGTCCTCGGAAAGTTCGACGAGATTGAAACGGAACAGGTGGGCGTCGTTGAAAAAATGTTTGATGACCGCATTTCAAGATCCAAGCTGCCGGAAGTCGCGCTTGGAGACATGATCGAGCTGAAGGAAGCGCAAAAAACAATCGTGAGAGCCACCGTTTCGCGTTTCAAACAGGAATTTCAGGACCGGTCGCAGGAAAATATTTCCGAGCGCGACCTGCTGGCACAACAACTGCTGGAACGGGCAAAAATTGAAGCGGAATCGAGGACTCAAAGGGTGCAGCTGGTGTTGAGCATGCTCATCAAGGGCGATTACGCCACTCCGGAAGAAGCTGCGGCGCTCAAACGGACGCTGGCCGGCATTGAAAAAATCTCTTCCAGCGACATCGAAACCCAGCAGATTTTGATCAAACTCCAGAAACACTCCGAACTGACCGCGGAAGATTACGATCACATTGTCAAAATGATCAACCCGCTGGATCTGACGGCAAAAGATTCTAAGCCCCGCGCAAAATTCGAGGCGACCTCTGCGGGAATTCTTGTCGGGTTTATGACCGGAGCTCAACGGTACAAGCTGGTACAGGAGTTGATGGACTCGCCAAAACGGGGGCAGACGGCGGAAGTCATCGACGCGTTTTTACGAACAGGCATTTTAACGATTGCCCAGGGAGAAGAGCTGTTTCAGATGGCCGTCCAGAAAAAGGCCATCGATGAAACCGAATTCAAAGAAACCTACCGCAAGCGCCTGGACCAGGGCTTTTACGTTGATGAAGTGAAGAAGATGAAAGAAACCATGGACGCAGAAATCCGCCGCATGAAAGGCATGTACGACACCAACATGATGGAACGGGTGGTCGGCGCGCCGCTTCTTGGCGCGGGCATGCTGCTCCACTCATTCTTCTGGATCCTGACCAATGTGCTGGCGGCCGGCGGGGATTTTAAAACCATGTTCAAGAAAAATCCGTACATCTGGGCGGCGCTCGGCGAAGGCGCTCTCGCGCTGGAAATGACGAGCGGAAGCATCAAAAAAGGATCGGGCACTTTCGGCATCGGTTCGGGATGGATATCACGCCTTTGCGAAAGAATTGGCGAAAAAGAGGGGCCGTTGAACACCGCCAAACAGAACGCCTACGCCCTGATGGGCGACATCTACCTGAACTACCCCGATATGGGGTCATACCTGGAAAACGGCGGAGTGGGGCGGATTCTTGAAGTCCGCAACGCCAAAACCGGCCAGGGGAAGCAGGGCAAGGATCTGGTCATAAAGTTTGAGGAACTTCTGCAGTCGGAAACAAACCCTGATCAGCAGGCCCGGCTGAAGGACGCGAACAGAAAATTCCCGCAAAAAACCGAGGCGCAGATCAACGGTATGGGTGAAGCGCTGATGGTCACGGAGATCAAAACCCAGGAGGAGTTTAACGGCAAACTGGCGATCATCAAACAGGATCAGGGCCTGACCGGAGGGCCGGTAGGCACGGTCGGATCACCCCCGCCCCCGCCGCAAATGGTAGCGTCATAAACAATTTTTGAAAAACCATGCAGCAGTTTGGACCACAATTCATCAACAATCACCTGATGCCTCTCCTGGAGGAGATGCTGGAAGATACCGTCCAGAGGGAGAAGGACTATCTGGACAAGCTGTTCATCAACGGCGTACTTGAAGACGCCGAAAAAAAGAACCTGATGGATTTTTATTTCAACGCCTCAAGGAAGAGCGCGGGCGTGCCGTTCGTGGGTCCGGAAGAAAAAAAGGACCGGGAAAATTTACTCAAACATTTTGTTGAATACATCCGGAGCCGCGGTTCAAAACCCGAAGACCGCATCCGCGCTTTTTTGCCGGTCATCAGCGAAAAATCCCAAGGCGCGGAAAAAACAGTGGTCTGGCCAGCGGACGTGAAGCGCAACCTCTTTTTGATGAGTTACCACATCGCGGAAAATTTTGAAAAAGACCATCTGGACGAACTCATCACCGCCCGGGCGGCCACGGGAAAAACGGAAGACGTTGAACAGGCAAAAAAAGACCGGGAACTGCTGGAAAAAGGAATGCTCATGCTGGTCAAAGATCCGGCCACGGGCGAATACACCAGATACATCCGGGCCGCCGACCTCAAACCCGGCGATACAGCGGTGCAGTTTTTGCCTCCACCGTCGCCTGAAATAGCCAAGGTCATGGAAGGTGGATTTGTGGTGCCTTCCCCGGAGAATCTGTCGGCCATCGCCAAAAGCGGCGTGGCTCCGCAGCCGATGGAAGTGATCGCCCAGGGCGGAGTGAGCCCGCAGGTCGCGGCAACCGCAAGCAGTTACGAAAAAAAGGACGCCGCCACTGTTCCCGACCACGTCAGTTCCAACGATGAACTCACCAAAAGTTTTCAGCAAAAACGCGGGAAAGCGATCGTCAACCATTTGAAAAAGCTCGGGTTCACGGAGATCGGTGACGTGAAGTTCGACGCCAACGGCCACGCCATGGTCAAAGTGAAATCCGGCAGCGAAAACCTGCTGGTGTCGGTGGATACCCGCGTGCCTTTCGACCAGGATCTCAAGTTCAATATGACCTTCCAGACCGGTCCGTCCGCCGGAAAAAGCATGACCATTGAAGAAAGCAAACTTGATGCGGCATTTATAAAAGCAGCGGGCGGTTTCCGCACAGCCAAAGAACTTTATGACGATGCCGATCTTTCAAAAAAACTGGGAATCAAAAGCGACGCCTATCCGGAAAAAGCGCCAGTTCCGCAGCCAAAACCGGTCGTGGGGCTTCCAACCGGGCCGGTTCCTGGCGCCGTTCCGGGACAATTGCCGGGGGAACCGGGAGCAAAACTTCCGGGACTGCCAGGTACCATGCCTATTCCCACAGAAGGCGCGCCGGGGGTTGGAGGCCCGGGCGGACTTCCATTCACCATGCCCGCAGACTACAAGGCAAAACAACCACCGCCACAGCTGAAGCCGGAAGGAACCGGAACGGCGGGCGTCACAGGCGGGTACAAAGTAAAACCCGTCCCCGGAATACCGCCCGGAAGCCTGATGGATGCAAAAGCAAAACTGAAACAGAAGGAACAGGAAACGGAAGAACAGCCGGCCTACGCGTTCGGCGCACCTCCCGTTGCCCCGGGAAGAGTTGGCGGCTTTGGAGCCGCGCCGGGAGCACCCGCAGGTGGTGGATCAAAACCCAAAAGCCATTTTGTCAGAAACATGATCCTCGCCCAGGTGGGCGGGGTCTCAACGGCCGTCGGAGGGGGATTACTCCTCGGTGCGGCAAACTCCGCGCCGCAAAGTGACGTCGCGGTGAACGTGGTGAAAAGCATCTGGCTCGCGCTCAGATCCTTTCTCCCACATCTCCTGAGTTAACGCCGGGAACAGCGGCACGACGGCCCGCCGCAGAACATTTTCCACGGGGCCGGACAAACTTCGCCAAAAATAAAAACTAAACTCTACGCTTATGGTTACCACACTCCAAAACTTTTGGCTCAAACACAGGAAAGCCATCATCATGGGATCATTCCTGGTCCTGGGGGCCCTCATTCTTCCGCATCTCGCGCAGGCGGTCGACCCGGCTGCCCCCGCGCCCCAGTCGGCCTCACAGGTAGGACAGGGACTATTGGACGGCCTCAGTCAGGTCATGAAACTGCTCCAGGTCATCTTCTGGCCGGTGCTGTTGATGATCGGAAGCCTGATGCAGAACGACATCCTCTTTGGCGCGGGAATGGAAGCCAGGTCTCTGGAGGTGTGGGTGAATATCCGCAACATCGTGAACATCCTTTTTGTGCTCGTACTCCTTGGCATCGCTTTCTACAACGTGATGGGCGCCGGAGAAAACTACCATTTCAAAACGATTCTTCCCAAGTTTGTCATTGCCCTGATCGCCGTGAACTTTACCTTCATCGCTTTCAAAATAGTGCTCGACGGGGTCAATGTCGTTTCCACGGCGATTTTCGCCCTGCCAAACACGGTTCAGGAAAAACTTGCCGAGCAAGCGGGAGGTGCCGCAGACCAGGGAATACTGACGGTGGACCAGATTAACGGCATGTGCAGCGCCATTTACGCGGCGGATGTCAATACGCAGAAACAGGATTATGATGTCAACGTACAGGCGGCACTTGATGCGGCAAAGGGCGGATCCACCATCTGCAGCACCGACAAATTGCCCGAGGGGACGACTTACGGTGGATCATATCTCCATCCCAAAGCCGTGGACTTTTTCACCAAAGTGGGGGGGAACAACGTCGCGCTGGTAATGGCACTGAGTTTCCAGAACGCCAATTTGCTGGATAAAGTCTATGGAAAGCAGGACAAGTTAAACGTGGGGACGCTTTCGATCAACATTCTCTTCAGCATCGTCCTCTATGTTATTTACGGCACCGCCTACGTAGCACTTTTCGTGCTCTTATTGGTGCGTCTGGTGGTGTTATGGATCATGATGGCCCTTTCACCTCTTATCGTGCTTCCGTACGTCCTTCCCGAAAGCGTGAAGGGCATGCTCCATGAAGGTGGAGACCTCGGGAAAAAATTCATTGCCAACGCGCTCGCCCCGATTCCGGTCGCATTGGTGATGTCCATCGGTATCGTGATGATGAACGGATTAAAAACCGCCGATTTTTCAAAGGGTGACCAGTTTCTCCAAACTCCAACCCTCAGTCTGGATCTTTTGACTTCGGGAGTGACCTCCCTCCAGCAGCTCATCATGGCATTCGGTACCGCGGCATTCATTTGGATCGGCGTGTTCACCGCCATGAAAGGCACATACGCCGAACATCTGACCGAAGGAATCAAGGGAGCCGTCGGAGGTGCCGCAAAGACATTGGGCAAGTTTGCGGTTGGAAGTATTCCATTGTTCCCGACAGCGCGCGGTACGGCCACCGTTGGTGCCGTTGGCGCGGCCTTGAAACAGTTACCGAGCCTTCCGGATACCAAATTCCGCGAACAAGCACAAGTCCTGTTCCCGGAACTGATGCAGAAGGGCGGAGAAATCGGAGGAAAAATGGGAAAGTCCAAAGATAAGGCCGAATTTTTTAAGAACGCAAAAGAGACCCCCTCGAGCATGGTGGGCGACCCCGCGATTCAAAAAGGCTGGGCCGAATACTATGGAAAGGGCGCGGGTAAAAGCCAGCACGCGGATCTGGCAAAGTGGTTAAAGGATGCGGGTTACAAAGGAGATGTGAAGAAATTTCTCGAAGAGGCGGAAGCCGGAAATGTTGATCCTAACATGATGAGACAGATCTACAATGCCGCCGGCATCTCAACGAGTTCCGCGAGTGGATTACCTTCATCTCCTTCCGCCGCATCAAAAGAGCAGCAGGATAAGGCGCTGAAAAACAAGTATGCCGATACCAAGAAGCTCAGAGAAAGCGGGGCACTCACCGATGATATTGCTAACGAAGACCAGTTGAAGAAGATCCAGGCTCGAATCAAAAAAGGAGAAGGCAAAAAACCGGACTCCCCGGAAGCCAAGGATGCCGCAGCAGCACTGGCCGAACTGGATGCAATCGACAAGAAGGTTCAGGCGAGAGAAACTGAACTTGGGCAGGTTGAGCGTTCCGTGAAATTCAAGATCACCGAAAATCTTGCCGGCGGCAAGCCCACCGAACAAAATTTCCAGAATGTTGAAGCGGCCCTCAAGCAACAGGTTGATCAGATCGTCGGCTCAAAGGGCGCGACCGAAAGCGATGCCGATTATACCAAGAGAAGGGAAGCCGCGGAGAAAAAAGTTCTGGACGCTGCGGGAAAAAACATGTCCAAAGACCAGCAGGCTGCATTCATGACCGCGGGAGGCACAGCTGCGGGAACGAGCCTGGTAAGCAGAATCGTCCCGGGTGGAGCATCAACAGCGGCAAAACCACCGGCCAAACCGGCGCCTGCCGCACCAAAACCACCTGCCGCACCGGCAAAACCGCCAGCCGCACCACCGCCGAAACCACCAAAAATCACCACTGAACCGAAACCGACCGTCGCAGGAACTGCCTCAGGGCAGGAATCTCCGGGAAGAAATTGGGTGTATGATGCTGCCGCCAATGCAGGCAAAGGAGAATGGATAAATAATCCAAATCCGTAATCGCAATTTGACAAAACTAAAAATAATGATAGAATTAGCGCGAGAACACTGCAGGTTTCACTTCTCATCTGACAATCAGAAAAACCATCAACGAAAACTAAAGCATTGGTCAGACGGCCGCCACAAGGCCGTACACGCTCAGTGGGCATTCATGACTGAACAAGTCATGTTCGCAGCCGGAGCTTATGCAACGTACCGTCATCACACCGATACGGCCGGAGCACATACATCCCCTCACCAAGGATCCCTATGATGACACATGCTTTCCTCAAGAACCTGGCCAAGGCAAAATCAGCGCTCTTTACGGGTAATCTTTTGAGCTGCGGTCTTTTCATGACCGGCAAACCGGGAACGGCGGCAAACAACCGTTCTGTTTTCGCGACCACCGGCTCCCCAAGCGGTTCCGGCAGCGGTCCGGAAAAGGACGACGAGGAGAAAAAGAAGGAGGAAGAGAAGAAAAAGAAAGAAAAAGAGGAGGAGGAAAAAAAGAAAAAGGACGAAGAAGAAAAAGAAAAGAAGAAGAAAAAGGAGAAGGAGGGAAGCGAAGATGAAGATGAGGAGGAAGAGGATATTGAAACGACCAAGGAGAGAATCGGCAGGATGGCCAAGTCCGCCGCGGAAAGTTCGGAAAAACTTGCCGAACAGATCAAGCTCACGGAAAAAGAGCAGCAAAGTCCGAATGCGGAAAAAATGAAACGTCTCAATGAAGAAATGTCAGCGATCAACAGGGAAGATGCCGCAGTCGGAGAACCGACCCGCAAGTATCTGGATGAACTGGTTACATCCAAAAAAATACCCAAGGGGAAAGCAAAAAAGCTTTTGAATCTGGATCCGCTCGACGAAAAATTCGAGAGCAAATTTAAGTCCATTATCAAAGGAATTCCGGGACTCGAAGCCTCTTCCCCGGAAGTGAAAAAAATAAAGGAACTCAAGGAAAAGGAGGCAAAAAAAATCAAAGAGCTCGACAAAAAAATGAAGGAAGCGATGTCGAAACTGCGCGAACTCACCAATGAACTCGGGGAGGCACTGATCAAAAAAGCGGATCAGGAAAAAGCCAAGAAACGGCTCGGAACCATGACAGGGCTCAACCTGAAGCCGGGGCAGGTTCTCACCTACCACAACGAGGAGGATAAAGAGAAAAAAGAGAAGAAAAAGAAGTATGCGACCATCAAAGAGGTCGGTTTTGAAGACCTTGAAATCCTCGATGACGAGGGAAACGTCGTTAAAAAAATACCTTCCACAACACCAAAGATCGTGGTGGAATCCATTAATCCGGAAACAAACGCCATCGAGAAAGACACGTTCAACGCCATGGAATTTCATGAGTGGGTGGACCAGAATGATGTTCTGGAAGACATTGATTCGATGGACAAGCTCAAAAAAAGCATCGGTTGTGAAATAAAAAAAGGAAACATTTTTGAGTTTGAAGAAACCATAAATCCCGGAACAAAGGAGGCGACCACCGTCGGCCAGAAAGTGGAGATCAAGGACATCAACGACAAAAACCTTAAAATATACCTGGATAAAGAGGTCGTTACCGCATCCGGAAAAACCAAGGAACTCAGTTTTGACCAGTTCGCCAAATGGTTCAAGCAAAAGGAGGTTGTTCGGGAAATTGAAACCATCGAAAAATTAAGAACCGAACTTTCCGCCCAGCGCGAAGTATTAAACACCATTTACGAACGTGATCCGGGAAAATATCCGGCTATTGAAGCGAAGGACGGAGAAGTACTCTATTACGACGACGGGAGCAACCGCCAGTTCGTCATCAAAAAAGTGGATGAGAAAGGCAAAAAAATCATTTTCGATAACGGCCAGGAAAAATCTTTCGCCGGATTCTTGTCCTGGGTGAAAAAAAACGAGGTCGAAAAGAGATCCCCCGACGCCGAAGCGAAAAAACAGACCGAACTTATTGACGACCCCAAAGAAAAAGCCGCAAAAGAGGAACTCGTCAAAAAGAATACCGAAAAAGAGATGGAAGAAAGAAAAAAACAGGGAGAAAAAATGCCTCCGGACGCGGGCCTGCCCGATGTCGAAGAAGCCGCCCACCACTCGGTGGGGGCGCTCAAGCAGCTCTGGAGAAACACGCATTTCCTCTCCATCGGCGATCTTGGAGAAATTGGAAAAACCATCTGGGAGCTCATCAAACGCCGCTGGGGAAGAAGGCAAAAAGGCCGCGTGGGTACCGTTGGCCAGTTAATGTTCGGCCATAACGCCGTGGGCGCGGAGTTCAAGAGTTTGGCTCAAAGTGCCGAAAACGAAGAAGTGCAGCACCACGTCCACGTGATGGAAACGATGGGTATTGCCGACGTCAAAGCCGAACTTCATCATCCTCCCGATAAAGATACGTTGAAGGCCGCCATTACGGTAATGTGTAAAAAAGGACAGATGCGCTGGGATGACCATAATTTCTGGCATGCGCTCCAGCACTTAGGTGGGGGGGACATCAATCCCGTTCCTCCAAAATATCTTGAGGACATTGAAGCCACCATTGACGGCTGGTGGGGCCAGGACACTTTTTTGGAGTTCCGCCGCAATCAGGATTCTTCCTACAAGAGCGTCAAAGGGAGCTTTATGGAAAACGCCAAGCGTCTTGAAAACGACCCGAGCGGTTTGAGAGGGGAACTTCAGCGTTTGCTTTTCAATTTTATCAAAGGAGATTACGTGAATCCCTGCCAATACGAGGCATATTTGGCATATTCCATTGATGCCGGAAAGATGGGATTCGAAGACAAGATGTTTTTTCTGCTCATGGGTGTTGCCGCGCAGAATCAAAAGGGAGAAACACTCCTCCATTTGGAACGCGTCGCTGAACTCGACGGTGATTACCTTGCAAAAGTCCCGCTCATCGAATTCTTTACCAGTCCATGGTTGAGACAATATAACAGCAAAGGAGAACCCATCTGGGATCCAAAAACCGGGAAATATCAGGAGGGACGCCCGGATTTCAACACATTCAAACACTGGATGAACGAGTATGTCATACCAGAAATCCCCGGAGGATCCCTGGAGAATTTAACAAGCGCGGACCAGTTGTACTGGAAACAGAAAGGCAAAGAAGGAAGTGTGTTTGCCGATTTTGTCCGCGATGAGATTGCTTGGGATCCATGGTCCAGGTACCGCGCTGAAAAAGCTTCACGCGATCCGAGTTCCTGGGACCATGACGATATGGATATGTTTGTTCACCTCATGGATGAAGGTTCCATTGAACAGATCTTGAGGTATTCGGGAGGTGCCAGACTCCAGGTATCATTTACTGGTTTGAAAAATTCTTTTGCCGGTCAGAATGAATTTATAAAACGTAAAATTACCCATTTGCAAAGGGATATCAAAAATGGGGATAAGGAAAAGGCAAAAACTGATTACGCAGAAGTTATTCGTATGCTCAAAGCGTTTATACGTTTTGATGCCACGGTTTCGACCCGCTACGATCACGCCGCCCCGGGTAAAGTGCGCTTCAGTGAAGACATGTTCAACAGCAAGCCGCTTTGTGCAAAAGATAACGTCATTGTCTTTATCGATGAGATGCGTGACCTGGTAAAAACACTTTCAAATGAGGTCGGGATGTCCGAAGATTTTGATAAAGTAATGGAAAACATTCCTTCGAATAAGGAGACGGAATGTAAAGCCCAAAATGCAGTGGTGAGGGACTTCGGATCAAAATTGAACAAAAGCCTGGACAAATATATTGAAGAAAAAGGTCTGGAAAACCTTGCGAACATCCTCTCCCAAAACAGGTTAAGGGGCCTCAGCGACAAGATTACGGACAGAAGCGCTGATACGGCGGCAAAGGAAGAAGCAATGGCCATGAAATCAATGACATCAAAACCGAAAAAAGCCGCAAACGACAACGCGGACATAGCCGATCTCTCCGAAGCGGCATAAATTTTCATAAAAATATTCAGGGCTTGAGCCACTCGCGACCATGAAAAACGGCCGCGAGTGGTCGAGCTGCCTTCTAAGAGCTAAGGAAGGAATGAGATGCTAAGGCACGATGTCCTGCGCGTCATTTCCACCAATAAGGGCGAGGGCCCCCGTGGAAATCGCGACAGACTTCGCTTCCAACAGGTTTAGCCTCCTCTTCCCGTGAGGGCGGAGGTGGCGGAGCGGACTCCTTCTTCGGCCCGATGCTTCCATCGGCTCCAGCCTTGACGATGCCCGCTGCAACCAGACAAAACGTGATCGGATCCATGTTCACTCTCCCGGAGACTCAACACAAGTGACCTGTTTTTTGCCACCCCGAACCATTCGGGAGGCAAATCCCAAATCCATAGCTCCTTATTGTGAAAGAGCAGCTTGTGTAATCAAAACTATAGACTCTAATTATTAAATATTCCTAAAAAACCGTGAGAAAAGAATGAAAAAGCATTCAAAAAAGGCCGCGAGATAATTCTCCACGGCACTTGTACAGTTCATTCCAAAACAAACCTAATCCTTCCTCTTCTTATACTTGTTCACCTCCGCCAGGCGTTCGCGGATCATCAATGAGCGCATCTCGGCTTCGAGTTTCTCGCGGTCAACATCATCTTTGGCGTGTTTGAGCATCTCCTGGGCCCGTACGCGGGCGGCTTTGGCCTGTTCCGCTTCGATGGCGTCGATGTTTTCGGCGGCGTCGGCAATAATGGTGGCCTTATTGTTAAGAACCTCAAGGTAGCCGCCGTTCACAAACAAAACCTCTTCGGTTTTATCCGTTTTCACCACACGCATGGCACCTGGACCCAGTTTGGTGACCAGAGGGTGGTGATTGGTCAAAATTCCGATCTCTCCGTCCACAGCGGGAGCGACGAGCATTTCGATGTCGCCTGAGTAGAGTGACCCTTCCGCTGTAACGATGCTGAGGTGAAACATGTGAGATAGATAATATACAGAAAACCTACAACCTACATCCTACCATTCAATGACCTACTTCTTTGCGCCGGCCATGGCCTTTTCGTGCTTCTCGCGGGCCTGTTCGATGGTACCGACCATGTAGAAGTCGGACTCGTTCAGGTCGTCATGCTTGCCCTCGATGATCTCTTTAAACGCACGTACGGTATCTTTTAAGCGGACGTACTGACCGGGGGTGTTCGTAAACGGTTCGGCCACAAAGAACGGCTGTGAGAAGAATCGCTGGATCTTGCGGGCGCGCGCAACAAGTTTCTTGTCCTCTTCGGAAAGCTCATCCATACCAAGAATCGCGATAATATCCTGAAGATCCTTGTAGCGCTGAAGAACGCGCTGAACTTCACGGGCGGTGGTGTAGTGTTCTTCACCGACAACGTTCAGATCAAGCTGGCGTGATGTGGAATCCAAAGGATCCACAGCCGGGTAAATACCCTGTTCTGTAAGAGCACGGCTCAATACTACAGTAGAGTCCAAATGGGCAAAAGTGGTTGCGGGAGCCGGATCGGTCGTATCATCCGCAGGAACATACACCGCCTGTACGGAAGTAATGGAACCATCCTTGGTGGAAGTAATACGTTCCTGGAGGGCGCCCATTTCCGTGGCGAGGTTTGGCTGGTAACCCACGGCGGACGGCATGCGTCCAAGTAACGCGGACACTTCTGAACCTGCCTGGGAGAAACGGAAAATGTTATCAATAAAGAGCAACACGTCGCGCTTTTCAACATCGCGGAAGTATTCGGCAATGGTCAAACCGGTCAGAGCCACGCGGAGACGCGCTCCAGGTGGTTCGTTCATCTGGCCGAACACCATCGCGGTCTTCTTGATAACGCCGGACTCCTTCATTTCCGTCCAGAGATCGTTTCCTTCACGGGTACGTTCACCCACGCCAGCGAACACGGAATAACCTCCATGCTCGGTGGCAATGTTGCGGATCAACTCCTGAATCAACACGGTTTTACCCACGCCGGCTCCTCCAAACAGACCGACCTTACCACCTTTGGCAAAAGGACAAATGAGATCAATAACTTTCAAACCCGTTTCAAAAATCTCGGTCTGGGAAGATTGATCCACAAATGGTGGAATTGGACGGTGGATTTCCCAGCGCTCAGCGCTTTCTACCGGGCCCTGGCCGTCGATCGGATCGCCAAGCACGTTGAGAATGCGGCCCAAAGCCTTTTCACCGACCGGAACCGTAATGGATTTTCCGGTGGAAGTAGACTCCTGTCCGCGGGTAAGACCGTCGGTGGAATCCATCGCAATGCCGCGGACCTGGTTGTCGCCGAGCTGCTGCTGGATCTCAACCACGAGTTTCTTGTCACCGTTCATCACCTCCACGGTCTCCAGGATTTTTGGAAGTTCCTCGGCGGCGAACTCAAAGTCCACGACCGGACCGATCACCTGGGTAATTTTTCCTTTTGCCATAATATGTTAGTTAATAATTTATAATTTAGTTAAGCATTCGACCCTGCGACCACCTCAAGAATTTCCTTGGTGATCTTGGTCTGGCGGGCTTTGTTGTAGTGCAGCGTAAGGTTGTTGATGATATCGGTGGCGTTGTCGGAAGCCTGGCGCATCGCCAACATACGCGCGCTGTGTTCAGAAGCCACGGATTCAAGGACGGTCTGGTACACGGTGGTTTCAACGTAACGCTGGAGCAGTTCCCCAAGCAGTTTTTCACGGTCCTGTTCAAAGATATAGTCGTGTTTGCGGCCGGTGGACTCCATTTCGGAAGGTTCAATCGGAAGCAGTTTCTTGAGAACCGGTTTCTGGGTCATGGCGGAGTAGAAATGGTTGTAGACCATGTACACTTCATCCAGTTTTCCGTTCAAAAAGTCGTCGATCACCACGCGGCTGATACCGATGGTGTCCAGGAACGAAGGCTTGTCGGACATCGTTTCAAAATCGGCGAGAACGGCTTTGCCGACGCGTTCCATGGCCTGGCGGCCCTTTTTACCGACCGTGAGTACGATCTCTTTGGTCTCGTTCTTTTCACGGAGAATCTCCAGCATCCTGCGGATGATGTTGCTGTTAAAACCTCCGCAGAGACCGCGGTTGGAGGTCATAAAGACATATCCGACGTTCTTCACTTTGTCGCGTTTCTTCAAAAAAGGGTGTGATAGCGCCGGATCGCTGAACGTCACCAGGTCGCCGATCACCTCTTCCAGTTTGTTGATATACGGGCGGCCCTTGAGCGCGGCAGTTTGAGCTCGTTTCATTTTAGACGCCGCGATCATCTCCATCGCCTTCGTGATCTTTTTGGTGGACTGAACGGACTTGATTCTGATTTTAATGTCTCGGAGTGACGCCATCGTATGAAATTATTGTGTGTAATAAACCACATTCTACATTCTAAGACCTACCTTCTATTATTCTACGACCTACATTCTATGACCTCTATTCTACTTACTATACCCCTCCTTGAACTCCTGAATGGCTTTCTTGAGCTGATTTTCCAGGTCGTCGGTGAACTTGGAAGCAACGGTCAACGCCTCTTCCAGATTCTTGTACTTGGTCTTCATGAAGACGTACAGTTTTGATTCAAAATCACGGACGTCGGCAACGGCGATGTCATCCAGCAAACCGCTGTTCAGGGCGTAAATGATGGAGATCTGCTGTGCGGCGGAAAGCGGCTGATATTGAGGTTGTTTCAGCACTTCCGTCACGCGCTGGCCGCGTTCGATGGCGGCTTTGGTCTGCGCGTCAAGATCCGAGCCGATCTGGGCAAAACTTTCCAGGGTACGGAACTGTGCGTAGTCCAGGCGCAGGCGGCCGGCAACCTTTTTCATCACCGGAAGCTGTGCGGAACCACCCACGCGGGATACGGAAATACCGGGGTTTACGGCCGGTCTCTTGCCTGCGTAGAAAAGCTCGGGCTCAAGATAAATCTGGCCGTCGGTAATGGAAATAACGTTCGTAGGAATATAAGCGGACACATCGTTGGCCTGGGTTTCAATAATCGGCAACGCGGTCATGGAACCGCCGCCCAAAGATTCTGAAAGGCGGGAAGCGCGTTCCAACAGACGTGAGTGCAGGTAAAAAATATCTCCGGGGTACGCTTCGCGGCCGGGCGGGCGGCGGAGCAGAAGGGCGACTTCACGGTAAGCCCAGGCATGTTTGGAAAGATCGTCGTAGACAATCAAAGAATCTTCGCCGTTGTACATTACCTCTTCGGCCATGGCGCATCCGGTATAGGGAGCGATAAAGTTCAGGGAAGCCGGATCGGAAGCCGAAGTCGAAATAATGGTGGTGTACTCCATGGCCCCGGTCTGTTCCAGCTTGCGGACGACGCCGGCAATCGTTGACTGTTTCTGCCCGATGGCGACATAGAAGCAGTGAACGTTTTTGCCCTTCTGGTTGATGATCGTATCGATCGCGATGGCGGTCTTGCCCACCTGCCGGTCTCCAATGATCAACTCACGCTGACCGCGGCCGACGGGGATCATCGCATCAATGGCCTTCACGCCGGTCTGCAGAGGAACACCCACGGATTTGCGGTAAATAACGCCTTCCGCCTTGTTTTCAATCGGACGGAATTTTTTGGATTTGATGGGGCCCTTGCCGTCAATCGCCTGGCCCAACGCATTGACCACGCGGCCGGTAAGTTCCGGTCCGACCGGAACCTCCATGATGCGACCGGTGCTTTTTACGGTATCACCTTCCTTGAGGTGTTTTCCCTGACTGAAAAGGATACAGCCAACGGTATCCTGGGTCAGGTTGATGGCCATTCCGTAGGTATCACCCGGGAATTCGACCATTTCACCCATCTTCACGTCGTTCAGTCCGCTCACCTGGGCAACGCCGTCACCGATCGTCACGATGTTTCCAACGCCGACGGTATTCGGTTTGAAATCCATGGTTTTAAGTTGCTCTTCCAGAAATTGCGTAATTTGGTTCGCGTTGAGTTGCATAGGTTTTGGTGATTAATTATTGGCGTGGTAATCCGGGCGCTGCTCAAGTAGCGGGCCCGGGCTGAGCGCATATCAAATAGTCTGGCTGGTAAGGTGTTTCTGAAGTGTCTCTAAATAATTTTTGACGGAATAGTCGGTAAGGTAGCTGTTTTCGTAAATTTGGGCGCCCGCAACCAGAGCCGGGTCAACCTCGAACTTCACGGTCACCGGGTGTTTCTTGTTCGCCTGAATCTTCTGCACAAATGAAAGCTGTTCCTGGGGCGAAAACTCGCGGGCCGTCCTGATGGTGATCTCCTTGATTCCTTTGGCATCATGGTAGCCCCTGCGGTAAATATCGGCGATTTTTGGGATATATTTGAGCGCTTTCTGCCGGGCCAAAGCGTTGAGCAGTTTGAGGGTCAGTTCGTTCACTTTTCCGTGAAAAGTGCTGTGGAGAACCTTCTGGGCCGCCGCATCGGGCAGATACGAAACGCTCTGGAGGAGAACCTTGAAGTTCTTGTCCTTCATGAGGTTTGTGAGTCCCTCCATGTCGGCGGCGACCTTGTCTTCCGACTTGGCTGCCGTTGCCGAGCGCACCAGCGACTGTCCTACCTTGATGTGGAAATTTCCCGTGGTCATGCTGCAAAACTGTTAAGGCTTTCTTCAATCATTTTGGCATCCTTGCCGGAATCCATTTTTTCGCGGATAACTTTTTCGGCCGTTTTTACAATGAGACTCACAGCCTGGGCTTTGAGGTCCTCCATGGTTTTTGCCTTTTCCAGAGCGATAACCTGGTGTCCGTTGTCGATGATTTTCTTGGCCTGATCCTGGGCCTCGGCCACCATGGTGTTCTTGAGTCCCTCACCGTCCTTGCGGGCCTTGTCCATCATCGTCTGGCTTTCGACCTTGGCGCTCTTCATCATGTCTTCGCGGATCGTTGTGGCCTCTTTCAACGATGCCTCGGCCTTTTCGGCATTCTCCACGCCGTCCTTGATTTTCTTTTCACGGTCGGTGAGGAGTTTTGACAGAGGTTTATAGAGGATAAGGTTAAGGACGGCCAACAGCACGATAAAGTTCAATGCCTGAAAACCGACGACTGCCGGATCCAGGGAGAGACCTCCGCCTTCATGGGCTCCTGCCTCGGATGCCGGGGCAGCCTCGGTGCTTGCCGTCGTTTCAGTTTCAGCGGGCTCACTGGATGCGAGGGCCACGGGAATAAATTCGTTCATAAGTTTGCGTTAAAATCGCCGGATATGGCGTAATAAATTCTTGGAAAATCCAAAAATTCTTACTTGTTCAGGATCAAAATAGCGATAACGAAGGAGAAAATACCAAGACCTTCAGCGAATGCGCAGGCAAGAATCATGTTGAGCTGGATCTTGGATGTAGCCTCCGGTTGGCGTGCAATGGATTCAACAGCCTTGGCACCAATGCGGCCGATAGAGAAAGCCGGCAGAGTAACGCCCAATGCGATGGCGATAGCGGCAGCGAGAGTATTCATATAAATATGAATTAAGAAATAAATAGTGAGATAGAATCTCATGGCAGCTCCGTCAGGCGGGGCTCTCATGAAGCGCTATCCTCAGCCGACGGTCACGTGGACCGGAGGGCCGACTTCGTTTTTTGTGGGAGCAATCACTTCACCGTCCTCCTCCTCATGTGCCGTGTTCAAGGCGGTGAACGTCAGGAAAAGCACCGCGAATACGAACGCCTGAATCAGGCCGATCAAAAATTCCAGCATCATGAAAGGCAGGGGGAATCCCGGAGCAATCAACAGGAACGCAACCGTCAAAACGATCTCCCCTCCGAAAATATTTCCAAAAAGACGGAGAGCGAGCGCCAGAGGACGGACAAGTTCGGAAATAATGTGCAAAAGTCCGACGAAGAAATCCACGGCACCCATCGGTCCTTTGGTCAGCAGAGCCTTGATGTTCACAAAGTGTCCCAGGTGGCCGAGAATACCGTGCGCCTTCATGCCATAGTACTCGAAATACAAAAACGCCACGAGAGCCAGGGCCGCCGTGGTGTTGATGTCGCTCGTGGGAGCGCGTAAAAAACCGAGCTGTTCGGCAATAAGTCCCATGGCGATGCCGAGCCAGTTGGAAAAAAGAATCGTCAGAAAGAACGTGATGAAAATCGGGAAATGCTTCTGCGCGGCTTCCCCTCCGACCTCCTTCATGAAGTTGCGCATTCCACCCAGGGACCATTCCACAAAGTTCTGAAAACCTTTGGGAAGATATTTCATGGTCAAGCGTGCAACCAAAGCCAGGACGATCATCAAAGCCATAACAAGCCACATCGTGATCATCGTGTTCGTGACGGGAATCCCCGGCGCGATGTGGAAGATGGTTTTGGGAGCGAGATGAACTTCGAGGTCTGCAATACCCATGTGCTTTCTTTGATGAAATCAACCTGACATTTTAAGAAGAGATTTCAAAAAGTCAATCCCTTCGATTTTTTTATTGCCACTTTCTCATCTCCCGGGCTACTGAGAGGGAAAAACCGTCATACCCACGGAGCCGGGCGGCGTGCGCCGCCCGGTCCAATGCTTCCGAAATTTCCACCGAAGAAAACTTTTCACCCTCATACAGCCGCCCAAGAACAAAATGGGCCAGGTTGATGGAATAAAACGCCTCGGTGGGGGCCAGACCCGCCGCGGCTTCAAACTCACCCTTCACCCGTGAAACCAGACCCTGAAGGAAAGTGTCCGACGCTGCCTCCTCTGAATTTTGGGAATTCCCAAGATTATTGGCCTGGATAAGGTCGTACGCCGTACGCATATGCGCGTCGGCCTCCACGGAACGGACGTCATGGAGCCAGAACATTCCCAACCCGGCCGCACAGACCACGATAAAAATCGCCGCTTTCCACAACTTTCCCAGACTGAAGGAAACGGTTTCAAAATCTTTTTCATGAAGCGTATTCAGGATAAGCGCGGCGAACAAGGTGAAAAACACCCAGTGAACCGTCACGGAAAATCCGAACTGATTGGCGGCAAAAAGGCCGAGCAATCCCGAGGAAAGACCCAGGATAACCCAGGAGTCCGGTCCGTTTTTTCGCAAAAACCTGCGGGTCCCCGCAAGAATCAGTCCGAGCACGAAACAAAGGTAGGCGAACGTTCCGGGAATGCCGATCTGGACACCCCAGTCCAGCAGTTCATTGTGGGCGTGGTCAGCGATTTCGCCCGCATCTTCGCGGGTATTTACGGTATCAGGGGCAAAAGCCGGGAATGTGATGGCGTATGTTTCCGGTCCGTAACCGATGAGCGGGCTCGCCAAAATCTGTCTGACGGTGGCGGGCCAGATTTCAAGGCGCGTGCGCGTCGACGTCATATTTTCCTCACTCGTGGTGAGCCGGTCAAAGAACGGAATATTTTTCACCCAGGCATCCTCCCGATGGGCGGCCACATACCACACAAATCCCGCAACAATCAGCGGAAAAACGACCAGCGCCGCCAGCGTTTTTTTTGCCTTCCGTTTGTAGGCGGCGACGGAGAGAAAAAATACGAAACTCAGCAGGAACGCCACAAAACCGGCCCGCGAGAGGGTAAAGATGAGGGTCGGAATTCCGGCACCCAGACAAACTGCGGAAAAAACCACCCATTTTTTCCTGAAAAAGTTCGCCATCAGCAACGGCAGGATCATCACAATATATCCGGCCAGGTAGTTGGGATTGGCCAGCGTTCCGTAAATGCGGCCGTTGAACTGGGCATCGTCCCACCATTGTAAAAATCCCGGGGAGAATTTCTGGAGAAGGGCGATACTGCAGGTCAGGAAAAAGCCTGCCAGCAGGACAAAAATGAGCCGCTCTTTTTGTTTGGGGCTCCGGAGCTCAAAAAACACGACGACACCGAACAGCGCGTACGACGCCAGCGTCATAAGCCCCTGGAAGCGCGGATACCAGCCAAAAAAGCTCATGGCGGGGGCCACCGAAACCAGTGTCGTCAACGCGTAGACGGCCAAAAATATTCCGCCCCAAAACCAGAGGTACTTATGGGATTTCCACCGCAACGCAGGACTCTCTCCGGCCAAAAAGTGTCGAAGAACCCAGAGAGGGAACAGGAGTGCCGTCAGTCCCTTGAAAACAACGACTTTGGCAAGTTCAAACGTGGTAAAAATATTCGGGATAAAGACCAGCGGGACGAGAAAAAGCACCAGAAGCCAAACAGCCTCCATCAAACGACCAATCCATGCCCGTTTCTGAGCAGCACGGAGCGGAAGATTGGATTCCCGTTGATTTTTGTGTTTCTTCATCCCAACAACCTTACCAGAAACTCCGAAAAACAACCATGAAATACTGCAATACAATACTAATAAAAATAGTCAATGAATTATGACAAAAAAGTGACCGTCGAGGCATCACAAAACGGCTGATTTATGCTAAAATATTAGGAAATTAAAAAAAAGACTCAAAACACAAAATAAAAATAATACAAATTTTACTATGAAAAAAATCACGACCGTGCTGACCGTCATGCTCATGCTGGGAGCGTTCCTCCAGCAGACATCGGCGGCTCCGCCACCGGGAACAACCACCGCACCCTACACGGTTTCATACAGTGCCCGTTTAACAAACACCGGCGGAACCCCCGTGACCACGACCAAGGATGTCCGTTTCAGTCTGTGGTCGGACGCGGATGTGGACGCCACGGACTTTTTGGGTTCGGGGGCGATCGATCCTGCGGCAGTGGGATACACCGGATGGACGGAAACTTTTTCCGTGACGCCGGACAGCAACGGACTCTTCCAGGTTCGTCTTGGCAGCACCGTCACGCTTCCGAACTTCGCGACCTCGACCCATGTTCACCTCCAGGTCGAAGTGAAAACTTCGGGAGCCCCGCTGACAAGCTACGAAGTGCTGGATCCGGATGGAAGTACGGCCAACGTTACCGACCGGTTCCCGCTGGACTCGGCGGCTTTCGCGATCAACTCCGACACGCTGGATAATCGTGATGCCTGTACCACGTTTGGAACCTGTGCGGCCGGACAAATTCCTTTTCTGGATGCCGGAGCCCAACTCCCGGTCAGCACCATTCCGGGCGGAACCAACAATGACACATTCATCCTGGATAACGACAACACGATCATCGGCCCGGGGGCGATCAAACTGCAGTTCGGGAATACCCTCGGGAAATTTTTGGAATACGACAACGCCCTCACCTGGTTCAACTTCAACGATGACGTCAACATCACGGGGAACTTCACAACAACCGGAACCATCAACGGGGTGACGGTGAACTCGACCACGGTCGGCCCGTACGACCAGAGCATCGTCTATGAACCGGAATATGCCGACGGAGTCATCCAGGGTGACGGTACAACCAACAGCGGAAAACTCGAAGTGCTCTTTTTGGACACCGACGGTTCTCCGGGCAACAGCAATTTTAATTACTACCACTGGACCACATCCAAGGCAGGTCTTCAGGACATGGATCTGGTGATCCGCACCACATTGCCGTCGGGATTCGTTTCTTGGCAGGCAACACCCGTCCAGCTCATCTACCGGACAGGAACCGCCTTGGTCGCTGACAATCAGGTGGATATCACCATCGAGGACACGGCCGGTACCGCGATAGCTTTGACGGGAGCCTCCGCCCTCACCTCGGCGACATTTGCGACGGCATCGGTTACCTTCGGAGGTGTTCCGACGTTCACGGCGGGACAGCCGATCACGATTCACGTGAAAATGACGGCAAAAAGCAGCGGCTCCGCGGACATTGCCAAGCTCAAACTCAACTACAACGGACGATAATTCCAGAATTTTTTAACTCAACGAATATGCGGTAACTTACACCATTTGAACCCTTTCGCCCGATATGCGGAGTCGAACATGCCGGTCGAAAGGGAACGCGTCAAAGGAGGCACAACAGGGTCGCCTTGGAACTTAAAACCTCAAACAAATAAAAATATCCAATCAAATCTTAACCCCAAACATATGAAAAAAATGTTCTCAAAAAACGCGACGAAGCTCCTGAGCTCTCTCGCTTTGGGTGCCATGCTCCTGGGTATGGTGGCTCAAACCGCATCCGCGGCTATCCTTTTCCAGGATGACACGTTCGCCGACGTGGAATCGGACGCCATCAAAATCGGTTCCAACGACGCGGGCGCCGTAAACACATCCATCCAATTCGGTGCCGATTCAACTGCATCCGAAAACGGCGTCATGACATGGAATATCTCCACCAACAGTTTCGGTCTCGATCACACTCTGGACATCACCGGAGGATTGAGCGCGACGGGACAGGTCAACTTTTCCAGCGCCACAGGCATGAGACTCCGTGAAAGTTCAAGTCCGAACACCCTCGCGGCCTGTGCCACCCTCAACGAAGTGATCGTCAACACCAGCAGCAACACCCTGATGATTTGTACCACGACAGGTATTGCCGGTGTGGCCGTATGGACGGCTCCGTCTCCGGCCGTTCCGACGGGAACTCCAAATCCTGCGACTTGTTCCCCGGGGCAGCTGTTCTTCAACACAACCTCGGCAACACTCCAGGTATGTACCGCGACGAACACATGGAACACCGCGGGCCCTCAGGATTTTGAAGCGGTCTACGGATACGATGCCGACAAAATTTTAACCACGGGCGGCGGGAACTTTGGAATCACCGCTGGGGCGGGAAATATTGATTTAACCAACACCACGGGAAAAACCACGATCACTTCCGCTGCGGCTGCAGCCGACGCCATCGAGTTGAACGCATCGGGCGCATCCAGCGGGATTACCGCAAACTGGGGAACGGGCGGCTTGAACTTCGCTTCAACAACCGGCGCATTCAGCATCAGCGGCACCGGCGCGTCGACCATGAACGCCACCAGCGGCAACTTGAACCTGACCACAACCACCTCCGGCGACATCGCCATGGTTTCCGCGGGAAACATCACCTTTGATGACGCCACACTGACCGCTCCGCTCAAAATCACCAACACGGATACGGCATTGAACGCCACATTCCCCGTTGGAGCGGGTATCTTGGACGCATTGAACTCCTTCACCTCAACCGCAACAGGCGCAGGCGCCAGCAACGTGGGGGTTGAAGACGCGGGCCTGTACTTCACCGGTACGACCGTTGAAGCCGCATTGCAGGAACTTGGCGCGGTATCAGGCGCGAATGCCGACAATGTAGAACAGCTCGATTTCTATCCTACATATCCGGATGCGGTGGTTTTCCGTGACGGTTCGACCAATGCCGGAACGCTGGTAGCGGATTATGACGATACCAACGACGAGCATTACTACCAGTGGACATCAAACAACGGAACAACCCAGGATATTGATGTGCGTTTCCGCTTTACCCTTCCTGCGGATTTTGCCGACGTGAACGACTTCACCTTCCGGTTTAATACGGGAACGGTGACGGAAGCAGACAATGACGTGGAAGTCAGCGTCTATAACGCCACGGACGAAACGGCGGGAAACCCGACACTCTGCGGTGCGGATACGTCCAACGTCAGCGTAGCCTGGGCGACAGGAACCATCACCGAAGCTACTCTGGAAACCGGCTGTACGGCCGGCACAGTTCTGAGTGCAGGTGACGTTGTCGAAGTGGCCGTGAAATTAATGGATAACAGCGGGGCAGCGGATTTCGCCCGCGCCGGCCGTCTGGTATTAGGATACGACAACTAATAAAAGTTACACAGCCTCCCTTACACAACGTAAGGGAGGTTACTGTGATTATTATTCACCTGTACGCATGTATAGAAGTGTCGTCCGACAATTCAGAAAATTAGCTTCCACGGCAATAGTTGCTGTGCTCACGCTTGCCGTAACAATGCCCGCTCATGCGGCGACCATCCTGTTCCAGGACGATAATTTCGGCACGGTGGATTCGGACAACCTGGTCATCGACAACAACGACAGCAACGGAGGCAACATCATCCTCCAGTTCGGTACCACGCTGGCAAAGACATTGCTGTACAGCCAGTCCAACAGCAGATTTGAAGTCAACGCCAGTCTTGACCTTGGGAATAACCAGTTATCGACGGCAAGGGTAGAAAATGTTACCGGCCCCAGCCCCGGTTTGCCCGGAGGCGCCGGCGGTCTTGGCGCGGGAGGAATCGGACGCATCGTCCATTTGAGCGGCACGGATGCGGTGGCCCCCGGATGTACCGGCCCGAGCTGCACGACGGGAATGTACTCATGGGATGGAACAATATGGCATTCGCTGCAGGGAACGATTACCACATCAAACGCCACAAAAATTATTACCGTCGGCCCTACCGGCCGTGACTATACGACCGTCGCGGCAGGTGCGGCGTACTGTAATACGATTTCCGGTTGCGAAATGTGGATCGACCCGGGAACATATCCTGTCACCACAACCGTCGACCTTGAAAACGTGAAACTGAAAGGCGCGGACACGAGCCTGACTAAAATCGCGGTTTCAGGTTCGGGAGTGATGCAGGTCCGTCAAACCAATTTCGCGGAATTGACCATCGATATTGGGGTAACAACCCCTTTGACGGGAACCATCGGGATGGACGTCAAATACAACGCGGCATCAACGAGTTCGATCCTGTTCAATAAAGTGGATTTCATCGTGGCTTCAGGAAAATTCGGATTGGGCAGTTCCGCGGGAACACCGCCCATCACCAATGTAAATCTCCAGAACTGCTCGGAATCCGCCGGAACAGGTTCACTCGTGAACGTTAAAGTCTCATCCGGTTTAAACACCACCAGTTCAACCTTCACGGTCATCGATCTTATCAGTACATCCGCACTTAAACTGAACGACTGGCCGGTGACGATCGTCGGCGGAAGCAATGTGGTCAATACGGGAAACATTATCACGATACCCGACCGTACCATTCTCGTTTCGCCGGGGATGAGCATCAACAACGCCATTTCAAGTCTGGTCGCGAGCGGAGGAAGCGGAGTGGTAAAACTGCTCGTGGGAACCCACACCATTACGGCGCCGATTATCGTGAACAGCAGCGATATTGAAATCGTGGGTGAAGGTCCGGGAACCATCGTTGACGCCATTTCCACGGGATGGACCGGTGGAACGGGAGGGGACGTAGCCGCTGTTCAGGTGGGTGCGTCCAACGGAACCGCCCCGGTAAACAACGTGGTGGTCCGTAATTTCAAACTGAGGGTTCAGCCCGATGTCCACGGTATCAAAATCAACGGCGGAACAGAAAACAAAGTCATGGATATGATTGTACAGTCAACGGGTATCAAGGATCCGGGCGTCAGCACCCACACCGCCATCGTCTTTACCAACTCCAACACGCCCATAGCGGCGGCAAGACGTTCGACGGCAACCCGTAACATTATCAACAGGAGCGACGTGACGGCATGTACGTCAGGCCCGATAGCGGGTTTCTGTTGGGTTGACGGTATCCATTTCGACGGTGACGACTCTTTTGGAACTCAAACGTTCGGCTACAACGGGGCCGGAGGGGGCATTCACGACAGTATTATTTCCGAGAACATCGTCAATGAGGCCCGGCAGACTTCATACGTTTTCACCGGAGTCACCTCATCAGGAATTTTCTCAAACCGTGTGAGAAATATCGGCTTCAGCACGGGATCATTGGGATTGGTGTTGAGGAACTCAAACGACGACAGCGTCATCAACAACACCATCGAAACAAACAACAACACCACGACGGTAGGTATCACTCTTTACGACAACGTGGACACCACGTCGGTCATCGGGAACACCATCACCGCCAACGGGACGAATTTCAGCATAGGTATCGACATCCATGACATTGGCGGCGGCTCCCTGGCGAGCACCAACAATACCGTCACAGGCAATCAGATCAACGGCGCGACGACGGGTATCAATATCAGCGCGAACAGTACCGCTGCATCGGTATCCGGGAACCAGATTATCAATACGACGACCATCATCAACGATGCCGGCGCCGCGAGCAAACTGGAAACCCAGCACCACCGTGCCACGGTCAATCCGGCGGTCACCGACGACATCGCCGACGGATATGGTATCGGAACCATCTGGGTAAACACCGCCACCAACACAGCCTACATATTAACCGACAGCACGACCGGCGCCGCGGTTTGGAACGCCATGGGGGGCGGCTCGGTGCCGACGGCGCGGCACACGTTCCTGGCCAACGGCACGGCGGAAGTCTGGTCGAACCAGCCCGCCGCGACGACGGAATTCGATGGCGCCTCCAATAGAAGACTCTCCGTGGATTTAACAAACGCCACCCAAGCGCGCTTCAGCGCCAACATCGTCGTTTCCGGCACAGGCGGAGCAACATTGAGAGTTCAGTATTCAACGGACGGAGGCGGCTCATGGACCAACCTTGACGGAGGAGCGGGGCCGACGGTTCCAATCGCATCGGGAAGACAAGCCACCGCTTTTTTCAATATTGATGCTGCCGCCCAAGCGGATGTCCTGCTCAGGGTCGTCGGGCAGGGGGGCAACGGCTTCACAGACCCCTCTTTCATAACCATCGACCTGGAAGTGAAGTAACCGCCATAAAAATAAAAACTAAAAAACGAATATGAAAAATACAAAAATACAACTCGTAGTGGCAATATGCCTGCTCTCGATCATGCCGCTGACGGCAAGCGCGATCGTTGATACCAACTACACCCCCCTGGACCTCTCCTCCGGGGAAGTCGTCGCCGAAAGCCCGGCACCTGTCGTTGATGAGGGAGATGGAGAAGAGTCCCAGGCGCAGGCCGAAGCACAGGCCGTGGCGGCACCGGAAACGCCGGCGGCCCCAGCCGTAATACCTGTGGAAACATCTTCCCCTCCGACCAAAACGGTCTCGACCACGTCGGTGGCCGCACCAAGGGAATCGGCCGGAGAAGTTTTGGGAGTCGCGAAAGAGCGTGATCCTCTTGAAAAGGCATACAAACTGCTTGATGGAAAATTCAACGATCTCTTTGAGAACTACGGCGAACTTCAGGTAGAGCTGGCCCTGCTCCGGGCTTCTGCCGAAAAAACGCATGAAAGCGACATTATGGAACGCAGCGGACAGAACATTGTTTACGTGATTTTCGCGGTGATCCTGGCTTCCATCATGTTATTCATTGAGATAAAATACACAAAATTTTTGCCCCGTCTTGTCATGTCTCACAAGACCGACAAAAAAAAACGGCAAAGCAAAACCCAAAGAAGATAAGACTTCAATGACCCAGGTCAGCACATTTTATGGACATCAACCGCCCAACAGAACGTTTAGGAGATGAAGAGCAGGGTCAGAATATGCATCAACATCTCCATCATCACCATCTGAAAGCGATCATCGTTATGCTGGGCTTTACATGCGCCCAGTTTTTTTTCATGGGGGCGGTGGTGAGTGCCGGCGAATTGACGATCAGGGCGCTTTTGGAATGCACAAACCTGCTGCGTCTCGGCGACAAACAGCCGAACGAACTGGTCATGAATGAAAAACTTACGACGGCGGCGGAAAACAAACTCCAGGACATGGCCAAATACAAATACTGGGCCCACGAGAACCCGATCACCGGCAAACAGCCGTGGGATTTCGTGGATGAAGCCGGTTACTATTACGAAACCACCGGAGAAAACCTGGCCTACGGCTTCGACGACAGCCAGAAAATCTGCGATGCGTGGGAGAAAAGCCCAAAACATCTTGCCAACATCACGGATTCCACATTTGAGGAAATCGGCTTCGCGGTGGATAAAGCCAACCTCCATAAAAATGAAAAAGGCATCCTGGTCGTCCAGATGTTCGGCAGCCGCGATGATTTTACCGCTGACGCGGGGGGATCGGCCGCGCCGGCATCTTCTGCATCTTCGGAATCTTCAGCCGGGCAAACTCAAGCCGCTCAGCAAACGGAACCATCGCTCCATGAAACCTCTCCGGAAGTGAAAGGGACGGCCGCGCAGCAAGCTACCCGGTCCGACACCTCGGCGGACAGCGTCCGCCCGCAGCAATCCCTCCTGAGGTCGCTGCTTCCATACGCGATGGCCGCCTCGCTCTTCGCGGCAGCCGTTGCGGCAGTACTCATCTTCAAGTTCAAAAAAAACAAAAAGCAGGTTAAAATGATGAAAGCCGCCGCCATGGCTTCCGTGGCCGTTGCCGCCGTGCTCGCAATACTGTTTTTCTTTTTCCCTTCACTATGAAAAAAGTTTTCGACCTGATCGCTTTTTTCCTGCTCCTGGAACTCCAGGTGTTTTTGGGAAAAGGGGAATATTCCATCCCGGTGGCGCTGGGGCTCGTCGCACTCAGTGTTTATGAATTTTTTACCGAAAACAAAAGCATACTGTTCAAAGACCGCCAGAGCCTTGAAGTTCAAAAAAAGCAGCTGACGCCGGCCGAAAAAGCGGGGGCCGCGGTCTATGGCGCCATAGTGCTCCTGTGTCTGGTTTTCGGCACGAACTCAGGGGCGCAATTCGCATTCATACTCATCGCGCTGGTTCTGGGAATCACCGTTTTTTTCCTGCGCGAAAAAAAGAAAATCAAAGAGTCCGACGTCAGTACCTGGATCAGCAGTTTCACAATCCCGAAATTCTTCCTCTACCTGATGAACTACCTGCTGAGCGTCCAGATTCACGGGAACGTGGCGTACCAGTCAATTCTGCTCCTCTCCTGTTTTGTCCTGTACGACATTCTGGATCACGGCGAGAAAATCGCGGAAAAAGCCAATAAAGGGCAGATTTCACACAACGAATTCAAGCATTATCTTTTCCACCGCTGGAGCAAATACTGGAATTTCTTCCTGGGCATCTGGTTTTTTATCGCCCTGCGGGCAAACGGAGTGATCGACGCAAACTACGAATATATTTTGCTCTTCACCTTCATGATCGTGTTCTTTACCTTCCTGATGAAGAACGAAAACAAATTCACGTTCAGGGACTTTTCGATCATCGTATGCTTTTCCGCATTATTGGCCGGAATAAGCCCTCTGATGATGGCGATTTCCAACAACGAAATCCCGACTTATGTACTTGCCGCGGCCATATTCGTGGCCTTTGATCTCGCCGACGTCTATTTCCACGAAAGGGAGTTCAAGGAGTCCACCATGAAATTCTGGAGCCAGAAAGCGGTGGTGTACGTACTGATGGCCGTATACATCGGACAGGTCCACTTCATGATGACGCACGCGCTGTTCGGAATCGACCAGGTGGCCGTTTCGATCTTCCGGTAAATTAAGCTTTCACCGGCAGCGTAAAATAAAATGTCGTTCCTTTTTGCAGAATGGAATCGAACCAGATCCGGCCTCCGTGGGCTTCCACGACCATTTTGACGTAATAGAGTCCCAGGCCGGTTCCGGTCTCTACGGACTCGACGGCATTGGCTGCGCGGAAAAATTTCTGGAATATCTGCGATTGCTGGGCCTTGGGAATGCCGATGCCCGAATCACTGACGGAAACCCTCACGAATGAAGTGCCCTTTTCGCCTTTTTCCAGAGAGTACCCTATGTGAACGTTTCCTCCCTTCCTGGAGTACTTGATGGCGTTATTCGCGAGGTTCATGATCACCTGGTACAGCTTGTCGTGGTCGGCTTCGACGACCTGGGAAGTACCCTTGGTGTCGGCCGCCAGACTGATCCCAAGCTGCTGCGCGATCCCCTGCTGTTCGATGAGAACGTCCCCGATCATTTTCTTTAAGTCGCAGTCAGCCTTTTCAAGTTTTTTTGCTTTGCTCGATTCGATTCTTGAAACGTTCAGGAGATCATTCACGAGCTGGATCATGCGTTCATTGCTTGAGTCAATATTGTGGAGGAATTCCAGTTGTTTTTGAGTAAGTCTTCCAGCCTGCCCGCGGAGCATCAATGACACCATCCACTTGATGCCGGTGAGGGGAGTCCTCAACTGGTGGGATGCGATGGATACGAACTCCGACTTCATTTTATCCACTTCATACTCGTGGGTCTTGTCGGCAAAAACGACCACGGATCCCACGACCTCGGACCGTTTTTTAATCGGGGCCGCGGCAAGGGAAACATGGATAGTATCGCCTTTTTTTGGAATAAACCTGACATCCTGGTCGGTTTTGACATATGTCGCCTTGCTGAGCACTGGCCTCAGAAAATCCATCGCGATGGATTGCTCCTCTTCATTCACAAACTTGAGATGCTTATAAAACGGCGAATCCAGCAGTTCTTCGTTGGTCCTGCCGGCAAGCTCCTTGGCCGTTCTGTTGATCAGGATGATTTTCCCTTTGTGGTCGACCACGAACACCCCTTCCCCGATGCTGTGAAGAATAACTTCAAGCTTTCTTTTCTCAAGATCGCTTTTGTCGGCATGATCTTTGATTTTGTCCCGTGAAAGATCGAGTTCATGGAAAGCGGATTGGACGGCCCTGGCAAGACTCGTGAGCTCATCCTTTCCTCTGACGCTGCAGCGGGTCAACTGCGAAGGATCGGCTCCATAATGAAAAACCGCATTGGATAGCTTGGAGAGCCGCCTCAGGATATATCTGTCGACGATTCCCAGACTTCCTAAAATCAGGATGACGGCAAAAAGAAAGAAGAACGCCATGGAGTTTTTGAGCGAATCGATCGCGAGCGCGTTCACTGTCCGGTCTCGGTCAATCCTCACCACACCCTCGGCATCGCCCTCATCATTCTTCAGGGTGAAGAACGCCTCCATATGCTCCTCATCGATAAAATTGATGACGCGCTGGGTATTCGGGGCCAGAAGCTTTTCGGGAGCAAAAATCGATTGCAGCGTCTCGGGAGAAGAGTCCTGAAGAATGCTGAGATTGAGCTGGGTAAGGGAGGAAAGGTCCTGGATATAGTTTTCGTCGATATGGCGCATCATGACGAGAGTTCCTGTGATGGGGCCCTCGTATTCACTCGTCACGATCGGCCGGGCCGCCAGAAACATCAGCTGCCCGTTCAAACGCACAATATCGGTATATCTGTCCTTTGGATCATCTAATTCGAAGAGATCCCCATGATACCGGAACAGATCCTGTAAATTGCCGGGAACTTCAAGCTCCTCTCCTCTCCGCCAGTCTACATGGCGGGCATACACGAGTTCACGTTGCTCGTTCAGAACAGCCACCACATTGACGTGAAGATTGGTGAAAGAACTGCTGCCGAAGTTCGCGTCGATGTATTCCTGGTTGTTGTCCTGGGCAAACTGGTAGGTGTCGTCCCATGCCGCGTAATCACCGACCGAAGTCTGGAGTGAATCCTCGTCCCTCTCCAATGCCCCCAGTACGCGGTCAATGTTGCCGGCCATATTGTTCCGTTCGATCGCTTTCGTCTCTTCAAACACGAAATTCACGACCGTCAAAAACATGGAGGCAAGCATCACCACAAGGATAGCCCCAAGGGAAATTGGTATTCGGGTCCGAAGTTTCATGAACGGAAAGATTTTATGTCGCCGCCACTTTTCTTAATTTTACGACAGAAAACCCCAAAACTCCAATCACAATGATTGCGAAGAAAATTGCGCCGACTCCCAGGTAGCCGAAAACAAAGAATTGATAATCGAGATCGGAGAAATCAAAAGGCTTTACGGCGGTCGGATTACCCAGGACCATATTGTCGTCCCCGTAGAATAACGCAAAAGCCGAATGGGGGACCTTGTCGAACACCCCCATGTCTTTGGTTTTCACAAACTTCCACTTGCCGTTGGCATTGACGGTCGTCATTCCGACCAGCGTCTCACCGTTATCGACGAAAACGGCGACATTGGCGTAGGAAGGACCGGTGCCTTCAAACATGACGGTATGTTCAATCCCCGACGCGGTAATGGATTCAATGGCGGGTACGGCGCTTTCATCAAAACTCCTGGTCCCGATAAACTGAAGGTGCCGGTCCGCCGACCCGTGAATCTGTGAGGAAGACTGAAACTGATGGAGAAAAGAATAGGAAAGGGTACTGACAAAACCGGCAAAGGCCGCAATACTCATGAGCGAAAGAACCAGGACCTGCTGGAAACGCCGGGGGGAAGCGGTGACGGATTCCAGGTCATTCTCCTCCGGAGCAGGGGTCTGCACCAGCAGAAAATAGGGCAGGGACGCGAGTACAAAAAAGGACTTGGAAACACCAAGCTGTATGAGAAGGACAATTCTGAAGAGAAAACCGGAAGTGACGATCCTTCTTTTCAGCATGTTGTTGTAGGCTGAAAATTCGCCGATGAATTTTGAATAACGATGAGCCATTATTCTTAGAACGTTAGGAACACGACAAGAAATCCGATACCGATAAACGAAACCAGTACGACATTGGCCAGCACGTCAAGAGTCCCCAAAACCTGTTCTCCCCACGGAGGTGCAAAACGGTATTCGACCTGTGAACCGAGCGGGCTTTTCATATGTGCCGATTCATCATAACTCTGGGCGTTCACAAAATAGTCACCGTAGGTCTTGTTGAAGAGCGAGTTGGAAGTAATGCTCCAGGCGCCGCTGTCATCCGCCAAGGCCGTATAAATCTGCGCGACATCGCTTGAATTTCCTTTTCCGACCAGATGAACAATAACCGTATCGCCCGGGGCGGAAGTACCCTGAACGGTAAATTTTTTCAGACCCGCATTATCTTCAACTCTGGTAATCACCGGCGGTCTGAGTAAAAAGTCAACGGGCGAGGAAAGATAGTCGAAAACCGGCGGAGTATTCACGGAAAGCTCGCGGGGAACGGAACGGGACGGAGGATTGTCCATAATAACCTTGCCGACAATGACCGCTTTTGCCGCAAAAAGGAAAAGCAGAAGGAAAAAGAAGGTAAAGGTGAGCGTCTTCCGGACGACATACTGAACGTTAAACTCGTTCTCTGGCGACAGACTTTCAACCTTCATGAAAAAGTAGAGCGGAATGGACACAATGGCCAAAACTCCCTCAAGAAAGAGAACCGTGAGCATGTCAAAAAAAGTTTTGACCGCATGGTACTTCGCCAGATCCTGCTTACGTTCCGCAATAGTGGACGTAAGATGCATGATAAAATTCAGCCAGCGTGATCGGAGGTTCATGGTATGGCTGTGGTGCATATGGAGAAGGAAAAGGAAATTACGCTAACATTTTCCCGATAAAGGCGGTCAAATCCTCAAGATCAATCGAGGATTTCACAAAAAAATTCTTCGCGCCCAATGCGATGGCGCGTTTTTTTTCATCATCCTGCCCGAGGTTCGACAATACGATAACCTTAAGTCCGTGGAGCATTTTTTTCGATTTCAGCTCCTCGAGCACTTCATATCCGTTCTTCTTCGGCATCAAAAGGTCAAGAAGAACCAGGTCCGGTTTTTCCTTATAGAACATTTCAAGACCGTCAACGCCGTTGTCTGCCGCAAACACCGTATACCCATAGCTGTTCAGCTCAATCGTCAAAGCCTGGGAGAGGATCGGTTCATCTTCCATAATGAGAATTTTGGCCATTTTTGGCTTCGCCGAACCCTTTTTCTTCATCAAGTTCATGTCCTGTTCGTGAGTGAATGAACTCACTCCATAATACTAATAAACAACAATATTGACAATGACAAAAGGGTGATATGGGAAGATTCAACTTGTCATATTTCTAAAATTATTCACTTGCTGGAAAAAAATAAAAAAAAGCGTATAATAAAAAATACATTCAATCCAATACAAATTCCCTATGAACAAAATCGCTTCAAGCATTCTGATTTCGGCCCTTTTGACGACGAATGTCATGGCCATGACCATTACGGGTACTCAGGAAACTTCAACGACGCAGCAAATTGCTTCCACGCAGGAATCCACCGCAGGAACTTTTTCCGATGTTCCCCAGACGCACCCGAATTACGTGGCGATCATGTATCTGAAAAACCAGGGGATACTTGGCGGGTATGAAGACGGAACATTTAAACCGGACGCCCTCGTCAATCGCGCCGAATCCCTGAAAATTCTGTTGATGGGGAACAAAGTCCAGATTCCGGAAACGGTGTTGCAGGCAAGTTTTTCCGACTATCAAACGAGCGACTGGTTCGCCAAATACGTTGAACAGGCCAAAACGCTGGGGATAGTGAACGGGAATCCCGACGGAACGTTCGCCCCGGCGCGGAATGTGGTGCGCGCGGAGTTTCTCAAAATGCTTCTGATTCTGAACAGTTTCAAAACAGAAAAATGGGCAGGACAGTTACTGTTCGCCGATGTTCCGGCGGATGAATGGTTCACGCCATACATGAATTACGCCGGACAAGCCGGGCTCCTGACTAAAGACAACAAAAATATGCTGTATCCGGCCCGTGCGCTCACCCGCGGAGACGTCGCGGAAATCATGTATCTGATGATTGTCATCCGCAGCGATAAAAACACCCAGTTTCTGATAGACCAGACCGAGGCCCAGATGGCGCAGATAGAAATATACATCGCGGGGAACAACGTGCTGGCCGCAAAGCGCGCGTCGGAACTTGCGGTGGATTTCAGCCAGCAGGCGTATCACAACATGCCCGAAGACAACGTCGTTTTGTCCGCCGCCAAACTCGCCAAAGCGTACGATTTTTTGATGAATGCCTTCATCTCCGCAATCCAGAAAGACAATCTCAGTGCCAAAGACTGGGCCGAACAGGCAATCGCCAAGGCAACCGAAGCATGGCAGGTCAACAACGAGATCCAGCCTATCGCCAAGCACATTAAAGACCGCGCGAACGAGATACTGAACCAGCTCACCACCACCTGATGGGCCTTTCCTTTGAACGAAAATTTTTACGGGGAGGCGTACTCACCGCACTGATGGCAGTGACCTTCCTGCTGGGAATACCGAAAACTTTTGCGGCGACGTTCAACGATGTCCCAAAAGACCATCCCAATTACTCCGCGATCGAAAGCCTGAAAAATCTCGGCGTCGTGAAGGGATATTCCGACGGTAGTTTTATGCCTGACCGGGCGGTGAACCGCGCGGAGGCCCTGAAAATGGTTCTCCTTACCGCCAAAGTAAACGTCCCGCCGGGGTTGTATCAGACGGATTTCCCCGACGTCAGTTTATCGGACTGGTTTGGCGGCTACGTTTTTTACGGACAGAATTTACTGATCGTAAGCGGGAATCCGGACGGGACGTTCGCCCCCGGACGGCAGGTAAACAAGGCGGAATTTCTGAAGATGACGGAACAGGCCTTGAGGATCGACCTCAGCGGATACCAGGATGTTCAGTTTGCGCTGTCGCGCGACATCGTGAATGTGAGTGAATGGTACGTTCCGTATTTTAATTTTGCGAAATCCGTCGGTGTCGTCCTGCCGAATATCGAGAATAAGCTGGAACCGGGGAAATATCTCTCAAGAGCCGAATGCGCGGAAATCCTATACAAAATGTACATCATCATCAACGGCGGACAGGTTCAGGAACTGCTGAGCGCGGCCGAGGCAAAACTTGTCGACGCGCTGATTAGGGTGAACGAAAACAATATCGCCGATGCGCTCACGCGCGCCCAGGAAGCCGTTTTCTATACCGACAGCGCCGCCAAACTGGACCCGTCTTCCGACGTGGCCCAGGGGGCGAACCTCATGGCCAAAGGTTTCCAGAAACTTTTTGAAGCGTACGGTGCGGGCGCGGAAAACGACACGTTAAAACTCAAAACATTAACTGGAGAGGCAAAAAGCTACGCGGACCAGGCGGTCGCAAAAGACGCAACGCTCCAGGACCTTGCTCAAAAACTCAAAGACCTCGCCGCCGGTCTGGAATTACAGGCGGGAGTCTGACACTAAGTGGCTTTTCCAGGTTTGCTTTTGCGCGGAGGTTTGTGACCGTTTCCGTTCTTCCTTCGTGTCTGATAGTTGGTGTGCAGGTTGTTTCCCAAAGCGCGTGCCGTGGCCGCTTCGCGCTGCTTGGCGACATAATTGGGATGAGAGGCAAAAGTGTCGTTGTCCCTTTGCGCGGTTTTATCCACGAACTGAATCTCAATCGGGAAGAACATCGGATTTCCATTGACCATCACGGAGACATCGACGGTAATGTGAATCGCCCGGTACTGCTCGGACGAATATGAATTGTCCGTTCCGGTGAGTGATTCCGTCTGAACGTCCTGGTGGTTGATCGTTTCCTCCGAAAGTTCAGCAAAAAGCTGTTCGGCCTTTTTGGCATCCGTAAGAGCCGCCATGAGCACGGCCCGATTGACGAGACTTTGCTTGGTCTTTCCAATACGGATATTCATGCACGGCAGTACGGCGGAATTGTTGTCAAAAAACATCTGGTAGATAAGCCTGAGGGTGTCACTCGCCGATTCGGTCACAAAACGGAAGCCGACGTGATCCAGAACCTCCGATGTACTGTTGCTCGGCTTGTGGAGCAATTTCATGACGATGCGGTTTCGCGCCTTGTTACGGGCCGCGGCCGAGATCAACGGAATCGGTTTTTCCATTTTGTCGCCGCTGTGGTACAGGAACGTATTTCCCACCTTGCGCACATGGCGGAGTACCGCGCTTTTTAACTCGTCCTGAACCTGTTTCATCGAGGAAATATGCGGGTCTTTTTGGATAAAGTCGATGACCATGACGATCCTGAGCAATGCGCACGCCTGCGGGGTAAGATGGCGGATCCCATGGCCCGCCGAAGTTTTAAAAACATTGTAAATATCCGCGGCATCCGTATATTTACGCAGATTTCGGTGAATGGGCGGATGTTTGACTCCGCCGTTTCCGTTACCGCTGGCGATTTCATCATCATAGAATTGAACGGCCTCGTTAAAAGCCGCCAGGGCATACTGAAGCTCAGCGGGCTTATCGAGGTTAACGCCGTGGCGTTGCAAAAAACCGCGGATCTTACTCTCATCGGTCAGTCCCAGGGTCGCAAGATCCATCATGGAAATATCCGGCTTGTCTTTTCTGAGAAGCGGAGACAAATCCTTGAGCAGGAGTTCTCGGAGCCCCACGGTAGGCAATTTTGCCGGGTCAACCTGCACTCCGGAAGCTTCAAAGGCCGCGCATAGACTTTGGTCTACAACAGTAAGCGCCTGAGCTATTTTGTCGGAAACCTGATCACGGATCGATTTCGTCTTTTTGGTGCTCCCGTCATCCGTTGGGGCGATAAGCCCAAGACTTCTCAAAAACGCGGTTTCCTCGGCATGGCTGTTATGCCTGTCGCGGTACTGTTCGAACGTTTCCACCCTCCCACACGTGCCATTTTCCGACATAGTGAACAATATGGTCAAGAAATTTCAGGTTGTGATTATAAACTATTACATAAATAAGTCAATATTATCCGAAAACTTGACAAGAGAAGAAAAATTCCTATACTTGGAGCTAATCTCTGAAAAAATTATGACAATGAACACCCGCAACAACCTCGTCATCACACCGGCATGGATTAAGCTCTGCGTGCTTAAGACCATGTTTCGTGCCGGGAGGTTAACTGCGTAATGTTCTTGTCATCACATAAGAAAATTACCTAGAAGCCTCCAGGCACACGCCGGAGGCTTCTTTCAGATCTTTCACAATTTGACCGTTGATCACACCCCCTCTTTGCTCACATTGCATGTTGCAGTGTCGGCAAATCAGGGGTGTGGTTGGCCCCTAACAAGTTTTCGCTACGCAAGTAGCAAATCACGTCACCCTCTCACAGAAAGGCACAGTTCAGATGGTCAAGCGTCCCACTCAGCAGAATCCTTTCGTCCAAGCCGAGCTTATGGCAGCCGAGGCTCTTGGCCTCAGGCTCACCGAAGCGTACGTGCAGCTCGTCCGCTCCAAACTTCGCGAGAAGGCTCATCGCGTCGAGGGCAGCGTCCAGTACTATGCGCTCTTCGCGGACTCCGAATGGACTCCCGAGGAACTCGACGACCGGCTCTTCGGCGCCGTTCGACTGATGTACGAGTACACCGGCCCCTCCGGCAACGGCAACGTGCCGAATCTCGAGAACCGGATTGCCGCGCTCAAGGAGCTCGTGCTCCGGCTCGTGGATGAGAAGGGCTCCCCGGAGCTCCCGATCGTCAACAAGATCAACAACGACGAGATTCCCCGGCCCAGCGCGCGGTTCAGTCTGCGCACGGGGTGATGAGACTTCGGCACTTGCAGCGCTACACTTGCTTAGGGTTTCCCCTTACACAGGACCACCGCGTGTCCATTCGGGCGCAGCATTTTGCGGCGCACCGTCCCCCAGCTTGTTACGGACTTGTGGGCGCGCGGTTCAGATACTCTTTCCCGAGTTGTCATGAATCGCCGCCCACAGCAGTTAAACTTCCTGTCCACGCCAACCCCACAACACAGCATTTCCACCGCTTACATTGATTATGACCAACTTCAACGACATAAAGCGCACTATGCAAAAATCCCCGGCCACCATCTGGGTGCTTTGCCGTGTGGTAATTACGCTTTGCCGCGTCGGACTCCGCCGCGCGCCGCTGAGGTTCTAGAAATGTTTGCTTAAAGGCACATTCAGTAACCTCATCGGACAGAAGAGGCCTGTTGACGCTGTATATCGTTCTTTGACAACTTATTCGTCTCAAACCACACCCTGACAGGGCGACTCCCGTTCGCCGCTCCGTCCGGGTGTGGTTGTGACCGCATCCTGTAGGGCAATTTCGCCCTATTCACTCAGGAGAAAAGATCATGAAGCATATTTTCCCGGCCCCGGCAGTTTCCCTCAGGTGGCAGAATGCCGCGAGCACCACGGCGTACAAGGGCGATTTGCCCGCGCTCCGCACCTTCGTTCAGTCGGAGGCCAAGAGTGTGGGTTCCCGCCTCGTCGTCATCAAGTCCCGCGCCGGCCTTCTGCAGGACCCGCACACGGCACTCTGCGCCGCGGTGTGGCTTCTTCTGGCCTACCACCAGACGAGCGTCCGGTACCGCCTGCTCGAGAAGCAGCGGGTGGAGCTCTACAAGGTCCTCCGCGGCCTGGCGGAAGAGGTGGGCACCTCCGACGCGCAGTACCTCGTTACCCGCCTCTCCGAGGGCGTCCCCGAGAGCCGTCGACACATCATGCTGGGCTCCATCCGCCCTCCCAAGCCCAGCCCTACCGCAACGACCCCCGCCGCCCCGACGACCTGACGGCGGAACCCCTTCCTTAGCTTATTGCCCTTTTTTCGCCTCGCGCCCGCATGCCCCGCATTCGAGCCGGGGCCTCCTTGATTGGAACGGTGTGCGTCACAACCACAGCTGCCGAACGGCGTGCAGCGGCGCTACGATCTCAGGATGGTATGCGCTACCTCCTCCCGATATGACAGTAACGGTTGCAACGGAACACGCCATCAGGCCCTCATTCTGCGTTCAAGCGGAGGAGGGCCTGGTTCCATATGCCTCGCAATTTGTACAGCAAAAAGACATCAAAAATGTGAGTCACTCTGAAAACGATTCTCACAAGGAAACCTGAGACAGTTTTGCCTTTTACAACTGAACCCCTCGAACGGTGAAACTATAGGCTCCGCTCCTTGATCTCCTCAAACAGCCCGACGGCAAACTCATCGGGACTCATCGAGGTTTGTTCTTTGGTCTTGCGGTTGCGCACGCTCACTTTATTTTCGGCAACCTCTTTTTCGCCTACGATGAGCATGTATGGGGTTTTGAGCATTTCAGCCGCGCGGATTTTTTTACCGAGACTTTCATTGCTGTCGTCAACCTTCACGCGGACGCCTTTATTGAACAATTCCGTCGCTACTTCCTGGGCGTATTCGTTGAATTTGTCGCTGACCGGAAGCACCTTTACCTGCACCGGAGCCATCCAGGTTGGGAAGTTTCCCCCGAAATGTTCAATCAGGAAGCCGATAAATCTTTCATGGGTCCCGAGCGGCGCACGGTGTATGCACAACGGAGTTTTATCTTTTCCGTCGGCATCGGCATACGTTAACTGGAATCTTTTTGGAACCGCAAAATCAATCTGGTTCGTTGCCAGGGTAAATTCGCGGCCGATCGCACTCCAGACCTGGACATCGATTTTAGGTCCGTAGAAAGCGGCTTCGTCCGCAACCTCAACGGTCGGCACGCCGGCCTTTTTCATGGCGCTGCGGACCATCTCTTCGGTTTTTATCCACAATTCCGGTTCATCGACATACTTTTTGCCTAGTCCGTCCGGCGAATGGAGACTTAGTCGCATAACGTATTTTTCAATGCCGAAAAGTTTAAAATATTTCAGGTACATTTCCACTACGGCAATAAACTCCTGCTCAAACTGTTCCTCGGTGCAATAAATATGGGCATCGTTCATCTGCAGACTGCGCACGCGCATCAGACCGAACAGCGCCCCGGAATCCTCATAACGGTAGCAGGTGCCGTATTCCGCATAGCGCAAAGGTAAATCGCGGTAGCTCTTGGGGTTGGCCGCATAACAAATGTGATGATGAGGGCAGTTCATCGGTTTGAGATAGTACTCCTCGCCGTCGATCATCATCGGGGCATACATGGAGTCTTTATAATACGGAAGATGCCCGGAAGTATGATACAGAACCCCCTTGGTAATATTCGGCGTCCGGACGCGGACATACCCCGCATGGAATTCCGTTTCTTTGGCCAGCCGTTCCAGTTCCTCAACGATCACCGTTCCGTTCGGAAGCCACAATGGAAGACCCGGCCCAACATTCTCATGGAAAGTGAAAAGTTCAAGGTCCTGCCCGATCTTGCGGTGATCCCGCTTTTTGGCTTCCTCAAGCATGGTCAGGTAAGCCGCCAGTTCCTCTTTTTTTGCAAAGCACACTCCGTAAATACGCTGGAGCATCGGACGTTTTTCATCCCCGCGCCAGTACGCTCCGGCAATTTTCGTCAATTTAAATACGCCGGTCTTGCCGGTATTTTCACTGTGTCCGCCGCGGCAAAGATCAACAAATTTCAACTCTCCGCTCGGCAGTCTGTTTTCATAGAAAGTGACAACCGTTTCGCCTTCCTCCTTTAAGTCGGCGGCAATCTCCATCTTGAAAACCTGTCCGCTCTTTTTATACATCTCGATTGCCGCATCCACAGGCTCTTCACGGCCCACGAAAGTCTGGCGCTGCTTGGCGATGTGCTCCATTTTTTTCTGAAGAATATCCAGATCCTCCGGAATCAAAGTCCGCGGAAGTTCAAAATCGTAATAAAAACCGTTTTCAATCGTAGGACCTATGCCAAGCTTTGCATCCGGAAACATTTCCAGGACCGCCTGAGCCAGCATGTGCGCGCACGAGTGGCGCATGCCATGAAGCTCTTCGTCCTCATTTTTCACGACTTCAACACGTTCTTTCTTAGCCATAGTGGGAGGAAAATAACAGAATGCAGCACAGAGATCTTAGCCGAAAACGGCCCGGTACGTCAAAAGAAAGCTGCGAAACGGCAAAATCCCCGTGCACCCCGTGCGGCCCGCGCGCCCCCTTTTCCAGCTCACCACATCGACCGCCCGATGTCACGGCCAACATTCTTGTCACACCCCCAAAAACGCACTATTGTGAGCGCGATTTTGAACGAAAGTTATGGGCAACGAACCTCGCTATCCTGGTGTGGACGGTGAAAAATCCCTCGAAGAGATAAACAAAGTCCCTCAGGATCTGCGCATTCTTCGGCAACTTGGTGATCATGCCGCCACGCAACTTGTCGTTCACAACCCATTTTTTCAGAAATTCAGCCAGGGGGAACTCGGCCCTGAAGAACGCCAAACACTTCAGGAACAGTTGGAATATGCCATGAGCCACATCAGAAAAATGGCCATGGTGGGCATTGAGGAGGCAAGGAAGGGAAATGACATAGACACCTCGGTCGTCCTTCAGCAGATAACCTATTATCTTCTCCGTGACGTCCCCAAAAGAGGGACGGCAAACATACATCCCGCCACACAATCGTTCCTCCAGTCCATCGACGATCTGGCGGAGAGCAGGGATTATATTCTGATTGCAGCGGCCGTCTACGCGCTGGTGCGCATGGCTCCATTCGAACGCCTCCTGACTGGTCCTTCAAACAATCCCGCCGCCGTCCGCGGCGGCGTAAGAAAGGAATTACGGTCAAATGCTTCTATCGACGCCGCGGATGAGTTAAAAACGCTGATGGGCACCGGCGAATACCTCGAAGAACATCTCACGGATCATTTGGAGGCAGCCATAAAAATGTACGTCACGGCCCGGCACACCTTCCAGGAAGGAATATTGAAAGGAATCGACATCATCAGTGAAGCAAAACGAAAGTTTTACATGAATCTCCCGTCCGATACTTCCCGGCATGATGAAACGGACGGACAACCCTTCAATCTCTCAGCGGTCCAGTCATGAAACTGACCAAACTCATTCTCGAACAGTTCCGGAACTACCGCCACCTTGAACTGGATTTCGATCCGGCGGAGCCCATGACCTATATTGTGGGCCCAAACGCGCAGGGAAAAACGAACATCCTTGAGTCGATTTACCTTCTGGCGCTCACGAAATCTTTCCGCACCGCCAGGCAGCAGGACATGATCGGATGGGAGCACGAATATGCACGCGTACAGGGAATTTTTGAAATGGAGGACGCCACAACGCACGAGCAACAGCATGATGTGAAAACCGTCGAACTCGAAGCCTTTCTGGGAAAACCCCCGCATCCTCAAAAATCTTTCAAAAAAAACGGGGTCAAAACCGGCGCGGCGAACTTTATCGGCAACTGCCAGGTCGTTTTCTTCCACCCCGAAGATCTCAACATGCTTTACCTGGGGCCTGATTTGCGTCGTTCGTACCTCAACGTGATGAACGTGCAGGTGAACCGTAAATATTTCAGCGCGCTCCGTTCCTACCACAAGGTGCTCAAGCAGCGAAACGCGCTGCTGCACGCCATCCGCGAAAACCGCGCATCGCAGTCCGAACTGGACGTCTGGGATGAACAGCTCGTTGAACACGGCAGCTATCTGATGGCCGAACGGTCAAAAACCCTCAAATACTTTCAAACCCGGCTCACCTTTACCTACCGGAAGATTTCACAGGGGGACGAAATCGTAAAACTCAATTACAGTCACACCCTGCGCTCGCTGAACGACCGGATGAACGACCCGGGCGCTGACCCCCCAGACACACAAGAAACCTGGCGCACCTATTTTTCCCGGGATCTTGCCGCGGCTCGGCCGCGCGATCTCCAGGCCCTGGTCACGACCGTGGGGCCTCACCGTGACGATATTGGCTTCAGCTTCAACGGCCTGCAGCTCGCGGCCCACGCATCACGCGGGGAGTACCGTTCACTGCTGCTCGCGCTGAAACTCATCGAACTCAATTTTTTCGAGGATCACACCGGTCAGAATCCCATCCTCCTGCTGGACGACGTCTTTTCCGAACTTGATCCCCAGCGGCAAAATTTGCTGCTGCAGGCCATAGAAGGCCATCAGACGATCATAACTACGACCCACATGGATAAAGAGCAATCCATACGCGCCCACCGCAATATTAAACAGAGGGAAGCCATTTCTTCCTCACCTCTGCCGGGGAAATTTCTGGAGGTAAACAATGGAAAAATCACTGAAAACATGGTATAATAAACTAATGTTGCGAGCTTAAAAGACAAAAACAAAAACCATGCCAGAAAACATCCTGAAAGCAGCCCTAGCCTTTGTGCTTTCCATCGTGCCCGCGGCCGTATGGGGCTACATCTTCTACAAAAAACAGGTCGGACAAAAAAGCATGTCCATCCGCACGTTCGTCGGAGGGGCGGTCTTTGTGGCGCCGCTTCTGGCCTACAAATTCCTCTGGCAATACTTTCCATGGCTCAATGCGTTTGCCTATACCCACCAGCTCAAGGACGACTTCATCGGTTTCGCCAACGTCGCGGCCATTCCACTGGAAGTGCTTTTGACGTTTCTCATCGTGGGAGTCATTGAAGAGGTCACCAAGTTTATGGCCGTCCGCATGACGGGCGCGGAAAAAATCAAATCCATCGACGATGCCATCGAAATGTTTATCACGGCGGCCCTCGGCTTTGCCTTCGTGGAAAACATGATCTACTTCTACAACATCATGTCCCAGCGCGGGCCGGAAAACATTCTCTATCCTTTTGTCTTCAGATCGCTCTTTTCCAGTTTCGCCCACATCATGTTCTCGGGCATCTTCGGTTACTACTACGGCCTGGCCCATTTTGCCGGTGATGTGTTAAAGGACGAGCACAACAGGAACCGCTGGAGACTTTTCCGGAAAATCTCCAAACTCCTTCCGTTCAAAAACGAGGAAGAGTTCAAAGGTGAAAAAATCGCACAGGGCCTGGTGTTGGCCATCGGGTTGCACGCGTTGTTTAACATCTTCCTGGAAATGAACTGGACCTTCCTGCTGGTTCCATATCTCACAGGTGGATTCATCTGGCTGAACTACCTTCTGGAGAAAAAGGAAGACCACAAAACGTACGGCCGCGTCCTGGAACGGGTCGAAGAATAATGCGAAACCAAAGCCACGGTCCGGGGGGGCTGGCGCATGTGCATGTGGCTTTTGCCACTGCCGGACCGTAAAAAAAGTGTTGCAAAAAATATTTCGTTTGGTACATTAGCGACGGCGGGATTAGGCCCTTTTCTATTGCGGCCATTTCATCCCGCCATTTTTGTGCCCAAAGTTTTGAGATAGCGCTCACCGCCGGAAATATAGGCATCCGCCGGGCCATAAAATCTAAAATTCTAAAATTTTAGAATTTATTTTTTTTACCGACCGACGTGATACAAGTACCGGCCTGGTCCGGTCATCACTTACTCCCGTCCGCACCCTTGCTAATCCGCATAAAGTATGCTAGCGTGGTTCTCTAGGATAGATTAGGGAATCTGTAATTAGTAATTTGTAATTAGTAATTATTTTGAACATGTCAGCAGACCAAATCGTCGTGAAAGGAGCCCGCATCCACAACCTCAAAAACATCAATGTGGAAATACCGAGGGGGAAACTCACCGTCATGACCGGGCTTTCCGGTTCGGGGAAATCATCGCTCGCTTTTGATACCATTTATGCCGAAGGACAGCGCCGTTACGTGGAAAGCCTTTCCACATACGCCCGCCAGTTCCTCCAGCTGATGGAAAAACCGGACGTGGACTCTATTGACGGGCTGTCGCCGGCCATTTCCATTGACCAGAAAACCGCCAGCCGCAACCCGCGTTCAACCGTGGGAACGGTGACGGAAATTTATGATTATCTGCGTCTTATGTTCGCCAAGGTGGGGCATCCATACTGTCCCAAATGCGGCGAGAAAATCACCCGCCAGACCGCGACACAGATTGTGGAAACGGTTGGAACGATGGAAGAGGGGAAAAAGATCATGCTCATGTCCCCGGTCGTCCGCGACCGGAAGGGAAGCCACATCAAGGTGTTCGAGAAAATCAAAAAAGACGGTTTTGTCCGCGTCCGCGTGGACGGCGAAGTCATGAGCATCCTGAACGTGGGGGAACTCGATGAAAACAAGAAACACAACATAGAAATAGTCGTTGACCGTCTGGTGGTGAAAGACTTCGGCAAAAAAATCCAGAAGCTTTCATCGGGCGAAGAGATTGAGTTGCCGAACCCCGACCGTACGCGTCTGGCCGACTCCATTGAAACGTCGCTTAAACACGGCGAGGGGATTATGATCATCAACGACGTGGATACCGGGAAAGACGAGCTCTTTTCCGAGCATTTCGCCTGCATCAATTGCGGCATCAGCATCCCGGAAATCAGTCCTCGCAGTTTCTCTTTCAACAGTCCCCACGGAGCCTGCCCGGTCTGCCACGGCCTTGGAACCAAACTGGAGATAGATCCCAAACTGGTGATCCCGAACGACAATCTGACCCTTGGAGAAGGAGCCATTATGCCATGGTCTGCGACCACTTCCCACCTGACCTGGTATAACCGCATCCTGGAACAGGTGTCAAAAGCCCAGGGCTTCAGCATGAGCGTTCCGGTAAAGAAATTAAGCAAGGAAGCGCTGCAGACCGTCCTGTATGGAACGAAGGACGATAAATACAGCATCAAGGTCGGAAAAGAGGATAGGGAAGCCGGCTTCAGCGGAAACTACACCACGACGTTTGAAGGGGTGATTCCAAACCTTGAACGACGCTATCTGGAGACGGACTCCGACTACATCCGCAAGAAAATCGAAAAGTTCATGAGAATCCTCAAATGTCCGTCATGCGAAGGGTATCGTTTACGTCCGGAAGCGCTTGCCGTCCGCATTCAGGGAAAAAACATCATCGAGGTGACGGAGTTTTCCGCAAAGAGGGCCATCGATTTCTTCCAGAACCTGAAATTAAGCGCCATGGAGGAGCAGATCGCGCGGCTTATTCTTAAGGAAATCGTCAACCGCCTCAACTTCCTGCACGATGTGGGACTTTCGTACCTGACCATGGACCGCGCGGCGAATACCCTTTCCGGAGGGGAAGCGCAGCGCATACGTCTGGCGACCCAGATCGGCTCAAGGCTTTCCGGAGTGGTGTACGTCCTCGACGAACCTTCCATAGGATTGCATCAGAACGACAATGCCAAGCTCATCAATACGCTCATTTCCCTCCGCGATCTCGGGAACACCGTGATTGTCGTCGAACATGACGTGGATACCATGCTCGCGTCAGACTATATATTGGACATCGGCCCCGGCGCCGGCAAAGACGGCGGACGGGTGGTCGCATCGGGAACACCGGCCGAAATCATGAAGAATCCGAACTCCATCACCGGACAGTACCTGAGCGAGAAAAAGCTCATACCAATACCGAAAAAACGGCGCAAGGGCAACGGGTACGAGATAAAAATCATCAACGCCAGCGAACACAATTTGAAAAAAGTTTCCGTCAGGTTTCCTCTTGGAACATTCGTCGGTATCACCGGAGTTTCAGGATCAGGGAAATCGACCCTGATCAACGACATCCTCGTGAAAAAAGTGTCCCACGCCATTTACGGAACCAAAAACCATCCTGGCAAACATGACAGCATCGAAGGCATCGAGCATCTGGATAAGATCATCAATATCGACCAGTCTCCGATCGGCCGGACGCCCCGTTCCAACCCGGCCACCTATACCGGCGTTTTTACGGACATCCGCGACCTTTTTGCGGGAACACCCGAAGCCAAGCTGCGGGGCTATAAAAGCGGCCGTTTCAGCTTCAATGTGAAAGGCGGACGGTGCGAAGCCTGCGCCGGCGACGGCATTAAAAAGATCGAGATGCACTTTCTCCCCGATATCTACGTGCCCTGCGAGGAATGCAAGGGCCGGCGCTACAACCGTGAAGCCCTGGAAATCACCTACCGCGGGAAGAATATCGCCGACGTGCTGGATATGACCATCGCAGAGGCCCTCGAATTCTTTACGAACATTCCCAATATTAAGACCAAACTGGAAACATTATATGAAGTGGGACTTTCCTACGTCAGCCTCGGCCAGTCGGCAACCACTCTTTCGGGTGGTGAAGCGCAGCGCATCAAGCTCGCTACCGAGCTCTCCAAACGCTCAACCGGCCAGACGCTCTACGTGCTGGATGAACCGACCACGGGTCTCCACTTTGACGACGTGGCCAAACTCCTCGGCGTTCTCCAAAAACTCGTTGAAAAGGGGAACACCGTGCTCACCATCGAACATAACCTGGATGTCATCAAGTCCGTGGACTACATCATTGACCTGGGCCCGGATGGAGGAGAAGGCGGCGGCGAAATAGTAGCCCAGGGAACTCCGGAGGAGGTGGCAAAGGAAAAAAAATCCTACACCGGCATCTGGCTGAAAAAGTGCCTTAAAATCAAATAATGCTCAAGCCCGTCTGGAACCCGTTTTCCCGGTATGCCGACAAGCAGGAAAAGAGGGTCGACAAAATACTGAAAAAAATCGCTTTCCTGGGTGTTTTTGAGGCCCAGAGAAAGATCCAGGAGATGATGCAGACCAACCTGGTGATTTTGGATTTATGGCTTGAAGCGAGGTTTAAAGGGTATAAGTATCTTAGCCGGTCCGCCCGGAAAAAATTGTACCGGAACAGCGAAACGACCTCGCAGGCCTTTTTGTCTTTTGCCGCGGAACTCAAATGGGACGACGGAGCGCTGTATCGGAACATACAGGATCTTGGTCTTTCCAGGCCGTTACAGCCCGGAGACGATGAAAAACTGCGCTTCCTGGCTTCCATAATGCTGTTCCTGAGCCCCCGATCAGGAAGATACGAATATCTTGAAGGGGCATCTTTTGGCAAACTGCTGCGCAATCCAGAGAAAAAGGAAAAACTGATCGGCGACTGCAATCAAATCGTGACTTTATATGCCTATCTGTTTTCGCTGAAATACGATTTGAAGGAACTCCAGATCAAGATCATGCCAGGGCACGTCTGTCTGCACTTTAAAGGTATTGATATCGAAGCCACATCGGGTTCCTTTGCTAATTATAAGGACTTCACCAGGATACTCCCGATTACCGAGCTGATTTCGACCAACCTCCTTGATGTCTCGGACTTTAGGGACAAGCAGATCAAGGTGAACCCCAGGGACTTTTTAAAGGCAGCCCAGTTGGCGAACCATTTATCCTCGGAACGCGACCTGGTCGGCAGCAACCTGAAAATCGCCTACCATAACGTGGCCGTGGACGCCCTCAAGGAGGACGATTTTGAAACGGCCCTCTTCTTTGTCAAAACCGCCGGAATCACCACGGAGGAGGACAGAAAATTTGAAGCGAACATTCTCCACAACGCGGTCATTTTTTATGTCAAAAAACGCGATTTCCATAAGGCGCGGCATTATGGTGAGAAAGCGGGGGACTCAGAACTCAAAAGATACATCGACGAGCAGGAAGGCATGAACTACTACCATAATGACTCACTGTCAAAAGCCAGGGAACTTTTCAGCAAAGCCGGAAACCAGCAAATGGTCAGAGCTTGCAATGCCAAAGAGTACAACCAGATCCAAAGCAGGGTGGCCGGCCTGAGGCAGCTCGATGTCATGCGCACGCATAAGGGCGATTACCGGAAAATGCTGGATCTTGCCCAAAAAATAGGGGATCAGGCCCTTGTGGACAACGTCCGGAACATTCTCAAGCAGCTCTAGTTCATTTTAAGATGTCTCGTTTCTTTTCGGAGATACTTTGCCAATCTTTGCTCTTTCATCGATTTTAGAGGGGTTTTTTGATCGAATGGTGCTTTTACCGCATCAAATGGACAATAACTGACACAAAGCAGGGAAAAATTGACAGGAAAAGTTTTGAACATCTTTTCTTCACCATAAGTTGACGATTGTATGAAAAACCCTTATTAGATTTAATTAAATTTAATTAAATTGCCTAAAATTTAATAAACCATAATAAAATTGAATATTTGGCAATGTTTAAAACATGTTGAGGTAGGATTTAATTAAATTTAATAGAATAAATATAAGTTGCTAAAACTATTGAAAAATGGTGTTTAATATGATATAAAACTCTCGATAGATAAAAATAAATAAACAGAGGTGTATATCATTGTTCGTTGTTTGAAAATATGCTAAACTTAGATAAGGTGTAAAAAATCAAAACAACCTTATTTTAAGTTCAAAGAAATGGACGAAAAGATCCTAACTCCTGACCAAGTTGCCCAGATTTTGCAGGTTCATCCCTTCACTGTCTTAAAATTCATAAAACAAGGGAAATTGAGGGCAAGTAGGCTTGGACGGGTATATCGCATTCGCCAAAGTGACGTCATGAAGTTTCTCGACGAGCAGGAAGCTGCTGCTGCGAGTAAGTCTTATAAGACTACTCCGAAGGAAGCAGATACGCAGGCCACTCAGGACAAAAACCAAATGACATTACCGGCGGCAGAGTCAGCGAAAGGATTGACCGGACCGGAAGATCAAAATCTGTTGGAAATAGAAAACACGCTTCCAAAACCGGAGAAAGAAAGTTACGTCCAATCTGTCAGCAGAAAAAAAGAACAACAATCAACCCCAAATAACAGCCGTACCGACGAAATGGACCATTACATATTAGACTAGGAACCCTTCCCCGATGATATTTAATTGCACCAGTTGCGGAATCTCCGTCTCGAGCAAAAAGGTGAACTGCACGTACTGCAGAGCCTCCAACGCCGAGATCATCGAGATGATGGAGGGCAGACAACATGCCTCGATCACTTCAAAGGAGAAACTTCAATTGAAAGAACGGAACAAAGGAACCATATTTTCCTTCGTACTCCGTTAACAATCAGCAACAACCAAACCGTTCCTCAGCGGAACTATGGAGCAGCACCACTCACTTGAACCCGATACCGCTCCAGAAGAATCTCAACTACGGCCCTAGAAAAGCACAAAAAATCCCCAATCGTTGCATTGGGGATTTTTTTAATCCGCAAACTTTAGGAACAGACCTTATCCAGAACCCCCTTGGTACACTGGGCGGTCTGATCGATGAACGGAAACGTGCTGATAATTGACTGTTCAAGGTAATTGACGCGATCAATAATTTCTTTCACGATGCTATCCGAACTTTCCTGGTAGAGCTGCTGATACTGCGCGAGATATTGGGTGCGTGTCAGTTGATCATTATACCGTGCACTTTCTGAAGCGGTGGCAGCCTTGAACTGGTCAAAAGTGAAGCCGGAAGGGGCACCTTTTGGAGTGTTTTTATCGAGTTCGCCCGCAATGTCCGACCAGGCGGTTTCGGGGTCCAGTCCATTGATCTTCGCATCAAGGAAACCGCCGAACATGCCTCCGGTCCGTTTAAAAGGGGTGTTGACGATCTTATCCCATTTTTTGGTGATGGATTCAGCGGCCTCCTTGACGGCTGCAAACCCGCCGAGGTTTTCCTTAAATTCGTTCCATTTGGCAATCAAATTTCCCCAGGTCGGATCTGAGCAGTTCTTATACGTCTCCTGGCGGGCTTTGTATTTACTGATGAATTTTTCCAGGAGCACCCGGGACTCCTCGAGAGAAAAGAAATTTTTGTCGTACACGAAATAATTGATGAAATCGTTCGAGACTCCCTTTTCGGAATTGATGAGAATGTTGCCATTGCCTACTTCAACATATTTTCTCAAAAAATAAAGTTCGGCCTCAAGTTCATGATAGGTCTTTGCGAGTTTTGGAGCCCTGGAGTCGCAAATATAAAAAGCGTTCCGGATCTGGGTCCTGGCCTTTTCTATCCGGTTCAGGAGGTTGTCGATATCAAGGTACAAGCACATATTGGCGTTGTACCGGACTAAAATATCCTTCCAATATTCGACAAATCCGTCATAACTGATGACCGCGGAGAGGAAATTACCCCAGTCTCTGGCACCGTTACGGCACATCACGGCTCCGCCCTGGCCGGACGCGTCGCCCGTTTGGGCATATGCCGCCGGGACAGAGAGGATATGCGAGAATGTCATGACCGTCACCAGAAGCCCGATGGTGAATTTGAGATGTTTCTTCATATTATTCACACTGTTTGATGTTAGGGAGATTTTCACAGGGGTGTTCTTCATCAAGATCTCCGACTTTTTCATGGAGCCGGTGGAGAATATTCTGGAAAGAGTCAAAGAAGTAGTTCATCTGTTCGAGTTCGCGGCGGATGCTCTGGAAAAAGCCCGCATCGGTGTCGCTTTGCAATGAGACCTCCGCCACCGCGGCGGCCTGTGAAACGGCCTGCTGATTTCCCTTCACCGCCTGCTGGATGCTGTTGTTGACCTGTGGAAGCGATGTGTCGGGTGAAGCGTAAGCGGCAGCGGCTTTTGCGGCGGTATCGGCGACCGAAGGGACGAACGGATCCTGCTCTGGGTCCTTGGGGTTCGGAATTTTCTTTTCATAGAACGGGAACGGTTTATAAATGTTGACGAACTTTTCCCACTCATCAACCATCGAAGTTCCATAAATCAGATCGTCGTTGGTCGGGGTTAAAACCGGCTTCGCGACGGCGTGGAAACGGATGCCGGCCTTGGCGAAAAGATCCGCGGTGGCCTGTTTGCATATTCCCGGTTCCAGCAGATTTCCCGTCGCTTTGCCCGGAATGAGGCTGTGGTTGATGGTTTCCTTGAGCTTTTCGTTGATCTTTTCGACATGGCAGGCGATGCAGTTGTCGGAATCAACGTAGGCGGAAGCCGTTTTTGTAGGAAAATTCACCGTTATACACAGAACTTGATCGCATGCCGGGGCATCCATCCAGGTTGAGGCGGGCGCCGGTTGAGCCGGTGAAGTAAAAGGTGGATTGTAATCAAATTCGGTCGGGCTGGTGAGGGCATCGGAGGTTGAGCCGGTATTTTCCCCGCCGTCCGAGCCGCCGCTACCATCTCCGCCTGTGCCGGATTTCGGAGTCGACGTTGTAGGTGTTTCCTTATAATTCGGATCGGTGGATTTCTTGGAATCAAAGTCTTTCAGCGCCTTATCAAGACTGTCGTCGGCAAAACATATATTGGGATTGTCGGTCGCGCTCGGTTTTTCCCCGAGACCGGAAGTTTTGGACGCGCCGCCGCCACCGGAAGACGTATCGGAAGGAGGAGTCTCGTCACCCGTCAACGCACTCGAAGTTGAACCGGTGCTGCCGGAGGAGGCCGGTGATTTTGCCGGTGTTTTACTTCCGGGGGTTCCCGGTCCGCCCGCGGTTCCGGCACCACCGCTTGAACTTTCGTTAAATGCCCCGCCCACGTCGATCTTATCCGATTTATTGAAAAGAATTTTCTGAATGTTATCGAGGTCGTTAATGAGGTCAAAGCCGGAATCGGAGGTATCGCCGTTCGCAAACATCTCGTTCGGGGTGACGGCAGCCTCAATATCGGCCTTGAAGGCAAAAATCTCCTTTTCCTCCTGATATTTTTGCTGGATGGTGATCATTTTTTTCGCCGCCTGATCCTGGGTGAGATAGGGATTCTTGTCCAAAATAGGGCCGATATCGTTATTCATGATGCGGACCATATTAGATTCGGTAGTGCCGAATGCACCTGCGGTATTTTTGAAAGCTTTTTGGTCCGGAGACACCTTGGTCATGTTCAGGACGTTTTCATACAAATCCTGCCCTACTTTTTCAGGGTCCGTTTCTCCGAATGTTGCCGACCAGTCGGCATCGGGGATGTTGAGGTGCAGACAGCTCGTCCAGGGGAAGGTGCATTCAGCACTCGAACTGGAAGAGGGGGCATCACCTTCGGCACCCAAAGCGGTACGGCTGACCGCCGGACTGAAAAGTACGGAAGAAAACATGAGGAAACCGATGATGTAGAGAATTTTTTTCATCGAATTACGTGCAGGAGGTAGTGGTGAGATCAATGAATTTTGATGGGTACGAATCGGTTGCATGGCGAACCTCCACGAGTTTGTCGCGGTATTTTTCAAGATTGGCGTAAACATCGACATACTTCAGGTGAATCGGCCAGGCCACACGGAGCTGGTCATAAGCCGAAAGCGTCTGATCCAGGGTCTTTTTTGCCGTCGAGAGTTCGTCCTTGATGATGGTGTCCCTGGAAACAACTTTTCTGACGGCAGAAATGGAATCAAGATATTGCAGCCCTTTCTTTTCCCAGTCGGCCTTTTCCTGTTCGGTTTCAAAAACATCCTGCTGCTTGTTTTTCAATGCGGCGACAAAATTGAAATACCCCTTGTAAGCCTGGGCATCGCCGCCCAAGTCACAGAACGCCTGCATATCTTCGGTCAGGGTCAGAGTTCCCTCTTTCGCGAGAGGACAGGCCGCGCTGTAACCGCCCAACAGGTTGGTCGCGACGCAAAAAGTGCTGTAGTTGTTTTGGTCGTTGTAGCACTCTTCAACGGTGAAGGGAGTGCCGTCCTCGTGGAACGCCTTGCCGTTCGGGTCGTCCGGGTTGCTCTGTAAATTGGTCATCATGAGCTTGATGTAACGGTTAAACGCCTCGTTCATATTGTTGTGGTACGTGGCGATAATGTCTTCGGTACTCAGCTTTGTGGAATCGTACGGATTCATGATGTCCGCCTCCCGTGCCTTGGAAACAAACACAAGAATGCTCATGGAGATGAACATGGCTCCGAGGATAATGACGCTTATTGTGAGTTTTGGGTTTTTCATATTAGCCTTTGACACAGCCGGTTTTTGGGAAGCAGGACAGCTTGGTGCTGAACGTATCTAAATAGCCTTTGGTATAAACGAATTGCTGGAAAAGATCCGCGAGCTGGGCGTTGATTTGCTGATACTTTTGCAGCAAAGCGGAAGATTTTTTCACACCCGAGGTTCTGACGGCATGGCTCTTTAACAGAAGACGGGCGTCGGAAAGGGTGGTCTCGATGATCTGTTTGCATCTGTTCGGCTCAACCCCTGTTGTTACCTGGAGCGAGAGCATCTTGGGATAGAATTTGGAAAAGGCGGTATTCAGTTCGGTGCGCAACTCCCGGTATTTGCCGATCGCGGTCTCCAGAAGCGAAGCCGTTGAACTCTTGTTCTGGAAATTCGTCTCCATGAAATTGCGGAAATCTTCCAGCTCCTTGGCCGCAAAATCTTTCATTTCAGGCTCACAAAGGCCGGTGGCTTCCTCGGATGACCCCTGGAAAGGATAGGGGATTTTGCCCCCGCCGGCATTTTCCTCCGCCTGTGTGGGAACAACAAAGGAATTCCCGAAAAAGAACATAATGGCAAGGATCACCGTGAGGGTGGTTGGATTGATTTTGAGTTTTGCGACGAGCTTTTTCATATCTTTACATTATATCATACTCAAGGGGCTTTTTCCTCTTTCTATTCAGCGGTTACTGGGTTCTGTTCCGGGATTGCCGTGATCTCGACAACGTTACTCTTGCTGAAAATTTGTGAGTTGTCGTCGTTCGAAATGACTCCGAACAGTTTATCCCCGGGGATGATGTCGGCGGTATGGTCAATCGATGAAGGGCACGGACAGGTAAGGCACTCCGGCTGGATGACATAGATGCCTTCGCCAAGATCTTTTCTCGGGTCAATAAGGTCGTCGCCATTGAGCAAAGGATCCGTGCCCCGGCCGACTTCGGTGCCGTCGTTGATGCCGCCGCCGTCGGTATCCGGATTTTGCCATTCGGTTCCGTAGATATTCTGTTCATCGTAGTCGGACAGTCCGTCCCCGTCGAAATCATCGTCGTCGTTCGGCTTCAGAGGATCGCTGTTGTTGATGAGAACCTCATCGCCGTCATTGACTCCGCCTCCGTCGGTATCTTTATTGTTCGGATCGGTGCCATAAATTTTGATCTCGTCCTTGTCGGGCAGACCGTCCCCGTCTTTATCGAAAGGATCGTCCGTGGGATTGAGCGGATTGGTGGCTTTCTTCACCTCGTCGCCGTCGCGGACTCCGCCGTTGTCGGTATCCGGATTGTGAGGATCGGTTCCGTGTTTGTATTCCTCAAGGTTGGTCAATCCATCACCGTCCGGATCAAAGTTCGCGTCGCGCGGATCGTGGGGGTTGAGCCCGTTCTTCAGTTCCCAGAAGCTTGGCATACCGTCCCCGTCGTCATCGACGAGTGAACAGTCGTAGGTTGTCAGGACGCGGTCAGCCATGGCGATAAACCCTCCACGGGTGAGAATCTCCTGCGGTTTCATCGCCTCCTCGGTGGTAATGATAAACGCCTTGCGGACGCGGGTCTTATCTTTGAGGTACGGAGTCAGATCCTGGGCGATCTGGATGTACGGTGTGTAATAGGGCTCGGTCAGCGGAACGGTTCCCATATCGATGACACCCTTTCGTTGCAGCGCCTCAAGAACCACCTTCACCGCCTCGGCGCGGGTAATGTTTGCCTCCGGTTTGAACGGTGTCTTGCCGGTTACCGGATCAATTTCAGCCTTATAACCCGTGATGAAGCCCTGAAATGCCGCCTCTTTGGTGATGGCATAGTACCAGGGAAGTTTCCCCTGAATATGCGGAATATCGGTAAACAGTGAGGGACTTTCGTACGCCTCTTTGCGCGGGATGATACAGAAAATTTTCAGCATGATGTCGGCAAACTCCGCACGCGGTATAGACACGCCGGATCCAAGAACGACATTGCTTCCGCTCGGAATTCCCTCCAGGATGCGGCGCTGGAACATATTGTAAATACTTTGGAAGTAAGGATTGTCCGCGTTCACGTCGGAGAACGGAAGTGAAGCCGCCTTGCTCGGGTCGCGACCGAGTGAAAGCTGCAGACCGTCCGGAATGCCGTCGCCGTTGGAGTCGGGGTTCAACGGATTTGAACCCGCCCGGTACTCTTCGAGATTGGTAAGCCCGTCACCGTCGCTATCTTTTTGTGCATCCGTGATGTCGTTCGGATTGAGTCCATGAATGATTTCCCATTCATCGGGAATTCCGTCGTTGTCACTGTCATAGAGCGGCCCTTTGACCTTGGCTCCCTTCACAAACACTTTGAACTTCTCTTCGGGCAGAATCTGAACGCCATTATCGCTGTGGACGGCGATGAAGAACTCTCCGATAACGACTGGCGGGGTCGAAGCGTCTTTGGTAAACAGAATTTCCACAACCAGAGGATCGCTCAGGTCGGAGGCGTCCTGAAGCCTCAGGCTCAATCTGTCGTCATATTTGTAAAAATTACCTCCGGTGTCTAAAATGGCCGCGCGCTTTTTGGTCGTCGTATCGACAATCTCGGTTGAACCCGGGAAATTCGGATTATCGGTCGGAATCTTTCTGAACTCAAAGTCGTCAAATCCGTTCGTGTCCTTGGAATGGACCCCCTTGAACAGTGCGGTGGTGTTTTTATTGTAAGGCAAATCGGCACTGTCGATCGTTGTGTCGGTGTTCAGGTCTGGCACAAGGAATAAGGTGGAAATGACTTTGCCGTCGCTCTTCTGTTTGACCACAATGCGGGTTGGCAGCAGCGGAGCTTCCGCGGGCAGGACCTCGATTTCGTAATTCGGATCCTTCAAAATAATGCGCCCGGTCTTCGGATCTATTTCCCCGATGATTTCCCCTTTGTCGTTCTTGATGACGATGGTGTCCTTGAGATTGAAATCGCCCACCAGGAATTTACCCTGATCGTCGGTGAAGTATTTGCCCTTCTCGTTGGCGGTTTTGGTGGTCAGTTTGGTAATAACTCCCCCGCGGTCACGGATAATGCCGACCGGGATGTCACTCTCTTTTACATCGAGATTTCCCTTCGCGGTGCCGCCCGCGGCGGTTTCCTGATTGAGCTCGATGCCCGGAACGACCACATGGATGGTGATCTCCTGCTGTGAGCGGTTCAGTGATTCATCCACGACATTGAGCATCACCTTGCGGTCATTTAAATCCTGGTACGGTCCGAGTTTGAAGACGGGATCATCCAGGTCATTATTGGTTATGCCGTCACCGTCAAAATCCTCGGAAACGTTGCGGTCATGTCCGACATTTTTGTCGTTGGTCGGATCGCCGTCCTTGTCCGAGTCGGTCTCAAGATCGGTATCGATAAAGTAAGCGATGATCGCGCCGTTCGTATCAAAAGACTTGGCGGAGTCGATGGTCAGCGCCTTGAAAATGTAGGTGGTACGTTCGGCCGGGCCGCCGTTCGGCAGTGGTCCCTGTTTGTCGGCGCAAACCGATGGCGCCATGAGCTGAATGTCCGAGGCGGTGCCGAGCGAACCCAGATGGTTGAAAGCCTGGATTTTTGCGTAATAGAATCCGTTCGGAATCTTGAAGGTTATGCCGGGGTTGGCCGGTGTCTCAAGTTTTTTCAGCAGCATGTCCTCTCCCTGCTGAACACGGGTATAAGACCCGTCCCCAAGGGCAAAACGGGCGCTGCCTCCGGAGGAAGTCAGTTTCGTGTCAAAATCCAGGAGCAGCCCGTTCACCAGTTTTTGGTAACTGACGGTCTTGGTCGGGTCAATAACTTCCACGATCCCGTTGGCAAGTTTTATGTTCACCTCGCCCACGGTATCTTTCGGAATCGTAAAGAGCGTGTTGGCCGGAAGATCATATTGGGCCTGAGCGGTACCCTCAACCGAAAGTACCAGAGAAGCGGCCTCAAGCGAATGGACCGTTTGTCCGGCGACCACGTTCACGCCGGCGCCCCCGGAGAGAACGATGGTCCTTTGAGCCCCGTCAAAGTATACGTCGCCCGTGACATCCTGGGAGGTGATATAGGAAGTGGTAAGGATCGGCACTTTCACTTTTGAATTCGCCGGGACCACAATTTTTCCCTGTGATCCAAAATCGACGACGACCTCGCTGTCGGCGGCGGTGGTAATGGCGGCTCCGGATTTGGCAAGGTCATCGGTCGGAACGGCGCCGTTGAGAGTATAAGTTCCCTTCATGACAACCACTTTCGCCTGGGGAGCCCCGGAGGCATCCGGCTGTTGGATCACGGCAACTTTATGAACAATAGGACTGACATTTTGGATGAACGCGTCCGGAACAAGTTTGTAGGTAATCAGGTATCCGGAAGTGTCCGCATCGGTCGATGCCTTCCAGTTCATATCAACGGTCTTGTTGTTGGTGTAGTTGGAAACAAAACCGTTGACCGCGACTCCCGCCGGAATAATGTCATTGAGCGGTTTGCTCTTTGGAACAAAACCGGCATACGTCGCAGGATGGGGTTTGTTATAATTTTCCTTCAGGTAGATATTGCTGCCATAGCTGTAAATCACTTCGTCGTCGCCGTCGTTGTCCACGTCCATGAACAGCAGCTGGGATGGACTGTCGGCTTCGGCGGTGTACTCGATCAGACGTTCGTTGACGCCAAGGGCCGGGTTGAGAATGTAAATGCCCTTTGGCTGGACTTTTAATCCATCCGACCCCGGTGATACCGGAACATCGGGCAAGCTTCCGGAATCCGCAAGCAACGGCAACCGTTTGTTAAAGTGATCCTTCATGCCGTCGACAAAAGATTGGAACGTTTCGTTCGCCAGGCTGGCGGCAACGGCAACCGAACCTTTCGGTGCGTCGGTGACGTCGCTCGAAGGACCGGAAGCATAATACCGGCCGGAATCCTGCGAGGTTTCCTTCGGAAGGTAATCGCTCAGGGTATGTGACTGCGCGAGGACGCGGGCCGTACGATCCGGGTCTGCGGAAGTTCCCAAAGTATTCATGAGACTTGTCCCCTCATCGCTGTAGGCGATAAGAGCATTCCTGAGCTCGGCGATATATTTTTGGCCTTCATACTCGGGCTGGTCCTCCATCGGGATGCGGGCTTTGATGTCATCCAGAGACTGGTTCAGCAGAGGATCGTCCTGCGCGAGGTAACGCTGCGTGGCCACCAGATGGATGTCCTGCTGGACGGACTGATTATTCTTTGCGTATTCGGTAGCGACATTTTCCAGATCTTTGGCGGCTTTTTCATAGGCGGCAAGGTAGTTCCCGAGCAGTGAATCATTATTCTTGAGATCGGTGAGCAACGACTGAATGTCTGGCGGCGCGATTTTTTGAACATCCAGGCCCATGACGTCGGTAAGGGTCTGGGAATCATCGGCGAGCAGCCGTGTCGCATCATTTTGCTTGGCACCGTCAGTTTGTGAAGCTCGAAGTCTCAGGAGAGACGAACCCAGGTTCACGTCGACATTCCCGGAATCGCCGCCCGGCCCGGTTGAGGCCTTGGACGTGACGGCTTCGGCGGCTTTTGATGCATCCTTCATGGCCTTGTTCAGTTTCTGCACGAGGTCGGTTCCAATGCCGTTCCAGACGTCGGCGATGCCCTGGACAAGGGCGTACACCGGACTGAAATCCAGCTGTAAATTCAGAATCGTTTTGATTTCAATACGGTCCACGTAGGCGTACTGAATCGGAGGAATCTGCAGCTTCAGGAGAAGATCCAGCGGAATCAGCGGAGTGAGCGGACGTTCGGTCAGCTGTTCAATGTGGGATTTCAGACTCAGTTCAGGGATGGGGATAAGCCCCTTCCTGATGAGACAAAGGATCTTGATGATCAGCTTCAGAATATCGATCACGATTTTGATTTCGGCCGGAAGCGACGGAATCTTTGGCGGCGGAGGAATATCCGGCAGGGTCGGGAGCGGCAACGGAGGGAGATCTGGAAGTTCGGGCAGTTCGGGAGGATCCGGAAGCACCGGAATTGCCGGCAGATGGATGGTAAGCGTCGGAAGATCCGGAAGGGTGATGCGCGGAATCTTGGGCAAGAGAATACGTTCCGGAACAAACTTGATGTCCGGCCACAAAATCTTCAGTCCGATTTGAATTTGTGAAACATCCAGATAAACATCCGGAAGCTTGGGGAACGGAATGATGGGCGGCGACGGTATGGCCGCGAAAATCTTCAAAATAAGTTCAAGCAGCGTAAGACGGGACGAGCTGCAGCGGTCGCACGAAGCCTGATAGTCGACGATGATATCGATGAGCGCCTTCCACGTTTCCAGAAGTTGTTTGATCTGCTTGATCATGTTCAGCCAGGCCATAATGCGGGTGGTCTGCTTTTTGATGTAGCCGCCCGTAAACTGCATGATCGCGTCCAGATAACAGATGATCTGGTAAATATATTTTGCCGCGACGTTCTTCCATGCCAGAATTTTGCGCGGAAGTTCAAGATATTTCTGGAGGGCTGAAATATTTTTCTCGATACCCTCCTTGAGTTTGCTCATGTCCACGATCAGTTTGTCGCACATGGTCTGATACGGCGACGCAGAGGCATTTTCGGCCTTCTCAACACCCCAGTCCTGGTTCAGCTGGATGTATCCGCATGACCAGACCTGGAGCGTGCGGTTCACTTCATTGCGTTCATCTTCAATCCACTGCTGCGCGTCCGCTTTCAGCTTGGCGATTTCTGCGGCGGTCAAAGCCGGAATCTTAATGGCAATCTCCTGCGCCTGAATCTGGATGAGAGGGATGCTGTTGAGGAAACTCAGGAGTTTCCCGGGGGCGGAAAGCACCGACTTTACATTCACCTTGTCGATCTGGAGAGGTTTTGAACTGAACGACGGGAACTCCAGCGCCTTGTTCTGTTCGGAGGAACCGGTTTGGCGTGCGCCTTCCTGCGGCACGAAAGATCCCACGATGGAGGTCGGATCGGGATAAATGAAATAGAAATCGGGAAGATCGCTCAGTTTGTTGACGATCTCATTCGTCTGGTCTTCGATCCATTTGGTGATCACGGCAGGGAAGCTCGGTATCCTGAAGTTGGTGGATACGCTGGCTTTGTACTGGTAATTCCCCAGCGTGGTACTCCCCGACATGCCACCCGTCGAGGATCTTCCCGAGGAATCGGCAGTCTCACCGCTTTGCGACATCGCCGAATTGCTCGCTCCGCCGATAAAATTATTGGCGGAAGCCATGGCTCCGTCCACGGCGCCCTGAATGGCGTCACAAAGACCGGCCGGTATGAGATCGATGGGAAGCTTAAACGCGAAACAAGCGCCAGCCAGATACGGCCCGAGACAGATACCCATGCCAAGGCTGGCCGTTAAGGTCGGTGAAAGGTAAATTCTTCCGGCAAGCGATCCGTAACACATCGGGCCGGCCCCGATGAAAATAAGCGGTGGAACGCCCCAGCAGAAAATCGGAGTGCCCGGATCAAAACCGCTCGGAATTCCCAGGACGTTGATGGCGCCCGGCGCAAGGAATGCGAAGTTGATCGGCATAGGGATACATCCCTGGGTACACGTCAGTGCTCCGATGATGCCCTGGAGTCCGTCCGCGACTGCGGTCAGGCCGCCTTTGAGATCATCATACGCATTCGGCAGGCCGTCGCCGTCGGTATCTCCCTGCGTCAATTGTTGCTGCAAATTCGCGACGTTGTCGGGAACATCGTCACCGTCCAGATCGACAAAGTCGGAATTTTTCGGAGGGAATCCTTTGGAGAGAGTTTTGTCCACGGGTTCGGGAACCGTTGCCGGAGCCGGGGGAGGGGTGGTGTAACTCTGGTAGTTCACAACCTTTGTTCCTGAATCCACGGAAGTCGCATAGTAGTAGGTCATACGGCCGCTGGTGTTCCTGTCGGGAGAGGCTGCGATCATCGGATACGCGTTGCCGGGCAGACCGCTGGTGAGATTTTTCCCGATGGTGATTTTTACTCTCGGCGTGTCTCCAACTTTTGCGGTATAGGTGATGGTTCTGGTCTTTCCTTTTGGAACGGTGAACCCGGTGATCACGTAAGGTCTGGTGCTCTGCCCGGTTTCCTGCAACTGAATAGTTTCCGTTCCACAATCGGTGCAAACGATGCTCGAGGTGTCGACGGTCATGTTTGAAGGGAATACCTCGTTGACCATGAAATGCTTCAGATCATTGGCGGAAGAGTTTTTCAGGATGATGGAGTACTCGATCACGTCGCCGCGCGCCAGAACATTTAGCGGCTGGGTGGTATCTTTGGCGCGTTTTTCCGAGGTGATCAGCGATGGGGATGCGTCAAGGTAGACGAACGGGCTCGGAACCTGGGCAACGGCTTCGGGCTTGGTGACGGTCGCCGCGCCGCCCGCGCCGGACTCGAGTCCGGCAAGTGCCGCAGCCTGCGTACCGGTGAGGATAGGCGAGGCGGCGCTCGAAGGATCGATGCCGAGTTTCAACTTTTCCGCCGCCGTAAGGTCGTTCTGGTTTTTGGTGACCGGAACGTCAACGAAATACTGGTCGTCTTCGGTCTTGGTCGGATCATTGACCGGCATTCCGTCATAAGCCACAAGGACTTCGGTTTTCAGATTCGCGGTATTGTCGATATGCAATCCGAGCGATCCGATATATTGACCGGTCTGGGGCTGTCCGTCAGGTCCGGAGAATGACCCCTTGTTGTTGTAGAAAACGCGGATCGTACCGGTGTCATCCGATGTGACCAGATCGGTCCACCCGTCGTTGTTCATGTCGCCCGAGCGGATCATGAATACGCGGTTCTTGTCCGTGAAAGGCTGAAGAGGCAGGTATTTCAGAACAAAATTGCCGTGGTGATTTTCATATTCGTTGATGCACACCTCGCCCTGTCGGCAGCTGTCCTGGCTTGCGATCACAAGATCCTCAAGCCCGTCCTTGTTAAAATCTCCGGTGGTCATGGATATGATGCCGTTCGGGAAGTTCAAAAAGATGCCGCGGTCTTCAAAGCGGGGATTGGCGCGGTTGTTCTGGAGAAGGCGGATTTTACCGTCCTTGTAGGCCACCAGAAGATCCTTCAACTGGTCTCCGTTATAATCCATGCTGGTGACCTCCTGGATGACGACGTCGCCGAAATAAATCTCCTTCCCGATGTCTTTCGTGTAACCCGTGGCGGAAACGTTGATCTTATTGTTGATGCGGACGGTCGGATCTCCCAGTACAACGCCTATTTCCGAACTGTAGGGGAGATTCGCCTCGCCGACGGAATTGCCCGCGGCGAACAGAAGCATGAACTTATTGTCGCCCTGGAAGCCGATGCCCGGCTCCGAAGGACTTGCCTCGAGAGAAATATAATGAAAGCCGGGAGCCTGCGCCTTGCCCATTTCCTGGGTCATATCGGTGATGGCCATGCCGCGGGGGTTGGCCGAAGAATTTCCCGAAAAACTTTTTTCCGCGCGGTACTGCTCCTTGTTGGTCAGCATATGGATGTACGTGCCGGTATCCAGACTGGCGGCCACGGTATAGTCCGGTTCAAGATAAACGACATTGGAACTTACATTTGCGACAGCCGTAATTTGGGCGACTTCCTGCCCGTTGTCGTTGAGCTGCATCGACAAGTATTTCATGCCCTCGCTCGGAAGCATCTCGAGTTTGAAATCGTTGTCCACAATCTTGATGGACCCCGAGTTGTAAATGCGGACCTTTTCGTTCCCACCCTTTACAACGGCTGCCCCATCGGAAACCGGCTGAATTGAGTAGTCGTCGGTTTTGGCGATATTTTGAATCCACAGGCCCTCCTGCGATTCGGAAATTGTCTGTCCCTCATCAAGGATGCTGACCTTGGTCTGAGGCACTGGTTTGTAAACGGTAAACACCTCCGCGAGATCCTCGCTGGTCTCCAGATTGGTCAAAACAATTCTGTTCGATACCGTTGGAGCGTTCCCCGGAATGATGCGGGCTCCGAGTGAGGTAGTGTCAAAAATATCTATCTTGCCGTTCGCGTCGACGTTCGCGAGTTTCAAATTCGGCTTCGGAGAATTCAGCAGAGATGTGGAACTTTGCGTCGTTCCGCTGAACACGAACCATCCTCCCAGATAGTTTTCATCAAAAACGTTTCCGTAATCGCTTCCCAAAAGCGCGGCGAACAGCGTGCGCGGAGCAAGGTCTTTAAGCTGCTGGGCGCGGAACACACGGATGGATTCGAGTTTTGTGGATGCGGTGACAAGCCCGGTGCCTTTGGCGACGACATTGATCGGGCCGCTCTTGGCCGTCCCCCGGACGGTGATATGCGCTTCACCGTTCGTCGCCTTCACGGTCGTGGAACCGTCAAACGTTGCAAAAGGTTTTGTCGCATCGGTAAGTTTGAAGGTGAGAATGGTGGACGAATCGTTGTAGACGAAGTTATCGTCGGTGTCATAAAGCTTGGCGACGATATCCACGGTCGAACTCGTATCGCTTTCAATCGTCTCGCGGGATTTTTCGAGGACAATTTTTTTTGGCGCCTTGGGTAAGGTGGTTATGGTTGTCGTGACCGGATCAAAACCGGAGACCGTTACCGAAACTTCCGCTTTCCCGGCAAGATTCGAAGACTGGAAGATGGCTTTAGCGATGCCGCTGCTGACCGCCTGTTCTGGACTCGATGCGAACTGGCCGAGCGTGGGATTGTTCAGGGTAAATTTGGCGGTCCCGTTAAAGTCGATGACCAGATTGTTGCTGGCATCCACGACGTTCACGCCGATCGGATTGAGGGTTGTGTAGTCGGAAGGGATGCTGTCCTTTTCGGCTTTGATAAGGAGTTTCAGGTCGTTGCGGGATTTTACCGTGGCATTGCCGTCCACGACCGGCGCTGCGGACTCCTGCGTCGCCTGCTGGGTTCCATTCACTTCGTCGAGAAGGCTTTCCGGTTCCGGAAGATAGGTCCCGATAACTTTGATCGCACCCGGATCAGCGTGTGAAGTTAACAAAAGGTCATACGTTCCGGTGACACTCGTCATCTGGATACCCTCCATGTCTTTATCTTCATCTTTGGAAGCATCCAGCGTGCCCGGACCTTCTACGGCGAACGACATCCGGTAGGAAGCATTGTTGGCCAGATTGCCGTTGATGTCCACCAGCCTTGCGCGGACCATGGTGTTGGAAAGACCTCCGCTTTTTATGGTCGGTGAATCGGCGTCAATAACCACATCGGCGGGCGGAAGTGGAGTCACAAAAACCGAATGGTCATCGATTGGGATAGACTTGCCCTTCAATTCCGCGCTCACGATATATTCTCCCGCCTTGGTGGTGGAGGTAAGCACGGTTTCGGCGACGCCCTGTTTCACCTTCACGGTCGTGGGATCGATCACGGCATAATTCCCGGTGTTCTTTAACGATACCTTGAAATTGAGATCGACTTTATCAACGCTCTTATCAATGTCATCCTTGTCGTCTAAAACCTCCGCACGGAGAACCAGGGTGGCTTTTGCGTCTGCGGGCATGTCGTCGATATAGTCCAGCTGATACGTCGATTTTGGAACGGAGCCTTCCGGAGTGGTATACGCAAAATTTTCGACGACATCTTTGCCGACCGCGTAACCGCCTTCAACACCCATCAATATTTTTTTGTCATCTTCTTTATTCAACGGATCGGTGCCGCGCAGTACTTCATCTCCATCATTCACGCCGCCGCCGTCGGTGTCCGCAATGTTTGGATCCGTGCCGTGCTGGTACTCCTGAAGATTGATGAGGCCGTCGCCGTCTGGGTCCTGGTTGGCATCTGAAGCATCGTGGGAATTCAGTTTGTTGGCGTCTTCCCACTCATCGGGCATGCCGTCATGATCGCCGTCGTAAAGGTGATCGTCTTTCGGATCCAGCGGCTGGGTGCCGCGCTTCACTTCATCTCCGTCGTTCACGCCGCCGCCGTCGGTGTCCGCGACGTCAAATTTGGTGCCGTACGTAGGCTCCTCGGCATCGGTAAGGCCGTCCTTGTCGGTATCCATCAGTTTTTTGTCATCTTCTTTATTGAGCGGATCGGTGCCGCTTCCGACTTCATCGCCGTCATGGACTCCGCCGTGATCGGTATCCGCGTCGGCAAGATCCGTTCCGAAGAAATATTTTTCGTAATTGTCCGGGAGTCCGTCACCGTCCTGGTCTTCGCCGTAGCAGTCGGCCTTGTCCAGCAGTCGGGAAGTGATCATCGCGAATTCAACGCGGGTGATATGTCGGTTCAGCCAGGCCACGAAGGTACTGGCAGGATTCTGGAGCTCCTTGTCGAACCAGATTTTGAAAGCCGCCGCGTCAAGCGTGTCGATCTCGTTCGAACGGCCGCGGGGGAATAATTTTTCTTTTTGCGCGGTGAGAATATAGTTGTAATACCAGGGCTTTCCTTCGGTCGGTTCGTTGGAGATAACAACGGAGGTGCTGTTCTGCTGTCTTACCGTTTCCAAAATATTTTTGATGGCTTCCGCGCGGCTGATGTTTGCCTGCGGGACAAAATACCCCGCTTGCGGGCCCGAACCGTAGCCCGAAACAATATTCCGGTTCTTCGACTCCTTGACGCAATACAGAAGATCGGGAGTGATGTTTTTGTCGGGGAACGGTCGCGGCTGATAAATAAGATCGATGGCCTTTTTCACGGAATTGCGGAACTGTTCGCACACGATGCAGATACTTCCAAGGTCGATCTTCGTGAACTCTTCACGGGTCATCGCTCTGTTCGGCTGGAAACTGCCGTCAGGATAACCTTTCAGAATTCCGCGCCTGTACAGTTTGATGATATCGGTGAACCCCTCGGTTCCCGGATTGACGTCGGTGAAAATTGCGGTATTCCCCGGCTTGATCGGGTCGACGCCCTTGATGAGATCCTGTCCGTCTTTTGTCAGATTCCCGTTGGTGTCGGGATTTTTATACGCGGTCTTCAAAATGATCTCCTCCATGTTGTTGAGCCCGTCCGCGTCGGTGTCAGGGATCGGCCTCCCCGTCTGTTGAGTCGCAGCTTGCGTCTCCGCATGTGCGGGAGTTGAGGCGATATGCAACAGTTTTTCGCCGAGCATCGAGGCGATTCCACCGGAAATCGTGGTCATCCCCTGTTTTTCAAGCACGCCCTGGAAAGCGACGAGGTTGAAGCTTTCAAAATCACCCTCAGGGGAAAGAACCGTAATCTTGGGATATTTCGCGGCAAGATAAATGTTGAAAAGTTCCTTGCCGGTGCCGCCGGTAATCTGGAAAATGACAGGGCCCGCGCCGCTGGAAGGAGTCTGAATTTGGAAACCATAGGCGGAATCGATATAAATATTTCCGTACGTGTCCACGAGACCGATCTTCAATTTGTCAGGACCTTTCTGTTCGTAAAGATAGACACCGTCCGGATTTGAAGCGTTGTCCGCGCCGGCCTTTTCTGCGGTGTAGGCGTCGCCCGGCAATGCATCCTGAACGTGCGTGCCTTCAAGAGTTTTATAAGAGGAAGAATAATCCGCGCTACCGTCATCAACGACGACAGGCTTCACTTTATCCACCACAAAGAACACGCTCGCCACCACGGTACCGGAAGATTTTTCCTGGACCGTAACTCTTGCAGCCTTATCCGCTTTTGAAGGGAAAGATGCGAGCTGGTAGTTATTGTCCTTGATGGTGATCATCCCGGTCAGGCCGTCAATTTCCGCGATCACATTTCCGTCGCCGTCCTTGACGATAAATCCGGCACCTTCACCTTTGGCAAACGGAGATTCCCCGGATTTTGTGTACGTCAGGAGACGGATGTGGTGTTTCGTCGAAGTCAGCGTCAGGGTGTTGGACGTCAGTGAAGCTTTTGAAGGGCTGAGCGCCTTCACCGTGAACAGGCCTTCTTCATTTGTCGACTGGAGAGTGATCTTCGCGACACCCCTGTTCAGGGCGATTGGATGGGTGGAAGTTGCGGTGGCAAAATCTTTTCCATCAACTTTTTGAATACTCACGTCCACAAGCGTTCCATTATCGCCGGTCTGAACTTCGTTGGTCGCTGAAAGCCCTTCGATCGTGATCACCAAAGTATCCGCGGCCCCGGCCTTGAGAACATTTTTACTTGCGGTAATTCTGAGCTTCACCGGGTTTGCTTTTGAAGGATCAGCGGGAGGATTGAGAGGATTCAGGCTTGGAGCCGATTCCACGGGAGTCCCCAGAACTTCCGCGAGCGATTCGCTGACAAGGCCGCAAGCAGGTTCCATGCTGACGGTCGCGCTGAGCTGTGTGGTGGTCTGCTTGATCCAGGCGAGCAGTTCGGAAATCCAGGGTTCGGGGAACATAAGGCCGTCCCCCTCATCGGTCGATGATCCGCCACCGCCGCCGTCGCCCGATCCAGGGCCGGTTTTATCCGTAGGCGGGGGATTCTGTCCGCTCAGGAAATCCACATCCACGTCATCGGGAGGGAAGTCGCCGTTGAAGCGCATCACAAGCGCGTCCGACGTTTGCCTGGTTGAAGGGTCTTCCACGGGTTTGCTCACGAAATAGGTAGATTCGTAGCCGTAAGGCGTCTTTTCAATAAACGGATTCAGGGTCGGACTCAGATAATGTTCAAGCACGTACTGGTGTTTGTCGTCGATGTTCAGATCCCTCCACTTCAATGCATCCTTCAAATCCTCGGAGTCGGCCTGGGAAAGCGCGGTTTTGTTTGAATCAGTAAAGACATCGGCGCTGCCGGTAATAAGACCGGTGAGCTGACCCGCCATGCTCACGGGAATGCCGCTTGCGTTGGCGATATTTTGAAGTTCAGTTTCCTTGGCCTGAAGTTGCGCGAGGAAAGCTTCGTACGAAGGGGCCTGGAAAATATTCGGATACACGACCTTGCGGAACGTGTTGTCGGGACTCTTATCCTGGAACGTGACAAATCGGGGATTGTCGATCGGCATGGCGACCGCGGAACCGCCGCCCTGCAACTGAGTCGCGATAGTCTGATACGTCGGCTCTTTGTGGTAGGTGATGCTGTTCAGGTATACGTCGTTGCTCAAAGAGTCCTGGGCGGTTTCCGGAGCAACCTCAAGTTTCAAACTTTTTACCCCGGGGAAGGGATTGCCGGCAAAATCATAGGTTGCGTCACGTTGCAGCAATCGTTCGCCGATCTGGAACCAGTCGCTTGTCGGAATGCCGTAGGCGGCGTCTCCCTCGGCAGCGTTGTCCACGACTCCGTCGCCGTCGTTGTCTTTGCCGTCGCCCCGTCCGAATTTGGTAAGAATATCCGCGAGCGTGACCTTCACGCCGTCATCATCATAAAGAACAATCTGGTTTGCCGGCTTGTACGGAGAACCGGGCTTGGGGAATGTTTCCCGGTAGGATTCAACCTCGGTTGTATTCAGAAGAAGATTATAAGCGTCCACTTCAGTTTCGTAATCCGCATAACGGTCCTTTTCCTTAAAATCGAAACAGGCGCGGTAGTTGGTGGCGTTATCACTCACGGTTCCGGGGTCAACCTCTTTCGTGCCGTTGAGATCAAAAATCGGATACTCGGCGCGCGTCGGAAAACAACGGTCCGGATGGAGAATATTATTGCCGTAACATCCGGCATACGCGGTGTTGTCATCGGGGTTCCCGGAGCTTTTCGGATCAAGTGTCCTCACGGCCTGGACCATCGTGGAATTTTTCCCGGTGCCGTCATTCGATCCCCGGTACAGCATGCATCCCGAAACGTCGGTGATGGAATTGAACAGTCCCGGAATCACGTCCAATGGAAAACTTGAGGAAATTGGATTTCCGTTGATGAAAAGACTCTCCCAGAATGCTCCGACCTTATGCGTGGCAAAGTTCACGAATTCCGCCGCGTCCAACCCATGTTCGGTATCGTCGCTGCTGTAGGTGAGTTTTCCGTCGATCTCCGCGGCCTTGAGCATGCGGACCTTGGAGTAGAAACCGTTTCCTTCGATGACGCCGTCGATTTTTTTCTCAATCGCGTCGTTAAGCATCTTGAAGTAGGTGGCCGTATACTGGTCCTTGATGCTCACGAGAGAAGGCATGCTGTGGATATCGCTCCGGTGAATTCCGCCGCCGTCGAGGTACGAGTCCTTGTATCTTCCGGTGTTGTTCGTCCAGTCATTCACCGTGCCCAGGTACTTGTCAAAAAGCTGGATGTACTTGTACACAAAGTTGTCGATGATCTGTTTGCTCTGGATATCCGGCAACGTTTTGAAAGAGTTTGCCGTCGTGTCCTCCGGCGGCGGATCGGGGCGGTCCTGTTTGCTTCCGTCATCGGTGGATTTATAGGTTCCAGGATTGGGATTCAGACGCGGCAACGGAATGCCTCCCGTCAAATCCAGCGGAAAACTTTCGCCGTTCTGGGTATCGGTCGGCTGGTTGATATTTCCGGGGAGCAAACTTCCGACTTCAAGTTCATAGCCATTGGTGTATCCATCGCCGTCAAAATCCGAGTTGCGGGAATTTTTCTGGATCACGCAGTTGGTGTCGCATTCCTGTTTTGGCTTGAGATGTTCATCGGTTAGCCCCTGATCTTTTAACTGCGTTTGGATTTCCTGGTAGAACTGCTCCGCCAGGTGCTTGCTGTACCGCAGGTAGGCAAAATCTTCCCAGTGGGCCACGTAGCGGAGGTAGCTGTCGAACCCCGCGTAGCTCATTCCCTTGAACTCGTTGAAAAGGTCGGCCTGCAGGATTTTTTTGCTGAACTGCGCAAAATCCGGAACCCCCAGATGGAAGAGATGATTCTTGTCAAAATAGTTCGCCAGCAGTTGGCGGCCTTCATCCTCACCGACCGGAGGCTTGATCACACCGTGCCAGACGTCGGCCTTCGGGAATTTCACGTCGGGATTTTGTTCATACTCGCCGCTGGCCGCATTGAAGATATACGTTTTGTCTTCAAAATCCGTGTACGGAAACATGCTCACAAAATGGTTTCCCTTTTTGTTCACGACCGGAAGCGGAACATCTCCGATCACCACTATGCCCGCAAGCTTGGTAACCTGCCCGGGCGTGCCGTCACCTTCCAGGTACAGTTTTTCCAGCGCCGCCGCGATCTGCTCAACCTTGTCATTTTTATTCACGACGACAATGAGTGATTTGGTGAACTCCTGGGAACTCTGCACATCCACCGCGTAGCGGGTGATGCGTTCCGAAAGGGTGTTCGACTTCAGTTTGTCGCTGTAGCTGGAAATAAGCCCGGTGTAGTTTGTCGTATCCGTCAGCAGGCTGTTTTCAACGATGATGGCCGCAACACCCCAGTGGTCCATCGCGACGGTATTTGTTCCGATATCCCCCTGGGCGGCAAGACTGACGGGAAAAACAAGCGGGGCCGCCTTCACGATCGGAATCTGCAAAATTTGCGCGCAAAAAAAGAACAGCACGAACGACGCGATTTGCCGGTAGTTTTTTTTGTATTGTGACTGGTAGTGGTACATCGTTTTTTGGTGTTTGTTTTTTGCCTTTTCTATTTCTTTATATTTTAGCAGAAATACGCATTTTTTGGGATGGGAAAGCGGCCTGCGAACCAGTGAACCCCCTACTTTTGAGCGAATTGAAATTGACATCACTAATCTAATATTGCCAAATGGCATTATTGAATTCACACTCAAGGAAAATTTGTGTGTGCCATCCGGTATGCACACAACCCGTGGTAATCTAAATACTCATGAACGGACGTCTCAACAACGCACGAAATCCGTCAAAACATTTTCCCGAAAAAATCTTGAGCCTCCCCCAAAAAAGTTTATCGTAGGAACTCATTCAGTAATTTTCCCCTATGAATGAACTCCAGAAGAAATTAATTCTCCACGTCCAGATAAAAGAAAAAATTTTAGCGGAAACATTTATACATCATTCAAAAAAACATAAGAAACTTCAGCAGATCGTCCTGCATAAATATGCCATGGAGGAGTTCGAAAGGCTGGGGAAAGAAAAACTCACCACGGAGGAATGCAGCCCCAGCTGTCTTTTCTGTCATACGGAACTGTTACAGGCACTGGACCGGAATTTTAAGGAAAATTAAGGAGGAATTCAAAAACGTTCATGTCAATTTGGTTAAATGTAGACATTATTTATTCACCTAACCCCTTATGCCACTAACTAAAAATGATCTACAGCAAATAGTCAAAGCCCTCGACCCAAAGTTCAAAATGATTGATAAACGCTTCGATCAGGTCGACAAAAGATTCAGCGAATTCAGCGTGGAAATCGGTGATATGATCGCACCCCTGGCTACAAAGCAGGAACTTGATTCATTAAAAAAAGAAATGACCGGAGTAAATGATAGGTTTGATGAAGCAGAAGAAAGGTTTAAGGATTTTGCGGGAAGTGTGGGCGTTTTTCAATCAAGGGTGATCCAAAGATTTGATGATCTGGACGAGAAGCTCCAGGAACATGACGATAAATTCAAACAAATCATCGAGCATGTTGGTGGACACAGCGATAAGCTCCGTGAACACGATACAAGCATCAAGGCGCTTGAAACAAAGTAGCGTGGCTGGAAGTTACTTGCATGACCGTCTGCGCTTCGGACCGCCATTTTTTCATAACAAAAAAGCCCCGCGCACGGCGGGGCTTTTTGCTTGGTAAAACGAGAAACTAATTACTTAGTAACCCAATAAGCCTGATCGGAGTCGGTAGCTGTTGTATCTGCCGGGCCGGCCGTATCAGTTCCATCGCAAGTAAGCGCATTAAGAGCTGCAAGCGTTCCGGTTGCATCACCCTTAATTTCAGTAGCGGAAGCCACTACATAATTATATGGGCTCTTTAAAGGACAGTAGAGATACTTCCCTTTTCCACAAGACTTCAAGTCAGCCGGGGCATTTGCTCCCTGAGGATCAAGTGGTGGCTTTTGACCCTGGAAATATGAATCAAGTGTTGTAGTTGTACCAAAACAAATCTTTGTGGTTGGATAGGTCTGATTATCACTATTATATGTTTCAATTGCCGCAATAATGTTGTTAATGTCCGCCTTGCGGGCAGCGTCGCGGGCGCGGGCTGGAGCACCAAGCACGGAAGGCAGGAGCGCAACGGCCAAGATACCAATGATCGTAATAACGATCAAAAGTTCGATGAGGGTGAAACCTTTTGAAAAATTGATTTTTTTCATTTTGTTATGGGGTTAATGTTTATTAATTTTTAATGGAGATTTGTTTACCTTTATATACTATACCATGTTTTGAGTGATAAAATCAAGTATCCGCGGGTAATTTATCAGGAGAATCCTCCGGTAATGTTCGTAAGCTGAATAATTGGCAGCATGATCGCGGCCACAAGGCCTCCGATCGTGACACCGATGATGACGATGATTAAAGGTTCCATCACCTTGGTCAGCGCCTGCACAACATTGTCCACCTCTTCGTCGTAGAATTGGGCCACTTTCAGGGTCACGGTTTCCAGCTGCGCGGTCTGTTCGCCGATCTCCACCATGTTCACGAGCATCGTGGGGAACAGCTTGCTGTCAGCCATGTTCTCCGCCATGGGGATACCCCGGCGCATATCTTCAGCCGTCAAAATCAGGCGGCGTTTGTACACTTCGTTGCCGATGGCGTTCGCGGTAATTTCAATGCCCTTGATGATCGGCACGCCGCTGCTCATCAAGCTGCTGAGGGAACGCGAAAATTTGGAAAGGGAAGCTTTTTGAATGAGCGGGCCGAAAATCGGAAGTTTGATCATCATATAATCCCAGATGTATTTTCCGCCGCGGGTGCGTTTCCAGGCACCAATACCTATAAACATTCCAACGGCCGCGATAAGAATCACCGGCCAGTAGTTCTGGCAGAAAGTGCTCACGCCGATAAGAATCTGGGTCGGGAGCGGAAGTTCATGTCCTGTCTGCCCGAAAAGTTTGGTGAGCTGGGGAACCACCGCAACCATCATGACGAAAATAACGATCACGAGGAGGGAAAGGATCGCCACTGGGTAAATCAAAGCCCCGCGGATTTTTCCTGTCAAACTTGCGGATTTTTCAACATCCTCAGCCAGTTCCTTGAGGGTTTTATTGAGCTGTCCGGAAGCTTCACCGGCATGGACCATACCCACCTGGGCCTCATTAAAAATTTCCGGATAGATGGACATCGACTCTGAAAGGCTCTTTCCCCCTTCAATGGCCTGAGCCATCTCGTAGAGCGAACGGGAAAGCTTTGGACTCTTTTCCTGCTGCACGCCGAGCGTCCTCAAAGACTTGATCAGTGGAAGACCTGAATTGATCATCACCGCGAGCAGGCGAAAGAAGGTCGCCTTCTCACGGATTTTGACTTTGGAATGGTCAATCAGAAAGTCATTCAGCCGGCGGTAGGTATCAATAACCGGATTGCCGGTGAATTTTACATAACTGGCCTTTTGGCGCAGCAGCACTTTGCCGCCGCTGGTCTGGGCGATGTTGAGCACGATCTGCTTGGAGTCCTGCGCGGGTTGCGTGCCGTTCGCCCCCTCGGCGAGGGTGAATGTCTGTCCTTTTTCCGCTTGTCCAAAGCCCTGGGCTTGTTTCTCTGGCATAATATTTTTGTTTAGTTTTTATTTATATGAATCCTGCATCCTAAACCCTAAACCCTAATCCCTAAATTCTAAATTCTAAAATCTAACCTCCATCCTCTAATACTCCTCCATCCTCTTGGCAACCCTGTACACTTCATTTAAGCTCGTTTCCCCCTTCAAAGCCTTGATGATGCCCGCCTGTTCAAGATTCACCATGCCGTTTTTAAGGGCAGCCTTTTCGATGTCTATGGTAGAGGCGCGGGCCACGATCAGACGGCGGATCTCATTGTTCATGCGGAGAATTTCGTAGAGACCCAGACGTCCGCGGTACCCGATTTTATCGCATTTTTCACACCCGACGGCCTTGAAGAATTTCATGGCCTGAATCTTGTCCGCTTCAATTTCATCGGTTGAATGGATATTCTCGACGGCCTTCTTCACGAGGGCCAACACATCCGGATGGATGGCGTCGTCGGGAACCTTGCAGTCGTCGCAAAGTTTGCGCACGAGACGCTGTGCGATGATCAGTTCGATGGTTTCCGCCATAAGAAACGGAGGAACGCCCATATTGTCGATACGGGTGAGCGTTTCCACGGAACTGTTCGTATGGATGGTGGAAAGCACGAGGTGACCCGTCAGTGACGCTTCAATGGCAATGTCGATCGTTTCACGGTCACGGATTTCCCCCACCATGATGATGTTCGGATCCTGACGCAAAGCGGTACGGAGCCCGTTGGCAAAAGTATAATTAATGTCCGCGTGGACCTGGCTCTGGTTCAATCCGTCCATCTGGATTTCCACCGGATCTTCAATAGTAAGGATGTTGACGTCAATTTTATTCAAACGGTGCATGGCCGAATACATGGTCGTCGTTTTTCCGGAACCGGTAGGGCCGGTGGTCAAAATAATGCCGTTCGGCAACTTCAATGCTTCTTCAAAAAACTTCAGGCTGTTTCCCTGCATGCCGAGTTCGGTCAGTTCAGGGATTTTTCTCGAGCGGTCCTGGATACGCATCACGATCTTTTCTCCGTTGATGGTGGGCAGCGTGGAAACGCGGAGATCCATCTCGCGGGCGTCTTTGGTCGTCACTTCGCAGCGTCCGTCCTGAGGGACGCGCTGCTCATCAATTTTCATGTTGGACATGATCTTGACGCGGGAAACGACCGCCGGGTGGATATTGTGGGGATACTCAACGATCTGGCGGAGTACGCCGTCCACGCGCAAACGGATGCGGATGGTGTTCTCCTCAGGCTCGATGTGAATATCTGACGCGCGCAATTCCAGGGCATGGCTGATCACATTCAACACCAGCTGGGGAATATTTCCCGCCAAAATCGCTTCCTGAAGGAGTTGTAATTTGGTCTGGTCGGCCATAGGGGTTTAGGAGCTCACAACCAGCGGAGTTGCCGCCGCGGTCGTTGCGGTTTTTAAGAAAGGTTTTTGGAAATAGGCGTTCAAAGCAATCGAAACATTGATCATCGGCTGGGTCGTCGCCGTCGTCTGTCCCGGAAGAAGGGTCGATCCCGAACCGCTGGAAGTAAAGTTGATGCTGATGGAACGGACATCCATCAGACGCGTTTTGTCTTCCAGGACGCCGGAATTTTCAACATATTTCAGGAATTTCATGAAGTTGTCCTGGGTCCCGGTGATGGTCATGGTCACCGGCATCACGGCATAATCCGCATTGGCGTCGTAACGTGGAAGGCCATACTTCACATCACTCAGAAATACCGGATTGAAAGCGGTGTTGTTGTCGCGGAAGAAGGTGTCGAGCGCAATCGTGAGTTTGGTGTAATCCTCCTCGATGGGGTAGACGGCCTGAAGGGAATCCAGCACCCCGGAAAATTTCTGATCGAAATCCTGCTTGAGGTTGCTGTAATCGTTCCCGGACTCGGCTTCGGCGGACTGGAGTTCGGTGATTTGCACCTGTTCCTTGGCCAAAGCGTCCTGGGCTCCGGAGAGTTTTGAATACTGGGTGAATCCGTAGTATACCGCGAGGCCCGAAGTTATGACCATCAACAGGATGTAGGTACGGATGCTTTTGGCGTAGTTGCGTTTTTGTAATGCTGCTGTTGCCATAGTGAGAAATGATTTAGAGATTATTGGCTGAAGTACCCGTCTCCTGCGTTGGGGAAGATATGGAAATCGGAGAAACGGGAGCCGAAGCGGTCGGAGCCGGTGCCGCGGTAGAGGCATCGGTCGCTGTGTCCGGCTGCTGGGTTGCAGATTCATCGGCTGCCGGGACGGGAGCGGAAGCCGAAGCAGCTTCCTGAGTCACGTCAGTACCGGGAGCGGATACATCATCCTGCTGTGTATCCGAGGGAACGGATGTGGCGGTGCGTTTCGCCCCCGTAGGAGCGGCCCCCTTAAGACTGTCCCCCTGAAGACTCAAGGGCGCATCCTTTGCCGAAAATCCCTGGGTTTCCAGACGGAGATCTATTTTGAAGTTTGCCAGGAACCCCTCATTGGTTAATCCCGTCGATTTACTCTTGCTGAACGAACGCATGTCAACGTCCTGGAAATAAAGGGAATTTTCCAAATGGTCGATCATTTTACTCAACAACGTGAAGTTTGATCCGTCGGCCGTTTTAGTGGCTCCGGAAAGGACGATCTTGTTGCTGGTGGAATCGAATTCGTACCCCGTATACACGATGCCTCCAAAAGTTTCATAGAGCGCGGGCTGGTCAAAATTGCTGCCCTGGATATTCACCGTGACATCTTTGATCTGCCCGATGATGGTGGACCATTCCACGCGTTTTTGTTTGATGTCGGCGATGGTCGCCAGATCGCTCTTGGTGGAGGAAAGGACCTTGCCGATAACACCCTGGAGTGCCTTAAGTTTTTGAAGATCGGGAACCTGAGCATATTCATCAAGCTGTTTTTGCAGACTTTCGGTCGAAGTGGATTGAAGTGCCTGGCGGAGCGTGTTGTTCCCGACAAGTTTCGTCGCGTTGTCGATAAGTTTTACATCCAGAATGTCCTGTGGGTTTGTGGAAGTCGCGCTGTACTTGCTCTTTTCGGCACGGAGGGCGGTTCGCAAATCCTCCTGGGCGGTCTGGGTGATCTGATCGGGAGTCTGTTCGGGCTCCTGTTCCGAACGGTACGTTGGAGCGACGATGTCCTTCGTCAGGACGCCGCGGATTTCTCCAAGCAGGACCGGAAGGGCTTTTTTTGACTCGTCCAGATCGGCAATAATGGCTCGTTTATCAAAAGAGTTGATGGTCGGGTCGTTTGCTTTGGCAACGCTGCTTAAAAACCTGTCGGCTTGGTAGCTGAACTCATTCAGTTTCAGTTGGGCGGCCAGGTACCGGTTTTTGTTGATGAGCGTCTGAACCTGACGGATATTCGTGTTGGCGTCGGTCAAACGCTGGGTCGTGTTCGGACCCGTCCAGTTCATGCCGAACCAGTTGAAATCCGGGGAAAGTTCAGAGTAAAAATAAAACGACATCGCGCCCGCCGACAGAAAAAGCATCACGAACACGAACTGGAACAGACGGAGTTTGCGCTTCATGGTAACCTCCTTTTCCTGTTCAATGCTTTTTTCAAGCGTAGGAGCGGGTCCGAGAATGGATTTGGTCTTTTGCACGACATCCTTTTGCGAAATAATCGAGGAGATCATTTTGGACTCCTCCTTTTTCGCCTGGGTCTGGGTGAAAATATTTCCCATCCCTCCTCCGCCCGCGGCCGGGGCAGGAGTATTTCCGGTTGGTGCTCCGATGGTGATTTTTGGTGATGGTCCGGAACTGTTTCCCGGGTCATCAAGTTTGATTGGGTCAGCCATAAAGTTTTGTTTTTATTTTTATTATTTTTAATATCTCACTATTTTACCAAATTTTTGTGTTTTAGTAAAGCCCGGGAAAGGCTACGCCAATACCTTTAGCAAAACTGGAGCATCATGTGGTGCTGGTCGAAGAAATTCCCGTTATGAAACAGAGCCCTCTCTTCGGTTGCCCAAACGGAAAAACCGAATGATTTATACAGGCGGATGGCGGGAATATTCGTCGTGACGACCTTGAGCTGGAGCGCATAAAGATGGCTGACTTTTTTGAGATTATGGAGCATAGTCGACAACAGTTTTTTTCCGAGTCCGAACCCCCGGTAGAGCGGATCGACGTACATGCCTCCCAGAATACCGATGTGTTTGAATTTTTGCCGTTCCTGTTCCATGTACACCAGGGCCCCGATGAGATCATTTTCATGGGTAAACAGTCCAAGAACATAATTTTTCATCAGGTACCTGACGATGTCATCGGAGGAGAGGAGTCGTTCTTCTTCCATGGTCATGGCAAATACGTTTGGGTCGGTCTGGAGGGCCTTGATACGCATCTGGGAGAATTTCCCGGCATCAGATAACCGGATTTTGCGGATGTAGTAAGGTTGAGACATACCCGAGCGATGAAAGGCCAGGATCACAGATATACCAGGTATTTATGAACGAATATTAAAAATCAGGTGATAAATCGGTGACAAAAAAAGCCCCGCAATGGCGGGGCTTTTTAAAATTGTTGCCTGAACGGAATTACTTCACCTCAACCTTGGCACCTGCGTCCTTCAAAGCTTTTTCCAGCTTGGCGGCTTCGTCGCGAGGGATGCCTTCCTTGACAGGCTTTGGAGCGCCGTCAACGAGGTCCTTTGCTTCCTTAAGACCGAGGCCGGTTGCTTCGCGGACAGCCTTGATCACATTGATTTTCTGAGCGCCCCCGTCAACGAGGATAACGCTTACGGTAGCTGATTCTTCAGCGGCAGCAGCACCTGCGGCACCACCTGCAGCAGCCATCATAACCGGAGCAGCGGCGCTAACGCCGAATTTCTCTTCCATTGCCTTCACGAGGTTGGCGAGGTCGAGAACAGTGAGTTGTTCAACCATTTCAAGGATTTTTTCAGCATCTTTGCTGAGAGTAACGTCTGACATTTGAGTAAAAGTTAGGGGATACGAAATAATGAATGTTTTTTAAGCGGATGCGGCTGGAGCTGCTGCGGCTTTCTTATCATGGACCGCCTTAAGACCATAGACAAGCTTGCGCAACGTACCGGCAAGTACGCCATGGAAGCCGGAAATCGGAGCTTTCATACTGCCGACCAACTTCGCGAGGAGTTCCTTGCGTGACGGGAGTGTTGCAAGCTGTTTTGCTTCGGCTTTGCTGAGGAGTTTTCCGTCAACAATGGCGCCGAGCAGTTGGAGATTTTCGTTCTCCTTGGAAAAATCGTAAAGAACCTTTGCGGGAATAACAGCGTCTTGAAAGCCAAAAGCCGCGGCAACAGGACCTTCCATCATCTCGTCCGTGAGATCCGGAAGATTGTTCTTTTTTGCCGCGAGTTTCATAAGGGTTTTCTTGGCGACCACCAGTTCGACGCCTTCCTTATAAAGCTTTTTGCGCAGATCGGTGACCTTTTTTACCTCAAGTCCCTTGTTCTGGGCAAAGTAGACAGCTTTGGCCTTGGCGAAGTTTTCCTCAAGCTTCTTTAGGATTTCATCCTTTTGAGCTTTTGTAACTGCCATAGGGTTGGTTAAAAAATAAATAAAAAACTCAACTTCTTCATAGACAGTTGAGCCACAAAACCTAGATCACGCTGAGTCTGCCGGCAGCAATGTGTTTGCTCGGCAAACTTTGATTTGTAGGCGCACTTCGCTTTGCTTCGTGCGTGGTCTCGGCGGGTTTTACATCCGGGCGGAATTTCTTGAGCCCAGGACCACCTGCTGTCTATGACAACGAGTAATCTAGGCGAACTCGGATGAAATGTCAAATTGCATTGCATTCCGGACACAGGAAAGGTTACACTACAACCCTAGGAAAGCTCAGCGAAAGGACTTTACATCCTTGAAGCCATGATGGAAATCTTTGAACAACTGAACCGATTTTTAGACGCAACACATGCGGAAGGCAAGCGCCCTTTGGTGGTGATTTTGGGCCCGACGGCATCGGGAAAAACAGCGTTGAGCCTGCGTATCGCCAAAATGTTCAACGGTGAAATCATTTCGGCGGACTCGCGCCAGATTTACAAGTACATGGACATCGGGACCGACAAGGTGCTGCCGGCGCAGCAGAATGGAATTCCCCACCACCTGATTGACGAACTTGAACCGACCCAGGAATTTACCGTCGCGGACTTTAAACGTGCCGCACTCAAGGCAATTGAAGAAATTCTCCGCCGCCGTCGTCTACCTATCCTGGCCGGTGGAACGGGCCTCTACCTGAATACCGTTTTGCAAAATTATCAGATTCCGAGGGTGCCCCCGCAGCATGATCTGCGGTTCCAGCTCCAGAATTTTTATCAGCAGTACGGTGCGGCGGAGCTCTATAAAATTCTCCAGGAAAAAGATCCGGAAGCCGCCGCACGCATTCATCCCAACAACGTGAGGTACGTGATCCGTGCGCTGGAAATTAACATTGCCGGCAATACGCCCAAGGTGGACGAAAAAGCGGAACCTCTTTTTGAAGTCTTTTCCATCGGCATCGAATGGCCGCGCGAAACCCTCTATGAACGCATCAATGTGCGGGTGGACGAGCTGATCCAGAAGGGACTTTTAAATGAAGTAAAAACGATGCTCATGAAAGGTTTTGATGAAAAAATTCCCGCCATGAGCTCCATCGGATATCAGGAACTCATCCAATATATCCGCGGCAATTGCACCCTTGAAGAGGCCTTGGAAGAGATCAAAAAAAACACTCGCAATTATGCGAAAAGACAGTTAACGTGGTTTAGACATTATAAGGACGTCCATTGGATAAAAGGCGAAGAGCTGGAAATATTTTTATCTCCTCAATCTCCACAGCGTGTCGGTTCTCAAGAAAAATTGGCAAATTAAAAACCAGGATCCGAATATCGGCATCACTGAAAAACTTCTGGCCAACAGGGGAATAATTGACCAGAACAAGATTCAGACTTACCTGTACCCAAACTATAAAAAGGGATTCCACAATCCGTTCCTGATGAAGGACATGGATAAAGCCGTGGATCGCATCAAGAAAGCCATCCTGCGGAACGAAAAGATCATGGTGTTTGGCGATTACGACGTGGACGGGATCAGCGGAACGGCAATCCTCTACAACACGCTCAAGATCATGGGAGGAAGGGTGTCCTACCGTCTGCCTCACCGTGTAAAAGACGGATACGGGCTGAGCAACGCCTTTATTGAGGAGTTCATCAAGCTCGGGGTGAACGTGGCGGTTACCGTCGATTGCGGTATTTCATGCAAAAGTCAGATCGACCTCGCGCACAATTACGGCGTCGATGTGATCGTAACGGACCACCATACCATCCCTGAACAGCTGCCGGACAAAGCCTACGCGATTTTGCATCCGCTGCAGCCCGGGGACGAATACCCGTTCAAGGGATTAACCGGAGCGGGCGTTGCGTACAAACTGGCATCGGCGCTGATTACCGACAAGTTTAAGGGAGAGGAACGCGAAGAATACCTTTTTGCCCTGCTGGATCTGGCAAGTATGGGAACCATCGCGGACATCGGACCCATTCGCGACGAGAACCGCATTATCGTGAAATACGGCCTGGAAGCGCTCAAGAACACCCGGTGGAGCGGCCTGCAATCCCTGAAAGAACAGGCCGGCATCAAGCCGGAGGATAAACTGAACATCGGCACGATCGGATTTAAAATCGGTCCCCGGATCAACGCCGCAGGACGCATCGATCACCCCTACTATGCACTTCAGCTGCTGTTGAGCGAAGACCCCGACAAATCAAAACTTCTTGCACAGCATCTGGAGAAGCTCAACCAGGACCGTCAGCAAATGGTATTAAAAGCAATGCAGGAGGCCGAAGAGCAATATGCGGGGAGGCGCTCCAATAACGTATTTGTCGCCTGGAGCCCTGACTGGCACGTGGGAATTTTAGGACTCATCGCCGGGAAGATTTCGGAAAAATACGGACTGCCCGCCATGATTCTTCAGGATTTCGGTGAATATCTTGTGGCGTCGGCGCGCAGCCAGGAGAGGTTTAACGTGGTTGAGGCTTTGACCGCTAACAGCGACTATCTGGAACACTTCGGAGGCCACGCGCAGGCCGCCGGCTTCAACATCCGTAAAGACCGACTTGAAGATTTCGTCCGCACGATGGAAAAATACGCTGAGACCCACTTTTTCAAAGAGGACGAGGCGCCGGTTCTCACCATTGATTGCGAAATCCATCCCGATGAGATCAACGAAACACTGATGAAATTCATGGACCAGATGGAACCGTTCGGCGTGGGCAACGAGCAGCCGCTGTTCCTCGTGAGAAACGTCAAACATAACTTCCTGAAGAGAGTCGGAAAGGAAAGCACACACCTTTCGTTTTTAGCCCAGGCCGGATACAAAAAATTCTCCACGATCGCCTACAAAATGGGGGAATTTGCCGACATTATTGGCCAGAGCCAAAGCATGGACGTGGTGTGCCATCTCGACCGTAACGAATGGAAGGGCCGCCACCAGATCCAGTTCAGGGCCGTGGATTTCAATCCGACCGGGTAGCTTTCATTTGATTATGGTAGCCGCACGGCTTAACCGGTCAAAAACGGCATGGCCGATGCCGTCATTTCCAAAATTTTCGGCAATGATAATATCCGCTTTATCAGGCGTAAATTTACGAAGGGAAGCGTAGAGATTTTTCGCGACGGACGACAGATTTTTGAGCGAACCACAGACAACGATCTGGTCTGCGGTTTGGTAAAACGTGCGGTGTTCTTTGGAAGTAAGGACCCCCACAAGCAGGCCCTGCCGGTGGTACTCGCCGATGAGGCGTTCAACCGTAGCGATCATTTTTTTACGGTCAGGCTCGGACACCAGTACGAGGTCAACGCTGGGCGCATAATGACGGTATTTCATGCCCGGGGAACGGGCTTTTCCTTTGGTGTGCTTTACAATTTTTGGCTTATATCCGAGGACTTTTGCCAGCATATCCGCGGTGATTGCTCCGGTCCGTAAAATTTCCACAACGCCGGCCTTGATATCAATAACGGTGGATTCCAGCCCGTGCTTCGTCCTTCCCCCGTCCAAAATGACATCAACGTTCTCCCCAAGATCTTCCGCGACATGGTCCGCTGTCGTCGGACTTGGTTTTCCGGCCAGGTTTGCCGAAGGAGCCGCAACAGGGCATCCGGCCGCCTTGATCAATGACAGGGCAACGGGATGTTTCGGCATGCGCACGGCTACAGTCGGACCTCCCGCCGTCACGGCATCAGGAACTATTTCTTTTTTTCGCAGAACAAACGTAAGAGGACCAGGCCAAAACTTTTTCATGAGTTTGCGGGCGATTTCCGGTACTTGATCCGCTACCATGTCCAGTTCTTTGATCGTCGCGATGTGTACGATGAGGGGATTGTCGGAAGGCCGTCCTTTCGCCTTGAAAATCTTTTTCACTGCCAGCGAATCCAAAGCATTGGCTCCAAGCCCGTAAACCGTCTCGGTCGGGAAAGCCACGAGTTTGCCCTGTATAAGCAGTTTCGCAGCTCTGCGGATGTTAGATGGGGTTGCGGGTACCATGGCTTTCGGAGTCACCATAAAAAATAAAATTCTAAAATTTTAGATTTTTACTTTTTAACCTTACTCGAACCGGAACAAGGTATCAACATAACCATTTTTCAATAATCAGAACCGATTGACAAACGAGTGAGACTCAATAAGAATAAGACCCATCCTTAATCCCAAACCTTATGGAGTCGTACCAAAAAGCCGCTGCCATCACCGCGCTTGGTTTAGCCGCGCTTTCAGGATGCGGGGGAAACGTTGAAACGACGGATTTTAATGAACCCGGTACGGACGCCGGAGCGGATTCCGCTGATGGCGGAAGTCTTCCCGATGCCACCGGCGATGGGGATGCTGACGTCAACGAAAACCTCAAACTCACCCGCGCCGAGTTCGCCAAATCTTTGGTGGGGGAAGTATTGAAAATCGAACATGCCCCCGAGGGATGTTCTTCATCATTCAAGGATGTTCCGCACGACTCCGATCTTTGCACGGCGGTTGAGCTTCTCAACAAAAGAGGTGCGATGACCGGCTATAAAGATGCGAATGGCCAACTGACGGGATTCTGGGGCCCGGATGACCCGATGACGCGAGCTCAAACGTGGAAAGCCGTGACCAAAGCCATCGGACTGGCCGACCATCCCGCCGACTGTCAAAAAAATTATCCCGATTTTTCCGCTGAAGGATGGTATGGTAATTTTTTGGGTTCGCTCTGCGATCACGGACTTGTGACCGCCGGACCGGACGGACTTGTCCACCCGAATGACGACGAAACGACTCAGGGCTGGGACGCATCAAAAATTCTCCTCGACACCTACCTTTCCGAACCAGGAATAAGATCAGACATCGTGGAAGCCACCGATGCCGTGATACTGGGCCACAATACATTCGGAAATTTGGACTGCACTCCGATTTTTCCCGACGTTCCGGGTAACACCTATCTGTGCGTCGCCATAAAAAACCTGGTTGATGCCATGGCGATTGACGGTTATCAGGACGGAAATTTCAGGCCGAATGACACCTTCAATCTGGCTGAATTGAGCAAAATGTACGTAAACGCCGGCAATTTGGGTGGAAACGCTGAAAATTGTTTCGAAGGTTCGCCCGATACATGGTATTACCTCTATGCCCAAGTACTCTGCCAGAATGGAATTATCGCACCAGACGCGGACATGGCGAGCAATCCCTCAGTACGTTTCACCTATGAAGCGGCTTGGAAAGTGGCGGAAGCGAAATAGTTTGCTGAGAAGAGCCTTGTGTATTGACTAAAGCGAAAAAATATTTTAAAATTAATAGAACCTTTAAGAAAGCCCATGGAGAAGATCCGCCAACAAATTATTGATGTCATCCTCCGAAGCCAGCATATCCTGGTCATGCCTTCCGCGCCCGCGGACGGAGACTCCATCGGAAGCTCTTTGGCGCTTTATCTCGCGCTCAAAAAAATTGGAAAGGACGCCACGGTCGTCATGGCGGAACCGGTTCCGGACTCATTCCAGTTCCTCCCCACCACCAATGTCATCAGTCATGAATTTGCTCCGGCAAACGATTTCATCGTGACTTTGGACTGTGAAAAAAACAAAATCGATACGATCAAAACCAAGATCGAACCGAACAAAGTGAACATCATCGTGACGGCCAAGAAAGGCCAATTTTCATCCAGGGAAGTGTCATTCAGCCACGGACCGAGCAAATACGACCTGATCATCACCGTGGACACGGGTGATCTGTCACAGCTCGGCAGATTTTACGAAGACAACACGGAACTTTTTACTCAGATTCCGCTCATCAACATCGACCACCACGCCTCCAACGGGCAGTTCGGGAAGATCAACTGCGTGGACATCATGGCTTCGGCGACGACGGAAATACTGGTGCCTCTTCTGGAAGAACTTGAGCGGGCATCGGGAACCGACCTGATGGACGAAGACATCGCCACACTGCTTTTGGCGGGAATCATCACCGATACCGGGAGTTTTCAGAACGCCAATACCACCCCCAGGTCTTTCGCCGTCGCGGCCCATCTGGTGAAATACGGCGCGCGCCAGCAGGAGATTATTCAGCACGTCTTCAAAACCAAGCGGCTTTCCATGCTGCGCCTTTGGGGACGCATCTTAAGCAACATTAAACTCGATCAAAAACACCACTTCGTGTGGGCCACCATCAGCCGGAAGGATTTCCAGGAAACCGGCGCGCGCGACGACGAAACCGGCGGCATCATCGACGAACTCATGACCAACGCCCCCGGAACCGAAGTCGTGCTCATTTTGAAGCACCGCACCGACGGGTACATCAGCGGAAGCCTCCGCACACTCAATCCGTCGATCGACGCCAGCGCTATTGCCGAAATGTTTGGCGGCGGGGGACACGTTCAGGCGGCCGGCTTCAAGATCAAAAGTGACGACCTTGCAGGAATTGAACAGCAGGTGGTGAACAAAATCCGCGAATACCAGGGACAAAGACACCATGTTGTTCACGACGAAAACAGCCGAACCGAAATCCCGAACCCGATTGCCACCAAAGTTATGCTCGAAAAAATGTTTGTTCCAAAACTCAATGTGAATCAGGTTGAAAAAACGACCGACACAAGACCGGAAAAGACCGTGAGTGAAAAGGAAACGGTTCAGGTGAACGCAGTAAGGGAGGTCGAAAAATCAACAACGATCAACACATCCGAAACAAAGAAAAACGTTGAAGAAAGCTTCACCGACGTCATCATGCGCAAGGCGGTCACGGGCGAAGCTGACATCTTCAAACTCGATGACGGAGTAACCTACAAATTCGAAGACTAACCCTCCAGCTTGTCCAGTACCTCCTCGGCGATATCAAAGTTGCTGTGGACTTCGGACACGTCCTCGTCCTCTTCAATGAGGTCCACCAGCTTCATCAGCTGCCGGGCGACTTCAACGTCCTCAATTTTTACGTTGGTCTGGGGCAGGTAGGTCTGGGAGGCCGATGCCACCTTAACCCCGGCTTTCTCAAGGGTCGCTTTGACCTTCATGACGGCCGTGGGATCGGTATAAATCGTCACCAGTTCCCCGTCGCTCACCACATCGTCCGCACCGGCATCGATGGCCGCGAGCTCAATCTCTTCCTCATTTTTTCCGGCTTCGGCGACGTTCACATTGATGACACCCTTCTTCTTGAACAGATACCCCACCGTTCCCGCGGATCCGAAATTTCCACCGTGCTTGGTGAAAATATGCTTCACGTTCGTCAGGGTGCGGTTGCGGTTGTCGGTCAGTGTTTCAATGTACAAAGCCGCACCGCCAGGCCCGAAACCCTCATAAAAAATCTCTTCCATCACCACGGCGTCCTTCCCCTCGCCGGTCCCCTTTTTAATGGCCCGTTCAATGTTTTCACGCGGCATGTTTTCCGCGCGGGCGTTATCGATCGCCAACCGCAAGGACGGGTTCATGACCGGATCTCCGCCTCCCCGGGCCGCAATGGCAACAAGTTTCGCGTGCTTGGTGAATATTTTTCCTCTTTTTGAATCTTCCGCTGCCTTTTTATGCTTGATGGAGTGCCATTTGGAGTGTCCGGACATAACTGTGGAGGTTAAAGGGTAGAAGATTTTTTGGGGTGTTGCGCGTGCTGGACGAGGATCTCGCACGCCTCTTTTGGGTAATCGGTAATGACCCCGTCGAAATGATAATCTTTCGCATTATACCAGTCCTCCGGACTGTTGGCGGTGAAGGTAAGCACCTTGATGCCGTGGGTTTTGGCGAAAGCCAGCAGTCTTTCCAGAAAACGCGGATGTTTGAAAAACCGCCGGTTCAGCATCAAATACTGCGGCTTCAGAATCCAATAGAGCCAGTGGCGGAAGACAAATCCCCAGACGCGGTTGTTTATCAAAAAACCGGTATGGAGGTATTGAGCCCGTCCCTTGAGCTGTACCAGAATAAACGGGTTGAACGACATAATAATGGCCCTTTTATCCAGAGCAAACTCTTCAATGACCTTCAAAAATCTCAAAGCATAACGCCTGCGGAGCCAATAGAGCGTTTTGAGCTCCACGAAAAGCGTGGCTTCTGTGGGCAAAAACGGAATGACTTTATCGATAACGTTCCTGTTTTTTCGCGGGGAATGGAGGAAATCGTGCTCCAGGTAAAATCTTTTGCGCAGATGGTCGAACCGGACATCCATCTCCACAGCATTACCGCACTGATCCAGGCCGTATTTTAATGCTTCCAGCGTGTTTTCTTCATACGGGCCCTTTCCACCCCGATGCGCAACGATAAAAAGCGAACTCATAGGTAATCCCAGAGGAAAATCCACATTATAATAGCATGAAATAGTGCACCGCCGCCGAATAGATTTGACGGACAGGCGTAATTATGTTAAATTGCTCAACCTAAGTTTCTTTAGACCCCTATGAGTACCCCGAGAGAAGACGGAACCGTGCCGGAAGAAAGAGGTACGGCGAGCGAAAAACCAGTGTATGCGGACGGTTTTTTACGCGCAAAACTTGTTGAAGAACAGGACAAGCAGGCATACGCCACGTGGCTGGAAAGCCTGAGGCCCGACGAAATGCAAACTTTTGAGAAGATGGGGTTCCATTTTCAGCTGCTCCGGGCCATCTGTCAGAACCCGGAATTGATCGCTCTTTCCGCGGACGAAAGCACCGGGGAAAGATTTTCGTTCCGTGAAGTTGTCCAGCTGGTGAACGACCTTGAAGCAATGGCCGGGAAATTTTTGGGCAGGGAGCTTGAACGGAAACCGAACGCGGTATCGGATCAACTGGCGAATGCCTATAATTTTCTCCGCATTTTTTGTGCGGAACAGGAAAAAAGCACGTTTACCGAGGAGCGCGACGATTGCACCCTGAGTGTGGTGCCGTATTTTGACAAAGACTTCATGGAGCTCATTGAGACGGCCCTCCCGGCGGACATGGTAACGCTCATCAGAAGCGGGGAAACCGCCGACGGTGAAAACGGAAAAACGGTCGAAAGGTCAAAAGTCGCGGCGTCGTATGCCAGGCTGATCACAGCCTTACAGCTCAATGATGAGGAAAAGGATCAGTTCAAACAGGCACTCCGAAGCATCGTGAAGGTGAGACAGAAAGTGATCGACGGCAGAAAGGAAGGATCGAAGATGAAACACCTCGAAGTGGAAGACCTGAAAGGGATCGTCGGTGCTTTGGGCAGGATGGAGTGTTTAAGAAGAGTGTTTCCATCCAATCCAGAACTGGGAATGAGGGGTAACGACAAACTCTTCGGTCTGACCGAAATAGAGCGCATGGTCAGGTTTATCCGCAGCTGGAAAAAAACCTTCCAGTGGCTCGGAACCATGAAGGTGGGAAAACTTTTCCAGGAAAAAGAGACAGGCGAACAGCGGGAAAAAAGACTTGAGGAAGAACGCGAAAAAAGGCGGGACACCATCAGGAATTTCACGGACTCGTTTGCCATGATTTTTCCCGATCCGGTGGCTCCGATGATCGTGAAACGCCACCGTGAAGTGTTGCGCCGAAGGGTACAGGCGTACCATGCACTGGCGGAAATGGTGAACACGATTATGGACGAGAAACTGAAAAGAGACCTGAAAAGAGTGCTGTTTCAGATAAGCTCGATTCTTTCATACCTGGACTACATGTGGAACATGCATCAGGTTGAGGAAAACGGGGCGGGGACGCACATCGTATATCCCAAGAAAATGTTGCTTCTGGGGCCGCTTATTCTCCAGGAAACGGAAAATTTGATGGGAACCCTGAACATGCTGGCGGAACAATACCGCGGAAGTCTGGGTGAAGACGGCGGGGGAGAGGAAAGCTTTTTCAATGCGGATGTCCTGCAACCGGCAACCGGTTTGGGGCTCAATTATGACGACAGTCAGGCATTCAGGCTCGGCCCGGACACCGTGGTGAGTTTCACTCAGGATACTACCCGCGATAAAGCGTTGGTTGCCGCCGCCGCACAGACGGAAACGGATAAAAAAAGAACGGAGCAGAAGGATAAACTCATCAATACCCTGTGGATGATGGCCGGACTCTTTGTTTTTTCGGTGAAAAACGCCCGACGCAACCTTGAGGCTACCCGGGTAAAAAATGTCATGGTGAACGAGGAGGACGCCAGCGAAGCGGAGAAAAACGGGACGCAGACGCTCTCGTATGACATCCACGATTTTATCAGCGATCTCAACGACGTCTTTTCCGCGGCACTCTATGAAATAGCCCGCACATTCGACGAAAATATCACGAAACATGAAGTTTTGCCTGAATCTGCCGCGCAGGAAGACCAGGCCGCGCGTTTACGCAGTCAGATCTACACCCTCGGGTCACAAATCCGGCCCCTGGGAGAAGTCATGGCGTATACGGCGACCCAGGCGCATGAACAGGTTGAGAAAGAGATCATTCCCCAATTGAGGGAGTTGATTCCTCAGCTGACGCAAAGCATTAACGAATTCCAGAGACGCCAGGAACAAAATCTGAACGGGAAGAAATATCATGAAGTACTCCGCGGGGCCGGATACGAAAAACTGGTCAGGCTGTCCAACTCCGCAAACGATTTTGAAGCGAACTTTAACGAAAAGCTTGATGCGCCCACGGTGGAACTCTATTTCCTTCGCAAACGCTTGGACGAATTCGCCGAAAAAACACAGCTGGCAACCGGCACGGGAGCACTGCCCCGCAACGGAGCGGCTGGCGCCTGGCTGAGAGATCTTGAGCAATTGAAAAAGGTTGAAGACCGAATTTTAAAGAATGGTTTAAAACCTGCGGAAATTGCCGAGCTCCAGGACGAATATACCGGAAGGCTGCTGCAGGTGATAACGGGACTCTGCAATATTGCCAGAAAGGATGAAATCCAACATGTCGCCCCCGGGCAGTCCGACGCGGCGACCTATAAGGTTCCCGCCGCAATTCGTGAGCACTTCGGTGCCTTTAACGACGCCAACCCTCTGGTGGACCAATGCACGGATTCCGACTTTACCCCGTGTTTCTACAAGTTCTACAAACTCATGCATTTGATGAGCGATTTCATGCAGGTCTGCGATCTTCAAAAAAATCCCAACACTCCCGAACAGGAATTTCTGAAAGAGCATGACATGCGCAAAGCCCAGGTACTGAATGACGAACTGAAAAAACTCGCCGAAGCCGATTATGAGTCAACGACGAGAACGCAAAAAAACAAACTGCTTCTTTCGTTGGCAACCTGCCGCGAGGCGCTGGGACACCTTGTCTTCAGGGCTCCCGAACAGGCGGAAAATCTGGATATGTATCTTGCGGACATGGAAAACACCGTCAGGGTGCTTTATGAACACGGCAGAAGGATATCACCGGACAACCTGGAGTCGTTTTATATGACGGTTATCCGTGAGGAGCTCGAGAACCCCATAACCGTCCGGTAATACGGTGAGGGATCATGCTGCGGAACACTTTTTCACCGCCGCGGCGACGGCATCGGAAACACCGGGGTCAAAAACACCCGGGATGATTTTGTCGACGGAGGGGTTCACCACAAGACCCGCAAGGGCCTCGGCGGCGGCGACTTTCATCGCCTCGGTAATCTGGGGCGCCCGTACATCGAGCACGCCGCGGAAAATTCCAGGGAAAGCCAGAACGTTGTTGATCTGATTCGGGTAATCCGACCGGCCCGTCCCCACAATATACGCGCCCGCGGCGTGGGCAACATCAGGCATAATTTCCGGGGTGGGATTCGCCATTCCAAAGACAATGGCTTTCGGAGCCATGGTTTGAACCATGTCCGCGGTTAACAATCCGGCGGAAGAAACACCGACAAACACGTCCGCCCCGCGGATGACGTCGGAAAGGCCTCCTTTTTCCTCGTTGGGATTGGAGAGCAGCGCAATGTCGTACTTTGGGCCTTTGCCGTTCAGGTCGCCGCGGGACTTATAGATCGCGCCCGTCCTGTCGCAGAGGATCAGATTCCTGGCGCCGTAGTTCAACAGCAGTCTCGCCGTGGCGATGCCGGCGGCTCCGCTTCCCGACAAAACGATTTTGCTCTCGCTTAATTTTTTTCCCGCCAGTTTGAGGGCGTTGATCATGGCTGCCAGCACAACTATGGCCGTGCCGTGCTGGTCGTCGTGGAAGACCGGGATCGGCAGCTCTTTTTTCAGTCTTTCTTCAATTTCAAAACATCTCGGCGCGGAAATATCCTCCAGATTGATGCCGCCAAAAGTTACGGAAATGTTTTTGATGACCTGAATAATCTCCTCGACATCCTGGCTCTGGATACAGATAGGGAAAGCGTCCACCCCGCCGAACTGCTTGAACAGGAGGCATTTCCCCTCCATCACGGGAAGTCCTGCGGCAGCACCGATATTCCCAAGCCCGAGAACCGCAGATCCGTCGGTAATCACCGCCACCATGTTTGATTTGAAGGTGTAGCGGTAAACGTCATCGGGATTCTGAGCGATTTTCCTGCAGGGTTCCGCGACGCCAGGAGTATAGGCCAGGCTGAGGTCTTCACGATTCACCAGCGGAACTTTGGACTGCACCGCAAGTTTACCCTTATATTTCTCATGCATTTCGAGCGACTTCTGATAAACATCCATAAAGAAAAAACTCAAGAAATTTGACTTGAGTCTAGCAAACAGTTACCTGAGTTTAAAGGAAACTTTTTATTTTCATTGTCTGCCGCAGGATGATCCGGTTTACTGTGCACCGGCATCGGAACCGGGAAGAGCCGTGGTCGGGCCTTTGACGCCGGGAGGGCCGGACGGTCCTTTGGTGTAAGGAGTATTCGGCACATTCTGAACTTCCCGCGTGGAGGTTGCCGGCTGCACGTTCGCAGCCTGACAACCTACCAACAGCAGGCTCATGACCAAAACAAAACCGATTTTGCTCACGAAGGACGTATTCATAACTTTATTCTTGTGTGGAAGCAGGTTTGATCTCAAGACTGGTCATTGAGGTCTGCTGCTGAGTTTCCGGATTGATTTTCAGGGTCGCCGTCGAAGTTTCAACTTCAGGCTGTGTTGTTGCCGTCGGGGTCGTTGTGGCGGCAGGTTGAGGCTGGCAGCCGATAAGGGCGATTATTGAAAGCGTTGCCACGCCTGCAATGAGCATTTTTCCTTTCATCATGGGGAAAATTAAAGAAATAAAAGGGATCGTGAGGATTATAGGTGAAAGCCGGGAAAAAGACAACGACCAGTGATTAGAACGCCGTGGTTTTTCCATCTTTCATCGCAAGCAAAGTGTCCGAATCGCGTTCGTATTTAAGAGTAACGTTATAGATCGCGCTGAAATAGTAGTCGACGGGGCCCGTTCCTATGCCGATCGTGTCCGTCTCAATCAGGACGGAATCTTTCATCTGATCCAGAAAAACTTTCCCCTTGCCCTGGACCAGAAGATTTTTGCGCAATTCACTCAGGAAATCCGCAGAGGTGCTCCCGGTGGACGAAGGATTATTCTCATTGTACCGGATGGTACCCATAATGAACCTGATCTCCTCGTCGAGATGGGGTCTCAACAATCCATTGCCTATTTGAGTGTAGACGATCAGGAACGTTTTATTCGGCAACTCCATGTAAAAATCCTGGAGGCCGTTGGTTGGAATGGCGATGCTGGCGTAGGGATACCCGTTCAAAGTACTCTTCTGTATTGTTGCTGAGGAGTCATACTGCAGCTTTGCCAGATAGGCATCGAGGGTGAGGTGATCCTTGTTCTCATCCACGACCATATAAACGGTTGAGCTGTTCGGAAAAATGCGGGCAAAACTCGTCTGCCCGTTGCCGACATCCTGCTTCCAGAAAATCATGTGGTTTCCCGCCTGGATCTTGAGCCACGAAAAAGGGTATTTCACGGAGTAGTGGTCCGTAGGATGAATAAACTGCGGCCAGTTGGTGCTCAGCGGAAACTGATCGATGCCTTTTTCACGCATGTACATCAAACGGTAAACGATTTCCGCGAACTCCGCCCTGGTCATCTGCCGTTCGCCGTGGAGCTTTCCGTCGTCTTCGGGTTCAACGATCACCTTATCCTTGGAGTATTGTGCATACAAGCCGTACCAGACATCTTTGGCGACATCGGGATAGGGATCTTTATCCACGGCATCCGGGAGCTTTGCCTGAAAACTGAGCAGTATGACCTTTAAGCTCTCGGCAAGATTGATCGTGTTTTCCGGTTTAAAATTCCCGTCCGGATAACCCTCCACGATCCTGAGTTCGAACGCTTTGCGCACATACTGGTAAAACCAGTCGCCGGATTTCACGTCCGGGAATACGATGAGCTGCGCGGTTTCCAAAGGGGTGGCGGTTCCAAGCAGCAGAATTTTAAGGGCCTCCGCGCGGTTGATCTTGCGGTCGGGCTGAAACGTACCATCGGGATATCCGCTGATGACTCCTTTGGATTTCAGGTATTCGACGGAGGCGGAATGTTCGGAATTATCGGGGACATCGGCAAAACTCCCCGCCGAAGCGTGAAGCCCAAAGCCCGTAACGGCCAGTACGACGGTGATAGCGCGTAAAAATATTTTCATTCGGTGACGTTTTTATTTCTTAAGTTCCTGGTCAATGAGTGTTTTTAATTCGTCGTATGACAGAAGTCCGGACTGGAAACTCTTATTGATGAAGAACGTAGGCGGGGCATTGACGCCATAATCGATAGCCTCGAGAGTTTGCTGTTCAACGGTCTTGGAATGGATCTTGTCCTCAAGACACGTCTGGAAAACGCCGCCGTTCATTCCGATGGATTTGGCGTACGCGGTGAGTGTTGAATTGACGTAGCCAAGGGCATCCTCGGCTGTCGTGAACGTCTGGAGTTTGGCGAGCATTTCCGGTTGTCCCTTGAATATGCGAGCCTGCATCTCTGAAAACTTATTCTGGTCGGCCGCGCAATCGGCACCCTGCCCGAGCTGATTATAGACATCCCCCGGTTCAAAATGTTTGTAGACCACGCTCACGGTTCCAGGATATTCCTTGAGGATCTTTTGCAGGGCGTCCTGGGCCGTCGCGCAGTGATCGCAGGCGTAACTTTCATAAGCCTGGATGACGACCTTTGCCTGTGAAGGATCCGCGCCGGAAACCTGCCCGCCGGTATACGGAGGAATCTGGAGATGCTCAAGCGGCGCGAGCCGGATGAAATAAAAATCTTCCCCTTTGTTCACATACTGCTGAAGAGCCTGGAACTGGGGATGCTGTTCTATGGACTGATCCAGAAAAACCTGCGGCAGATACTTCAGGCTGCTCTTGGCGATAAGCTTCTGGGCCTCCGGAGTTTTGATATCGAGCCACGTGGTTTTCAGCTCCGTGGACTGAAGTGCGCGGGTGGGATCGGCAAGGTTTTCCAGAAACTGATCCATTCTCATTTTTTGATCTTCCGACGAAGAGTTGTAAACCACCGTCACGGGCAGTTGGAATAATTGCTTCTGTGCGTTTTCGGCCTGCCGGGTTCCCCACAGGAGAGCATCGACGGACCGGTTGAATTCCGGCTGGTAGGTGTAAAGCCCAAAAACGACCAGGACCAGGAAAAGGACCGCGGAACTTATGATCCAGATGCCGTGATTGGCATTGGTGATAAAAATATATTTTGACAGTCTTTTTATTTTTTTCTTGATGTTTTTCATGAGGAATGAATATGAATCACGGAGCGGAGCAACCGCCGAGCGCCGACAAATTCCTGAAAGTCTGAATACCCTCCACGCTTTGCCCATTATACATCCAAGTGGGGTAGCCCTGAATACCATTCCGGGTACATTCCTCTTGATGGATGTCACAATTAATGTAGTGGATACGCTTAAAATCATCCTCAAACATCCCTTTTTGCAACTGACAATTTGGACAGGTGTCCGTGCCGTACATCGTCACTCCTTTCGTTGCCAGACATTCCGCGAACGCGGCCCTCGGAGCGATCGTCCGTGATGCCGTGTCCTTGGGCCACAGCACCAAAACCAGCGTAATCAAAACTGCTGCAGCCACGATGAGGAAGAACATTTTTTGGTCTGAGCGCTTTGAATGTGACAAATGCTCGTTCATGGGTAAGGCTTAAAAAGCGATCTCCCCGGGCGAATACGTATCAAGATTTTTTTTGCCGATCCGTTTGACCACCTCTTCAACAGCATTTTCAAAAGGTACGGTCACCTGGGTGCCGACGGACATGTCTCTGATAATGATGGTCCCTTCCCGCACCTCGGTCAGGCCAAGAATCAGGGTGTAGGGAACTTTAAACTTATCGGCGAGGCGCATTTGCGTCTTGATGGCTCCTTTTCCCAAAGCCCCCATCGTGCGGACGCCCGCTTCGCGAAGTTCGGAAATCAAGGGAAGGCACTTTTTCTTCGCCTCGTCGCCGAGCTGGGCAACAAAAACATGCAGATCATCTTTTTCTGGCACGCGGATCTTTTCACGTTTCATGGCCGCGACGATGCGTTCCATCCCTGCCGCAAAACCGCACGCGGGAGTTTTCTGTCCTCCCATCAGTTCGATGAGACCGTCGTAACGTCCGCCCCCTCCGATCGCGTTCTGGGCGCCGTCATGCTTGTCCCAGAACTCGAACACAGTTTTGGTGTAATAATCCAATCCGCGGACCAGGCTGTTGTTCTGGTGGTATTTGATGCCCATCTCTTCCAAAAACTCTTTGACGTTCTTGTCGTATTCCTTGCATTCGGTGCAGAGATAGTCGCCGAGTTTAGGTGCGATTTGAGCCAGAATCTGGCAATCTTCCTCTTTGCAGTCCAGAAGCCGGAGAGGATTTTTTTCGAGACGGTACTTGCAGTCCGCACAGAGCGAACGCTCTTTTCCGAAATAGAAATCTTTCAGAATGTTGATGTAGTTCGGGCGGCATACCTCGCAGCCGATGCTGTTGATCTGGAGATTGAAAAGTTCGGCGATGCCGAGATCGTTCAGAATCGTGTAGGCGGTCTGGATAACCTGGGCGTCCAGCGCGGGGTCGGTTTCACCGATACACTCAAACCCGAACTGCCAGAACATGCGGTAACGGCCTTTCTGCGGACGGTCGTAACGGAAGTGCGGTTCAATGTAATACAGTTCAACCGGCTGGGGCAAAGCCTGCATCCCGTTTTGAATGTAGGAACGCACAACGCCGGCCGTCCCCTCCGGTTTCAGCGTCAAGCTGCGGCCCTTGCGGTCCTGGAACGTATACATCTCTTTGCTCACGATGTCGCTCGTGGACCCGATGCTCCGGGTAAATACATCGGTAAACTCAAAAATCGGCGTCGTGATGCGACGGAAACCCGCCTGACGGCAGCGGTGGCGAACGGATTTTTTGATGAAAGTGTGATACTTGTGGTCGTTGGGGAGAATATCGTGCACCCCCTTTGGAGTTTGATACGGAGGAGCCAGAGGGCCCGTTTGGGAACCTTCTTCTTCGTCATTCATGTAGTTTTGCTTCTTGCTGTCCATAAAGAATATTGAGTAACGTAAACACCAAGGAGTATAGCACAAAACACCCGATGCACAAGGGATAAAGTGGCTTTTCTCCAATATATTTTTTGAATGTTATTTTGAACAAAGACGGAGATTCGGGTCTCCCAAAATGACAGATCCGGCTTTGGCAGTGTTATGGAATTTCTGAAGGCCCCCGGCGCGTTGCGCATGAAAAAACGCCGCACCGGCGATCATCGCCGCGTTGTCGGTACAGTAAGAAACGTCGGCGGGAAAATCAAACACCGGCCTGGTTTTCAACGGCACAGTTCTTCCTTTTGAATCATGAAAAAACCCTTTTTCAATTTTTTCCTTGATCATGGACCTCAGGCGCAGGTTGGCGGAAACCCCGCCCGAAATGATGACAGTTTTTGCCTTGAATTTTTGGGAAGCGCGCAAAAGTTTGTCGGAAAGAACGCCGCACACGGCTTCCTGAAAACTTGCCGAGCAATCGGCGGTAAACTCTTCGCCGAGGCGGCCGTTTTCCTCATGCTCCGCGCGGATAAAATTGAGCATCGAGGTTTTGAGTCCCGAAAAACTGAAATCAAAATTATCGTCGCCCATATAGGCCCTGGGGAATTGGTATCTGCCGGCGTTTCCCGCATGCGCGGCACGGGCAATGTGTGGGCCGCCGGGATAACCCATGCCAAGCAGACGCGCCACTTTGTCAAAAGCCTCGCCGGCTGCGTCATCCAGAGTTTCTCCGAGAAGGGTGAATGTGTCGTGGCCGCTCATGAGCACCAGCTCGTTGTGCCCGCCGGAAGCCGTTAAAACAACACAGGGAAACTCAACATGATCCGCGCTTCGCCAACCTGCGGCACCATGGTCGGCACCAAGCGGGTTCAGCCAGTTCGCGTAAATGTGTCCGGCAATATGGTTCACGGGAATCAAAGGTTTTCCAAAAACGGTGGCAATCGTTGAAGCAGCGGTGGTGCCGATGATAAGGGAACTTAACAGGCCAGGGCCCTGAGTAACGGCAATGGCGTCAATATCTTCCAGCGACAATGTTTTTTCACGCCAGCTTTTTTTTGCCCGCAAAATTTTTGCCGCAATCTGCAGGGCCTCTTCGATCACCGGAATAATCTTCACCACATGTTCGCGCGCGGCAACCTCGGGAACAACGCCTCCCGTGGCCTGGTGCAGCGGCACCTGTGAAAAAATCACGTTGCTCAAAACTTTCACGCCGTCTTCAACGACCGCGGACGAAGTCTCATCGCACGAAGTTTCAATTCCTAAAATTCGCATGGCAAAGAATACAGTCACAACGAGTGTAAGGAGTGGAAAGGAAGAAAGCAACCGCTTCACTGTCTCCGAATGATCTGTTCGGGCTGAGCAACTCTGATACCGGCCTGTGAAGCGTCACGAAATATTTTTTGGGCATCGGCCAGTTTCTGGCTCAATTCAGCGGCCTTGGAACGTTCACACGTGACCCCGGTACGCGAGACTTCTCTCGCCAGATTGACTGCCGTTTCCAACGCCACGATGGTCGCGGAAATAACTTCGGTTGAAGGCAACTGTTTCAGTTGCTCCAGGATTTTATCGGCACCGGTTGCCAGGGTGTCCAGCTGGCTCCTTTGTTCCTGGATGCGGATTTCATCCGGATTGCCAAGGAGTTGTTCGCACATCCATTCGGTTGGGCGGGCTGCCCAGTTTCCGGCCCGCTCGACCCATCCTCTGTTGGCAGGTGCGGCCGATACGTTAAAGGCAACAATTCCACCGTGGATCTCAGCGACGACATCATGGGCTTTCACGAGCTTTTTTTGCGTGTCCTGTTCATTGAGAGCCGTCTGGAGTATTTCACGGTCTTTGGCGTCATTCGCGGCATATTGGTTCTCACCGTGTTGCACAATGGACGACATGGAATCGGCAATGCCGGTCGCTCCTTCCGATTCCAGGATCTGGGCGAGGGACACCGTTTCCCCTTTGTAAGCTACCATGGCCAGATACGCGTCATAAAACGCCAACCCCGCCCCGGCGACCTGAGCCGCCGGGCCGATAACCCTCGCGGACTTCGAACCCAAGGTGGCCATTCTGGCAACAAGAGGAACTCCGGCGCTGTTGACGATCACCTCTCTGGCAAAAATACGGGGACCTATTCTCACGACCTGGAACGCCTGGGTTCCGAATCTTTTGATGACGGGATTGATCGCGCGCGCTTCCACGGCATACGCAATGCGTTTCCCCAGCGTAAAAAACGAGCGCTCGGCATGTTCCACCATCTGTTCCGCGGTAGCCACCGAAAGTGCTCCGCCGGAAGCTCCGGAAAGCGCCAGTAATACCTTCCGGAAGGTTTCCACGGACACGTACATTCTGAGCGTATTCAACATGGCAATCCGGATCCCGGGAACAATTTTCGGTATCATTGCGGCAAGGGTGGATTCATCAGGGGTAATCTTTTCCAGGAGCTCTTCGCCGGCTCTTTGCCCGTTCAATGCGCACTGCTTCTGTACTTCGTCCTTATTGAAATCCAGCCCGAGTTCCGTCGCGATGGCGTCGGTCGCCGCAAAAATATTGGTCATCTCGGCCTGCACGGCCTGTTCAACAGCTTTACCTTTTGGTGTCTCGGATGGATGCATGTTGAAGTTACTTATTGAGATATTTTTGTTTTTTTATCCGCTCCTTCAACACTTCGCGCGCAACCTGCGCCGAAAGATTGTCCGCATACTGGTTCATTAGAACCTCCTGTTTAGGCTCCAGATCAATCAGCGCGCTGATTTTTGAAAGAAGTTCCGAGTCACCGTTCTTTACCTGCGAAAGGATCTGAATCCGGACAGGTTCGGGCAGCGCGCGCGCCGTTTCCGATGCAAGGAATCTTGTGATGAATATTTGAATTTCCTGGTCCGTCATATGATGACTGTTAATCATAATATGATAGCACACTTCAGCGATGAATTGAAGCCACTCAACCGGGGGTCAGTGAACGATTCTCGGAGTAATCCGTGTGCCGATATTCGGAATTCCGCGCACAATATCTTTCAAATGCTGAAGGTTTTTGCCGTTAAATTTTCCCCGGGCGATTATCGTGGGAACATCCTGTTCTGCCGCGGCTTTGGCCGCACGGAGCTTACTGGCCATGCCTCCCGTGCCGGTCTTGTTGCCGCCCTTTCCGCAGGAAGCGATGAACTCGTCGCTCAGATCATCAACCGAAAGTTCGCGGATGAGCTGTGCGCCTTCCTCCTGAGGATTCCGGTCGAACACCCCCTCAACATCGGTGAGAAGAATAAGAATTTTGGCGTGTACCAATTGCGCCAGTCTGGAAGCCAGCTGGTCGTTGTCACCGAGTTTGAGTTCTTCGTCCGCGATAGGATCGTTTTCATTGGCAATCGTCACAACGTCTTTGGGCTGTGAACGCAGCGTCCGTAAAATTTTGGCGCGTTCTTTTTCATCGGCAAGATTGGCCCAGGTGAGCAACAACTGGCTCGCGATGCGTGAAGGTTTGGCGGAACCGAACAGGTCGACATACTTTGCCATGAGGCGCGGTTGCCCGATGGCGGCATAAATCTGTTTCCGGACGATGGGGTCCATGTTTTCGGCAAGCTCGATGAGTTCTTTCCCGGCGGCAACCGCGCCGGAGCTCACCAGAATGACCCGTTTCCCGGTATCTTCGATAATCTGCCCGATGCTCTGGGTCAGGTCGCTTAAAAAATTCAGGTCCAGTTTATTGGGTTCACCATGCCCGTTCGCCTCGCGGGAAACAAGCCCGCTCCCGACTTTGATCACAATGCTGTCGCGTTCCGCTGAATGTTCCTGTTCGTAGGATGCCATAAGAAATTGAAGGTTACCTATAAATAAAAAACCCCAGTCTTCTGGGGCCTATTCCATTTTCCGGTTCAAAATAAGCATTACCCCAGAAGGGGAGAGAATGGCGGGAGAACCGGTGCCGGGGGAGTAATGCGGAAATTTTTCATACGCGCCAATTATAGGAACGGGCGGCAAAAAGTCAAACTGACAGTATTGCGAATTGATGAGAAGAGCCAGCCGCTGCCTTTGAAGTTTCAAAAACACTGGTTGGCCCGCGATCACATCTCCTTTCAGAAGATCGCGGGGAAGTAGGGACTCAGCGCCGCACGGAATGGTGCACGCGTCGTCACATTGTCTGGTTCGTATCCGAATTCCGGGGCGTTAGCCCTGGATCATAGCCTTGGGCAGCTTCACCATGCGGGGCCACACCGCCACGGGCTGGTGGAGCTTCCTGGCGTGGCTCTGGTCGCCGTAGCCGATGAGCGTCCGCGACTGGTTGCCGCCGCAGTTGTTGGGGACGCTGAACGTCCGGACGCTGCCGCTCCAGGGCATCAGACCGGCCTCGGCCGCGATGTGCTGGAGCACGCGGATGTTCGACTGGGCCATCAGGAAGCCTTCCATTCCCGGAACGCACTCGTCGAAGTGCCATTCGCAGTACTGGCGGACCTGCGGGTGGCTGGACGCCTCCTCGAACTGGTCGAGGTTGTCGTCGTCCTCGAAGAACATGCGATCGCACATCGGGCTGTCGAGGAGGTCGGCCGGCACGCCGTAGTAATCCGGGACGCTCGAAGCGTACTCGGCCAGCTCGATGTCGAGCTCTCCGCCGCTCATGAAGACGGAGAAGCCCGAGTTCGAGAACGGCAGCTGGATCTGTCCGCTGCTCGCGCGGAAGCTGAGGACCTGGAGGGCGATGTCGTCGGCCTTCCTGTTCTCCTTCTGCGCAAGCGCGTCGATCTCGCGGCGGTTCTCGGACTTGAAGCTCGCGACGGCGCTCTTGACCTCGGGGGCCATGGGGTTGACCTCGCGGTACGAACCCCACGTGTCGGCGAGGTTCCCGCAGGCGATCTCCTGCTCGAGCGTCAGGCGCGTGGGGTCGAACCCGCGCACCGTGCACGCCATGGCGTTGAGATTTCTCCACTGCTGGAGCTTGTCCTCGCGGCTGGCGTATGCTTGCTTCACGACCACGCGCTTGTGATACCTGCGCGCGATCGGCGCGAGCACCTCGCTCAGCATCCTTACCACGGGAACGCGCGCGAACCGCTGCTTGATGAGGCCGTCAGAAAGACCCGACGGGATCACGGCGAACTTGTCGGGGTCTCCCTCCGCCTCGGGGGCGAGGGGAACCTCCGTGTATCCGTGATCGTCGCAGTCGATTGCGACCAGGGGCATGTCGCCCAAATGATTGCTCTTCATCTTCCACACCTCGTTGGGTAGTAACGTGCCGCTTTGGTACTTCATCCCGCGACACGTCTGCACTGGGACTTTCTGCCTTTTGTATGAAAAAACAGGAAGCCCCAGTGCATCAAAATTCGAATAATAAACCGGACTGTAAAAGAACGAGACCATGCAACCCATCTTGGATGAGTTGTCGGCCAACCGCTGCCTTTGAAGTTTCAAAAACACTGGTTGGCCCGCGATCACATCTCCTTTCAGAAGATCGCGGGGAAATTGGGACGTTGGCCACCCGGAATGGGAGCCGTCGTCACCGTTAATGGTTCAGTCGTGAATGGTCCCGCACTTGAAGGCGGCGGGAAGCCTTAGGTCACTTGCAGGAAGCAGTTCCACCTTCAGCGTAGGCATTGGCTCCGGGGCCAGAGCTTGCGCTGCTGGCACCCTGCGCCGTGACGGACTGCCCATTGCAGTTGGCCGTCGCGTTGCCGCCGACGGCCGTAGCTCCGCCGCAACCCGCCAGAAGGGCAATCAGCACGATGTACTTCATGTCGTATCCTTCCTTTCTTGGTCAGCGGGTACCCTTGATGAGCTTGAACGCGACCTCGTGTCCGAAGGCGTTGCTCCAGACCGCGTTGGCCTCGTTCTTGAGGAGGGCCTGGCAGCCGTTGCCGGCCAGCGGGAACTCCCCGTGGTTGCACGGCCAGTTGAAGTGCCAGGGCTCGTTCACGTAGATGGTGGCACCCAAGGCCACGCACGCGTGGTAGAGCACCCGGCGGTTGCGCATGATCTCCTGGCAGGTCTCGACGGTCGGGTTCTCGAACCCGCACTCGGTGAGGTACTGCTGGAGCATCGCGTCCTTCCGGACCTCCTCCAGGAACTCGGCGTAGTTCGCCTCGTTCTCGAAGTAGTCCATTCGGCTCGCCTTGCCTGCGTAGTCGAACGGGACGCCGAGGCAGACGATCTTGCCGGTGTCGGGCTCGTACATGTAGATGTCCGTCGCCCCGCCGCCGCCGTGTGCCGTGGAGGCCGTCTTGCTGAGCTGCACGTCGTTGCGCCAGCCGAGGTTCGCCTCGTAGGCCACGAGCGTCGCCGCGATCTCGGACGGCTTCACGCCACGCTGGTCCGCGAGCTTGCGGATCTCTTCGGCCCGGGGGCCTTCGAGCTCCTTGCCCACGGCGCTGTCGAACGCCGCGTTCTCTTCGGCTGCGTTGTACGAGCCGATGTTGTCAGCGTCATCGCCGAGCCGCACGATGTTGATCACCGTCATGTCCGTGAGCTTGAGGCCCTCCTTGTCCGCCTGCTGGCGGAAAAGGTAGTTCCACAGGTTGACCTGGATCTGGCCGTCGCGCCATGCGTCGACCAGGAGCACGCCCAAGCCGATGTCGCTGAGCATGGCGTCGAGCCGGAGCAGGCCCGCGAGCACGGGGGCGCGGACGATGGCCACGTTGGCCGCGCCGAGGCCGCCCTCGTAGTACGGGCACAGACCCTGGACGGGCCCGACCGCATACACGAGCTGCTGCCGGATCATCTCGCGGGGAACGACCACGAGCGGGTCCTGGTTCTCCGCGACCGGCCACTTGCGGTAGCCGGCATCGTCTCCATCCGTCTTGCCCGTGTGGGCGAGGGTCTGGAGGACGATGGGGGTCGCTGCGAAACGCTTGCTGTTCATGTTTCTCTCAACCTTGGCCGTTAGGCCTCTGCTGGCGCTTGTTTGCGCCGGATGTCTTTACGCGTTGCGAATTTGTACTTCACCCTAACCACGCGTCACAGTAAGGGCTTCCCGCCTTCGAAATTGCCGTCGAATGGCAAAATTCAATGACAAAAAGCCCTCACCAGACGCTGGTGCGTTATTATAAATTCACGAATAGAACCAAAATGTAAAAGATCAGGCCGTAAAACCGCTCCATGCCTTAAAACTTATGGAAAATTTTACAGCCCGAAAATAATACCACAAAACCAAAAAATGTCAACACTGAAAGCGGGACAATTCTTTATGTCGAAGCCAAATTCACCCCCTGAGCAGATCCATCAGAATAAACCAGCTGTAAACGGTCAATTTAGGCACGTGTTTGAGCTTTAAAACGGTCCAGGCCAGACTGCGCCGTTTATCCTTGCTGTCGCAGAACTGCTCTAAAAAGCGCTCTTTTTCGGCTTCGATGACCTTGTACATGGCCCTAAAAGTACGGTTTTTCTTCATCAAATCCCAAATCAGGCGGTACCTGAGCTGCTTTTTGTAGTAATCCAGCAGAGATTTATGCCTGTTCATGAGAGGTTTGAGCATTTTCAGCGCGGCGTGGTCACCCGAAAGATACCAGTCGATAACTTTCGCCCCCTCCTTCCCGGAAACCACAGACCCTTTAATGCCGTCAGCCGCAAAAGCTCCGCAAAAACCCGCAGCGTCACCGACCAGCAAAACATTTCCGCGGTGAATGGTCTTCAGCACTCCGCCAATCGGAATATGGCTCCCAAAAACATAATCCGGCTTCAGGACATCCCCCTCTATCGAAATATCCCCGCGATCCAATAACTTTTTCGTAAACTTTTTCAACAGTTCATGTGCATCTCCGCGGTCTTTCATGAGTTTTGCCAGGCCGATGCGGAAGGCCTTGCGCCCATTCACCACGGTCGGCGAAAGCCATCCGCCATACCCCAGCGAAAATTCCCCGAACCAGTAGTGGTAAATGGTTTCTTCCGGGCAGGGTCCCAAATGCACTTCTCCGAAAAACACCTGCTCATACCCGAAGAGGAATTTTTTATTCCGGTCCAGTCCGTGGACAACACTCGCAACTTTGGAGTGGCCTCCGTCCGCGCCGACTAAAAATCTGCAGCCCACGGAATATTTTTTACCCGCATGCAACAGTTCAACATCTTTTTGAACGCCGATAAACGCCGTTCCGGTCCGCAGCGTCACATTTGCGGGGAGCTTTGCGGCAAGATCCTTCATCAATCCCCGGGTATCCGTCTGGTAAATCCACGGCTCTTTGGTGTGAGAAAAAAAGAAGTCGTCAAAACTCGGGGCCACCACGCCGATCGCCGTGATCTTATTCGTGATATGTTGATCCACGTCAAAAAAACTCAAAAATTCGCTGCGGGTGTGTTCCGTGATAAGTCCCGTGGACTCCACGGTGGCACCTGCGGAAGGCTTGGCATCAACAACCAGCACCTTGTAATCCCTGGGAAGATGATGAGCCAGACTGAGACCGGAAAAACTTCCGCCCACGATCACAACATCAAAATGCTCCATGGATGTATGCATTAAATTTTTCCGACCAGATCCACGCCCGGCTTCAATGTTTTGGCACCCGGTTTCCAACTCGCGGGGCAGACTTCGCCTTTGTGTTCGCGCACATGAATGGCGGCTTGAAGCTTGCGGATAATCTCATCAGAGCTGCGCCCGATGCTGTTGTCATGGATATCCATGGCTTTCAAAACGCCGTCCGGGTCCACGATCATCGTCCCGCGGAGGGAAAGACCCTCATTTTCAATGTAAGTGCCGAAAGCTTTGCATACGTTTCCCGTAGGGTCGGCAAGCATAGGATATTGTACCTGCTTGATGGCGGGGGAATTATCGTGCCAGGCCTTATGAACAAAAGCCGTGTCGGTGCTTATGCCCACCACTTCGGCTCCAAGCTTTTGGAACTCTTCATAGCGTTGTGCGGCCTCCACAAGTTCCGTGGGGCAGACGAACGTAAAATCGGCGGGATAAAAAAGCATCACGAGCCATTTGCCGCGGTACTGCGACAGCTTCACCTTTATGAGCTCGTCTTTGTAATAGGCATCGAGTTCAAATTCGGGAATGACGGAACCGATCAGAGACATAGCGGGTAACGTTAACAAATACGAAGATTCTATATCAGATTTGAAAGATTCTCGCCACAAAATAGGTAATGTCATTTCACTGATAGAAACCCCGCCCGCATAAGCTGACGGAAGTTTTGTCATGCCCACCTTCCCACTCCAGGTCAGAAGTGACTCTCGATTTTGATGTCTTTTTGCAGTACATTTCGTGAGTGCTCGAATGACCCCTTAAAGGGGGAAATATAGACCATATCCTTATTTGTCACTCATTTTCATATGCAGCAGCAACACTTAACAATCAGAATAGAGAAGGAACTTTACGAAATGGCAAAAAATAAGTGCAAATCGCAATTTGGAATCGGATTAAGTCCACTTATTAAAATTTTCTTGAGGTCATTTGTAACTCAAAAGGGGGTTGGATTTTATGTCGGGGACGACGATTTGTGCAAACTGTATTCGCGATGGCTCAGCAAAAAAAGCCTTGAGAAAGATCGGAAGGGGTGCGCTCCGCTTCCGGGTCCAAAACTGAAAGATTTATTTCGATTGAATGTGGTAGAATAACCACATGCAGCCAACTTCCATCGAGATCATCAATACATTGAAAAATGCCGGCTTTGAAGCGTACTGGGCCGGCGGTTGCGTGCGCGACATGCTTCTGGGAATAAAACCAAAAGATTTTGACATTGTGACGAGCGCCAAACCTGATGAAATTGAAAAGGTTCTCGAACACACCATCCCGATAGGAAAAGAGTTCGGGGTAATATTGACCATCATGAACGGTCACCATTTTGAGGTCGCCACGTTCCGTTCCGACTCGGGGTACACCGACGGCCGCAGGCCCGACGCGGTCATTTTTAGCAGCGCAAAAGAGGACGCAAAACGTCGTGATTTCACGATTAACGGCATGTTTTACGACCCGACCGAAGATAAAGTGATGGACTACGTCGAAGGGCAGAAAGACCTGGAGGCGCGACTCATCAGATTTATCGGCAATCCTCAGGAAAGAATTTTGGAAGACCATTTGCGCATTCTGCGCGCCATTCGTCTCAAAAACACGCTGGATTTCCAGTACGAACCGGAAACGTACAACGCCATTCTCAAACATGCGTCGCTTCTGATCGAAAAAGTTTCCAACGAACGGATAAGAGACGAACTCAATAAAATTATTATCAGCCCGTTCGCCGTGAACGCCTTTCAGGACATGGAGGATACCGGCATACTGAAAATCATTCTTCCCGAGATCCAGAAAATGAAAGGAGTTGCCCAGCCGTATGAGTACCACAAAGAAGGGGACGTGTGGACGCATGCGATGCAGTCGCTAGCCGCACTTCCGGAACATGCCCCGCTGGCGTTACGCTGGGCGACGTTGCTTCATGACGTTGGCAAACCGGAAACTTTTAAGTTGGCGGAAAGAATCAGGTTCGACACGCACGACCGAAAATCCCGCGACGTTGCCTACAAACTTTTGACGCGGCTGCGGTTCGATAAACGGGTCATCGATGAAGTGTGCTGGCTCATTGAGCACCACATGATGGTCATGCCGCTCGTGCAGATGCCCAAAGGGCGGCGGCTCGCGTGGTTCCACCAGCTGTATTTCAAAAATCTGCTCGAACTTTTCTACGCCGACGCGAGGGGCACCACGCCGCCCCATACCGAGATCATCGACCAGATCGCCAAACTGTATCATGACGATCTGCAGAGCATGCCCACCCCGCCGCCGCCGCTGCTCCACGGCGAAGACGTGATGAAATTTTTCAAACTCAAACCGGGCAAAAAAATCGGGTACATCCTTCAGAAAGTCCGGGAGAAACAACTCGGAGGCGAATTAAGGACAAAAGAAGATGCCCTGGAATGGCTTAAGACAATCAAAAAGGAGATAGCGTCCCTGAACAAAGATGAAAGCGGGTGTTGCTAAACATGAGCTCACCTTCTATAATGCATAGTTAGAATACAAATATTTCTTAACTCTCTTTTTTCTATGCTTTTCAATAAAAAGCTTATGATGGGGTTGATCAACATTACCGGCGTACTGCTGATCCTCACCTTCGTTTTAAATCTCGCCATGTACATCTGGGCGTTCTTTGGCAAGGCTCCGCTTCCGCTTTTTGATGTAACCGCAGGCATCGCTTCGTACTACGTCCTCCTGAACAAACTCGCCACGCTCGTCTTCTTCTATGTCATGCTCGGCGGGTTCGCGGCACTCGTGAAAGGTTCAAAACTTCCCGAGAACTTCAAGAAATAGTTCGGGAAAATTTATGGTGAAATCAAAAGAGTCCCGATTATCGGGGCTCTTTTTAGTCCTCCTTTACGAGCAGCGCCACGTTTTCAATGTGATACGTCTGCGGAAACTGGTCCACCGGCTGCACGTACTTCAGCGTATAGCCCAATTTTGCGAACAGCGAGGCGTCACGCGCCAGTGAAGTGGGATTGCACGAAACATAGACGATCCGTTTGGGACCGAATTCGGCAACGCTATCCACAACTTTTGGCGCGAGTCCGTTGCGGGGCGGGTCCACAAGTACGACGTCGGGTTGGCCGGCTGCTGAGAGGTTTTTTTTGAAATTTTCCAGAATTTCCTGCACATCCCCGACGACAAACTCCGCATTCTTGATTCCGTTCAGCATGGCATTGGCTTTCGCATTTTTCACGGCACTCTCGTTCAATTCTACCCCGTACACTTTCGCGGCCTTTGCCGAGCAGAAAAGTCCGATGGTCCCGGTGCCGCAATAAAGATCGAACACGGTTTCTTTCCCCGTGAGCTGCGCCGCCTCCAGGGTTTTGGCGTATAAAACCTCGGCCATCTGGGTGTTGGGCTGGAAAAAAGCCTGGGGCGAAATGTCAAAGTGCAGCACATGCCCGTTGGGTAGTTGCAAACTCTCCCGAATCACGGGCGAACCATGACAGAGTTTTTCCACCATGGTGTTGGGTTTACCCTTCACATTGTTCCGGTGCAGAAAATACAGCGAGGTGAGGGGAATTTTTTTATGTGAACAGTACGGGACCAGTTCATCTTGAAACGCTTTCATGAAATTTTCGGTGCCGTTTTCGGCGCAGAGGATCATCATAATCTCGCCGGTGTTTTTCCCGACGCGCACGGTGAAAGTTTTTAAAACGAGTTCCGGATCGAAACCTTTTTCGGATTCAAATTTCCGGAAAAATTCGCGGACAAAACTGACCAATCCTCCGGCAAAAGGTTCGATCAGATAACATTCGGTCAGTTCAACCACGTCGTAATGACGGCGCTTGAGGTGAAGTCCCAGTCCCAATTTCCCGGCGGCGTCACGGCCGAAACTGAACTCCATCTTGTTGCGGTAGTGCCACGCGTCGCCTCCGATGATCGGCAGAACAACATCGTCGGAAAACCCTCCAATCCGCGTCATGGCATCCCGTACCTGCTGTTCCTTTATTTTACGCTGGGTGTCCGCGTCCATAAACTGCCACGTGCACCCTCCGCAGCCAATGGCCGCTGGCCCAAAGTGTTTGCACCTCGGTTCAATTCTTTCCGGAGACCTGCTGACAATTTTTTCCACATACCCCGTGGCGTAACTTTTTTTCTTCTTTCCGATCTTCACCAGAGCGACATCGCCGGGAACCACGTCCTCCACAAAAACCACCAGCGGCCTTTCACCGCTCTGGACCCGTGCAACGCCCTCACCCCCGAATGCGAGAGAATCGATGGGAAGCTCAAGAACATCGCCGCTGCGTACGATTCCGTCCGCGCTGACACTGGTTCCGCGTTGTTCCGGTTGCGCGTGCATTAACGGTAGTTGGTGAAGCTGAGAGGAACTTTAAAGGAACCTTCCTGCCGGAGCGCAGCGATCACGGTCTGCAGCTCATCCCTGCTTTTTGAGGAAACACGGACGGTGTCCCCCTGGATCGTCGCCTTCACTTTCGGGAATTTTTCTTTGAGGAGCTTGGTGATCTGTTTGCATCCTTCCTGATCCAGAGCCTTGATGAGTTTGATGACATGGCGGATCGTCATCCCCGAAGCCTCTTCGGGCTTGTCGCTCATATCCAGAATTTTGGGTGAAAGTTTGCGGTTCACCACCTTCTGCAAAAGCATGTCATGGATCGCTTTCAGTTTCATCGTGTCGGGGGCAACAACCAGAATATCGTTGTCATTCAATGTCACCTCCGCGGTCACGCCCTTAAAATCGTAGCGGGTGAGAATTTCGCGCTTGACCTGGTCAACCGCGTTACGGAGCTCCTGCATGTTGAAGTCCGCAACAATGTCGAAAGAAGAGTCTGATGCCATAGTTCGAAAGTTAAAGACGCCCGTATTGTAGCACTGTGCTAGAATGCGTCCATGAAAATCACCATCATCCAGGTCGGAAAGACCAAACAAAGTTACTTTCAGGAAGCTGAGGCAGAGTACCTTAAAAGGCTGCACCCTTACGCGAACATAAGCATCGTGACGCTCAAGGAAGCCTCCGCCCCGTACGACCAGAACGAATCCACCCGCAGTGTTGCCAAGGACAAGGAGGCCCTGGAAATCCAGAAACATATTCCAAAAGATACCTTTCTGGTGGCTTTGGACGAACACGGAAAAACCATGACGTCCCACCAGTTCGCGGATTTCCTCACCAGGAAAAAAGATTTTGAAGGGGCAAACGTCACTTTTCTCATCGGGGGGCCGTTCGGTTTGGCCGGGCAGATCCTCAAAAAAGCCCAATTCAAGCTCTCGTTTTCATCCATGACGTTCACCCACGAAATGATCCGGACCATCCTGCTTGAGCAGCTCTACCGGGCCTTCACCATCATGACCGGGAAGAAATACCATTATTGAGTAATTGCACGAAAAGGATTTTTCTGGTACAATAACAGTAAATACCCATAACAAAAACACATATGAACAAAAACAAGAAGTTTATCATTGCCGGGGTTCTCGCTCTTGTGGTCGTCACCCTTGGGGCAGTTGCTTACACCCAGTCCGACACGCTCATGGGCATGTTGAAGTTGAAGAAAGCTACCACAAACCAGCAACTCAGCGTTGCGAAGCCGGGTTATTACAACTATAAAGACAAGCCGGTCACTGTGGTGGTATCATCGGTTCCATCCGTGGTTCCATCTGTCGTCACTTCACCGGCAGGCCCATCCGTGGTTCCATCAGTTGTCGTTTCCCCGGTTGCGTCCGGAGTTCCGGTTACTGCTGTTCTTGCGGCTAAACTGAATACCAAAACCTTACCTGCTTTGACAGGAAAAGTGTTAAAGGACGCCGCAAAAGACGATGCTGCTCGGAATCCAAGAAAATACCAGCTTTCGAACAAGGACAAGGAGAGTTTGATCAAGTTGTATAAAGAAAGACATCCTGAAGCTTTCGAACTCCAAAAATAATTAACAGAGCGAATGGTGGATCAGCTCATCAAATTGATAAAAAAAGAGGCATATCTTCTTCCGGTGGCAGTATGCCTCTTTTTAGTGCCGGTCTTCTGGAACCCGTCTTTGGGGAATCCGTTTACCCAGGGGAAGGAAATCCTCATGAAATCGGCGGTGCTGGCAACCGTGGTGGCGGCAGGCATAATACTGGTCTTCCGGAACACGGTGAAAGGAAGGGAACTTTGGAAATCGCCGCTGTTTCTCCTCTTGGCAGCCGGGGCATTGATTGCCGTCATTTCAACGGCCTTCTCTCCGACGCCGGTCATCGCGCTCTTTGGCACCTACGGCCGGGGATTCGGGCTGCTGACGCAGGTATACCTTCTGGCCTTTCTCGTCTACTGCGCACTGGCATTGAAAGACAGAGACGGTTCAAGAATCATCCGTTACGTGTTCGTGGTTGCGGCGATCGCCGCACTGTACGGACTGCTCCAGAAAGCGGGGATTGATCCGTTATTCTCGGGGTACAACACCAGTATTTTTGAAGGACGGATCTTCAGCTTCCTGGGAAATCCGGGGTACCTGGGCCAATATCTGTTGCTGGGAATACTGTGCGGAACCTACTGTTTTGTTGAAGCAAAAAAGCGGAGTTCAAAAATGATCTTCGGAGTCACCCTTGTGTTCATGCTGGCGGCATTGTGGTTCGCGCAGACCAGAACATCGGTGTTTGCCCTGGTGATCTGTTGCGCGCTCGCGGGTGCAAGATATTGGAAGGACATTGCTTCGGTATTAAAGAAAAAAACTTCCCGGCGCAACGTGCTGGCGGGATTGGGAATCACGGCGGTTATTGCCCTGGTCTTTCTGCTGCCGCAGAGCCGTTTTTCATTCAGTGAAGATTCGCTACGGTCAGTGAGTTCAAGACTTGAAATATGGAAGGGCGCGGTGAGCCTGATACAGAAGCATCCATGGCTTGGATACGGGCAGGAAACTTTTTCCATCTACTCGCCTGAAATCATCACGAAGCAGTTTCTCACGCTGGAGGAGGATCTGAATCTTTCCATAGACCGCATTCACAACGAGACGCTTGAAGTGGCTTTTTCATACGGAATTTTTGCCGTTGTGTTGTATCTTCTGGTTTTCGGTTATCTTCTCCGGAAATTTTTCATCACACGATCCCGTGAGGTCGGATTGCTGACCTTATTGGTTCTGGCAAACTTCATTCAGAATCAGTTTTCATTTTCGGATATCAGTATCAGTCTGCTCATCGCGTTCTGCCTCGGGATCATCGTCATGGACGAACTGAAGACGACGGGTCAGGTGAAGGTGAAAGTCCCACGCATTTTGGCGGGTGTCATAGCCCTCGGCGTGCTGGTGGGGGGGTATTTTGCCTTCGATAACACCGTTTATAGACCTTATGCCTCCCAGCTTGCTTATGCGGAGTCGGTGCGGAACTATCAGATAAGCTACGAAATTGCGGTGAATGAACACAAAAAGGCCACTTCACTGACCCCGAATTACAGCGAACTGTGGTACGATTTGATATTTCTGGACCCCAGCAGTATGGGAAGAGCGCTGGAAAACATCGAAAGAATTGAAGGGAACTCGGGAAATCTTTTGGCATGGAAAGGCAACTACTACCGCGACAGCGATCCCGAAAAGGCGGGACAATACTACCTTCAGGCGCTTGAAAAGAACCCGTATTACCCGAACTGGATACGGACGTATGCCGACATGCTTTACAAGAACGGCGATTATGAAAACGCGCTTGCCCTTTATAAGATCTACCTGGATGCCGTCCCCGATTTTTGGAAATGGAAAGACAGCCTCAATGAACATTCACCAAAGGAACAGAAAAGTTACCGTATCTTTTTCAAAAACGTTCCGGATTTCTGGAGGACGGTGGACCGGGTGAAGGAGCTGGAAAATGGCTTAAAAACAACGATTCTGGAATAATGTCACGCTGCGGGAATCTTTCGTATGGTTTCCACTTTCATAGTGAGGCTGAAAAGCTTGACAGGACTATGGGTATATGCTATAAATACTTCCTTTTAACATTTCTTTTTACCCAAATTATGCTTACACAGCTTAAGAAAATCGTTGCTGTCATGATGCTGTTCGCGGTTGTCATGACGCAAATCTCCATCGCTGGAGCCTGGTCAACCAGCGGATCGGGTGGAGCAACCGGCGGAAGTTCCGGTTCAACCGGCAGCACGGCCTCGACCGGCGACCAATATTGCGGCGTCTACGGATGCGACAGTACTTCGGGCGGCGGCTCAACCGGATCGACAGGATCGACCGGAAACGGTTCCACCGGTTCAACCGGCAGCACCGGCAGCACGGCCTCGACCGGAGATAAATATTGTGGCGTCTACGGATGCGACAGTACATCGGGAGGAGGATCAACCGGCTCAACCGGAAATGATTCCACCGGTTCAACCGGCAGTACCGGCAGCACGGCCTCAACAGGAGACAAATATTGTGGCGTCTACGGATGCGACGAGACCAAAAAACCGGCTCCGGGTGAAGTCTGCGGAGTGTACTCTCCTTGCCAGAAGGAAGTTCCGGGCTCAACCCCGAGCGATCCAGGCATGAGTCTCTGCAACAACCATCCATATCCAAAGGATATTGACGGACATTGGGCAGAAATCTACATTCGCCGTCTCTATGACCTTTGTATTTTGGAAGGCTACCGTGACGGTACCTACCGTCCTCAGCAAAACATCACCCGCGCGGAACTGACCAAGATGGCACTCTATGCCGCAGGCATCAAGCCAAATCCAGGTTGTTACGATGCGGACTGCGGAAGTCCGTTCATGGATCTTGATATGTGGCAGGGCTCCTGGATCCGCCCGGCATGGGACAAGCACATTGTTCAGGGTTACAGTCCTTCACGCTTTGCCCCAAACCAGTCCATCACCCGCGCCGAAGCGACCAAGGTTATCCTTGCGGCATACGGTTTCGGACCGCTCAATACCGGAAAATCATTCTTCAACGATGTGTCAGGATGGAGCACCGGCTGGATCGAACAGGCCCACGAGCTTGGCATCGTCCAGGGTATCGGCAACGGGAACTTTGATCCGGAACGTCCGATCACCCGTGCTGAAGCGGCAAAGATCATCGCGAAATCCATTGAAAAGCAGGATACGACCATTAACTAATTGGTCCACGCGGTGAAAATCCGCGCTTCAAAAGTTCGTGTAAGCAGCGACTGAAGAAATTACAAAGCGCCCCGCTCAGCGGGGCGCTTTTTTGTGCTACAATGGCAACCACAAACCCCAACGCGATACCTATGCAACAACCTGCGCAAAAATTTGAAAAAAACATGACATCATGGAAAAGCCTGGGCCTGTTCCTGGCCTTAACGCTGTCGCTGGCCGGCTGCAGTACGGGCGGGGAGAGCATGAAAGCCGATATCCTGCAGCCCGAAACCCAGCAGCAGTATAAACTTTTGGAGGCCATGACCGGGCAGAAGGTTATGTATGACAAAGCGTATGAGAAAGCGAAGAACTATTACGCGCCGGAAAATCCCGTCCGTGGGGTGCTGATCGGCACGAACCTCAAGAATAAAGAGGAGATCGCCGGTTTTTTCCAGAGGCTGGAAAAAAATCAGCGGTATCAAACGGTGGTATTGATCAGCGCGGTGAAACTGAATGCGGAGGGCCAGGGGGAATCATCCCTCACCGCCGGCTTGAAGCCGGTGGCCTCCGTCAGCGATTTTGCGTATAAAACACCGTACGGAATTCTGCCGCCGCCAGGCGATATCCTTGGGAAAATCACCGGGAATACCATGGTGTCCATGGACAACATATTGGCGAAAAGGGAGGCCTGGGCCAAAGTGATCGCCCCGTTCGTCGCGAAAAGTTTTCATCAGGCCGCATTCATGCCGGTTTTTGTGAACGAGGACGCTACGGAAGCGGAAACGGAAAAACTGGCGGATTGGCTGAATACCGAGCTGCCGGAAGATACCCTGGTAGTTGCGCAGACAACGACAAAAACGTCCGGAGACCTGAACGTCGCGGCGTTCCAGCTCCGGTTTACGGAAAACGTACTTGAAAATTTCGGGTTGGAGACGGTGGGAAATCTGCCGTTCAACAACACGGTGACCACGCAGGTTTTGGAACGGTATCTCACCAAACGAAAAGCCCAGAAAATGCAAAACCAGTTCATGGAGCCCGAAACAGGAAGTTTTCTCAGCTTTTCAATGGACGGTCCGGTGTATAAAAACCGGAGCGTGTTCATGGTGGCGTTCGGGGACATCATGCTCGACCGTATGGTGAGGTCCCGGATGGACAGTCATTCCCAGGATTATCCTTTCGAAAAAATGGACCGGACCTATCTGAAGAACAACGATATTCTGGTGGCGAACCTGGAAGGTCCTGTCGCAAAAAAACGCGTACAGACAAGCAAAATGATTGCCTTCCGTTTCAATCCCGACGTAGTGCAGGTCCTGAAGAAATACTCCTTTGACGCGTTGAGCGAGGCGAACAATCACGCCACAGATATGGGGTGGTCGGGTTTCAACGACACCTTCGAACTGCTCGCCCCGACGGGAATAAAAGTTTTCGGAAACCCCAAGGAGATTGAAGACCGCAGTGTCGCGACCTTTGACGTGGGCGGTAAGAAAATCGCTTTCCTGGGTCTGGAAGAGGTGATCTACACCATTGATGATGAAAAAGCCGTAGCGAAAATTAAAGAGCTCACCGCGCAGGGATACAAAGTTATTCCGTTCGCTCACTGGGGGATTGAGTACCAGCACCGCCCCAACGCCAGGCAGAAGGAGCTTGCGCACAAATTTATTGATGCCGGAGCGGTGGCGGTCATCGGGCACCATCCGCACGTCGTCCAGACATTCGAAATGTACAACGGACGTCCGGTGTTTTATTCGCTCGGCAACGCGATTTTTGACCAGGACTTTTCCCTGGATACGCAGGAAGGGTTGAGTATTGCGCTGGACATCGCCGATGATCAGATCCGGATTTTACTGATGCCGATCAAAATTGACCGCAGCCAGTTCCGGCTGATGAACGCCGAAGAAAGAAAAAAGTTTTTTGAAGAGTTCGTCAGGTGGGGGGAGTACCGTTCGGAAGAGGAACGGCAAAGTGTCCTGAACGGAGCCGTCACCTTGCCGATCTAAGAACCGCGTCACGTACAAAAAATATTCTTTAACTTTCCACGCCTATGAAAAAGAAGTTTATTTTCTTCGCGTTGGTGGCGATATTGAGCATCGGTATTTTGTCGGTTGCCAGTGCCGCCTTTAGTGACGTTTCGGTATCCACGCAATACGCCGACGCCATCAAATACGCGGAAACCAACGGCATCGTGAGCGGATACCCTGATGGCTCTTTCAAGCCATTAAGCAGGATCAACCGCGCGGAGTTTACCAAAATTATTGTCGGCGCAACGACAGGATATAACCCTTCACAGGATCCTTCGGGATACGATATTTACGCATTGGTCGGAGTGAGTTTCAGTGACGCCGTTTCCGGCGAATGGTACGTCCCGTATATCCGGAAAGCCCTTTCGGCCCAAATAATTTCAGGCTACCCCGACGGAACGTTTAAGCCGGCCAACGATATCAACTTTGCCGAGGCCGCAAAAATCATCGTCAAAGGTTTTGGCTACCAGACGCCAACAGACCCTGTTTGGTACAAACCATATGTGGACAAGCTTGCGGAAATGAAAGCCATTCCTGACACCATCACAAGTTTCGACTCTAGAATAAACCGCGGCGAGATGGTGGAAATGATCTACCGCATCAAGGCGAACATCACCACGAAAACATCCAAGGATTATACGTCGCTCGGCGGTTCAACCGGGGGCACCGGAGGAGGGACGCAATCCTCGACGGCGCCAAAGATCGGCAGCTGCCAGATTTTCCCCGCGGACAACCCGTGGAATACCGACATTTCGGCATACCCCGTTGATAACAACTCCACAAACTACATTGCGAACATCGGCGCGGGAGAGTACCTGCATCCCGATTTCGGAGGGAACGGAGAATATGGAATTCCTTACAATGTCGTAGTGGCGGGGCAGGCAATGGTGCCGCTTCTCTCCATCGATTACGCCGATGAAAGCGATCCCGGACCATACCCGATTCCGGCGGACGCGAAAATCGAAAACGGAAGTGACGCCCACGTTCTGGTCGTGGACAGCGACAACTGCAAACTGTACGAACTGTACGCCGCAGAAAAAGTGCAGGGAGGCTGGAACGCCGGCTCCGCGGCAATATTCGATCTCACATCCAACGCGCTCCGTCCCGAGGGCTGGACCTCCGCCGATGCGGCCGGTCTGCCGATTTTTCCGGGGCTTGTGCGGTACGACGAAGTCGCCGCCGGCTCCGTGAACCACGCGATCCGTTTCACGGTCAACCAGTCCCAGAAAGGATACATCCACCCGGCAACCCACTTTGCCAGCAGCTCCACCGATTCCAACAGACCTCCAATGGGCCTGCGGCTGCGGATGAAAGCCGGCTATGACATCTCCGGGCTTCACGGCCAGGCGCGGGTCATCGCGGAAGCATTCAAAAAATACGGCATGATTCTTGCCGATAACGGGAGCGACTGGTACTTCACCGGCGCGGCCGACCCGCGCTGGGACGATGAAGACCTCAACCAGCTCAAAGGCATACCTGGAAGCGCCTTCGAAGTCGTTCAAACCGGAACTATCCGGCAGTAGAGTTTTCAGCCGGCCTCTTTTTTCAGGTCATCGTCGGCGCCCGTGCCGGGCGCCTGCTCGTGCCCCTGTTCCTGGTACGGGTCCTCGGCCAGGGCCTTCCTCACATTGCCGGCGGCGATCTTTGACACCGCTTCCGGGGACACCGGTTCGGAAACGGTCGTTCCTGACTCGCGGGGAGCGGGTGCGCCGGGAGGTGTCGGAGCCGGTTCGCGTCCGATTTTTCCCATAAGTTCGACGAAATCGAAATTCTTGATCCGGTCATGCATCTCTTTGACGTACTGCCGTATCGCCTTGGTGTCGTTGCTTTCAATCTGTGAACTCTTTGCTTTTCGCGCCCGGCTCCTGATGCTGTTCACAAGGTGGTACAGCTCACCGAACACCTTGTTGAAATCTCCCGTGGCAATCCGGGGAGCGATCGTTTTTTTGCTCAGCATCAGATCCATGGTGGAGATCTTTTCGACCAGCGCGTCAAAATTCGGCGTTTTGTTCCCGCTGAAAAACTCGACGTATAACGCCTGGAGTTCGCTGTAGAAACGCTGGATTTTGGTAATGAGGTAGATTTTCGTAAACTCCCCGGCGGCCTCATTTCGGGCACTCGGTTCCTCTCCCCTTTGAAGGGCTTCGACGGTATGGTGGATATACCCGATCATGACGGCTCCAAAAGTCTGGTAAGGTTCAAACATCATGATGGGCGTCGAGGCGAACGAACATCTTCGTTCCAAAGAACCAAGATTGGCAATCACTCTCGCGCGTTCCTTTTCCGTCATCGGACGGTCAAGCTGGTACACTTTTAACTGTTCGTGGAGCTGGTTTACCGTGTCGTAAAACTCCACGAAAGGCCTGCTTTGGCCCTCTATGTAGGTTTGGACGCGCGTTTCATCCTCAATCAGATACTGTTTGATCGCCGCAATCTCCTCGATGCGCTTTCCCACATGAAGATGGGAAGTGTTGATGCGGGCGCGGGTGGCGCCGGGGTTCAATGCGACGATGGTTTTAGCCGGACGCACCACCTTCATGACTCCCCCAAGCGTGGGTTTTCTTTTGGCCGGCCTCGTGTAGACGGTCTCCATGGTTACGGCGGCCTCGATCTGTTCCTTCATTTTTTTCTTATGGGCATTCGTCACGAAACGGAGTTTATCTACGAGGCCCAGAAGCTGGGCTTTAACCTCCTGAATGCGCAGGGGGTCCTTTGTTTTTTGCCACTCGGTGCTTATGCTCACGTCCACGTCGCGGACGGTGCTTTGAATCGCCTGGAGCGTGGAAATTTCCTCGTCGTACCCCTTGAAAATGTGGCCGATCCGGCGGTGTGCCCCGTGAAGGTCGGTCAAAAACAGGATTTTCTGGTCTCCGATCACCTGAGTTCCCAGAACCATACCTCCATTTTTACCCCCGTTGACGCGGAAAAGCCTGAAATAACGCAACTTTGACCTCTCAAGCTCATGGGAGAGGGTAAAGGCCTCAAGTCCTTCCAGCATCTCCTTGATGGCCGGTATTGCCTTCGCTCGGTGGGCAAGCTGTTTTTCCCTCTTCATGCCCTTGGGAGGGATAAACTCGGTAAGGCCAAGGTTCTCGAGCAGGGTGTTTGAAATATTTGCCGGATCGATGACGATATTTCTGGCGGTGACGTACTGTTCCCCTCTTTTAAAAGCCATACGTTCGGTACCGGCCGTAAGAATCTCCTGAAAAGCCTTCAGGTCAGTTCGTGGAGACCGCTCAAACTCCTCCTCGGTACTGCCAACGGTAACCATTCGGCCCCCCTCGGGGACTTCATGAAGTTTCGAGTGCCATATCAGATTCGGCGCAAGCTGTTCGATTTTTGAACGGATCCTCTCCTGGAACATCCGGATGTTTCTGCCGGCCTCCCGTTCGGGAAGCGGCTTCCCGTCTTCATCGAATAGTAATGACTGAAGCTCGGCCTGGGCCCTCCTGGTCATGGGAAGAGCATATTCAGGGACAAGCTTCTGATACACCGTAAAATCCGCGCCAACGGCATCCATGTCGGGAAATTTTGTCATAAACCGCAGAAATGATAAAAGGAAGCGATGATAACCGAATATCGGCAAAAAGAAAACAGTTTTTGACGAAACCGAAGGGTTATTGACAAGTTTGGGTTTTGCCCTATAATAACGCACCACGAACGCAGAAACGTACTTTTTGATGAAATGGCCATGGACGTCGAAACGAACCAACCCCGTCCGGAAATCTCCGGAAAGTCAAAAGTTGTGAAAACAGTAGCCAACATGCTCGTGGTAGTGATTGGTATCTCCACAGGGGCGGCTATTGTTCACGGAATGGTTTACCAGCAATGTGTGGTGAAAAAGGTTTCATTCATCGCGGGCGTTTTGCCCCCGGGCATGCTCAGCGAACAGGAAACGGGCAGTGGATCTTTCGATATTCAGAACTGTTTCGACGGCACGGGAAACCGGGAGACTCAGCAGGAAGTGGACGGTTTTGAGGCGGGAGTCCTTCCGCCGGAGGAACCCGTATCAACAGAATCACAATCGAGTGTTCAGGGAGCGACCCCGATCGTCACCAATACGGTCGAAACGGCAACTCCGCCCCAGACATCCGCACCGGCACCGGCCCCTCAGCAGGCCACGGCTCCAACAAAACCCCAGGAAGCTCCTGCGCAGCCCCTAAAAAAGGAACCGGCCAATCCCAAGCCTGCCACCGCAAAAACAACCCCACCAAAGGCAACGCCAGCAAAAACAACGGTAAAAACGACCACTCAAAAGCAAAGCACCGCAAAAGTAAAACCGGTGACCGTGAACCTGGACAAATTGAGCCTGGCCGTCGCCATGCAGGAAACCCACAACTGCAAGGACACCCGGGGGTCGGCGCTCCTGAATAACTGCCACGGATTCAGGAAGAACGGGAAGTTCATGAGTTTCAGCACCCAGGCTGAAAGCCACGCATATTTCAAACAACTCTGGGCCAGAAGCTACGGCGGAGGCTTCCCCACATACCGCCTGGCCCAGATCTACAGCGGAAACGACCGTCCGGACAACTGGCTCAAAAATGTGACGTACTACTACAACAAATTGTAAAAACCGGGAGCAGCGGTTAATATGTCTCCGTACTCCCATTCAATTCCCAAAACACCATGTGCCAGGCCATCAACCAGGAACTCATCATCAAGATGGAGGAAAGTTTAAAGCAGTCCTTTCCCGACGGGGATTTCGAAATAACCGACGGTGACGACGGCAGCCACCTGCACGTGACGGTGACGGCGGGCCTGTTCAGGGACAAAAGCATGATCCAGCAGCACAGAATGGTATACGCCGCGCTGGACGAACTGCTCAAGTCCGGGGAACTTCATTCCATCAACATTAAAACCGTCGCGGCATAGATCCAAAAACTCCTTAACACAAAAATCATGAGCAACGACTCCGGCGTTCAAATCACCGTCACCAGCGACCATCATCAGAAGATCGAACAGCTCATCAAGAGTCACAAGGTTTTTGTGTTCATGAAAGGAACTCCGCAGGAACCCATGTGCCGTTTCAGCGCCCAGGTAAAGGATATTTTCGATGATCTCAATGTGCCTTTCCAGGGATTCAACGTACTTGAAGACTTTGAGATGCGCCAGGCCATCAAGGATTATACCGGCTGGCCCACGCTTCCCCAGATTTTCATCAACGGGAACTTCATCGGTGGCGCCGATATTCTTGTTGAGCTCAAGGAAAACGGAGAACTCCTGAAATTGCTTGCCTAATTTCTCCTGCAGCTTCTATACTGCCTGCATATCACTTAACCCATACAAAAATGGACGTAATTAACGGTGTATCTCTTGAAAAATACGCCGAACTTTGTGCGCTGATGGCGGACACGGGAACCGACGAGGAAAAACAGAACTCCATCGCCGAAGCGAATGGAGTAAAAACCGAAGATTGGAAGGCCGCAAAAGACGGGTACACCAAACGCATGATGGACCCGGCCGACATGGGAAAAACAGCTATGGCGTTCATGCCCCTCATGCAGGCTGCCCAGGCAAAAGCCCGCGGTGGAGCGGAACCTTGCACGATCGAAGTATACGCCAAAGTCCATGCCGAAATGGCGCTTCGCAAAGACCCCGCCGATCCGGGCAAGAAGATCGATTACATGGTCGTTTTGCAGGAAAACGGGTTCACCCAGCCAAAGTGGCTCGAGTGCGAAAACTACTGGACTCCGGTGGTCACCACCGACCCTAAACTTCCCGCCGAGATGCAGCAGCGGTTCAACCCGGAAAAAGGGGCAAAATACGCCGAACTCATCCAGAAGGAAAGCGACAGAATTTTAGGGATAACACGATAATGTACTGAGAAGCGAAAAAACCGCTTATTCTTAACTGAATTGGAGGTTTTTTCGATGATCTTCCGGGTTATATATAGACCAGTGGAGCAGTACAAGACCATAAACTTGCGAACTATGCTAATTTAGTATACAATATACAAGAGAAAACAAAAATAACACATCAGCCATGAAAAGTTTTTTGGCTACAAAATTGGTAGCGACCCTCATAGGTACATTGGCGATCAGTGGTGTCTGCCAGGCGCATATTCTGTTTCAGGATGACGATTTTGACACCGTCGAATCATCATCGATTCTTATTGGATCAAATGACGGTGGCGCCAACAATACATCGATCCGTTTCGGCAACGATTCCACCGCTTCCAATAACGGTAATCTTGTGTGGGACATCGGAACCAAACATTTTACCTTCGACAACCCGGTCGATATTACCGGAGGATTGACCGCTTCTTCGGGTATCAATTCGACGACTATTGGAGCGGTTACCCCGGCCACGGGGGCGTTTACAACGTTAACCGCGTCAACAAGCCTTAATATTGGTACCGGCACCAGTGTCACCAAACACATTTCGACGACAACCGCCAATGTCACCAGCGCAAATATCAGTGCCGCCAACTGCGGGGATTATGCGAGCATCGCCGTGACGGGCGCAAATGTCGGCGATACGGTGATCGCAACCCCCGAAGCGATTTCGGGAGGCATCGAAACGGTGGACCTGATCTGGAACGCGCTCGTGTCAGCCTCGGACACGGTCACCATTCGCGCCTGCAACCCTTTGACGCTTCTGGGCGTAAATACGGCCAACACCCAGACCTGGCGCGTGGATATTTGGCAACATTGATACCCATGAGTAAAAAACGAAAAATTCCGGCGCTGATCAAACAAAAAATATTGGCCGAACTTGGTCCGGATCACAGAATTACGAAATACCAGGGCAGAAGAAACGCTCTCCTGGCCGAAGGAGCGAATCTGAATACATTTCTGCATCTGATTCGCGTCGCTTCAGAGGATAAAAAAGCCTGAATTCAAACCCGCCTCAATTCCCGGCGCTGTTATTCGTGCCCGCTTACAAACGTCAGAGCGATGCCCTTGCAGTCCGCGCGGCCCGTTCGTCCTATGCGGTGAACGTAGTCGTCGTAGGTGGCGGGAATGTCGAAGTTAATCACATGGCTGACGCCGTTGATATCAAGGCCGCGCGCCGCCACGTCGGTAGCAACGAGCACTTTGACTTCGCCGCGCTTGAATCTGATGAGCGCCTTCTGGCGGTAGTTTTGTGATTTATTCCCGTGAATGGAGTCGGACTTGATCCCGGATGTTAACAGGGCCTTGGCGACCTTTTCCACGCCATGCTTGGTTCTTCCGAACACGAGCACTTTATCAAACCCGGGTTTGGCCAGGTGTTCAATCAGAATTCTCAGCTTTGCGCTGTTATCCTGCGGAACACGGACAATATCCTGATCGACGTTCGCCGCGGTGTCGCGCATTTTTACCGAAATCTTCACCGGTTCCTTGGTGAACTGGCGGATCAGTTCCTCCACCTTGTTGTCGAGAGTGGCGGTAAAGAAGAATGACTGACGTTGCTGTGGCATTTTGCCCAGAATCGTGCGGATATCGTTGATGAAGCCCATATCAACCATTCGGTCAGCCTCGTCCAGAACCACGTTCTGGAACTGTTCAAGTTTGAGGAGTCTGCGGTCGATGAGATCCAGGATGCGTCCCGGAGTTCCGATAATGAAATTATGCGGGTGCTTGAGCATCCGGATCTGGAACATAATATTGCTCCCTCCGATGCAGAGAATGGAATTGAGGTTGAACCCTTTTCCAAAATCACGGAGCTCGTCATTGATCTGCAGGGCCAGTTCGCGCGTAGGTGCGAGAATGAGCGCTTTCTGGGAACGGTTGTCGAGCATCTTGTTCAACAGCGGAATCAAAAACGCCGCGGTTTTACCGGTTCCGGTATTCGCAAGACCGATCACATCCTTCCCTGCCAATCCGTGGGGAATGGTCTGGTCCTGGATCGGGGTCGGGGTCAGATACCCCTTCTGCTTCACATTGTTCTTGATCCGTGGATCCATCTGAAAATCTTCGAACTTGTGCTGGATAACCTGTTCGACTGTTTTCAATACCGTCTCATCGTTCACCTTGCTGATGAGCTGGTTGATATTGATGGTGGTTCCCTGGACGCGTCTGCTTTTTTGCATCGGTCTGCGGAAACCGCCCCGTCCGAACGGTTTGGCGCCAAAAGACCTGCCGCCGCCGTATGAACCGCCATACGATTTTGAGCCGTAGGACTTCGCGCCATATGGCTTCGAGCCAAACGATTTGGCTCCGGCCGGTTGAGCCCCCTGGGAACCGTTTGAAGGGTTACCCTGGAAACTGCCGCCCTGTGGGGCCGGCTTAGAATAGTTGCCTTGCGGCTTGGTCCCAAACGAACGTTTAGGAAATCTGGAAAACTGCTTTTGCATAAAAATATTGTGTTATGAAACCTTAAACTGGATGCTGTCCCTCGTGGAGGGTGCTAGAGCCAGCCAAGACTTTTATGCAGAAGCTTACTCTATAATCCGTTCTTAATTTCGGAAATAATGCTGGTTAAGTCTACAATACATAATTCCATATGTCAACCCCTGTTTCCCCCATACCCAAAAAACTGATGGGTTATGCTACAATGCCAGTGATGATTCAAGATATTACCATCTACATTATTGGCGCTCTGGGAGCCGTGGCGCTCCTGATCGGCATGAACATCGGAGCGGGAATTTACCTGGCGGGCGGGGCAAAAGAAAACCCGGAAAGAATCAAAAAAATGAGCGTTGTGGTAAAAGCGATCGCCTTCATACTTTTCATAGTCATCGGCTTCAGCATGATTCCGGTCATGGTGAAGTTTTTCACGGACGCACTGCCGGAAATCATCGGAGAGTCTTCTCTGACTGAAGTACTTCAAAAGAACGCCATGGTCATCGTGTACGGAGTCTGGGCCGTTTACGCCATCGGCATGGGCATAGCGTTCCCCGCGATGAAAAAAAGCGGATTCTTTGATCCGGAATTGCCCAATCCCCCTGAACCTCCCGCACCTAAAGAGTAAAACTCTTATCAAAAACACCTTCCGCATCCGAAGTCGAATACGTGAAAAGGGGCTCTTCCTGGCCCAAAAGATACATATCAAAAGTCAGCCGGTCGTTCGGGCCTCCGGTCTTTTTGCATTCGACATGCACGGTATTTTCTCCCGGTTTCAGCACAAAAAGCTGGGCACGGATTTCCGGAGTAGCTTCGTTGACCATGGGATGGTCGGTGTTCATCAGACGCTTACTTTCGGACATTCCGCCCTTCATGCCGATATCGACGCCGTTGACCGTCACCTTGACGGTGTAGCCGTAGCCCATGCACCCCACGGACGCGTTGATTTCTTTGGTATCTGCCATACATGCCCATTATAGGCAAATGGCCCATTACTTCAAGCTCAAGGCGGAAGGGATTTCCACACCCCATCTCGATTTTTTAGGCTTCTTTTGCGTTGGCTGGCTGCTGAGGTTCGCCCCGCATTCCAGGATGAGATCAAAATATTTTTCAAGGACGCGGGGGTGCATTTTGAGTAAATCATAAAGAAATTTCCCCATCGTTTCCCTTGAGTGAAGGGATGACTCATTGAAAACCGGAAAGTCGAAAGCATCTCCTGGAAGTGAGCCGACACCACCCAGTACCCGGTTTATCACTGTCCGTACATCATCCCGGACGGCATTACGGCGCCCATTGATCTCATTATTTCGCAATTGTAACTCGTATTGGGCATCGTAGAGAGCCCTAAATTCAGGATCTTCAAACAGAATCGGGGCGATGGCCCATGCACCAAGCTCGCAGACATCATCCGGAAGCTGAGATTCTTGTGAAGAGGAAGGAAGGCCCTCGCGGTGCTCAACTTTCGTGTCAGTATCAAATGGTCGTGATGGCATATGGATGTATTGAATGAATAATTCGGAGGAGAAGATTACAATAAATAGCTCCATTTGTCAATAACTGAGCTTGCCATAAAAGTGAAAATCCATTAATGGTGGATGGTATCAATTTTCTGAAAAATGCTCCTCACCCAAAACCTCAGTTACGACTATTCCGGCCAACACCTTTTTGAAAATGTGAACGTATCCCTGGACAGCGCCGCCAAAAAACGCGTGGCCATCGTGGGGAAAAACGGCTGCGGAAAAACATCGCTCCTCAAACTGCTCGTTCAGGAGACCGAACCGGTGCAGGGGACCGTCAGTATCTCCCGTGAAATCGTCGGATACTTAAAGCAGGAGCCGGATTTCGGCAGCGATGAGAAAACAGTCGTCGACTTTCTTGCCACAAAACTGGAAGAGGAATGGATGATCTATAAAGTGGAAATGGTACTGGACGAAGTCGGCTTACCGGGTGATATCCAGACGATGCAACTCAAGAACCTCAGCGGAGGCCAGCGGATGAGAATCGCCCTCGCGGAAGTGCTTATGAAAGAGCCCACCATCTTGCTGCTGGACGAACCCACCAACCACCTCGACGCGCAATCCATCGAATGGCTCGTGGGGTTTATCAATAGTTTCAGCGGAACCGTGGCGTTCGTGTCCCACGACCGCAGCTTCATTAATGAGGTCACAAACCAGATCTGGGAAATCACGAACGAAAAAAATATCGAGGTGTATGGCATGACGTACGACGAATTTTTGATTGAACGCTACGAGCGCTACCAGAAAAAGCTCGCAGACTACGAACTCGGCCAGCGCGAAATGAAGGAGCTCCAGGACTGGCTCCGTGAAAACGCCAATAACCCCAAATACAAATTCACCGCCACGGTGGCTCAGAGGAAGAAAGCGCTGGAACGAATGGAGGTCAAAGCCCCGCCCGAACCGGTGGCAGATCCACGGGTCAAAATGCACGATCTCAACAAAGGGCAGGACGGCGCGGTGCTGAACGTAAAAATCATCGAGAAAAAATTTGATGACAGGAAAATTTTACAAAATCTCGAGTTCAAAATCCGGGCGGGGGAACGGGTGCTGCTCAAAGGCCCCAACGGTTCGGGAAAAACAACCCTCTTAAGAATTTTAGCCGGAGAGGATAAGGATTTTGAAGGACAGCTCACCCACAAGCAGGGGCTGAAAATCGGCTATCTGAGCCAGTTTTCGTCGCTGAATCCCAATGAGACCGTCATCGACCAGTTCTCCATGAAAACGCAGATCGAATACACGCTCTGCAGGAGCATTTTGTCCAAATATCTTTTCCCGGCAGAGTACGTTGAGGAAAAAGTGAAGAACCTCAGTTTCGGCCAGCAGCGCCGTCTGGAACTTGCCATTCTGCTCACCAGAAAACCGGATCTGCTTCTTTTGGACGAACCCACCAACCACCTGGACGTGTTCCTGCGTGAAGATCTCGAAAACTTTCTGGTCCAGCAGGAGGTCGCCATGTGCATCATCTCCCACGACAGCTACTTCGTAAAAAAGATCGGCATCGACAATGTTATCGAATTGGCTTGACCCTCACGCAGCGTGATAGATTAGAGTGTGGGTGTTTTTAACGATCGTTCATGAAACAGTACACGGTAAAACAGGTGGCTGGGCTGGCCAAAGTCAGTGTGCGCACACTGCACTATTACGACGAAATCGGGCTGCTGAACCCCGGAAGCAAGTCCGCCGCCGGATACCGCCACTACACGTACGACGACCTTTTGAAACTCCAGCAGATCATGTTCTTCAAGGAACTCGGATTCAGTCTCGAAGAGATCCGGCAAATCCTGGATGATCCCGGATTTGATCTCAAAAAAGCCCTGAAGTCACACAGGGAAAAAATATCGGGGCGGCTGGAACAGTTTCGGAAACTCATCGCGACGATCGACAAAACACTTCAATCACTTCACAAAAAAACTATGGTCAACGATCAGGACATGTACGAGGGGTTCACCCCCGAACAGGCGAAAGCCTACCGCAAAGAGGCCGCTGAAAAATGGGGCGAAGATGAGGTGCGGGCCTCTGAAAACCGCATCAAAAAAATGTCCAAAGAGCAGTGGAACGCCGTGAAGGCTGAAGGCGATGCCATTACCAAAAAGCTGGCCGAACTGATGCAGTCCGGAGCCGCGCCCGGTAGCTCTGAAGTTCAGGAGTGCATCGTACGCTGGCACAAATTTCTCGAACATTTTTATCCTGTGGAAGAGGCACGCCTTCGCGGACTCGGTGAAATGTACGTCGCCGACGAACGTTTTACCGCCCACTACGATAAATACGCCAAGGGCTTGGCACAGTTCAAAAACGAAGCAATTCGGATCTATTGCGACAACGGGATGAAACTTGAATAGAATCGACGTGTAACCTTTCGATCCTTCGAACGTTGTAAACTAAGATTTTGTAACGACAAATTTGTGGACCTCGACGAAGAAAAAGAACTCGTGAAAAAAGCCCGGCAGGACCCCGAAGCTTTCGGTGATCTCTACGACCGGTACTATCCGATAATTTTCAACTACATCCTCAAACGCACCGGGGACGTGGCGACGGCGCAGGACATCACCTCGGAAACCTTCATCAAGGTGCTTCAGAAACTTCCGGTGTTCCAGTGGAGAAATGTTCCGTTCATCGCGTGGATATATAAAATCGCGTCGAACGAAATAGCCACGTACTTCCGCAAAGGAAAGTATCATCCCGTTTCACTCGAAAAGTTGTACGAGACGCAGCACTTTGAGCCGTTCATTGAAGAAAACGCCCACTCCGAACTTGTGGAAGCGCAGGAGGTCGTCGACCGGAACAACGAGTACCTGGAAATTCAGATGCTCATAAAAACGCTCCCGGAAAGAATGCAGCAAATCATTGTTCTGCGCTATTTTGAAAGGAAAAAGTTTGAGGAAATCTCCGTCATCATGAACATGACGACCGGGGCGATAAAAACGATGCTCTCCCGGGCGCTGAGGAAACTGGAAAAAATCGTTCAGGCGAAAAATGATGTAACTCTTTAACTATCCCGGCGTTGATGAAGGTGCCGGCCAAGAAACTTACTCCATCCACATGAAACAGGAACCGACCAGGATACAAAAAATGCTCGAAAACATCCAACCGCCGCAAGTGGAGATTCCTCTTCACAGGCGGAGGCTCAAAACGGATTTATTGAAAATGCATGAACAAATGCGCAAAAATCCGACTCCACCTCTTATCTTTAATATCAACAGTTTTATGAAAAAACTTCTTCCATTATCACTCGTCGCGCTGCTCGCGGTCGTCGTGGTGCTGAACGGCACTGGAATGCTTTCATCCTCAACCGCATCCGCTCAAGAACTCATTGAGCAGGCAATAAGCAAAGTAAAAGCTCAGGTCGAAAAGAGCGGCGCCGTATCCGGCGCACAGCTGCAAACCGAACTCTCGTCCCTCGAAAAAGCAAAGGATGCCAAAGATCTTGCCTACCTTGGGGAAGAGGATGCCGGTGAAAAGGGTAAAGTGAAAAAATTAAGTTTTACCGATGAAAAAGGCAATAAAGTCACCATCACGTTTGATGAAGACGACACAGAAGACCCGGTAGACGTCGAAGAGGAAAACGAAGAACATGAAAACGTCGCGGCTTCCACGCAGGAATCCGAATCCCAGGAACGCGAAGTGAAATCGGAGACGGAATCAAAAGATAAGTCCGGAACCGAGGTGGAAGTCAAAGCACCTGGCGAAAGTGAAAGTGAAGGCAAGGAGCTCAATACAAGCGAAAAGGCCGAAGTGAGCGAAATCAGCACGGACAAATCACCCGAGACCGAAACAGAAGATAGTTCCGGAATTCCGGAAGAAGCTGAAAGTTCCAGATAGTCTTCACAAATGGTCGTCAATTTTCAATTCGGGGAAAAGCAAACAGGGGCGGATTTCCGCCCCTGTTTTGTATCCCTGAAGTTGTTGACAATAATCTCAATAACCTTTTTAATTCACTCCATACCTTTGAAAAGATCCCATGTCATCCAACCCCGACGCACCCAGAGACCCAGGAGCTCCGTTTGCCGATACCATTGACGAAATTGTAGGAAAGTTGGAGGCATACACCGACGACCGGATTCAAAATAAGTCGTTTTTAGGCCCGGTTCCGACGCGTCTGCATTTAACGGTGCGTCCGTTGGGAAGCCACATGACCATGCAGCGTGAAATCCCTGTCGATACCGGAAGAAAACAGCATCAGTTTCCTTCTCAATGGGTACGCGACGAGCTGAGGAAAATTTTTCGGGCTGCCGAAAATATGTCTTCAAAAAAGCGGACATTATTGGTTGAAGTTGTTTCGGAATTCGGGGTAAAAATCATCGATATACTCGTGAGCACCGCAAAAAGAGTGAAAGCAGCAGTTCCCGGTGTTGCACCGGCACCCGTCAGCGAACATGCTCCAGCTCCCGAATCCGCAGCGGCTGAACCCTTTTATGAAGCTGCTCAGGCACCTCTGCCGGTACCCGCAGGGTGCGCGCCGGAGGAGACGCCGCAAGATGATCCGGAACTCATCGACTTCGGCACCATGAAATATTTTCCCACGGACATGACGCACAAAGTGGTAAAAAAAACCCTTCTGGCCGCGGGTATCACGACCAAGAGTCAGCTCCTGGATTTACTGGGAACCACCGAACCCACCAGAATGGAATGGGACATATTTATCAAAAAACTTTCAAAAATCGCCAGGGATGCCGGCTTCAAATTTTTCTCAAGCTCCGATGGCACCCTGTACTGGTGGCTCACCAAAAGGGCAAAATGGATCAAGCCATTTACCGGGACTTCCTGAATTCCGCAGCGGGAAACTATGTGGCGGCAAACAGCATCATGCCAAGGTAAATGCCTGCGGCAGTGGCCAAAAGATGGAAACCGATCAAAAAGGGACGGGACTCCGTGAAGGGAACGATTGCTTGATCATGGGGCCTGCTTCCGAACAAGATTCCTGCCGCCGAATTTTTATCGGCCGCGAACAATGGGGCAAAACCCATAATTCCGAAGATAACGGCGCAGATGATCCATGAAACGTCCAGGCCGCCTCCACCCGGCGAATTGAGGCCGAACTCCAGGAAATTCCATCCAAGGGACCCGAACAGGGCGGTCCAGAAAAGGTATCCCCACTCAGGACTGTTCTTCACCCTGGCCGTAAAATACAAAGCTCCCGATCCGATCATGGTAAAGATGGACAGGGGCGTCAGATAGGCAACCCCGCCCGGACAATGCACCTGAATGGTATAGGGCCCACCCTCCGCGCACGATCCCCCAACCCCCATCACCGCGCGCATGGACAAATACAGCACGGTCAGCGAGAGGGAAAACAGCAGGAGCCCGACGAATTTTTGGAGAATATTCTTCACCCGCCCAGACTACCACAGCGGAAAAATACTGACAACGGAACGGACTTCATCCAAAGATCTCATCTCCGCCTGTTCCGCCCTTTTCCTTTGCGCCGGTCATGAAGATTTCTTGACCGCTTCTTTTTCGTCTTCCTGTTTTTCTGGTTGTAAAAACTGTTCTGGAACCATGACGGGTCCACTTCGGTGATGTTTCGCGCGAAACGCTTCGTCGTTTCAACGATCTCCGTGGCGATGATCCATTTGGGGTATCTGCTGTAAAAGAGTGAACTCGGATGAATAAAAATACGGTCAACCTTTGACGAAGTGTAGTTCCCGAAACTGTTCCGCTGGCAGAGATTCTGGACAAGCCCGCTGGCGACGGACCGGAGAATGCCGGTGTGCCCGGCCTCCGTGCCCTGTTGCAAAGTTTCCGGATTCAGCATGGCCTGCAGTTTTTCCAGGTGGGGTTGAAACTCCTCGCCATAAAACAGCACAAGAGTCTCGGTCAGTTGTTCATAAATCTCCCTTGCTTTTTCAAGCGTCTGGAACTCCAGATAATGGCTTTTACAATAATCTTCGCGGTCGGCGGCCTCTTTGTAGACGAAAACTTTTTTCCACACGGCGAGGTACGTCAGAAGGTCGGAATGAAAAGATTCCGAACTCCCGTAATGGGAGAAACTTTTCCGGTGAACCATTCTTTTTCCGTTGAAATAGGGCTTTTGGGATTGAGCCGCGGGGTAGGGCATTCCCAGTCGCTGAAAATAGCGCCGGGCCTTGTCCGCCGGTTCCTCTTCGCCAAACGGCCTCAGAAAAGGGTCTTTGAGGGAAAGAAACGAAGAAATAACGGCCACTTCGGCAACGCAGGCATACTGTTCCGCCGTGATCAGCATGCGCGATATTTTTGGGTCCAGCGGCAAATGGGCCATTTTGAGTCCGATGTCGGTTAACTGTTCGTTGTTATTGAGTGCGCCGAGTGTTCTCAGGGTGTGCAACGCCTGCTCAAAAGTGGCATGGTCCGGCGGATCCATAAAATCAAAGGCGTGAATGTTCGCTATGCCCATCAAAATCATTTGCAGCACAACGTCGGCCAGATCGGAGCGCTGGATTTCAGGCCTTGTGAACGGTTCCCTCGACTCAAAATCCTCTTCGGAATATAGCCGCAGACATCTGCCCGGCTCAATACGCCCTGCGCGCCCCGTCCGTTGCACGGCCGAGGCTTGCGAAATTTCCTGCACGGTCAGGCTTCCTATTCCCGTATGCGTGTCAAAGTCCGTCATGCGGGCCAGTCCGGAATCGATCACCACGGTAATGCCGGGTACAGTCAAAGAAGTTTCGGCAATGTTGGTCGATACCACCGCGTGTCGCACTCCCGGGTGTTCATGATAAATCGCGGTTTGCTCTTCCATCGGCAACCTGCCGTACAGAGGCATGCAGCGGAGATCCCTGAAACCCAGCCGCTGGATGGCATTGATCGTCTGGTTGATCTCCTGCTCGCCCGGAAGAAAAATCAGGATATCCCCGGCCTTTTTGGACATATGGATCTCGTCGACCATTCCGGCAATGGTTGAAGGAAGATCCTCATCGTCAGAAACGGGATGATACTCGACATCCACCGGGAACATCCTTCCGGAAACGGAAAATTCCGCCACGGTGAGGGATTTTTCACGGTGGTTGTAAAAGAAATCAAAAAATTTCTGCGTGTCGAGCGTCGCCGAAGCGATAATAATTTTCAACGGATTCATCCCCTGAACCCTGCGTTTTTTTTGAATCTCCTTCAGGAGTCCGAGCAGAAAATCGATGCGCAAACTCCGCTCGTGCGCTTCATCTACGAAAACCGCGTCGTATTTCGTCAGAAGCACGTCGAACTTGATCTCCTGAAGCAAAATGCCGTCAGTGCAGATGATGATTTTCGTTCCAGGATAGGTCAGGTCGTCAAAACGGATTTTGTACCCGACCGCCGTCCCGACCTCGATTTCACACTCCTCCGCGATGCGCGTTGCGATGGAAACCGCCGCGATTCTGCGCGGCTGCGTACAGGCAACCATGACCTTGTCACCCAGCGCCTGCGAAATCATCTTGGGAATTTGCGTCGATTTGCCGGACCCGGTCTCCCCGACAATAATCGTCACGTCATTTTTACGGATGGCCTGGGTAAGCTCTTCACTGTGGGAACTGATGGGCAGTTCCGACGGGTAATGGATCTTCATAATGTATGTTGCTCTAAGGAAGTGCCAAATTTCATGAGAAGAGTATCAACAGCCATCTGAACGTCTTTTTGGCCAAGATAAAGTATCAGATGGGTATACGTTGATGACAGTTCCCAGATATTAATATACTGCAGTGTAAGAGATTGAATGATTGAATAAATAAATCCGACGTCCTGCACATAAGATTCATCAAAGTTGAGACTCACCGCGGTAAGATTTTCTTTCCGGAAAATGGGCTTTATTTTAAAACGTTCAGAAATAAGTTTTTCTTTTGAACGATCAACGATAAGCGTCAGCTCGGTTAATGTCTGGCTGGATGCAATATAGAAATTATCCTTCTGTTTAAGCAGGTACAATTGAACCAGGGATTTGTTGATTGTTGTATTAAAAGGGTAGGTGAGTGTGACGAGATCAGGAAAAAGTGCGATATTTTTTATCTTGATTCGAGCTTCTTGCGGCGCAATCATTTTGTAATGAGCCTGAAGCCTCGAAAGCCCCATAAGGATTGAAGGCAAACTCACCTCTTTTTTTGCCCTGACTTCGATAAGAGGCTTTATCCATTTCGCAACCTGGGTCAGGTTCAGCAATCCGTGGGAAAGCCCCTGCATCAGTATTGGATTGTTTGCGCATATCTCCTCTAAAACGGTACTCAGCTTAATCATGTTATAAATATAACAAAAATCTATATAAAAATCAATAAGTTTACAAAAAATTAAAGTATTGCGAAATAACAATATAATCGCCGCGTACTTTAATTTTTTATAAAATTCTTATGAACAACCAATCAAGAATTTTCAGAGGATCACCCCGGTATTATGAGGAGATTGAAGAGCGTGAATTTGGAAACCAAGCGCTCGATTTTCTTTCCATCAATATGCCTCCGGTATGCAATTACCGATGCGAGTTCTGTCTTTCCGGGTTAAGCCAGGAGAGGGAATTCCATCACAGCATGTCTGCCGCTGAATCGATAGAACTCATCCGCCAGGCAGCCCAATTGGGAGTGAGACACATTGAAATATCCGGGGAAGGGGAACCTCTCGTATTCAGAAACAGAATTTTGGAAATACTCACAGCAGCGGAGTCAAATGGTGTCCATACAACCGTATTTACCAACGGTTCCCTTTTAACCCCGACTGTTTCCAGGCAGTTGGCTCAACATGATGTTTCCATCGCCGTAAGCCTTGAAACATGCGACGCGGAAAATTACGAGTCATTTGTGAAAAGAACTCGTTCATTCCATACCGTGATGGAAAATATCGAGCACGCAAAAGAGGCATTTCATCAACACATCAGGATGGAAGGGAGGAATATGATTCTTCCATTGGCTATTCACACCATCGTAATGCCGCAGAACATAGATCAAATCGCACAAATCAGGCAAATAGCCGGGCGGGAAATGTTTTTAAGTCTCGCCCCATTCATTCCACAGGGTGACGGTTTGATTCAGTTGGCGACGGCTCCAACTGTTGTTGAGCCCGGCGTCGTTGATCAGCTCATTGAGCGATACGGGGACGGTTCACTCATTCTCTCTCAAAGTAGAGCAAATGAGACTGGAGGCCCGACCTGTGGAACGTTCCGCTTCGGCCTGGGGATGCGTCACGACGGAGAAGTACTATTTGATGCCCATGCTTACGATACCGCCGGAATCATCGGAAACATACGCAATAATCCTCTCCATGAACTTGTCACTCGGTTAACCGAAGCAAAAACAGCCTATTTTAGGGACTTTCATGATGGAGGGTTTTGCCCGCTAAGAAACCAGCAATATCGTGGTTTCGTACGTGCCTTGGAACATAACTTCAGACCAAGCGTATGACAGAACATATTTCCCTTATTGACGACGAAACAATAACTTCCCGGTTGGAAACTGCACTCATGGAGCAGTCCAGTGGAGACTGTGAAAGAAGTTTAATTAAATACAGCTACCTGGGGGAAGGGGCGAGAAATTTTTTGCGACTCACGAGACATCCTGACTACCAGGGGTTTCGAAGGGAGCTGCAACTCATCGAGCTTATGTCGGAAGAATTGAGATTTCTGTCGGACATTCACATTCTCGATCTTGGCCCCGGCGACGGTTTAAAAGCCGGGAGGATCATGGAAATTATTGGGCCAAATACGGAATACACAGCCATAGACCTTAGTCCGGAAATGTTATCCATCACCGAGCACAATTTAGCCGAGATAACACAGGGAAGCGGCAGATTTATCCGTGGAGACTTCAGCGATCCCGGTTTGCTTCAAAATCTTGTGATAAATCAAGGAGGCAACAGACTCGTTCTGCTCCTTGGGAATACTGTCGCCAACGAACCGAACCTGGAAGATTTCATTGAAATGATTCGGCAAAATACCGTAGGCTCAGGAGGAAGAACGTTTATACTGCTCGGGATTGAACTCTATGACGAAGACATTCAGGGTATTTTGCGTGAATATACCAACGAAGAGAATACTTCACTCTCCGTTCAGCCTTTACGGTTAGCTGGCGTAGAGACTTGCCATGACAGGTTTTCCGTATCGTTCAATGAGATAAGACACAGAATAGAAGAATGGTTTACCCTTCCAGATGGCGCGCGTGTATTTCTCTCAAGTACTCAAAAACCCGATGCAAAAACATGGGAAGAAATAATGACTTCCGGGAACTGGCGTCGAATATCGCAACGAAAAATTGGGCAGCAGGTGCTGGCTCTTCTCGAATTTCTATAGAATTCGCCACAGTTCGTAATAATTGGTAATCTATAGGCATTACAGAAGGTGAATCCTTAACTGAACAATATGAAAAATAAATTTTTGTTTTCGCTCCTCATCATCGCAATGGCGGGCGGATTTTCGGGCTGCGATCTTCCTGGGCAGATTGATACGGGAATTCTGGACACGCAGGAAAAACAGGTCATCACTCAAAAAGTTGACGACTGGGAATTTAATCCCGCGGCAAATGAACAATCACGGGCATACTCGGGCATAAGCCCTGCAACAGGCATGATGAAAACGGCGATGCCTTTATCGGCACCGGGCGCGGCAAATCTGGGTTACGCCGTGGGCGGCGCAAAAGATATCAACAACTTCCGCGAGAACATCGCGAACAATTTTCTGCCGCTCCCTTCGGACATCACCTACGAAGGTTTATTTTACGGATACTACTTTGACACCGGAGCGAAGGAAGAATGCGCAAAACTTTTTTGCCCGTCGTACAGCACGGCGGTTTCACAGGACCCTCTTTCAAAGAAGGACGATTACTACCTCTCCGTGGGGCTGAATTCCGGTATCAAGGAGACCGATTTCCAGAGGAAAAAACTCAACCTCGTCATCGTGATGGACATTTCCGGGTCGATGGGATCGCCGTTTGACCAGTACTACTACGACCGTTTCGGAAATAAGCTCGAAAACAAATCCGGGACGGAGACGGAAACAAAAACCAAGATGGAGGTCGCCTCGCAGTCAATCGTTTCACTCCTGGGCCACCTCAAAGAGGATGACCGCTTTGGACTCGTGCTCTTTGACGACAACGCCTACAAGGCAAAACCTCTGACCAGAGTCGCGGACACGGACATGGAGGCCATCAAAAAACATATTCTGGACCTGAGGGAACAGGGAGGAACGTACATGGAATCGGGCATGGAGGAAGGTACGAAAATGCTGAATGAAGTTTCGGATTCCGATCCAAACCTGTACGAAAACAGGATTATTTTCATCACCGACGCGATGCCGAACATCGGAGAAATCACCGAAGAAGGCCTTGGGAAGATGCTCAGTGATAACTCGGAAAAACGCATGTACACGACCTTTGTGGGCGTGGGCGTGGACTTCAATACCGAGCTCGTGGAAGCACTGACCAAAATCCGGGGGGCAAACTATTTCTCCGTCCATTCGTCCAGGGAGTTCGCCAAAGTCATGGATGAAGATTTTGAATACATGGTCACGCCGCTGGTTTTCGATCTCAATTTGAAGCTGAATGCGGAAGGCTGGGAGATCGAAAAGGTCTACGGTTCGCCGGAAGCGGACGAAGCAACCGGGGAGATCATGAAAGTGAACACGTTGTTCCCGTCAAAAACCGAAGCGGGTGAAACCAAAGGAGGGCTCGTATTGCTGAAACTGAGGAAAACCGGTGCCGAAACCGGAAATGAAAATAACGGAAAACTCACCCTGAGCGTCACCTACGAAGACCGCAACGGGAAAATGGAAAGCGATGAAAAGGCAATCGTGTTCAACCCGGGGGAATCCCAGGCGAATAACGGCACCCGCAAAGGCATATTGCTCTCACGCTACGCAGACCTGGTAAAGAGCTGGGCGACGGACGAGGGACGTTTCCGCGGCAAGCCGGTCTCCACCTGCCCGCCGATCATCATGGTCGAAACGGGAATCAGGTGTCCCGAATTGCGCTGTCTCCCTCCGATGCCGCCGATGTGCCGTGTGGAACTGAACGAATGGGAAAGACAGTCCGTCCCGCTGAACGTTTCAGACCACTACCAAAAAGTGTTTTCCGTCTTTGCCGAATATTTTGGCAACGAAATGAAAGCCATCGGAGACAGCACCCTTCAGCAGGAACTGGATCTGCTCAAAAAACTGGCGGACTAATCGTCAAAATCATCATCATCATCCCAAGTACTCAAGGTACTGGAAAATTCTTGATCAGCCATCCTTCTGATAACTAATTCAGTATGAAGGTCTGAAAATTCGACGAACTTTGCCTGTAGCTGCTCATCAACGATACCATTTGCAGTTACCCATTTTGCCGCCTCCTGGCGGGCAAGATCCGTATAATGTTTTTTGTCCCTTTCGACAGTTTCCCATCTGTTGGACGAAGGCACTCGCCCGAATTCGGGATCAAGTACCTGCGCAAGCTGTGCTTTCAATGCCATGATCATTGATTTCTCAACTCCTGCCGCTTTAAGGCCTCTGTAAGAACGTTCTTCCTGAACCGGCAAAGTTTCATTCGTTGGTTGTTCCATAATTATTCAAGGTGAAAGTAGTAGTATTTATATCCGTGTAATATGCCGCTCGACGAGTTCTATGCGTCCTTCATGCTGTGGCCTGACCGCAATTCTTTCAACGGTGTTTTTTCCAGAATCATATCCCAAAAAAGAAACGTGCGGATTTTGATCAATTTCGTCTGACGATATTGGTTCAAACTGTCGTTGGTATCTCTCAAATACTGCCGGATCATTGCTTGTTGAATGGAAATCATCCGGTGCGGGTCTGGCCTGTATCCGTGCTTTTACAGTCGCTTCGTCGCAGGAGCATTGAATCAGCACCGCCTCCAGTTGCTGTCCTATCTCACCGCTTATTTCCGCCAGTTGCTTGTAACTTTGTTCCCGGCTGCTCCTCATCACATAGGGAGTACACAGGACAACAGACTCTCTTCTTTGGAGCCGCACTTCCATCCTGTCAAATATTTCCCCCATCACTCTTGGGGTATCGGCCGGATCATGTTTTTTGAAGCCCATCTGTCGCCGCATAAGGTCAGGATCGAGGATCGAAACATCAAAAGCCTTCCCTAATTTTGCCCCAACGGTGGATTTTCCCGTTCCGGGTTTCCCGGTGACCATGTAGAGATCAAACCTTTCCATAGATATTTGAAACGAGGTAAATGAAGAGATTTACTCATAATATTTTCGATCTTCGGTACGTTCAAAACAGGCATAGGTGCCATTGTCATCATACTCGTCGCACCCGGTTAGATCGATGAGTCCAACATGGTCCTGCCCGTACTTTTTTCTTAGGCGGTACCCCAATGGTTGATTGATCGTGGTTAAAAGAGGACCGTTGCTGTCTTCCCCGGATTGGTAAAGACTCATGTTGGAATAAGTAGCATGAGCAACACCGTTGAAACAGACCATCCTGCGATCGGGTGTTTGAAGGATTTTTTCAACGTTTTCAAACATATACTGGTCTCTGCGGTCCCAGAATGCCTGAGGCGTTTTTTTACCGTCAAATTGAATCCCCGGATAATATTCAATATGCCTGACATCGATACAAGTGCATCGCAAACCAAGAGTCTTGGCGACCCTGATAATTTCCTTATCCCCCTCTCCACCCATAAATTTATCAAGAAAAGCCAGGTGGCTTTCATCTCCGTCCTTATAATACTCATCAATGTTTTTCTGCCATTCAATATCCAGTTCGATGCCAAGATCAGTAAACCCTTGTTGCTTAAATATCGGCAGTAACTTGATAAATGCTTCATTATCATTCTTCAGCCTATGCTCTTCTCCAGCTACAACAACTTTTTTGTCTCTGACGTAATCGGCCGCATTTTCAAAAGTGAGCTTCATTTTTTTTGGCTGCATATCAATAGTTTGATGATATGGAGCCCCCACATAAATGACGAACTCATGGCATTCAAGATGGGTATTGTTTGAAACGTGTTCGCCCTCACCAAGTGTGTTGCAGACCCGTTTTGCAAACTGCTCCACCGTTTCTTGTACCTGAGGATAATGTGGTGTTGGCTTGTTGGCACATCCCGTAGCCAGAGCAGCAGAAAGGATGGGGGCTGAAGCTATGCTGAAAAAGTTTCTCATAACAAACATAAATACATGGATGCGCAAAATAGCATATTTGTATAAATATGTCAACCGGCGAGGGGGGGGAGAATGAAAATGACGGGCGGGTTGCTCACCTGATCTCCGGAAAACGGACAGGGTTTTCGGACGGAACGGTGAGCCCATCGGCTCTTTTACCATACGGTCGATACTGCTGATAAGGCCCATTCCCGAGTGGGTATAAACATTCGCCTACATTCTGATGAGTTGCACTCCTGGGGATATCAATTTCATACGGTTGTGCACCCAATTTCATATACTGCCCCGCAATATTCGTTACAAAATTATATGACCATTTGCAGTCCATTTTTTTCAGTTGCGCGAATTTGTATGCGTCATATTTTATGAGCCAGTTCCAAAGAGTCTTTTTTCCCTCCTCATCGGTCACGTTCATTTTCTTCATCAACAGGTTCGTATATTTTTCCAGCAGACGGCGGACTCCCTCATCATCACCATCGGGAACAGTCTGTAATTCCTTGATGTATTGCTCAAAAAGCCCCCCGGAATACTTGTCGGCAAAAACCAGTCCAAGTTCCCAACCACCAAGTTCCGAACGTATTTCAACCATATTCCCTGGTGCCGCATATCGTTTGACCCAATCCTGTTTACTCAGTTGAGTCCGGCTTTCACGGCCTTCAACAATATGGAAAAGTTCGTGAATCAACAGGGACAGGTCTTTGCCATTATTGGGATTCCACTTGTTGCTTAAAGCAATTTCATACTGACCTTCTTCATAGGTTCCCCCGATTTTACTTGCGGCAAGATAGGGAACACTCATATCGCTTGTATCCACCTTAGCTATTTGAACTCCGGAAAGATTCGATTCCAGCAGGGCAATAACTTTGGCAAACCGCTGCTGATTTTCGGGATCCATTGTATTTCCGTACCCTTTGAGTTTGGAAGCAAGTTGAACAAAATCAACACCGCCGGTTGTTTCAACCGCCGTTTTTTCATCCGGGGAAGAAGATTTCGAAAAGTGCTGGTAACCGGCGACCGAAGCTGCCCCTATAGCCAAAGCCGCAAGAATCGCATTTCTCAAAGCATGGGATTCGGGCATCCTGCCACTGGATTGAGGCTGGGAAACTCCTTGAGTCTCCTCAGCGGAACCGTCCGGCTGGGAGGATATTTCGCCTGGCGATCGTTTGGTCATATGAATTGGTTATGAATGATGAAAGAAGGTGAAGCCCGCCGAGTCGCATGCGACTCGGCGGGCGGGTTGCTCATTGGCTCTTCCTCCTCGGCAGAAGCATTGGCAACGTCACGGCACTGCTCAGAATCACCGCATACACGGGATACAGAGCGACCGCGAACGACCAATGACTCACTGCAAAGAGGTTGAGCGCCTTGGCCCCCAGAACCATCAGCCAGGGGAGCCGGGGCTCCGCTTTCGGGTTTTTCCAGACGTTTCTCAACGTCGGAGCAACCCCCAGCGCATCGATGACGAGCCCGATCATGAGACCCGTCAGCGCAGAACCCGACACCGCCCAGACCATGAAACTGGCGGCGGCTCCGGCGACGCAGAACTTGTCCAGCCTCGTCCACATGCTTTTGCTCTTCCTCTGTTTGACCGTGAGGATGATGGCAATCGCAAGCGAACTCACCGTCTGGATCGCGGGGACCCAGAATGTCGTTCTGCCGCCTCCGGCAAAGTGAGACGAAACGATGGCGCAGTCGTTAAGGGCCCAGATCCACCAGCTCACTTTGCTGGGGGTCGAAGTCCCTTTCAGAATGCCCATCAGGTACGGGATGGCGGACGCGAGCACAATGAGGCTCGCAATCTCGCCGATAACGGCATGATAACCAGCCATGTGCATGCGCCTCCTCGCGCGTTTTTGTTGATACTGCCAAAGAGCAACGGAGTGTAATTAAATCACAAACCGCCATATGTGTAAAGCTGGCCAGGGAGTCTCCCGCAAAATCAATCTTCAGCTTTCCTGTTTTGCCAGTGTCGCTTTAATAGTATCGGGATCATTGTCGCACGGGATATTTGCCGGACAGTTGTTTCCGGTTCCCGTCAGATCGATGATCAAATTATCGGCGACGCCGCTGCTCACTGAGCCCTGAAACGGACCCGACAAAGACCAGTTAAGCGTTACACCCTTGGCGACAACGGTATAGGTCGCCTCCGCAGTGCCCAGCATACGGCCTTGAGCATCTGTCGTGCCGTCCAAAGTTACGGCACAGGAAATATCTTTCCCCGGGCCCGCGCCCGTTCCGGTTACCTTTGTTCCGCTGACCTTTACCGAAAAACTAAAATCGCAGGCACCCTCGGTTGACTTTCCCGTATAAACACCTCCCTCGGTGGTATCCGGTTTTATCGCGAGACTGGCAACCTGAACCTGGGTCTGCGTCTGGGCCTGAGTCTCCGTCACCGTTTTTTTTGATCCCGGGTCCTCACCCTGTTTTCCCTCCTGTTTTACTGAAGAACTCTGGCATCCGGCCAGCAAAAAGACGAGCGCGCTCAAAACGAGAATCTGCGTTTTTTTCATAATGAAATGGGGCTAAGTGTTCACTGAATAATAAACACCTTTAGAGCGCATAAGTCAAAAACCGTGGCGCGATTGCACCGATAAATCGCGATTTAACGTTTGGAGCGGGTGAGGGGAATCGAACCCCTGTCTTCAGCTTGGAAAGCTGTCATAATACCATTATACTACACCCGCCTAATTTTTTGGCTTACCGCCTTGATAAAACCTTTGTGGAAAATTTTGTCGCGACGGGAACCCTCCCGAAAGCAGAGCTATGATAGCGTGAATTTGGCGTCCTTTCAAGAGTCCACAGTCCGGCAGTGCCTGAAGGCAAACTACTCGATCTCATAAACCTTTCCTGGCTCGTTCGTCGTAACGTCCATATATCCGCTTTCATGCAGATAGTTTTTGAACGCGTCCTGCTGTTCATCTTCACCGTGGACCAGGAAGATCTTTTTGACTCCCTTTACATGGCTGATGTAGTCCAGAAGATCGCTGCGGTCGGCATGGCCGGAAAACGCGTCCATCACCACGACTTCGGCCCGCAAATGGTGCGGTTCCCCGAAAATATTCACCACGGACTGCTTTTCCAGAATTTTACGTCCGAGCGTGTCTCTGGCCATGAACCCCACAATCATGATCGTATTCTTGGGGTCTTCGATATTGTTGCGGAGATGATGCAGAATACGGCCGTTTTCACACATGCCGGAAGCGGAAATGATAATGCATGGCGCGGTATAGGCGTTCAGTTCCTTGGACTCTTCCACCGAGTGGGTGTACTGGAGTTTTCCGAAACCGAACGGATTTTTGCGGTTGTGCACGAACTCTTTGAAGGTATCGGCGTCAAAACATTCGGGATGGTTCATGAAAACTTCGGTGATGTTCGCAGAAAGAGGGCTGTCCACGAAAATCGGAAGGTCCGGAATGCGCTTCTGCTGCCATAAAAGATTGAGGTGATAGACAACCTCCTGCGTCCGTTCAACGGAAAACGCCGGAATGATGATTTTTCCACCGCGTTTGACCGTGCGGTTTACCGTATCTTCCAGATGTTTGCCCGCATCGAGCATGGACTCATGGAACCGGTTGCCGTAGGTGCTTTCAATCATCAGATAATCCGTTTCCGGAAGAACCTGGGGGTCGCGCAGAATCGGCAGGTTCTTGCGTCCCAGATCGCCGGTAAACGCAAAAGTATACCGCTTATTGGTCTCCTTTTCGTAAATGACCAGGTGGATCAGGGAAGATCCGAGAATATGGCCGGCGTCATAGAAGGAACAGACCACACCATCCGTCACCACAAAGGCGCGTTCATACCCCACGCCGTAAAACTGGCCAAGGCAGCGCTGTGCGTCATCCACGGTATAGAGGGGTTCCACCGGCTCCTTGAATTTTTTTGCGGCGGACTTCCCCTTTTTTGCCAGCTTGAGTTTCATGTATTCAGCATCCTTTTCCTGGATATAGGCGCTGTCCAGAAGCATGTAGTTGCAAAGATCGCGCGTCGCGAACGTGGAATAAATGGGACCACGGAAGCCGTTTTTCACCAGCAAAGGCAAGCCTCCGCTGTGGTCAATATGCGCGTGGGACAAAATGACGGCATCAATTTTACTGGCGTCAAAAGGAAAGTTGCGGTTCTTGACGGAAGACTCCTTGCGGTGGCCCTGGAACATGCCGAAATCAAGGAAAATCCTTTTCCCGTTCACTTCAATGAGATGGCGGGATCCCGTGACCTCACGTGCCGCACCGAAAGATTGAATTTTCATGTGGGAGTTTTTAGTGTTTATTTTGTCTTATTATAGCATAAAACCCCCAAATCTACAAACACCGGCGGCGGTAAAATGTAACCCCCCGCCCACTCAACAATCGAACAGCTTGTTCAATGGTTTTATTTCTTAAATTTTCAGTCATGAAAAAAATAACAAAAACTTTAGTGACGGGACTTGCACTCTTGAGTCTCGCTTCACCTGCACTCGCCAACTATGAAGGCGGAACGGGCGAAATGATGGAACGCAAGGAGATGAAGGAGATGAAAGCTCCTCTTATGAACACGGAAGCCCTCTGCAGTGACGCCAAATTTGGCGAAATGCAGCGCAAAATGACCCAAAAGGAGGTCGAACAGCAGAACAAGATGGACCTCAAACGTTCCGAACGTGACGGCAAACTGGAAAAGGGCCGCGCCGAAAAGGACGCCAAAATGGAACAACGCCGCGGCGAACGCGATCTGAAATTGAAGAGCAAAGGTCTTAATAACGAACAGGTTCAGGCAATTTTAGCCACTTTCCGGGCAAGCGTTGACGCCGCGCACGAAGCCCGCCGTGCGGCTGTTGACGGAGCCATGAAAACCTTCCGTTCAACCATGGACGCATTGCTGGCCAAGCGGAATGCCGCCATGAAATCGGCTCTTGATACCATGAAAGCAACCGTTTGCTCTTCAACCGACAAAGCAAAAAATCTGGAAGCCATGAAAACTTTTAAAGCTTCCATGAAAGACGCGCGCAACACCTACCAGGAAGGCCGGAAGGCTGCCAAGGAGGCCATGAAAACTGCGACTGCCCCCGCGGATAAGGCATTCCACGAAGCGGTAAAAGCTGCGGAAAAAATCAAACTGGACGCATTAAAAGCCCTCCGAGACGCAAATAAGCCCGCAACGACGGCAACAAGCTAACAGAACCATTTAAGATTGGAGAAAAAGCACCAAGAGCCCCGCATTGCGGGGCTCTTGTGTATGAGGTAAATTGAAGTATTATACGGCAGTCTATGTACGACCAGCCATTGTTCATCACGGAAAAAGTTTCAAACAACGCCTTCAATCACGACAGGCGTCCAAACAAAAAACTGTATGTGCCGCAACTCCAGGAAGGTACGGTCGATGACGTTCGTCCCGGAGACAACGTGGTGTTCGAGGATTTTGATGATGAAGGGAAGCTCCATACCTGCCATGGGCTCCAAGCCTTCGTAAAAACCACCATGGGGTCGGCTCCGGCCTATATTTTTGACAACCATAATCATGCGTTCTCGTTCTGGTGCATGGAGATGCAGAACGGAACACTGGGCGACGGGGCCCTGCTCATTCATATCGACCAACACAAGGATACACGCATTCCGGAAAGCTTTCTTTCAAAAGCGGACGCGTCGGACCCGGACAAAGTGTTCCAATACACGAACACCGTTCTCAACGTGGGAAATTTTATCCCCGCGGCGCAGCACATCGGGCTCGTGAAAGAGATTGTTTTTTTGGATTCGCAATACAGTCTGGAGGAGATGAGGGAAAGACTGAAATATCCACCGGAAAACGGCGGCGTGCCAAAAAGTAACCTGATCCTGGACATCGACCTCGATTTTTTCGCTCCGGATTCGGATTATATCGGCAACGACCTCAAGCTGTGGATCATTAAAAAACTTATCCCAAAAGCGTCAGTCATAACGTTCGCGACATCCCCGTATTTCATCGAACAGGACCGGGCAATCCAATGGCTCAGGAAAATTGCGGATCTCTGTCCGGTTACTCGCCAAGAAGCGCGGCAAGGCCGAGACTGACCACGGCGGCCGTTTCCATGCGCAAAACTCTTTTCCCCAGGGAGAAAGCCCCCAGGCCGAGCTCCCGAAAACGCTTTTTCTCCGTGTCGCTGAAGCCCCCCTCAGGGCCGATCAAAAGGGACAGGCCTTTACTGAGGTCGGCACCGGCAAAGGGGTTTCCATGGGGCACATGCTGTTCCGGAGACCTTTCCATCGCCACCCTGACGACACCGAGTCCGGAAGCGTCCATGGAAGACAGCTCTTTGACGAGATTTCCCTTCACCGTCAGCGCGGGGACGACAGCCCGTTCCGACTGTTCGGCGGCCTCGACGATGATTTTTTCCAGACGGTCGTGGCGCAGCTGGTGCTTCATTTGCGAAAAGTCGCCTTCAAAAAGGGTGACGTTTGCCGCCCCGATCTCAACGGCCTTTTGCAGGATGAATTCCAGCTTTTCGGGCTTGTTCGGCAGGCAGAGCCACAGGTTCAATTCAAAACCAAGTTCATTGGTATTGGGCCGGGCCTCTTTGTTCACAAGATCAACGCTTCGTTTGTCCGCCGAGGCAGCTTCGAAAATATATTCATACAAAACGCCGGCACCCTTTTTCACGCCTTGAGGAACCAGAGTCACCATATCACCAATTTTTACCCGTAAAACTTTCACGAGCTGAAAAAAGATCTCGGGCTCCAGACTTTCGGTCAGGTGAAAAGCATCCTTATCCTGAAAAAGGGGAAACGTGTCCGGATTGCGCAGGAAAAAACGGTAGTGGCGGGCCATAACAAAGCCTTTATAAACTAAGGATGGACGGGAACTTTTTGGGTGATTTCAAACATTTTCAGCAGGGAACGTTCCGCTCCTTTGCGGACGTCTTCAGACATTTCCACAATCTGCTCCGGTTTCGGATTCTTGAGCGCCTGCAGGATGAGCCCCAGCGTATTTTGTTTCATGTAAGGGCAAAGTCCGCACATCCCCATAAACTCTTTGTGAGGGAACTCCGCGCGCATGCGGTCGTTGAGGCCGCACTCCGTGACGAGCATGTAGGATGGAGCTTCGGTATTTTCCACATATTTCATCATGTCGTTCGTGCCGCCCGCAAAGTCAGAGGCTTCCACGACTTCGGGAGCGCATTCGGTATGGGCCAGCACTTGCAGTCCCGGATATTTCTGCTTGAACTGAGTGATTTTGGAGGCTTTGAACTCTTCATGCACGATGCATGACCCGTCCCAGCCGATGAGTTTTTTCGTCGTCAGTTTCTGCAGATTCGCGGCCATGAATTTGTCGGGAATAAAAATGATGCTTTCGTTGGGGAAAGCCTCAACGATCTTCAAAGCGTTCGCGGAGGTGCAGCAGGCGTCGGCTTCCGCCTTCACTTCGGCGGAAGTGTTCACGTACGTCACCACGGGAACTCCGGGATACCGGGCTTTCAGCTTGCGCACGTCTTCCGCGGTGATCGACTCGGCCAGTGAGCATCCGGCGGCGGGGGAGGGAAGCAAAACCGTCTTGGAGGGATTCAGGATCTTTGCCGTTTCGGCCATAAATCTGACCCCGCAGAATACAATCGTTTCAGCATCGGTTTCCTGTGCGTTTTTGCTCAACTGGTAGGAATCCCCCTGAAAATCGGAAATACCGTAGATGATATCGGGGGTCTGGTAGGAATGGGCAAGAATAACCGCATTTTTCTCCTTTTTCAGCGCGTTGATCTCAAGCGTGAGCGGGGCATACATCTGGCACAGCGCCTTGCCGAACCCCACATGCTGGAGTTTATCGTACAAACGCCCGGTTTCCCGCTTTATTTGGTCTTCTGTAAACATAGGAGGACGTAAAAGCGCCATGACTCTAACATATTATTGGTTGCGGGTCACCACCCGCAAAACGAACCGGAAAGGATGGTGAATATAACAAATCATTTGTAGAAAAAGCAAAGGTTCGTTACAGTTGAGCCAACACACGAGCACAGCGAGTGTGCATGCACCCACCATTTTGCCGGAAGGCACGCAACTATGATCATCATCAACGAAGACAAATGGGACGACATTAAGGCCAATCTCCTGGACGATCTGGAGGACGACGAGATAAGCATCGACCCGCTTTTCCGCTTTGATTACAAGACAAATCAGGAGGAGGAGATCGGTGTCCGCGAAACCCACGAATTCACCAAAAACAACATGGATTTCATGCTTATTCTGGACAAAGAAAACCGCGTGACCAAGACCGAGTCGGAAAAAGCCGGCAGAGTAGTGGAGCACTACAGCCGCAGCCCGAACGAATTCACCTACAAACTTACCATTAAATTCCGGGATATTGACGGAAGCTGGAAAGACAGCTCGGCAATGGAAAAGCGCTATGAAGAATAATATCAGCCAACTTTTGGAACAGGAGTACCGCCGCAGGGAGAAATATGTGGGCAAAAACAAGCTCGAGGCGTTCCGCCTTTACGACCGCTCCAAGCTTGAGCTTCCATTGGCAATCGACATCTATAAAGACAGCGCAGTGGTGCATCTGTTTGGATTTGTTCACGCCTCGGCGTTGAAGGAGACGGAACTTGCCCTGCAGAAGCTTTTACCCATCAAACGATTCTTCTACAAAAACCGCACCAAAAGCGACCTCAAACTGCCGGTGTCGCCGCATTACGAACTCCAAGTCCGTGAATACGGCCACACATTCTTGTGTAACCTTTCCGATTATCTGGACACGGGGCTTTTTTTGGATCACCGCGAAACTCGCAGATGGATACGGAAGGAATCCAAAGGAAAAATCGTACTGAATACGTTTGCCTACACCGGATCTTTCAGTATTTACGCGGCGGCAGGCGGCGCCGCCAAAACCTACAGCGTGGATCTCTCCAAGACCTATTGCGACTGGATCAAGAAAAATCTTGAACTCAACCGCCTGCCGCCGGACCGCAACTGGGTCTACAAAATGGACACCAGGGAATTCTTCAGGTATGCCAAAAAAAAGGACATGACATTCGATATCATCATCATCGATCCGCCGTCGTTCTCCCGCAACAAGGGGAACAGCTTTTCGGTGCAGAAAGACCACCCGGCTCTCATCAACGACGCCCTGGAACTCCTCAACCCCAAAGGGTTCATCGTCTTTTCCAACAACAAGCAGGATTTCCGCCTCAACAAGGAAAAACTCCTCCCATGCTCCGTCCAGAACATCCAGCGCCAGACCATCCCGGAGGACTTTACCCACCCCAACATCCACTACTGTTTCCTGATCAGACCGGTTTAACCTGTTGAACCGGCGCGAATATGCTATAATAATCGCGCCCTGCGGTATTAGTACAATGGTAGTACGCGGCCTTCCCAAGGCTGAGACACGGGTTCGATTCCCGTATACCGCTCCAATCAGAATTAAAACCCTCCCATCTGCTGCTGCTCGTTGATCTTGTCGAGCGTTTTCTTGTACGCCTTGATGTCTTCCGGGCGCTTCTTCAGGAAATCGGGAAGCGGAACATCGCCCGACGTCTGCTGCTGGGTCACCCGCTTGAACTGCTTTTCAAAATCCCGAGGACCTCCCCAGCTTGGGTAATACTCCCGGCCGATCTGTTTGATTTCGGCGGGTTTCACAAAATCCTCCTTGGGTTTGTCCTTTAAAACGTTCACAAAAAACTCATGATAGATCGGATCGGTGGTGTACAAGCTGTAGGCGCTGTTGCTCAGATTTTTTCCGTCGGTATTGCCGACCCAGAAACCGGCGGCGATGGAAGGGGTGTAGCCGACGGTGATGTTGTTGTTCGGAAGTTCGCGTCCGCGGACGACTTTGTTGGAAGTTCCGGTTTTCGCCGCCACGTTCTGACCCGGGATGGTCAAAAGCCATCGCCACGATCCGGCGGGGCGAACGGAAACATCGCTCAGAATACTGTTGAGAATATAGGCAACCTGGGGATCGATGACCTGCTTTCCTCCATCGGGTGTGCGGAAAGATTCAAGGAGAACACCGTTCCGGTCGCGAATTTCCAGAATAGGATTTGGAGGGTTGTATTTTCCCTCATTTGCGAACGTTGCGTACGCGTTGACCAGATCAAGCAGACGGACCTCTCCGCTTCCGATCGCGAGCGGCCAGCCGAAGAAAAACGTCCAGCCCCGTTTGTCAGCGTCCTTGTTAAACTCTTCCCTGAATTTGCGGAGATTGAGGATGCCGAGTTTTTCTACGAAGTCCAAAACTTTTTCCTCTTCACCGGCCACATAGTAAGCTTTGATGGCAGGAATGTTGCGGGAACCGCCGATGGCCTGACGGATCGTGATGCGTCCCTGGAATCTCCCGTCATAATTGTTCGGCAGGTCATGCTTGTTGAAAATGGTTTTGTAATCACCGAGCACGGTGCCGGAGCCTATGCCCGCATTCTGAATCGCGGCACCGTACACCAGCGGCTTGAATGAAGAACCCGGTTGCCGCGCGCTGGTGGTGATGTTCACCTGTCCGTCAATTTTTTCGTCCCAGTAATCCCTTGAACCCACCATGGCCAGGATCTGGCCGGACTTTGGATCAAGGGCGACCATGCCCGCGTTGTTCGCTCCATAACGGCGGATCAGGTCGACATGGTTATTCACGGCGTCCAGTGCGATTTTCTGCACGTTCGGGTCAAGGGTCGTAATGACCTGCAGCCCTCCGTTTTCAACCATCTCCTTCCCGTACTTCTGGGTGAGATAATCTTTGACGAAAAAAACAAAATGTTCGTCGCCGTTTTCGATCCGGTGCCTGATATCCTTGAACTTGATATCAAACCCATCCTTCCAGGCCTCCAACATCTGTCCTTCCGTAATATATCCGTCGTCGACCATGCGCTGGAGTACATAATCTTTTCTTCCCCAAACGTAACCGGTATCAAAAGGAGACGTGCATCCGGGGGTTCCCTCGGCAAGTTGCTGGGTCGAACCTGCCGCATTTTCCTGGGTCTGCCCAGCGGGCAACGGCGCGGGCGCGGAAGACACCGGTTCCTGGGTGGTTCCCGCGATATCGCTTTCCTCGTCATCGACGTTTTGCTGGCAATAACCCATGAGCTCTTTGACGTGCGGCCCGTACGGCGAGAAATATGAAGGCGCTTTGGGTAAAGAAGCAAGCACGGTGGCCTGCGAGAGATTCAGGTCCTTTGCTGAGACGCCAAAAAACGTCTGTGACGCCGCTTCAAGTCCAAACGCGTTCGATCCGTACGGAATCTTGTTAAAGTAGAGTTCCAGAATTTCATCTTTGTCAAAGAACCATTCAATCTCGAGTGAAAGAAGAAGCTCCTTGATTTTGCGGTCATACGTGCGCTCCGGGGAAAGGAAAATGTTTTTCGCGAGCTGCTGGGTAATGGTTGAAGCTCCCTGCGAGATGCTCTCATCCTGGAAATTCTTCAACTGGGCGCGGATGATGCCGACGGGATCAAAACCGAAGTGATGGTAGAAATTTTTGTCCTCGATCGCGATGGTCGCGTGGATGACATGGGGATTGATGTCGGCAAGATTGGCGTACTCGCGGTTTTCCGTTCCGTATATGCGGTAAAGTTCATGTCCGTTGCGGTCATAGATATGGGTCGTTTCCGCGAAATCCATGTCCTTGAGTTTGCTCACGTCGGGCAAATCCCGCCCGAAAGTTAAATAGAGCGCAAGCACAAAAAGCGCGGCAAGAAGGAGAACCCCGCCCAGTACTTTGAAAACTTTTTTTAGAGGGCCCTCAACCTTTTTGATGTGTTTTCCATATCTTCTGTGGAGAGCAGAAAAATAACTGTGGGAATTTTTTTCGAGACGAATTTTTTCCTCGAACTTCACCTTACCCTCCACCGTTTTTTTTTCCGCTTCAGATGGTTTTTTCACCTGATGATGCCCGGTATGAACCCCGGCGGAAGACGATGCGTGCGTTTGTTGTTCTCCCTTCGCGCGGGCATGTTTTTGTTGAGAGACCTTCTGCTTCTTTTTCAGCTTTTTCTTCTTGGAAGATTTTTTGGACATAACGGATCAAGAACGATCGCGTCAACAGTAGCAAAATCGCTCCGTGAGTTCAATCGAAACGGCAATAAAAAAGACCCCGCAACGCGAGGCCTTTCCAAAGTCCAAAGAGAAAGAAATTTATTTCTTCTTCTTCTTTGCGGTCTTTTTAGCCTTTTTCTTTGGTGCCGCCTTCTTGGTCTTTTTAACGACCTTCTTGGCAGCTTTTTTCTTCTTCATCATGGAAGAAAATGTTAAGGTATATGAGGTTCAATCGAACCTATTTATATCCGAATCCTATCAAAATAATTATCTAATGTAAAGTTCTTCGCTCTGTTGAAGCGGGAATTCAACGCGAAAAAAAATCCAAAAAAAATATTTCAAAAAAACTCACATCAATATTTCTTGAGAGGAAAGGCAAAATAAGAGTGCATTTTTTTTTGTCGCATGCTAACATCATCGCATGAAGCAGATTGAAATTTACACCGACGGAAGTTGCAGGGGAAACCCAGGACCGGGAGGATGGGCGGCGATTTTTCTTGAGAAAAATGAAAAAAAATCTTTTGAAATTTTAAAGGGAAGAGCGTCGGACACGACGAACAACAGAATGGAAATGACCGCGGTGATCGAAGCACTCCGCTACGTCGATGTGCACAAACTTCACGGTGCCGCGATAACTTTGTATTCGGACTCCAATCTCATCATCCAGACTTTGATTCAGGGATGGAAAAGAAAAGCGAACCTGGATTTGTGGGAGGAGCTGGACGAATTGAATGAAGAGCTGGATATCGAATACGTTTGGGTAAAAGGACACGGCAAAAATCACTGGAACAACGAATGCGACAAAGTCGCGCAAAAGGAATCACTCGCCGCGCAAAAATCAAAACCGGTCACCCCACACAAAGCCGTTACGAAAAAGGCGCCAAGTCATCGCAAGGCGCCCGGCGTTCAGGGTGAACTGTTCTAGAGCGTGTCGAGTCTTTTCTTGAGGGCCTCTTCACTTTGGAACCCGACAAGTTTGTCGACCATTTCCCCGTCTTTGAAAAAGATCGTCGTCGGAATGCTTTGGATTTCATATTTCTGGGAAACATCAGGATTCTCGTCGACATCCAGTTTTCCGATTTTTACTTTTCCTTCGTAAGCCTTGGCCAGTCTCTCGACGGCCGGGGCCATCATTTTGCACGGGCCGCACCATGTGGCAAAAAAGTCCACCATCACGAGCCCTTTCCACTTCAGGACCTCATCCTGGAAATTTTTGTCGGTGAATACAACCTCACTCATGGAAGAAAGATTAATGAATAGATCGGAGCCATTATAAACTTAACAAAATACAAAAAGCAAAACCATTCCGCCCGTCACTTTGATTTCGGAGCGGAGGGCGTGTGCATGGTCAGCGCGGCGCGTTTGAAAACGGTATCGAGATCGCGCTGCAAAAACTGGACGTCGGGTCCGAAGTTTCTCCATAGATAACTTTTTCGCAGGAATCGCAGGGCGGAAAGTCTCCGGACGGCGGTTTTGAATTTCCCCTTCTGGAGCTCGCGTTTGTCCTTGTAGACGGGGACGAGATCACCCTTGAGGATATACATGCAATAGTTGACCTCATACATTTTTTCCGGAAGCTTCTCCTCTTTTTCTGCCGGGTTGATGGCGATTCGGAAGAAGTGGATGGTGGCGTCAAGCGGCTGGGAAGTCGTCCCAAGTGCGATGACGTTTTTCTGAGGAAGCGCATAACAAAACCACGATTTTACGATCAAATCGCGCTTGTCAGGTTTTTGAATCATGGAAAAACCAACGGTGAAGTTCTGGTCGTTCTGCCCAAGATCCCTGAGTACCTGGACTTTCGCTTTCAGCGCAGGATTCTGGCCAAAAACCAGTTCCTCAACCCTTGACGGAAGATCCTCATGGATTTTCTTCAAAGCGGCCATAGTCACGCCCTTGTTCTCCCGGATCAGGTAGGCAAGTTTCAGGAGATCGACGGCGGAAAGTCCCGGAAAAAGTTCAAGAAGCTGGTTGACGATCCGCTGATACATTTTGCCGAGCAGGAGCTCGAAACTTTCCTGGGCGTCCTCAAAATAACTGCCGAATTTTGAAATATGAACGTTGGTTCCGTTGTCCATATAGAGGCGCAGTTCATACTCGTCACCGTCGAACTCGTGACTCTTCAGAAAATTATAATGCAGCGCGAAGCACTCGCTTGTATCGGGAATGACGACGAGGCTGCCTTCATAGAACTGTATGCGGGACTTGCCCTTGGAAAGCAATTGATCCTGCTTCGTGACCACTTCCACGAACCCCTCATACTCTTTATAGAGCATTCCCACCTTCATGAACAAATGCTCGGCGAAAAATTCATTTCTCACCCGGTAGAAATCTTTCAGGAAAGATTCGAAGAGGTTGGAAAAATCCGAAAGTATGTACTTCTCCTTCTTGAAGGTGGAGAAGCGAAGCTGATCATTACCCTCAACGGTGACGTCTTTCATGTCGTTGAAGTAAATAACTTCACCCTGGTCGTGGGCCCCCTTCCCCTTGAGACGGAAAGACTGCCGGTCAACAACAATCTCGCCCTCTTTTTCCAAGAGGACTTTCTGAAAAAAATTCAGCTTCCGGTACTTCAGGTTATACGTTAAGGCCATCGTGAAGAGACAACATGAAACCCCGCGCCCGTGCGCAAAACCCCGCGAAACGAGCCGGAGAACCCAGATACTATGTGAAAAAGAGTAAGGAGGAAAGCCTCCAAAAGCGGACTCATCATACCCCGTCCGCATGAAAATGCAAATACCAAAACCCCGGCCTGATGATGATTATACAACAAGAAAAAATTAAGTAAAGAATTATGGCTTTTCTAAGCCATAAAACCATTGAATGTCACGCGAAAAAATGGTAATATTCTAGGATACATACGTTATAGAAGAAGCGACATCATCTTTTTCATCCAAATGAAATATTTCCTTCCGGAAAAAGCGACCGCCAAAATTATCTCCTCAGTTACGATTGTCGCGTTGTTCTTCGCGGCCCAGATGACGGGTGCGCAATACGCCGCCGCTCAGCAGGCACCGGAGAAAGCCTCAACCTACGTGTCCCCGGTCAAAATGGCCCCGATGACGTTTACTTCCCTGGGAGTGAGCTGGGATCAGCAGCTGCCGCAAAACGGCAAAGCCGAGGTTTCCGTGCGTTTCGATGAGAACGGCAACTGGTCCGACTGGTATGTTTTGGAACCAGACCTGGACGGAAAAGATGAAGCGGATCCGTTGCATCCGACGGCTTTTCTCCCCGTGAACCCAACAAAGAGTTTTCAATACAGGGTGGTGCTGGAAGGGGCGAACGACGAACTGAATCCGGTGGTGGACAATCTTCAATTTACCTACATCAACAGTTCAACGCACCAAACCCTGAAACAGAAAAAGGGAGCGTTGATCGCCGGAACCGCTCCGGTTACATCGTCCGGATCAAACCAGGTGGCTCTGGAAACCAGTCTTGGCGGGCTGCGCATCATTTCCCGTTCGGAGTGGGGAGCCGACGAAGCGCTCAGGATCTATAAGGAAACAAATCCCGAGCCGGTCCTCGTAAAGACCGAAAACGATTTCGAAACCAAATTCGCGGACGAACTTAAAATTGTCAGAACGGTGGACAAGGATTCCCAGGGAAACGACCTGACCTGGCCGCAGAAATATCCGGAAAAAGTCAGTAAAATCATCATTCATCACACGGCAACGTCAAAAGACCTCAAGGATCCAATGAAAGCGATCCGCGACATTTACTATTTCCATACGATCACACGGGGCTGGGGGGACATTGGTTACAACTACATCATCGACCAGCAGGGCAACATATACGAGGGCCGCGCCGGAGGGGACGGGGTTGTGGCTGCGCACGCGGGAAGGGGAAACATCGGTTCCATCGGCATCGCGGTATTGGGAAACTACCAGGACAGTGATGTTCCGGAACCCGTCATCCATTCCCTTGTCTCTCTGATCCGTGCAAAAACACAGCAGTACAGCATCGACCCGCTGGGCACTTCGATGTTCCGTGGGGAAAATCTGCAAAACATCATGGGACACCGGGACGTCATGTCCACCAGCTGCCCCGGTGAAAAACTGTACGCTCAAATAGCCGGAATCAGGCTGGCGGCCAAAGCGGGATTCAAGCCGATCATTTTTGATCGCGGGAAAAATCTGGCGGTGAATCAACTCTACGATTTCCAGGTCGCGCAGGATATCCCCCTGTATGAATTCAACCCAGGGGAGGAAAAAGATATCGTCATGACATTGAAAAACTCTGGGGCGACATCATGGAACAAGGACACCTACGTCGTCATGAACCGCGACGCAAACGCAAACATATACTTTACAAACACCGGCGTCGTGCAATCCACGGCAACCGGCCGTGAAATAATGGCGGGCGAAAGTACGGTATTCAAAATAAAGGTCCGGGCGGGATACAAAGGAGGATTCACCGCTCTGGAAGTATTTCCGATGGTGAACGGAAAAAGCAAAGTCGAGAAATACCTGAGTATGCCGATGCTGGTGAAGCCGTCGGTATTCGACTACCAGATCACGGGACTCACCCTGCCGAAAGCATTCATGAAGGTGGGGGAACAGGCCGAAGTGAAGATCGAACTGAAGAACACAGGCAACGTGACCTGGAAACGCGACGGACAAAACCGGCTTGCCCTTGGAGCGGACCAACCGCGTGACCATACCAACAAGCTTTTGCTAGCCCCTTCAAACCGTCTGGCAAAACTACAGGAAAGCGAAGTGAAGCCGGGAAGTACCGGTCACTTCAGCTTCCGGATCAAAGCCCCGAAGCAACCGGGCCCATACCGCGAATTTTTCACACCTCTGATTGAAGGCATCACCTGGTTTGAAAATAAAAACAACCACTTGGACATTTACGTCTATGAAAAAGAGTTCCAGGGGGCGCTTGTGGGAGCGAGCAAAGATACTCCCAACATTCCGGGAGTGAAGAAAAGCGTGTGGTTCGACATCAAAAACAATGGAGGCGTGGTCTGGAAGAAGTCGGGTGATAACGCCCTGGGTTTTGAAGTGAAAAACAACAACAAGGTGGTGATCGACGGACCTGCGATGCAGCAGGATCAGGTGGCCCCGGGCGAAACCGCGCACGTGACCATGACCATCAACGTGCCGTCACAGCAGGGATTTTACTCGGTTCAGGTCAAACCGAAGATCGGCACGAATTATCTCCTTCCGCAGTCAAAAAACTATTTCATCCGGATCACGCAAGCGGCGGCAGCGGCGGCAACAACCCCGGCGAGCACCGCGGTTCAGCCGTCTCCCGCCGTCCCGGTATCCATTTCGCAGCCGGCCTCGTTAACGACGAATATCCGCATCGGACTGGGTTACCGGGGGAACCCGGTCATCACCGGAAACGGTTCGTTCCGCATTGAAAGCAACGGAACCATTCTTGCGACCGTGCCGCTCAACCAAACCGCCGCCGTCAGTTACGAGAATTCACAATACATCATCAAAACCTCTGGCCAAACGCTGACGACTTCAACGCCTCCGCGGTTTGTTCCGGAAGGAAGCACGATTCTGCAGATCCAGAACTGGGACAGGCCGTCTCCGGGGAATGCGAGTATCAACTATAACAGGTTCCGCGGGGTATTGGAGCCGCACTGGTACAACAACGAACTCGTGACGATCAACGAACTCCCGATCGAAAATTACCTCAAAGGAACGGGTGAAATTAAGGATTCACAGCCGTTCGAAAAACTCAAATCCATCATCGTCGTTTCACGGACGTACGCGCTGTTCTATGTGCAGTCGGCGGTGAAATTCCCCGGTGCCCCGTATCACCTCACCGACGACCCTCAGACGTCACAGAAATACGTGGGGTTCAGTTCGGAAGCCTACGCTCCGAACACTTTGCAGGCAATCGCCGACACGGGCGGGGAAGTCGTCACGTACCAGGGTAAGCTGATTAAAACGCCGTATTTCAGCTCCGATGACGGACGGACCCGCAGTGCGGAAGAGGTCTGGGGCTGGAAAGACACCCCGTACCTGATCAGCGTGCAGGACCCGTATTGCGAAGGACAGGCCATGAACGGACACGGCGTGGGACTGAGCGGATGCGGTTCATTGGGTATGGCTCAGGCCGGGAAAAATTACCGTGAAATCATTCAATACTACTACCAGGGAGTGGATATTCAGAAACTTTAAATCTATGCTCAAACCGATCCCGCAGGAACGACCGAGTCACCGCGCGAACAATAAGAAAAACAGCAACAAAGCACATTTCATGCGTCTGGAAATGAAAATCCGCAGCATGGAAAACGTGGACAACAGGCTGTTCAGCGTGGTGAGCAAAAAACTGACCGAATACGTGAAAAGCGGGGAAAACATTTCGCTCAAAGATCTCGGCGAGCTGATTCATAACCTTCAGCGGAGCGTGATCGGACTGCAAAAAAAACGCATTAACATTGTCAGGCGCCAGCAGCGTAACGATCGGAGTAAAAAGAAGCGCAACAGGTGAGTTCCGCCAGGGAATTCAAACAGCATTGCGGCACTTCCATTATGGTTTATAATACGCCCGAACTTTTAACAGCCGGGAATGTTGACCGTAGCCATCAATTCAGCGACCCAAGAAACCTCAGTGGCCCTGACGGGTGATGGAAAACTGATGGTGGAAAAGTCATGGATGAGCAACAGGGACGAAGCGGAGAAAATCCTGCCTGGCATTGCTTCCCTCCTTAAGAAAGCGGGTAAAACATGGAAGGATGTGGGGGAAGTTTTCGTCGTCACCGGCCCCGGGCCGTTCACCGGCCTCAGGGTGGGGGTGACCATAGCCAATACCCTGGCCATGAGCGTGAAATGCAGAATCAAAACGGCAAACGTCTTTCAGTACCTGCTGACCCGCGTCCCAAAAAAGCTGCGTTCACAATCGGCGATCCTGGTAAAAGGGGGAGGCGATCATTTTGCGCTGGTATTTGAAGGAATGAGGAAAGAAAAGCTGTTGAAATTTGAAAAGATCGCCGGTGCGCTGAAAAAATCACCCGTGAAATATGTTTTGGCCGAAATGAAAACCGGAGAATCTTTGGCCATGAAAAAACTCCTGAAGTCGAACGGGATTTCCGTAAAATTTTTAACAAAAAAGGAGTTGCTCTCATTCGGGACCTCAGCGGCTGAATCCCTGAAACAAACACGGAAAACATCGAAACTCGCGCAACCGCTCTACTTCCAAAAACCCCACATCACCGAAAGCAAAAAACCGAATTTCACTGGGGAAATGGGCAGACGTACAGCCCCCTGAAATCGTTCACCCCAACATTCTCAATTCTGTATTCTATTCCCTCTATTAACCCCCGTGCTTTACATCGTTGCCACTCCCATCGGAAATCTCGAAGACATCACGCTGCGTGCCGTCCGCACCCTGAAAGAGGTTGACTACATTGCCGCGGAAGACACCAGGCACGTCCAGATTCTGCTCCAGAAATATGAGATCCATAAACCGGCCATAAGTTTTCACGCCTGGAGCGACGACAGGAAACTTTCCCAGCTGACCGACATGCTGCGCCAGGGGAAATCGATCGCGCTCGTCTCCGATGCCGGAACTCCGGGAATTTCCGATCCGGGATATGTTCTCGTCAAAGCCGCGATCGAAGCAGGGATTTCCATTGTGCCGATACCCGGCCCTTCCGCGGTCATCACGGCCCTGTGCGCGTCCGGACTTCCGACGCACCAGTTTTTATACCTGGGATTTTTGCCGGTGAAAAAAGGACGGCAGACCATGCTGGAAACCTTTAAGGATGAGGAACGGACCATCGTTTTTTACGAATCTCCGCACCGCATCATAAAAACACTGTCAGAGTTCGCTCAAAAATTCCCGGGAAGACGCATGGTCATTGCCCGCGAGCTCACCAAGATGTTCGAGGAATTTTTCCGGGGAACAACCGGAGAAGCGCTGGCGCACTTCGAAAAAAAATCACCCAAAGGGGAGTTCGTGGTTATGCTTGGGGGGATGACGGGGAATGACTAATAGAGATACGTTTCGCAAACCCCCGATCCAACAGCTTGAAGGGTATAGTAACTCTTCACTTCGTTGTAAATCCGGCTGGTTACCGTCGTCTGGACGGTAATTTGAGGTAGATCCTCGGAAAACCCGGCACCCGCGGCGGCGGAAGGTTGAACGGTCAGTATGACGGTAACATGGGGCTGCTGCTGGACTCCCAGGGCGGGGTCTGTTTCGGAAAAGGCCTTGCGGGGGTCTTCCAGGGGAGCCACGATGAACTTCAAAGATACGACATTCGTTCGCGTCGGGCTGATCGGCACAAACCCCTGGTAAAGGGTTGTGGCGTTGTAGTTCAGGGTATCCTCAAGACTGCTGGTCGGCGCAATGGTACTGCAATCAAAACCCGGGGAACAACAGAAAGTGTTTCCGGGGGCAACGGTGATATCGCAATCTCTCCATTGCTCAAAGACCGAGTCTGCGTCGGGATTCTGCCCCGTCAGCCGCAGCAGGGCCAGCGCGTGTTCCGCGGGAACGGCGGGAGGGCCGGCAACCGCCGGAGTAATCTCCTTGCTGGAGAAAATGGTCTTCTGGGTGCCCTGGGAATTGACGAGATAAAGCTCATCCTGAACGTTGTGGTCGGTGTCGGCGGCCATACCGCAGGTAATGTCCGTGGAATAGGAATAATCACAAAAGGCATTGGCCGACTCGGGATCTTTATCTGGGGAAACCGTGCTGAATCCTGCAAACGGGTTTTGTCCCGTATTGATATCAAGAGTGGTTTTATCGATGATGCAATCGGGTTCGGCACTCAGGGTGCTGCCGTTTGCGCACATCGCGCCAAAGTTTTTATTCTCAGGACCATCCGTTCCCGGATTATAGAACCGTTTTGAGTAACATCCGTACCGGTTGCCGTAGGGGTTTTTGGTGCCCAGGCCGGTGATCGAACCGAACCCTGCCTCCTGATCCATCGCTTTGTTGTAGTACTCTTCATAATCCACGGTGTTCGAACGGATTTCGCGCGATATGCGTTCCATCATCACCCTCGCATCCTCATAAATGGCGTTTTCCAGAGTCACGCGGCGCTGGATGCGAATCACGTTTACAAAGACGTTGATGCCGATCAGGCTGACGATCGTGAAAATGGACGCTGCAATAAGCACCTCCGCAAGCGTGAACGCTTTGCGTTTTTTTGATGTTTTGAGTGCCGGTGGCAGTGGGAACAGATGAAGTTTCATGCTTATTTCACTTTAACTTTTTGGTAATTGGTAAGTTTTGAGGTGAGCACCACCTGATGGGTAACATTCTGAGACTTCCACTGGACGGTGGAAACGACATCCATCTCTTCGCAGCTCTTTCCCGTGGCGGTATTACAGGCAGGAGGATTGGCGGGGGGGTAGGTAACCTCAATCATCCGGTAAAATCGGGAATCGGAGAGCGCAGTTCCTCCTGTGGAAGTTATGGAAGCCATCAGATTCTTGTCGTCAGCGGGGCCGTTGGCCCCGTCACTATTGAACAGTGGATCAATATCATAGAACTTCAGGACGTATTTCTCATTGCCGGAGTTATTCAAATCAAGGGCGCTGCCGACAACGTGGGTGATGCCCCATCCGTACTGATTTTTTGTGAGATTCAAATCCACCGTATATTTGTCCGAGGGAATCGGTTTTGCGGCGGCGTCCGCGCAGGACGTAAGGGTCGAATCCGGAAAAAGATTCCAGCAGTTTGGTTTGTCGTAACTGTATTTAAGCCAGTTCGCGTCCCGAATGGACCGCATCGCCTCCATCCCTTCAACCGCAAGGTTCAGGGCGATCAGGTTATCGCGGCTGAACTGGTTGGATTGCAGGGCGGAAATAATAAGCGAAGTCGCGACGGCCGATCCCATGGCCACGACGAAAATCGCCATGATGACCTCGACGAGAGATTCCCCCTTCTTGAGGATTTTTTTTCTGCCCGGTTGTCGGATAAAACGTTGAATCATAGGTGTTACGGGAATGCACAGCTTGTTAAACTGGAGGTCACGTCCTTCATCGGTTCGCTGATGCCCGCCAGTACATGAATCTGTGAACATCGCTTGCGGTTAATGGTTCCGGCGGTCTGCGTCACTCCGTAGCGGAAAAACGGGTCCGCGGAAGTAATCGTGAAATCCGCGCTCAGGTCGGCGAAAACCGGCGAAAAGAAGACGGTGGCGGAAGTTCCGCTGATGCCGGGAATAATCAACGTCATGCTGGAAGGCAGAACAAACTGATCGAGAACGATGTCACCGCCCGCCCGGTAATTAAGAACTGCGTCGCCGGGATAGTTGTACTTTCCTTCGTTGGTCGCGGAATGGTTGTCGGCGAAAAGCGTCACCGTGTAAGCATCCACGGGAGGAACCCCGGAAGTTGTTTTACTGAAATTCACCCCATAGTGCGCAGGGGTTACATAATCGGGAACGGTATCCGCGGGAGCCGGACATTTTCCGGCAACATGAGCCGTGACATCGTCAAAACATCCGTCCTTGTCATAATCCATATAATCCAGCTGGGCCTTCCCACTGATCGCCAGACTGCGCGCGGTTCGAACCATCTCTTCCATCTTTTGCGCGGCATTCGCGAAACTGAATTGGGAGGCGGAATTCACAAAGCCCTGCACGGTAACCGTCAGCAGAAAAAGCGTGAGCGCCACCACCAGGATCATTTCAGCGAGTGAAAACCCCGGCAGCGCATCTGAACGCATACCCGAAAAAGAAGGGCGTGTTTGTTTTTTCTTTTGGAGCATGAGGATATTTTAATCCTTCACGACTAAACTCACAAGTTTTCCGGGAACGTAAATTTCTTTGATCAAAGTTTTTCCTTCCAGATATCGCAGGACGTTGGAATCTTTCTTCGCGACGGCAAGAATATCCTCCTTGTTGGCATCAATGGCGACCTCAATTTGTCCGCGGATTTTTCCGTTCACCTGAACCGGAAGAACCAGCGTGGATTCCTGGATAAGCTCCGGATTGAACGTCGGCCAGCTGTGTTCAAAAATACTGAAACTTTGGCCCAGCTCTTCCCAGATCTCCTCCGCAAGATGCGGAGCGAGCGGAGCGATCAATTTCGTCATCTGTACCTGACTCAGGACATCGATGCCCGTTTTTTGCACAGTGTTCACGAACTCCATAAGGGCGGCGACACAGGTGTTGAACTGGAAATGTTCCATGTCCTCGGTCACTTTCTTGATGGTCTTATGAACCGCGCGGTCGAGCCCGGCCTTGTCCGTGACCAGGTCTTTGGATCGCATGAGAAGGTAAAACCTTTCCACAAAACGCGCGATGCCCGTGATGCCCTGGTCGTTCCAGTCGCCGCCGTCGGTGAACGGGCCCATAAACATGAGATACATGCGGAAAACATCACTGCCGTATTTGTCCACGAACTGGTCGGGACTCACCACGTTGCCCTTGGATTTGGACATTTTCGCACCGTCCTTGGTGATCATGCCCTGGTGCACCAGGCGCTTGAAGGGTTCATCAAAATCGATGTGTCCCAAATCGTGGAGAACCATGGTGATAAAACGCGCGTACAAAAGATGCATACAGGCGTGTTCCGGCCCCCCGATGTACATGTCCACCGGCAGCCAGTATTTCGTCATGTTCTTGTCAAAAGGTTTGTCACCCATCCGTGCGGAGGGATAACGCAAAAAATACCAGCTCGAATCCACGAACGTATCCATGGTGTCCACTTCGCGGGTCGCCTTTCCTCCACAGGACGGACATTTGGCGTTCACGAAAGAATCAACGGTATTCAATGGCGATTTCCCGTCCCCTTTTGGCGTAAAATCAACATCGCGCGGGAGTTCCACCGGCAGCTGATCTTCGGGAACCGGGACCTCTCCGCATTTTTTGCAGTAAACGATCGGGATCGGGGCGCCCCAATACCTCTGGCGGGAAACGAGCCAGTCGCGCAGCTTGTAGTTGACGACAAACTTGCCGGCATGTCCGGATCCGCCCGCCTTTTTTTTCATCAGCGCCGCCGTGATTTTTTTACGGGCCTCAGCCGAAGTGAGTCCGTCAAATTTGCCTGAATTCGTCAGTACCCCGGATTCGGTATATGCCTGTGCAGGTAAAACAGTTTCACCATGTTCAGGTTGTATGACCTCAATAATTTCCAGCTGATATTTTTTCGCAAAGGCAAAATCCCGTTCGTCATGCGCGGGTACGGCCATCACGGCACCGGTTCCATAGGTTACCAGTACATAATCGCCGATCCACACCGGAATAACTTTCCCGTTCACCGGATTGATCGCGAACGCCCCTGTCTGGACTCCGGTTTTTTCACGGTCCTCCGCGCTGCGGACAATATCAGTTTCTTTTTTGGTCTTCTCGATGTACTCATCGACGTTTCGTTTATGTTCCTTCGTGCAAATTTCAGGAACCAGAGGGTGTTCTGGAGCAAGGACCATATAGGTGGCTCCGAACAGCGTATCAATCCTGGTCGTAAAAACGGTCACGGATTTATCAATCTTTTTTCCGTCCGCGTCGCACAGTTCAAAAACCACTTCGCTTCCCTCGCTTCGCCCGATCCAGTGCTGCTGCATGAGTTTTGTTTTTTCAGGCCAGTCCAGACCCTCAAAATTGAGCAGCCGTTCGGCATAATCGCGGATCTTAAAGAACCACTGGGTCAGATCGCGTTTGGTCACCTCGTGCTTGCAGCGCTCGCACCGACCGTCCACCACCTGCTCGTTCGCCAGAACCGTCTGGCAGGAGGGGCACCAGTTCACCGGAGCGTTCTTGCGATATGCCAGACCTTTTTTATAGAGCTGTAAAAAAATCCACTGGGTCCATTGGTAATACTGGGGTTCGGACGTTACGACCTCCTTGCTGTAGTCGTACATCGGTCCCATCTTGCGCAGCTGCTGGCGCATATAATCAATATTCTGTGCGATGCTCACCGTTGGGTGCACCCCGGTCTTGATGGCATAGTTTTCCGCAGGAAGCCCGAAACTGTCATACCCCTGAGGTTCAAACACGTTATACCCCTTCATCTTCATGTAGCGGCCCCAGGAGTCCGCCGGCGCAAAATTGTACCAGTGTCCGATGTGGAGCTTGTCCCCGGAAGGATAGGGAAACATCACCAGATTGAAATACTTTGGTTTGGAATAGTCTTCAAGATTGGTTTGATGCAATTTGGCCTGTTCCCAGCGTTCCTGCCATTTTGCTTCGGTATCCTTGGGTTTGTAAACCGGCATAAAATAAACAATGAAACAGCGAGCCGAAGCTAACGGCGAAGGTGCCGTCATCAAGCGGATGCGGCCTTAATTCTACAAAGCAAAGCCAAAAAACACAAGCCGTTCCCTTCAGGTCACGGTTTAGCCCAGAAATGTCCTGGCAATATTGAAACCGGCAAGAAACAGCACCAGTCCGAACACGAGACTCAAAACCATGAGGCGGAAAAACATGTCCTTATAATGGAACTTCAACGAATGTCCCTGGTGTTTGTTGCGCAAAAACTGGAACTTCACGATTTCGTAGACGTAGGTGCTGAGCACGGCAACGATGAGGTAGAGCGCGAACGGGAAAAATCCGCTGAAGAAAGCCAGAAGATGACCCATTGAAAACAGGTCGGTCTGAAGGAAGTAGGCCATAACAAAGGTGAGAACTCCCAAAACGGCGATATGGAACGACTGGTCCAAAAAGAAGAGGCGGACATATCCGTGCCCACGGCGTTCCTTGCGGATCTTTTCCGCATCCATCGCAAAATGCAGCACTGCATTTCCAAACAGCACACCGACTCCGGCGAGATTCACCGTCGCCACAAAGGGCCAGAAGAACACAAGTCCGGTGACAAACAGTACCAGGCTGTGGACAAAAATTCCCTTCCAGCTTTTATGTTTCCACGCAACAAGTGCTTCGGGCTGAAAAACAAAATCAGCCAGGAGATGGGCAAGGAAAAGATAGATGAAAAGGTAGAGGTGAAGCATGAATCAAAAAAACTATTCCTGTTTCCCCTGAAGATTGATCTTGAACCTTTTGAGAAATTCGCTGCTGATTCTGCTCGCCATATTGGGATTTGTGCTCACCAGCTGGATAAAATCGTCCTTTTTCAGAACAAAAATTTCACTTTCCTCCATGGTCTGGGCGCTGGCGTTGCGCGGTTTTTCCGAAATAATGGCCATTTCCCCGAAAACGTCGTCATCGCCGAGCATCGCCACCTCTTTTTCCTCGGTCGGATCCACCCCGGGATGGAAAATACGGACAACGCCCCTCTTAATAATATATACGGCATCCCCCGGGTCGTTTTCCTTAAACAGAAGCTGATGGGCGGGATAATACTGCATTTCAATATGTTTGATGATCTCTTTGTGGTCATCCTCATTCAGATCGGCCAGCAGGGGGATTTTTTTAAGGATAGGGAGAATGGTGTTGTCGGGTGATTGAGGCATAAAAGTTTGGTTTAAATTTCATTATATAACTATACCATATTTACGGCTCAAAAGCAAAGCCCGTCACCTGAACAAACCAGTGACTCCCGAAAAGCACGTACGGTGCTTGACAAAAGATTATAAATATTCTAGAATAGTACGATACATCAAAAAAAACTTACTCTATCTCAAAACAAAAGGAACATGCTGAACTACATCAAACAAAACAAGCAAGTCATCATGGTGGCCGTTACGCTGTTTGTGGTCTCGATGTCCACCGTACTCTTCTTCTTCGGTTCAAACGGCAATCAGACAGACCTGAAAGCCGATGTCGTAGCTCACGAAACGGCAATGGAATCCATTGACGTTCAGTCTCATCAGGAGGAAGAAAAATCATACCGTAAACTGGTCAACAACCAGGAAGATCCCGTTTTCGTCATGAATATGGACGGATCAATCAAGTTTTCTTCAGGGGACGTCGAGAATACGCTGGACTACAAGCAGGGCGACCTCAAGGATCAGATCTTCTTTTTGATGATGAACCCGGAGGATCTTTCATCTTTCCTGGGGGCATTCAGTAAAGTTATGCAGGACAAAACCCAGGTTCTCATGGTCGGTCCGTACCGTCTGAGGGACAAAAACGGGGAATATCACCTCCACATGGGATCGTTGACGCCGATCGTTTCCAACGGAGTCCTGGAAGGGATTGCCGTTTCCAGCAAAGACATCAGCAAAAAAGTAGACAAAGACGCCCAGGACAAGAAACTGAAACCGGCAAAACCCGTAAAGTCGAAAGGGAAGAAGATCCAGTCGGAAAAAGAAACGGACCACGGTCGATTCCTGGCCGAAAACAACTCAAAAAAGGACACCCAGGGAGTTCCTGAATACGGTTTTTAGAGACTATTCCTCATCCTTCACTTCAACAACTTCGCCCCGCGCATTGATTTCGGGGGTCGTTGTAAGATCCAGAAAGGCAAAAACCCACACCGTGGTGGTAAAAACATGGACAATCGCACCCAGATAAGACGCAAAAAACAGCGCTGCAACGCCTATTCCGCCGCCGATCAACAAACCGATGTCCGGCAGGGTCGAGGCCGCAAAATAGAAGATTCCCATCAGCACCCCCAGCGGAACCAGAAGCACAAAGACGATTTGCACCAGGATGCGTATGCCGATAACGAACATCAGGACGCTGATCATGAAGGCCGTTCCCCAGTGCTTAAACACAAGGACGGAACTTTTTGCCATGGATTCGCCCACGTGCCGGTCGTCAATGACAATATAATATTCGGTAAAAACAAACAGGATCATGAACACCAGGCTGACGATCAGCAAAATAACCATAATGGGCAGAAGGGTCTGGAAAGTGTCAGGGCCCAGGTTCCTCAAAACAAAGCCAGCCTCGCTGATGATGGACACGATGTTGAAAGTCCTGGAAATAAGGGAGTAACTGAACAGCACCAGAAAGTAGAACATGCCGTACTTAAAGCCGTCCCGGATCCTCACGTCCTGTCCGCCCTTCTTTCTGGCGATCAGCTGGATCATTGCCCCGTCGGTGAAGGGAGGCAGAAAAAAATACAGGAGGGCAATAATAATCCCCACGACTGCAAGCGGAACGACGCTGTCGATGTGTTCCCTGAGGGCATCAGCGATGGCCCTTAGGGCCACCAAAGTGAAGCTCTCCTGCCAGTTTTCGAACAAAGGCGAGCTTTTGAACGCATAAAACTGGTAGGCAAGGTAAATAACGCCGACGGCCGTACCCAAAAACGACGGAATAAAGGCATACCAGACAATAAGTTTCTTATTCTCCTGGGTAAAGTTCCAGGCCTCACCGATGATCTGGCGGTAGTTCATGGCTTAAACCTCAATAATGCAAAATGTCACCACAAAATCTTCAGACATCATAACGGAGAAAGATTTCCTTGCCAAGCGTCAACAGATTTGCTACATTTTAAGCCGAACTTTTTTAACTTAAGCCAACTTCGATGAAACGTACAGAAAAGAAAAAGGTTATTAAGAATTTCGCGGTACATCCTAAAGATACGGGCTCTCCACAGGTACAAATCGCCATTCTCACGGAACGAATCAACCAGCTTTCCGATCATCTCGAAACTCACCCGAAGGACAACCACTCCCGTCGCGGGTTGCTTATGATGGTTGGAAAACGCCGCAAACTTTTGCACTACCTCAGCCTGAACGAAAAAGAAAACTACGAGGAACTCGTGGGAAAACTCAAGCTCCGCAAATAGTTTTATATTTTACAACAAAAATCCCCTTATCAGGAAGCTAAGCGCTACAAGTCACAGGTTTGAGAGGATAACCAAGGTTGTCTCTTCAGACTTGTTACTTGGGCCGGTCAGCCCTTGAGAGGGGATATTATAACTTAATCCCTCTCTTTTATGGAGAATAAAACATTTTCAATGGTTCTCGCCGGTCGGGAACTTAAAATCGAAACCGGTATCCTGGCGAACCAGTCCCACGGTGCGGTCACCGTTTCTTTGGGCGACACGGTCGTGTTCGCCAGCGCCATGATGGGCGGCGTCCGTGAAGGTACGGACTTCTTCCCGATGATGGTGGACTACGAAGAAAAATACTATGCTGCCGGAAAAATCAAAGGCAGCCGCTTTGTAAAGCGCGAAGGCAGGCCTTCCGAAAAGGCGGTGTTAAACTCCCGTCTCATCGACCGCCCGATCCGTCCGCTCTTCCCGAAAGGAATTACGAACGACGTTCAGCTCATCTGTGACGTCCTTTCGGCCGATCTCGAAGTTGAACCGGGAACAACCGCACTTATTGCCGCCTCAGCGGCACTCTGTATTTCCGGTATGCCATTCCAGGGTCCGGTCGGTGCAGTAAGAATGGGGTTGGTAAAAGACGGAGACAAAGAGGTGCTCGTCATCAATCCAACCTACCAGCAGATTGCGGAAGGAAGAATGGACTTGGTGGTAGCCGGAACACTTGAAGCCATCACCATGGTGGAGGCGGCCTCGAACGAAGTTTCCGAGGAGATCATGCTTGAGGCATTGCAGATGGCTCATGAAGAGATTAAAAAGATCTGCGCTCTCCAAATGGAGTTCGCAAAAATGTACAAAAAACAGGACAAGGAACCGATAATGGTCATTGTTCCGGAAGAAGCGAAGAAAGCCGTGGAGGAAAGCGTCACCAAGGAAATGATGGACAAGGTGGGCGGCAAAACAAAGGGGGAGGTCAAAGAGAAAATCCACGCGATCGAAGACATGCTTGCCGAAAAATACAAGGAGCAGATTGAGGCAGGGAAGATAAAACAGAAACAACTCAACGAGGTGCTGAACAGCATGCTCGAAAAAAACATGCGCGCCAACATTTTGGAAAAAGAGTTGCGTCTCGACGGCCGCAAAATCGACGAAATTCGTCCCATCACCTGTAAAGTGGGAGTGCTGCCCCGTCCTCACGGATCTGCTCTTTTCCAGCGCGGTGAGACACAGGCTTTGAGCATCACCACGCTCGGTTCGCCCGGTTCCGCCCAGATCGTGGATACCATGGACGAAGACGTCGTGAAGCGCTACATGCACCACTACAACTTCCCTCCGTTCTCAGTGGGTGAAATCAAGCCGCTCCGCGGCCCTTCCCGCCGCGACATCGGACACGGTGATCTGGCTGAAAGGTCACTCATTCCCGTACTTCCGAGCAAAGAAGATTTTCCGTACACCATTTGGGTCGTTTCCGAAATCATGAGCTGTAACGGATCAAGTTCCATGGCATCGGTATGTGGATCAAGTCTTTCACTCATGCACGCGGGCGTACCAATCAAAAAGCCGGTTGCCGGTGTGGCGATGGGGCTCGTTTCAAAAGACAAAGACATCGCCAAGGGATACAAAATTCTTACGGACATCCAGGGGATGGAAGATTTTGCCGGAGACATGGACTTCAAGGTGACCGGTACCCATGAAGGTATCAACGCTCTCCAGATGGACATCAAGGTGAAAGGTCTCACCATCGAGGTGATGCGTGAAGCCCTCAACCGTGCAAAGCAGGCGCGCGAACAGATCCTGTACGAAATGCTCCAGACCATTCCGAAACCGAACGAGAAGCTGTCCAAGTATGCACCGCTCATCATGCATATGAAGATTGCTCCGGAATTAATCAAGGTGGTCATCGGTAAGGGCGGCGAAACCATCCAGAAGATTACGGCAGAATGCGTCGTTGAAATCGACATCGAGCAGGATGGCCTGGTGGTGATCACGGCAAAGGATCAGGAAAGCGGCAATAAAGCCATTGAATGGATCAAGCGCCTGACCTATATGCCTAAAGTCGGTGACGAATTTGAAGGAAAAGTCGTCAAGATTATGGATTTCGGGGCATTCGTTGAATTCCTTCCCGGTAAAGACGGGTTGGTTCACATTTCACAGCTTGCCTGGGCCCGCGTGAACAAGGTTGAAGACGTGGTGACTTTGGGCGACACCATCAAGGTAAAACTGATGGAAATCGATCCTCAGGGCCGATATAACCTCTCCCACAAGGTGATGTTGCCGCATCCGGCCGGTGCTAATGGTGCCAATGGCACCAACGGTGACAACGGCAACGGTGCGCCTGCGAAAGGCAAATTCTAGACTTAGGGAATAGACGCGAAACCAAATAAAAAACCCCCGCTCCGCGGGGGTTTTTTGATGTTATTTCTTACCTGGGGCTTTTCCGTTCGGCAGCTTCCCGTTCAGGAGACCGTCACGCATATGAACGATCCGTTCTGCCATGTCTCCATACTCCTTCTCATGGGTCACCATGACGATGGTCTGGCCGCCCTTGTTGAGTTCGAGCAGCAGTTCAACGAGCTGACGGGATTTTTCCGTATCGAGGTTTGCGGTCGGTTCGTCGGCAAAAAGGATTTTGGGCCTGTGGGCTATCGCCCGTGCGACACTCACGCGCTGCTGTTCACCTCCGGAAAGCTGGCTGGGCAGGTTCTGAATTCTGTTTCCAAGCCCGAATTTCCCCAATATTTCTATGGCTGTTTTCTCGGCGGTCCGTTTGGAATTTCCCTTCATCATCAGCGGAATCATAATATTTTCGGCGGCTCCAAGCTCGGGAATCAAAGCATAATCCTGAAAAACGAAACCGAACTCGTACAGACGGAACCGATCGCGCTCTACCTGGTTGAAACGCCCGGTGTCTTTTCCCTCAATCCAGATCTTTCCTCCGGTGGGGAAATCGATAAGCCCGAGCTGATAAAGAAGTGTGGATTTGCCCGATCCGGACGGACCCATGACGGCGACGAACTCCCCCTGTTTGACCTGAATATCAACCCCCCGGAGGGCTTTGGTCTCCAGATTTCCGTTGAAGTACGTTTTTGCCAGGTTTTCGGTTTTAACGGCAAGGGTCATCGTCCTAAAATAGCGTCTAAAGTGTTTTCATGCGCGATCAGATATGCCGGAAGCAACCCGCTGAAAAATGCCACGACAAAAAGCAGAATAACGCGGGCGGCGGCATAATCGCCGGAAACGTACAAAGTGGCGTCGGAAAAAGGGAAGTCGATCGGATGGGCGTCAAAGTAGGGGATAAGACCAAAATACAATACGAGCAGTCCGATGGTTACCCCGATGAAGGTGTAGAACAGCCCCTGGAACACGTACGACACGATAATGGCACCGCTGCGGATGCCGATAGCCTTCAAAATACCGATGTACTTCCGTCTTGAAACGGCATTGACGAAAATAAGGATGAATATGGTGATGGAACCGACCATCAGGCCGATGGCTCCCACGATGTCCCCTATGAAAGTCATCGCGTTATTGACGTCGTTGATGGCGCTACCCTCGGCCTCAACCCAGGTTTCAATCCTGTTTTGCCGGTCATACCCTGCGTTGTGAAAAAAAGATTTGAAACGGTCGGCTTCGTCGGGATTTTTGATCTTGATGGAAATGCCGGAATACTGGTGGGAAGTGTTTCCCAAAACGTCGTTCAGTTCATTCATATTCACAAAAACGTTGAGGTTCAGAAGCGCGACTTTCGTTTTGATGATTCCCACGACCGTATATTCGCGCTGGACGCCGTTTGGGTACGTCGCCAGAACCTTGCTTCCGATCCGAACATTTTGCAGCGCTTCACCGAAGGCGATGGTGGCGCCCCGTCCCGCGACAAGAGACCCGAGCACGATTTTGTCACGGTCGTCGGGTGCAAGAAATCTGCCCTCGATCACGTATTCGTTGATGGGCGTGGTTTTGGCTTCCAGCAAGGGGTCAAGGCCTACCATCTGGGCGGAAACATTGCTGACTTCGCTTCCCGTTTTCTTTTCCTTGTAATCGATTTCAAGTTTAGCTCCGGTTTGAAGATGGGGAGAAAGACTGACAAAACCGGGAAGATTTTTTGCAAAATCGATGACCTCGTCGACGCGTTGGATATAGGTCTTGTCCGCAGGAGGGCGAATCCTGACGGCGCCGGCGTACAAATTGATGTACCCCACATTTGCGCTCTTAATAAGGCCGAGGAGCAGCCCCCCGACTCCGACCATGTTCAAAAAGATCAAAGTCAGAATCGCGATGATCAAAAAAGTGACATAGCGGTTACTGCGTTTAACGACGCGCCTTGCCAGGAAAAAACCGATACGGATTGAATCTCTCGTCGTTGCCATAGGATTGCTTCACGCGTTAATTCAACGGAATAAGAACGACGTCCCCGGCCTCAAGGCCGGAAACCACTTCGACCATTCCGTTGTCACCTCTGGATCCGGTCTGGACGACACGGGTCATGTCCGGCGCGGTCATCACGGTTTTTTGACTGCTGCCGTCGGCGACGATGGCTTTTTCGGGGATAACCGGTACATCCGCGGCGAGTTCGGAGTGTATGACCACGTTGGCCGTCATGCCGGCCTTCAATTGCGAATCGACTTTCACAAGCGCCACGGTGGCCTTGTAGTAGATGATACCCTGGACATTCTTGGAAGCCGGTTCAATAGCCAGAATCTTTCCGTCGAATACCGAGTTGGGGCCGAGCGCGTCAAACGTAATCGTGATCCGGCTTTCGGTGGAGATCTTTGTGATCTGGGTTTCAGGAATATTGACATCAATATGGAATTGGCTGTCATCGATAATCCCGAGTGCTGGCTCGCTCACCGCGGCACCGCCGGACAAGAATTGCTCGCCGGGATCAATACTTTTTGTCGTGATGATTCCGTCAAAAGGGGCGACGATCAGGGTATCGTTCAAATCACTTTGTGCGCGTTCAACGCCGGCGGAAGCCTGCTGAACGCGGGCACGATACGGAGCGACGTCAACATTGCGGGGATCGGCAAGAATTTTTTCCAGATGAGCGTTGGACTTGGTTACCTCGGAATCGGCAACGGCCAGCTGGGCGCTCATGGCTTTAACAGCCGTTTCCTTCGCGGAAATTTGTGTGTCACCCTGGACTCCCGCCTTCTCCAGATTTTGTTGTTTTTGGTCCACGATCAGCTGCGCGGTCTGGACATCCAGGGGGGACGTCTCACTGGTGCCGCTCTGGCTGATGATTGAATCATCAAAAACCTTCTTCGAGGCGTTATACGCGTTCGCCGCTGTGTTGAACGAGCTCCCCGATCCGGTTATGTCGTTCCTCAGCGCGGAGAGATCCTTGTAGGCAAAATCCGAACCGGTAATGGTTTTATCAAGGACACCGGTAACCTCCAAAGTACCCTGGTTAATGCTTTTGACGAGTGAGGAAACGTCATCCGATAATCCCTGCATGTCCGAGGGGAGAGGGGAAAGCGGAAGCGCATCATACTTGGCCTTGAGGTTTTTGTAGTCGGCAAGATAGTCCATGTAGGACAGTTTCGCATCGTTGAACCCGGACATGTTCCTGCCGTTGAGCGATTCAAAACTCGTTAAGAGAGATTCTCCCTCCACGCCGAAGATCTTGTCGATATTCTGCAATAAGGCTTTGGCGGCAACCAGGAGCTGTCCCAGGGCGGTTTTTAGCGCGACCGTGTTGTTCGCCACGGAAGAATCGCTCTGAGTGGTCACGGTGGTGCTCGTCGACAAAACTTTTTTAAGATTCAGCTGTGCGTTTTCCAAGTCCAGCTGGGCTGTTTTGACATCCTGTTCGACGATTTTTTTGGTATTCTGCAAATCGACCAGGGCGTTGTCGTAATCCACCCGGGCCTTGTTTTTTGACGCGACGGCCTGGGACACCTCGCTGCGCGCGATGGCAATGTCCTGATCGGTCGCATTCGCGAGTTCAAGGTTCAATGAAGCCTGGGCCTCGGCAAGCACGGCTTTATTTTGTGACAGGGTGGCCCTTTCGCTGCTGTTCGCGAGGGAGGCGAGAACGTCTCCTTTCTTGACCCGCTCGCCGATCTCGACAAAAACTTCCTTCACCTCTCCCGATTTGTGAAACGAAAGATCCACCGAGGTACTGGGTTCCAAAAATCCGGTGGCCTCGATCGTTTGACCGAGTGATGACGCTTTTACCGTATATTGCTCATATTTTATGCCATTCTTTCCGTTTTGTATTCCGAATGCGAGGGCAATACCACCCAGGATGAGAACGGAAAGCAGGATAATGTTTTTATTGTTTTTGAAAAATTCCAACATAGGAAATGTGCTTATAAATCCAGATATAATAGCACATTTTGAAGAATTCATGAAGCCCGGAACCTCAAGAGTAAGCCAAAGAAGCTATACAGATTATAAAAATGTTTTTTAAGTTTTTTGCCTTTTTCTCAGGACAAAAAACCAAACCAGAATACCAGCCAGCATCATACCAGAACTCAGGAGCTGTCCCGCGGTAATTCCTCCCGGGAGGAAACCTATCTGAGGGTCGGGTTCGCGGAAAAACTCTTCAATGATTCTGAACAGGCCGTAGAAAAATAAAAACGCGACGGTGACCACTCCTTCCCGCTGTGTTTTCCGGCGGATGAAAAAGAGCACCCAGAAGAGCGTGAACCCCTCCAGCAGGGCATGGAAAAGTTGGGAAGGATACCGGCAGTTGGTCGGGTCGGAAGGGAAATAAAGGCAAAAACTGGTAGCAACTCTTCCATAGAGCTCGCCATTGATGAAATTCCCGATCCGTCCAAAAAATAGTCCCAACGGAGCAATGGCGGTGACGACGTCGCTCAGCTGAAAGAACCTGATCCTGAATTTTTTCATCACAAGATACATGGCAAGGCCCACACCCAAAAGCCCGCCGTGGAAGGACATTCCACCCTCCCAGACCGCCACTATCTTCAGGGGGTTTTGAAGGTAGTAGGCAAGATTATAAAAGAGAATGTAGCCGATGCGCCCGCCAAGAAGAATGCCTCCGATGACATAGGCGAGAAAAATATCCTTCTGGTCTCCGTTCAAAGGCAGACTTTTACCGTGTTTTGAACGGTGGAAGTACAGATACCCCAGGAAAAACGCCACGGCATACATCAGGCCGTACCAGTGGATCTGGAACGGACCGATCTGCGCGAGCACCGGATTGATAAACCATTGATTCATAACGAAAAGAGTATAGCCCTTTTGCGCGTGACGTAAAATACGGAGGGATCAAAATGTCTTTACGGAAGACGAGGGAGAGTTCTAAATTTCCCTGATTTATACTCGCTCATGCTTAATCTCATGGGAAGCCAGTCGTAGTACTGGCCTTCGATTTTGACGGCCTTATACTGCATTTGGCCTGGGACAAAACCAAGTTTCGCGTAAAAATCTACGGCAAAGACGTTTGATGCAGTGACAACCAGGTGCACCTGTTCAACGCCGTCGGCTTCGGCACGCTGGAGGAAATGACGCATAATCGTGCCGGCTATCGCCCTTTTTCTGTGGGCCGGGTGGACGTACATTTTCCCGACGGTCGCTATGTGCGATTTTACCCCCTCCAGCCGTCTGTACTGGCCGATGGCCACCATTCTGTCCTTGCGTTTGCCGGTAGTGTCGGTAAAGCCGTATTTCACGCCGACTACGTGGTTGTCACGCAAAAAATTGCGAACCTCCTCTTCGGTTTTTTGATGTTCAATTTCGAAAGTGCTGCCAAACGATGAAGGCTCTTCACTCAAACCCTTTTCATACAGATAACGGAAACCGGCGATGTTTTCATCGGTCGGCTCCAGCGGTTCAACCCCACGCATTTCGGTGACTTTCACGAGGGCTCCATAATCCCCGTAAACTCCCCAGAGTATGTTGTCCCTGGTAAGCTCACGAATTTCACCGACGTCATCCCTCCCCTCCAATTCGGAAAGTCTGATGACCCGGCGGATACTCGGAACATCATCTTCTGTAGCTTCAGCGAAAACCCTGATTTCTTGACCTTTGTCAGCCATACCGGGGATATAAGGGGAGCAATAATAAAACTAATCCGCACAGCTGTCAACGCAACCTCTGAGGGCAAGGAACTCCACGGACTATCTATTTAAAAACCGGATGCCAATTTCCATGAGAACGGCAAAAACCATGGGGACAAGGAAATCGTCATCTAGCATAAGCGTTTTATGAGAAGTGCAATACCTCTCCAGAATTGCGGCAATGAGCGCTAGAGCCGCTATAAGTACCATATTCATCGTAAATCCGATGAGAGTGGTGGCAATGAAGGTAAACAATGAAGTGAAAACAAAAAACGTGATGCTGCCAATCCATGTTTTTCCGGATTTGTTTTTCTGACGGCCATATCTCATGCCGATGATTGCGGCCAAACTGTCGCTGAAACCGCCCATACAGATAGTCGCCAATATTGTAGCCTTGCTGAAAAACAACCCGAGAATGATTAAATCTATGGGACTCCAGACGGTGGATAAAAATCTTTTTTGCTCATGTTCTTTATAAAGATGAGAAATTTTACTCATCAAAACCGGATAAAGATGCTGCCTCTTCAGCCGGTATATTTCGACGAAGAAAATCAGGAACAGGAAAACAACGGCAGAAAGAAGGAAAACGGATCTCGATATCCCATTGTCGATATAAAAAGCCAAAACGGCAAAAGGGAGCATCCCCGATATGTGGATTATTTTACGGTGATATCTTTTCATCCAAAATTGTTGTTATTCCTCAACCGGCTGGTGAAAATGCCGGCACATACTATTCCATTTGCAGTTTCTCCGCAATGATCAGACCTTTTTCGGGAACAAAACGGAAAGGATGAGCGAAAGTCCCAGGGCGGCCATAATCACCGCAAAAGAGACGATGGAGTCGAGGTGGAGATCAAAGATCCCCAGAAGCATCTTCACCCCCACAAAAATGAGGATAAACGAAAGCCCCTTCTGGAGGTGATGGAATTTGTGCAGCACATTTTCAATAAGGAAAAAGAGAGCGCGCAGACCCATGACGGCAAAAATATTCGAAGTGAACACAATGAACGGGTCCTGGGAAATCGCGAAAGCCGCGGGAATGGAATCAACGGCAAAAATAATGTCGGTCGTTTCAACCAGCAGGACAATCATGAACAGTAGGGTGAAAAGCCATTTACCGTGTTCCTTCACCATGAACTTTCCCCCGTGGTGGTTCGTGGTGAACGGAAGAAACTTCTGGGCGAAACGGAGGGTCCTGTTCTTATGAAAATCGATATGTTCCTCCTTTTTCTCGAAAAAGAGTTTGATGCCGGTAAAAACCAGGATGACGCCGAAAATATAGAGGATCCAATGGAACTGGCTGATCATAAACGCTCCGGCGGTGATAAATATCCCGCGGAAAACTACGGCGCCGAAGATACCCCAGAAGAGGACTTTGTGGTGGTACTCCTCTTCGAGCTTGAAAAAATCGAAAAGCAGCATGATGACGAACAGGTTGTCCACCGACAACATCTTTTCGGTCACGTAGGCGCTCATGAATTCCGTGGCCGCCTCCTTGCTCATGAACAGGAAAATAAGAAAGGCAAAAGCGAAAGAGATGGCCACCCAGAATATGGACTGGATGAGCGCCGACTTTGCGCCGATCTTATGGGCTTTCCTGTTGAAAAACCCGAGGTCCGCCACCAGAAATCCGATGATCGTCAGGGCGAAAACAAGAAAAAGGTAATTTTGCATGGGAATGATCGGGTAAATTATTATTCTTCAACCAACTGGTGGAAGTACCAGCGCACGGTATTCCAGTTATTATTCCGGGGCAACAGAATATACTCGCCGGTGATCTCTTTGCATGCATTCTGTTTTTTCGTGATTTCCTCCTCAGGAAGATTGCCCTTTGACTGTTCGGCTTTCACTCTGGCCAGACAGTCATTTCCCTTGGCCTCACCCGTATTTTTTGACTCCAGAACGTTTCCCGAGGAAAGCACGTTGCCGCTTTCGATCTCAAAACCCTGGTACCGGAAGTATCCCGCGAGTGCATCGGCAAGGTTAAAATCGGTGACAGTCCTCTCCAGAACGGTTTTGGCGATCGCCGTGAGTTTTTGCGCGTCACCCAGGCCGAACGCCCGTGCCTTCTGCTGGATGGATTTCAATATCATCTGCTGCCGTTCCGCCCGGGCAAAGTCGCTGCTCGTATGGCGTGTTCTGGCAAGTCTCAGGGCCTGTTTTCCGGCAAGATGGTAGTCGCCGGCGCGGTAATAAAGGGTGGACCAGACGCCGTTGTCCAAAACTTTATAGGTGGGATCAATCACCGGACTGTCCAGATGAACGTCAATGCCTCCGATCAGGTCGATCACGTCGATAAAAGCGTACATGTCGATGAGAATGTACTTGTCGATCTGATACCCCGTGATGGTGGAAAGGGTGCGTTTGAGCTCCTCCATCCCGTACAGCGAGTAATAGCTGTTGATTTTGCGGCTGTTGTAGTAGAGGTCACGTGGAATGCTCACCAGCGTGATTTTACGCGTCTGGGGATTGATGTTCGCAAAAATCATGGTATCCACCAAAGAATCGTGCTTCCCCGCGATCAGAATGTTCATCTGTCCCTGAACCGTTTTGGCCTTATCCCCGTAGTCCGGGATCTGGTCCGGCAAAACTAAGGCTTTTTTTTTGAGCCCGCACTTTCCAGAAACGTTTTGATGTCCGTTTCCTGGTTGTCGCGGATGACTTTCATCATTCCGGAGGAGATCTCAAGCGCAAGGGAAAGCTTCACTCGGCCTGTGCCGTCCATGACGTCAAAAATATATTTATTGTTTTCTTCGCGGGGTTTCTCCGCGACCTTGAGTCCGATGGAAGCAAGTGTCTCCGTAAACGCCTTGTCCTTCACGATATCCTCCAGTTCTTTTTTCCAGGCGGTGAGCTGCGCCTCGGCATCATGCTTCATTTTTTCGGACTCTTCCGCCGCGGTTTTCTTTTCGGCGATTTTTTTATCCCTCGCCGCGGAGATGTTTTTCGTCAGGTAATCCGCCAGCCTGGTTGAAAAATCCGGGGCGGTATATTCCTTAAAAACCTCATCCCCAAGGGCGCTTTGAACCTTGAAGGCATTGTCCTGGGAAGAGAAAACCAGAGTATAGAGAGGCTGCTCGAACAGAACATTTTCCTGCGTTTCACCGAAAGTTTTTTGTGCGTCCGTGAATCTGATCTGCAGCTCGGCGCGTTCACCGAACTTCAACTGGGTAGCCGCGATCTTTGTCTGGAAATCCGCATTCGCGAGCAGGGCGTCAAAGGCGGTCTGGGCCTGAACTTTGCTTTTGACGGCGGCATCCTCTTTTACCAGCGAATCGAGTAACGAGAAAACCGCCTGGGAGTTCTCGGTACTTGCTTTTTCCTCAGTACCACCCGGCGTTTCCGACGGTTCACCTCCAAAATACTTTTTCTCGGGAAGAAGCAAAAATCTCCTGATCTCATTCAGGTCTTCGGAAAAGAGTTTCACGTCGCCGGTGACCTTCCCCATTTCATCGATCACCCCACGGTTATACTTATCGACTCTCTCCGCAACGGAACCCATTTCCAGGATTTGCCAGCTGTTCCAGCACAAAACCAGCAGGATCACAAAAAGCAGCACCTTGACCCAATCCTGAGATTTTTGTTCCTTCGTCATGGAGAATAAAAAACGCACAACGGAAAGTATAACCGCCTAACCATTTTAGGCAAGCGATTATTCTTTGTCGGCCTTTTTTACGCTTTTCTTGCGCTTTGGCTTTGGTGATGCCGGTTCTTCCGCCACCTGGCCGGGCTGTGCGGCGGACTCGGTGGTCAGACTGATAAGCATTTTATAGATCTTATCAAGTTTGACGTTGATGATCTCGAACTGGTCGTTCTTCGGTTCAGAGTTTCTGCTCTTCGGCTCGAAACGGGGCTCAAACCTTGGCTCGAAACTTTTGTTGCCGCCACCGGACTTTTTGAAACATCTGTTGCAGAACACCGGTCGGTCTCCCGACGGACGGAAAGGCACTTCACACGGGCTGCCGCAGTCACCGCAAACGGCGCTGAACATCTGGGGTCTTCCGGAATCCCTGCCTCCAAAGCTCCGTTTCCCGAAATCCCTTTTTCCGAATCTGTTATCGTCTCTTCCCCCTGATCTTTTATCGTTGCGAAAATTCCCCATATTATGCGTGAATAATGAATAAATGGGCCCAAGTCTATCCCGTAACGGGACAAAAGGCAAACTTGGCTTTGAAAACGCTCAAAATAGAGACTAGGCATCTGTTTTTGATGTGTGTTTTATGCTATAATTACAAGAAAAAAACATTCTCCGCTCACAATGGCAGAAGAAAACAAAAACCTGAAAAACCACCAGCTGCTGGAAATATGCGGTGTGAATATCTTTAAGAAAATTGAAAGGAAGAAAATCATTGAAAAGTCGTCGACCGACAGAGGTTTTCCGCAAGCGAATAACAAAACCGATAAGAAATAATCATGGGGTCTTTCGAACAACAACCCGTTCCAAAGTCTTCAGAATCCGGAGAGAGTTCCCCCGAGAAAAAGCCCTCCGAGCTGATACTGCGCATCAGGCAAGCCCTGGAATCCAAAGAAGGGGCGGACTCTTTGCGTAAAATCGGCGACCTGCTCTATGAAACCTATAAGGGTGAAGAATATTCCCCCGCAATCATCTTGTCTTCCATCAGGGAGGTGTATGACGAAAATAAAAGCACTTTTGCCCCTCCGCTCACCTTCAATAATTTTCTGAAGTCCTTCGGCCCCGGAATGGTCATGCTGTGCCAGCAGAAGCTCGCCGCCGCAGGCGGGTACAATCTGGGAAGATTCGGCGCTCAAAAAAACGGCGTGGACGGAAAACTGGGAAAAATGACGAACAAAGCACTCCAGAGATATTACAAAAAAACGCGGAAAAGCGCCACTCCCCAGATTCCCGGGGAGCAGCCGTCGCAGCCCTTGCCGCCTCAGCCGGAGGTCGCACCTCCAAAAGATATGCCGGCTCCCATCCAGCCTGTCGCGTACGCGCCAACTGCGGCTCCCGAGATAACCCCGCCCGTATTCGTACCCCCGGAATCTTCAAGTGACGTCGAAGTGGTTCCATACCGGCCCGGAACGCAACCCGGCACCATCACTCCCAACGGTGATCTCAATCCGCGAATCGACGCCATTTACGCGCAAAACAGAACCACGCTCAACCATCAAAACCTTCCGGAACACTATGGAAGAACGGAGGCGGAGGTCCGCAGGTTTATCGCCTACAAAGATCCCATCACGGGTGAAACCATCTCCTTTCTGGGCAAAACGATTGACCACAAAGGCCGCAGCGGTGCCGGTATAAACTTGCTTGCAATTCCGTTTCTGAAAATCGCCGAAGACGCGATCCGCAGTCAAAACATCAATTACCAGCCCAGAAACAAAATCGGCGGGTTTGCGTACCGCAACATGCGGTTAAACGGCAAAATGAGCAACGTAAAAAGTCATCACGCGTACGGACTCGCCATCGACCTGGATTCCGACACTAACGACACCAAAGACGGCCGGGGCGACATTCCCGACGAAGTGGTGTTGGCACTTGTGAATGCGGGCTTTGCCTGGGGAGGAACGCGGAATCCCGCTTTCAGCTACCTTGGGCGGGACGCCATGCACTTTCAGCTCCGGTTTGATGCCCGTGACCCGGAAGCCCAGGCAATCCTGCGCGCCAGCCCCATCGGAATGAAATACTGGAAGGCCATTCTTCCATTACTCCCGGATGACTATAAGAAAGGGTTCGACCAAGTAGCATGAGCCTAATAGAGGTACTTTGCGGCCAAACGGAAGTATGTATATAATATACTTTAGGCTGGAAACAATAATTATCTTACAAATATGGGCAAAAATTTCAAAATTATCACAGGTTTGCTTACCGCCGGGGCCATTATCGTCACCGGAGTGATCATGAACAGCAAAGTTATAGAGGATAAGATGAACTCCATCATTACCCCAAAGCCCCCGATCGGCAATCTGACGCCCGTCCGCGACCTGAGGGGAACATGGGTGTCGTCACTTCAGGGAAAAGGACTGCAGGTATATGGAAAATTCGTGACCGGCCCGGCGACCACAACTGTCTACGAAGATGGTGATATGGAGCTGGTTATTGATTCCGTGGGGAATAATATTGCTTCAGGCAGGATCCGTTATACAAACTTGTGTGCCACAGGCCAAACGGTGGCTCCGAAACCCGTCGGGACCATTGCCATCCCCAAGCAGTGTACGAACGATACGGGATACAGCCCAATCTCAATACGGGTCAGCGGGAGCCGTTTAGACTTTGGAACAGTTGTTGTGGATGGTGCCACAGCCAGCATGCAAGGCAACTACACTACCGACATCATAACGGGAACCGCCACGGTAACGCTTCCCGCTTATGGGGTACTGAAAGGAGAATTTCATCTGAACCGGAAACAATAGCGAAGCCGAATGATGGTTCGCCTAATGTAACGACTGGGTATTTCGGCAATTCTGCTATAATCAAGCCATGAAGAGCAAGATTTTGATATTGGCACTCATAACGCTCAATCTGCTGGCAGGTTGTACATCCCCACTCAACTCCAAGGAAAGTAGTCTGGAGATTCAAATCGACCGGATAAAAAGTACTAACGACCAGGATGGTGATGGAGTCGACGATTTTACTGATATTGTAGAATCAGCAAGATCACAGATCGGTGTGGTAACAGAATATGACACGACCTACTACCCTGATGCCTACCCACCACCACAGAAAGGTGCCTGTGCCGACGTCATTTGGCGTGCACTCCAAACCACCGGCTATGATTTCAAAAAAGACATCGATCAGGACATGAAAAAACACCCGGAAGATTATCCTTCAAACCCTAAACCCGATACAAACATTAATTTTAGACGGGTCCAAAATATTCGCGTTTACCTGAGTAAATTTGCAGAAAGCCTCACGACCCAGGTAATTCCGGGAAACAAAGAAAACCTCACAATTTGGCAGGGAGGCGACATTGTAACATTTGACCAAATACCCGGCGGCTTATGGCACGTGGCAGTTGTATCATCAAAACGCCGCCCCGACGGCGTTCCCCTTTTAATACACAACTATGGACGGGGCGTACAAGAAGACGACTACTTACTCACCTGGCCGACTCAAATCAGCGGGCATTTCCGGATCAACGATTCAAAAAATTAAAAAGAGGCATAATGGTGGAAGCGCAGTTCGGTAAGCCTAAAAAGGCCATCTTAAGAGAGATGATTTCACTTTGGAGCGGGTAAGGGGGCTCGAACCCCTGACCTCAACCTTGGCAAGGTTGCGCTCTAGCCAACTGAGCTACACCCGCACTCCAACATGTCCATTGCGAAGGAAATTTACCCGAAACCCGTACGGATTTCAATGTTTTTTCTATTAGTTCCCCCCAGGCGCGGCAGAGTGCATCCATCTGGAGAAAAATCATCAATAATGGTACAATAACAGACAATCCATCCACTTAAACACCACACTATGGAGAGACTCAATAAACTTTTTATGCCGAACCGCCAGATTTATATGGCAGCAGGAGCGGAAGGTTCAAGCCTGGAAGCCGGGAAAGCAACTGAAAAAAAACAGGAAGGTCCGGAGGCCAACGTTGACGGCTCAAAACAAGAGGGTGCCAAAGTCGTCGCTACTCAAATGGATCAACTCGGAAAACTCGAAGCTGCGGAATTGACCGATGAAGACGTCAACAAAAAGGTTGTTGAAATATTCAACAACCGTGATTATCCATTCACGGATCTGCAAAATAAACTTGCCGATGCCGAGAAAAAAGCCGAAACGCCCGAGGAGCAAAAGAAACTGGCAGAAGCACTTAAAAAACTTGGAGTGACCGGAGGCGGTATAGCAACACAACCTCAGCCGGGCACCGTACTTGCCGATATGTATACGACACTATGGACACAGCAGTTTCAAGTGAAAAAAACACAGGCTGATGTTACGAAAGCAATTAAGGAAGGAAAATACCCCACCATGAAAGCAGGGCTGGACGGCATCATAACCAAGGCGATAGCGGCCTTTGATGAAGTTTTCGGCAAGGGCAACGGACAGAAAACTTTCGAGGAAAAGAAAAAGGAGGCAAATGCCTAATTTTGAGCTGCTGCAATCACTTTTCGCACTTTTCTCATCCCCGCAACCACCATAAACGATTCACCGGCAATGGCTCCCAGTAAAATGAGGGCCATTTTTGTGGAAGTATCCTGAAAAGCGAAAGACGCCAACACAAAAAACACTCCCGCAACGGCAAGCGCGACCAGTTCCCGTTTCAAAAACCACACATCCTCATCCGCCGCAAAGAGGGTGATGAGAACGAGATCATATCCGTAGGAAACGGCCGCCAACAGAAGCATCATCGGCAGAACGAACCAGAACTCCGGAAGGACGTATTTTGAATGAGTGAGCAGCGCCAGAACCGTCGGTCCGGCAAGCGATCCGCCCACCACCAGAGCCAGTCCGCCCGCCAGTAAAATTTTCCGAATTTTTTTATAAAGTTTTTGCGCTTTTTGCCAGTGACCCTCAAAAATATATTCCGTCAGTCCCGGAAGCGCAGAAAACATTAGAAACGTCGAAGCCAGGCTCAAAACCTGGGCAATGCGGAAGTACAGGCTGAAACTCGCGAAATGGGCGTCGTCCAGGAACCCGCGGCTCAAATAATCCGGAAGGAAACGGAAATACAGGTTGTTCAGGATATTGATAATGCCGAACGGAAGACTTACTTCAAAGATTTTCAGCATCAGGGCGCCGCTGACTTTCCAGCTCCACTCGATGTTTTTTCTCACAAAATACAGACTCAGGCCGGCCGTCAGCAGGCTTCCGGCCAGGGTCGCCCCGAAAATCATAGGAATGGAAACCAGGTCCGGGGCCTCATGAAACCCCCGGATAACGAGCCAAATGAGCCCCAGGTTGACGATTTTTCCGGCGATTAAGGCGAAAGTCGCCCTTCCCATGAGGTAGTTGGCCTGGAGCATGCCGTCGCAGACCGAGGTCACGTAGTCAAAAAACAAAACTCCGCAGAAAATAATCGTTCCGGTCATAAACACCCGGTCGCTTCCGTTCAACAGGGCAATCGCAACGGCCGTCACAAAAAATAGCAGAGCGGTTCCCATTCTCAGCACCAGGGCGTTCATGAATACGCCTCCGTCTTTGGGCCTGTCCGCCATCATTCTCACCACATTGCCGAATATTCCCAGGTTGGCCGCCATGGAAAAAAACAGGACATACTCGGAAATCGACGCATAGACCCCGTAACCGCCCTGGGTCAAAAAGTTGGAAACAAGTTTGAGGGTCACGGTGGCCAGGACCAGCTGGAAAACCTTGCCGGCATATTGCACCAGCGTGGAAAAAGCAATCTTCCTGCCCAGGACATCAAGCGAGAAATTCGGGACACCGTCGTTCGCTGCATTCATATGGGCATCGTTATTCAAAACTTGGGAGGGATGACCTCGATCATCCGTTTTGCCCCTGATTCAATGGGTTCGTCATAGTCATGGAGAGCGTTTTGCACGACATCCCACGTATAGACATAGTCCTCGCCGTGTTTGGTTCCCACGTCGGAGGTGATAATTTTTTCCCCTTCCTTATACCCTTTGATGACCATGACGTGGTAGTTCGGGCCCCCGTTTTTATAGAACGGGTTTCCCAGCCGCTTCCCCGCAAAAAACGCGATGAGAAAATGGCCTTTGGTAAGGGAACGCCGGACGTCGTCATAGGTCGGATCGTTCAGGACGACCGACTGCAGCCCAAAAAGCTCGCTGAGGATCTGAGTGTTCTGGAGGACGTCGGTATGTTTGTAGTCACCGAAAGTTTTCGTCTCCCAGTCGACCAGTTTAAGAATTTCGTCACGGAACTCCTCGCGGGTCCAGCTGCGGTTGAAATAGGTGTTGGCGACGAGCAGAATACTCGCTTCTTCGCAGGCCTCCTGCCACGGATAATCCCAGTCCCCAAACGGTGCCTGGGGGTAAAAAGTCATCTTTAGATTAAGCTCAGAGGGAAGTGGAACATTCTTTCCCGACGCTCCGGCGGACTCTCCCGCAGGCATCGTAACAGTCGTATCGGCGGACGTGTCGGCATCCGCGAGCTGCCCGGCATCAACCGCGACGGGGACGCTCTCCTTGGCGTACTGCTGCTGTTTGTACAGATAATAAGTCGCTCCGGCAATGCCGATGACGATCACAGTTCCCACAATGACAAAAGCTTTTCTCATGACGTGATTAAAGGCCAAAATCAAGACGACGTCAAGCATCCAGATGCTGTTCTTTGGTCACGTTAGAGGTGAAATTTTCAAAAAGAATCGACTGGTGCGACCGCGTGTTGTCTTTGGCGCCGAGCCGTTTCTGCACAGCCTCAAGCTTGACGCGGTTAATGAGGCGGAACTGGAAATTGGGATTCGGAACGAATTTTATGACCCTCACGTCGGAAGAGGACATCATAAAGATGAGCTCACCGAAGTTCATCACGTTTTCCAGAATCCCGTTCTGCATTTTTTTCACGTCCTGCACCATCCTGAGGTCCAGTGAAATCTGCAGGTCCTTGACGAAAATCATCTTCTGGATTTCCACGATGCGTAAATTAGTAACGATAACGGTGTTCAAAAAATGGTTGACGAGCTTGATAAAAAAATTATGGATGAAATAGGTCAGAAGAAAGACGCTGAGGATCAAAACGAGTTCCCCGATGGAAGTTCTAAAAAAGGCCGCGATCTCGGAGGAAAAGCTACCAAAGATCACGGCAATGACCACCAGGAAAAAAATATTGGCAATAATGCCCGGCACAAGCGTAATCCAGTGTGCCCGGAAAAATGCCTCAACCTGCTCATCGGCGTATTGGCCTTTAAAGTGGAGATCTTTCTTGTTTTCGATACTTTCAACCATCAGTAAAGGAAGAGAAAAGTAAGGGAGAGCGCGACAAAAAGAACGGAGGCAACGACGTAGACGATGACAATGTGATTCAGGTTCACCCATCCGAACAACAGCGTGTACTTGGATTCGGGCATCCGGTACTTCCGGGCATAACTCAAAAGCCTCCTCAGGTAGGCGCTCAAAAAGAGGAGTGAACAGACGTGAATACCGATGATGATTGTCCATACTGTCCCCATAGGCGTGGGAATAATGAAGTAGGTCAATACATTCGGTTTGTTTTTCGAATTTTTCCTTTTGCGAGCTCAGGCTACCCCCGCCAAGACCTTTTTGTCAACATCAAGCCAAAAAGGGGTGATTGTTGACACGGTAAAAGAATTATTGTTAGAATAACCGCCTTTCAACAAGAAATATGACCGGACAAGGAACAGGACCAAAAGGAATATTTAGCGGCTCGGAGTTGGGCGACGAGGTGGACGCGCTGTTCGACGCCCTGGACGGCCAGTCCATGGAGTGCCGGTTGGAGGATATCGATCCCTCAAGGAAAGGATGGGAGATTTTTCTGAAATTTCACGATGGCGACCCCCGCCGGCCGGGGAGCCAGGCATACGAAGACTTTAAGACCTTAAGCCACTTCGCAAAACTCGGCATCGCCAGGTGTGAGTACCAGGCAGGCAGCAAAACGGTCGTCCTGTCATACCTGGAAGGGTGCTGCGATGACGAATTCCCCGAAGAATACATTGAGCTGATGAATAAATATCAGCCAAGGGTCAAGGCGCCGGAAACGGCACGGAAAGGAGTAAAACTACCACAAGTACCGGAACCGCGCGGATCCACACCGCAGATCATCTCGGGTATGAAGGAAGCGTTGATGCGACAGGTCCCCGTAATACACACGATTGAGGTACAGGTACAGGAGGCCCCCCGGTGCACGGTCATTCCGGAAGAACTGGTCGTTCCTGAAGACATTTTGCTGGAAATTCCCCTGGACCGGGAGAAATTGGCACGGATTCTCAATAAGGTCGGATGCAGGGACTTGGATGATCTGATCGCGATTCTTCAGAGGATCGCCGATGATGAGGAACTGCTTTTTCAGCACAGCAAACCGGGTGGCGAAGAAGGGGAGATGCTGGTCATCCAGGGAAGCGAAGTGGGTGACGAAGTGGAGGTTGAAGTTGTCTTCGAAGAAGGGGATGATGCCCCCGAATCAGGAGAAACCTACATGGTCAACATGTACAAGGACCCCAAAGTGAAATACACCAAACCGATGGACGGTGGAAACATGGGATTCATCCATAAGCTCCAGGCGGCAATACGGGAGGACGAATAATTCTTATGATCATTTATGACCATCCAGGCACCGACGGAATACGGACAAGGCATCCAACAGGAACCTCAGGCTGAACAAGAGGAATCAAAGCCGGCACAAGCGGAAACAGCTCCGGTTACGCAAGCCATAACCGAGACAAGAATGTCGATCTACGCCCGGTTCACCAGGTACCACGAACTGAACCGCGAACTCCGGATTATCGTGCTTGCGGGTGTGGAAAACGCCATCATCCGGAAGGGGATAGGCTGGTACTCCAGGGAAAGAATCAACGAGGTCGTAGAATTCATTATGCGCACAGCAAAGCAGCGGGGGTGGGAGGAAGAGCAGATCGTCAAAGCCTCGGAGGCAATACTGGACGCATTGGAACGTACCGGCGAACTGAGGACATCGGGCAAATCGAACCGTGTGTCGCGGTTATTGGAAAAGGCCGTTCTGAACATCTAGTTCATATTGCGCATCGCCCCCAACTGTGATGTAACTTTTTGCGACAATCGCGAAGATTTTTTCGGGCGTTTCAATGTTCTCATTCAAATCCATTACTGTTGTAGATTTTTTCGACAGGCCGTTTTTGGCAGTTTTTACCTGTTGATTTTGAAAAAGAAGTTTGTATGTTGTTGGTATTACTCTTTCATTTCTCCTTCCTATGGAAGATGTCATTCAAAAAGTTGCGGCCGCCAAAACCGCACATAAAATTGTGCCCCGGGCACGGGATTACGAATTCAATTTCACTTCACCGGACCACCTGCTCGATTTAAGCTACCTGGAACTGGAAGACAGAAACCTCCAGATAAAAAAAATGAGGATGAGCGGGGACACCAACGAACAGATGCGTGCGAGATACATGGACTATCTGAGGGAGGAAGTCGGAATCAAAGCGGTCACGGTTTTTTTCAGCGACCTGGAAGGAAGGCTGCACGCGCTGGACTACGACAAAAAATATTTGTTGGGATCGGAAGACAACCTGACGTTCGACGGTTCATCCATCCGGGGATTCACGCCGCAAAAGGAGTCCGACCTCCGGCTCACGATAGACTGGAGATCGTTCCGCTTTGCGCCATCGGACCTGTTTGGGAAAGGGAAAGTGCTGTTGTTCGCCGATGTGTGCGATAAGGATGGAACCCCGTACAAAAGCGATTTCCGCTCAAAACTTTCGGGACTCTGCAACGATCTCGCAAAAAAAGGGATCACCGTGAACATTGCGCCGGAAATCGAGGGTTTTTTGTTCCAGGGGATGAAAGCCGAACAGTCTTTTGACGAAAAAACCGGATTCGAACTGGTGACCTCCAGCGGATATTACAGCTCGCTGCCCCAGGATATTTTACGTAAGTTCATCGACAAATTCGCGGAGGTGCAGCGCGCGCTGGGATATGAAAATGAAAAAGACCATCCCGAAGTCGCGCCGGCGCAGTTCGAATTGAACTTCAAGTATACCCACGCACTGGATACGGCCGACCAGATCCAGCTGTATAAGCTGCTGGCGCGCCAGGTCGCCACCGCCATGGGCCTTACGGCATGCTTCCTCCCAAAACCGGTCCAGGGCATCAACGGGAGCGGAATGCACACCAACATGTCCCTCTCCAAAGAAGGCAGGAATCTTTTCTACGACGCCAAAGGAAAACATTCGCTTTCCGACACGGCATACCGGTTCGCGACCGGCATTTTGTTCCATGCCGACGATCTTTGTCTGACGATCAACTCAAGCGTCAATGCCTACCGGCGTCTTGATCCTGCATACGAAGCTCCGAACGAAATCAAGATGTCCTCGACGGACCGCGGTTCCATGATCAGAATCCCGATCGGCAACGAAAAAAGCGCGCGCCTTGAGGTGAGAACCGTGGCTCCGGACTCAAGTCCCTACATTTCTTTCTACACCCTCATTCAGGCCGGTCTGGCCGGCATGGAAGCCTCCGAAGCCGACTTCAAGAAAATGGAAAAAGCGGTATACGGCGGCGAAGTGAAAAAACTTCCGGGCGAGATCAACACCGCCATCACCAACTTCGAAAAAAGCGAATTCATGGCAAAAATTCTTGGAGCTGACAATCACCGCAAGTACGCCGGACTCAAAACCATGGTCGCTCAACGCAGCCCACTTGCCCTCGGGAACAAAATCAAATCAGGTGAGATCCTTTTCCACCACGAAGTGTACAACCAGCTGATCTGGTCCGCATTTTAACGGCCGCAAAAGAGTGAACATAAAAACCCCACTATGAGTGGGGTTTTTTGGTATGATATGCCAGTCACTCCATCACCGCATAAATATGGACAACAACAACGCGCTTATCCACGGGAACATTCACGGAGACGTGAAAATCTGGTACGTCGGCATCTTTTTCGCCCTTGCCGGAGCCATTATGGGATTGCTGGTTCCTTGGATCATTACGCCGGTTACGGGACAGGATGACATCCTGACGATCGGAAAAGTCGTCGATTACGCCTACGATGAGGACGACGCCAGGGCGGAAATGTACACCTACCAGACGACCGACGGGGAGCACCGGTCACAGAACGGTATCTGGTCCAGCAGCCCGGCATACAAAATCGGAGATTCCATAGAGGTCTATTACTCGGAAAGCAATCCGGACAAATCATGGATAAAAAACGACAAGAATCTGATCATCGTCAATTACATTCTCCAGGGGCTGGGAATCTACTTCGCTTTCCTCGGACTTGGAACCATCATCCTTAAACTCCGCGGATCGGAAAACGTGAAAATTGAAGTGTTGATCGGGGCGCTGGCAGCCCTCAGTTACGGGATTCCGGCTATTTCTGCCCTTCCGATTATCTACTACGCCTTTCTGACCCGCCCGAACATACTGTTTGAAAGCACGGTAACAGCCCTGCCCATGGAAACACTGGTGATTGGAGCGGTGTTCACCGTGACCGGCATTATGGACCTCGTCGCGACCTTTTTTATGCTCCGGCACTTTAAAAAAACCGGCTCGAATACGGTGAGCTTTAGCGGCTAAGAAGGGTCAATGGTTATCCTCCTAAATCAGCAAGGAAGAGAACCAACGGCCCAGCCATTTCTTCAGAATTCACATATTTTCTTTTTCCGCTCGAATCAATATAACTGAAGAAATTATCGGACAGTGCCTCGATTTTCTCCATCTGTTCCTGCGTAATGACAAGAGCCTTGCCCTTGGGAAAATCCTTCAGAAACTCTTTTCGTGTTAAAGGCATATCGCTCCGCGCGTACATGAAGATATCAATCACGTCGGAATCGTCCTCCACAACCTCATGAGCCTCCCGAAGGAGGGCAAGTCTTTCAGTACGTGGCGTTTCCTCGGAGACGGCTTGCGTCGAAGAAACAATTTCTTCCCGTCTCTCGGCTATTTCAGGCGCAAGGGACGGTGTATGTGGCCCCTGCGGCGTCGCAAGATCACCCTCCGGAAGCACAGGACCCGCCTCTTTTTTCGTAGTATCGTTCATATCCGCACATTATCTCATATTTCTAACAGTTTGGGGAGATCGCGAAATGAGTTTATAGAAGCTGGAGGATTCTCAATTATTCCAAAACCGTAAGCGCAAAAAATAAAATCAACACCGGCCCCAATTGCCGCTTTCTGGTCTGAAGCCGTATCTCCAACGTAAACAGCAGTCTTTAAATGATATTTAGTAGTGAGTTCACGGATCATGACACTTTTTGCCTTCTTTGATTTACCAAAACAATCCGTATCTTTAAAATAATTCTTCAAATCGTACTTCTTAAAAAAGAGATCTAAATACCATTCTTCACAATTGCTTACAATAAACAAAGGATACTTTGACGCAAGAAACGGGATCATATCTTCAACTTCCTCATAAAGTTCTCCTCCCTCCTGTTTGATAGCCATCAATTCATACTTTGTCAGATGTTCGACAAAATCTCGATACTTTCCTGACATACCTGGAAGAAGAATATCGATACAAACCTCCTGGGGATTTCCGGTGACGCTCCGAATATCTTCAGATGTAAGACTTTTGTGAGCATCAAGAATCTTCAATGCTTTATTCCAGCCTTTTGCCGTAGCGGACGTTGCATCCCAGAGAGTTCCATCAAGATCAAAAATAATCGCATCATTTTTCATGATGACATAAAAATGGTGCCGAGACTCAGAATCGAACTGAGTACGCCTGCCTCTTCAGGGCAGCGCTCTACCAATGAGCTATCCCGGCACGGAACACGAAAATTGCACACAAAAAGTTACCCGAAACAGCCCAAAAGATCAATCCTAGTTTTTTAAGAACACAAAATCCCATAATTTCCAAAAGTTTTTTTGGGTAAAAAGCGGGGGTTTGCAGCAATTTTCATATGAATAAGCCATTATGAGGGCACTGAAAATAGCCACCCCGGGGTATTGACAGATATATAGGTTATGGGGTACAATTATGTGAAATGATGATTTTTGAAAACTAGATGCATGTTGCGCGACCCCGAAATTCAGCGCGCACAAACCCTCAATCCCGGGAGAAACCTGCCTGAAACATTGCTACTGCAAGTCCCACCACTTCAGTTTTAACGTCTTAGGCAGATTCCTCCTGAGTTTGCAGGGATCGGATCGTTTGGAGAGTTCCCCCAGAACTCCTCCCGACGCCTCGCTTCGCCGCTTGATGGGCTCGTAGATCAAGTGCTTTAGGCGGGAGACCGAATGGAGTGTTTCGACACCATGAAGTTTTTTTCCATCGCTTCGGCTTTGGATCAAACTTTATTCGCCGACACATTTCGGACAATGGTTATGGCTTTAGCTCCGGTTATCGCTGTTCATTTCCACGGAAGAACCTTATCGCTTCTTTTGGGTTCGATATTCGATCCTTCTCTCAGGGGTTAAAAATAAAAACAAAGATCTTTAAAAACAAAAAACGCTTTCCGACTCCGCCATGGCGGAGTGCAAAGATAGGGAGAAAGCTGCCAGAGACCTTGAGTATTGTCGTCGGTTATAGCAATATGGTCGGTTCCATGCTCAGGATCCTTGGCAGCTTCCTCCTTAGGCTTTGCGTCGTGGAGAGTAAAACCGCGTCTAAGAGTCCCCCAGGTTCTTAGCGTGCTTATCTTTTTCGTTCGGCGGGTTAAAAGACCGGACTGTAGAAAGAAGAGATTGTGCTTCGTTTGTCGACGCCTCTTGTTTTGTTCGGTAGGCTTCGGTCTATTGTTCAAGCGATATGTGCCGGTAAATGAGAGAGGTACTGTCTTATTCCAGCGATGGGATAAGGTAAGTGACTACCAAGGAAACCAATACTTTCCGAGGTGCTCAGATGTTTGAAATTTGCCTCGTGAAGTTTAAGGGGGACTGAAGAAATTTTCTTCGGTCCGCGATCCTTAAAAGAAAGTCAACGAGTTAATGCGGGAGAGAGCTGTCTTCGGACTGGGCTTTGGTCAGTTTATTTTGACCCTCAGTCCTCAAGACAGCTCCCTCCCTCGATTTTCTCGGAATCTCATGGTCGGTAACACTCGCGCCCAGCAACATGTTCCCGTGTCTGTCTTTACTTGATGGGTTTTGAAGTCATGCAAAGAGCAGATACCCAACGTTTCGTCCTAACCGACACTCACATGTAATTGTTCGTAGCAGCTTATCCTTGTTACGGTTAGTATCTTGAGGTTTCAGAAGTTCGGGGGAGGACTAAAAAAACTACCCGGTGTGGCCTAAGCCGCAACGGGATTTTCGAATCTTTTTCCGGAAGGTGTTTACGCAGCGGTTAGCCAAAATAACCGTTACAACCCTGGGGGTTCCAGATCCCGAGGTTCTTTGAATGTGCCTCAACCTGCGCTTTCATAAGCTGGTCCTGTTTCTGGTATTTTTGCGTCGGATCAAGGTACTGTTTGGCCAAACCCTCCATGATGATTTTTTCATTGAGGAGATCCCCGTTTTTCAGGTAGGCATACCGGAGGTAGCGTCCGCCGGTATCCTTGTCCGTCAGAAGATCGTCCTTGATCAGACGAACATCCTGGCTTTTGATGAAAAATTCCTCGGCAGTCGCGTGTCTGGCTTCGTCGTCAAAACACTGGGGATATTTGTAGGGGCCGGTTTTTTCCGGTGCATCCACGCCAATCAGCTGGACCTGCATGATTTTGTTGCCGTCTTTTACCAGCAGCGTGTCGGCATCCACAAGATGGACAACCTTCACATAATGGAAAAAAAACGGAAAGATGACATACGTATAGAGCAGGTAAACGGCTCCGACCATAACTGCTATGGTCACGATTGGCCTGAGGATCTTCATACGAACGTTAAAAGAGGGGAGGATGGTATCATGCCGCCCTTAAAATGGGAAGCCGATTTTATCGCCGCCCACCGTCGTTCATGTGTTTTTCAAAATGAATTCGGTGTTCCACATTTCCGCTCCGAACTTGCGGAGTTCCACCAGAGCCATTCTGCGGTTTTCTTCATTGATCGCCTTGACGGCGTCGACGGGGATATAGACGTGGAATCCGGATTTCAAGAGCTTGAGAACCAGGGATTCAAGCCCGAAATCAAGGGCGGCTCCGTAGACGACGCATGTCTTGATTCCTCCTGCCTTTAGCATTTTCAGGAAATGGGGGTTTTTGAAAACGTCGTACCCGTATTTTTCAAAAACAATCTGCGGATGTTTTTTGAGAAGTTTTTTATACTGCGCTACGGAATATTTTTGAGATTTACCCTTTGAACCGGCGGAAAGAGTCAGCGCCCCCCGTACGGCGGTTTCTTTGATTTTTTTAGCGTCCTTGCTGCCGCGTTTGCAGTGTACAGGGAGCCCTTTCAGGATTTTGGTCTCCCCGGCTCCGTCTTCATAAACTTCTACCGGGGCCAGGATCGGCCAGTCTTTTTTAACGGCATGCCTGCTGAGCAGTTTCAGGTTTGCCCTCAAGGTCTCGTAATCAATAAATACGCCGGTATTCTGTTTGCCGGAGGCCAAAACGCCATGAGATCCCACAAAGGCCTCTTGCGTGTCCAGGTCGATGAAATAGCAGGGAGAAATCATGCCCAAAGTGTACCACTCCGCATAAAAAAATGGTATAATGAAATGATGGCTATGCAACCGAACAAATCGGCCAAAACGCCCCAAAAAATTAACCGGGCCACGGCAGACGGCGACGAATTGAACCAGGGAGCCCGGACCGCGCTTTTCGCGATGGGTGAAATTGCTTTGCTCGCTCTCCTGAAAGGGGCGGTGGGGTACAGCACGGGAATCGTGGTGCTCATGGCGGACGCTTTGAGCAGTTTTTCCGACATGCTCGGGGTTTTTGCCAGTTACATCGGACTGAAAATGAGCCGGCGTCAGGCCGACAAAAAGTTCAAATACGGCTATTACAAAGCCGAAAGTTTTGCGGCTTTTTTGGCGTCGGTTCTTATCATCTATCTCGGAATAGAGGTTTTTAAGGACAGCTTCAACAGACTTTTTGAACTTGAGGTTTCACATGACCACGCGTTGGCGCTCGGGCAGGTCGCCGTCTCCATACTGTTGTCTTTGCACCTGGCCCATTACCTGATAAAAACGGGGAAACGCATCAATTCGCTTTCGCTTATCAACAGCGGAAAGGAAAAGAAAAGCGATCTGATTTCGCAAATTGCGGTGCTCGCGGGAATCGCGGCAAGTTTTTTCCACATTCCGTACATGGAAGGCATCATCGGCATGATCCTCTCCGGTCTGATTTTAAAAGTGGGGGCGGAAAGCGGGAAAGAGTCCCTGTTCTTTTTGCTGGATTACTTCGACGACCAGGACCTGATGAATAAAGTCGAGAAAATTCTCCAGACGAAATCGAGGATCGTGGGAAAAATCGGCAACATCCGCATGCGCAGGGCCGGGACGTACATATTCGGCGAAGCCTTTGTGGAAATCAACCCCTACGTCGAGGCGAAAGACATCCGGAACGATCTCAGGAATCTCAAGGAAAAAATCATGAAACTGGACCGCCACTTCAAGGAGTTTTCCATCTTTTTTGAGGTACCGCTGACCCGTGAAGTCAGGGTGGCCGTTCCCGTGCAAAATAACGACGGACTCCACTCCCGGATCGCCACCACATTCGAAGAAACCCACTACTACATCTTTGTCGACGTGGTGGAAGGGAAAATCACCGGTTTCAACGCCAAGCCGTTCGAGTTCAAAACGTTCCAGTTCATAGAAATGGCGGATTTCCTGAAGAACGACAAAGTGAACATCGTGATCAACAACAACATGCACAGCCTGCTGTTCTATAACCTCAGGCGTCTCCACCATATCCTGATTTACCCTCACTTCAACAACGTGTCAGACGTGGAAAATACCATTAAACTCCTGGTCATCGATACCTAGGAACCGCTGGTTAGGAAGGGAGTGGAATGATTTTCACCACGGCCTTTTTCTTTGGCGAAACATTCACGACCTTCTTGGTGATCTTCATCGGGGTTTTTTCTTTGGACGGAACCAGAGCGATCTTCAGGACGTCGTCGAACGTTTTAACGCAGTGGATGGTAATGTTTTTAAGAAGATGCTGGGGAATATCGGCGAGATCCTTTTTGTTGCGGTCGGGGATGATAATATCCTTGATTTGGGCCCGCTTCGCCGCGAGGAGTTTTTCCTTCAGCCCGCCGATGGGCAGAATACGGCCGGTTAACGTAATTTCGCCGGTCATGGCGACATTTCTCCGGACGGGGCGGTTGGTCAGAAGAGAAACAAGCGCGGTGCTCATGGTAATGCCGGCCGAGGGACCGTCTTTGGGCGTTGCGCCTTCAGGCACATGAACGTGAATGTCGTATTTTTCAAAAAGTTCGTCTTTTATCCCAAAGTGAGCCGCATTGCTGCGGATGAAACTTAACGCGGTCTTGGCGGACTCTTCCATCACTTCCCCGAGGTTTCCGGTCAGGATCAGATTTTTGCTGCCTTTCATGAGCGCGGCCTCAATAAAAATGATATCACCGCCGAACGGAGTCCATGCAAGTCCGGTGGAAACACCGACAACATCCTTGTCTTCCGCCTTTTCATAATCGAATTTTTCAACACCCAGAAACTCAACGACATCCTTGACGCCGACCTGTTTGGTCACCTCTTTGGTTTCAATCATCTTCTTGGCGACCTTGCGGCAAATGGAAGCGATTTCACGCTCCAGTTCGCGCAGTCCGGCCTCAAACGTGTAGGCGCGGATAACTTTAATGATCGCCTCGTCGGTCATGGTGAACGGAAAAGGTTCCAATCCGTTGAGCTTTTGTTGTTTTGGCAGAAGATATTTATGGGCGATCACCATCTTTTCCTCTTCGGTATAACCTGGCAGTTCGATAATCTCCATGCGGTCCAGAAGAGCGGGTGGAATGGGATCCAGAATATTTGCGGTCGTGACGAATAATATTTTGCTCAAATTGAAAGGTACGTCCAGATAGTGGTCCGTGAACGCGAAATTCTGTTCGGGATCCAGTACTTCAATAAGGGCGGCGGCGGGATCTCCCTGGAAATCGCGGCCGATCTTGTCGATTTCGTCGAGCATAAACACGGGGTCGTTGAACTGTGCCCGCTTGATGCTCTGGATAATGCGGCCCGGCATCGCGCCCACGTAGGTTCTGCGGTGTCCGCGGATATCGGCCTCGTCTCGTATGCCGCCAAGGGAAGTGTGGATAAACGCACGGCCCAGGGCGCGCGCGATGGAACGTCCGAGGGATGTTTTCCCCACGCCCGGTGGACCGGCAAAACAAAGGATGGTCGCTCCCGGCGAACCCTGGAGCTGATAGACGGAAAGATACTCCAGAATGCGTTCCTTGATTTTTTCCAGACCGTAATGGTCCTCATCCAGGATTTTCCTGGCTTTTTTTACGTCAACTTTGGCGTCTGAACTTTTGTTCCACGGCATGTCGCAGAGCCACTCAATATAGGTTCGTGCCACGCCGAACTCGGGGGAAAACGGGAAGATCTTTTTCAGACGCTCCAGCTCCACCTTCGCGATTTTTTCAACCTCTTCCGGCATATTTGCAGCCGTGATTCGTTTCTGCAGTTCCTTGATCTCATCGTGGTTGTCCATTCCCTCCATTCCGGGAATGCCGCCGGCATCCTTATCACCAAGCTCTTTTTTAATTACCTTCATTTCCTGGCGGAGGAGATAATCCCGCTCGGATTTTTCCACGTCCTTGTTCATTTCGGAATGTATTTTTTTACGGATCTCCTGAAGCAGCAACTCCTTGTTCAGGTATTCGGAGATCTTCTTGAGACGTTCTTCGAGCCCCTCGATTTCCAGGACCGACTGTTTCCGTTTGACCTCAAGAGTGAGATAAGAGGCCGCGAGATCGGCCAGTTCTTCAACATCGGTAAGGTTATCGAGTCCGATCAGAAGATCAGCGGGGAGAGTTTTTCCTCCTCGGGATACTCTGGCGATCAGCTCCTTTACGTCATGCATGAGAGCTTCCGCCTCAAGGCTTGGCTCCTTTACTTTTGGTATCATTTTTACCCTGGCCTGTACATAGGGCTCTGTGGCCATGAACTCATCGATCCGGACACGGTTGATTCCTTCGACAAGAACCATGGCGTCGGCCCCTTCCCCTTTAATGACCTGAAGCACGGCTGCCGCCGTACCCACCCGATAGAGATTCTCCACCGGCGGTACGGATTTGAGGGGACTCATTTCTGAAAACAGACCGATGAGTTCCTTCTGTTCCATGGATTGCCGGATGGCCTCAAGGAGTTCCGCATTCTTCACGTACACGGAGACAACCATGGAGGGAAATACCACCAGATCTTTCACCGGTACGACGGGAATCTGTTCGGGCAGTTTGTATTCCTGGGGGCTGTTGAGTTTGGTGAGATCCAGAGGGGGCAGTGAAGAAGCCATAGTGCATAATGAAAAATTCTTAACATTATAGCAAAAAATAACGAATAATTCTAGAAAGATCCTCACAAAGTCCCGAAATATATAATTAAAAAACATTTCAAGGATTTGCATAGTAGATTTGGCTTACCCATGCGGGGTACGGGCTTCAAGAAATCGGGGAAATGTGTTAAGATGTAAAGATTTATTATAAAAATTAACACAAAACCTATGGAACTCTTCAACAAAATAAAGAAACTATTCCTGAAGGAGGAACAGCAAACCGTTCTTGCGCCAGAACAACAGGTCGTTGAACAGGAACAGGAGGAAACCCAGGAGGAGGTCACTCCGGGTACGAAAATCAAGGTGGTGGCCGCCCTGCTCGTCGTCGGATTTGCCGCCTACGTTGCATACTGGATCCAGGAACCCGTGGAGATCAGAGCGGACGTGTTGGGTTCGGGATCGACAATGCAGAGCGAAACCCAGAGTTCCACACAGGCACCATCGGGTACCACTCAGGAGGTTTCCATCAGCGATTTCGCGTTCGACCCGTCGACACTGAGCGTCGATAAGGGGACAACGGTGGTTTGGACGAACAAAGACAGTGTTCCGCACAGTATCGTCGGTGACAACTTCAGCAGTTCACCGCTGAACCCTGGTGAAAGCTATACTTATACCTTCACCTCGGTAGGTTCGTTTGCATACAACTGTTCTTTCCATCCGCAGATGAAAGGATACGTTATTGTCGCCGGCTCATCCGAAGAGGAAGTGCTGACGGGATTTGGCGCGGGCACATCGTTAGGCCTGGAATCGGGCGCGGATGAGACCGCAAGTCAGACGATGACGGAGGAATCAGCATCCTTACCTGGTGAGACTCCATCTGAAACCCCTGCGGAAACAACCGCGGCGATGGAACCGGAACAGCTTTATACGAACTCGGCTTCGGCCCCGGCGGACGAACTCCACGGTGCCGCGCTCCAGTCATTGAGTTCAAGTTTGAGCAATGTCGGGAACATGGCTGCCAGCTCTGGAGAAAGCGCGCAGGGCAGCGCGGCGCTTTCCGCGGAACAGCAGGCTGCCGCCACAGCACAGGCCCAGGCTCAAGCACAAGCGCAAGCCGCGATGGCAGATCAGAAAGGAAAACTCGCCAGCTCCGGACCGGAGGACGTGATATACGCCGGAATGTTCGGCCTGATTCTCTACCTCAACCGCAGGAAGCTTCGCAATCTGCATAAATCGCTGTAAGAAGGGGAAAACATCCTTTGCACCTGCTGAAAATGACATTCTCCCCGGGTTCCGGCTTCGTCCGCACCCGGGGTTTTTATTGCTCTTCGAAAAATTCAACCCTCCCTACTCATATTCAGCTTGTCCTTGAGGGGCCGGCACGCTACACTTGTAACCGCATTACAATGAGCTTTTTATGGATATCGTGAGTAAATGGTTGGCGGAATTCATCCTCTTCATCGGGCACCAGACCCAGGGATTTTGGGATAACCTGACGCTTCTGAACTTTTCGCCCGTTCAGGTGATCATCGACATTCTTCTGGTTTCGATCCTTTTCTATTACCTTTTTGCCCTGTTGAAAGGCAGCCGCGCGGTCAACATCCTCATCGGACTGGTGATCGTCGGGTTTGTTTTCGCGATGAGCAAAGTACTGCAGCTGGTGACCCTCGGATGGCTGCTGGACCGGTTTCTCACGGTAATACTGGTGGCAATCCCGGTCATTTTTCAACAGGAGCTGCGCATGGCGCTTGAAAAACTCGGGCACACGAAGATTCCGCTGAGCCAAAAAGAAAAAGAGATGACGGCCATCATCAACCACCTCGTGGAATCCTGCGACTACATGAGCAAGCAAAAGATCGGTGCGCTGATCGTGCTGGAAAATTCCGTCCCGCTCAAGGAGTACATTGACACGGGCATCCCGATGAACTCGAAGATTTCCAAGGAACTCATCCTCAGTATTTTCATGAACAGGTCCCCGCTGCATGATGGCGCCGTCATCATCCGCGAAGGCCTGGTGGCGGCGGCGTCGTGCGTGCTGCCGCACTCGTTCAAAACATACAGCCAGGTCTCCGGGACCCGCCACAAGGCGGCTCTTGGACTTTCCGAAATCAGTGACGCAAAAATCATCGTGGTTTCGGAGGAAAAAGGTACGATTTCGTTCGCGCAAAACGGACATCTGGAGCAGAACCTTTCGCTCACACGGCTCCAGATTCTTCTTACGGATTTCCTCAAACCACAAAGGCACCATAAAAAGAAAAAAGCATGACAGGATTTTTCAAAAACTGGGAACTGAAGATTTTGGCCCTGCTGTCGGCCATAGTTTTGTGGTTCTTTGTGGTGGGCATCGAGAACAACTCCTACCGTTTCCCGGAAGAGATCGAGATCCACGCCGTGAACGTTCCATCGGCCATGAGCGTATCCAACGACCTCGGCAAAGCAAAAATCCGTATCAGGGTGGAGCAGGACATGATAAAAAACCTCACCAAGAGCGATTTTGACCTTTCCGTCGACCTGAAGAACGGACAGGTGGGGGAGCAGGACGTAGCCCTGTCAGCGACCTCCAAAAACGACAAAGTCACCATCCTCAAAGTGGAACCTTCCACAGTCCACGTCGTACTGGAACCGATCAAGGAAAAAGATCTGAAAATCAAAACCGTGGTAACCGGAAACCCGGCAAAGGGCTACAGTGTGAAGGATGTTCAGATCTCACCAACGACCGTGAAAGTCAGCGGCGGGGAAAGTTTGTTGGCCAAGCTGTCTTCCATCACCGCCGAAATCAAACTCGACGGAGGTGAAAGCAGCAACTTCAAACAGAACGTCACCCTCAAACTTCCGGAAAACATTTCATCGCTCAAAAATGTCACGCTCGGCTCGGAGCAGGCGCTCGTGGAAGTGACCATAGAGCAGGACATTCAGCAGAAAACCGTTGTGGTGAAACCGAACCTCCAGGGCAAAGTGGATCTGGTGGTTATTTCAAAAAAGCTGGTCGTCTCACCCGAAACGGTGACGATCAGAGGCAAAGAGGAGGTGCTCAGCGGCATTGAAAGCATCGAAACCGAACCGGTTTCCCTCGATCTGCTCAAATTTGCCGAGACTCCCACGAAAGTAAAACTTATTCTCCCCAAAGGCGTCAGCCTTCCTGACTCGCAGCCAAACGCTGTTATGATTTCTTTAACCGCCCTCTAAGACTATGAAAATCGGAATTGTCGGACTTCCCAACGTGGGAAAATCAACCCTTTTTAACGCACTCACCAAATCCAAAAGCGCCATGGCGGCCAACTACCCGTTTTGTACCATCGACCCCAATGTGGGTGTGGTGGAAGTTCCCGATCACCGTCTCCAGAAACTTATTGAACTCGTTGTCCCGCAAAAAACCATTCCGGCGATCGTGGAGTTTGTTGACATCGCGGGGCTGGTCAAGGGCGCCAGCGAGGGCGAAGGTTTGGGAAACCAGTTCCTGGCCCACATCCGGGAGTGTGACGCCATCGCCCAGGTCGTCCGCGTCTTCAGCGACGGAAACGTAATTCACGTCCACGGGAACGTTGACCCGAAACGGGACATGGAAATACTCGAGACAGAGCTCATCCTGGCCGATCTCCAGACCGTCCAGAAACGAGCGGCAAAGGCTAAAAACGATGCAAAATCGGGCGACAAGAAAAAAGCGCAATACGCCGCGCTGGTGGAAAAGGTTGAGAGACTTCTCAGCGAAGGGAAAAAGATCATCGACGTGGGCTTTACCGAAGAAGAAAAAACGGACATCTCCGATCTGCACCTTTTGACGGCCAAGCCTCTTTTATACATTGCCAACGTGAGTGAAAACGACGTCCAAAGTTTTGACGCGGAAGCGTTCAAAAAAAATCTCAGCCTCCGTCCTGACCAGAAAGTCATCCCCATCTCCGCGAAGATCGAAGAAGAGCTGGGGGCGCTCAGCGATGAAGAGGCAAAAATGTTTCTCTCTGATTTGGGACTGAAGGAAACTGGCTTGAACGCCCTCATTCGCGCGGCATATGAAACCCTTGGCCTCATCACCTATTTCACGGCCGGTGTAAAAGAGGTCCGCGCCTGGACTATTCACCAGGGGGATAAAGGTCCCCAGGCCGCCGGGGTCATCCATACGGATTTTGAAAAAGGCTTCATCTGCGCGGAAACCATAGCCTACGAGGATTTTGTGACAGCTGGCAGCGAACAGGCCGCCAAGGAAAAAGGGTTCATGCGCACGGAAGGAAAAGAATATGTCGTGAAGGACGGCGACATCATGCACTTCAGATTTAACAACTAGAAATGTTATTCATGGCCTCCTCGCTCTGCGTTGATAATGACATCTGCAGAGCGCAGCTGGCGAGGCATCATGCATGCCGAGACATTTGCGAGGGCGTACATGCTAGCCCGAGCAAACCGCGAAGCGTTCATTATCAACGCAGAGCGGAGAGAATAAAAAAATATTTGTAATGTTAAGAATATGGAAATCATCCCGGCGATGTACATTCTGGACGGTCGTTGTGTGGCTTTATACAAAGGAAGCTACGAACAGAAGGAGACGTATTACAAAAGCCCGGTGGAAATGGCGAGGTATTTTGAAAAAGGCGGCGCGCTAAAACTGCATCTTGTGGATCTGGACAGCCGCAGGGAAGGGAAGTTCACCCAGCGTGAAATTATCGGCCGGATCATCGCCTCGGTGCAAATTCCGGTTCAGCTGGAGGCCAGTTTTCAGAACCTCGAAGACATGAAGGCCGCTTTTGCGAAGGGGGCCGCAAAGATCATCATCAGGCCGTTTGCGCTCAACGCCGTCAGGGAAGCGGTGCAAAGTTTCGGGGCCGATAAAGTGATCGTTGAAATCCAGTCAAAGGGAAGCGGCGTGATGGGGGACGGAAAAACATCCGACGGAGAACTGATCGACGTCGTTGATTTTGCCGAAAAACTCATCCCTCTGGGGGTCAAAGAGATCGTGTACAAAGATGAACGGAGCGAGGGAACCCTGATCCACCCGAATTACGACGAAATGGACCGCCTGTTTTTAATTACTGGCAACGATCTCAAAATTTACGCTTCCGGAGGGATTTCGGAGATCAAACACCTTCTCCTTCTCAAAAAAATCGGCGCATCCGGCGCGATCATCGGAAAAGCCTTTTACGAAAAGAAACTGAGCATCAAGGAGGCTCTGGCCGCCGTGGAGTAATGCTCTATGCCGCGTCATCGTCCTCGAACTGTTTATATCTGCTACCGTCCTCGGGGAGGGTGATGTTTCCGGAAATCAGGATGACCGGCTCCCGTTCAGGGAAACCCACGAGCTCGCCGTCCGGAATGGTTCCGCTGAAAACGTCCGCGCGGCGCTGGTTGAGCTCTTCGTCGTTGAAATCAAAATCTTTGAGGAAGGCGTACTTGGGGTCGGTGCGCAGAACACCGGCGGTTTCGGCGATGCAGTGCGCGCTGTACACCTCGTACTCGTGTTCGGCGACGCGCTTGGTGTTGAAACCGTACATAATATTCAGGTCCGCAATGATGCGGTAGATGGTCTCAACCCTGCTGAGATCGATCCAGCGGTGGCGCAAATCACGGTCCCGGTCAAAACATTCGAACTCGGGGATATTTTCATTCCGGGAAAAACTGAGAGTCTGAGGTGAAAACGGCGCATAGAACCCGAACATAAACTGTGTCGATTCGTCGCCCAACTTGGCCAGAAGTTTCATATTTCTCAACGCCGCGTTGGCATCGCCCAGACGGTCCAGGGCCAGGTTCATAAAGAGATAGTCGGCTGAATTTGGCTCAAATCCGGTGGCTTCAAAAAATTTATCGGGTGACGCGCAAATATCGGCCTGGCGGCCGTTGATCAGTTTTCTTCTCGCCTTATCCACAAACTTTTTCACCAGGTCCACGGCGGAAATATTCGGGTCCACGCTCCGGGGAATACTCCGGGCATTCGCGAAGGCGTTCTGCCACAGCGATTCAATCTGTCGGCGGCCGATGCGTCCCTCTTTGGGAATACCGTGTCTGATGTGCGCAAGGCCCAGGTACTTGTCCCGCGCATCCATAAGGGTGCGGCTGATCTCGCCGTTGCCCGGGGCAAGTTCAATGCTCTTCCTCCGGGTCACTTCATCCCCTTTTATGGAGCAGAACAGCTCCATAAGGTCATCCCCGTGAAGCCCGAACATGGCCCCGATGTTTACCTCGGGAATTTCACCGGCTTTATAAGCATCCGCCGCGGCGAGCATCGCGTAGTACTGCTCCACCCTTTTAACGGGATCAAGCTGCTCGATCTGTTTTAAATCCGCGCGCTGCTGCAACGCATGAAGAGTCGCCCACATCTGGGGGCCGAACAATCTTTCACGGTATTCGCGCTGGTTCGCTGAAGTTTCATAAATTTTGGGGGTTTCCACAACAATCCCGTGACGTTTCTCGAGCAGGGCCTGGACGGTCAGTACGTCTTTCGTGGGTCGCTGCATACCTTCGGCATCTTCCACAACCGCCGCGGGATGTTCGCCCGAGCCGCCTTTTTTCTTCCTGCCGCCGTTCCCATTGCCGCTGCTCCCTCCTCCTTCACCGCCCGGGCGGTCGCTGCCGCGGGCCGGAGGTCGTGAAGATATTCTTCCGGTGGTTGTTGTAAGAGACTTTACCGGCTGATCGAGCGCCGGAGTTCCACTGGCCACGCATGTTCTCACCAAACCTCTTGTTTCACCCACAAACGTCCCAACGCCTCCTGCCGGGGTGTTTCTTGGTCTTCTCGGTGTTCTCCTCTCTGCCGGGAGTATCACCGCCCCGCTGACAGGCTCAATTTTTGGTCTTATTCCGCTCTCCTCAATAGTCACAGCCAATTCAGTGGGAGGTGTGGATCCATGATGGCCGCCATGCACATCGGAAGAGGGTTCGAGTTGTGGTGTTTCAGAAGCCATAATGATACATATTCCGCTCCCTCAGAATCCTCCAAGGGCGCAAACTATAATGGTAAAACGAGCTTTTGTCAAGTGATGCCTTTTACCAAAAAATATCAGAAATTGTTTTAAACGTCCACTGATGATGAAGAGTGTTCGGCGGCCTGATGACGGAGATGATAATTCCTTGCCTGAACGTTGATAATTTCAGCGGCAACCGAGGCGATGACCATCAGGACGCCGCCAAGGATGAACTTCCAGTCCAGGGCGATGTGAAGGAATATGACTTCGCTCAGCACCGTGATAATGCCGATGTAAACCAGGTTCAGGGTCAGCGGAATGACATTGAGCCGTTTTGAAGCGATGTGCCAGAGCCAGTAGGCGACGCCCGTCGAGAAAAAGCCGATAAACAGTATCAAACCCCATTGCTCCATGGTAAGCCTGGTTATCTCGCCGAAAGGCACGAAGAAGGACACTGGCAGAGCCGCCACGGCAAGCGTCAGCATCGTGACAAGCAGACTCGGAGCGTTTTTTTCTGTTTTGGAATATTCGCTGCTGCAAATGACAAAAATAGAAAAGAAGACCATTCCGGCGAACTCCAAAAAATCTCCGAGGAACTTGAGATCGTCCGTTACGATGGCGTTGTTCGAATCGTTCACGAGCACGAGGGACGCGCCGATCGATCCGATGAGCACGATCTGAAAAACCTTGGTCCAGAAAACTTTATTCGGCGCGATCTCCTTAATCCGGTGGGAGAGGAAAATGGTACTGATGATCAAAACCGCGACGGGGGAAAAATTCTGGATGAGGTTCGCATCCGAAGCCAGCGTGTACTGCAGCCCCGTCTGGAAAAACAAAAAGTTCACGCCGAGACTTAATGCGGCGATCCAGAAAAAATGATTGAGTTTGAATTTCACCGGATCTTTCCGTCTCTTATGCTGAACGAGGCGCTGAATCCCGATGATAAGAAGAAGCGTAAGGGTCCCCACATAAAGCCGCAGTCCGGCGATAAGATATGGACTGACGCCCTGTTCGGTCAGATGCCGGATGATAACCGAATGAATTCCCCAGAAAAATGAAGCCAGCAGGCCGGCGCCATAACCGATCAGAATGGAGGTTCTTTGCATGACGGAGTGTTAAGGATAAGGACGGAAAGGCCTAGCCGCGGTCGTTTGCATTAATGTATTCGGCAATCTGATACGCGGCTATCAGGAGGATGATACCGAAAACAAATACCCAGTTGAAACTCAGTTTCAGGAAATAATTTTCTCCAAAAAAAGTGACGATCGCGAAGGCGCTCAGCAGGAAAGACATGATCCAGTACGCGGTGGTTTCACGCAGTTCGGGGAAGCTTCTTCTGCTGAGCGATTTCAGAAGGAATACCCCCAGAAAGAGCATGAAAAAGCTGAAATACTGAAAAAGCGCGGGGAAGATCGCGTGCGGGTTCTGGACCAGCTCGGCTTTGGCCAGACTCATGATGAACGGATGGATGACCCAGACGGCAAAGGAACACATGCTCACGATCAGAAACAGAAGTTTTCGTTTCCAGAACTGGCGTTCCACCCTTTGGACGCCCTGGACGTGTTCAAGGTTTTCAAAAAGTTCGGAAAGCTGCTGGAAGTTTTCGACCTCAAGGATGAACTTACACAAAAACACCCTGCGGAAGAGCGACAGATATCCCTCCGTCTTCAAAATGTTGATGTTGAACTTGGAAATGACTTCAATGAGACTCTGCAGCAATCCGGGATGATCCTCGCTGAAAGAAATTTTGACGTTCACGTGGGTTTTTTGATGTTGCGGATGTATGCGCAAAAACTCCAGCACGGAATGCCGGGCACCGTTCACGGAGTCGCGCACCGGGTAAAGGGAGTGCATCAGGTCGAGCGTTCCGATGGAACCTTCGCCGATGGCCGTGATCACGTCATCAAAAGTCTGAAGCTGGAGTTCGGGGAATTTTTGGGAAAACTCGCGCACCTTGCGCTGGGGAATGGTCCTGATGATACCAAGACCGGCGCGGTCATACTCCTTTTGCAAAAGCTGGCGTCCCAGATGGATCTTGGATTCCTTGGACTCCTTCTGGAAAAACTCGCGGATTTTGTTTTTCGCGCTGCTCGTCTTGGCGAAGAAAAGCCACTCCCGGTTAGGGCCCTTGGCCCGGTCGGAAGTGATGATGCGGACAACGTCACCGGTTTTGAGCGTCGTGGTGATCGGCACAATTTCACCGTTCACGTCGGCCTTCAGGGCGCGATGCCCTACCTGGGTGTGGACGGAATACGCAAAATCGATGCACGTGGCATCCTGGGGGAGATCGATCGGTTCTCCCTTCGGGGTGAAAACGAAAATACGGTCGTGCAGAATGTCCTCCTTCAAATTGTCGAGAAAAGACTCCTGCGGACGCTGCCCCTTCTCCATTTCCCGTATCTTTTCCACCCAGCTGGAGCGTTTGTCCTCGCTGATGGGATGCTTTATTTTCCCCATCTGTTCAAAAAACCTTGTGGAGGTTCCGTATTCGGCTTCCAGATGCATCTGGTGGGTGCGGATTTGAAATTCCGTGACAACGCCCTTAAGACCGAAAACGGTCGTATGCAGACTTTGATAACCGTTCACCTTCGGCACTGAGATATAATCCTTGAACTTGCCCGGTTTCGGTTTGAAAAGCGTGTGCAGAATGCCAAGAACCTTATAGCAGTCTTCGCGTTCCGAGACCAGGATGCGGAGGGCGATAAGGTCATCAAGTTCGTCCATGCGTTTTCCCTGGGCCACGATCTTCTTGTAAATGCCGTAGAGGTTTTTTTGGCGGCCGTAAACCACCGCCTTGACGTTCGACTTTTCGAACTCCTGCAGAACAAGATCGAGCGTTTCCTCCATCACTTTTTTGTTTTTGTCCCGGCTCCGCTGCATGCGGTCAAAAATGCTCTCATATTCGTCGGGCATCAGGTAGCGGAAACAAAGGTCTTCGAGTTCAGATTTCAATTCCTCTATCCCGAGAAGGTTCGCGACCGGCACGAAAATTTCAAGGGTTTCACGGGCGATGCGGGTGCGTTTTTCAGGCTTGTCGATGTACTGAAGCGTGCGCATGTTATGAAGACGGTCCGCGAGTTTGATCAGAATGATTCTCGGATCCTCGGCGGTGTAGAGAAAAAGTTTTTTGATGGACTCAACCTGGCGGGTCGCCATCGCGTCGCGGTAATGAACCTTGGAAAGCTTGGTGACGCCGTTCACCAGAAACGCGACTTTTTTACCGAATTTGCCCTCGATCTCTTCGATGGTGTGTGGGGTGTCCTCGGGAACGTCGTGCATAAAAGCCGCGATGAGCGTATCCTCGTCGGCGTGGAGTGAAATCAGGATTTTTACGGTCTCAACTGGATGGACGATGTACGGTTTATTCTCCTTACGAAACTGGCCGTCATGGGCCATCGCCGCAAAATAAAACGCCTCCCTGAACTTTTTCCCGTTGAAATGGGGGAGGTAACGTTGCACGTCGCTTGCCATCGCCTCGACGTCAAGGCCGAAATCTTTGCGGAGGGCTGTAATGAGAGCTTGTTTCTGTTCCATAAAGCTTCAGGTAAAATCCCTTGCTAGAGTGCATGAAGTATGGCATAAAAACATGGCTAAGTCAACTTTCAACGCATCTGAAAACCAACCATATGACCAAGAAGAAAGTGCTCGTCGGAATGTCCGGCGGAGTCGACTCATCGGTAACGGCGTGTTTGCTCAAAGAGCAGGGCTACGACGTCATCGGAATCCATTTGAAATTTTGGGTGGACCCCACGGTTTTTGATGATGATGAAAACCTCAAATTTCCGCAGAACAAATGCTGTACCCTGGAAGGGCTGACCAGAACCCGCCAGCTCGCGGCAAAAATCGGTATTCCCTTTTACGTTCTGAATTTTGAGGAAGCGTTCAAAACGGACGTCGTTGATTTCTTTGTGGAAGAGTACGGGAAAGGACAAACTCCCAATCCGTGCATTGAATGCAACCGGAACGTGAAATTCGGACTGTTTTTGCAGAAAATGAAGGAACTCGGTGCCGATTACATCGCGACGGGGCATTACGCCCGTAAAATCTCGGTGAAAAATCCGGACGGGACCGAACACTACGAACTTTGGACCGCCAAAGACAAAATGAAGGACCAGAGTTATTTTCTCTACGTTCTGACACAGGAAAAACTCAGGCACATTCTTTTCCCCCTGGGCGATTTTACAAAAACCGATGTCAGGGCCATGGCAAAAAAATATGGAATTCCCGAAGTGAACGATCAGAAAGAAAGTCAGAATCTTTGTTTTTTTCCCGAGGGGAACCATGGTCCTTTCCTCAAGCGTTACCTGGAATCCAGGCAGTTTGAATCCGGGCCGATCATCACAACGGAAGGACGGACGATCGGTACCCACAAAGGGCTTCCGCTCTACACGATCGGCCAACGCAAAGGTCTGGAAATCGGGGGGATCAGAGGCATGGAAAACCAGGAGGGAAATCCATGGTATGTGGTCAAACTGGACACCGCCCGCAACGCGCTCATCGTCGGTAAGGCGGACGATCTTCTGGTGAAAAGCTGCAAGGCCCACGGGTTGAATTTTATCGACGGCGAAATGATCGATGGCGAACGCCGGTACCAGGCACGGATCCGCTACCGATCGCTTCTGCAGCCCGTGACCGTGCGTCCGGAAAAGAATGACGGTGCAAAGCTTTCACTGGATTTTGATCTGCCGCTGCGCGCCGTTACTCCGGGCCAGTCGGTGGTGTTTTATGACGGCGAAAAAGTTGCGGGAGGAGGAATCATTGAAGCCTAAAACGTTGTTTTGAAGCCGAAATTGAGCTACAATATTCCCATGAATTCAAGAAAAACATCAAGAAAAAAAGGCGACCGTCGGACCAGGCAGATCGCAATAAACCCGGCTGCCGAACCCGGAAAACAGGCCGAAAAGTCACAGGAGAACAACCTCTCCATAGGCGATCCGAGTCCGCTCGTGAAAGTGACTGGACAGGGGAACGGGGAAGCGTTCCAGCTCGGAGTGCAGGTTCCGCATGCGGCGCACGAGGTCCTGAAAAATTCGGAAAAAATTCCGCAACACGGTCACGCAGCGGCCCCCAAAGCTTCCGTCGGAATAAAAATCTGGAACACCCTGGAGTGGATCGCCACCTCGGCGCTCATTTTTGCGGTGCTGTTTCTGGCAATGAACTTCGGCGCATACAGCAGCCTGTTCATTTCAAAACTGAACCAGTTGCGCGGAGAAGTGCAGACCAATCCGATGATTCAAAACCTCACGCACTCCGCGGGGGCTACTCAGCAGCCTCTGCCGATCGCGGCCACCGCAGACCAGAGTAAAAAACAGGTTCCATACCTGAACCTGGAGGTCGCCCCTCCGGATGACCGAGTCATTATTCCGAGAATAGAAAAAAACGTACCGGTCGTGAAAGTCAGCAGCCAAAACCTGATCAAGCGGGACTGGGGCGCCCTGGAAACGGACATCCAGGAGGCACTGCGCTACGGAGTCGTCCACTATCCCGGAACGGCTGAGCCGGGGGAAAACGGCAACGTCGTGATCACGGGGCACAGCTCCTATTTCAGCTGGGACCCGGGAAGGTTCAAAGACGTCTTCGCGCTACTGCACGAAGTGGTCGTGGGTGATACCATCATCGTGTATCACAATCAGAAAAAATATTTTTATCAGGTGTACGAAAAACAGGTGGTCACCCCGGACAAAATAGACATTCTGACGCAAAAGGGAGAAAACCGGCTCACCCTGCTCACCTGTACGCCGGTCGGCACAAACTTAAAACGCCTGGTCATATTCGCCAAGCCCACAAAGAGTCAATAACTTTCCCGTGACTAAACCTGACTCAAACGCTTGAGCAACTCTTCCTCTTCGGCCTTTTCCTGGGCCTTGGAAGTCTGTTCCGCGGAAGTGAGCGTTTTACGTTTCTCTTTCGTTTCAAACTCTTTCCACTCGATCATGTGCTTGTCGTTGAGCTTCTGGAGCTCCTGTTCATACTCCTGGTCGAGATTGGTGAGCTGTTGTTTTTCGTTCACCAGAATATCGCGGAACTTTCTGATCTGCTCCTCGGTCATGATCGGAAGGATCTGGAACCAGTAGTCGCGTTCCTCGTCATTCATTGATTCCGTCTCCTTGATCAGCTGAATGAGATCCGGGAACTTTTCTTTGACCAGCGCCGGAATAGCATACTTTTCCTGTGAAATGGGCTGAACGCCCTCTTCTTCCTCGCCAAGCATGATGGATTTAGCGCGGCGGCCCTGTGGGGCTCCCTGCGCCGGAGTGGGGGCACCTGTCGTGGCAGCCGGAGCAGCACTTTGGTTCGCTCCGCTCAGGTCTATGACGGGAGGTAGTTGATCGGAATTTTGAGTCTGAGCCTGTCCACCGGGAGACTGGTTACCGGACGGCTGACCGCCGGTTTGACCCGGTGTCTGTGCTCCACTCGTACCGTTGATGGTGATGTCGTCGGCCATATTTTTCAGCTGAGATAGCTTATATAATTATACCCTATTCTGCAGTATTCCGCAAACCCGTGCGGTACCGTGCCATACAAGAAATTAGCTCTTCCACTCCTCAACTTTCAGCAACACGTATTCAAAAACCTTCTTGTCGGTCGTATCCGTCGCCCCGTTCTTTTTCAGGGCGGCAACAAAAGCCTCATACTTTTTCTGATCAAAATCCGTCGGCTTCTGCTTGAGGAAATCTTTCACGGGAGTTTTGGCAAGAATTTCCATTTCAGTCACACTTTCAACATGAAACTGATCCTTCAAAAGTTTCCTGGCCTTTTCCTCGATAACTTTCAGCTGCTCGGGGGTTTTTGGAGCATTGTTCGCTTTAAAGAACTCTCCCAGATCCTTCGGGGCGGCAACGCCAAGCTTTTTCAGCGTACTTGGTGCAAGAAAAGCGCTTAAAATAAATCCTCCGATGAGCGGAACTTTGGTCGCCAGGTCCTTGACGATCTGGCCAAGTTTGGAGTCGCCGAGCACCGCCTGATCCAAAAAACCAGGTTTGTCCTCCTCCGCGGGAGTTTCGGTCGCGGCAGCGGCAGCGGTCGCGGTCTCAGCCTGCTTTTTGGCCTCTTCCTGCTTCTTCGCGCTTTCCTCCGAAGCCTTGATCATATTGAAATCGATTTCCTCCCTTTTCTTCTTGAGGTCGTTGGCGATATCCATGACCGACAGACGTTTCTGGGGATCTTTTTCAGCGTCGAGCTGTTTCATTCTTTCGTCGTATTTTTTCTGGAGGTCATCGATCTGTCCTGAATATTTCGCATCAAAATCTGAATATTTTGCCTTAAAATCGTCGTATTTGGTCTTCAAACCCTTCACCTCGTCGCCAAAAGCCACAAATGGAGTGAGTGCAGCCATATCTTTTTCCAGCGCAGTGATCTGCTCGGCGGCCTGGGAAGGATTATTGAGGGCGTATCCCTCGATGTTTTGGATTTGCTGGGTGTAGTAGTCCTGTTGGGTTTTTGGATAAGCCGAAAGCCCTTTCTTCATGTTTTCAAGACGCGACTTGGTGTCCACGATGGATTTGGTATCAAGTTTGCTGTACTGATACGTGACGGTGTCCATGGTCATCCCCCTCTGGGTGAGCCATGCGTTAAAATTGAGAATCCATGGTTGTTCTTTTGCCAATTTGCCTTCGGGTTCGGTGACCTCGCTCATATCAAAATTTTCAAACGAGGTGTCAAAACTGTCAATCGCGGCCGCATAGGCCGCAATGAACTCTTTGGCATACTGATGCCGGTATTCGCGCTTCACGTTCGGTGGAATCGACCGGATCACAGACTTTACCTTATTCATACAGTATTCACCGGTAGCATAATCATCCCAGTCCATGGAAAATCCTTTATCCTTGTATTTTTCCATTCCCGGAGGACAGAAATTGCTGTCGGTTCCGGTGAGGGAAAGGAAGTATCCCACGTAGCCGGGCTGCTCGGCTCCACCCTCGATGTAGCCGTCATTCAAATCACGTTCCATCACGTCTTTTTGCATGGCACCGATGATTTCCTGGACGAACTCTTCAGCGGTGGCGTGGCGCTGGTTAAGGGAATCGATCTGCTGGCGCAGTTTGGCCATATCGGCCTTGGTTTTCTCATGAATAAGCCCTGCCCGTTGTTCCTGGGTGAGGGTTTTTTCAAAATAGGTTTTGACGACCTCACGGGTCTCGGCCTCCTTGATCTGGTCGATCCCGAGTTTCTGTTCAATGTCCGAACCCGTTTTTGGAACTTCTGCCGGTTTATCACCTGGTGTATCTCCTGCCATAGCGATTTAGATTATGTAAATATCTCCGCCGATCTCCTCGAGGCGCTCTTTGGTCACGCGGATGCGGTGGGTAAGGTTTTCAATCTGGTAGGTGTTCCTCAGACCCAGGTTCCACAACTTGCGGATTTCACGGATCGTTCCGAGCAGGTTCATGGCGTCAAAATCCGCTTTCCCTTTGCCCGTTTCATCAAGTTTGTCGTAGACGGCGTAATTCAGAAGCGTTGAAGGGCGGTACAGATTGATTTCGCCCTTGTCGATTTTTTCCATCAGCATGGTCAAAAACGCAAGATCCTTGGGGTCAAGATCCTCGGGGTGCTCGGTCGGTTTATTCAACATGAGCTGGGTATCGGCGCTGATATCCTGGTTTTGGTACGCCAAAATCTTTGAGCCGTTTCCTTTGTTCTTGTTCTGACCATTTTCGCTGGAATTTTGCGTAGCTTGCTGGTCCGCCATAGGTTGAGGTTACTTATCCGATAATTATACCATAAAATCAATCATTCTGCATGAAGATTTTCTCGGTTTTCCACCACTTCCTGAAAGCCTTCCCGAAGGGCAATAACGAGTGAAAATACCAGAAATCAAACTTGCGGCGCCTGAGCCACTGCATAAAGCCGCAGCAGGTCCGGTTTTCATCATGGAAAAGATAAAACTTGGCGCCGAGTGAAACAATAAACCCCTTCACTTTTGGGACATAGGCTTTCTGCTCCTTTTTAGCGATATCCGCCCAGATGTTATGGGCGATGATTTTAGCGTGCTGAACGGCAAGTTCACCAAGTTTTGGGATCATGCCGTGGTGTTTGATGTCAAAAATCGCCGCATTGTCTCCGCCGGCATAAACCTTTGGGTAATGAGTGGATTCAAGGTTCGGTTCAACGTCCAGACATCCGCTCTCATGGAGGACCGGAAAGTTTTTCAGGAGCGGATTCGGCTGAATTCCCGCCGTCCATACAAGCACATCCGCCGGGATGGTCTTTTTTATTGTTGAATCCTTTGCCATGATTTCCAGTTTTTTATCGGCATATCCAAGAATTCTCGTATTGCACATCGGTTGAATACCAAGCTCTTTGAAGCGCACCATGGTAAAACAGGAAACATCCTGTCCCAGACCGACCAATTCGGAACCGCCCTGGACCACGGTAATCTTCACCTCACTGGGGTCAAAACCGTATTTCTGGCTCAATTTTCGGATATAACCCGGCAATTCACAGGCGTATTCCACGCCGGTAAACCCGCCGCCTCCGACGACGACATTCAGTTTGGAATGGTCGTTGATTTCCTTCCGGCGATGAAAAAGCTGCTCAAAATGGCACTGCAAAGCCAATCCGTCATCAAGGGTCTTCAGCGGAAAACTGTTCTCCTGCACTCCCGGAAGCCCGTAATAATTGGTGACGGCGCCAAGAGTGACAACCAGATATTCAAAGGGAACTTGTCCCTCGCTCTTCAGCAGTACCCTCTTTTTCGCGTAGTCGATATGTTCTATCGTGTCGCGCAAAAAACACGCGGACGTTCCCCGAAGAACCTCCTCAAAAGGAATGGTGATGCTGGAGGAAAGCTCCCTCAGGCAGGCCTCGGTGACGGTGGGGTAATACGCGGTGGCAATCTCGTACAGGTCCGCCCCGTAAAGATGATTCAATTTTTTGTCGATGAGGATGACCTGATAATCCTCATATTTCTCAAGTTTTTTCGCCAGCTGCCTTGCAGTATGCAGACCGCAATATCCTCCGCCCAAAATGAGGATGTGTTTTTTATCAAGATGTATTTTGGTGTGCATGGCGACCTGTGGTAAAATATCCCAGGTTTATCTCATTATTATACCAAAAAAACGCATTATGAACAAGCAAGAGGCCAAGGAAAGAATCCAAAAACTCCGCGAGAAAATCAAAGAACTGAACTACCAGTATTTCGTCCTCGACAAATCCGAAGTCTCGGAAGCCGTCCGCGACTCGCTGAAACTTGAACTTAGAAGCCTTGAGGACCATTTTCCCGAGTTTATCACCCCCGATTCTCCCACCCAGCGCGTCGGATCCGTGTTAAGCGGCAGATTTGCGAAAGTGAAACACATAACCGCCAAAAAAAGCCTTCAGGACGCGTTTTCGGAAGAGGATGTTCGGGACTGGCACGAACGCATTTCCAAACTGGTACCGGGACAAAAAATCAACTTTGTCTGTGAACTGAAAATCGACGGGCTCAACCTCACCCTTCATTACAAAGAGGGGAAATTCGTGCAGGCCATTACCCGCGGAGACGGCACGGAAGGCGAGGATATTTCACATACCGTGAGGACGATTGAAGCGGTTCCGCTGGAACTCAACGAGCCGGTGGATCTGGAAGTTTCGGGAGAAGTCTACATGCCGCTGGCCAGTTTCCAGAAGATGAACGAAGAGCAGAAACGAAAAGGCGAAGAGGTTTTCGCAAACCCACGGAACGCCGCAGCGGGAAGCGTCCGGCAGCTGGATCCGAACATCACCGCCGAAAGAAATCTTTCAGTGTATTTTTACGAACTCGGCGAAAATAATTTAAGAAATGTCCCTAAAACCCAGCAGCAGGTATTGGAACGCCTCCAGGATTTGGGGTTGAAAGTGAACCGCGAATACCAGTTTTTTGAAACGATCGACGGGGTCGTCGGTTTTTTGAAAAGCTGGCACGAAAAACGCGACAAGCTGCCGTATGAAATCGATGGCATTGTCATCAAGGTGAACGACAAATCCCAGTGGACGACCATGGGCTTTACCGCGAAGGCTCCGCGTTACGCGATCGCGTATAAATTTCCGGCCGAACAGACCACGACCAGGATTCTGGACATCCACGTCCAGGTGGGACGCACCGGAGTACTCACCCCTGTTGCCGTACTCAGCCCCGTGAAGGTGGCGGGTTCCACTATCTCCCGTGCCACGCTCCATAACGAAGATGAGATCAGACGCAAGGATGTCCGTGTCGGGGATACCGTCATTATCCAAAAAGCCGGCGACGTGATTCCCGAAGTGGTCGCCGTGTTAAAAGACCTGCGCTCCGGCCATGAAAAAGAGTTCCATTTTCCCAAAAGCTGCCCGGTGTGCGGCTCACCGGTCGACCGCATAGAAGGAGAGTCGGCGTACCGGTGCACCAACGCCAACTGCTTTGCCCAGGACCGCGAAAGATTCATCCATTTCGTGTCGGTGCTGAACATCGAAGGGCTCGGTGAAAAAGTCGTGGACCAGCTGCTGGAAAATCAGGTGGTCGACGACCCGGCCGATATTTTTACCCTCACGAAGGACGATTTTTTGAGCCTGCCGCTCTTCAAGGACAAACGCTCGGAAAATCTGACGACATCGATCGCCAAAACGACCCATGTGCCGCTTTCCCGTCTGCTGTTTGCCGTAGGCATCCGTCACGTCGGCGAGGAGTCAGCCATTGAACTCGCGAATTTTGTTGAGGCCGAACTCCACGAAACAGTTCACGGGGAGAAAAGCGCGGACAACGAATTCACCATTTCCGCGATGCTCCGTCTGATGCACAGGGTCAACGCGGAAAAACTGATGGAGATTGAAGGGTTCGGAGAAAAGGTCGCGCAGGAAATTGTGAACTGGTTCCACGAAGAAAAAAACATCGATTTTCTGAAAAAACTGGAAAAAGTCGGGGTCACTCTGGAGGAGGAAACGAAGAAAACCTCATCGGTCCTTACGGGAAAGCACTTTGTGGTCACCGGAACGCTTGCGACCATGTCCCGCGACGAAGCCAAGACCAAAATCCGCGAGAACGGGGGCAAAATCCAGGGGGCGGTCAGCGCCAAAACCGACTTCGTGCTCTGCGGGGAAAACCCCGGGAGCAAACACGACAAGGCAAAAAAACTCGGCGTCGCGGTTCTCAACGAGGAAGAGTTTCTAAAGATGCTGAAATAGTTCACTCGATCATCTCGCCGCCCATCATGGCCAGGAGCTGTGAGGTTTTTTCGTCAACGGGCGCGGCAGCGGAGTTCCCTTCAGATACTCCGGCTTCGGCGGCAAGTGAGGGGTCGACGACAGTCACCACCTTGAGCTGTACCTGAAAAACGGTAAACAGTGCTTCTTCCACGGCAAGGCGGTTGGCGAACTCCTTCATCTTATTGGCATGGAACTGCGTGCCGAAAGAGATGTGGACTTCGTTCTCGACAAACGCGGAAAGTTTTCCGGAGGCCAGCGTTCTTTTTGCGGTGACGTTTTTGATCGCTTTCACGACATGCGGCCACTGTACCTGGATGACTTCATAGGAAAGGGCTGCGGCCTTTTGAAGTGTCTGGTGGCTGCGGTCAACAATCCCGGGGGATTCAACGAGCGGGGACGGATCGGTCGCGGCCATTCGCAGAGGGACGGTCGGCGCCGAAGGAGCGCTTTTTTTTACCGGAACCTGTTGCTGTGCCCGTGCCTCCACGGACGCGTGCGCCCGTTCTTCATCCAAAAAAGAATGACGGGGAATACACGACTGGACCACAGCCACCTCCAGCGGAAGCTGCGGAATCGTGGCATACTTGGCGCTTTCGTGGGCCTGTTGAAAATGCTCAATCCAGGTCAGAATGCGCGAAACCTCTTTATTGTTGCCCTCCTGGACATGCGCCAGCATTTTTTGTCTCAGAAGTTCCAGAAAATCTTTGGTGAATTGTGAGAGATCATACCCTTCGCTGTACAGTCCGCTTATTTCGGCGATGGCGCTCTGAACGTCACCCGCCTGCAAAAATCCATACAACTTTTCCAGGCTTACTTTTCCGGTAATCCCCAGAACCTCCCTCACATGATCAAACGTTAATTTTCCGTCGACGCTCAGCTGTTCCAAAAGCCCGATCGCGTCGCGCAAACCTCCCTGGGCAACGCGTGCAATGGCATCGAGCCCCTCAGGTTCGGCTTCAATTTTTTCCTGCTCCGCAATCCAGCCGAGCCGTGCGACGAGTGTTCCAAGTTCAATCCTCTTAAAGTCAAAGCGCTGGCAGCGGGACAAAATGGTCTCGGGAATTTTATGAACCTCGGTGGTCGCCAGAATGAAATACACGTGGGCGGGCGGTTCCTCCAGGGTCTTCAGGAGCGCGTTAAAAGCCTCCTTGGTCAGCATGTGGACTTCATCGATGATATACACTTTGCTGCGGGCGCGGGTCGGGGAAAAATTGATTTTTTCCCTCAGGTCGCGGATCTCATCGATTCCGCGGTTGGACGCGGCGTCGATCTCAATCAGGTCGATCAGACGTCCGTCGGTGATGTCACGGCAAATGTCGCATGCTTCGCACGGTTCCGCGTCCTTCAGATCCAGGCAGTTGATCGCCTTGGCGACCAGTCGCGCGGTGGATGTTTTACCCGTCCCCCTGGGTCCCGTAAAAAGGTAGGCGTGATTCACCTTGCCGCCTTTGAGCGCGTTCATGAGCGTGGTACGGATGTGGTCCTGCCCGACCAGATTGGCAAAGCTTTGAGGCCTGTATTTACGATAGAGGGACATGGCGCATCCGGATAAATCACTCAACAGGAGCCCATTGTAGCAAGGCCTCCAAAAACTAGCAAAAAAATCGCAACATACGTACTGGAATGGCTACACCAAAACATTTTTTGCCACATAGGCCTTAAAATTTTCCACAAATTTTTGCTTGGAAAACTGAACGGCGTGCCGGTGGATTTTATCGGGATCATATTGCGGCTCATTGACGATCAGACGCCCCAGACCGTCCTCCATGGATTCAAGCGTGGGCTCGTAAAAAAACTCTCCGGTCACCCCGGGGATGATGGTCTCGAGCGCGCCGCCCTTGCCGTAGGCCAGCACCGGTTTACCGCAGGCCATGGCTTCCACCGGGGTGATTCCAAAATCTTCTTCACCGGGGAAAATAAGCGCGCGGCATCCTTCCATATACTTTTTCACGGTGTCATCGTCCTTGAATCCCATCAGGTGAACGTTCGAACCGGCGATGCTTTTCAGATATTCATAATGGGAACCGCTGCCGATGATAATCAGCTCTTTCCCGATTTTATTAAACAGCTGGACCGCGAGGTCGATCTTTTTATACGGCGAAAGGGTGGATACTATAAGGAAATAATTATTGTGTTCCTTCTGCGCCTGAAAGCGCCTCGTATCCACCGGAGGATAAAGGATGTCCGACTCCTTTCGGTAATATTTTTTGATACGCTTCCTCACGTGGTTGGAGTTCGCGAGGTAATGGTCGGGCCGGTCGGCGGCAATCTGGTCCCATTCCCTCACCTTATGAATGACTCTGTTGGCAAGAAATTTTTTCAAACCTCCCGCGTTCTGCTCCTGCAAATATTCATGGGTATAGTCCCAGGCGTAGCGCATGGGCGAATGGCAGTAACAGATATGCTGGGCCGATGATGGCATCAGCACTCCGTGCGCGTACGCTCCGCTCGAACTAAGAATGAGGTCAAACTCGCTCAGGTCGAAAGACTCGATGGCGCGGGGCATGAGTGGAAGTAAATATTTCTGCCTTTTCCGTAAAAATCCCGGAAGTTTTTGCAGGAAAGAGGTCTTTACGCGGCCTGCCGGGAAAACTTTTCCGCACACTTCCTCATCGTACAAAAGGGTATAAATCGGAGCATCGGGATAAAGATCGGCGAAAACTTTGAGCACCCGTTCCGCGCCGCCGAGCTTCACTAAAAAATCATGGACAAGAGCGATCTTCATGCCGTCATTGTACTGAACGGGCGCCTTTTAGTAAACGGAGGAAATGATTTAGCCGTTGTGATAGGTGTTTCTTTCGGAGACACCCTGTGAATTTGTTTTCAGGTTCTTGATGTTGACCCCGAGGGTAGCCAGAATAGCCTGACGTTCAGGGAAAGCCATCGCGCGGAGCTCGTCGGGAGTCATGCCTGTGGATTCCTCAATAAAACGTTCGTAGTCACCGTCGTAGAGTTCACGGAGATCTCCATTTGGTCCTTTTTCACCAGCCATAAGAATTTTTTAAAAGATACGGATGCGCATTAAAACATGTATTTTTACGCTAGTCAATGATATTTGCCAAGTACAGGCATAAAACCTACAATCAAAACATGCTCATACTCGGTGCCCACATGTCCATTGCCGGCGGATTCGCGCAGGCGGCCCAAAAAACCGCCATCGAGTTAGGCTGCAACGCCATGCAGCTTTTTACCAAATCCCCCAGAAGCCGAATGGTGAAACCGATTGACCCGGAAGACGCGCAGGCTTTCAAAGATCTGTGCAAAAAGCACAACATCCGCCACGTCGTGGCGCACAGTTCCTATTTATTAAACTTCGGAAAACCGGCGGATCAGATTCCGTGGGCCATCAAAGACATCGTGATGGACTTTGACCGTCTGGATTCCATCGGAGGCCATGGGGTCGTCGTGCACATCGGAAAATCTTTGGACGGCGAAAGGGACCCCGCCATCCGCAATGTGATAGAAAACGCCAAAAAAATTGTCGACCTCACGCAGAAAACCGGCCTCCAATATATCCTGGAAAACACCGCGGGGCAGGGAAGTGAAATCGGCTTCCGTCTGGACGAACTGGCGCTGATCTGGAAAGAACTGAAAGGATTCAGCCCACAGATCAAATCCTGCCTGGATACCGCGCACATCTGGGCCGCGGGGTACGACATTTCCACACAAAAAAGTGTCGAACAAACACTCAAAGAGTATGACCAGCTCATCGGAATAGACACGCTCTCCTGCTTTCACTTCAACGATTCAAAAAAACTCCTGGGAAGCCGCGTTGACCGCCACGACAACATCGGCCGCGGCAACATCGCCCTGGAAGGGCTCATAACCATCGCCCGGTTCGCGGAAAAACATTCCATCCCGCTCATCATGGAAACCCCGGAAAAGGACGGCATAACCCACCTGGACGACCTGAAGGTGGTGAGGGCGTTCTTCGATTAACGGTTCCAGTATTTCATGAGTTTTTCCAGTGGCAGGGTATTTAAAACATCCTTCGCCTCTACCCAGCCGCGCTTCGCGACGGATATTCCAAAATCCAGATTCACCATCTGATTGGTATGATGCGCGTCGGAATCCACCGTGAATTTTGCACCTTTGTCCTTGGCCATTTTGCAGTAGTAGTCAAAAAGATCCAGGCGGGCCGGCTGCCCGTCGATTTCCATCGCCACGTGATGCGCGATCGCCGCATCGATCACCTTTTCCATGTCCACCGCGTACGGTTCGCGTTCGTTGATTAATCTCCCGCTCGGGTGTCCGAGAATTTTTACGTACGGATTGCTCAACGCCTTCAGGATTCTGCTCGTCATCTCCTCTTCGGTCATCTTGAAACGGGAATGAACGGAAGCCACCACGATATCCATTTTCGCAAGAACTTTGTCCGGAAGATCCATGGAACCATCGGGCAAAATATCGCATTCAACTCCTTTCAGGATTCTGAAGGGCGCAACTTTTTTGTGCGATCCGTGGAGGTCGGGAACATATTTTCCACTTTTCGCGGCTTTTTCATAATCCTTGTTGATCGCGTCAATTTCATCCCACTGGAGCTCGAACCGGTCCGTCGTAAGCCCGTGAGCCACCTTCACGGCAGGGGAATGGTCGGTCAGGGCAAAATACTCGAATCCGGCTTCGTAATAGGCGCGCGCGACCTCCTGGATTTCCTGCGTGCCGTCGCTCCACTTGCTGTGGACGTGCATATCCCCGCGCAAATCGCCGCGCTCAACCGGCTGAATAAGTTTGTGAGCCAGCCCCGCCTCAATTTCACCGCGGTCCTCGCGCATTTCCGGTTGGATATACGGCAGCCCGACACTCTTAAAAACTTCCTCTTCGGTCGCTCCGCCGATGAGCGTTTCTTCGGGCTCCTCCTTCCCTTTGACCTTTTGAAGTTTGAAAACCCCGTACTCGCTGATCTTGAGTCCCATTTTTTTCGCGCGGTCGCGGATGACGATATTATGGGCCTTGGAACCGGTAAAGTAGTGAAGCGCCGCCCCGAATATTTTTGTGTCCAGTACCCGCAGATCCGTCTGGATTCCCGACTGGAGGAGCATGGCGGATTTTGTTTCCCCGTGGGCGAGAACTTTTTCAACTTCCGGAAACTTTAAAAAATACTCCATGATCTTCGGCGTGAATTTTTCGGGATTTTTCGTCGAAACCAGGATGTCGATGTCACCGATGGTTTCCTTCATGCGGCGGAGACTTCCTGCATAGCAGGCCTGTTCGACGCCCGGGCCTTTCTCCATGTACGAAACGAGTTTTTTGGCCTGGTAAAGGGCTTCCGAAAGCATCATTCTTTCGGTGTGTTTGTCGTAATCTTTGAGGGCGATCAAAATCTCCGCCTCGCTTTTTTCTCCCATTTTCGGGAGGTCGCGGAGCTTTCCTTCTTCGGCGGCTTTGCGCAGTTTTTCAATCGAATCGATCTTCAGTTCGGAATAAAAAAGTTTCACTTTTTTGGGGCCGATCCCTCGGACGCGCAAAATATCCAGCAGACCTTTATCAAACTTATTGAGCAGATCCTGATGGTACGTACACTTCCCGGTGGTCAGCATTTCAACGATCTTTGCCGCAAGATCCTTCCCAATTCCCGGAATCTCTTCAAGTTGTTTTGGGTCCTCGTCAAAAACATCCTTGAGTTCACGGGGCAGGTTAAGGATGTTCAGCGCGGCTTTCTGATAAGCCAGAACACGGAACCGGTTCTCCCCGTTGATATCAAGGATGTCACCGATCTCCTGAAAAATTTGCGCAATTCCTTGATTATCCATGGGTTGTCGAAGAAGAAGTCACTGAGGTTCCGTGATCGCCGTGAAGGACATCTGCCGAGCGCAGCTGGCGAGGCATCATGTATGCCGAGACATTCACGCAGGCGAACATGTTCGCAGGAGTGAATCGCGGAGCGTTCCTGAACAGCGATCACGGAACCTCAGGAACTCTGCTCTCGACTCGCACATTCTATCACACTATAATGAAGCCATGAACGACCATCTTGATCCGGATAAAATCAGGATACCTGCATATCTGCGTAAGAAGGCGATTGTTCGGCAGTCCCGCCAGAAACTCATTCTCACTGCGCTGGACCGCAAGCAGGCAGGATTGGACGTACATTCACACAAGGCGCTCGCCCCGGTGAAGGTGAAAGAAAAATCCTACTCTAACGTCAAAAGGCTGCCGTCAATAAAAAATTCCAGGGCAACGTCGTTCCCGGCAAAATCCAACCCATTTCTCGGAGACGTTTTCCGGAACGATCCCCGGCCTCCCCGATCAAAACGTCCACAGGTTTCAAAACCTCAACATTCGATTTTGCGCAGCCTCCTGCCCGTTGATGATGAACCGGAACAGCAGCGTCAACCGCAGCCACGGCACGAAGCTCCGACCGGCTTCGTGGAAATCCACCCCATCGGACACATCACGGCATATTTTGACAAAATCCAGGTTGCCGTCATCAAACTCGACAAACCCCTGCGCCTCGGCGACATCATCCAGATCACCGCGGAAAACATGCTCTTTCAGCAACCCGTGGATTCGATGCAGATCAACCGGAAACCGGTGAAAATCGCTAAAAAAGGTTCCGAAATCGGACTCAAGGTGAGCCACGAACCGTCGCTGAACGGCGCCGTGTACAAAGTGTTACGCTGAGTCACTTTTTCCAACTCTGGGATCTCCGAGGATCGGAAGCTCTACGACTGCGGTGGCGCCGGCTTGCTCTGCGGAATTTTTCAATTCATCGTGTAAATGGAGTCGGTGGTTATTCATCAGGCTGAGCTCCCCCCCCATCTCACGGACAAGCCGTCGGGAACGCCACAATCCGATACCCTGCCCGCCTTTTCCCGAAAAACCTTTTGAAAAGAGTTTGTTCCGGATGGCCTCCGGGATTCCGGGACCGTTGTCAGTGAAATAAATCTGAACCAGCCCGATGATTTTCGGATGGACGCGCAACGTCACCGAAACCGAGGGTGAATCGACGTCACGGAGTACTTCAATGGCATTGGTCATCAAGTTGGAGAGCACCTCAAAAAGCTTCGTGTTGTCGCCCAGAACGAAGACATCTTCCTCAGTATCGTTTTCAAAGTGGATCCCTTCGGCATCCGTGAGGACTTTCCAGGATGTGGCCAGCGTCCGCAACATGTGACTCAGATCGATTCTTCTGAATGAAGGGTTTTCCGACGGGTCGGTCGGGGGAACATCCGAAGGTTGCTTTTGGGCACTGTCAATAATTCCCAAAATCTGACGGGCGGCCTGGTCGATGATATCGATCATCTCCTGTAACTGCGCATTTCTTGGGCAGTGATGGCTGTCGATCTCCCTTCGCATGAGCAGGGCCGCGTTGAGAAGGTAAGTAAGCGGATTTGCAACTTCGTGACGCAACACCCTCAGATCGTGGAGATCGAGAGCTACGGGAGAATGGTCAGGATCCGACAACGGGTTCTCGGCTGCGACTGGATCAGCCACCTCCGCGACGGCGGCAAGGGTCCTATGCATCTCACCAATGCTATTCGGCACGACCATAGAAGGGCGCGACGGCACTATTCCGGAATACGGACGACGATCACTGACGAAAGTATCCGTAGATTCATCCGGACGTTCCCCGGCACCGGTACCCGGTGCGGCCACTTTATCTGCAGCTTCGGAAGATCCTCCCGCTTCGTTACGTGCCCCCATATGGGTACAAGTTAAATTTACCCGTAAGCCAGAATTTAACCTCAGCCGAGTGAAAAACGCAAGAAATTCACACTTTTAAAACCCGAACAGGGTATCGTAGGTCTTTTTCGCGGCCTTTTCCCAGGAGAATTTGTTCAATTGTGCCTCTTCCCTGCCGATCAGCTGGCTGACCAAAACTCCGTCCGCCGCAAGCCGTTTTAACCCGACGCTCAGTTCTTCCACTTTTTCGGGATTTACCATGAACGCCGCATTCCCCGCAACTTCCGGGAGCGAAGAGGTCTTGGATGTCAGAACAGGTTTGCGGTGCGCGAAAGCTTCCAGCACGGGCAGCCCGAACCCCTCATACAGTGAAGGAAAAGCGAAGATTCTGCAGTTCTCCAGCAGGAAAGATTTTTCCCGCTCGGTGATATATCCCGGGGCAAAGACGCTTTTTTCCAGTTTCAACTCCAAGACCCTTTTCCAGATATTTTCAAATCCAAGTCCCCGTTTTCCCGCCAGAATCAGTTTCCATCCGGGGAACTCGACGGAAAACCTGCCAAAGGCTTCCACCAGCCGCTGAAGGTTTTTTTTCGTCTCAAGCCTTCCCACATAGAGGATGAAGAGATCACGGTCCTTCATGAAAAACTGCTCCTGGTATTTTTGAACCTCGGCCTCAGCCCAACGCTGGAAAGGAGGAATCTCGGGGGCGCCGTGCGGAATCACGATAATCTTGTCAGGATCACAGCGGTAAAAACCGATTAAATCCTGTTTGGTCGCCTCACTGGGGACAATCAGTTTCCAGGCCTTTTTGACGGCCTTTTTCGTCGAATTGTCGAGCAGCCACATCTGAAACCAGGAATAGGAGTTTTTCAGATGTTTGAAAGCGACGTCGTGAATGGTGATGACGGATTTTTTTGGGGCAAACAGCGGGAGCGTGTGCGAAGGAACAAACAGAACGTCGACACGCTTCAGCACCATCTCCAGGGAAAGCCGGAGCAAAGTCCAGAGCCTTGGGAAAGGAATAATCCGTTTGCGGACGTTAAAAGGCAAATCCGCTTTTGGACTGAAATCCGAGGGAGAATACAGGCGCACTTCAGTATTGTGTTCGCGGCCCAGCAGGGGAATGAGCTCATTGAGGAGATGGTACGAGTACCATTCCACTCCCGTGGCTTCCGGGTGTCCGTAACGCGACGCGTCAATGCCGACAACCATAGAAAAAGATAACATTCAGGGGGTCATTATAGCGCATTAAAAAACCCGCGCCAGTACCAACCCGTAAACACGCTCAAAGCCGGCCTTCTTCAACGGCGCGGCGGCATGGTTCAGGGTGGAAAGAGTGGTGGCGATGTCATCGACCAGTACGACGGTGACATTTTTATGGGCGGACGCATCGCCCTCGCGAATCCTGAAAGCATCCCGGACGTTGACAAGCCTTTGTTCACGTCCAAGCTCCATCTGGGGTTTTGAAAAATGCACTCTCTCGAGGAAATTTGCCTGAATGATATTTGAAAAACCGGCCTCACCGGCACGCCGAAGAATGGTCGAACAGAGCAGTTCGGCCTGGTTGAACCCGCGCCATTTTTCACGGTCGGGATGAAGGGGGAGGGGGCAAAGAAGGTAATGATTTTCCGGTGCTTCCCGGATCAAATCCAGAAAAGTCTCATACAGAAACCGGCCCAAAGGTTCCGACAGTTCCACGGTAAAGTCATACTTGAGCTGGTGGATTGCCCGTTGAAGCAATGAATGCTCCTCAAACCTGGTTCCGACCATCAGGCCATCCAAAAAATGGTTGTCGTAACCGGTTTTTCCGCCATCCAGGCAAGCACCGCAAGACCTGCCGGCACGATCCGGAGCATAGCACCATGGGCACATCTGACTTTTCAGTCGCGGCAAGGTTTTAAGGCATCCGGTACACATAAATTTCCCCTCGGCTTTGCAGCCGAGGCAGTATGCGGGGAAAAGCCCATCAAGGAAAACTCTCCAAAGCTTTTGAAAAAAACAGCTCATTGACTTTACTCATAGGGACAATCTGCTACAATACAGTCTGCCCTCAAGACATGACCGGTACTTAAAATTATCTTAAATAGCGTAAAAAATAAGGAGATGTAGCTCAGTTGGTTAGAGCGCAACATTGACATTGTTGAGGTCAGAGGTTCGACTCCTCTCATCTCCACCAGAACACACGAGGCAAAGCCGAGTGTGCCGGGAAACAAAGTTTGCAAAGCAAACACTTTACGCCGGTAGGCGCAAATAATCCTCATTCACCTATGCAACAAGGACCTTTCCCTCCACCAACAAATGCCGCTGGAGGAGACGATAATCCGTTCGGATTCCCCCCGGGAGGAAATCCTCCTCAAGGCGGGGCACAACAACCGGAAGACACAACGCCCGCCAACTACCAGATCGGTTCCAAGTTGCCCAAAGTGATCGGAGTAAAGATTCCGGCCCACAGTCTGAATTTTGACGAGCAGTATTTTTTGCATCTGCTCGCCGGATCAATTTCCCTGACAAAAGAAGAGAAAAAACGCATCGTCGAATCGGTGCCAAAACTCAAGCAGTCGCAGATCGATGAACTCATCCGTATTTTTGAGGAGGAACGCCGCAAATTCGCTGAACTTTCCTCCAAGCATGTTGAACAGCTCAAGAAACTGGAGGAGCAGCACTACCGCGACTGGCAGGACGTAGAATTAAGCCAGAAGGCTCAGGAAAAGCAGAGCAATGATCAGGCGCAGGCGGACGAAATTCGTAAAAAACTGGGATTGGGTTAACATTTTAACATCCACCGTATGAAGACAAAAAAAATCCTCAGGGTTTCCATGGCGACCTTGGTTCTTGGCGTTCTTGCGGGATGCCAGGCGGGGCAGGAAAATGCTCTGGTTCCGGTGACTCCCGTGGGGCAATCGACATCCACCGTGGAGATCGTCAACAAAACCGATTTGGGCGAAGCTCCGACCCAGGAAAAACTGATCAAACCTTTCGACGGGTCGTTGCCGCAATCGGACGTTGACGCCTTAACAAAGGCCGATGCCGCAAAAAACCCACAGTTGTGCGACGCCATCGCGACGGAGTCCTACAGGAAATTCTGCAAACAGCAGGCAGGAGACAAAAACGCTCCGACTCTTCAGGCTGTGACTCCGACGCAGGAAAAATGCAAATTAACATCGACGGATAATGCGACCGGTGCGGAAAATTGCATCAACTTCGAAGACTAGCCGTTGGTATTCCAGCATTCAACGCTCACCAGGCCGCAGATTTGCGCGCCCCCGGTATTTTTGAGTGTCGCGTTGCAATAACCTCCGGTCACGCCACCGCCTTTCGGTTCCAGCATGACTTTGGTGGCGACGACATTATCGGATTGGACGCTGGCAGAGCCGGTTCCGCAATTGGCGACATCGGAAAAAGCCCGGTAGTTACACGCAACGGCGATATTTCCATCGGGACAGGTGAGGAATGTACTCGGCAAACTGCTCGGGAAATTTTTTGCCGTCCCGGCGTTAATCGTCTGATACAGGAATTTGCTCCAGGTGTATTTACCGATTTCATAGCCTTTCACGTGGTATGTCCCGGTCAGATACTGTCCCGTGACGGTATCCCACGCGTTCACGTTATAAGCCGTCGCGTCGCCGCTCACATCCGCATCGCTTCCCACACTCAGCGTTCCATCATTACTCACGTTGCCTCCGTTCATTACATTAAAACTTCCGCTGCCCGCGTTGACCAGAAGTCCTTGTCCGTCGCTGACAGTCAACGGTTTTCCGGCAGCTGGATTGGAAAGAATTCCCGAAGAATCAACGGAAAACCCCACCGGTGATCCGGTTCCCACACCCAAGGTGGAAAACTTTGGATCGACGTTTCCGCTGACGGGAGTTCCCGCCGGGCCGGTAGCGAGTACCGGAATTGCCGTAACGCTGACGACAAAAAGAGCAGCAATGGTTGTGCCGGAAAGTGAGAATGTTTTTTTCATAGGAAGATTATTTTTAAGCTCGTTTTAATGTACCACAAAACGGGGCAAACCAAAAGAAATGCTTGAGCGAAAAGATAAAACAGCCTAAAATCTAAACAAACCGAATTCAATCATTATTTAAACCTTATGAACACCAAAAAGACACTCGCTGCAATTTCCGTCACAGCCCTGATGTTCGCTTTCGCGGGATGCCAGGCTCCAGAACAGCAGCTGAAGGAAGATACCACCGGAACTGAAGTACAACCTGACCAACAAGTTTCCTTAACGATCAACCAGCCTGCGACAGGCGGGGACAATGGAGCACTTTCTGCTCAGACCGGAACAACCGAACAATCCGATCAGTCCTCGAAACAATTGCAGCCGGTACTGCAATTCCCGAACATGGCGTCCCAGGAAGGGATCAAGGCACCCGTGTTAAAATCTCTTACCGAACTGAAGAAAACCTCAATGACGGAGGACAATACAACCCAGCAAATCATCGAGAACGGTCTCAAGGCACAGGGACAAAACAACCTTTAATATGGGGAAAATTGTTATTGGATCATTGATCTTCATTTCACTCATACTGAGTGGGTGTTCTGGAGCATCTGGAATTCAGCACAGCGTAAGTGATGAAACAGCCTTTAACGGAGCGAAGGAACTAAAAGACTCATCGTTCTGTGAAAAAATTCAGGAACCGGATTACCGCGCCGAGTGTTTAAGGGAAGTGCAGGATGAAAAGAACAACGATCGTGCTTTGGCTGAAAACGACTCTGCCATTTGTGAATTGATGTCCACCCGAGACAAGAGGAATGCCTGCAATATCCAGTTGCAAATTAATGAGGCTGAAACCCAGCAACAGAAATCAAAAATGGACGAAATCGAACAGGCCAATCAAATTGTGGCTTCCGGAAAATACGAACAATGCGCCGCGTTAAGTGATCAAAACCTAAGGACCGGATGCGAAACGAACATTATCTACGACAGGGCTGTGAAGGAAAACAATTATTCATTATGCGACAAGATTACCGACGCTTTGCATCGGCAATCTTGTCATGAATTGGAACAAATGAATGATCCGGCCAACAGGCCCGGACTATGATCAGCTGTCGGGTGTAAAACAGTAGGCCTGAAGTTTAAAGTACTGAGTAAGAGCTGCGTCGTTATTTACATATGTTGCCTGGCACGTATCATTGGTGCCCGGAGATCTGCCGATGCTGTACAAAACTGTTTTAGCACCGGTTCCATTGGCGCTCCACGTACCAGCAGCATTGGTTAAGTATGCCCCGCATCCGGTAGCGTAACTACCCGTCCCTGGGAAGCAGGAAACCTGTGCGGCATAGAGTCCTCCACCTGGACCGACAGAATTATTTGAACTTGTGGATGTATACCAGAAACCAAGGGTCTTCCCTCTGATATGGCCGCCGGCAGTTATTTTTCCGGAAGCACCAATATCTTTGATGGAGAGATTTCCGCTACCGGTAATATCTCCGTTAGGCCAGAGTGCAGACCAGGTGGAAAAGTCGGTAGCCGCTGAATACATGACACCGCCCACCGCAGAGATCCATCCGTTATTCCACAATCCTGCGCTGTTGGTTCCATCGGTGGTGAAAATCGTACCTTTCGATCCAACATTCCCCGTGGCGGAATCAATAACCGTCATGGGAGTTCCCAGAAACGTTCCATCATTTTTGCTGACGGTGAGACCGCCGGACGCCGTATTGACGGTGAGACCGCCGGAACCGCTGGAATAAATGGTTGCACCGCCGGTTTTGGTGGTAACGGTCAGACCACCGGCATCTGAATCAACGGAAAGACCGCTGGCCGGATTCTTGACCAAAAGGCCGGAAGAATAGATGGCCCCATTGGTGGCAAAGCCTCCGGAAATATTATAATCCGCCAGCATGCTTGGCATCGCAAACGGTCCGAACTGGTACGCGCTGGTGAAATCCGCTGAAGTGGAAAAATTACCGAGTAAAGTTTTCATCCCAAGCCCGGTTGCACCGGCATTATCCGCTACCGAAAACCCGTTGGAATCCTGGATACGTACTTCACCCCCGGATGTGCCGGAAGTGTTACGGATGATGCCCCTAAGATCGGAATTCCCATCCGCCTGAATCGCGTCGGTATTTGTGCCAAGGAATATATCGTTGTTCGAACCATTTTGATTGATAAAACTGCCTGCCACGGCACTCGCCGGAGCACCTGCGGTAACCTGGCCCGCAACACCTTTGGCGGTATTCGCCGCAGCACCCGATACGGCGCCAAACACACCGATACCAAGATCCCCGGTCGCCTGTCCCATAACACCCCTACCGTTTGAACCGGAAGAGGAAGCTGCAACACCTTGTCCGCCCGCGGCGTTTCCGGTCGCGGAAACACCGATTAAGCTGCCGGTAAATTTGCCACCCGTACTTCCCGCGGCACTGGCCGTTGCCTGAACGCCATAGGTGGTTCCGGTAAATTCACCACCTGTTCCCGCAGTTGCGGTACCGGCCACACCTTTTAATTCGCCGTTACCCGAAAGACCGGTGCTTCCCGCACCTGTTCCGCTCCCGTATCCTCCAAGGAACGTACCGTAAAAGCTGCCTCCGATTCCACTGGCCCCATTGGCTGTTGCACTGATACCTGAGTTTGAACCGGTGCTGAAGAATCCGGGCGTACAGTTTGTACAAACGGACTCAAAACCCTTGAGCGTACTTTCCAGTCTCAAGCCATAAGTATCGTTGACCATCACCGGATTAAAATCTCCAGCCTTTGTAGACAATTGTCCAGCGGAATTCAAAAGAAGCGTCTCGGCGCCAATCGGACCGATGGACAAACTGTTAAAGTTTGCGTCCACGTTGCCTCCGGTTGGAGTCGAACTTGGCCCGGCGGCAAATACGGTCAATGCGGTAAGACTGACGACGGCAAGCGCAGCTAGAGTTGGTGCGCCAAATTTAAAAGTATTTTTCATAGGTGATGACAATAAAGATTATCAATACATTATACCACGAATTCACCAAAGAGGGAACACCAGGCTTGTCCTTGAGTAATAGTGCAAAATCTTTTAAAATCACAGGGAAACATTATTAAATCTTCACACCAAAGTATGAACACAAAAAAACTTATTTTATGTCTCTCTGCCGCGGCAACAGTAGCAGTTTTTGCCGGGTGCCAGACAACGGAACAACCCACCGCACAGGAATCATCCACAATTACCGAGCCGGATCAGCAGGTAAGTTTAACAATCAATGCACCCGCGCAGGACGCAACCAACGGATTATCTCTGACACAGGCTGGAGGAACCGAAGAAGTAGATATGCCCCCAAAACAGCTTACTTCTCCGGTACAATTCCCGAACACCTCGAGTCAGGAAAAGATTGCACTACCCTTTACCAAAATCCCCGAATTTCCTCAACCCGGTCTAACCACAACTCAGGTCTCACCCGATCAATACAAATCAATTTTGGACCAGGCAACCGCGTCACAAGACGGTACCAAGTGTAAGGAACTGAAAGAACCCAACCTTGTTGCTTCATGCGAGTTTGATATTTACGCGAACATGGCTGCCCAAAAAAATGATCCCGCATTATGTAAAAAAATCAGCAGTACGGACGCCCAAAAGGTATGTGAAAAGTCCTTTCAATAGCAATGATTTTTACCACAAATAGCACAACAAAGAGCCCCGCCTAGGCGGGGCTCTTTGTTGATATCAGTAATATTTTCTATCAACCATTTGGATTAAAACACTGTGCGTACGAGGTTGCAGTGAGTGTGCCACCTCCGGCCCAGTTTTTCGCGCCAAGGTAACAGACGTTACCGATGAAATAACTGTACATAGGTGCGCCGTAACTATTCACGGAAAAATTACAGCTTAAAACACGGTCTGATCCGCAGCTGGCCGTCGAGAAGGCCATACAAAGAGCTCCTGTGCAGCTCCCAGGTGTTGAATCACTCGCTGAATAAATATTTCCAATCCCACTGCTCGCTTTGATGTGTCCGCTTGAAGTAATATTCCTTACAGTCATGTCTCCGGTTGCATCAATATTACCATTAGGAGCAATCAATACATAGGTCGAAAAACCGATGGCTGCGGAATAGATATATCCGCCATAAGCGGCAATCCAGCCGTTGTTATACAATGATGAAAAGTTGGTTCCGTCAGTCGTGGCAATTGATCCCACGCCGGTGATATTACCGGTTGCCGAATCAATATTGGCCATAGGTTGTCCCAAAAACGTTCCATTTATTTTACTGACCGTCAGCCCTCCTGAAGCGGTATTCACCGTAAGTCCGCCGCCCGGACCGGCCGCATAAATGGTTGCTCCTCCGGTTTTTGTGGTAACCGTAAGTCCACCGGCATCTGAATCGATGGAAATGCCGCTGTTCGGGGCCTTCACTAACATACCTTGGGTATAAATTAACCCGCTGGCGGCTATACCCCCCGTGGTGCCGTAACCGGCCAGCATGCTCGGCATCGCGAATGGTCCGAACGTGAAATTGTCGGTGAAATCCATAGTGCCAGTATAGTTGCCCAGCAGGCTTTTCATGGAAATGCTGTCTCCATCCGTACAGCCGCCGGCACCATCATGACATCCTACGAGCACTCCTTCATTTTGCGTACCTAAACGCGCGGTATTGCTGCCGGCAAAACTGTTAAACAATCCAGATGCGCCGTTGGCCGTCATCGCATTGGACATAACTCCAAAGAAACCGCCCTCAAAACGTCCGCCGTAACCGGTGGATTTTTCCGCTCTTCCAAAAACTCCGGTCGCCGATGCAACATTGTCTGGATTATATCCTGCAATCCCGGCTCCGCTTCCTTTTCCGTCTCCACGGGTTCCAATGCCGCTTGCTCCTGATACAGAACCGATAACACCGGTGTTCCCACCCGAGAAAGAACCTCCGAAACTCACCGCATCCTGACCAATACCGCTCACGCCGTAAGTCTTGCCGATACCTTGCACTCCGGCAAATCCCCCCGCAGTCGTTGTCGTGCCCTTTACTCCCATCCCGGCATTTGAGGTCGCATCAACTCCATTTGTTGCCGTAGCGATGTCGGCCTGGACAGTGGCGGCACTATTATTAAAGTGACCGCCGGTCACACCCTGTCCAAGTACGCCGGTCTGATTTGTCGACTTCCCGTAAACACCCGTACTGTTGGTGGAAGTACCATAAACGGCGATCTCACTTGTTGATGTGGCTTCGAGAGCATGTTTTGTGGGAGAAGTAATCGTTGCTCCAACGCCATTACTCGAGTAGACGGATAAGCCAGTATCGTAACTGTTGACGGCTACACCGGTATCGTATGCATTGTTTGTATCAACTTTGATGCCCTTATGGGTTCCCCCGTCTAAAATTTTCACTTCGCTTACCGGCCCGGATGGCGTGTCTTCAAACCTCGCAGCCATACCGTTTGCCCCGTCCCGAATCGCCTGGATACCGATATTTCCCTGAAAATAACCACCTAATCCCGCGGTTGTGTCGGTACTGACTCCCGCCAAAGCGATACCACTTGGTGCATGAGTAAGAGCAAGCATGGCGAGGGGATTCATATCCGCATTTACAAAAAGATAATCTTCGATACTCAATGGACAGTCGACGGGGCTTGAGGGACCCCCATTGATAAGGGCGTTAAGATCACATGCTGCATCCACCTTGGTATTCTGCATTCCCCCGAAATCAGGAGACAACAGAAGTCCGCTGCTGCCATCATCGGTAAGAATCACGGAATTAAATTTTGCATCGACGGAACCGCCCGTCGGAGCCGATCCCGGCCCGGCGGCCATGGTTATCGAAGCCGAAAGACTGAGAACCGTTGCCGCTGCAAGGGTGGATACGGCCATTTTCATTTTGAAAGATTCTTTACTCATAGATATATTTATTTTTATTAATTATGTATTTTAATCGTATTATTATAACATATTGTAACTAAAAAGACAACGCGCGGATCAAAAATCTGGGAGTAAAGCAACTTGAGGGTAAAAAACTATCTCAACCCCGTCATCAGCCTTTTGGCCATCGTTTCGGTCCAGCCGACGTTGATGGAAGCGTAGGTTTTACTGATAAGACCGTCTTCGTCCTTCACCTCAAGCTTGATGACTTTGGTCCCGGGAACGCTGTAGAATCCGGAATACCGGTCGGAACTTCCCCAGTCGGTATCATAAATAATATCGTCGGGGCCGTTGTAATTGAAATCCCAGCGGTACAAAAGATTGATGTGCTTGGTTTCCTGATCTCCGCTGGACGAAGCATCAAACTGGTACCCGGCCCCCTGGCTGTTCGGTACGCTCTCGATGCTGAAGTTCGCATACGGCGCACTGTTCTCAAAAGTGGTCACCGACTGCGAATACTGGGCCGTCATGCCGCCCGGATCTTTGACCTCCATAATCACGTTGAAGCTTCCCGAAACATCAAAACGATGGTTCCAGCTGGTCTTGTTCTGGTATTTGGTGTCCCATTTACCGTCTCCGTTCCAGTCGAAACGGTATTCCAGCGAATAGGGAAGAAACTGGTCGTCGCGGGAACGGTCGGTATCGAAATGAAAAATAGTCTTGGCCGTACCGGTTTCGGGGGTTACGAGAAAAAATGCGGTCGGAGCCGTATTATTCACGACCGTCACGATGTGGGTGGTGGAGGAAATATTGCCGGCTTTGTCCAATACCTCCATTTTTACGGTATAGAGCCCGGCTTTTTCAAAGGTATGCCGGATGGATTTTGTCCGGGAAAAATAACTGTCCAGAGTGCCGTCACTTTCAAAATCCCAGCGAACTTCAAGGCGGCTGGAATCGGTCTCGTTATCCGTGGAACCGCTGCCGTCAAAAGTAAAGCGGGTGGTGGTGGTACCCCGTGCCTGGCTTTGGAGGCTGGACTGGTCGTTGAAAATCGTAAAATCGGCTACGGGAACAGTATCCGGCTCATCCTCCGTATAAACTGGAGGGCGGTAGTAGTCATGATCAAAGGCGTCGTATTTCGGAGGAATATAGGTCGAGGGAGTGTAGTCCGTAGGAGCGAGCATACTGTAGTATTCGGCCAAAACTGGCTGGAAAGCCGAGGAACAGGCGATAAAATTCGCCACAAGTACCATTCCCAGCACTTTGCAGGAGTGTTGCGTGATATTACGGCTTATTGCTGAGGAAATATACATATTTATACGATAGTTACAAGCAGGGACTTAAAATATCATATTATCGCTTATCTGTCAAGGGTTCTCGGCTCGGCGCAATAAAAAACGGCCCGGACATGATCCGAACCGTTTTCTTAGAAATTTTTGGATGATGGAGTACTTTAGACTCCGCGGTTTTTGAGGAACTGGTAGATGGCAACAGCAACCTCACAACGGGTCAGTTTGCGTGCCGGTTCCAGCTTGCCGCCCGTGCGGTCAGGGAAAAGATTATATTTTTCAGCCAGCCCGGCATATTGAGCGAACCAGTCGGTTGAACTGACGTCCTCGTACTTGAAGCCCAGTCCCGTTTCCAGTTCAAAAGTTAAGGAGAGCATCTTGAGGAATTCGGCGGTGTTTACAGTGTTTCCTGGCTTAAATGAGCCGTCACCGTAGCCCCGGATCACTCCGAGTTTTGAAGCCTTCAAGACAAAACGGGTGTACCATTGGCCCTTGGGAACATCCTTGAAACCGGCATCGCCGTCGTCATCGCCCACGATGCCGAAACGTGCCAGAAGAAGGAATTTTGCCGCCTGGGCGCGGTTCACAAGATCACTTCCTCTGAAGGTACCGTCGGAAAAACCGCCGATCACGCCGCGGCGATACAGTTCCGTGGCGGCCTTTCCGCAGAGTTCCTCAACTTTTACATCGCTGAAAGGGCAATCCTCTTGATCATAGGTGTCATCAATTTCATCTTCATATCCGGCGGGAGGAAGAGGTTTCTGGCAGGATTTCAGGAATTCGGCTTTTACGGAAGCATAACCTTCGGAATTGGTGTCGCCGTTTTGAATGTAAGTTTCCAGCTTGGTCTTCAGTTCGGCACAACGGTCATTGAATGGGGTGGTATCTGTACAAAGGTCCGTGAAGGTTAATTTGATTTTTGCGTATTCGTCGGTGTCTGTCTCTCCGTTTTTGATGAGTGTTTCAAGTTTCATTTTCAGATCGCTGCACACATTCGTGTCCTGATCAGGCTTTTCGCAGTACAAAACAAATTTCTTTTTTGCACCCATATACTCTTCGGAGTTCGGCTGGTCGGCATACTTTGCCATGAGATCCTTCAGGTACTGGCAGGGATCATCGGTCGGCTTTTGGTCGTCTGTTTCCGGTTTGGTGCAGAGCTTGAGATACTGCTGCTTCTCCTCGTAGGTGTAGTTGCCGCTGTCCATCAGTTTTTTAAGCTTCTCGCAGACGTCGTCATCGCTGGAAGGCTGAGGTGGCTGAGTGGTGCAATATTTTGCATACCATTCTTTTTCCTCTGAGGTATAACTTCCGGCATCCATTTTCTTTTTGATGTCATCGCAGTTGTACTGTGGATCATCCGTAGTTGTTGGGGGAACCTGGACGCAGTACTTATAATAATACTCCTTGTCCTCGGCGGTATACCCACCGGTCTGCATCATTGACGCGAGTTTGTCACAATCCGTGGTGGTAACGCCCGATGTTTCCGTTGCCAGAAGGTTTGCAGAGCCTGCGTTTCGAAGTGACGAAAAGGTAAGTCCCGCAACCACCGCAACCGCGAGCAAAAGCACTACGGGAAGGTAGTTAAAGGGTTTGTTTTGGTTTTGGTTTTCCATATTTTTTTAGGGTTAATAAATACCGACTTCATATTATTATACAATATATTAGAGTTTTAAGCAAGTATGTCCAGGGCACACAAAAAAACTTCAAGCATCTGATGCTGCGCTGGATAACAGCTGAAAGGAATTACTCGTTCACCGTGTCCTCACGGACGACCTCGATCTTGATATTGTCGGGAACATTCGGCATGGTTGGCGCCCAGGCCGGCCAGCTGTCGATGTTCACCTTGTTGATCTCGGGCAGGTTCTGGATGTAATCGCGGGCTTCCGTAATCTGGTGGCCGACCACATGGTCCTTGATCTTCTTCACCAGACGTTCGCCGTTCTCCTTTTCCGGATCGATTTCAAACTCCTCGACGCCCTTGATGGTCGAAGTGATTTTCACCCTTTTATTCGCCTGGTCAGACTCGATGATGCGGTAGGTGAGTGACTCTTCATCAATATGGACGAGCCGTTTTTCCGGATTCTTTTTCAGTTTCAGTTCGGTCTTCAGCATGTTCATGAGCTCATCGCGGTTGTAGGCGATACCCGTCGCCGAAAGTTCGCCCTGAATCTCAAAACTCTCCAGTTTCTGATTCTCAAGGTTTGCGGGAACTGTAATCTTGGGTTCGGTGGTCTGGAAAGCCTTGTCTCCGACCAGGAGTACCAGATTCGTCTTATCGGTCTCGTTCCGTTTGCTGACCACCGACTGAAGTTCCGCCTGGGCTGAGTTTCTCAGATCCGTGGCCAGTTTTTGTTTCGCCGCCTCGATATCCTCTTTAGTGATGTGTTTGCTCACGAGAGTTTTGCCGCCGCTCATCGGATTCTTGCTTTCGGCGTAAAGCTTCTTTTGATTGTCCGCGGAAAGACCGGGCAAAAAGAATTTCGAAGGCTGGAGGTTGCCGCGTTCGCCCACAACCTGGCTGAGCGCGTCGATCTGGTCCGCCTCCACCGCAACGTCTATGGTCCCCGGCGCATTGTCCTTCTGGGCAGGAACGGTCACATAATCGTTGATGCGGAAAACGATATTCCCCGAAGTCTGGAAACGGGTCTTTGGAATAAGCGGCCACTCCTGGTTGCTCGTATTGATAATGGTGATCACCCCCTTGGCATTTTCTCCCTGAAAATCTTTTCCCGTTGCCTGGTACTGGAAGGGGCGTTTGATGTTGGTCGTAATGGTGTAGCTGGCGATCTCGTGAAGGGGATGGGTGTCGAGCTCGGCACGGTTCGCTTCCGCGTCGGCAAGAATAATATTCACGGAGGTCTGAAGGACGTTGGACTTCGGCTCAAGTTTAATCGTGGCTCCGGGGAGCGCGATATACGTGATGGTCAAAAGAATAATCAAACTTACCACCACCAGGGCCGCAAGGGCCTGGCGGTTTGGGGCTTCAAGAACCAGGTGGCCTTTGTCCCCGGCGGGTTTCTGGGCACCTTCGCCGACCTTGGTTTTGCGCATAGGAAAGGCCTTCGGTAAAAGACGGAGTCCTTCCTTTTTCCCGCGGCGGATAAGATCTGAAATGGAAAACTTTTTCTCGGTTTGGCGTATGGGCGTGTCGTCCTCAAGCGCGTTGACGCTCGCCTTGAGGGGACTGATGTTCATCTGGTCCTCAAGGAATTTTCCCGAGACGAGACTCGGATGTTCATGTCCCTCAAGTTTGTCGTACACGACCAGACCGACCTGCTTGGCGAGCTTGATGCCGTTCGGATCATTGGTGATGACATAAATATTTTTCTCGAGATCTTCCGCCTTCCGCTTGAGAATTTTAAGATTGACGATGCTCTGAAAAACGATCGCCCGTTTTGGAACGACGATATAGACGTTCTTCATCTTGAGCTGCTTGAGTCTGTCGTATATCGAAGTGACTTCGTCGTCGATCTCCGTATACAGAACTTTTTTCGTTTTCAAAATTTTCTCCTTTTTTTTGTCTTCCACGCTTTCGGTTTCTTCAGCATTACCAATACGCTTGGTGGCAACGAACTTTTTGTTGCCGCCGGATGTGGATTCCGATTTTTTCAGGGGTTCCTTTGGAGTCATTGCTTAAATTTGAATCAATCGGACAACCTTTTTGAGAAGCTTGGAAAGGATCTGTTCTTCCCCGATATATTCGAGGGCGATGTTCGCGAGCGCCAGGGGAGTCACGTCCTCCATGTCCTTGAGCGCTTTGGTTTCATCATGCATGTTCATGATCATTTTTGGCTGCATGAAGGTAATGTGCGGCTTCTTGGGGAACGGCAGTTTTTGGGTCCATTCGCGGGTTTCCAGGACCTCCTTGATTTCAGGAAGATGGGATCCGCCGCCACACAGTAAAATTTTCGAAGGAAGAATATCCACGTTTTCAAATTCGCTGAGGGTGAGGGCGACACCGGAAAGCCAGACCTCGCAGTCGCTCTTCATGGCTTCGCGCACAATTTTATGGGACTGTTTTTCCAGACGTTCGTTGGAATAGGCCAGCTTGATCTCTTCGGCCTCCTCAAACGAAATATTCAGGGACTGGGCAAGACGTTTGGTAAACGTGCGGCCGCCAAGGGTAAACATTTTCGTTCCCTCCACCGTTCCGTTGCGTACCACCGCGATGTCGGAAGTTCCGCCGCCGACGTCAATGAAAATCGCGCTGAAATTGCCGCCGTCTTCGTAGGCCATGCAGCGGGAAACGGCGTAAGGTTCGGCGGTGATCGCGAGCAGCTCCATATCAAGCTCGGCGGCGATGGTCTGCAGCGCGCCGTAGTGAACCAACGGAGCGAAGGCGTTAAAAATCGAAATGGTTACCTCCTTGCCCTGAAACCCGAGCGGATTCGCCACCTTATATCCGTCAATGTATACGCCGACGATCGCGGCGTTCACAAGTTTCACGTCAATTTCGTTGTACCCGGTTTCAAAAGCCAGCTGTGAGCGCACTTCGTCGAAAGCTTTCCACTGAACTTTATGAACGATATTTTTGAGTTCATCCAGGGTGATCTTGGTATCGGGCTCGCGGCGGGTGTAACTGATGGTCGTCGTGGCACCTTTCACCAGTTCCCCCGCAATGCCCATGATGAGTTTGGATGCGTTTGCCCCGGCCATTTTCTCGGCATCGCGGATGGCATCCTGGCAGTTGTTGATCACCGAAGCGATGTCGGTGACGGCACCGCTTTGCATGTCGCCGAGCCTTTGCCGTTTTCTTCCCACGCCCAATACCCTGCCCTTCGTTCCTTCGGCGGAACACAAAAGCGCCTTCACAAATTCAGTACCGATATCGAGTGCCACATAATAATTCCCCCGCGATTGAGGTTGACGTCGGAAAAATGGCATAAAACAGCTAAAAAAGCCCTACAATTCTAGTGAAAACTCCGCACAGCGTCAAGGAAAAAGCCACACCACAAACCCGCATTATTCAAAGAAATTAATCGACCACTCTGCGGGGTATCTGTTCATTGATGCGAGTGGTGACTTCATAATTGATCGTCCCGATCCATTGGGCGATCTGCTCAGCGGAAACTTCTTCATCTCCCTGGCGTCCGAGCAAAACGGCCTCGTCCTCGATTTTTGCGCCGGGGATGTCGGTCACGTCGACCGTAATCATATTCATGAATATGCGGCCGCGCACGGGCGCGCGTTTGCCGTGGATAAGTACATGGGCGGTATTGGAAAGACCGCGACGGTCATAGCCGTCGTAATAACCGACAGGCAGAACAGCGACCATGGAATCATGTCCGGTTTTGTACGTGCAGCCGTAACCGATGTACGAACCGGCGGGAACTTTTTTTACCTGCGCAATTTTGGTTTTCCACGTCATCACGGGTTTCAATAAAATATTTTTCCCGTCCTTGACCGCAGAAACGCGCGTTTCATTGGAAGGCCAGAGCCCGTAATTGCCGATGCCGGTCCGCACCATCGTAAAATGGGTTTTCGGAAAAAGAATCGTGGCGGCGGTGTTCGCCGTATGAATATATTTCGGTTGAAATCCTCGGGCCCGGATCTCATCGACGATCTTCTGAAAATTTTGAAGCTGGAATTCGGCATAGCTATGGTCGGTCGTATCTTCGATATTCGCAAAATGAGCGGCGATTCCTTCAAGTTTCAGGAGTGTGTTGTTGCGGTAAAATTCAAGAATTCCTTCAAGTTCATGCGGAAAAATCCCCTGACGGTGCGTTCCCGTTTCAACCTTCAAATGAGTAAAAGCGGGACGGTCCAGTTTTTTGGTGATCCGCGCTAATTCATGCATGGTCTCCATATTGTAAACAACAAAATGAAAACCGTTTTCGACGGCGGTTGAAAGTTCATTCAGGGCAATATAGCCCATAATATACACCGGAACTTTTACCCCGTGTTCACGCAGCGCCACTGCCTCAAAAAGAGCGTTCACGGCGATCCAGTCGGCTCCGGCCTCCACCATCAGTGGGGCGCACTGCACCAGTCCGTGACCATAAGCGTTTGCCTTTGCGGCCGGACAGAGCACGCGGTCTTTACCTGCCAGCGAACGGAAAGTCTGGATGTTATGGGTGAGACTCTTGCGGGAAATTTCAACCCATGTGAGTGCGTGTTCCATGGGCCACATCATATAACAAGAACCGATGAACCGCCAACCTTATTGCGGGTTGATCCTCTCGAGAAAGCCCTGTCTTCTTGTGAAAAAATGCAAAATACCATACAATTCAAGCTCAGTCATAACACCCAAACCAATGAATACCGTCACAAAAGATTATACCCACGACCCCCAGGACGGCCTGGCCTCGGTCCGAACCTCGGCATTCCTCAGTAAAGTCATGTTTTTTTTCGGTCTGGCAATACTGATTTCCGCCGGAGGAACCTTTACGGGGTTCCAGTACCTTGGCCCGATTTTCATCCAAAACCCGTGGATGATGTGGGTGTTTTTCGCCGCTGAACTTATTCTGGTCCTCACGGCAAGAATGTGGAGCACCGTACGGCCCCTCAACTATATACTGTTTGCGGTATTCACTTTCGTGACCGGAATTACGATCGTTCCGCTCCTCGCCAGCATTATTCTGGAGTTCGGCGGACCGGGCATCATTATCAAGGCCTTCATGGCAACCACCCTGACTTTTACCGCAGCGGCTGTCATTGGCGCCACCAGCCAGCGCAGTTTTAGCGGGTTGGGCGGGTTTCTCATGATCGCCCTGATTGGCATGATCATCGTGTCGTTGATCGGTATTTTCATTCCATGGAGCAACACCTTTGAAATGATTTTTTCGGGAATCGGAGTACTCCTTTTCACTGGCTACACCCTTTACGACGTCCAGCGTTTAAAGCAGTACCCCCAGGACCGTTACATAGATGCCGCGCTCCAGCTCTACCTTGACATATTTAATCTATTCTTATACATTCTGCGCTTGATTGCCGGCGTATCACGTTCCCGTTAATTCCACATCAGTGTCACAACTTACCTATAAAATCGCGAAACTTTGGGGAAAACCGGAAGGTTCCACAGAAAAACACGATATTGACGAAAAAATAGCCTTTCCTGAAGACAAAGAACTGGATTTTTCAGGACCGTTTGAGGGGAAATTGATGTTCATCCGGTTGAAGGATGAAATCAGCGTGCTGCTCAGCGATGCCCGGATTGACGTCAGATTTACCTGTACCCATTGCCTGAAACCGTATGGTGAAACCGTCGAAATCCCGGAAGCCGAGAGGGAATTTTTTCACGAAAAACCCGACTTCGTGAGTCAGGACCTTGAGGACCTTTTTTACATCAACAAAAAGCCAATGACCATAGATCTGAACGAAATGGTACGGCAGGAAATTATCTTGCATTTTCCACTTATTCCAGTATGCTCTAAAGGCTGCAAAGGGCTTTGCCAAGTCTGCGGAAAGGATCGGAACATCGAAAAATGCCGATGCAAACCTATAAAAGAGGAAGATTTGGATACCATAAAACCCTTCAAGGATCTTAAAAAGCTCATTTAATACTCTACCCGTAAAACACTATGAAACATCCAGTACCTAAGTACAAAAAATCCAAATCACGTTCCGCGAAGCGCTACCACTCCTTCACGCATCTCACCCAGGTACGCCTTCAGGGGCTTGTGAACCTGGTGGATTGTCCGAACTGCAAAAGCAAGAAACTGAATCACCACGTCTGCCAGAATTGCGGACAGTACAACGGCAAAAAGATTTTGGATATGAACAAGGCTGTAGAAAAGATCACCAAAGTGAAAGCGTAATACCCTTTAACAATTGGGCAAGGAATTTATGGCCAGTTATCGCCACATTGCTAGAATCGCGGTGATGCAAACCCTCTTCGCGTACGAATTCCGCGGGGGGGAGCCCAAGGATATTTTGAAATACAACCTCCAGGAATACAGATCCAAGATTCAGGATCTGTCCTTTGCCGAGAATCTTTTGAACGGTGCCCTTGAAAAAATGAAGGATCTTATCGACGTGATTCAGGCTGAGGCTCCGGAATGGCCGATAGATAAAATAGCGCCGGTCGACCGGGCAATTTTGGAATTGGGAACGTATGAAATTCTCTTTTCGGCGGATGTTCCGCCGATTGTGGCCATTAACGAAGCGGTGGAAATAGCAAAAAGTTTCGGTGACACGAACTCTCCCAAATTTGTGAACGGAGTGCTGAGCACGATCATGCACAAGTACCGTCCCGACGCGATGAACAATAAACCGGCGGCGAAAGACAAAAATGGTTCACGGAAGAAAAAGCGGCAAAAAAAATCCTCATAAACCCAAGATGGCAAAACAACCACCCATGAACCGCTACGAAGAGCTCGAAAAAAAGATCCATATCAGCTTCAGGGATCTGAACCTGGCCGACATGGCTTTCGTTCATAAATCCTACATGAACGAGCATCGTGATCTTAAAACGGAGCACAACGAAAGACTTGAATTCCTTGGTGATGCCGTTTTGGAACTGGTGGTGACGGAGTACCTTTACAAAAAGTACCCGGAAGAAGAAGAGGGAGTACTCACGAACTGGCGGTCGGCGCTGGTGAAAGGCAAACATCTCGCGGAAATCTCCTCTGAACTTGATCTTGGTTTGTATCTTTATCTCAGCCGCGGGGAAGAACGTTCCGGCGGGCGCAAAAAGAACTATATCCTGGCCAATACTTTGGAGGCGCTCATTGGAGCGATATACCTGGACCAGGACTACAAAACCGCCCACAGTTTCATTGCCGACTTCATCCTGAAACGTCTCGAGGAAATATTGAAAAAGGGACTCCACATAGACGCAAAATCACGTTTCCAGGAAATTGCGCAGGAGGCATTGGGTGTCACGCCCGAATACAGACTGATGAAAGAAGAGGGCCCCGACCACAACAAAATATTCGTCATGGGACTTTATCTCGGAGAAGAGTTCGTTGCCGAGGGAAGCGGATCAAGCAAACAGAAAGCGGAACAGGAAGCCGCATCGGCCTCGCTCAAGGCAAAAAAGTGGGAAGATTATCAGCTTGCCGCCAAAGAGGAATAGTCTAGGATCGAGCGACCGGAGGAACAGACCGGTACAGAACACGATAAAAAACGGCGCCGACGATCAGCCACCCGATATAGATCAGTTCGATGGGGATGATTTTTGATAGTGCCAGAAAATACAGTGAACCCGCAATCAAAGTGCGGACACCAACGGCCATCCAGACATAGCGGGTCTGGCGTCTCCTCAGGCCGAAAACAATCAAAAAGCTCATGGCGACGTCAATCGCCATAATCGAAATGCTCTCGAGAAGAGGAGTGAAAGCTTTAAGCGGTGAACCATTCATCAGTATTTGAAGCTGCTGCTGTCCCTCCCGAAGAAACTGTATCTGTTCAGGATCGGCATCGGGAAGCACGGAAGTAAAATCTTTGGTGGTCGACAAATTATACATGCCAAAGGCGCCGAAAGTTAAGAGTACGCCCATCAGCATGACGCCGATCAGCGACCAGCCGACGCCGAACAAAACCACCTGCTCGCGGTGACGCACGGAAGGCAGCCATTTGTCCAGTACGATGAATTTTCCAAGTTCGACGAAGAGGCCGGAAACAGCTCCCAAAACCAGAGCCTGAAGAAGTCCGGGCAGTTGGGCAAAACCCGGAAAAGTCGGGCCGATATTCATGATGACGCCCAAAACAACGGTCGCCATAATGATGCCAGCAAGCCCGGCCTTCCAGAAAATCTTGCTCTCGAGGTGCCATTTTCTGACAAGGAATCTCAAAAGAACAAAAGGCCCGATCATGCACAAAAGGCCGGTGATGAAGGTGAAAACAAAAAAGAGCATAAAAATGTGATTACGAAAGGAGTTCGGCATTCATCGGAACCCGGGCGCGTGCGATTCTATTCCTTCCTACGATCGTGAAGACGGCGGCCACGGCCATAATCCCTGAGGCCATATACCACGGCGCGGAAATATTCCATTCAAACAGAAAGCCGCTGAGGGGCGGGATAATGATGGCCGCAAGTGAAGTGAGCCCCTGAACGACGCCCATCGTTTCTCCCTTCTGATGGTCTTCGGAAGCCCCAACGATCTGGCTGTTGGTCACCACGCGCAGTATGGACGATGTAAACGAAAACACAATGAGAGCCGTCAAATAAACGGCAAAATTGTTTACCGAGAAGGCAAAAAACACAATAACCATCGTAATAACCGCCGCCGTTTCGAGAAGCGGCTCGGAAAAATACTTGAGCCAGAATCTCCTGAGAAAGAAGCCCTGATTCAGGGCGACAATAACTCCGATCAGGGCCAGCAGATATCCCGAATGGATCTCATCGAACTGAAACTGCCTGTTGACGTAGAGCGTAAAAACACTTTGTTGATTGGTAAACGCCAGGGCAAAAAGAAACCAGGAAATGAGATAAAGATTCAGTTTCTTGTTCATGAGTCCCCGCCAGATCGGGGCAAAAGGATTGATCGAAAGTTTCCGTGCCGCATCCTTGTGGTGGTGGCTTTCGGGAAGGAAGAATACGGCGGCTATGGTGTTAAGCAAGGTGATGACCCCCGCCGCCCAAAACGGTATGGTCGGTCCAAAGCCGGAAAGCGCCGCACCCAGCGCCGGCCCCAGGATAAAACCGATTCCAAAGGCGGCACCGATGAGTCCCAAATTCCCGGTGCGTTCCTTCGGGGTTTTTGAAATGTCCACGAGGTAACTCTGGGCGGTGGAAATGTTTCCGCCGGTGATACCGTCGATCATCCTCGCCAGGAAAAGCAGAGGAAGAGAATTCGCGAGCGCAAAAACGAACCAACCGACCGCAGTGCCAAAAAGACTCAGGATCAGGACTGGACGCCGTCCGATTTTATCCGACCACGCACCGAGCAGCGGAGCCGAAAAAAACTGAAACAGTGAGTACACCGCGAAAAAAGTGGTTGCCATGATCGGAGAGGCCCCGAACCGTTCGACGTATAAAGGCAACGTCGGAAGAACCAGACCGATGCCGACGACATCAATGAATACGGTCAGGAGAATGATGAATTTCTGTCTAGCCATTAATGTCGAAAGTGATTGGGAATGTGTACACCGTACTTCCGAGCTTAAATTCGGCAAAAGCGGTATAGCGTCCACCCTTCACGAAGGTATTCATGAATTCAGCAAGTCCCTTTTTTGCATCGCTGGATGTCAGAGGGTGAACATGCGTAAAGCTGTCGATGTTCCCATGGCGGAACACGACGACATGACCCAGGGCACCAAGATAAGGACTTAACTCGGTATCTTTGGCATCTTTTGTGACATGGAATGAAAGAACGGTTTGCTGCAGAACGATGGGCTGGGTTATGGTGAGTTGGGTTTTGTACCCCTTGGTGAGGGCAAAGAGATCCGGGGTAAGTCCTGGATAGCTGATGGGATCGGTCGTCTCCTTCTGCACGATAAGGTTGCTCCGGAGCACGATCGGATCGCCCTTCACCGGAGTGATATCAACATAGGCATAATAGGTTCCCGGGGTCGGAAGATTCGCCAGCACCTTCCATTTGCCGCCTTCATAGGTAGGGTGCAGGTGCAGGTACTCGCGCAAATTTGCCGACACAACGATAAAATGCATTCTTTGCTCATGGGAAACACGGAGATCTGCGGAAGAGTACGCTTTCCCGGATTCATCAAAAACTTCAAACTCAAGAGGCTGAAGCGCAAGTTTCTTAAAACGGTCGATCTTGAACTTCACGCGGGAACCGGCGGGGATCGATCCGGCATTTTCAGCCATCGTAATATGGCTTTGCACGCCATTTTGCTGTGTGGGGGAAGTACTTGTCTCCGTCAGCTGGGATGAAGACGCGTTGTTGGCGGCTTGTCCAGCCTGGGAACCTGCGGGAAGAATGGTGATCGTCGCGGTTTGCTGACCGTTCATAATAGCTTCACCGGTCGTTGTGGGAACCTCAGCCTGCTTGGGAGACTTGCCCATTTTGGACAGGTAGGCCAAAAAGAAAATGACGACGATAACGACAAGGGCAAGAACGGCGATATACACGGAAGTGAGGTCTTTCTTTTTGAAGATATTCTTTGATTTTTTTTTCATAGGGAATCTGTTAGGTGAGATATTGAATTTATTGAATGTCAAAGGTAACGGGGAAAGTATAAACCCTTTGCCCAAGTCCGAACTGCGTGAAGACAGTATATCGTCCGGATTTTTTGAAGGTGGTCAGAAAACCGGCTTCACCCTGTTCCACATTGGCGAAATCCGGATGAACATGCATAAAGCTGTCGACGTCTCCGTGTCTCAGGAGCATAAAATGCGCCTCGGCCGCTAAATATGGGGAAATTCTCGCAGGCTTGCCGTCTTTGGTCACGGTATAATCCAGCTTACTTTCCTGGTTCACATAGGGGGCTGTCAGTGTGAGGGCGGCCTTGTATCCACTGTTGATGGCAAAGAGATCCGGCGTAAGTCCTGGATAACTGATCGTCCCGGTCGTCTCCTTTTGTACAATCAGGTTGCCGCGTAAAACGACCTCGGAACTCTGTACGGGAGTAACACTGATATAGCAGTAATAAGTCCCGGGATTCGGAAGGTTCGCCACAACTTTCCATTTCCCCTCCTCGAACACCGGATGGAGATGCTGGAATTCACGGAGGTTGGCCGAAACAAGGAAGAAATGCATCTTTCTTTCATGGGTGACCTGAAGGTTGTCCGGAGTATATGGATTCCCTTTCTCATCAAAAACCTCAAATTTCAGGGATTGAAAAGCGAGCTTTTTAAAATGGTCTATTTCAAACTTTACACGATCAGGGTTATACAGAGAACCGGTACTCACGGTTACGGTCGTCATATTCATATCCTGGTCATGATGTATGGCCGTTCCTGTAGCGGTAGCCGACGCTGGGGCCTCCGGACTTCGCTGATTCTCAAGGTTCTGTCCGGTTACGGCAGATCCGCTCAGGTCAAGTTTCTCCGATGGGACGGGGTTTGATACGTACGACAAAGCGGAAACCGCAACAACTACAAAAAGCGAAAGCAGCCCGACATAAAGTAACGAAAGGTCCCTGTGATGATATTTTATTGGTGTTTTTTTCATGGAATTGATAGTAGAGAAACGCGCGGACGATGACGCACAGCATTAATTGCACCAATTTTAAATCAATTTCCAAAGAAATGGAAGTCGAGTCGTTCCAATGTGCAGAGAATAAAATGGTGCGCGAGAGAGGACTTGAACCTCCACGACCTTGCGGCCACTACCTCCTGAAGGTAGCGCGTCTGCCAGTTTCGCCACTCGCGCGCAGGTTGTATTGTACTGATTGCCAGAAAAAAAGCAACGAACCGATACGGCGCAGCCGCCTGCCCTGCATTTCTTATTCTTCAAAGTGCCTCCGTAACTTTTCAAGAATCCTTTGTAAATCCTCCGAGTCGGCAACGTGAGGTCTCCCGTCGGCATGGACCCGGGCATAAGCGGCGTTCAAAGGAATCGAACCCAGAAAAGGGACGTTAAGGCCATCGGCCACGGCTTTCGAGCTTTCGTTTCCAAAAATATCCCCTCCCATGTTCTCAACGATGCCCAGAACCTTTACGCCGCACTTTTTCGCCATCGCCGCGGCTTTTTTTGCGTCCAGCAGCCCGAGCATGTGAGGCGTCGTCACAAGCAGCACTTCGGTCCGCGGCAGCATGTGGTACAGCGTCAGAGGAATGTCGGATGTCCCCGGGGGCAGATCAACCACCAGAACATCCAGACCGCCCCATTCAACATCGTAGAGAAACTGTTCCAGCACCCGTGAAACAATCGGGCCGCGCCAGAGCAGCGCCTCATCTTCATTTGCCAGAAGAGGAGCCATCGAAACGATCTTCATTCCGAATTTCTCCAGAGGGACGATCATTTTTTTTTCATTCGCCAGGAGTTTTCCCTCAATCTTTAAAAGATGAAGAACGTTCGGACAGTCGACGTCCGCGTCCAACAGGCCGACCTTAAGCCCTTTTTCCGCGAGGTAAGCGGCAAAATTCACGGCGACAAAAGTTTTTCCAACCCCGCCCTTTCCGCTGTGGACGGCTATCACCCGCCTGATATTTTCCAGCCCGCCCTTTCTGACGCCCGTTTTCACCGCCTGAATGCCGCTCACCTTTATTTCCGCGATCGATTCCCCGGTCACGGCGGCAAGTTCCTCCAGAATTTTTCTCAGCGGGATTTTTTGTAACAGCGCGGCGTGGGCAAGGTTCCTGTAACCAAAATGTTCGGCCGCCTCCAAAGTGATGCCATAACCAAGCAGCACTTTAGCCGCCATGGGCGAGCGATCGAATATCTCACGAACTGTTTCCTGTCCAGTCAACATGGTCAAACGCAGAAAGAACACCTATAATGTAGCATATGATCGAAGAAACATCAGCCGGCATTGTCCTGTTCCGACAGCTGAAAGATAAGCGCGAGTACCTGCTGCTCCACTACCCCGGCGGCCATTTTGATTTTCCCAAAGGTCACGTTGAACAAGGCGAATCGGAACATGAAACCGCTTTCCGTGAACTTCAGGAGGAAACGGCGATACGAAAAATAGTATGGATCGAAGGGTTCCGTCACAAAATCCACTACAACTACCATCGGGGCCCCGAACTGATGTCAAAGGATGTCATCTTCTTTTTGGCCCGCACCACGCAAAAAAAAGTAACCCTTTCCCACGAACACAAAGGTTCGGTGTGGATGCCGTACGAAGAAGCACTGGAACAGATTACGTTCCAGACCGCGAAAGATATTTTAAAAAAAGCCGAAAATTTTTTGAAAAGATCGGAGAAATAATATAACATTGCAGCAGATTCATTAATGAGCTGCCATGGAATTTTCCGTACTTACCACCATCAATCCTAAGACGGCGGTTTTGATCGTACCCGTTTTTCAGGATGTGTCTGCGTCAAAAACAGGGCCGAAACTTGTCGGGAACTTTTTAAGGAAACGGGAGGAGTTGAAGGATTTTGAAGGCAAAGAGGGGGAGACGCTTTTGGGACTGCCGGACAACGACGGCATGCCCGGTAAAGTCGTTTTATGGGGACTGGGCGAAAAAAAGAAACTGACCCCTCAAAAACTCCGCGGGCTGGCTGCGCAGCTGAGTAAAGCGGTTCGTTTGCTGAAAAAAAGTGAAGTTACCTTATGGTGTCCGGATATTTTCGCCGGTTTTGGCAGGGAACTCGGAGAAGGATTGGCCTTTGGAAATTACACCCTGGCGAAGTTCAAAACCGGAAAAGGAAAAGAGGAACTCGAAACTCAGACGCTCAAAAAAATAGCCTGCATTACGGAAAAAAAGAACCCCAAGTTTGAAGCGGAACTCAAAAAAGGATCCGTGATCGCGCAGGCGGTCTGCGAAGTCCGCGACCTGGTGAACGCGGGGCCGTCACTGAAAAATGTTGAATATCTCGCGGCAAAAGCCCAGAACATTGCGAGACAAAACGGCTACAAAATCAATATTCTCAACAAAAAGGATCTTGAAAAAATGGGCATGAACGGAATTATCGGAGTCAACCGGGGAAGCGAGTACGGTGCAAAAATGGTCATTATGGAACACACGCCAAAGGGGACATCCAAAGACAAGCCGGTGGTGGTTATTGGGAAAGGAGTTATTTTCGACAGCGGGGGATATAACCTTAAACCAAGTTCATCCCTGTACGAGATGCAGCTGGATATGGCGGGGGCGGGAGCCGTGATGGGACTCTTCATGCTTTTGAAAAAACTCGGGATAGACCGGCGCGTCGTGGGGATTTTTCCGATGACCGACAATCTGGTCAGCGCAAGTTCACAGAAACCTTCGGATGTCGTAACCACGTACTCCGGAAAAACGGTGGAAATAGTGAATACGGACGCGGAAGGCCGCATGATACTCTGCGATGCCATCTCTTACGCGGTCAAACATTTTGATTCCCGTTACCTCATCGATATCGCGACACTTACCGGGGCATGCATGGTGGCGCTCGGGGACCGATACGCGGGACTGTTCGGCAACGACGACGCGCTGATCGAGAAATTGCGTAAGGCCGGCGAACAAACCGACGAACTCGCGTGGCCCATGCCCATTCATCCGGATCACCGGACAAGAATGAAGAGCAAAATCGCGGATCTGAGGAACTGGGACGAAGTTCCATACGCCGGCGCGTCCAAGGGCGCCGCATTTTTACAGGAGTTCGTGGAAAACTCCAAATGGGTACACATGGACATCGCGGGACCGGCATTCGTCAAAGAACCGAAAAAATATGAATCACCGATGGGGACGGGATTCGGAGTGCGGCTCCTTGTCGAATTTCTGGAGAAGTTACGTTAGGCCCCGGGAACATTTGCGCGCTGTCGCCGGTACTCAAAAAAATGAGTGAAGACCAGGTACGAGGAGAGCACGAATGCCGCGAAAAGGAGTGAAATAAACCACGTCTGCGGATGCAGCAGGGGTTGGCTTATGCGTTCTCCGATATCGGAAAGCAATGCCGCTGGATTGAAAAGCACGTCCCAGCTGTTCCACCGGAGGTAACGGCCCAAGTATATGGCGAAGCCCGAGAGAAGGGAAACAACTACCATAAACAACCAGCTCCAAAAGAGCCCAAACCACCGGCTGGTTATTTGACTTATGGTTTGGAGCGAGCAAAGGCCGAGCATTCCCCCGGTGATCGCGAAGGAACTGATCAGGAGGAAGTCGAACCACCATGGAACACCGACGGTCGCCCAGGGGTCGAGATGGATAAAATCGGTGACGATGTACGGGGCGTTTGGAAAAAAGATCAACCAGAGAAAACCGAAAAGCCAGAACCTCACGCGGCTGCGGTGCTCTTGAAAGAGATGGACGGCATCCGCAAAAAGGAGAGGTAGCCACGCCAAAAAAAGATTCCAGAGCAGGAAAACATATCCGGTCATTCCCGCATAAACAACGCGGAAACCGAGCATGCAAAGGCAGACAAGGGTCAGCCATCCAAGCATCCCAGGATTCACCGGTATTTTCTTCGGTCGTTCACCCATCAAAAAGCATTAGCATTCAATCAGTGTCCTGCCGATGTAGTCAAAAGCGAAATACGATGCGGTGACGGCCTCCGCGGCACCCGTTATGGCCTGCTTAAATGTCGTGTCCGTAACGTCACCCGCAGCGTAAACACCGGGAACGTTGGTCTCCGATCTTCTGTTGATGATGATTTCCCCCTTTTCGTTGAGGGCTGCTCCCAGTTTGCCAGCGAGATCGGAAAGCGCCAGGTGCCCGATGGCGACAAAAATTCCCTGAAGAGGAAGTTCCTCCCCGGTATTCAACTTCACTTTCTCCACGCTCTTGGTGCCAAGAACCTCGGTAATCTGTGTTTTGAGTCTGATGTCGATTTTGTCGTTTCCCTTGGCCATGACCCGGTCATAATTGACGGGCTCGGCCTTGAGCTTGTCGCCCCGGATAATGAGATAAACCTTTTGACAGAATTCGGAGAGCAATAATGCCTCCTTCGCGGCTGAATCACCGCTCCCGACGACGGCAACGACCTTGTTTTTAAAGAAAGCGCCGTCGCACAGGGCGCAATAAGAAACCCCCTTGTTCGTGAACTCTTCCTCGCCCGGAACCTCCATTTTTCTGTGCTTGGTACCGGTCGCAAAAAGTACGGTCTTGGTTCTATAGCTGTTGGAGGATGTTTTTACCACAAACCCTGTCTGTTTTCCGGACTGAGGATGGTCGGTCGTACGGGTCACTTCCAGAACCCGTTCATTGGCCAGCGGCACGCCGAAAGACGTCGCATGGTCAACAAGGGAAGCGGCCAAATCCGGACCGGAAATACTTTTGATTCCCGGCCAGTTTTCAACGAGATGGGTCGTGGTAATGAGCCCGCCTGGTAGTTCGGCGACCATCAAAGTCTTGAGGTTCATCCGTGACGCGTACATTGCACCGCTTGCACCAGCGCACCCAGCCCCAATAACGATCAGATCATACGTTTGAGCATCCATAACGAAAAATCAACAAAAAATAGCCCCAACATCATAACAAAACAAACCAAAAAGGGGAGTGACTAAATGGCGGAAAAATGCTATAATATCAAGAAAAACCAAAATAAAAATAAAATGTATGTTGAAAAAACTCTCAAAGAGTTTGCAGATCGCCGTATTGTTTGGAATGCTGTGTTCAATTTCCACCGCAGACGCAACGGCAGGATCGAGCACCAGTTATGCGCTGGATTTTTCAGCCTTGACGAACTCAACGGCAACGGGTTCTTCATCAAGTTTTGGGCTCCATGGAGCCGTTGGAGACACCCTGCCGGGGACATCTTCGAGTACGAGTTACAGTCTTTGCACGGCATTCATCGAGGAGGCTTACGGTACATGTACTCCCGTTGTAGTACCGCCACCCCCGCCACCACCACCTCCTCCTCCACCTCCCCCTGATCCATGTGCGTCAGGTTGCGGCGGAAGTGGTCCTCCCATCATTTTAGGACCGCCGACACCTCCCGATCCGACACCTCCCGATCCGACGCCGCCCGAACCGACGCCGCCCGAACCGACGCCGCCCGAACCGACGCCGCCCGAACCGACACCTCCGGAACCAACACCTCCTGAACCAACGCCGACACCCGAACCAATTCCGACGCCCGAGCCGACACCGGAACCGGGTGAACCGGTAACTCCTGTCCAACAGGCAGGTGGAGGGACACAGCAAACCGGCGAGCAATCGGGGCAGGAGCTGAACACCATGAACATCTTCACGGGCGATATTCTCCGGAGCGCAGCCGAAGGCGAGCAAACGATCTTCCGTGACCTTGGATACTGGTTGGGCTTTATGTGCCAGGGCTACTGGTACTGGTTCTGGATCATCATCGCGATACTTCTCGGGTTGCTCATTTCAGTCGATATGCGCCTTCACGACATCCTGAAGCATGTGCCGAAGAAAGTCATGAACGAACTCTACAAAAAATATTCCGGGACAAAACCGGGAAAATCCAAGCCAAAGCAAAAAAAGCGCCGTAAATAAATTCCGACCGGGAAAGAATTACACGTCTTTCTTTCCCATCCACCGTGGAGGTGGACGTCGCGGAGGGGTGGATGGACGTGGAGCCGAAGGCCTTACGTTCGAATGAGGGTTCATTCTGGCATTCATCCGTGCGGTTTTTCCCAATGGAATAAGATATTTCCCCGCATCCCCGCCCAGGTCCGTAAAATCGTCCGCCTCTTCAAGAAGTTTTGCGGAAGTCGTTTTTTTAAAAGCCATGACCTCAGCGCGGATACCGCGGGATTTTACATAGCGCAACACCTCAAGAAAATCACCGTCACCGCTGACGAGCACCACCGTGTCGATTTTTTCACTCAAACGGACGATGTCGATGGCGATGCCGACGTCCCAGTCCGCTTTTTTTTCACCGCCGTAAAAAATCTGTAAATCTTTCACGCGCGTTTCGATCCCGAGATCGTTCAATGCCTCAAAAAATTTGCTCTCGTCGCCGGCTTCGGATCTGATCACATAGGCAAAAGCACGCATCAGGTGCCTGGTGCCCACGGCGCCATCCACCAGGTTTTTATAGTTCACGTTGCTGTTAAAAAGCGACCTCGCCGAGTGGTAGAGATTTTGTGTGTCGATGAACACTCCGACCCTCTGGGATGAATGTTTCAGTGAGGATGAAGATTTTTTTGTGTTTAATTCAGTCATAATAAATTTGTTATTTGTTCCTATAATACGGGCAAACGGCGGAATTCCAAAGCCCAAGTTCGTTTGAGCGGGCGATTCGCTCAAGTTTGACGAAGGAATTCTTGAACTGGAAAGGGTAGGTGGTATAAGCAAAAGCATACCCGTGCTCCACCATCCACTCATTCACGAAGGTTCCGTCCCGGAGATAGATGTACCTCAAGAGGCGACCGTACCTATCACGGTCATCGTTTGTCGGGTCCTGAAGCATAATCACGTCGTGTCCGGTGACCAGCTGATCCATCTGTTTGGACGCTTCCTTTCCGTAACACTCCACAGCGCGCCTGGGATCTACGCTCTCCGGGGTGTCGATTCCCAGGAGACGGACCTTTTCCTCCACGCCGCCGACGATGACAGCCAGGGTATCTCCGTCGACGGCCCTTTTGACCACGGCACTTTCACCGGTTGGAACCGAAGACTGACCCGATTGAGTCGGGGCAACGAGGGACACATCATTGAAAACAGAGATCCTTCCCGTATCCGTTTCTTGTTGAGGCGCAAACAAAATAAGCCCGATGCCGACTCCCGCAAGGATAAACAAAAACCCAAAAAAGTAATACGATTGAGTATTCATGAACGGAAGCCAAGATCGTCACGGAACCTCAGGTTCTGAAGTAAAAACAGGGTCGCTTCCGGTCCCGATAAAATATTCCCGTCGCCGTCAAAAACCGGCAAAGGCAAAAGGTTTTCCGGATGCGTGTTCCCGACCGTGAAAGGCGTGCCGTACATTCCGCTCAAAAAAAGTTCATCGTTTCCAAGCGGCTCGGGTTGGTCCCCGACTGCAACAATTTCCCTGGCCTCACGGGAAATTTTGAATCCGTGACGGGAGGAGATACTTTTTGCAAACTCATCGATACCCCGTTCCTTGTTACTGTTTCTGGGGAAAATATTGACCCCGATCCCGGCGTCGCCGACCATCAACAGTCCTTTTGGATCAAAGGGCGCGATTTCGCGTTGTACCGCAAGGGCTATCTCCCTGCTGCGCCTGGAAACCTCCTCTCGAGTCAGGCCGTCCAACGGAGGCCTGAAAACCATGCTGATCACGTTCATAAACGACACACCGATCTTGTCATGAAGCTGCCTGTTGATATGGTTGAACAGGGCCTCCCGGAGCTGCTCGGGGTAGGGATACGCTTCGCGGTAGGATTCAACATATTGTTTTTTCTGCGGATCGAACACATAGCCGATGGCTCCGTTTTCACAGACCAGCATCCAGTTGCTCTGGCATACCATCGGATCAACGGCGTGAACGAACAGCGGGGCAAGCTTGTCATGCGCATGCTGAAGCCTGCGGGCGGTGCATACCGCCATCGGGACTGACATGGAAAGCTCCGCGAGTTTGGGTTGCAAAAACGCGGGAATAAACTCGTCGCCTCGTACGGTTAATGTTCCGTCGATGTCAAAAATGCAGGCGGTGTATTTCTCGAGCATGGCCTGCCGGAACTTATCTTTTTGCTGCACCTTCCTGTCTGGGAATGGGGATGGACTCATGGGCGCATTATACCACGATGAATTTATGCGGCATTTTTATATTCGGAGTCGGAACCGGACGATGCCGCTGCCGGACCCGATGCCGGTGAACCCGCGCCCCCGCCCGACTGTTTTTTCGCAAGAAACTGGTCATACACCGATGGGTTGGAATCTTTTACCGGAGAAGCAGCCTGAACCCCCGCTTTTTTCTCCATTTCCGCCATGCCTTTATTCATCTGCGCGTAGTCAAAGAAAGGGTCCTTCACCCCGACGAGTTCAAAAACCTGGCGCCGGATGTTCCGGAGGGTGAACTTGATATTTTCCCAGCTCCAGATGCCTTTGAGTTTTTCGTTCGCCTTGCCCATTTCCTTCTCCTTTTCCGTTTTTTCATTCGTATAGATTCCCAGCATCTTCTCCGCGACCTTAAACTGAGCCTTGTATGCTTTCTTGCCTTCGGGATCTTTGCTCTCGCTGGTGTCTTCATATCCCCGCTTCAGGTCTTTTACATAATCCTTAAATTTGGTCACGCCGAATTTTCCGGATTTCATCACGTCCCTTTTGATAAATTCCAGGAACCCGTCCTCCCATTTTTTGTCGGTGTTTTCCCACTTCATCTCCTTGATGGTTTTTTTTAAATCGTACTCAAGATCATCGATAACCTTGCGGAGTTCCTCCTTGTAGTCCACTTTGAGTTTTTCAGGTTCCTGCCTGGCCTTTTCCGGTTCCTGGAAAGGCTTTTCCAGCCTTGAAGCATTATCGTTTGCAGCCTGTTGACGCGGCGGATTCTGGAGGGGCATCGGCATTTTCATAACGACTTCAAGATATTTTATACGGTCCACATCACCGGAAGCCCTGGCCTTCGAGAGCTCGCTATAAAGGTTATCATTATACTGTTTGATATTGCGCTGCGAATCCTCGGAACCGTCACTGTTCTTATCGTAAAAATCCAGCAAACCCTTTTCCCAGGTGGTTCCGTTCGTATCCCAGGTCGCCTGGTCCATGATGACTTTTTCATCATCGGGGAGGGATGAATAAAACTCATCATATTGTGCTTTGAATTCCTCACGGGTAAGTGCGGGCTGGTTGAGGTTGTTTTCCATAGTGAAGATGTGAATTTATCCCACCATTATACCATAAATCCGTAAAATTTACATTTCCAAATATTTCCCATACAATAAGCATGAGCGAAAGGAAGCGGAGGACAAAAACTCAACATTTACCCATGGAGCAATACCACAGTCTAGTACGGGAGGTTCTGGAAAACGGCACCGAGAAAAAGGACCGTACCGGGGTGGGAACGATTTCCATTTTCGGCGCGCAGCGCAAATACGACCTCAGGAAAGGATTTCCCTTACTCACGACCAAAAAGGTGCGTTTTGACGGGATTCTCCGCGAGCTTCTGTGGTTTTTGAAAGGCTCGACCAACATCAACGACGAACTGACCCAATACACGCCGATCTGGGACGCCTGGGCAGCCACGGATGGAGAACTCGGTCCGATTTACGGCTACCAGTGGAGAAAATGGGAGAAATTTTCCGATGACGGGAAGGGTGGATACCTTAAAACACATATCGATCAGATTCAGCAGGCCATTGATACCATCAAAAAAAATCCCGATTCACGCCGCATCATCGTAAGCGCCTGGAACGTTGCTGACATCGACCGCATGAAACTTCCTCCATGCCACGCTTTTTTCCAGTTCTACGTCGTCAACGGACGGCTGGATTTGCAGCTTTACCAGCGCAGCGCCGACGTTGCCCTGGGAGTGCCGTTCAACATCGCCAGTTACGCGGCGCTGCTCATGATGGTAGCCCAGGAATGTAATCTGGAGCCGGGAATATTTACCCACACCACCGGCGACACCCATATTTACCTCAACCATATTGAAGGACTCAAAAAACAGCTGGAGAGAAGCGAGTTCCCGCTTCCGATCCTCAAAATTGCCAAAAAACCTTTCTGGGATCTCAAGTACGAAGATTTTGTTTTGGAGAACTATCAGCACCAGCCTTTCATCAAATTCGAGGTAGCTGTATAACTTTTTTATACAAACAATGAAGTTTTCCCTCATAGCAGCGGCGGACAAGAAAAACGGAATCGGAAAAAACAACACCCTGATATGGAGACTTCCATCGGACATGAAGCACTTCGCCGAGGTCACCACCCGTGTCCATGGTGACTCAATGGAAAACGCCGTAATTATGGGAAAAAACACCTGGGAATCACTCCCCGCAAAACACAGGCCGCTTCAAAACCGGACAAATATCGTCCTCAGCCGGAGCAGCAATAACCAGCTCCCCGAGAAAGTTATCCTGGCCCATTCAATTGACGAGGCGTTGGAAAAAATATCCGTTCTGAAAAACATTGACCATATATTTATCATTGGTGGAGCAAGTGTCTACGCCGAAGCCATCAAACACCCCGCCTGCCGGACCATTTACCTGACCCGCCTGGAGCAGACTTATGATTGCGACGTCTTTTTCCCAAAAATTGACGAAAACCTCTTCGTTCTCAAAGACCGGAGCGGCATGAAACATGAAAACGGCATCGACTTCGAATTTCTGACTTACGAAAGGAGAGCAGGTTAAACTATGAAAACCGCGACAAACAAGCAGATCCTCTCGTTTATTTACGGCTATTTTAAACGTTTCCCCTGGCTGGTCTTTGGGGCGTATTTTTTCGTGACCCTGAGTTACCTTGCGGATCTTGCCCATCCGACAATCCTGGAAAAAATTATTTCGGTCGTTCAGGACGGGAAAACATCTGCCGAGTTGCGTTACAACGAAGCGTTCTTTTGGATTGTCATTATGGGAATCCAGGGAATTGTTTTTCACATCAGTTACCGGATCGCCCACTTTTTCAACTGCCATGCCGATTCCAGGGTTGAATCATTGATCGCCGCAGAAACACTCGACAGAGTGCAGAGGTTTTCAACGGACTGGCACAATAACAGCTTTGCGGGTTCGGTGGTGACAAAAATCAAAAGGGGAACGAGAGCGGCGCACGTCTGTTACGATATCATCACCTATGACCTTTATCCCGCGCTTGGAATTGTCGTCGGACTTGTCATAACGACCTTCATAAAAAGTACGCTGCTTGGGATGATTTTTGGTATTTTTGCGGTGCTGTTCGTCATAACGAGCATCCTGTTTGCGCTCTATTACGTGGCTCCACAGCGGAGAAAAGCAAACAAGGAGGATAATAAGGTCGGCGCCACATTGGCGGATGCCGTAACCTGCAATGCCACGGTAAAATCTTTCGGGGCCGAACAAAGGGAATTGGCTTTTTTCAAAGAGGTCATCAACCGGTGGAGAAACACGGCAAGAAGAGCATGGATACGCTCGAACATCGTGGCGGTCATCCAGAACGTGCTGATTATGGTATTCAAATTCATCCTCTTTACCAGTTCGCTCTGGTTATGGTACACGGGGAAATTTGCGGTCGGCGACCTGGTTTTTGTTTTCGCAAATTACCTGATGTTTACGCATTATTTCCGTCCAATAGGAGACCGGATTCGTGACCTTCAGGAAGCCATCAGCGATATCGAAGACACGGTGGTGTTTCATCACACCTCCCTTGATGTTCAGGATTCACCCGGAGCGAAAGATATGAAAATCACCAGCGGGAAAATCGAAATCAACAACATTGCGTTCCACTATCCCAACCACAACGACGACATTTATGAAAATTTCCAGCTCACCATTGAGCCCGGCGAAAAAGTCGCCCTGGTGGGGCATAGCGGAAGCGGGAAATCAACGCTGGTGAAACTGCTGCAGCGGCTTTACAACCTGAAAGAAGGATCAATTCTGATCGACGGACAAAATATCGCATCCGTAACCCAGGCAAGCCTGAGAAAGAATATCGCTCTGGTTCCCCAGGATCCGGTACTCTTCCACCGAACCCTGCGCGAGAACATCGCTTACGCCAAACCGGAGGCGACCCTTCAGGAAATCGACCAGGCGGCAAAACACGCGCATGCCTACGAATTCATCAGGGAACTGCCGCAGCAGTATGAAACCCTTGTCGGCGAACGGGGAGTGAAACTGTCAGGGGGAGAAAGGCAGAGAGTGGCCATAGCCAGGGCACTCTTGGCCGACAGTCCCATCCTCATATTGGATGAAGCCACCAGTTCCCTGGACTCCCAGTCGGAGTCGCTCATCCAGAATGCCCTGAAAAACCTCGTGAAAAATCGGACCTCCATCATTATCGCTCACCGTCTAAGTACCATTAAATCCGTAGACCGTATCCTGGTATTCAGCCGCGGCAAGATCGTGGAACAGGGAAACCATCACTCCCTTGTCCGAAAGGAAAACGGCATCTATAAAAAACTCTACGAAATGCAGGTTGGTGGCTTCCTGAGCGAGTAAAACTGCTGACGGAGAGAGCTTGACACAGAGGAAAAAAGGTTTATAATAATACTCCTATTACTTCATATCATACAATATGCCAATGAAGCTGGGAGAAAGTGCGGAAGCCACGGCCCTTGAGGTTCTTGGAATAGACCCGGTGGCACTCCACCTTCCGGTGGGAGGTGTCGCAGATATGGCCAGAACCATGCAGGCCTGCCTTCTGTCCATCGGTGAAGCGGACCTGGAGAATGTTGATCAAAACAATCACGCCAACGAAGTCTGGTGTTCAATGGACAGGCTGCTTTTTCTGATGCGGGCCACGGCGGTAAAAATGAAAGTAAAGAATGCCCCTCCCGATGAACATTTGTGCGATACGTTTAGAACGATGAGCGAAAACCTTCAGACCATTGCCACACGGTTAAGCATGAGTCATGTACTTGGAACCCTCATAGCAAAGATGGTTGGGGATAACGCGATGCTGAGTCTGGGTCAAAAAAACACAGACGACGTTATGCAGAGCACCATACAGGTCATCGTCGGCCTGAGACAGGAGATCATCAAACGGCAGGGAAAACACCAGGAATACTGCCCGGTAAGCTGCAGCGAAGAAGCGATGCTCAAGGCAAAATTAGCTGCCATTCAGGCCAACCAGGCGTTGAATCCGGACGGCAAAATAGTGTACCCCGGCGACATTGAGTACATCGACGAGAACACCGACGCGGTCATGAGCGAACTCGAAAAAATGGCCCCGGATTCAAACTCCAGGAAGCTCTTCAAACTTCTCTACAACGTCAAACTCGACGCGCTGCTCATGGATCCGGATCTCAGGGAACGGTTCACCGACGCCGAAGTTTCGGAAGCCAAAAGGGCACTCTACCGGACCATGATCAACCTTTTTATAGGTCTTGCGGATTTGATTCCGGTCGGCCCCGGAGAAGGCCCGTCATGGGCTGCCGATGTATTAAAGGCACTCAAATATGCCGGAGCAAAAATGAGAAAAAGGGCCAAATGGCTCTCGAAAATATTTCCGGAATGGTTTGATCTCACCCCGGACGTTTCCCTTCAGGAAGCGGTTTATACGGAAGGGTACGAGTTCATTTCATTCGGTTTCGTTCCAAGTCATCTCATTTTTGAGTTCCGTCACCAGTTTCAGCACGACTGTCCGCGACTCGTGAAATTTCTTGAAAAAGTAGCAAAGGAAAGGGCAGAATTGGCGGACCAGGATGCAACGACGGTAAGAATCGGAACAGGCGAAGAGGCCGAAACGATTGCCGAACTCCGGGCACTGGAAGAAAAGCTCCAGGTAATGGATCCGGCGCTTCGCGATTTACAAATACAGGGAGAGAAACAAGGAAAAAACTAGAAAGCAGGAGCTTGCGAGAAATAAATAAAGGTTGTATAATAACACTAGAAATATTCATTAACCCCCACCACTATGACGGAAAAAGCACACGAAAATCAGGGTAACGAAAACCTGGAATTCGAAACGGTGGCATTTGAAGGCGGCGAAAAACCCGCCAACGATAATGGGGTGGAAAGTAAAGTTCTGGACGATCCCGACTATCAGAAACTCCATGCGGTCGCGGGGCATCTTGAAGAGGTCACCGACGACGTAACCTTCCAAAGGGAGGCTTACAAATTCGCCGATGGTCTGGCAAGAGTTTTGGAAAAAAAGGACGGATATGTCCACAAAGCCTACAAAGCGATGCGGAAAGGATGGGACAAACTTCCTCACTCGGCCCAGTGGGCAATCCTGAAAGGTGAAGAGGTAACGCCGGTGGCACCTCCGCTCATGAACACGCTCATCGAAACCGGATTGTTACATTACAAAGGACATGCTTCCCCGGAAGACCGTGACGAGGCCTTGAATGAAAAGCGGGAGTGGGATGAGAAGAAGACCAAATGGGGATCCCGGATTGCGGCAATATTCGCACCTGAAATTATCGAATTTTTACCGGTCATTGAGCTCATGCAGAAATTCAAGAACTCCAAGTCAAAGGTGTTCGACATTATTCGCCACCGCCTTGATGCCCTTCGCATTGAGGAAGAAACTCACGGCAAAGAAGGCAAGGTGCTGGACAAAGCCGCGTAGTTGGCTAAAACCCTCCAAACAACATCTGCCTGATGTCCGGATTCATCATGTCCTGATTCCACGCAGGGTCCCATACGACTTCAATCTCAACATCCTTCACCCCTTCCTGCATGCGTAAAACCGCATCGACGTCGGTCGTGAGCTGAGGACCGGCGGGACACCCCATGGAAGTTAACGTCATGGTAACGACCACAACGCCGTTATGTTCTTCAACGTGGTAAATAAGCCCCATATCCACGATGCCGACGCCAACCTCGGGATCAACAACCATGTTCAATGCGTGGTAGTAGGGATTGCTCTCGTCAAAATCGCGTTTCGCGGGCTTCGGGTCGCTCATGGGTTTTGAAGCTTATCCAGGGTAATCGTTTTTTTGAGCGTCACCAGACTCAGGAGCGCGCACTTCACACGGGACGTGGTCAGAGGAATTCCCAGCATGCGGTAGATATCGTCATTTGTCATTTGGACGGCTTCGTAGAGGGATTTTCCCATAAGTTCATCCGTGAGCATGGAGGCGCTGGCCTGGCTGATGGCGCAACCCTGACCCGTAAACCCGACGTCGACGATTGTCCCGTCCCGATCCGTCTGGAGATCGAGCTGGATCTGGTCGCCGCAGAGGGGATTGGAATCCCGGCCCGAAAGCGTCGCACGTTCCAGTCTCCCGTGATGATGGGGATTCTGGAAGTGGTCCAAAATGATTTCGCCGTACAGATCCATTTACATCTTAAAAATTTTGTAAACATTTTTGAGTGCTTCGCATGCAGTATCAATATCTTCTTCGTTGTTGTAAACGGAAAAACTCATTCGGGTGGTGGCCGGCACTTTGAGCCTTTGCATCAAAGGCTGGGCGCAATGGTGGCCGGCCCGGACCGCAACCCCGGCTTCATTGAGGATGGAAGCCACGTCATGGGGATGAACCCCCGGAACGTTAAACGAAACGATTCCTCCGCTCTCGGCCGGGCCGTAGATCTTCATTCCCGGAAAACCTGAAAGTTTTTGACGGGCATATGTTACCAATCGCTCTTCATGCTGTTGTATCGCTTTAAACCCGAATCGTTCCACAAAATCGATCGCAGCGCCGAACGCGATCACGTCGGCGATGTTTGGTGTACCGGCTTCGAATTTCCACGGAACCTCGTTCCAGTTTGCCTGGTACGGGCCGACCTCCTTGACCATATCCCCGCCAAATAAAAACGGCGGCATTTTTTCCAGGAGCTCACGCTTTCCGTACAACACGCCGACGCCGGTCGGCCCAAACATTTTATGGCTTGAAAAAGCCAAAAAATCACAATCGAGTTTTTGGACGTCAGCGCCCAAGTGCGGAACACCCTGAGCTCCGTCCACAACCACGACCGCGCCGACCTTATGCGCAGCCTCAATAATTATTTCGAGAGGGAGAACAGTTCCCAATACGTTGGACATCTGGGTGACGGCGACCAGTTTGCACTTTTCGGTGATACACTCTCCAAGGCGTTCAGTATCTATATTGCCACCTCCGGTCACCTCTCCATCTTCCGGATTCCAGTTCCCGGTCAATGGTAAAACCCTTAACACCGCTTTTTTTCTTCGGCATAATTCCTGCCAGGGCACAAGATTGGAATGGTGCTCCAAAGGGCTAACCACCACCTCATCTCCTGAACTAATATTTTGTTCAGCCCATGTGTAGGCAAAGATATTCAAGGCCTCAGTCGCATTCCGGGTAAAAACAATTTCCGCCGCCTCTTTCGCGCCGATGAACTTTGCGACTTTTGAACGCGTTCCTTCGTAAGCATCTGTGGCTTCCTCTGAGAGAGTATGGACTCCCCGGTGGATGTTGGCGTTCATAGTAGAATAGTAATTCACCAGTGCATCCAAAACCTGACGGGGTTTTTGCGTCGTGGAGGCGTTGTCTAAATACGCGAGCGGGTGCCCGTTGATTTTTCTTTCGAAAATCGGGAACTCTTTTTTAAGCAGTTGTGGGGTCAGCATAGTCAAAGGAGGGGAGGGGTAAAGCTTTCACAAGCGCCTGGTGAAGACCTGCGCGTATTGCTTCATCGGGAATCATCGCAAGCTGGCTTTCAAAAAAACTGGTGATGAGCATCTGTTCGGCTTCCTTCGTTTCAATACCCCGGCTCAGTAAATAAAACATGAGTTCATCATCAACCTTTCCAATCGTTGCCGCATGGCCAGCTTTCACGTCATTGGCCTCGATCTCAAGCGCCGGAACGGTGTGCACCCGCGCATAGTCGGAAAGCAAAAGCGTGTCGTGGGAAAGATAGGTGTCCGTAAGTTGCGCCGGTTTAGGGATGATCAGATTCCCCTTATAATCAACGACCGAACGGTCGAACATCGCGGCGCGTATCCTGTATGAAGCCTTGGTGTTGGTGGTCAAATGTTTCGAAATGGTCTCAAAACCGAAACTCATTTCCCCCGTTCCCACAATCAGGCCGAGACATTGAAGTTCGCTGTTCCTTCCCGCAAACTCAAAAGTAATCTTCGGCTTTCCCTCCCATCCTTCGGTCGCAAAAAGCACATAGGTCAGATGGGAACCTTCCTGCAGAATCACTTTGCTTTCTTCTGCCGCGGAGGCCACAAAAAGCATGTTCGATGCTTTCGGAACAAGGAGTTCCGCTTTCGTTTCAACGGTTTCATTCATCCCGGTTTCCAGATTGTGGAGAAGAATAGTATTCAAAGTTGATGAGTTTCTTAGTTAAAATTTTATACTTCTGTTTCAAAAACCCCTTTATCAAGATTCTTAGTGACATTGTTCCAATTGAAAATCTGACCGTTCATCAGGATATAAACCCCATGCGGAAGCAGTTGAACCGCAGTGATTGCAGATCCCAGATTAAATAATGCATCTGAATTTTCGTGATTTGCGGGAATCATAGCCCCAAGAAGTACAATAGTTTTGGGGATATTTTTGCCACCGAGATATTTCGCTGTGGCAGCCATGGTCATAGTTCCATGAGTGATGACAATAGTCTCTTCCTGAGAAGCCAAACACCTTTGAAATATCACCTCTCGATCAGCATCGGTTACGAATTTACTATCCTTGGAAAACACATGGTCAATCACAGTTTTTACCGTGAGACTCGCTTGTTTAACGAGTTTCGGAATATAAGATTTAGCAGATGAAGGAGCATTGTCTTCAGAATCATATTCAAGATCATCGATCGTTCCGCCTGTTGTAAGTATTCTAATTGTCATGATAAGAAAAGAGAGATGTAAAAAAACTACCCCACGCTGCCTTCCATTTCGAGTTCAATGAGCCGGTTCATTTCAATCGCGTACTCCATCGGAAGCACTTTGACGATCGGCTCGATAAAGCCGTTCACGATCATCGTGGCGGCCTCCTGTTCGCTTAAACCGCGTGACATCAGGTAAAACAGCTGCTCTTCCCCAATCTTGCTCACTGTGGCTTCATGGGCAATCGCGACGTCATCCTCTTTAATGTCGATGGTCGGATAGGTGTCGGAACGTGAATTTTCATCGAGCAGCAAAGCGTCGCAGGCTACCCGGGACTTTACGCCTTTGGCGCCGGGATACACACGAACCAAACCCCGATAGGAAGTTCTTCCTCCCGCTTTGGAAATGGATTTCGAGGTGATGGCGGAAGAAGTGTTCGGGGCCATGTGGACAACTTTTGCCCCAGCGTCCTGGTGCTGGCCTTTTCCCGCAAATGCAATCGACAGAACCTCGGCTTTGGCTCCCGGTTCCATCAAAAACACCGCGGGATATTTCATCGTCAGTTTGGAACCCAGGTTGCAGTCCAGCCAGAACATCGTGGAGTCCTGGAAAGCCTTGGCCCGCTTGGTCACCAGATTGTACACATTATTGGACCAGTTCTGGATCGTGGTGTATTGCACGCGTGCGCCTTTCTTGACGATGATTTCCACCACGGCGGAATGCAGCGAATCCGAAGAATAGGTTGGAGCGGTGCATCCTTCAACGTAGTGCACGGACGAACCTTCGTCCGCAATAATGAGCGTTCTTTCGAACTGCCCCATGTTCTCTGCGTTGATGCGGAAGTATGCCTGCAGGGGGAGTTCAATATGCACGCCTTTTGGAATATAAATAAAAGATCCACCGGACCAGACCGCCGAATTCAATGCGGCAAATTTATTGTCACCGGCTGGGACAACCGTCCCAAAATACTCCTTGAAAAACTCGGGATATTTCTGCAGCGCCGCATCCGTTCCTTCAAAAATAACGCCTTTTTTCGCGAGGCTGTCCTGCAGATTGTGATAGACCATTTCGGATTCGAACTGCGCGCCGGACCCCGCCAAAAATTTTCGCTCCGCTTCGGGAACACCCAGACGTTCAAACGTTTCCTTGATCTCATCGGGAACCTCGTCCCAGCTCCGCGTCGGCCTGTCCGAAGGCTTGATGTAGTAATGAATGTTTTCGAAATCGATGCCGCTCAAATCGCCGCCCCAGGTCGGCATGGGCTTGGCCCTGAAAATATCCAGAGCCTTTAAACGGAGATCAAGCATCCATTGAGGTTCATTTTTTTGCCTGGAAATTTCCTCAACAATTTCGCGCGTTAAACCTCTGCCGGCAGTGAACACTGATTTTGAATCAACATGAAACCCGTGCTGATAATCAGTCAGTTTTTTGGAAATATCTTCTTGTGCCTTCGTTGCCATGCTTATGCGTTGATAAACGGTTCGTAACCATGTTTTTCGAGTTCGGTCGCGAGTTCATTTCCACCGGATCTCACAATGTTTCCACCGACCATGATGTGCACAAAGTGCGGCTTCAGGTAGTTCAATATTCTCTGGTAGTGGGTAATGAGAAGGACGCCCATGTTGGTGCGCTCAAATACATGCTGTATACCCTCGGCAACGATTTTCAGGGCGTCGATGTCCAAACCGGAATCGATCTCGTCTAGCATGGCGATCTTTGGCTGTAATGCAGCCATCTGGATAATCTCGGCCCGCTTCTTTTCACCACCGGAAAATCCTTCATTCACGCTGCGGCCGATGAACTGTCTGTTCATCTTCACGACTTCAAACTGCTTCTGCACGATCGGCACGAACTGCGCCGGACCGTAAGGTTTCATGGAAGGATTTTGTGCTTTCTGAACTGCGTTCACGGCGTGCCGTAAAAAATTCCCGAAAGTGATGCCTGGAATCTCGCGGGGGTACTGGAATGCGAGAAACATACCAAGCTGAGCGCGTTTATCGGGATCCATTGTCAGAATATTTATGCCGTTCAAAAGGGCTTCCCCTCCGGTAATTTCGTATTTCGGGTGGCCCATGAGCGCGTTGCACAGGGTGCTTTTCCCGGACCCGTTCGGTCCCATGATGATGTGGATCTCCCCGGATTTGACGGTCAATGAAAAGTTTTTCAGAATCTCCTTGCCTTCTACGGAGACGCAGAGATTTTTCACCTCAAGCACGACACCGTTATGAAAGACCTGCGGCAACTCTTTAGCGCTTGATTGAGCCACAGGAGGCTGAACAATTTTTTTGTGCGCGACTGGATTTAAACGGCCTGTTTCCATTGCGGTTGAAGTAAGTGATGTAAGGTGGTTTGAGTAAAAATATTCACGATGGCCTGGTTGACGGTTCCGAGTCCGTGCCTCATCTGGCATCGGGGCTGCCTTGAACACAAAGAATTCAGCGCCTGGGCCGAGAGGCAGTGCATAACGGTGACAGGTCCTTCCAGAATCTCGATGATCTCTTTCAATGTGATTTCAGCGGCGTCTCTGGCTAGGACATACCCGCCATTTTTGCCGCGGGTCGCATCGATCAACCCTGATTTTCTCAGCTCGAAAGCCGCCTTCTGCATAAAAAAGAAGGACATGCCGTGGTCTTCAGCAACGCTGCGCAGGGAAAGCGGTTCGGCCTGCTGCCCTCCGGATTGCTGTTTTCTGGCGAGTTCAATGAGTAAAAACAGGCCATAATCCAGCTTCTGGGAAAACTGGAGAAATCCGTGTTTCTGGTCGCTCAATTGTGGGCTTAACCCCGATATCATACTAATATTGTCTTAATTCGAAGTGGCCCTAATCTAAGCGAAAAAATGAAGAATGTCAACGGAAATGCTAGAAGTGTCCGGTGTAGCCGATGTTGTATGGAGATCACAGGGGTGAATCCTCGTATTTGCCGCAAAAAAATGGTATAATAGCAAGATTCATAACAACGAAAAATGAGCAAGGAATCGGCAAAACCGGTAATGCGTACATCGGCCGAACACAAAGAGCAGCAATTACTGGCAAGACTTGAACAAAAAGTCGAGGCGGTCAAAACGATCAAATCGTTCATGGAGCACCTCACGTTTGACGTCACCCAGCAATCCCTCGTCGAAAAACTTCAGGATATCTTCGATGCGGTGAAAGCAAACTACCCCCACCTGACGGATAAACTGAAACAGATAACCAACCTCAGGCAGGCAATTGGAGGAATTCAGAGCGATCTGGAGAACGTCTACAGGACCCATGGTGAAGAGAAAATACAGGACTTGATGACCGAAGCAGCGGAGAACGGGTTTTCCGGAATGAAAATCCGTGATGTTGATATTGTCGTAACCATCAATGAGCTCCAGGAGGAACATGAACAGCACCTTGTCGAAATCGAATCACTCGAAGATGACCAGGATCTGCTCTTTCTCACGAGTCTGCAGTTTGGCATCGACCAGCTGGTCCAAAAATTTCAGCAGATCAAAGCAATGAAAAATGACAGGGGAAAGGTCGAATCATACTGTGCCGATCTGCTTGGAGTTTCCCCCGGAGATCGCCATGAATTTATGAGGGGGATTGAGGATATTGAATACAGTCCCATCTGCATCACGGTTTTTATGGAAGCGAAAACCTATGAAAAACATGTCGGGAAAGATACCAGCGGCATACACATGGGGAGATCGCCGATAAACATCGTCAAAGAGTCGGGCGACGAGGTGGACATCACGGAAACGGTGGCGCATGAATCCATACACGCCTTTGTGGACGGTTTTCTTCCTCCGACGGAATCAAGGGACAAATATGAAACCGATTATTGGGTGAATACCCTCAGGCTGCGCGTAGAAACTCTTGATAAACTGTTGGCGGGCGAGCACAACGTTGGGAAATCCGATGAATTAACAATGAACATTCCCTATTTTGGAACAATCGGCAATTTTATCGACTCGCTTCACGAAGAAATGATCGCGGACCTGGATCGGGTTGAACAATTGAACATATTCGCCGACAGTGAACGGGAAACACTGCTCACAACCTTTACAACGGCAAAAAGCAGGTCATACCAGGTCATGCTCGCGCTTCAGGAACTGAAGAAAAAAGCGGTGCATCCGCTCCTAAAACACCGACTTCAGACATTATTTGAAGACATTGCATTGCGTTTGCAGCGGGCCGCCTCCGAAATGAACCACGCGGTGCTGATAGGTTCAGATCTGGGAAGCCAGATGGATGTGGAGGCACTGCTTGTTTTATTAAAGCCATCCAAGTATTACCGCCTTAAACGGTACCTTAAATACCGTCACGGCAAGGAGGCGGTCAAGGATGCCGAAGACAAATTTGAGGAACTTTATAACCCGGAGAGGAGAAAAGCCGCATAGGTTTGGCGCTTTTCAACATGGCAAATAAGCCGAAAGTATGCTAAAATATCAAGATATGTTTGTGTCTTGAGTTGCTATGAAATTTATCTGGGCGTACATGCCAAAACCGGAGAGTGATGCCGACAAGGCAAAAGAGAAGCCTCCAGGCGGGTCCCAGGCCGCGGAAGCGGTGCCGGGAAGAGCGAAGCTGGGTGAAATCGGCGCCGATTTAAAAGTCTACATTGAAGCGTTTGAAAAGCTCGATCCCAAAGAAAAGGAGGAGTTTTTAAAAAAAGCACGGCAGTGGGATCAGGGCGGAAATATGGACGAAATCCGCCGCGCCGGCATAACGGCCGCGGAAAACGAAAAAGATCCGAATAAAAAACACGAACTTCTCTCCGCGATATTTCTGGAAAGAGACAAAAAAGCGAACACCAAAATGTCCTTCAGGGTCGATTTTAAAGGGAACGACCTGGCGGAAAGAAAAGTCGGAGCGGGAGACCTTTTGCCGATTTCCGCCAAAGCGATTCGTGTTCAATACGCGGACGGACGAATCATTGAAAGAGCAATACGCACCATAAACCCGACCACCGGCCGTATCGGGTACTATGAAGCCGCCGCGCTCCAGCAGGGAATTTATCAGTACGTGCCGGTCTTTACCGGTACTACGGTCGATGTATTGGAGTCGCAGCCAGGGGACAGCTTTGAAGTCAAACGCCGCATGTTCGCGGAAAACATGGAGATCTACAACCCGCCGCAGCGGAGCGCCCCGTTGAGTTATTCCGGGGGAACATTAACCGGATACGCGGCCGCGCCCGGCCTGCGCTCAACGCCTTCATATCCCCAGCAAAAAAGCGGAACCCCGCGGTTTGTGACGAGCGCTCCGATTGCAGGGTCCAGGAAAATTGAGGGAAAATCGTACGAAGCGGTGGATCGTGGTTTCTGGAGCAGAAATGTGGACATTGCCTATCACGAAAAATTCATGGGGGTGGAGATTGCCGGCGGAGTAAACAGGTTTATCCTCCCATACCTCAAAGAGGCCGAAGCAAGAATTCGCGCGGCGGGAATCACCTACAATTTTCGGGACGTTCAGTGCCATAACGACCGGGATGTGAGAGGAATGCCAGGTTTGAAGAGTTACCATGCCTACGGTGTGGCAGTGGACATTAATCCGGGCGATAACGCCTTCCAACAATCGTGGGACTCCCTCAATCCGGAGAAAAGAATTCCCATGGAAGTCGTACAGATTATGGAAAGCCTCGGGTTCCGGTGGGGAGGCCGATGGACAGGCAGACCCGACGCCATGCATTTTGAATTTGGGATCAATCCGGTCACTTCACAGGCCCTGCTCACAGACCCCGATGCAAAACAGTTGGCGGCACAAATTCTGCCAAAGCAGACACCGTCCGCAGTGGAGCCAAGACCGATTGAGGGGGGGCAGGGTTCCCCGCAGTTAGCCCAGAGCGCGGAGCAAGCCACGGAACGCTGGCTTCCGCTCATCAAGGCAAGCTGCGAAAGGAACGGCATACCCCAATATGTGAATCTGGTCAGGGCATTTATGTACCGGGAATCAGGGGGAAAACCAGGCGCGGTCGGAAGAAACAGCAATGGGACTTTTGACCAGGGCTTGATGCAGCTCAACAGTAACTATTTTAAAGATCCGAACGTCATGGATCCCGCGACCAACATTGAAATGGGGGTTAAGGCCATCGCGGGGCTGCTCAAAAGATACGGCGGCAACATCGAAAATGTCATCATGGCCTATAACTGCGGACACGCGCCAAGCGAAGGAGTTATCCCCCCTAGAACAAGAAACGTGTACCTTCCGAAAGTCCTGGCAACCTACAGTTCACTCGAATCAAGCAACCCTGATACTGGAGGAACCGGCGGGAACAGTGCGGTGGCTTGAGGGAGGATATATTTATAAATGAACGTGGGGCGGCCCGGGGAGCGAAAGCTCACCCGGGCCGCTGTTAAGCTGGCTTGAAGCTGGTTGCCCTACCTAACGGCGGGCTACGTAGCAAGAGATCTTCTTGGAGACCTTCTTCGCGCGGAAGACCTTGATCGTGGCCTTCGCCCTCCCGCCGCGACCGGCGCGGTGGTTGGCGGAGGAGCTCTTGTCCCGGCGGTCCTTGGGACGGCTGATGCGCTCCTCGGGCAGCTTTGATTCGAGCTCGCGGACGGCATCCTGAAAACGGCGGTCAACCTTCAACGTACGGGCCATGTGGCATCTCCTTGAGAAACGTTCACTGCAACGGGACCCAGGCTTCAAACTGACAGCCTACCTACCACGCAATGCATGCGGAAAAGAGAGCGGAAGCTCAAAAGTAAACGGACCAGTCCGTTTCTTTCTTTTACACGCACGGTTGCGGAATAGGTAACTATCAGCGTTTTTTTAAAGATCATGAAAAAACAGTGACGAAATTATACCAAGTAAATCAATTCTGTCAAATGCAGAAAAGCCGGTCAAATTTCTCCCTGATCGCCAGAACATAGGTCATATGCGAGCGCGAGATCTCAAAAGATCTCACATTGCTCGTTTTCATCACTGTACAAAAATCACCGTTCAGGAGCGGAAAGGAAACGATAACCCTAAACAGCGCTTTGCCAGATTTATCGTAGCCAACGATATCAAACGGCCTCGACGGGAATTTATCCGGAAGTTGCACACCTTCAAGATTCTCATAAAAAGCGACGTGACCGTCCATCGGCAAATCGCGGAAGTATTTTTGAAAAGTTGTTCGCACCGCTTCAATACTCACTCCGAAAAAAGCACGAAGTGAGTCTTCGGCATCAGCAAGCGATTGTGGAGTACCAAAGGGGAGTGCGCTCGTTCGTGGGTTCTCAGACTCTCCGCGTTCAAACATATGATTTTCTCAGAGAAAGGGGAGGATTATAACCCCTAAGTGACTTTTGTCAACAGGCCGGAAAAATGGTATAATACTAAGATATATTGCCCCCTATGGAAACATCCCAGCAACACAAAAAGGAAAAACCGAGAGCGTTGATCGAGACCGGCAACAAGTACGGGAAGATCCTGCGTGACCGCGTTGAAAAACTAAAACAGTGGGGCGTCACCGGCGATGAGGCCAAGGAGATTTATAAAACGGCCATTTTGTCATTGCACGCGCTCGGAGAAGAAGCATCCCCAAGCGACAAAGCCGCCGCCATTGAGGCATCCATCATCAAAGTCCTCGGGAAGACAAAATATGACACGGTCACCGCCCAGGCCAGGGTCGGTCACGAAATAAGATTCAGGATCGAAGACACGCTCAAATAACTCATTCGATATCTTTCACAACGATCGCCGGATTCCCCGCCGCGATCTTTTTTGCAGGAACGTCTTTCGTGACCACCGCCCGGAACCCAACGACGCTTTCATCTCCAATCGTCACGCCTTTAAGCACCGCGGACTGCCCGGCCAGCCACACCCGGTTCCCAATAATAATCGGCGCGGATTTGATCGCCGAAGGATCATTCCTCTTATCAAAATGCACCGAATGGAAATCGTTATCAATGAGCATCACGCTTCCCAGCAGACAGTCTTCGCCGATCGTCACGGCCTTTCTGCACTGGATCGTGACCCCGTTCAGCCGGCATTTGTCCCCGACGGTGATCACGGCTTCGGGCGAGTACGTAAAAAAACCGTTCATCTCTTTATGTGTCCACAGGTTCACATCATCCCCGATGATGAGCTTGCCCGGCCCCCTGAAACAAAATTGTGGACTCAAAATAATTCGTTTCCCGAACACGACCCTTTTGCCGTACCGCAAAGAGAAAAGGAACTTGAGAACAACGCTGAGATAACGGGCGATCAAAATTTTCATAATATTTGGTGGGCCTGCCTGGACTTGAACCAGGGACCAATCGGTTATGAGCCGACTGCTCTAACCACTGAGCTACAGGCCCGAGAGTGGAACGAAGGGGCTGCAGCTTGCGCTACAGGCCCATTTGTAAAAGAACCCCGAGTCCCTGAAATTCTAATATAGCGGGACTAAATACACAACTCTCAGTATCGCAGACAGCCACTGTGCTCCAAAATTTCACTCCGTCTGCAAGGGAACAAACAGGAATCCAAAATGCTCCTCCTGAATAATTTTTCCGTCAGGGAGTTTGTCGACGGAAAAAACGGATTCCAGAACCGGAATCACCATTCTTCCTCCGGGCTTTAACTGATCCACAAGCGCTGAAGGCAGCTGCGGAGCCGATGCGGAAACCAGGATCCTATCAAAACTCCTCCCAGGAATCCCCACGGATTTTTGCGCCCGGACAATCTCAACATTCTGAAAATGGTACGGCTGGAGGTGTGCACGGCCTAGCACGACAAGATCCTCATAAATATCTACGCCTGTTATCCGGCCTTTTGGCCCTGCCAGTTGCGCAAGCAGAGCGGTCGTCCAGGCGCTTCCCGAACCGACATCAAGAATCTCTTCGCCTTCCTGTGGCTGAAGAAGCTCCAACATGAATGCCACCGTGGTGGGCTGGGAAATGGTCTGCCCGAAGCCGATCGGCAGGGGACCGTCGTTATAGGCCTCACCGGCATACTGTTGAAGCACAAACTTCCCACGGTCCACGAACCGGAACGCGTCAATAACCCTCGGGGTTGAAAGCACGCCTTCTTTAACCAGATAATCGACCAGTTCATCGTTGGTGTTCATGGGGATATTGTGACAAAAATATACAAAAACTGCCACCCGAAGGCGGCAGTTGAATCTTAAGAATGAAAAAGTCTCTTACTTCACGGATGCTACGGAACGCGCCAACAGGGACTTTTTGTGCGCGGCGTTATTCTTGTGGATGATGTGCTTCTTGCAGGCGGTATCAATCACGGAATACGCTTCAGGCAGAAGTTTCTTGGCATCTTCCGGCTTGCTCTTGCTCAGGGTCAAAACCTTCTTCATATAGGTCTTTACCTTGGTTCTGGTGGCTTGGTTGCGGTCATAATGGGTAAGGGCCTGACGCGCTTTCTTTTTGGCTGACTTGATGATTGGCATAGGGTTTCGATTGGTAATTATGTGCTCAAAGCTCAACAAATATATGGAAGCCCAAGCCCTTTGTCAACACTTTCTCACTTCTGACCACTTTTCTTTCCATATCACTGGTGTATAAAAAGAAGGAAATTAAAAAACAAACTTGACAAAGTAAACAATAAGCACTAATATAATCGCCTTTCATCGCGAGAAAAGAGTCGCCCAAGTACAAAATCTTGTAATGTAAAAGCGCAGAAGAGATTATGAGTGTTGAAGGCCGCAGCGGTAAAAACATCAGGGCCTGACCGTTACCAATCAAAAAATTAATTTATTTTATCCCATTTTTCACACAACATGCTGCAATTTGCTTCCCAATGGTTGAAGAAATCTGTTGCTATCATGACCTTGACGCTCATGGTGGTATCGTCTTCAGCTCAAGCCGTGTCGGCCTATACTTTGTCCAGTCCCATCGGCGGATCGGTGACCCCGCTCGCGACTTCCCTGAAGCCGCTTGATCCGTCACTCCTCGCCGCTGTGTACACACCAAGCGCGGGTGTTTTAAATAATGCAAAAGCAACCCCATCAACCTTCAAACCGGGCAACGGTGAAAAAACCGTGATCCACTTTGAACTCGCGTTTCCGGCAACCGTATGGCTCGATATCATGCAAAACGGATCTCTTGTGAACCGTTTGTATGACAACGCCGGCAAGCACATGCTCGGCGGAGGATACGACACCGATTGGAACGGCCTCAACGGAAGCGGCACATTGGTCGCTGATGGAACATATCAGTTCCTCGTCACAGCCAAAGTGGACTCCACCAGCCAGATTTATACAGCCCAGGAAAATATCGTCGTAACATCCGCACCGGCCATGCTCCCGGTGGTTATCACGACCGGCAACGCCTCCCCAAACCCTTTCAATCCAGACCTCGGACAGCAGACAACGGTAAGCTACAGCATCAACACCCAGGCAAACCTCAACATTGAAGTGGTTGATGGTTCCACCGGAATTGTCCAGCTTTCTTCTTCCCCGTTGACCTTAAACGCCGGAACCTATTCGGTGACCTGGAACGGTAAATATTCCAACGGAACAAAAATTCCAACGGCTAAGACCTACTACATCCGTTTCACCGGTTCCAACGTGGCGACCCCTTCTCCATATGTTACGAGTGTACCTGCGACCATTGATTACACCCTCGGGGTCGTAACCAATCCAAAGGTTCAGTATGTCTATGCTGAAAATGCTTCTTTCAATCCAAACACCACTTCCAACCGTATCCACTACGCAGTTGATAAAGCTGCAACGGCAGTGGTAAAGATTCTTGATTCCTCAAATGCGGTAGTCCGCACATTCAGCGCGTCCAGCGTGACCAGCGGATACGACTACTATACCGACTGGAACGGCCGCGACGCCAGCAATAACCTGGTTTCCGCCGGTAACTACAGCGCAAAAGTTGAACTCACCGTGAGCGGTTCACTGGTCGACAGCAAACAGTCTTCACTCTTCGCCGTCAACTACGGAGGAACAACCAATACGGCCCCGGTGGTAACATCGGTATCCGTCAACCCTTCGAACTTCAACCCGTACAACAACGAATCAACAACGATCAGCTATACATTGGACAAGGCTGCGACATCGGCAATGGTTCAGATTTTGGACAGCGGAAGCAATGTTCGCCGCACAATCAGCGGAACGGGAACATCTTCAACCTCGACCAACACGACGACCTTTAACGGCCGCGACGACAGCAGCAACCTCCTTCCGGCAGGCAACTACACGGCAAAGGTAAGCGCGACAAACGCCTACGGTACCGGCACGAACTCAGCCGTTTTCTACATCAACAACAACGGTTCAACGAACAATGCCCCGGTGGTAACATCGGTATCCGTCAACCCTTCGAGCTTCAACCCGTACAACAGCGAATTAACGACCGTGAGCTACACTCTGGACAAGGCCGCGACATCCGCTATGGTGCAGATTCTTGATAACAGCGGCAGCGTACGCCGCACGATCAGCGGAACGGGAACATCTTCCACCTCAACCAACACGACGACCTTTAACGGCCGCGACGACAGCAGCAACCTTCTCCCGGTAGGCAACTATACGGTCAAGGTGAGCGCGACAAACTCCTATGGCACAGGCACAAACACCGCTTCCGTGTACATCAACAACAGCGGCAGCACAAACTGCAACTCAAGCTCCACAACACCTGACCTTACCGGAGTTTACGCATCTCCTTCAACATTCAACCCAAGCAGCCAGTCTTCAACCATTTACTATACTCTCAATACATCGGCGAACGTCACGGTTGAAGTACTCAACTCCAACAGCTCACTCGTCAGAACACTCTCCGACACGGTGTGCCGCAACAACGGAAGCAACTCATACAACTGGGACGGCCGCGACATGTACAACAACATGGTGAACGACGGCACATACACTGTCCGCGTTCGCGCAACCAACGGATCAAACTCCGACACTGAATACACCTATGTTACGGTAAACCGCAACGGAGGCGGCACAAACAACGGTACGCTCATTCTCAACATGTACGTACAGCCTGAAATCTTCAATCCCCGCAACGGGCAGACTTCAACCGCGTACTACAACCTCAACCAGACGGCTACCGTCACGACCGAAATTTTGGACCGCAACGGCGTTGTGGTTCGCACGCTCGTGGACAACATTACCCGCTATTCAAACAACTACGCGTACACCACATCATACGGTTCATACAACTACGCCGATCAATGGAACGGCCGTGACCGCTACAACAACATTGTTCCGGACAACGTCTACCAGTTCCGCGTCCGTGCGAACGGAAACGGGCAGAGCGACACCAAAACGGCATGGGTGGAGGTTGATACCGACGGGATCATCATCGGATTCCCGAACGGCAGCACCTGCGCAGGATACATTGATGTTTCCTCAAACAGCCCATACTGCAAAGCCATCGAACTCATGAAGGACAACGGTGTCTTTACCGGCTACAATGACGGAACATTCCGCCCTTACCAGCAGATCAACCGTGCTGAAACCGTGAAGGTGATCCTCCTAGCATTGAGCATCCCTCTGAACAGCAACTTCACAACTCTCTTCAGCGATACGGATAACAACGCCTGGTACGCACAGTATCTCCGCACCGCGAAGGCGCTTGGAATCATCAGAGGATATCCGGATGGAACATTCCGCCCGAACCAGACCATCAACCGCGTTGAGCTCCTCAAGGTATTCCTGGAATCTTCAGGCGTAAACATCCCTTACTGTAACTATGCGCCATACAAAGACACTCCTGTGAACGCCGATACCCGTTGGTACATTGACTATGCCTGCTACGCAAAGAGCAACACCCTCATGCACGATGACGGCACTGGCCGTTTCGCCCCTGCAGCCCCAATGACCCGTGGTGATGTTGCAGACCTCTTTTACCAGTTCGAAATCAAGGGACTCTACAACAAGTACAACAACCCGTACTACAACGGCACCTATAACAACGGGTACTACAACAACAATTACAACAACTATAATAACAATACCTACAACTCTTACCCTGTCATTAACTCGATGACCGTAAGTCCTCAGACATTCAACCCGTACAACCAGTCTACGACCATCAGTTACAACCTGAACCAGAGCGTGAACTCGGCCAGCATCCAGATCACGGACAGCAACAACAACGTCCGCCGTACGATCTCCAGCACCGGAACATCCGCTTCAGGCAACTCCGTGACCTTCAACGGCCGCGACGACAGCAACAACGTTCTCCCGTACGGTTCATACCTGGTAAAACTGTCGGTCAGCAACGGCTACGGTACCACCACGGCAATGACCTACGTGTACCTTCAATAATAAATACAACTCCAGAAATTTTTCTTCATCATGGAAAAACCCCAACGAAAGGCGGGGTTTTTTCGTTTATTGTAGCGGTTGCCTTGGGGCCCACGAGACCCAAGGCTCCCTCGCTCCGCTTCGCTACGCCCTCGCGCCGTGCGCTCGGTGAGGTCGATAGAATTTGTCCCGCGGAGCAAAACATGATACTATGGCAACACATCAATTAACAAAAACCAATATGGGCAATAAACGCGGCGGACTCTTATTTGGCGTTATCGTGGGAACCCTCCTCGGTGTTTTATTTGCGCCAAGAAAAGGAAAAGAACTTCGCAACCAGTTAAAAAATGAGGTTGCAAAAGGCGGAGTCGGCACGGAAACTTTGAAGAAGAATTTTACCGAAATGGGCGAAGACATCGCATCAACGGCCGGCGAGGTGTACAGCAAACCGGAAGTTCAGAAAGTAGTGAAGAAAGGGAAAAAACAAGTGGACGAATGGATGCATGTAGCCGAGGGCCACATTGAAAAAGCCGAAGAAAAGGTGAAAGGACTCGGCGAAAAATATCTCGATATCGGCGATGAGCAGCTCCAGAAAGTTTCCGATAAAATTCATCACGCCTCCAAGAAGGTTCAGGGGAAAATTCACGCATTGAGACAAAAATTCATGGGGGACGTGAAGTTCACCAAAAAACCGATTTCAAGAACGGGAAAACGCGCGCAGAAGAAAACTCCGGCAAAAACTCCGGCGAAAAGGAGAACCAGGCGCGTGAACATCAAGAAGAAATAAGCCCGGCATCGCCGGCGCAGATTGCAGCGCGGGTCGTAAGCATCACACCAGGTTATAGCCGGTGTTTTCTCAATGCGTCCATCATGGCAATCCTTGTGGCTATAAGCCCGGCCGTTCCGATGTCCTTCCTGTGGAAAACGGGGCCATTGACGCTCCCGCAGGCGGTTTCCGCCATTTGTTCGGCTTCCATGATAGAATCGGCGATACCGACAAATGCTACGGCGCGCGATGAACTGAGGATCAAACCCCCGGTGGTCTGGTCCACGGAAGAGTAGTACATCTTCACTCCCGCGGGTATTTTCCCGACTTCAATGCTCATCCCTTTCACCGGTTTGTCCGGATACCCATCGGGAACAAGGTATTTGCACACCGTTGCTTTCCTCGCAAATTCGACCTTGAGCTCGTTGAGATTTCCTTGAATGACAGCCTCGCAAACATGAACAAAATTTGTATTCAACAGTGGGAGGACATTCATGGATTCCGGGTCACCAAACCTTGCGTTGTATTCGATCAAACGTACACCATCTGAAGTGGCGATAAAACCGCCGTACATGATGCCCTTAAACTGTGCTCCGGTTTCCTGGATGAGGGCGTCAGCCACACGGTGGGTAATGGTCCTTGCCTCGTCGAGATCCGCAGGCTTTAAAAAGGGGAGCGAATGGTTTGCGTCGGAATAGGAACCCATGCCGCCGGTGTTGGGGCCTTTATCACCGTCAAATGCCCGTTTGTGATCCTGCACGGTAGGCATTTCAACGGAATGTTTGCCGTCGACAAAACTCATCAGGCTGAACTCCTGGCCGACGAGTTTTTCTTCCATCACTACGCGTCCGGCGGCCTTCAGGCATTCCCTGGCGTAGCTCAACGCTTCGCTGTGGCCGTTCAAATGGTCGCCGGAAACTTTCACTCCCTTGCCTCCCATAAGACCGTCGGCCTTGACCACGAAGTGTTCGCCGAGTTCTTCCAGGAACTCCTTCATGCCGTCCTCGTCAAAGAACACCCTGAATTTTGGGTTCCCGGGAATATCGTATTTGCGGACCAGCTCCCGGGTAAAACCCTTGGAGGATTCAAGTCTCGCAACGGTTTTCAGAGGGGCGACGGAATGAATGCCGACCTCAAGAAGCGCATCGGCAAGCCCGGAACCGATGGGGTCATCGGGGCCGATAAAAGCGAAATCCGGTTTCACGCGCTGGGCGTACTCCCTGATGGTTACGAAATCCTCCAGCGATCCGGTATGATAATCTTCGGCAAGTTCAATGATTCCCGGATTGCGGGCTTTTCCGTAACAAAAAACCTGGGCATCACTTCGTTTCAGGGTTTCCGCAATGACATGTTCACGCGCGCCGTTCCCTACGAGCAAGACTTTTTTCATAGGTCGCCATCGTTAAAAAATACACAGACAGTGTATGGAATCGGGCCGCGGGAAACAAGACGAAACAGTATTATTACACCAGTAATTTGGCATCCAGGTTGTCGATAAACGCCTGGACGATGACCTGAACGCGGTCACTTACGGGATACTGGGCAAGAAGCGTCCGGAGCATCGTAAAATGTTGTAATGTCACAGGATCGCAATCCACAGTGGACTCATCATAGTCGACAAACGCAATTCGGTGGATAAGTTTCCCCGCATACATTCCAAGTTTTGTCTGGGGAACATTCACCCTCTTTTCAAAAAGATGCGCGGCGAGATGGTTCGAGATTTCAACCAAAACCGCGTGGATGAGTTTTGCCGTTGTCATGCTGTCCAGCGGCTCATTTTTCCACTGGAACCGGAGCGCTTCGGAGTTTATGACCGAAAGATCAATGCCTTTTTCTCTGAAGAGCGCGGAACATTGCACCACAAGATCGGTCAGTTTTTTCAATTCCTGATCATTGATTTGCTCTTGGGAGAGTTGCTCCGCCTGCGCCCGTTCGGAAGGGAGGTCAGTCAGCGGATCGCTTGGATGCCGTGGGGGAAGCGCAAACGGGTCATCGAGCGCAATGTTCTCACCGGCCAAAAGATCTTCCTCAGTTTCATCACCGGCAACAATTTCAACCACCGGACCATCTTCATCCTTACTCCGGGGAATTCCGTACTCCCTCGGCAGGGGAGAAGGGTTTAAACTCGGATGGGTTCCGTTCATGACCGCACGGATTTGGGCCAGGGTACCGTGAGCCATGACATCCATTGCCGGGGGCGTTGAGGGGACAGAAGCCGGAGGGTTGGAGGAATCGAAGTGGGGCACAACCGAACTCAATCGGCGCAACTGGTCTGGAGGAGGAGGAAGCGGGGACGCACTCGCCGTTTGAGACAAACCCAGGGCATCGTAATCGACGGGGGCCGGAACGGTCACCGCGGAATCATCAACATCCACATCAACATCAACAGAGTCATCCTGCCCCGGATCAGTCGGAGGCAGCTTCTTTGCGGACGCGGGACGCTCCGGCATAATCGGAGTGGGGCGGTCGGGAAATTCGCTGATAACGACCTCTGAAACAGGTTTGCCATTCAGCGGAGACCCCGCCGACTGACGGAGGGCATCAAAATTACGCTCAAACTCCTCTTCAACGCTGAGCCGAGGTTTCCCGGGACTGTCACTATTTATCTCATCCGGGGAACGGTCTTTTTCTTTTTCACTGGCCATATTTCTTGGATGGAAAAGGTTTCCAACTATAATATTTTATTAAAGTTTTGTAAATAACATATGTCGCACCAACAACACCCCTTGTACACAAAGTACAACCCTGAAAGAGACCATAAGTTACACTTATGCCGCCAGAAAGGTTGGATCGCGCGGTGGTCAAATTTACTGCTCGTTTCCGTGGATAAGACCGCGCAAATGGAGTGACAGCTCGCAGAGCTGAATAAAAAACGAAGATTTTTTCAGAAATATTCTGGCCGCCTCCTGGGCATGACGGTTCATGTCCGACTTCGCAAGCCCGATAGGGCAGACACCGCTTTCCGTTTTTGAGTGGTAAAGAATCAGGTCAACCATCTGGGCCAAGAGCATCACATAATCACCTGGAGCCGCATCGGATGCCAGCTGTTGTTCAATAAAATGAACAGGAACTCCCAGTCCGCGTGCTCTGTTGTGCAATGCAGCCATCTCGAGATCCTCCCTTAAAAAAGGATGCGTGTCGTTGGCGTGCCGGGTGGTGGATGATGCAACATCCCCCGGGCCTCCAAGCACGCGTTCAACCTGGTGGCGGAACGGATCGGGGTTTACCGGGGACTGGCAGGTAGCCCCAAGCTGCTGTTTTGGTACCACGGCGCTTGGTTCCTGTCGGTCGGAGTCTCCTGACTCGGGTGCTGGTGGAGGGGTCGAATCAACCTGTGCCATAACAGCCATCGTGAAAAGAATGGCCTAATTAGTAGCATAAAAGCAGAAATAAGTCAAATAATTCGGATCTCGACCCTCCAGGATGGTAAATCCTGGTTTTTGCTCTACAGGTCGCTGAAATCAAGGTCTAAAAGCTTGCGCTTCTCCGGCAGGGCCGGTTTTTCCTCACCCGGCTTCTGAAGGACGTCTTCAACGGTGAGTTGCTTGACGGACTCAGTGCTTTCCTCCGGCTTCTCCGGGACCTGAAAAGCGACGACGCTCATTGGATAATCTTCAACTTCACCGTCCTGCTGGCGTTTGATGACCCTTCTCATAAGGTCGCCGATGATATCATTGAGCCTTTTGCCCCTCTTAAGCTGAGCTGTGATCAATTGCCCGATTGTTTTGTCATAATAATGTTCAATGCCGCCGAAAGACTTCATGAAGTCCGTCGTTGCCACAATGACAACCTCACCCGGGGCAGCCATCAGGGATTCTACTTCCGGTCTGAAGGTTTCATCGGTTTGCCCCGCCGACATGGTCAAAATACCTTCAATTCGCTTCGGGGTCGCGCCGGTGGCTTTGGAATATTTTTCAAGGATTTCCGCTCTCCTCTTCATCGGGAGTTTTGCCTTTGACATGGTCGCGCTGACAGTCTGGGGAGTAACTTTCACGAGGTTCCCGCTGTGGGTGTCCAGGACAAAACAGTGAACGTCACCGGCCTTCATGACATCAATCGCATACAACTGGTCATCCGGATTGTCTTTTTTCATGGTAAGCCCAAGGAGCGAAAGACGGTGCTTTGGGACCTCAAGTTCCTTTTTCATCCCGTTAACCTGGTCATTGACGCGACCAAAAACCTCGGTCATGTGCGGAGGTTCCATGCGTTGTAAATCGTAGCCCGCGGATATGGAAGCAGCATTTGCAAGGGCGGCGGACTCAGGGCCCTCGCTCATGCCATGGCTCATGACTACCTGGAGCCCGTTACCATCCGGAGTTTTGATCATCACAAAGCCGTCACGGTTTTCAGGGTACTCTCCGTTTGGTTTTGGGAGCCCCGGAGTCGTGTACGCAACCACATCAGCCCCCTGGAAACGTGAACTGATGGCAACCGGCTGCTTGCTGCCGCTTTCAATGATACCCACAAAAGGTTTTTCAAGTTTTTCTTCAAGAATTTCTTCACCGCTTCGAGTGAGGACATCGCCCGCATCAAGTTCCAACGGAGTAAGTACTTCTTTGACTCTTGCTCTGGTTTCCTCAAGGGAGGCATCTACAGCCGCCTCTTTTTTCAAACCTTTTCTCTTCACCTCAAACGGATGTTCCGCGCGTTCGTGGTGTTCTGAACCCTGTGGTATTTTTGGTGCTGCTCCCATAATTGTTTGGTTTAATGAATTCATATTATTATAACAAAATAATTACAGATTGGCAATGATATGTTGTGTGTCAGATATGGATAACGCATGAATTCAAAAAATATTACAGGTACGTAAAAAACACCCACCCGTGGGCAGACCTAAAAAACAGCTTCAATAAGAAGAAAACCGGGGATCTTATGGGGTTTCGAAGGGCACTAAATCAGCGTCAGCTGATCATCTTTGGCTCCGTCCCCCAACTCTTCATCGAGCTGGTGGACGTTTCCGCGGGCGGATTCGGCCTTGGCCAAAAGTTCCTTGGTGACTTCGGCCGTGGGATACTTCCCGCTCATGCAGGCGTAGCAGAAATTGGTAATCTTTGGATTGCCTTCTTTGGCCGAATCCACAAGATCGTCGACTTCCTGGTAGAACAGCTCGTCGGCCCCGATAACCTTGCAGATCTGGTCAACCGTCAGTCCGTTGGCGACCAGTTCCTTCTTGGTGGGCATGTCGACCCCATAGACGCACGGGCTGATAATCTGGGGAGCCGCTGAGGCAAAATAAACCTTTTTAGCTCCGGCTTCGCGGATCATTTCGATGATCTTTTTTGAAGTATTTCCGCGGACAATCGAATCATCGACCAGTAAAACGTTTCTCCCCTCAATTTCCAGTTTGATCGGATTGAGCTTGTAGTGGATGGATTTTTTCCGGATCTCCTGGCCCGGCATGATAAAAGTTCTGCCGATGTAGCGGTTTTTCACGAGGCCTTCACGGTACTTGATGCCCAGTTCCTGGGCCAAAGCAAGGGCGGAACTCCGGGCGGAATCGGGGACGGGAACCACGACGTCGATGTTGAGCTTCGCCTTTTTGATTTTTTGGGCTAGTTTCACGCCCATGCGCATTCTTGTCTTGTACACGCTCACTCCGTCCTGCATCGAATCCGGGCGGGCTATGTACACGTGTTCGAAAATGCAGGGGGCCCAATGCTTTCTTGCGACCTGCTTGCGGTGGACGACCCTCTTGGTATCGATGAACACGACCTCTCCGGGCTGAACGTCGGAAACAAGGTCGTACCCAAGGGTATCCAGAGTGACGCTTTCTGAAGCGAAAATATACTCCGGAAGCATTTCGGTTTTCCTCATCCCGAAAGAGAGGGGACGTATCCCGTACGGATCGCGGAACGCCATGAGGCCGTAACCCGCAATGACGGCAATGACGGAATAACTACCCTTCAACCTCTTGAAGACATTCTCCATCGCGGCAAAAAGAATTTCGGGAGTGATCGCGTAAGTTCTGACCCTCTTGCTCCGGAGCGTGTCACGGATGCCCTGGGCGACAACGTTCAACAAAAGCTCAGAATCGGATTTGGTGTTCAGGTAGCGCAAATCCACTTTCAGCACCTCGTCTTTCAGTTCATCGTAATTGGTGAGATTTCCGTTATGGATCAGGGCGACGCCAAAAGGGGAGTTCACAAAGAACGGCTGCGCCTCAGCGGCATCATAGCTTCCAGCGGTGGGATAACGGACGTGTCCGATTCCAACGGTTCCCCTCAAACGGAGCATGTTTTTGGTGTGGAAAACGTCCCTCACCAGCCCATTGCCCTTTTTCAAATGAAAGTGGTCCTCATACGTCATGATTCCGGCGGAATCCTGGCCCCGGTGCTGCAGAACGGTCAGTCCGTCAAAGATTTCCTGAGCGATCGGTTTGTTCCCCATAATGCCTAAAATTCCACACATAAACGAAAGCGTTAAGAAGCGAAATTCGGGTTCTGTTTGAGAACCGCATGAACAACGTTTTCCATAAGGCAGCCGACGGTCATGGGGCCGCAGCCTCCCGGAACAGGGGTAATAAACTTCGTTTTGGGCGCAACCTCATCAAAATCCACATCGCCCACAAGTTTGCCTTCCTTGTTGCGGTTAATCCCGACATCCACAACGATAGCGCCTTCTTTAACCATCTCTTTGGTGATAAGTTTTTCTTTGCCCACAGCCACAATCAGCAGATCGGCGCGGCGGGTGTGAAAGCCCAGATCCTTGGTTTTGCTGTTGCAGATGGTAACTGTTGCGCCCCGGTTCTGGAGCATAATGCCCAAAGGCTTGCCGACGGTATTGCTTGCCCCGACCATGGTCACTTCCATGCTTTTTACCTCGATTTTGTAATATTCGAGCAGTCTGATGACCCCAAGGGGAGTGCATGGGGCCAGGTCCTCAAACTCAGTGCTGAGAAACATTTTGCCGAGGTTGTAGGCGGTAAAACCATCCACATCTTTGTTCGGGGCCACTGCCTTCAACACCTTTGGCGTTTCCACATGTTTGGGTAATGGCAGCTGGACAATAAAGCCGTGGACCGTTGCGTCGTTATTCAGTTTCTCCACAAGGTCTATCATGCTCCGGGTGTCCACCTCCTCGGGTTTCAGGTGGATGAATTCGGAAACGATTCCCGTCTGTTCCGAAGCCTTGCGTTTTTGCTTGATGTATGACAAAGAGGCCGGATCGTCTCCGACCAGGACAATGACAAGTTTTGGAAATATATTCTTCTCTTTTAAGGCCGCAACTTTCCCTTGGAGTTTGGAGTAAAGTTCCGAAGCGACCTTTTTTCCATCCAGCAGCTGCATGGAGAAAATAAAAAGTGAAGGAATCCCCACGGAGCGCTGAGTGCGAGGTGGGAAGCGACGCCATGCTAACACGCGGAAAGGGGAAATTCAAGGCTACATGCGTGCAGAAAGGCGTTCAAAAAGGGAGGACCAGTACCAGTTCGCCAAGCCAATAAAATCTAAAATAAATAAATTTTACTTTTTTAGATTTTATTTGAACTCGACTATCATAAACTAACCCTCCTTACCGACGTGCTGATTTTCAATGAAGTTTTTTACCGCATGCCAGATCAGCTCGGCCGTGTCGGGAATATTCTGTTGAATCTCAATCTTCTGCCATTTATACCGCTCGCCAAGCTGAACAAAAATTTTACTCACAGAAGCAAGCAACTCAGTATTTTGCTCATGAATATGATATTTTTCGGTTGCGCGCGGATCGCGGTAACCGGTCATCAGGAGAGAAAAATCTTCCTTCATTAAGCCGCTATTGAGCGTTTCCATAAACTCAAGGTCGAGCCCCTTGGCCATCCCCCAGGCAATTCCGGTACCGGTATAATCCTCGGCCACGACCACTTTCCCTTCTTCAAGATACGCCCTGAGTCGGGGTTCAAAATCCCTGCGGTTTTGGGTGAACAGCGTCTGCAAATCCTTCTCTGGAATTTGTTGTCCGCCCTGTCCACGCAAAATACTGTTCAGTTTCGTTCCGGTGGGATCAAGATCGTAAATCGGGTATTTCAAACTCACCACATCATAACCCTCCCGCTTCAACCGTTCGCAGAGTATTCTGCAGTGGGTAGATTTCCCGATGTTATTCACTCCATAAACCGCTATAAATAAACCTTTTGCCATGTATAAATATTTTATACAAGAGTAATAAATTTATACTGAACCGGCGGCATGTCCGCCCGTGCTCCCAAAGCCACCCCGGCTCGGCTTGATCATCGTATCGACCTCTTCCCAGTCAAACTTGTCGATATGGACAAAAACGCCCTGCGCGATCTTATCGCCCCGGTGAATAAGTACGCCCTGATCGGTAAAGTTGTACACCTGGATTTTGATCTCGTCCTCGGGGCCGCAGTAATCATGGTCGATGATCCCAATGCCGTGGGGCGTCAGCAGGCCCTTTTTTTTTGGAGTCGAACTCCTGGACGCCACGACCAGCATGTAATCGGACGGGACCTCAACAATGATGTTTCCCGGAATAAGCGCAATGGTATGGGGCGCAATGGCGGTCTCTTCCCTGGCCAGGATATCAAACCCCACCGACCCGGCGGTTTCATAAACGGGCAGAGGCAAACCCTTGTCGACCCTTTTAATGGTAACGTTCATAATGCATTCGAAAATCTTCAATGAGCTTAACGCACTCCCCGGAATTTTACCACGTAATTTTGGATTGGTGGGTGCCGTTACGCATGCTAGAATCCCCTACAAGCACTAACTTCTGTTTATGAACACGAAAGCTGCACAAAAAATAGATTTCGCGGTCGGAGGCCAGGCGGTTATCGAAGGCGTCATGATGCGTTCCCCAAACTTTGTCACCATTGCCGTACGCAAACCGAAAGGGGACATTATTCTTAAAGATGAAAGATTCAGGAGCATCGCCGCTAAAATCCGTCTCCTCGGAATTCCACTGGTGCGCGGAGTGATAAACCTTTTTGAAATGATGGTCATCGGAATGAGGATGATCAACTTTTCCGCAAGCCAGGCCATCGGCGATGACGATGACGACAGTCCCGACAAAACAGGGGAAGAAGGGGCAGATGCTGCGTCCTCCAGGGGTAAATCAATCGGGAAAATTGGAATGGCGGTGTCGTTCATCCTCTCGTTGGCATTTTCACTTGGGTTAAGTCTCTTCCTTTTTAAATTTTTGCCCCTTTGGATCACCGATTATCTCAGCAAAACCTTTACGGTGCTCAACGAGAACTACCTCTATTATAATTTCGTGGATGGTGTCCTTAAGACAACGTTTTTTGTGGTGTACATAGCCCTCCTGGGGCTTATGCCAAGCCTCCATCGCGTGTTCCAGTATCACGGTGCGGAGCACAAATCCATCTATACCTACGAAAAAGGCCTCCCTCTGAACATCGAAAGCGCCAAGAAAATGACCCGGTTCCACCCGCGCTGCGGAACAAGCTTTATCCTGGTCGTATTTTTGCTGAGTATTTTTATCTACACATTTGTACCGCGCCAGCCGGATTTCTGGATGAACTTCGCCACACGGGTGGCTTTCCTTCCTCTCGTCGCCGGTGTAGCATACGAAGTACTGAAGTGGAGCGCCAAATATGCCGAAAATCCCTGGGTGAGGTTGATCACCCTGCCGGGGTTGATGTTCCAGCGCATAACCACACAGGAACCTACGGACGACCAGCTTGAAGTCGCGCTGTCCGCACTCCGGAAAGCCCTTGAGCTGGAAGAAAACCGGTTGACAGCGCCTGAACCGGCCCTGGACGTCCATTAACAAAAAACCATGCCCAACACCGAACTGAAAAAATATCTTCCCCTTTTTGTAGCCGGAGGCATCGCCATCATAGTGGCGGGTTACTATTTGATCAGCGGACGTGGAAACCTGGATAACAATCTCAGGCAGCTCGAACAATCCAAGCCGGTAGAAAAGGTGGAAACCACCAGCAACAACAGCGTTGTTGTGCGCTGCAAAAACGGAGAAAGTTATGAAATCGTATACGAACCCGGCCAGACAAACTACCAGGATCTTGTGTACAACAAATGCGGGGATGCCGGGGTGGAAGTGGATGTGGGAACAACAACACAGCAAACAGAATAACTCGGAATCAAAAAATCCCCCGATGATTTCCGGGGGATTTTGAAGGTGTGCTGATAAATGTGACTCGTTGAGGTGTCGCGTTTATTTTAACGCAGCCATAAGGTCTGGAAGGTCCAGCGTGATGCCCGGGCCCATGGATGTCGCAACACTCACGTTCTTGATGTATGTTCCTTTGACGGCGGCGGGTTTTGAATCGCTCACGGCTTTGACGAAGGCGATGAGGTTTTCCTTCAGCTGTTGTTCCCCGAAGGAAGCCTTCCCGAAAATCTGATGGATCTGAGCCTGCTTGTCGGTGCGGTATTCAACCTTGCCCTTCTTGATTTCACCGATCGTTTTGCCGATTTCAACGGTGACCGTCCCGGCCTTGGGATTCGGCATGAGGCCTTTGGTACCCAAAATCTTGGCGATCTTTCCAAGGCTCTTCATGGCGTCCGGCGTTGCCACTGCGACGTCAAAATCCATAAAACCTTTGGTGATATCTTCAATCAGATCTTCCATTCCGGCCCTTTCGGCTCCTGCAGCCTTGGCCTCTTTGGCTTTTTCTTCACTGACAAAAGCGATGACGCGGACCTGTCTGCCCGTGCCGTTTGGAAGTGGAACCGTGGAACGGACCATCTGTTCGGCGTGGGTCGGATCGACACCGAGGCGCATGTGAACCTCACAGCTGGAATCAAACTTCGTCGTGGAAGTTTTCTTTAAAAGAGCCACCGCCTCATCAAGAGTGTAAGTGGTTTTCCCTTCGAGCAGCTTGGCGGCCGCTACGTATTTCTTGCCATGTTTGGACATAAAAAGTTTTTTGCGTGGTGATAACGGCCTTCGGGGCCTCCCACTATGATAATAAAAGATTAATTGTCTTTTTCTTCTTCTTCACGCTTGCGCGCCTCGCTCTGGATGATGTTCCAGTGGAAGAGCCAGATGGGCAGACCGATGGCGATTTGAGCGAGTGAGATGGAAAACTCACGGCCAAGGTTCGCACGATTTACGCGTTCATTCTGTTCTTTCTCGGCCACCTTGCACTCTTCAACCTCCTGGGTCGTAGGAGTGATCATACGTTTACCCTCTTTATCCGCAGGATCGGGATACGACTGTGCGCATTGCCCTTTAAAACCAGGATAAATCGGCTGCGCATAATACATGTCGCTCTGGTCAACCTGGAAAACATAATGCTGAAGAACATTGTTGATGATCCCCACCGAACCGAAAATAAAGGTGATCAAACCTATGAGCGTGACCAGGTAAAGATAAACGTTGCGGATTATCTGCATGGACTTTCCCTTGGGTTTTCCTGGTTGTGTGTTTTCCTGAGCCATAAAAGAAAATCAAAAACAAATCCCTACATTCTAAATTCTAACCCCTAAGATTACTCTTCAACCATCACGCCCATGTTTCGGGCTGTTCCGGCGACGGTCTTCATGGCCGCTTCCACATCGTGGCAGTTCAGATCCGGCATTTTGGTTTCAGCAATCTGACGAAGCTGTGCCTTGGTAATGGTGCCAATCTTGTTCTTGTTTGGCTCACCGGAACCCTTTTGAAGGCCGAGAGCCTTTAAAATAAGGATCGAAGCCGGCGCGGTCTTCATGATGAAGGTGAAACTCTTGTCCTTGTAGACGGAAATCTCCACAGGAACAATGGTGTCTCCCAATGCCTTGGTGGCGTTGTTGAATTTGTTGCAGAAATCAGGAATATTTAAGCCGTGCTGACCGAGAGCTGGGCCGATTGGAGGAGCAGGATTTGCCTTGCCGGCGGCAATCTGGAGCTTAATAACGGTTTGAAGTTCTTTTGCCATAAAATTAATTTATCTTAAATATTCAAATAATTAATATCACAACTTATACTATCTAAATCATTTTCTAATTTAAGTGACTAAACACACTTAGTTAAAAATTGATTTAAGAAGCAAAAAATAGCTAAATTGCTAATATAATCTACTGAATTTTACAAAAAATGCAAACAATTCCCTCCAAAAGCAATAAAAATAGCCAAAACACATATAAAACATAAAACCCATGAAGAATTACTGAGCCCACTTAGTACTTTGCTCTTCGTGAGTTTAGGTATTTTAAAAGCATGGGATTTACATTAATTGTCTGTTTCCCCTTTTTATCCACCGAAATACCCATATTGGTGATAATTTTAAACAGGTGCATTGCATTTATTATACATTCTAAAGCATCAATTTTTTGTTGTTTTATATTGTATGCCCATAAATGTAAGTATCTATTTCTAATCTTTCTAATTTTATTAAATTTCTTAGCGACGTCCTGAGAAATTGAATACATGGTCTGAAGTATCTCAATACGTCTTTCTTGGCCTAATTTTTCGAATTTTTTCCCAAATAATCCTTTCTCCTCATCTTCTGAAATTTTTTTCTTACGAATTGATATTTCACTTATCTTCCAAAGTAGTATCGCTAGCATCTCTGCAACTAAACCACTCATTGCAATGCAAGAAATAAATTCCCCAATGCAATAATATTTTTTACCGAAAATCAAAGGATGAATGATGCGCGATATAATCTCATCATGTGCCGGAGTAATACTCATGTGAGTTTCTTGTGTTGTTACATCCAAATATCGATCTAAATGCTCTTTTTTCAAATTAGAAAAAGGAGTCGCAAAAAACCACTCCAATTGTTGAATAGTGGATTTCTGTATTTGATCGGGTTTGTTCGTTTTGAGTAAGCTATTAATCTTCTCTCTTTGAAGAAAAGGGCCGAAGGTATTAAGTTGTACAAATATTCTTTGCTTGTTCAAAATTGAATATTATTTCAAAATAACAATGTTTCAGTCCCTATAAAAGCCCGATGAGTGCACCCATCGGGGAGTGAAGTTCCTTGTTGTAGGTGAATGCGAACACTTTCGTGCCCTTGCGGAAGACCAAAAACACCTTTTCGGGAAACTCAAAATAGTTGACGTAAAAAGAGGCTTCACCAAAACTGTTCGTATCGTTCAGAATAACGCCGATCTCCCCCGTACACTTCTGTTTGATCAGATCGTAAACCTCTTTGGCGGACTGGAGAGACCCGGGGTCAAATTCATAAAAACTCGCCACTCTGGCCACCTGGTTCTTCATGAGGTGGGATTCGAAGGTCGGGATAAAATTCAGGTCGGCAAAAGCGATCCGGTCCAGAAGCTTTCCTCCGTAGGTAGCCGGATGAAGCGTAAAATGCTGGAAACCCGCCTTATTGAGAAGGTCCGAGGATAAAGATCCGGAGGAGACCGGAGTTGTCTGCGCGCCCTGAGTGGAGCCAACTCCAGGATTTTGAACCGTCTGCTGCGCCTGGAAAATATTTGCGGCGGCATCAAGGCTGTACGGGGTCCGCAAATACTCATTCACCATGATCTCCGCGACGATCACGACAATGATCGAAGAGAGAAAAAGTGTGAATAACGTAAACTTGTTCATCAGGCCGAACGTTAGTGAGACCCAGTGCCGCCCTCAGGCGGCGCACGGGAAATGTTTGCAGGCAAACACCATGCATCATTATTTCTTCTTCACCTGGGTGAAATCAAGCTCAACGGGCGTTTCACGTCCAAAGATGGTGATGAGAACCTTGATCTTGCCTTTTTCCTCATCCACTTTATTGACCAAACCGTCGTAGTTCACGAACGGACCGTCCAAAATAACCACCTGGTCGCCGACAACAAAGTCGATCTTGAACTTGGGTTCTGCCTCACCCATGTGTTTTTTTACAAGCTGAAACTCCTCCGGGGAGACGGGCACCGGGGTCGTCCCCGAGCCGACAAATCCCGTAACGTTCGGGGTGTTCCGGACCACATACCAGGAATCATCGGTAACGGTCATATCAACCAGGACATAACCGGGGAAAATACGTTTCTTTTCGGTCTTCGGTTCGCCCTTTTTAATCACGATCTGTGTCTCCTTTGGAACAACGACGTCAAAAATAAGATCCTGCATGCCGAGTGACTCGACGCGCTGGAGAAGAGCTTCACGGACGGCATCCTCATACCCAGAATAGGTGTGGACCACATACCAATGACGGCCTGTACCGGGTGCTTGCTTTGGCATAGAACGATAAAATTAAGTTCAATGAAAATTATTGCTGGGTCAATCCTGCAGTTGTCGGTTCTGCCACGGGTTCAACCTTGAGATTGGAAAGGTCTATGGTAGAAGTCGGTTCGCCGCTTGCCACGTCCGTGGTCACCGGTGTGGTTGCGGCCGGAGGAGCAACCTTGTCCGAAAAGTCGACGAGAGATCGGTATCCGGTATTGAAAGCAAAATCCAAAACACCCACGATCAACGCGAGCACGATGCAAAAACCGATCACGATGAACGTGAGACGGACAGCCTGGTTTCTTGTGGGCCAGGTCACCTTTTTCAGTTCTTCATAACTGTCCTGGAAGTAGCCGAAGACAGGATTTTTTTTGGATTCAGGTTTATGTTCTGACATGGTCGAAAAGAAAAATTGTGCAGCCGGCGGAGCCAAGGGACCTGCCGGAAAGTCGTGCGCGGAGCGTACCTTTAAAAAGCCCCCGGAACGGAAAGAAATATAGTCTCTTTTTTCGTTAATGGCAAGGAAATTATTCATTTCCGTCAACATTCACCCGATCATCGTGACTCCGATAGTCGCATCCTTTGCAAAACCCAGCCTTTTCTGCTATAATAAAAAGATATTTTTATGGGTAAACGTACGCGCATGAAAACTTTGAAACAATTTCTGATTGCTCTCACGCTCATGGTTGTGCTGCTGGTGAACGTGGCTCCGCTTGCATTGGCGGAGGATCCCCCAGCCGCCAACAGCCAGGATCTTTTGCCGTTACCGGGAAGCGGCAGTTATTCAAACCTCCCTACGGTAAGCGGTACGTCGGCCGACCAGCGGTTCAACAACCTTGTGGTCGCAGTGGTCAATAACCTCCGGTACATCATCGGCGCGGTTGCCATCGGCCTGATGGTATACGCGGGTGTCCGCATGGTCATCGCCCAGGGCAACGAGGAAGAGTACACGACCCAGAAACGCAACATACTGTACGCCATCATCGGTCTCGCCGTGATAGGGCTTTCCGGCGATCTGGTCAGGATTTTCAGCGTCGGCTGCGACGCCACGGGCAAAGACATTCTTGGACAACCGTGCGTGGCCGGCGGCTTTTTGAAAGATCCCAACGCCATCGTCCGTTCGGCGACGCTTTTCAACCAGAGAACCCAGTTCGTGATCACCTTCATCAAATACCTCATCGGAAGCATAGCGGTATTCGGCGTGGTCCGAAGCGGTATGCGCCTGGTCACCTCAAGCGGGAACGAAGAAAAACTTTCCGAGGACAAGAAGGGGCTTTTTTACGGAATTCTGGGCCTGATTTTCATCATCATGGCCGATCCGATCATCAACAACGTCTTCTACAAAGTGGATCTCAGCAGATATCCGAGCGTTGGAGGCGCTGCACCGGGATTTGACGCGGCGCAGGGCGTGAAGGAACTCGCCGGGTTTACCAACCTGGTAGTCACCATCGCGACCCCGGTAGCCATTTTGATGCTCCTTTACGCGGCATTTTCATACGTCACCTCGGCCGGTAACGAAGAAAAACAGGGAAAAGCAAAACGGCTCATTTTTGCCGTCATCGTGGGGATTTTGGTCATGTATGCGGCATTCGCCATCGTGAGCACCGTCATTTCCGGCAGCTTCCAGGGCGGACTCGGAACCCAAACCGCACCGACAGGTCAATAATTGCAGCGCCCAAATAAAAACAAACATTATGAAAAAACAACTCCTTGCCATCTGGAAAAACTTTCTTGCCCCGCTCACACTGTTTGTGGTGGCAACAAGCATGGTATTGACGGTTTTTGTCCCGGCAAATGCCCAGGACCTTGCCGACACCATCAGGGGGATCGGAGACACCAGCAAACTTCCGAGTTATGAAACCACGGGGCATTCGAACGCCTCGATCGAATCGGGAGCGAGCGGGATCACCAGCGCGATTTTGTACGTGGTGGATTTTGTGAAATACGCCATGGGAACCGTGGCGGTGGTAACCATCATCATTTCCGGAGTTAAACTGGTCACCGCCGGAGGAAAAGGGATGGAGGAAGAGTCTTCAAAAGCGAAAGACCATATCAAGTTTGCCCTCATCGGCCTGATCGTGATTATCGTTTCAGACCAGTTTGTGAAGACGGTCTTCTTCGGGGAACAGGGCGAAATCTTCGGAAGCAAATCAACGCTCCAGGAAGCCGCTACGGCGGGCTCAAAGCAGATCAAGGGAATCTACTCGGTCATGGCATACTTTTCAGGCGCTTTGGCCATACTGTACATCGTCATCGCCGGTTTCAGATACATCACCAGCGCGGGAAACGAGGAAAACATGGAAAAAGCCAAGAAACAGATTACCTACGCTGTAATCGGCCTCGTACTGATTGGCATTGCTGAATTTGCCGTAAAAGACGTGCTGTTTCCGGAACAGGGCAGCAAGCTCACGGATGTTGAAAAAGCCAAAACACTGATCATCAATCTTACGAACTTTATTTCAGGATTCCTGACGACGGTAGCCGCCGTAATGTACATCTACGCGGGCTACATTTACGTGACCGCGATGGGAAACGAGGAAGCCACCGGAAAAGCGAAAAAAATCATGTTCGGAGCAACCATCGGTCTTCTGTTGGCCATGGGTGCATTCGCCATCGTCAACACCACGGTCAAACTGGAAAGTCAGCTCGGGACGCCGCAGGCGGGAACGGGGGCCCCTGCTGGGCTTCCGACCAACGTGCCTTAAAAACACTCAAATAAATATATAAAAATTTAAACTCACACCACCATGGCACATACAACATCTTTCAAACAAAAACCACGAGCACGCGTGGTCGCGCTGCTTACCGCGTTAAGCATGATACTTCCCCTCACGCTGGCATTGCCAAGTGTGGCGTCGGCAAGTCTTTGCGACGATGTGGCAAGCAGCACCGGAGGGTTCTTTTCATGCGGGACCGAAACCACGAGCTTTACAGAATTTACCGGTACGCTTTCCGCGCCCGATGCAACGCAATACGCGCCGGGATTGAGCCAGAACCAGGACCTCAGGTCATTCATCAAAAACGTCGTCAATTTTGCCCTCGGCTTCCTTGGGTTGATTGCCGTGGTGATCATCATTTATGGAGGTTTTTTGTACGTGACCGCGGCAGGAAACGAAGAACAGGCCGGAAAAGGGAAGAAAGCCATAACCTACCCGCTCATCGGTATCATCATCATTTTGTCCTCATTTGCGTTGGTCAACACGGTGCTGTTGGCCGGCGGAGGGACTGACCAGGGGGCCGGCGGTGGTGCGGCACCAAGCGGAACTCCGGGTGGAGACGAAAACGCAAGACGCCGTGCGCTGTTTGCCTACGCAGGAAGCATGGTACAGTCCGTCACCCGTGATTTTGTAACCGGATACCAGAATTATACCGAAATAAATCTTGATCTTCAGTCGCTTGCCAACGTGGATTTTGCAGACAACATTCAAACTCCAAGCGATTTCAAAACAATCCTCGAACAGAAAAGAAGTATTCTTACGAACATCGTCTCCAAGGCTGGCGCACTGAGCCAGGTCGCAGAACAGGGAAGACAGGCAATCGTCAACCTGGATAAATATCTCGGAGTGGCGAACACCGCCATAACGGAAATGTCAAAAGGAGAAGTAGACCAGTCAACGGGAGCAAGAGTTGTCCTCGATATTTTATCGGGAGGCTTAAACGAACTCTTTGTGAAATACGGAGAACAAGTCAACTATAACGACTTCATGAACGACATAAAAAATGAGTTTGGGGAAAATGGCACGCTTGCATTAGCAAACAAAAAAGACTTCGCGCAGGCAATCGCCAAATCTGAGGATAAACTCCTTGTGCTTTATAACCTGATCAAAGGAGCGGGAGTGTCACCGGATGTTGATACCCAATTCAAACTTGTCATCAACACGTTCAACGGGTACCTCACCCCTCCACTTTTATCATCCCCGCTGGCCTTCACAGAAGCGGGAAATCTCACAAGATTTTTTATGCGTATAGCGCTGGCGCAGGGACCTCAGGGATCACAGGGTATCTCCACAGCTATTACATTGGCGAAGGAGATGGGGAACCAGGAGGTGCTCCAGATCGTGAACTACCTCAGCAAACTCTACGACCTGGTCAAGGATCTGCAGTTCGTTTATACCGTCATTACCGCGGACAGGACGGAAGGAAACGCCCCGTTATTGGTCAACTTTGACGGTCTGAAATCATTGGATCCTAACAACCAGACCATTGATGCGGCCAACGATTCGGCTTGCGGCGACAAGGGATGCTACGAATGGGATTTCGGCGACGGGAAATCGGCCAAAGGCGTCACCCAAAGTAACATCTATACCAACCCGGGGACTTATGTGGTCCAGCTGAAGATCAAGGCTCCAAAAGCGGGAGAAAACCAGGTACAGCCAGCGGACGGTATCGCCATCAAAAACATAACCGTCAAACCGGCTTCATCAAAAATTGATCTCGTGGCAAAGATAAACAATGAGGAATATCCACTTTCAAAATATTCCGGGCAACAGCAGGTGGTGAATGTCGATGAACTTCCGGTGACCACCAAGGAAGCGAAAGACGGAATCGATTTCATAGCAAGCGGTACCACGGTGGGATCCGGCAACGAGGCAAAAAGATTGGTGGACGCAAAAGCTCCGGCCAATGTCCACTGGGATTTTGGAGATAAATCCTTGGGGACCAAAAACACAAAAGACGGCGAACCGAGTGACGCAAACTTACAAGCTTCGAACGTCACCTATGAAAACCCGGGAACGTACCGGGTTCTCTTCCAGGTGACCGACGAAAAGGGACAGAAAGACTCAAAATTCGTCAACGTCAACGTAAGTCCGATCGTCGCCCGGATTAAAGTGTCTCCGTCAAATTCCGGAGAACTTTCACAGGAGTTCACTTTTGACGGTTCATCATCATCGAGCGACGCCAGCAAGATCACTTCATACGAATGGATAGTGGAGGATTCAGAGGGGAAGACGCCGGTTGATAAAAACGGGAATGAATTGACGGGCATTTTGACAAAAGAGACCGACAGCTTTAAATGGACATTCACCAAGTCCGGGAAGTACCGGGTTGGACTTAAAGTGAGTGATGGAGCCGCAGATTCGGAGGAATTCGTTACGTACGTGTACATAAAGTCCAAGCCGTCGGTTGCACAGTACACCTACACCAGCCCGGATCCGACACACCCCGGGGTTTATGTGTTCGATGCGTCGCCGAGTTTTGACCCTGATGGATACGATGGGGAAGTATTGGCGTATAACTGGGAAGTCAACCCTCCAAACTGTTCATACTACAAATGGGAACCGGCGAAAAATGCATTCGAAACGGGGGCAGGAAGTCCATGTTCCGCACTGAAGGATGATCCTTCTGCAACCAAGGGATACAGTAAGGACAATCAGCGAGTCAAAATCAAATTCAACGGCAAAGATAACTATACCGTCCGCCTGGACGCCCAGGATATCACCAACGACCTTGGGAACAGCACTCCACTCGAACAGCAGCTCAACGTTGAGAATATTCTGGACGTCGCATGGAGCGGAACCGATGACGGATCACCGATCGTATGCCAGCTCGGGAAAAGCAGCGCGGATGGCAAATGCGCCGCTGACGGCAATAACACGAAAGTCAACTTTGCCGTTCTTACCGAACACGGCACAGGTTGTGATGTCGACACGGGAGACGGAGCAAAAGAACAGTGCGAGGCGATCGATCAGGGGACGCATATCGGGATAGCATCCCATAGCTACACACAGTCCGGAACCTACAAAGTGAAGGTCACCGTTTTCGATGCTGAAGACAATGTGAACGTTATCACCCGTAAAGTGTTCGTAGGCGGAGGCGACGCGCCAATCGCGGCATTAAGTGTCGCGAAGGATGGGGAGAACATTGCCGTGGGCGACGCAACCCAGATTTTGGAAGGCAACCGCCAGACGGTATTCACGTTTGACGCGGGACAGTCCATGAATCTTGACGGCAGCCGCAGAAATCTGACGTACAGTTGGGACTTCGGCGACGGAACGGACAAGAGCACCAAAAAAACAGTGACGCACGTTTTTGCCGACGCAAATAAGGAAGAAAGCAGCTCTTCAAATCCAGACTACGCTTACAACGTCACCCTGTCGGTGTCCGATCAGGAATCGGGAAAACCTTCAGCAACAAAGGACGGAGTGAAGATCCATATTAAAAAAGAGGCCCCGGTCATCAGCGGACTTATCGCAGTACCGGCAACGTCAAACACCGTCACGCCGGTCCAGGTCAATGTGAGCGCGGCCGGCGCCAGCGACGCCGACGGGAAAATCGTCAGCTACAAGTGGTGGTACGAGCAGGTACTGCCGACCCCGGACGACACCCCCCTGGGAGTCCAGATCACCGCGGCACCAAACGCAACCCTGACCATCGGTACCAAGGGTGAAGAAAAAGAAAAACATACTTTCAAGTTCGGAGTAGCGGTCACAGATAATGAAGGGAAAACTTTTGACAGCAGTCTGCTGAACCAGAATTCGATCCCGACGGTTGAAGTGACCAACGGTCCGAACAAAGCCCCCGTGGCAAAATTCAGCGTGGATAAAACCAGTGTGTTCGTGTGTTCGACACCCGATAAACCCGAACAGTGCGATGTCGTAAACTTCAGTTCAAGTTCCACCGATCCGGACAAGGAAGGGAAGATCGAAAGCTACATGTGGAATTTTGAAGGGAAGGGGTACACCAACCCAGGTGATAAAGATTATGACAAAGCGAACGTTTCATACATTTTCACCAAACCCGCGAAAGACGGGGTTCAGGTGAGATTAAAGGTCCGCGACAATAACGGCGCTGAATCGGTTTCCGACCCCGTAAAGATTTTTGTCGACGCGAAATCCTTGCCGCCGGTGGCCGCTTTCACTTCGACCCAGACCGAACCCGGCAAAAAGAAAATTCAGTTCACGTCGGAAGGAAAATCCACCGCCGATGAAGCCAATGGTGCGAAACTCAAAACGTGGGCGTGGGATTTTGACGTCACCAACAACGACTTCAACGGAGACGGTATTAAAGACAACGATACCCAGGCTACGGATGTGAATCCATCATTCGAATATCCAAACTATGGCATCTACCGGGTAAAACTCACGGTCACCGACGACCAGGGAAACACCGCCAGCGTTGCAAACTATGTGAACGTCAAAGCTCCCGAGGTACAGCAGACGCAACAGACCACCGCTCCACTGGATGCGCGCTTAACAACGACCCCTCCGGCAAGCGTTGCGGACGGACGCGTCCACCTGCAGGGTGATTCCGGAAACGTAACATTCGATTTCACCGGATCAACCGGCGACATCAAAACCTATATCATCGACAAGAACGTATACTTCGACGGCAACGGAAACGGAGTAAAAGACGACGACGAGGATTACAAAGCAACCAAACCGGGAACGTGGACCACTCCGTTTGCGCGCAACTATGGAAATATCCGGGTGCGCCTCACGGTCATCGACGGCACGGGGAAAAAAGACACGGTAGATAAAGATATCGTCTTCGATGCTCCTCCGCCACCGCCGGCCCCAACCCCAACGCCACCGGCCAGCGGCTCCACGACGCCACAATCGGGCACCGATACTCAGGGTAAAAATCAATTGAGCGCGTTTGTCCTCGCCGGGTACGAAGTGGTGGACTGGCAGCTCCTGCTTGTATCTGTAGCCGGTTTTGGTATATTTATTGCTAGTACTTTAAACAAAAAGAAACATGACAGATCCAAATCCAAATAATCCGGCAAATCCAATGCAACCTCAGCAACCGGCAATGCAGCCGGTGCAGCCCCAACAACCCGCCCAAGCGCAGCCGCAGGTGCAGGTAAACATTGGCGCGCCCGTTCAGCAGGCACCGGTGGCACAACCCGTGCAGGCACCAAGGCCCGTCGCCCAGGCACCAGCCTCCGCTCCGACACCACCGCCGGCACAACCGGCAATGCAGCAGCAGGCGGCCCCACAACAGCAGATGCAGCGCCCAGCACAACAGATGCAGCCCGGTATGCAGCAACAAATGCCTCAACAGCAGATGTACCAGCAACCGATGCGTCCAGGTGTTCAGGGACAGCAGATGCCCCAGCAGCAAATGCAGGGAGTACGTCCGGGAATGCAGCCGATGCAGCCCGGTATGCGTCCAGGACAGGCAGGCCAGGTTCCGGCTCCGGGAGTACGCAAACCGCCAAGCGCCCGCAGACTTCTTTATTGGGGTCTGGGATGTTTTGGATGTTCAATTTTGCTTTTTGTACTTTTTGTTCTCCTCTTCGTCAGTCAGACATCAGCGACGGGGGACAATGCCCTGGCAAAATCTTTGGGCCTTGATACCGCGACCTTCATCAACTCAATCATTACGTTGGTGAACGTTATTTTTGGTTTCTTTTCAATCGTACTCTTTATTATCGCCATCGTCGGGATTTTCCGGACGGCAATGGCCCGCAAGGACGACAAAGATTCCCGCAAACGCGCTTTAACGTTGGCCGGCGCTTCGGGAATGTTGCTGGTGTTCATGGTGGGCATCTGGGTGGGAATCTACCTCTTCCTGAGCTCAAAGAAAGTCATCGCACCGACGCAAACCCAGCAGGTGGGAATCGTGACGGATCCGACGCCGACACTCGGTTTGACGGCTCCGGTACTGATCAAATTCGACGGAACCAAACTTCCGCTGGATACCAGAAAATACGAAATTCTCTCCTTCCTGTGGGACTTCGGTGACGGCGAAACATCAACCGTCCAGTCTCCTTCCCATACTTTCAAAGACCGAGGAAAAAATAACGGACGCTTTGACGTAAAGGTCAACGTTTCGGTGAAGGATAAAACAACTGCAGCAGAAAGCGTTCTCCCGTTCAGCACGATCGTGACGATCTCAAACGTCAAACTCAACGCGGACTTCGCTGCCGATCCGACATCGGGTCCGGCACCGCTCAAAGTCAGTTTTGACGCTTCCGGTTCAAGCGCGCCCGCCGGGGAAATACAGTCCTTTGAATGGGATTTTGATAACAACAATGTCTTCACCGATGATTCAGGAGTGACCGTTGAACACACGTTTGAACAGGTCGGTAAATACACCGTGAATCTCCGCGTGACGGACAACACCGGCCAGTTCGCCATCGTATCCAAGGATATCGATGTCCAGGGGCCGAACCTTCCGACGGCGGTCATAGAAATACCGACGGCCGACGGCCACTACTTCAGCGGAACCCAGTACAGCTTCCAGGGCGAAAAATCGAGCAGCCCGAACGGCAAAATCAATCAGTATGAGTGGGATTTCGGCGACCAGACGCCAAAAGCGAGTACCAGAACCGCGACGCACACCTATAAAGCGTCGGGGGACTTTATCGTGGCGTTGACCGTTACCGATGAAAAAGGCGACAAAAATCAGGCTACCAAAAAAATTACCGTCGAAAACCCTACGGGCGCTCCAATCGCGGCATTCACCACCGTTCCGCCCCAGGCCAAGGACGGCGACGGATTCATCAGCGGCACCGTGCCGTTTGAGGTGTCGTTTGACGGGAGTACGAGCAGACAGGACAACGGCCAGATCGTTGACTATAAATGGGATTTTGACGGAGACGGCAAAGAGGACGCCGCCGGAAAACAGGTCAAATACGTCTATAACACGGCAGGAACATACAACGCAACGCTGACCGTTTACGACGCGGAAAACAAGAGCGGAAGCACGCTGCTGGTCGTAAAGGTCGGGGCACAGGCCCTGCAGGCGCGGGTGACCGCGGAACCCGTCGAGGGAGTAGTCCCTCTGACGGTCGTCTTTGATGCATCCGGTTCGAGTTATCCTTCCGGACAGATCGTCAGTTACGAATGGGATTTCGGGGATGGCACCCCAAAACGGATAGATGTTTCCAAAGTGACCTACAAATACACCCAGATCGGGACCTTCACCGCCAAAGTGACGGCCATCGCGTCCGACGGATCACGCGCTTCGGTAACCTCACAGGTCAATGTTCGTCCGGTTCCGCTCAAGGCGTGCTTTGAAGGCAGCGCGACACAGGGGGCAGCGCCTCTCACCGTTGAGTTCGACCCCCGCTGTTCAACGGGAACCATATCCAAGTACAGCTGGGATTTTGCCGACGGAGAAACTTCCAGAACACGCAAACCGACCCACACCTTTGCCAACCCGGGGAACTATCAGGTAAAATTGGAGGTGTCCGACAACCAAAACGTACTGGATACCTACACGTTGAATATTCTCGTGACCGGAACGGTTCAATAATCTTTAGCCTGAAATACCCATGCAGACAAAAAAGCAAAAAAGAATGATGCGCATTGTTGGAATTATCACGATCTCGGTCGTCGTCATGGGAATGATTCTGCCATACATCACCATGGGTGTGAAAAGTTAGAAATTGGCTTCAATAAGACTCAAAAAGGCTCCGTACGTCGGGGCCTTTTAAATTGATAAATGGTGTGTTTTATGCTATAATTTAAGGAAACTTAAAACAAAGAATGTATGGAAAACGAGCAACAGCCAGTTCAGCCTACACTTCCACCTCAGCAGCCGGAACAACCGGCCATGCCGCAATCTTCACCGTTGACGTCGGGAACGCCAGTTCCCACGCCGGCAGTATCGCCATCCGTGAATCCGCCACAGCCGACAAAGTCGGGGATCCCCAAATGGGTCTGGATCGTCGTGGGGGCCTTGGTTTTGGGAGGCACGGTCGCAGGGTTGTATTTCGGTGGGGTGCTCAAACCCGCAGAGCAAAACGCGGATCAACTCAAAGGAACCGCCGAGCAGACACAAACCCAGTCCCTGACGCAGGAAGATACGACGACACCAACTGAGAAACAGATTTCACAGGAACCTCAGCCGACCGAAGAAATCACGAACATTACGCAAGTTACATTGAACGCGTGTCCCACGGGACAGGTCATGGATCCGGTGAGCAACAGGTGCTCATGCGACATCAACAACAACTACTTTTTGATGAACATTCCCGGAGCCTACACGACTCCATCAGCGGGACAGGAACCGACCATGTGCACCACTTGTATGGAATTAAGCGACCAAATCCGCAGTCTGGGACAGAGCGAAGACCCGGCGGACATTCAACTCAAAGGGCAGTTGGATACGCTGGCCAAAGAAAATAACTGCTCGCCATGCACCGTATTCGACGACCGGATTCACCAGGCATACGAAAAGAAAATGTGGGACAGGTACTATGAACTGGTTGTTGAAAAATCCAACGATAAAACGTGCGGACGATCACTTTCGGTCTGCGATGCAACGAAATGGAAACTATTATTTTTAAGCGATTTGCGCGATACGGCGGGAAAAGATCCGAAAACCAATCCTTCAACATTGGAGACGCTCAAGCAGGAACAGCAGTCACTATCGGAAGATCTTGGAAGCAATTCGGCATGTTACACCATGGAAACACTCTGCACCGACCTCAAATCTGTTTATGGAACAACCGAAACTACAATAAAATCGGGAAGCACATCGGGAATAACATCATCACCATTGATCGGGACCGGTTCCCCGGCGGATTCTCTTTCATCTTCACAGGAACCCCAGCAGTCGGCCGCAGCCGAATCCACACAACAGGACGCCGTTATGCCGGACTTCGAATCGATCACTCTCGATAAACTGTTCGACAGGGATTTTTATCTTCTCCACTGTCCTGTGGACGGCCAGCAAACACCGGGAAAAGTATCCAGGACAAAAAAACAGCCGACGGCCACGGAAGAACAGCCGGCATCCTCGGGACAGAGCGCGAGCGCTCCGGCCCCTTCGGCTACGGGTACTGAAACAACAATTCCTCAGGCGCCAAGTTTGTCTTCAGAGCCGCAAGATCCAACTCCGGTTTCCACTCCGCCGCCTTCACCGGCCGGCTCACTCCCGAATCTCTTCGGAAATACGGCAACAAGCGGGACGTCCACGACAACGCTGACGCCCCCGAAACCCACCGTTCCCAAAAACCTGTCTCCAAACTCGGGCACGCCAGGCGGATTCAGCATCCCCGGGATGCCATAAACATTTAAACCTGATCCCAGCTTAATTGGCTGTCGCCGTCGATGGGAATGATCTCACCGAGAAATTTTGGTTGTGACTGGAAGGTGACATCAAAAAAAGCCTTCACGCGGGCGAGCGATTCGCGGAACCGGTTATAGGAGTCAGAAATATATTCGTGGCGGTCGGCACTAAGCCCCACCGCGTCAAGGCCGAGGGCCCTGGCTTCATAAACCGCGCGGGGCAAATGGAAATCCTGGGTCACGATAATCATGGAGGGTACGCGGAAAATGGCCCGGGCCCGGTACACGCTGTCATACGTATCAAACCCCGCGTGATCCAGAAAAATATCTTTCGCGGGCACGCCGTTCTGAAGCAAATAATCCTTGATGGTGTTCACTTCATCGTACGTTTTGGTGCCATGATCGCCGCTCACCAGAATCTTCTCGACCTTCCCTCCCGCATACAGATCGATCGCCGTCAAAGCCCTGTCCTTCACGATGTCGCTCATCCTTCCATCGGCATACACCTTGGCTCCGAGCACCAAAGCTACTTTTTTTGAAGGCACATCTGAAATATTTTTAAAGATAAACTCCTGAGTCCCATTCAAAATGGATACGTTTATTCCCACTGAAAAAACAATGAAAAAAACCAGTGCGACGAGTGCGCCCAACAGAAACCGTTTTGACCGTAAGAAGGAAAAAAGCTTCTTCATGGAATTCAACGCAAAAACAGGGTAAACAAACCGATGACGACAAAAAGAATCCCCGCCGCTTTTGTCGTAAATCTCGCATCAAGTTTGTGGGCAATGAACTTTCCGAGGTAAATGGCGGTAGCGGAAAGCACCAACAGAGCGGTCAGAACAGAAACAAAAACCAGAACAGGATGATAGGTTGCGGCAAACAGGGCGCTCGCGATCTGGGTCTTGTCACCCCACTCGGCCACAAGGATCATGGAAAAACCGGTAAGGAAGGGGGTTTTTAAGTGGGGAACGGACTCTTTTCCATCGTGCTTCGAAAGAGTCATGATCAGACCGAGAATGACAAAAATCAGCCCGGCGACCAGCTTCAACCAGAACGCCGGAACAAGCTGAACCACCCAGGAGCCGACCAGAATGGCACAGCCGTCAACCACAAGAAATCCCAGCATGACTCCCGCCAGGAGCCTAAGATGCTTTTTGGTTCGTGAAGACAGCAGAAAAACCAGAATCTGGCTTTTATCGCCAAGTTCCGCCAGAGCGACGGTGAGAAACGGAATCGTGAGATCGGCAATCGGCAATGGAGTCATCCTTACATTACAAAAATGGCTGGGGATGAGGGATTCGAACCCCCGAATGCCGCCTCCAAAGGGCGGTGCCTTACCACTTGGCGAATCCCCAACGCATACAAACTTTGGCTCAGTAAACTCTAACAAAAACGGTGCGAAAGTCAAACCGGAGGCCCAAAAGTATTGAACATCGCGGACAGTTGAAGAAAATGAGAGATTATGTTATAATATACAGATAGAAGCTATCCTCAAATCATGAAAAACAAAACAAAAAAACAACCGGGAATGAATGACCACTGGATTACCGTAGGGGTAGTGACGGGACTGCTGGCATTAACCGGCAGCGCCTTTGTCCAGGCCACTCATCTTCCGTACGGCGAGCTGGAGAATTGGATCATCATGCCGTCATGTTCCATTAAACAAAACGGGGTGGAGATTCCAAGCGGAACAAAAGCTTTAACTGGTACTCCGATCACATTTAAGGCATCCGTAACAGGGCCATCCCCTGATTATGTTAGTGTGACTGATAACACAAAAAATCAATACATCGGGAGTGTTAACCCGTACACGGCGACATATCCCGCCGGTACCGCGTCCGCCAAAGTTACCATGACGGCAACGTACACTTATAAGTTGGCGAATGAGGGGGCTGTCCCCTATGACGACGATAAGTATCCGATCGCATGCACCGTTGCCCTCAAGGACCCTGTCAACTTAAACAATTTAGGATCGCCGAATAATGTCCAATCAAACGTCAAAACGCTTTCCCCGCCGGCAATTACCGACCTTACGGTGAGCAGCGACCCATACCACATTGTCACGAGCGGGTTTTCGACGCCGTTGACCCTGAGTTACAAACTGACGGGGGCGGTAACGGGCGCGACCATGAACGTATCCATACTGAACAGTTCAAACAGTGTCGTAAAAACCTGGTCGTTTACCAATCAGCTTATGGGAACGAAAACTTTTACATGGAACGGAAAAAATTCAGCGAATGCTTGGGTAACGCCGGGCCAGTACACGTTTAAGGTGATCGGCAAGGATGGAATAAAAATACTTACCTCCAAACAACTGAGTTTTGGCGTTGTGAAAGACGAGGCAATCGTAATGGACAACTCCAGCAAGAACAGCATGAATGTGAATACAAACACGCTGAACGAACCTCTGAGCATCAACCCCAACGCAAATCCCGGCAATTATGTCCCGCTCGACGACACGGGTACGAGTGACGGCGCCGGAACGGGGGATACCTCAGATAGCGGGATGGGTCAGGACACAGGATCAGGATACACCGATAATACGGGAAATGATCAGGGAAGCGGGGATACGGGTGCATTATCGGATAATTTTATAACCGACCAGAGTCAGGCGACCGGGGATGAACCTGTGGACATCACCCCCGCGGAAGACATTCTGTTCTGCAAAATGGTCAACGGCGAGCTGATCGTTTCCGAGAACAAAAAAGCCATGATCCGATGCAGCCTGATAAAAAGCGCGCTGGTGACCGTGTGGGTTGTAAAGGGGACATACACCCCGCCAAAAGACCCGGATCCGGCCAGCATCGTCAAAACCATCAAATACAACGACTTTAACTTCAACAAAGTCCTCAATTTCAACTGGGACGGCATCGATGCCTTCGACCAGCCTTCGGAAGAAGGGGACTACAGCTTTGTGGTCTCTGCAAAAACGATGGAAGGAGAAAAGCCCGACTTCTCGGTGAAGAAATTCAAGCTGATGTTTCAGAGGCCGCCAGTCACTCAGGAAGAAACTCAAGCCCCGCTCGATGCGTCCGCCGAAGGAACCGGAGAACAAAAAACCACGGAAGAACCCGCGGCTCCGCCGGCGCCTCAGCCCAGCAAATGTCCTGGGGTAAATTATCCGTCCGATGTGACCGGCCACTGGGCCAAAGAGTTCATCCATGCCGGGTACGATATCTGTTTATTCAAGGGGTTCAAGGACGGCACCTTCAGGCCCGACGACACGCTCAGGAAAATCGACGCGGTAAAACTGGTCATGCTTGCCGCGGGAAATCCTCCCACCTTCGGATGCTACGATTTGGACTGCGGCGCTCCGTTCACCGACCTTGGAATAGGGGACGGACAATGGGTCCGTGCCGCATGGGAACGGAAAATTCTCAAGGGAGAAGAAAAAGCAAAATTTTACCCCAACAAAGCCATCACCCGTGGAGAGTTTTCCGCGCTGCTGGCCAAAGCATTTGGAATCCAGCCTTTCAAGGGATGCTTCACCACCAATTGCGGCGCGGGATACCCGAACAACTACTTCCTCGACATCGTTCAGTCATGGCAGGGCGCTTATCTCAGGTCGCTCTGGGACCGCAAAATCGTTGATCCTTCAAACCAGTTCATCTTCCGACCCGATGAACCGATCACCCGCGCCGAAATGGCCAAGATGATCATGAGGGCCAAGACGGGGGCAAAATAAACGAGCTCTAGAGTCCTTTCATCTGCTTCCATTTCATGGAAGTCATGGCGCCCCAGGCGGCGAGGAAGAAAACAAATCCTACAATCCAGCCGATCACGGGAACCCAGGTCACCACGTGAAGACCGACGACACCCAGCACGAGCCATCCCCACCCCATGTTGTACTTCTTGGGTTTTTTAATGAGTTCGTACAAAAGTCCGCCGAACACGACCCCGCCGTAAAGAATACTCGTAATAATCAGTGCCACATACCCGATCAGGATCAAAGCGCCCAAAAAGCCGCCGATACCGGTGATAAAGCAGAGGATCGCGGCAACCGGCATGACGATAAACAGTAAAAGACCCGTAAGAAAACTCCTTCCGAACGTTTTGGGATGGGAAGCTTCCTGGACCAGTTTTTTCGTGAAGTTCGGGAACATGAAATGCATGAGGGCAACAACCACAAACATACCGACCATCAGCAGAAGCTGTGTCACCCAAAAAGCCGCCGTTAAAAATTTATTCGTATCCATCAGCAGGGGACGGGGGGATTTCCCGTCATTCTCATCGTCGCCCTGTTGGATATTGATTTTTTTGCTCAGCATTTTTGCGGAAGGATCAACGTCAACGCGGCCGCCGCCGACATTCACGTCACCCTGGATCACGGCATGGGGTCCGATCAAAACGCTGCCGCCATACACCATCAGTTCACCGTCCACGGGGCCGTCAATCATGGCGTTCCCGGCAAAGACGCGGAGGTCTCCGCCGATGTGTCCGGTAACATTCACCGTTCCTCCCGCGATCATGGCGTCCTGATACACCGTTCCGCTCACATACACATTGCCGCCGCTCACGAGCAAATCACCCTGCACCGTTCCCGCGATGACGGGATTTCCTCCTCCAACGTAAGCGTTTTCGGTTATGGTCTCGGCTTGAGTGATATTGCCGTCACCGCGCATGACCGAAGCAAGCGCAAGGCTTGGAATAAGAAAAGCACAACCGGCAAGAAGGGCGAAAAGCTTTTTCATGGATGGAAGATTATGGAACGAATAACTGTCAGCGAGTATACCACAACCCGTCAGTTTTCCCATATTTTCAGACAAATTCATGTGGTGGTATAATCGGAATATGGAAAAATTTTCTCAGAGAATGAACAAGCCCCATTTTTGGTTTTACGTGGCCGGAACCATCATCGTTGTGGTGGCCATCCTCTTCCTCAAACCATGGCAACAGTCGACGCAAACACTTATATCTTCACCCGCAACACCTATGGAAATCATCAGCGGCGCCTTTGAAAACAACACGGCGATTCCATCCCAATACACCTGTGACGGCAAAGACATGAGCCCGCCGCTGCGGATTCAGGACGCCCCGGCAAACGCCAAATCGCTCGCACTGATGGTGCACGACCCTGATGCTCCCCGGCAGGGCGGCTGGACCCACTGGGTTGTGTGGAATATCGATCCCGCGACAAAAGAAATCGCCGAAAATACCGTCCCCGCCGGGGCGGTACAGGGCCGTACGGATTCCGGAACCAATAAATGGGGCGGTCCGTGCCCTCCTTCCGGAACCCATCACTACCAGTTCATGCTGTACGCGCTGGACACGATGCTCGATCTCCCTGACACCACAACGAAGTCAGATCTGGAAAAAGCCATGGCAGGGCACATTATGGAACAGAGCACCCTGGTCGGAACATATGCCCGCCGGTAGGAAATGTAATACTTTTCGTTACTGCCGGTTTACACTCACCTAACCGTTAATCACTCTCCCCCATGAAAAAACTGATGATCCCATCGTTTGCCGTACTGCTTCTTCTTGCGGCCTGTCAGGCGCAAACCCTCCCGGTTGCCCAGACACCGCCCGCAGCCCTCGAGCCTCAACAACCCCAGCCCCAGGTGACACAGCAAACCCAACCATTGCAGGAAACTCCAGCCCCGGCGCCATCCGTAGCACGGGTGATCCAACCCACCGGCAATTTCCATTATGACGAAACGGTTTCGGATTATATCGGTACCCTGTACCTTCAGGGATCGGTAAAAATTGTTGAGATGTCCGAAGGGTTCTGCGAAGAAAACTGCAAGAAATTCAAATATGCGTTTCTGAATTACGATTCGGGATTCGACGCGGAAAATGCAGATCTCAAAAAGTTCATGGGGATGAACGAGGGGAACAGCTTTGCCGGAGGAAACGACATCGGGCTTGGCTGTGTTGAAAATCAGACGATCCGCAGAATGGCTTTCGAGGCTGATCAAATAAAAGAGTTCACCATCGGCCAGACGGAGGCGGGAACCATCCTCGGCTCATCGGAAAGCAAACCGGTGGTATTGAAACTCAACAGGCCCGCCGCGGTTCCCGGAATGGGAGCCCCGGACTGTTACACCCATTTCACCGGAATTGAACTCGTGCAGTTCGCCGACAACGTGTAGCGTCATCATTTCACGCCGATCCACCGCCCCTTTGCGTCAAAGTTGGACGCCGAGGGGCAGATGTTGTTGAGCACGCACGCGCCACAATTCGGTTTCTGCGACTTGCAGACCGCGCGCCCGTGGTCGATGAGCCAGTAGGAAATATTGGCCCAGTCTTTTTTTGGAACGATCTTCATCAGATCCTTTTCCACTTTGGCGGCGTCCTTTTGGTCGGTGAGTCCGAGCCTCCTCGCGAGTCGCCCCACATGAGTGTCCACCACCACGCCCGCCACAATCCCATAAGCGTTGTGGAGCACGACGTTGGCGGTTTTCCGGGCGACACCCGGAAGCTCAAGCATTTCATCCATAGTGCGGGGGACTTCACCTTTGTATTTTTTCACGATCACTTCAGCGGCCCCCTGAATATTCTTCGCTTTATTTCTGTAAAAACCGGTGGAACGGATCAGAGTCTGCAGTTCGGGGAGTTTAGCCCCGGCAAAATCGTCCGCGGTCGCGTACTTTTTGAACAATGCCGGCGTCACCTTATTCACCCTCACGTCCGTACATTGCGCGGAAAGAATCGTGGACACCAGCATCTGAATCGGGGTCTTAAAATTGAGCGCGGTCTTGGCGGACGGGTAACTCTTTCTCAAAAGCCGGATCATCTCCGGAAGCTTCTTCCTGTTGGCGGCAATATCGATATTCGAAAAGTGCATGAGCAAAGATTATCACATCCCTACGCCCCTTCCAAAATCCGGCGACCGGCGGTAAGATCAATGCCGAAGTATAAACTTCCCTATGAAAAACGTCTGGCTTCGCCTCAAAAAATTCTCGTCAACAACCGTCAAAACCCTGGACGGGCTGAAATACAATAAGCGTGCGGTCTACTGGATCATGGCCATCGATCTCGCCCTTGGGATATCTTCCACCGTCGTGGATTGGCCGTGGCTCATTCGCGTACCACCGAATCTGGTTGCCTTTGCCCCCATTTGCTCGCTCTATCCGTGGCTGCTTATCGTCTGGTTTGCCCTCTACCTCCGCAAACCAAAAGAGGGTCGCGCGCGAGTTCCCGCGTGGTTCACCTCATTTCTCTTCGTCGGACTGTTCGGCTACGGCATCCTGGCCTGGATCTACTACCCGTTCTATATGAGCTGGACCGGCATAAACTTTCATGATGTCGCCAGTATTTTCTGGGTCACCATGTACGCGGGACAGGCTTTCATTATCGCCTCCGAAATCAAAAAAATCCCCTGGTACCAGTTTGCCCTCATCATGGGATATTTCTACTTCAAAGATGTCTCCGACCGTTATTTTGGAACATTCCTCGATGTCCTGCTGGACAGCTACCCCGAGTACCTCAAACTCCTTATGTTCGCCAGTGCTCTGTCGCTCCACAGTATGGCCGCGGGGGTCCTGATTTTCCTGCAGGGTAAAAAAGCGGCTTACGGGGAAGATATTCCGGTGGTTTCCAACCCCGGGCTTTCGGAATAACTGAAACCGCTGCTTTCAATTCTCCGCAAAAGTTCCTGGCTGCTCGCTGCGGCGCCTTCGTCGTACGAAGTTCGGCTCACCCTGGTTTGATCACCCGTGATTCTGTCCAGATATTTTCCTGGCAGTGAATCCAGCGGCAGATATGAAAGTGGAAGGTAATCCAGGGGATCAACATGCTTGCCGCCTTTCAACACCTCAAAATGAAGATGAGCGCCGGTTGTCATCAGTCCCGCCCCAAGGCTTCCCGGGGTTCCTCCGCTCAGACCGATCGTCTGACCTTCTATGATCTTCTCGCCATTCTTGACCCTGATTTCGGATACATGGCCAAAAACCGTCATGAATCCTCCGCCGTGGGCCAGAATAATGTAGCTGTAGCCGTAACCGTTGTCACGGACTCGGTACACCACACCGTCGGCCGGCGCACGGATGGGAGTGCCCTGAAGTGCGCGGATATCGATGGCCTGATGAACCATGCCCATGGCCCTGCGGTAGGACTCGTCGTGAAAATATGCGCTCACGCCACGGCTCGGACTCACCGGCCAGCGGGGCTGGAACGCCGAGTCTTTATGGTTCTTGATGTACTCGTACACGTTGGTCGTGCTGCGGTCGAAAACGCTCTGATAATCGTCGGGATTAAACTTGTCCCCAAGTTCGGCGATCTTATTCTGGATAAATTTCAGATTGTCGCGGAGCAGATCAATATCCTGCAAAACCTGCGCCTGCTCCTGCTGGGACTCCTCAAGAAGCTGCTGGTAAATGGTTTCCTGCCCTTTTGTTTCCTCAAGCAGCTGGGTCTTGGCCGCCTGCTGCATTTCCAGGGTGGACTGCTGTTCCTCCAGCTGGCGATAGAGCATTTCCAGACGGTTGCGCGAATTTTCAAGCACGATCCGGTCCACCTCCTGCGCCTTCAGAAGTTTTTCGAGCCGCTCAAAAATATCGTGGCCGGTCGCTTCAAGAACGGTAAAGTAGCGAAGTTCCCTCAGCGCCTCTTCGGGCGATTTGTCCGACAAAAGCATTTTGGCGATATTGATGGTCTTGTCCTGGGCGGTCGTGTCGTGAATGGTGTTTTCATCCTCATATAAAACCCTGAGATATTCGGAAAGCATCTTTTTCTGATTCTCAATTTCAAGGCTCTTGATCCTGATCTCAGATTCGAGTTTTGCTATGTCGTTTTCCTTTTCCTGAACCTGAATCAGTACGTTCTGGGTTATGGAAACCGTCTCCTCGATCTGGCGGTTCAAAAGACTCAGCTGCTTTTGCAGAGTCATCCGTTCTTCCTGAACGTCGATGAGTTTGTCGGTGGTATCGTGAACGTTGCGGTTGATACTTATATAATCACTTTGCGCGGTCTGGATCTGGTCCTTTATGTCCTCCAGGAACTGTTGCCTCTTGAGATATTGCCCGGAAACTATCTCCTGGCTTGAACTCAGTCCCATGGCCTCCTGAAGGCTGCTCTGTCCCGGGTCGCCGTCCGGAGAAACCGTGGCCGACTGAATCAACACTTGTTGGGTTTCCGGCGAACCTTCCAAAGCAAAAAGAAAATTTCCCAGGCGGTGGCCGTCGGAAAAAAACAGCCCAAAACCCAAAGAAAGGACGAGCAGGTTGGCCAGATGTTTGGCCGGATGTTTAGTCAGATGTTTGGCGGTTTTTTTCATGATTTTTGGATATCTCAAAATCCTTATATTATAGCCCAAAATGATGGGAAAGACAACGCGCCAAAGCCCTCAGGAAGGCCTAAATCCCTTTTTCGACTTGCAATGCTAAAAATATTTCAGTAAAATCAATCCGCGTTCTGAAAAAAAGGCTCAAAAAGCCCCAAAAGCAGAGGTAATATCATCAATTTATAAGACTATGGCACATAAAAAAGCCGGAGGCTCCACAAGTAACGGACGAGATTCGCAAGCCAAAAGACTGGGTGTTAAGGTGTTCGGCGGTCAGACCGTCAAAGCCGGGAACATCATTGTCAGACAGCGCGGAACCAAGTTTCACCCCGGTAAGAACGTCGGGATGGGAAAAGATCATACCCTTTTTGCCCTTTCAGCCGGCAAAGTCCTTTTTGTTGAAAAACAGCTCCGCAAATACGACGGACGCGTGTTCAAGGATAAACTTGTGAACGTAGTAGCCTAATCATTTAGGCACATGTCAGATTTAGAATCATTTTTTGGCGCAGATGACCGCGGAGAGGCGATGGATCCCGCGGCTTTTGAGCGTTTCAAGGAGCGGATGGCCGCAGCCGCCGCCCAGCTCAAAGCCCTCCAGAAACAGGAGCAAAAACAGAAGAAAAAAGAGGACGAGCTCATCAAAATCCTCCTCCGTTTCATCCAGACCGGGACCAAAAGAGACATCATGGTGCTCGTGGCGCGACTGCTGGAACAGAACATCCCCGCAGCCTTTATCGTGAGCATTCTGCTCATCAACAACGAAGATATCCAGAAGGAACTTGGTATCAAACTCCTTCCGCCGGGCGCCATAGAAGAGGAAAAGTCCCGTGCGCTCACCCTGCCCGACCACTACCTCAAAGGGGAAGTCATCCCCCTCAAGATCAAAATCGCCATTGATGCCTGGGCCCATGAAATTGTGGACCGGAGCCAGGAATACGCGCCACGCGTCATAGATACGGTCCTCGACCATGACGGACTCATCAAGCTGGCAGTACTCCAGCTCGGCGTGTTTTGCCTGCGCGACTACCTGGAAGAGGAAGGCGTCCGCCTGGATTATGACCTCCTGAAAAGCTTTGTCGAACTCATGCTCGAAGGCATTCTAAAAAAGGTCGCCGAAGAGTTCAAAAACCGCGGCAAACTCAAGGGCGGTTGAAGTACTGTAAACATACAGCGGATTGACAGATGTACCATGCAGTCATAGAATCACCGCCTGTCTTTTAATATGCAAAAGAGAATGAAAATCAACGAAACCGGTGAGATCGCAATCAGTCACACCGATGTGTGCCATACACCAGACCAGTTCTGGGCTTCAAAAGATGTTGACCGCATCATTGACATCATCAACAAAAAAACAATGCTGAACCTTACGAAGGACGAATTAAGAGACCATCATTCAGCTTTTGTAGCCGCGCGCGAAGTTTTTGAACAGATGCCGCTGGTCACAAGAATGAAAGAGTTTGAAAAACTTAGAAGGATTCTGGATGCAGTCCAGGAAGAAGTCAGGATAAAAGATGAACGGCGCAAGGGCATGAGTCGTCGTTAGTTGAGTCGTTGAGACGGAAGCCTGTTAAGCCGCAGCATCCACTTCATCCCTGTTTTCATCTGCCAGGCGCTGTCGTATGAATGCTTCACCTTCTTTTGAACGGTAAAAACCGTCTCCATTCCGGTCCTCATATTTTACATACTTCGTCTGATCTGCAACAAACGTTGAGCTCCTTTCTCGTTCAAAAATATTGAGAGCAAGTGTCATGAAAGATCCTTCTGAAAAGGAATCGCGCTCAAACAGCTGGTTGATCGCCTCAAAAATGGCGGTGACAACATGTTTATTTTTTGGAGATACCGCCTCGTAATTTTGAGGCAAAGATTGTTCCAGTCCATGAACCGACTTTTCATCAAGGCCGCATTCTCGCAAAAACTCTGGAAGATCTTCAACCCGTTTGAGAGGTTCCTTCATGTTTTTTATACCCTCCTCAATTTTTTTTGAACGTTCAGAAAGTCCATGTGCCATCTCCCTCTTCTCTTTTTCGATAGTTTCAGTCTTTTTTGCTTCTGTGTTCCATCGAGCTTCCTCCTTTTCGATAAATAAATCACGGAAAGCACGATCATTGGCCTTCGATTCCACGACGTCAGCAGTTTCATTTTTTGGATTGGTTTCTAATTGATCGACGCTGCCTTCACCATTATCGTTTGCTGCTTCTGAAGCTGATTGTGAAACATTCGATTGAGACATAATTACCAGGATTATGGGGCTTTTCTTTACATATATATTATAAGACAAAAATGCAAAACGGTCAATGTTCCGTCAAGTATAATACATAAGAGCTAAAAAAATTACTGCAATCCTCATGCAATAATCTCCGTATGAATTGAAATAGTTATTCTGGGGTGGCCTATGGGGCTCGAACCCACGACCCTCGGGACCACAACCCGATGCTCTGCCAACTGAGCTAAGGCCACCACAACATACTTCACGCCCGATGATTTTAGCAAACACCCGCAAAAAATCAAAGCGGAACGCGCCGAGTGAAGAAATAGCTTATAAACATTTCAAAATTTCAGGATACAAGGAAGAAAGAAAAATTCGACCGAAACGTATACGAATATACGTTGAGGAAGAATTTTTCGCAGATGACGCAGTAGCGTGAAATTTTCAAATGTTTATACCAAAACACCTCCCGACTTGCAGGAGGTGTTTTAAGGGTTTTAGGAGTACCAACGCCCTAGAAAAGCCTCAGTATCCTAAAATCTAATAGGAAAAATTCCTAAACGTGACAAAGTCTCTCTTTCCGCAGGGGAACAACGTCCCTGCCATCATCTTACAGCTCAAAAAATTTCTTCATGTCGTAGTGGAGAACCGTCGTGTCATAGTCACGACTCACGTAGCTGACCTGCTGCGTGTCATCCCCGTTGTAAAACTCTTTACCGTTGAAGACCCTAGTTTTCAAGAAATCGTATTTTTTCTGGAGTACCGGATTGATCTTGGTAAGTTCCCGGAAATCGTTCCCGTGCAAAATATAGTAGATGTAACTCTCAGCGAAATCCTCGAAGGGATCGCTCATTGCGTATCCGGAGACAAAATCTAGTTGAACCGCATCCGGTTTCAAAGTCTTGTCGTCCTGAAAGCTCAGACGGTAGAACTCCAGGCTGGCATCATCATTATATACCGGGCTGGAACCGTCCTTGAACTCACTTTCTCCGGCATAGAAGTTGCCTCCTATCACCCCGGTGTCCGTGATATGTCCCACTTCATGAACCAAAACCCCGACCAGTTCCTCATCCGTCACATTGCTGCAATGGAGAATAATGGTGGAACCACCGCCGAGTCCGCGCCGTCCTTCATTGCTGAAGTTGAGCGTCAGATTCCTGAGGTGATTCACAGCCTCCCCCGGGAGACTGTCGAGTGTCCGGTAGACAAGCGATTTGCAATGAATCAAAGAGCTTAAACCAGGTTCATCCTGTTGGGTTGAACCCGCCTCGGATTGAAGGTTAAGACCCATCCCATCAAGCTTTGCAGCGTAATGGTTTTCATCCAAAGGAGCAGAGTGATTATACTCAATATACTTTGATTCTGCAAGACCATTCTGTGTAAGACGCTCTAAGTAGGTCTCTGGATTGAAGTTGAGCCCCATCAGACTGGAAAGCAAAACCCAAAGGTTGAAAAAGGTAATCGTGTTCTTGCGCATAGGTGAGAAATAAGTGCACGAGTCGGTACCTTTTTGTTTTGGATTTTGGTGGAATTTCGAAAGGAGAGAATTATAACAAAAATAGCGAATTTGTCAAGGCTCGTAAGGAAGAAGCTCAATTAAACTAGAGAAGCGGGCATGGGAAAAAGGGGTGCCTGGTTTTCGAACGGGTCCTGAACTTACGTGGACCGTGCGAATAACCGTGATGGCACCCCCTCTCCCTGTTTTTCACCTCCTTTCTTGTTGGTTGTTGAACTTCAGCCGTGGGATTCGGCCTTCTCGTCGTCGCCGCTGAAGGCGATGTACAAGACGATGCAAGTCCCCACGACCGCGATGATGGAGCCGCTGATGAGGGCGGACATCCAAGAGTCCACGATCTTGAGGAAGCCCAAGATCATCATGGTGACCGGAGGCCCCATGACGAGCAGGATCTTCCAGGGTCCCTCCTTGACGAACCAGGAGATCGTGAAGAGGATCGCGCCCGGGACGATGAGACAGATCCACACCCAGTGGCCCATGCCCAACGCCCCGACCCAGTTGCCAGCGAGCAGAACGATACCAGAGACGATCAGGATAGCGCCCTCGATCGTCATCTCGTACCGCCCGGCCGCGAGACCGGGGATGAAGATGATCGTCACGAGCGGGATCAGGATCATGAGGATGTGGAACACCGCGAGGGCGATCCACGTGCCCACAGTGACCGATGCCCTGTGCCCGAGATCTTTGGCCTGCGCGTAGCGGTAGCCTGCCGAGTCGCCGTAGCCGGCCGTGGGCGGGGTGTATCCGTACTTGGACTCTGCCGAGGCTACGGTGTTGTACTCCGCCAGGCGCCTCTGCTGCGCCTCCGGGGACGAGTTGTACGCCACCGGGTCCACGGGCTTGGGCTCGCTGCACCCGAACGTGGTGATAGCGAAGAGCACCCCGAAAAAGAAAAGAACGAACGCCCGGAACGCCCACCCTGCAAAAAACGAACGCGTCATGAGAGAACCCTCCGCGGCACGCAATGTGCCGCAAAAATTGAGTCTTTGGAGCAGCTTCTGGCCGCTTCCTTCAGAACACCTGCGGTTTTCAATCACTTCTGAGGAACGTCCCGGAGACGAGCGAGCTGGTGTGCGTGAGCACTCGCGAGTCGAGGGAGAGGTGCGTTTCAGCGCTGGCTGAAACGACACCGTTTCCGAAGAGGTGATGAAAAACCGTAAACAATCTGAAGGAAGCCGCACTTGAAGCGGTTCCATGTAATATTGGTGAAAAACAGAGAGGAGATCTGCTGTCAAAGTTGGCTTATAAAAGCAATTTGTCAGCAAGTCCCTCCCTGCTTGATCGGGTTGTCAAACAGCATCTTTCGCAAGTATCCAAGAGTACCATAAAAACACCATTTTGTCAACAACGGGAGCCTTGAAAATCAATGATGTAAATCCCGGAATCCGGTTCTATTACTAACCCCCGTTTTTCTCCTTCCCCTTCTGCTCCAGATCCGCCTTATAAACCTTCAGCAAATCGTCGACGGTTTTCAGTTTTGTCGGGTCGGTGGAAGCCGGATCGTAGTTGTAAAAATCCATGGACTCCTTGTCACCGAGTAAAGCGAGTCTCACGCGGGTACCGATACTCAATCTCGCATTCACCTCGAAACCTTTTTTGATATCGTCGTCACCAACAATCTTGGCCGCGGCGTCCCTTTCAAGCGAGGCAATATCACCCTCGCGGGCCTGAAGCATTCCACGGTTCGGGAAAAGTTTCCGGTCAAACCGTAACGCGCTCAACACGGCATCGCGGTCTTCGTCATTTTCCAGAAGGCGCTTTCGGACGACATCCATCGGCAAACCCTTGGTGTTGTACAGACGGGTGTATTTGTCGCACACCTGGTCGAGTTCATTCGTCTGGGTCGAATCAAGGTAAAACCTCAAACGGAGTTGCATTTTTTGCCATGGTTCGAGTTGGTTGTATTCAATCTTATTATCAGGACCGAACACTTCAATATCCTTTCGTTTCTTCATCTCTTCGGGTGTCCAGCGTCCCGCGTTGCGCTGATTGAACTCGATGGTTCCCGGCAAAGGCATGCGGACAAACACCTTGTAGCTGTTGTCGTTGACCACATAAACGCCCTGGCCGAACTCCACAAAGCTGTCGATTTTATCCGCGACCTGCGGGTACTTTTTCTTCAAAAATTCGCGTGCGCCCGCGTCGGATTTCTTCATTGCTTCAAGAACTCCGGCCTCATTGCCCACAACGGCGGGAACTCGGCATCCGGCGGAAACGTAAATGGAATCACCGTCGCGGACCACGTACTTCACGTCAACGTCGTTGATGCGTTCAAAGGTTCCGTTGCGCATGGCGTCCACGTATCCGTCAGCCTTCTTCTTTTCCGCGTTGTGTTCCCGGATAAATTTTTCGATGTCGCCCCCAAGAGTTTCATCAATATTTTTCAAAGATTTCTTGGCCCATTCTTCAACTTCGCCGTCGGTGCCTTCCACGCCAAAGTTCTTCCGGTAGGTATCTTTTGCCCATTTCCAGGCGGCCTTGGCGACTTCTGAAATATCTTCAGCCACTACGCCGGCACCTTCAACCACACCTGCACCGACCCCTTTGGCGCCCTCATAGACGCCTTTAGCGACCCCTCCTACACCTGCGCCGACTCCCAGTACCAGCCCTTTGACGCCCCCGCCGATACCCTTGCCCAGTTCTGCGGCACCCTTGCCAATGGCCTGTCCGCCCTTTGCCATTCCCGCGGCAAGCCCGCCGGTTGTCACATATTCTGCTGCTGCGCCGGCTTTTGGAGCTATCCAGTTATAAGCTCTGGTAGCGGTTCCCGAGACGGCGTCAACCGTCCGGCTCACCACACTGTCATCCATGGAAATACTACCGTCATCGATCATTTCCGTTCCCATCACTTCGCGCCAGGTAGGCTTTGGAGGCTTGGCCTGGGCATATTTCTGCATGAGTTGTTCCACCGGATATCGCCTGAAGAAAACATCAAGCGAGGTATAAATCTGTTTCGGATTCAAATCCGAGGACCGGATCGTAGGGAGTGAAATCTCGTCTTTCCCAAGATCTCTGGCCTTTTTATACTCTTCGGCAAGACGCATGAAATCCATGTCCCCAAGGTAGATGGTGCTCTTGCGGAGAATTTCGGCCTGTTCGGAATTGGTCTTGTAGGTTTTGGTCCAGAATCCTTCCGTAGCGGTGTTGGATTTGCTCCAGTCGCTGATCGTATCCAAAGCCGTTTTGCCGGTGAACACCTTAAACACCGTGTTGCCGAGCCACGCAAAACCGCCGATCTTCACGCAGGTCCAGATGGTTTCTTTGATCTTTGCCACGCGGGGGCTGTCGGAACTCATGAGCATGGCCGCGCCGATAATACCGCCGACCACCACGAGCATTTTTTCCTTGCCGTCCAGGTTTCCAAAATTTTTCTTTACCCCTTCCATCACCCCGGCGAACTCTTCCTTCACGCCCTTTTCGGCGCCAGTTTTTTCCTTGTCGCGGATGCCGCTGAACTGCTCGCGAACCTTGAAGATGCGGTCGCAGTGCATTTTTATGGAACGATACGTGTAATACCCGCGCTGCAAATCGGCCTCGTTCTGAAGTTCGTTTCGTTTCTCAAGTTCGTAATGGATGTTCGATTTCACCGTGGAGTCATTCATGTTCTCCAGAAGGCCCGTAAGGCCCCGCTGGTCCAGGAACCCTTTCGTTTTGCCCAGTACGTCGAACATCTCCGCTTCGCCTTTTGAATGCCGGGCCGAGGTCAAATCAATGGCCGTACTCAGCGTAAAACGCTTGTCGAAATTTTCGGGAGTGATCCCGGCCTTTTTCAAAAAATCACTCACGTAGCGCGTGTCGAGGGTCCGTTTCTCGGGCATCGGTTCACGCTCCGCGTTCACCTCGTCTTCGCGGCGGTAGTAATCGAGACTGACATTTGGGTCCATTGGTCCTGGAGCCATAGATGTGAGTTTTACTTCAAAATATCCTACTATTATAGCAAAAAACGGCTCTTTTTTCTATGGCTGGAGCCGTTTTCATGGGTATACTTGAGCTTGCGCGGTGCGGAAATTATGTTCATTTAGATGCCGGTGTCTGCCGTCAGATCGCGGCCTGTTCTGCCTGTACACGGCGATCCATAGCCATTTGAATCTGTTGGGCATCGTAGGTGAGCTCTTCGTAGAGGTCCTGGATGGATTTCAACAGCTTCATTTGAAGGTCGGGAAGGTTGGAAGCAATCACAGTAAGAGCATCCATATCATCAAGTTCAGGATGATCTGCCAAAACCTTTTCATAGAGCTGCATATCCCGCTCAGTCATACCGTTAATGACCGTCGCAGTAATACGTTCGGACAAACGGCGTTCCACCTGTTCTTCCAGTTCCGAGCGTTCCTGGGCTGAGACATCGCCCAACTGACAGTCTTCAAGAACTTTGTCCACAAAAGCCTGTGAGTTGAAATATTGAACCTTTTTCTGTGTTTGTTTTTTTGCCGTCATATATGAAGTATTTAAAAGTTTTTAAAATTAATGTCCGCCACCACCATGGCCTCCGCCTCCATGTCCGCCACCGCCACCACCCTTGGCTTTTTTAGCGTCATACCAGGCTTTATCCTTCGCGGCTTTCTCAGGACCATAATGGAAGATATTCCAGAATCCAGAGAGCGCTTTTCCCGCCATCTTGAAAGGCCAAACGGCGGCCTTTGTGGCTTTTTTGGCGGTCCAAACCGGTGCGTCCCACACCAGGAATTTTGGAGTGGTCCATAAAGCAAACTTCGGAACATCCCATAATGCAAATTTGCCGGCTTTCTTCATTCCGCGGCCGGTAGCAAATAAACCGGGCTTGGCCAAACGGTTCCATGCTGAAGACATAAGATTCCCACCTTTTTCCACACCAAATTTTGCGACTCCCTTGGCGCCTTTTCCAAGTTTCTTGCCGACCCAGCCGACCGTGCCCTTGCCGATATCATAAGCTTCTTTCAAGGCAAGACCGGTCATAAGATGTTTCAAAACGGCACCGGGGATCTTTTTCTCGTTCTGGAGATACTCTTTCAGGGCCTGTCCGGTTAAACCCTTTTCTTTGCCTTCTTTCAATCCTTCCTCGTACTGTTTGCCCCAGGTTCCTTTCATCAGCGCTTTCTTGAGCGTGTTTGGGAAGTTTTGTAATTTGGCGGCAATGCCTTCTTGTCGTTTTTGATCACTGTCATAGGTCTGGCCCCATAACTTTTTTAAGTACTGGGCTTTGGGAAGTTTCTTGTCCTCGGGGTTCACCGGATTCTGCACGGCGTCGAAAAATGCGCGGCTTTCCATTTCCGTTTCAAGCATCAAAAGGTTATGGACAAGATTTTCGATCGTCCAGCTGGTGTCGGCGATTTCCACGCGGTCATGGTGTCCCACCGTGAGCCCTTCGAGCACCTTTTGCAGGTGCGCGCGAGCGCCGGAGAGATCATCAATATGCACATGATGTTCGTGAATGAGGTGGCGCAGATCCGCAAGGCTGGACTCCGGATTCAAACCCTTGAGGAACTCGAATTTCTTCTCGGGATCCACTTCCGCCACATGGTCCACGATATCGCGGGCGGTAAAGGTATTGCTGTTGAAAAATTTACTCGCGATGCTCTGGGACGCGCGGCGCCTCCAGCCCCTCCAGCCGGTAATCATCGTTTCCGCGATTTCGCGGTTGCCGGCACGATAGAGGTCAACGCTCTTCACGTCCGCGATCATGAGATTTGCCGAAAAAATGGCCATTTTGAGGCGGCGGCCCTCATCAAGTACCCCGTTGTCCTGCAGCCGGCGTTCTTTAAGAGAAACCAGCAGCTGCCGCGCGGAAATTTTTTCGCGGCCCTTGATAATTTTTTTGTAGTTGGTATCAATTTCAGTATTGAGGGTATTGAAAAACGAAGTCGTGAGAGCTGCGGAATGTAATTCTAGTGCAGATGCCCGTGGTGCTCCACCCCCAACAGGAACAAGTTTGAAGAGTTCGGTCTCTGAAGAAACCCCCATGACATTCACCCCCTGGAGTGTGGTAAGGTTCGGAACACCGGCCGGAAGCGCTGTTTGATTCTGCGACTTCATCAAAAAATTCACGAGATCATTGGCACTGTCTTTGTATCCCTGTTCCGCCTCATTCACCTCATGCAAAATTTCTGTTCTCTTTACCTCAAGTTCGAGGATTTTTTTCTGGGTCTCCTGAACCATGGAAGCCCTTGCTTTTGCGTCCATAGAAGGACCACCTGCTGCAGTCAATGTCGCCAGTTGCGCATTCAGTGTGGTGATCAGCCGCGCAGTTGGTGCCGCCTTGCGGTATCCTGAGTGCATTTTAGTAGCATTATCCTTGAGCGCCTTATAATGTTCATCTATCTTTTCCGCAGTCTTCACATTCTCCGGCTTTTCGGCTTCAGCCACGGTTCCACCTGTTTTGACTTCAGGCAAGGCTTTCCATATCTCATCGAGATGAGTGTGGACAGTGGTCCAGTTCGCTGGTGGAGTCCCTTCGTACAGATACATGAGGTGGGCAAGAAGAGCCTGTGACGCTGGGTCACTATCCAAATTATCCAGTGAACTTTTTTCCAGAATCTGCTCCGTCAGAAGTTTATGGTCGGCTGCTGAATGAGTTTTCATGTCTTCAAGAAAACCACGGAGGCGGGTAGGATTATACAATTCAATGCTTAAAATTTTCGAGCGTTCGCGGGCATGAACCCGACGGACATTTAAAAGCAATTCATAAGAGTGAAGAAACTCTGGAGGCGCCCTGCGTGCAAGTTGAAGATGTGCCTCAAGCGCAGCAACGTTAGATGTACGAAGCCATGTTTCAAGATCAGCCCTGGCGGTTGCAGGAGGTGCTAATGCACCGACTCTTAAAATCGGAACCGCTGAATCCAGGTGAGCATCATCAATGGAGTCGATAATATGATCGGCAATACGATCCGGATTCCGGTCCCTCCCGAATAATTGCCTCATCTCATGTTCAAGATGCCGTTCCTCTGCCGTGTTGTATCTCAAGTCATTTGGGTTGCCACCTCTGAAACTCCTGAAAAACCTTCCAACGGCGCGGAATGGATTGGAGACATCACTAACGGTTTCACGGACGGAATGCAGTTTTTTACCAACCCATCCCATCTGTTGGTGATGTTCGGCAACGTGATGTGCCGCCAGGGTACGAAGCTGGGAATTGATTCGTTCGTTGATGATGCCTTCCTGAATGTCTGCATCGGTCATCAGGCCGCCTCCGGGTGCGTTCTGCGTGCGAAGGGTTGCAGCAATTTCGGTGCGCACACCCAGCCGTCCCATCTCTATCGTGGGGTTTGGAGGATTGGTTAAATAATAACCTTCAATCTGGGTACGTTCCAAGTTTACGCCCTCCCGGACCTCCTGTTCGATGAGTTCTTCACGGCTTGGAGGAACGGACGGTCCATGTCCCGAAAAAACGAGACGTTTTGGGGTAAAACCTGTCGGAGCTTCACTTTTGTGACAAATCAGCAATGTATGCCTGCGGAACACCATGCAAAAATGAGATTTATAAATTCTTAATAGTATACCACAAACCCTCAGGTAATGGAAGACGGGGGAGGGGCTTTTATTACATCCGCCACTCAGGCTGAAGACCATTGTAAAATATACAAAATATGTTATAATTATAAAAAGCAATAGCTACAATCCCTATGTCGGAATCCAAAGAAACAAGACAGTACCTGTCATCGGTGAATATAGAACGGACCAGGGAAAATATTGAATTTTCATTCGACCCGGCCGTTCCAACTGAGGAAATTTCCGAAACAATGCAAGACTACTTTCGCGATGTCATCTTAGAAAACGGAGGCGATGTCGTGATCCAGACAGTTGACGGCAAGTCGTGCTTCACAAAAATCGTGATCCCAAAATCTTTCGCCAGGAAAACGATTCTGGCCATCTTCAGACAACTGGAACAAGAAAATATTTGTTCTGAAATAACTGAAGCCGACCTTGAAAAGTCGAGAAAAAAAGAAACTGCCGGAGCAATTTCAACGAAACAACAGGGGACTGGAAGGGCGGTTCAGCAAGCCGTAAACCCAAAACAGCAGCAAGCGCAAGAACGGAGGGAAGGCCCTCAGTTCGGTGTCCAGGCCAGGATTACTACCGCGGAAAAAAGCGGGAACGATCTGAGGCTGAACGTTGACGCCTATTTGCATACGGGAACCGGGAGAAACAACAGGGATTACAAGAGAGTGGAACCTGTCATATTTGAATACAACGGTGTCCAGAAAGAGCTGACGACATCCAGAATCGGAAAGATCAGGCAGAGGACGCTCTATTTTAGAGATGCCTTCAAGACGGGTGAAAAGCTCCGCGTATGGCCAAAAGCGTTTCCGAATGAGTTTATCGAATTGACGGTCAATCCACGCGAAGCCCAACCACCAAAACGGACTCCAGCACCCGGGGAAAATGAAGCACGGGGTGAAGAGGAAATGAGTTTAAGTCCACAAATCGATGAACTTCGGCAAATGACGGAGCGATTGAGCGAGGAAGTAGGGAAACTCTTAGATAAAACAAATCAACAGGGGGAAGAATTAAAAGCAGCAGCAAAAAGGGAAGAAGAACTCAAAAAAAAGATAGAAGTCCTCGATGAAAAAAAACAAAAAGAAGCGGAGAAAAAAGCGCGCGAGGAAAAAGAAAAAGCGGAAGCGGATGAAAAAGCTCGGAGAGAAGCCGAAGAACAGGCTCAAAGGGTTCAGGCGGAAAAAGAACGCCAGGAACAGGAATTCAAACGAATCGGCAACGCCGCGGCGCAGTATTTAATATATGGGGACATTGCAGTTCATTTACCAGATCAGCAAAAAAACAGGATAGAACGGTTGGCAAAAGAGTTGAGAGAAGGGAAAGTTGAAGGAAGCAATAAAAAATACGCTGAAACGTTGCTGGAAATGAGGGTAAAATACACACCTCAAAAAGTGGAAAAGGCTTCAACGGACATCTGGGTTGAATTGAATACCCTTATGAAAAATATTGATCTTCCAATGTCGCCATACACCGCGAGCAAAAGCTGGGTACTGTGGGACATGGCAAAGCAAACCTATCTCGCGGAACACCCCTCCGAATCGACCCCTGACTACACGTTGGGAAACCCAATGGAAAATGAAAAAATCTGTCGGCAAATCAGTGATCGTCATTTTGGATGGGAGCTCCACAGGCAGTACAGGTCATCGGCGGATGCCATGCGAAAGATTGACGAGGCTTTACAAAACTCACCGCATGCTCAGCGGGCCCAGCAACTCTTAAACAAGGCCCCGAACAGTAAAGGAACCATTCGTTCCATTGAATTGGAAGTCCTGGGAGGAGTCGTAAGAACCGCCATGGAAGATAAAAAGGAAGCAGAAGAGGCACGTCAGCAGCAAGTGCGCAAGATGGAACAGGCTCAACGCGATTACGAGCAATCACTTGAACATGGGAGAGAGATGAGAGTGGACATCGCCCGTGGACTTTTATCACAGAAAGGAAAGCTGGAAATAAAGAAGGGGCAAACCCTGGTTTTACCGAAAGAACAATTTGAAGTTCAGGCGGATATTTTTATCGAACCGGGAGGAGAACTGCACATCAACGCCGGGACTCGGCTTTTGTTCGGGGAAGAAGGAGGAATCGTGAGCAGAGGTCTCATGAAAGCCCAGGGGACAGAAGCTGCCCCAATTGTTTTTATGAACAAAGAGAAAGACAAGCCGTGGAAGAACATCACACTTGAAGGAGGCGAGCAAAATCTTTTGGAAAACTGTATTATTCAGGGTGGTGGTGGGAGAATATTCACGTTTGATTATGAAAAGAACAAAGCGCGTATCGATGAAACCGGAAACAATCCCCAGAAAAATGAAAAAAATGGCGGAGGGCTGGCGTGTGTGGACGGGTGCACAAACACCGTTCTCAATGGGGTAACAATTCAAGGATGTAGAGTGGGTGGAGACGGTGGTGGAATTTGGAACTACGAAGCTTCACCTAAACTCAATTCAGTACTATGTGGAGAGAACCAGGCAAGATATGGCGGAGGGATCTATGTCATTGGAGGAAATCCTCAACTGAACCAAGTAATATGCGAAAAAAATATTGCCTCCATGAACGGTGGAGGTATGTGCATTGCTAAGGGGTCACCAACCGTTGACAATTGTATTTTTGAAGGCAACACAGCGGAAAACGGGGGCGGTATTGCTGTTACAACCGATCAAGACACACTACCAGTATTTACAGAAAACAAAGTTACAAATAACAGGGCAAAAAAATGTGGAGGTGGACTTTATCTTTACATCAACTACCACGGCTCTGATACAAGCTATTATCCGGTATTTACGGGTGTAATCAAAACCAAAGGAAACCAGGCAATAGAAGGTGGAGGGAGCTATGTCTACCACAAAATTACAAAACATAAATACGAAGAGCACGGCCATGATTTTTCCATGGGCTCGGTTGAATATTCACAAAACACCCCTGATTCCACGAAGCAGGTCTTCCGCTCAACAGAACCAGCAAAAGGTAAAGGGCATCATTAGGGCAATTCAAGCTTGATTACAAAACACTGACAAATCTTCCCGTGGGCAGCAATGGTTTGACAGATGATCTTAAAAAGTGGTAAATCATCTCCTAAACCTTTGATCCATGGCATGGCTAAGAACTCCCGCTTTTTGGAAAGTCTGGTCCACGATATTCCCATGTATCCCTTCAGTTCAACGCCGGACGGGAGAATTGTTGCGGAGCTTTATCGTGGAAGGCAGGAAAGCAGGGATTTTCAGGAAAGAATGCTTTCCATCCAGGAGCAGGCCATTACCCGCCTTTCCGATCTTCATAGGGGTGCCATGACAGTTCCGACAAATGATTTCCGGGCTTCCGAAGCGGCACAGATTCTGGGCGACGTGGCCTATGAAATGCAAAATGTTTACGCGGCCCAGGAACGCAGCGCCCAAGGGATCAAAGCGCTGGGGCAGGCAACGACGGAAGGGTTCGGACAGGTTCATAATGACTTACGGGATATCAAGGGGCCCGATGCCCCGGCGGGCACCCTGGGCGATTTAGCAAAAGAGTACGACGATGGTCTTCTGGATTCTTTATGCGCCTATTCCAAAGGGATTTTAAGTGCACAGGCGGAAAATGAGGTGAGGAACATGTTTGCTCAAAGAATGGCCGAATGGAGCCCAAAAGCAAAAGAGATCGAAGACAATTTCAGAGCAAGATTTAAAGCCGAAGGGTTTGAAATGACACCGGCCTTCAAGAAAGCACTGGGCCTAGTAAAAAACCCAAAAACGATGCTGCTGAATCCACGGGAGGAGGTGATGAGCGGCATAGTCTTATTGGCCAATGTCGCCTACAAATACCAGGAGCCGACATTGCAGTCGTTTGTCAGTGAAATTTTACGATTTTTTGAGCAATACCGTCGTGCCCAGCAAACACCGGTTTCGGAAGAACTGCTCGTGAGGTTAGGTCAAAACAGACTCCTCAAGCCAACAGTTCAGAACCAGGTATTAAAGCACTATCCGGAAACCCGTGATGATGCTTCCATAACCACGATTAATTATAGTTTGCAGGACCTTGTTCGTGAGAGTAGAAACGCGATTCGTCAGCAGGCAGCTCTAACAATACAGGGGGCGGTCGGTCTTCAGCAAAACGAAACTATGATCGGGCAGGGAGAAAGAGGAATTCGACAGAACGATGAATTGATCAATGAAGCCAGATTGGCACGGAATCAAAGATCCCAGGGGCTCACTCATCTTCATGGGCTTGTTGAACAGGGGAAAGTGGCAACAATGCAAAGAGATATGTCGAACTATCACCTTGCCTCCATAGTAGGAAATCTTGCGGACATTAAAGGTGGCATGGTGGATTTAAGCGAACTCGTTGAGGACTTTGCTGGTATGGTTGAGGACGGATTTGAACAGGTAAATGGAACACTGGAACAGGGATTTGGTGTCATTGATGAAAGTCTTCGGGCAGTTCAGGCAGAAATGGTTTTAACAAGAACAGCCGTGGTCGCTGAATTAAGAAAAATCGACGAGTCCATCCTGTATGTAGGAAAGGGAATTATCAGTTCGTTCGAAAGAACCAATGCACTACTCGCCGAACTCGTGCAAATAGCCAGAAACAGCAAAATGAACGAAGCCCGTCAGCATTTTGAGGACGGCAGCGGATGTCTGAAAACTGCGGAAGAAATGGAGCACATTGAAGAGGCTTACCAAAGATTCTGTAAAGGTATAGATGCTCACGGCATGACCGCAGAAAACCATTACGGGGCCGCACTATCAGCCGAACTGCTGGGAAGGCTGGAGGAAGCAAAAAAACGATACATAACGCTTATTGCCAGATGTGGAAAAGACAAGGTTGAACTAAAATCACAAGGGCAGGAAGGCATGGCACGCGTTGAATATAAATCGGGAAATTTGCCGGAAGCTGCAAAACAATGTAAGGAAGCAGTGAATACCAATCCTCAGAATTTTTCGGCACAATTCGGACAAGCCCGTTATTTAGCACTTCAAGGGTTATGGGATGATGCGATAAAGGTATTGGCAGCTCTCATTCAGGCAAAACCCGAGTGGTATTTAAAAATGAAAAGTGATGTGGCATTTAGCCAAATCCCCGAACCGTATCGTGATCAACTCCTTGAAAATTTATCAATGAGCAAGGATGGGAAACCAATTACCGTAAAAACGCAGATTCTGGATGACGTTTTGTCACTGGGGAAAAATGAATTAGCCACAAGGATTGTTCTTGAGCTTTTACAAACAAGTCCAAGACAGTTGATCAAAAAGGAAATATGGCTTCATCCAGGCTATAAAAATATCCAAGGAAAATTAGTGGAAAAAGTCACTCGTTATGTAGAACAAGAACTCTCACTGCTAACCGCAAGAGCATGCTACGAACTCGTAATCCTTTTGCAATGCTTAGGTTTTAATGAAGCCATCCTTTTGAAAGTGCTCAAGACCGGGATAGAGCAAGACCCAATCTACTACAAAAAAACACCAAACAAAAAACGGCAAATTCTTGATAAACTGGCAGCAATCAATCAACAGGGCGCAGAAGGACTTCAGAAAATTTTCGAAAAAATTCATCTTCCTAATTTATGAGTAAAAGTTCTATAGATCGAACTGAAGTATTCGTGAGAATTAACCAACAATCTACGATAGATGCCGATAAGCTGCACTTAAATTTAGATGTCGTCGCCGTAAGAAATGGCAATACGGTGCCGAATCAACAGGTGGTTTTAGAGGTTGATGGAAAGAGAAAAACGATCGTTATCCCTGAAGGAGGAAGACTAGAAGGTGAGGATATAGTTTTTGATATCAAATGCACACGAGCCAAGCTGAGAGCCTATATCGATGCCGAAGTTGTTACTGAATATGAGATTTTCCCTCAGGATGAGGACCGCGGAAGTGAATTAAGTATTTTATCCGCCAAAGAAAAAGAGATGTTTGAGGAGTTAGAACAACACTATGATCGTATGATGGAGGTTCTTACCCACTATAAAATTCCAACGTCCGAATGTCCCCGCAAAGAGAAAGTTTTGGGAGCATTGAAACCTGAAATACTCAGTGTATTGATTGACTTGTGTGAGCCTAGGTTACTTCTTGTATCTCCGGAAAATCGGATGATGAAAATGAATGCACTCGACTCAAATAGAAGAAAAAAACAGGATCCCGGGCATATATATGATGTTCAAGACAATAATTTATGGAATGGAGGAAATACGAATGTTGAAAAACAAAAGTGGAGAGTAGGGGTTGTTGAGGGAAAAAGGGACGGGATCAATCCTATCAGCATCAACGCCACCATAACACGCGAAAACATAAAAGATGCAGTAAAAAAATATCGAGAAAGAGGATTTGATGTTGTCAATGATGCAGATACGTACTTAACACTTATGATGCTTAGTTTAGCCGAGGACAGGCCGATAGATTTTTTGTCGGCTACAGTCTTAAATGGCAAAAATATTACAAATTCAAGTCCCTTCGCTTTCGGAAGATATACACAGTGGGTAAAAGGAAAAGGAATGGCAGGAAGAATTTGGCTCGTGGAGACATCACACACCACAGGAGAAGATCATTTGCGCCCTATTATCTGGTTAGATGTAAATTAAATTTATAAATTATGAAATTTGTTGAATCCTCAACTCCAACCGAAGTATTCGTGAAAGTTAATGAACAGGTAGCCATGGGCAATGACAAATTACATCTGAATTTAGATGTTGTGGCTGTAAAGGATGGGCAAGCCGTGCCGAATCAAAAAATAATATTGGAATTGAATGGGAATAGAAAAACGGTGGTAACTCCTGATGATGGAATTTTGAAGGAACATGATATTATGTTCGATTGTGTTGCTGCAATAAGAAATAGACTGGTGGCTTGGGCCGAAGAGTCTGGAATTAAAACTGAACTGGACATTGTGCCGGAAGATTATGAGCAGAAAATCAAACAGAATGCTTTAACAGAAGCAGAAAAAAAATATTCTGATCAAATAAGAAATGCACAAGAAGAAGTCACAGCACATCGACGAGAAATTGAACGGTTGCAGGTATTGGCGGGCCTAAGAGCTCCTATTGAAGAATCACCAAAGGAACATGGGGAATTTACAATGAGGATGGAGGCTGATTACCATAAAATGGTTACAGCATTAGAAAAATTCGGAATTCAGAAAATTGGAATTCCGGAGTGGCTAGCGATTACAAGTTCGTTAACAAAAAAAACAATCTCAAAAGTACTTAAAGAGATTAGTGATCCCACATTAGTCTTGGTTCCACCGATAAGTCGTTCGGTGAACATTGAAGCAATACGAAAAGCGGGTATGACGGTTGGTGTGTACGCAGATATTGCCAACGATAATTTATGGAATCGAGAATCTACTGGAGTGCGCTCAAATTGGAGAATATGTATTGTTGAAGGAGCAAACGAGCCCTTAAGAAAATTTGACCCAGATAAGTGCTATACCGATCCATTGATCTGTAGTTCAGATATTTATTTTGCACTAGCAATGAGATTTTTAGCTGAAGGCCAGCGATTTGATTATGGTTGCAAAACAGTTTTGCACTACAGTGAAGAAGAAAAAAGAGGATTGGTTGGAGGCCAAATCTACGAACCGGTTCATTACAATTATTATTTATCATTAAACGAATATTACCAATGGAAAATTGGAGAAGCTGGCATAAGATACTTTGTTGAAATTATTTTAGCTGAGCAAAATAATTCTCAATATTCCCCGTCGAGATATAGAGAGAAAACATCATTAGATGAAATATTAAGAAGGCTTAGTATAGGCAGCAAATAAGTAACCATTGATAAACCCCCCGTTTCCCGCTAACATTTGTTGGCATTTTAACCGTACCCCAATGAAAGTCACCGTCCAACAACTGCCAAAGTCCGAAGTGAAATTGACCATTGAAGTTCCCGCGGACCGCCTTGAGAAGTTCATGGAAAAGGCCGCCGAACAGATCTCCACGCATTTTAAGATTCCGGGATTTCGTCCCGGCCACGTTCCGCTCGACGTTTTGAAGCAGCACGTGAACCAGGAGGGGATCGAATCGCACATGCTCGACCTCGCCCTGCCGGAGACGTACACCGAAGCGGTCATGAAGGAAAAACTCCAGGTGGTGAGCCGCCCCAAGATCGACATCAAGAGCAAGAGCCCGCTCATTTACGAAGCAACCGTAGCGGTCTACCCAAAGGTGGAAGTCACGGGTTACGACAAGATCACGATCAAAAAAGAGGAACCCAAAGTTGAGGAAAAAGATGTCGAAGAAGTCCTCACCGGGATCCAGAAGCGCCACACCGTCTACAAAGACGTTGAACGGGAAGCCAAAAAGGGTGACCGCGTTGAAATAGATTTTGACGGATTTGATGAAGGCGGCGCCCCGCTGGACAACACTTCCAGCAAGAACCACCCGCTCGTGATCGGCGAAAACAGCCTCATTCCCGGGTTTGAAGATGAACTGATCGGCATGAAGAAAGAGGAAAAGAAAACGTTCAAGGTCACATTCCCCAAGGAGTACCACCACAAACCTTTCCAGAACAAGAAGGTCGAATTCAAGGTGACGATGAACCGGATCGAAGAAGGTTCCTCGCCCGAATGGACCCCGGAGTTCATTAAAGAGGTCACCGGACAGGAAAAAAACATGGACGAGGTCAAAGTGATCATCCGCGAAAACCTGGCGCTGGACCGCAAGCAGCAGGAAAAGGTCCGCCGTGAAAACGCCTTTTTGGACAAGATCATTGAACACACAAAACTGGAAATACCCGAAGCCCTTGTGGAGGAAGAGATCGACATGATGATCGAGGAGTTCAAGAACGAACTTGAACAGCAGCTGGGCGTCACCGTGGAACAGTTCCTGGAACAGAACAAGAAAGAGATGAAGGATCTTCGCTCGGAACGCCGCAAGGAAGCTGAAAAACGGCTCACGCTCAGATTCGGCCTCCAGAAACTTTTTGAACAGGAAAAAATTGACGCGACCAAGGCGGAGCTCGACAAAGAGATGGAACACATCATCGAACTCTATCCAAAGAACGAACAGTACAAAGTCCGCAAGGAGTACAAGGAGGGAAGTTACCTTCTGCGACGCCTGGAAAACAAGATGAAGATGGACAAACTGTTTGAAAGATTTTTAGGGAAGTGATACAGTAACACATGATTTGCGGCTGTCCTTCAGCCCCGGCATGAAGAACATATACGGGGCGCGCCAGTCAAAATACCAGTTTAACAAGCCCTTATGCGCGGTTTTTACCTTACAGGAAGCATTCTCTTTACGGTTTTGATTCTGATCATCGCCTTTGAAAACATCGGAGGTGCGTGCCAGGGATTTATGTTTCTTTTTGCGTCGCTCGAACAGGGGACGAGCCCGTTCTTCATCGTGATGGGACTGGCACTTCTGGGGGGAATCACCGGAGTTTTCTTTACCGGACTGTTGACCAGTCTGCTCAAAAGCGGTCAGGATGAGGAACCGGGCGGAAACGAATGGTAAGACGCGTCTCTCCGGGGAGGGAGTTCTCTTTTTGACGTACCATAAATTCTAAAATTCTAAAATTTTAGATTTTTAGAATTTATGCGCCGGCGCGATGGGAGGTGGAGACCTTCTCTCCGCATATTGAAATCCCACAGTGAAGCCATCCTCGACTGAGTGGCTTCCGCCCATTTTAACCTTGCAATGTGAGAAAAAAACTTATACAGTGCAGGCAGCTTGTATAAAATATGTATACAGCACCTCATGCTTAAGCGTCTTTTTACCTCAAATACGCGCATAAAACTCCTCACACTCTTTCTGCTGAACCCGGACGAAGAGTACTTTATCCGTGAGCTCACCCGCCGTCTGGATGAACAAATTAATTCCATCCGCCGCGAGCTGGACAACCTCAAGAAAATGGGCTTGTTAAAGAGCAAAGAGAAAAACCGGAAAAAGTACTATGTTGTGAATAAAAATTTTGTCGTCTTCCACGAACTGAAGGGCATCATCCTCAAGGCTATTGGAGATAAAGACGCGCTGATCAAAAAAATCACCCAGATGGGAAACCTCGATGTGCTGGTGCTTTCAGGTCTTTTTGTAGAGAAAGAAAGCCCGCTGGACCTTCTGCTGGTGGGAACGGTGGACCGCCAGATGCTTGAGGATTACCTCAATAATCAGCTGGAAACCGAACGCCCGGTCCGGTATTCCATTTTGACCCGGGACGACTACCTGTACCGCCGCAAGTGCAAAGACAAGTTCCTCCACGACCTGGTGGACGACACGGAAAACATTTTGGCCGTGAACCGGCTCGAGTAACTTTTCGCACAAAACAGGCAAATTCCCTTGATTTTTCCACTGCCAGTCCTTACACTACAAAGGCAAATTTTTAAGTAATAAAGCAATGACGCACCATTTACTGCAAGACATCGAAAAGAAGTTTGTGAAAAAACTTCCGGTCATCCGCCCTGGATATACCGTTAAAATAAGCCAAAAAATCCGTGAAGGCGAAAAAGAGCGCGTACAGATGTTCGAAGGACTGGTCCTTGGTTTCAACGCGGGCCGCGGAGCGAGCAAAATGATCAAAGTCCGCAAGATGGTTGAAGGGATCGGCGTTGAAAAGACATTCCCGCTCTATTCCCCGTTGATTACGAAAATTGAGGTGACCAAAACCCCAAAGGTCCGCCGCGCGAAGCTCTTCTACATGCGTGAACTCGCGGGCAAGGCCACACGTCTCCGCACCCAGGTCGGTCTGGCCGCAAAAGATGAAAAGTACGGAAAGAAGAAGGCTGAACTCCTGGAAGGCATGGGGCTTGACGCCGCCACCGCCGCTACCGCTACAGAAGCTCCGGCTGCCGAAGGAGAACAGATGGAATTAGTTATGGAAGCACCCGCAGCGGAAACCTCCGCACCTGAAGCAGGCGCTCCGGAAGCTGAGAAAAAAGCCGAGTAAGCACACCACCGATTCAACCTGATCGCAACAGAAATCCAGCCCCCGCGCTGGATTTTTTTGTGGGCCGGCGCGTAAGCTGAACGGGAGTTGTCTCATTCCGCTCCAATGGCCTTTCTGCCCCTCAAGAAGCTGATCCCGGAACATGTCGAAGAGCACCTGGTGTGCGGTTTGGACGAGGTCGGGCGGGGACCATGGGCCGGGCCGATCGTGGCCTGCGCCCTCATGTTTCCTCATGAACTGAAGCTGCCGCATTTGAAGGATTCCAAGCACCTCTCCGAAGCACAGCGCAACGAATTCTACGGGCTTTTGGAGAAGAAATCGGCGTATGGGATCGGAATGGCGGAGGTCGGGGAAATCGACGCATTAGGCCTTATAAAAGCCAATAATTTAGCTTTTGTGAGGGCCCTGGAACAGCTTGCTGACCGCGGACACGTCCCCGAGTTCATTCTGGTGGACGGACGGGACAGGATGACCCTTCCGCGGCCCTGGAAGACTCTTATAAAGGGCGACGAAAAGGTCAAAATCATCGCCTGCGCGTCGATCATGGCGAAAGTGGTCAGAGACCGGATCATGAACGAACTGGGCCGGAAATACCCGGAATACGGCTTTGAGAGCCACAAGGGATACGGCACCCGCGAGCACCAGGACGCGCTCCGGAAACACGGCGCGTGCACAATCCACCGGAAAAGTTTCGCACCGGTACACAACCTGCTACAGATGACGATAGACTAGCTCACCATTTCACGGAGCAGCACGGAATATTCATCGGTTTGCTTTTCGAAAAGCTCGTGCATGCTGGCAAGCGATTTTTCAAGATGAGCACGGTGCGCAAAAAGAGCCTCAAATTTTTTCTTCAGCACGTCCAGTTCAATGAACCGGTACTCGCAGAAATAGTTTTCCATACCGAGCTGGCGCACCACCTCCGCCACTTTAAGGCTGTAGGAAAGCCCTAAAAACGGGGTGTGGGTCACGGCCGCAAAAATAAGGGAATGTAATCTCATTCCCACAACCGCAGTTGAATGTTCCATGAGATGCAAAACGTCGCAAATATTTTCATTGTGGGCAAGAACCTGTGCCGCGTCGCGGTGGCGGAGTCTGGAAAAGAGGTGCATAAGCTCTTTTTCGTCATTGTCCTGGTCGGACTGAAACGGAACAAAATAGGTCCGCAGATGGTAGGTTTCGTACAGCCAGTCCACAAACTGCGCGAGAATGCCGTGGATTTTTTCCGCATTTTTGATCCATGGGCGCAGGGAAAAAACAATGTAGGGTCTGCGCTCGGCCTTCCGGGGAGAGGGGTCAATTTTGCGGGTGTGTAAGCCAAAGACGGGATCGGGCAGCACACGGGCATGCTCAATTCCCATTTTGAGAAGTGTCTGCCTGGACGCTTCGTCGCGCACCGTAATGACCTTCATTTTTCTGAATATTTTCCGGACAACCCACCGGCTGCTCCTCATAAAAAGTGGACCGATGCTTTGCCCAAGACACATCACCGGTTTTTTGTACCAGAACGCCGGGAGAATTTGCATGAGCCAGATGAAAATAGCGCGGGGTTTTTCGTCGGTAAAAAGACCTCCTCCACCAAAAACAACGACGTCACAGTGTTTATACGCGTTCAGCGTTTGCCGCAGACTCTTGCTGAAAATCGACTTCACCAACGAGCGCATTCCCGCGGGGATTTTGGGAACGCTTTCAACCCCGTACTGCCTGGCGGTAAGAGAGGGGTTTGCACTGGCCACCTGCAGCCTGGCATCGTGAAAACTGGAGCGAACAAACTGCAGAATACTTTGCAAAATCGCTTCATCTCCAATGTTCGTCGCACCATAGTTGCCACAAACCAGCACATGGATGTTCTTTTTCATGCCTCCATTTTAGTCCCAAAGATGTAATGCACAAAGCCAAAAAGGATTATCGACAGTGACAGGAAAGGTCTGACCATAAAAGCATTGACAAAAATGATAATTTATGGTTATAATATCTTCCTATTTTATCATAACTACATAAAAGCACTTTTGGGCTTGTAAAAGACACAAACTAGGAATCGAGCGGAGGTTTATCAGGGGGTAAAGGCAACTTTACCGGGGTAGCGTCGCTCATTTTCGTGTCTTCTACAAGCTCAAACAGAGCATGCGCGGAGCGGATGGAATATAACTATGAAGTTTGCTCGCGTGCAAGCCGTTTGGGCTCTCCTGTACTGACTGGTCTTTGAAAATTCAGTTCATGAAATCGTAAAAAATATATCTCGGCGACTCGAGAGCTCAAAGCTGCTTTTCTGCAAATGAAAGTGGTTCTGAGCTCTCGAGTTCGCTTACATACTCACACTTTGGTGAGTTAAGGCAACGAAAGGGCGAACCGCTCCGTCTTCAAGGACGGGCGGTGGGCCGCAAGGCCTGACGAGTTCTCCATCCGGAGGTTTGTTGGGCCACACAGGCCGACCGCCCACAAGGCGGAGTGAGGTTCGTCCGACGTTGCATGTTGCACGGCGGACACGGTTCAAGGGTTTCGTTGAAAGGGAAACAACACCATGGCTACCAGCAGCATCAAGAAGGGTCTCGTTTCGATGTTCGTCGTTTTCGCGGGTCTCGGCATCAGCAAGGTCGCTTCGGCGGCCGACTGCCAGCCGACGCCGTACGTCAAGGTCGACGGCGTCATGACCAGCGCGATCACGCCCGTGGTCATCCACGGCAGTGGAACCCTCACCGTCCGGTGGTACTGCGACGAAGACAAGACGTCCGGCATGAAGGCCGACGAATCGTCGATGTCGCGCACCAAGGACGTCCCCAAGGCGGAGTGGATCCTCAAGACCGGCGGTCTCCGGGTGAAGATCCTCAACGCCTACACGGAATTCGAGGGGACCCAGTCGGGCAAGGTCGGCGAGACGCGCACGATCACGTTCAAGGATGGCAGCGGCGCGAGCTACACGGTCAACGTGCAGTTCGCGGACAGCTACGCCAACCAGGGCGCGGTCGATGCGCTCGGAACGCGCGTCAGCGACGTCGAGGAGAAGAAGGCCGACAAGGCCGACGTCGACAAGAAGAACAAGGAGCAGGACACCGCGATCAGCGAGCGCCCCACCGTCAAGGAGGGCGACGACCGCTGGTGCGGCAAGGACGACCCGAACTGCTCGAGCAAAGGCGATGGCCGGTACCGCTTCTGGGTGGCACCGGAAGCGCTCTTCCGCCCGGGCTTCGGCCCGAGCGGCGGGGCGGCCGTCTACGGCGGCATCGGGTTCGGAAACCCCACCAGCACGATCTTCGAGCTGGGGCTTTTCGGGTCGTACACCTTCCTCGGCGGGGCCGTGGACGTTCGGCCGGTTCAGGGAGTTCCCACGACCAGCCCGATCGCCCACCAGAGGGTCTTCACCCTCGGGATCCTGCCTTCGGCGCGAATCCCCGCCGGAAAGATCGTCGAGTTCACCTTGGGGGCAGGTCTGGGCTACCAGAACCTCCAGATCGACGAGCACACGGTGGGTACCATCGCCGGCACCGAGCAGGAGTGGTTCTGGAACACCCAGTACGATCACTCCCTCCTGCTCATGGGGAACATCGGGCTCTCGTTCAAGCTCAGCGAGACGCCCTCCCCGGTCATGGCCATCAACGTCGGGTTCATGCCCGCCGTCCAGCTCATCCCCACGCGAAAGCGGATGGGCGGGGAGGATAAGACCCACAAGGTCGACCTCCCCCTGATGGCCGGCGTGGGAGGCGAATTCTAGCCTCCGCGCCACTCGCGCACCCCGGCATGGCGGATTGAACATCTGCTGTGCCGGGCGTGCAAAACCGTAACTCAAACCGATCGAAAGGACGAGCGCAAACACGTGGAAGCGCTCGACACATCGGTCGGCGCAAAGGTAAAAAACTGCAAGGACGACGGTCCGCGCGGTGAAAGAATTTCGACAGAGTGCCGATGACGATCGGCGAACCAGGAGGAATCCATGTCTACCAAGAGGTGGTGGGCTCTCTTCCTCGTTTTCCTGGTGCCGACGCTCGTTGCGATCGGCTGTTCAGGTGACGCGGAAGGGCCGGCCTGCCGAGATGGCAATTGCTCTCCCGGGATTAGCAACCCCGACGCTAGCACGGGCGATCCGTGCGAAGGAAAATGCGGCCCCGGCCTCGTGTGCCGGGCATCCGACGAGAAGTGCGTCCCCCCGGGAACCGTGGACGAATGCGACAACGCATGCGGCCCGGGAACGCACTGTGACCCCGCGACCAAGACGTGCGTCGCGGGCAATCCGTCCGATCCGTGTGGTGGGAAGTGCGCACCGGGGACCACGTGCAACGTGGGAACCGGACTCTGCGAGGCAGGTGGAAGCACCGATCCTTGCGGAGGACACTGCGCGCCTCCAGCCAGCGTTTGTGACCCGGTCACGCAGCAATGCGTTCCGGGACCCACGAGCGACGGCGGCACCGACCCGTGCGGGGGCCACTGCGGCCCCGGCACCCACTGCAACCCGAGCACCGCGAAGTGCGAATCGGGGGGCGGTGGCGACGGCGGCACCGGGGGAGACTCCGGAGCCGGCGGCGACACGGGAACTGGCGGTTCAGGTGGAGACACCGGGACCGGCGGAAGCGGCGGAGATACGGGAACTGGCGGCAGCGGCGGCACCGACGCGGGGAGCGATCCCTGCAGCGGGCTCTGCACCGGTGGCACGGTCTGCAATACGACCACCGGCAAGTGCATGTCCGGCAACTGCGACGGCGTCAACGATGTCGCGGAGGGCTGGAAGACGGGCACCGCCTGTTCCAAGGGCACCGGTGATTGCACCGGCTTCGGGGTTCTCATCTGTGATGGCCCCAACGCCGTGAAGTGCAACGCCATCATCGGATCGCCCGCCAGCGAGTTGACCGTCACGTGCGACGGCCACGACAACAACTGCAACGGGGACGTGGACGAGGGGCAATTCTGCACCTGTCCCACTCCCGTGGCAGAGATCTGCGGAGACCTCATCGACAACGACTGCGACGGTGTGGTCGATGAGGGCTGCTACCCGGATGCCTGCGGGGGAACCTGCGGGCCCGGCACCGTGTGCACCTCTACGGGGGTGACCTGGGCATGCCTGCCCACGAGCGGCGGCGACGCCGGTTCGGGTGGCTCGGGCGGAAGCGATTCCGGCTCGGGCGGTAGCGGTGGTGACAGTGGTGGTTCGGGCGGCGGCGACGCCGGTTCGGACCCGTGCGGGGGCAAGTGCGCCCCCGGCACGACCTGCAACGTGACCCTGGGACTCTGCGTGCTTGCCAGCGATGGCGGTACGGGGGGCTCCGGCGGTGGCGATGCCGGGACCGGCGGCACTGACAGCGGTACGGGTGGAGCCGACGCGGGTGATCCCTGCGGCGGCGCCTGCGGCATCGGGACGGTCTGCTCCGGCGGACTGTGCATCCCGGTTGTGCCGTGCGGTGGAAAGTGTGGAGTGGGGACCGTCTGCGACTCGGTCTCCAACCTCTGCATCCCCGCTCCGGCCGACGGCGGCACCGGTGGCGACAGCGGCAGTGGCGGTTCAGGCGGCGACGCCGGTTCTGACCCCTGCTCCGGCAAATGCGGGCCGGGGACCAGCTGCAACGTCGGCACCGGGATGTGCGTGCCTTCCAGCGATGGGGGCACGGGCGGTTCCGGTGGTGACGGGGGTTCGGGTGGCTCGGGCGGGTCGGGCGGCAGCGATGCCGGTCTTCCCTGTTCGGGTGCCTGCGGCCCCGGCACGGTCTGCGTCAGCGGACTCTGCGTGCCCACCAGCGATGGCGGGACCGGAGGCTCCGGTGGCGACGGCGGCAGCGGCGGATCGGGCGGTGACGGTGGGACCGGCGGCTCGGGCGGCGATGCCGGGACTCCTCCCTGCGGAGGAGCCTGCGGAGTGGGAACGACGTGCAACCCGGCGACGGGCATGTGCATCCTTTCCACCTGCGGGGGGCTCTGCTCTCCCGGAACGACCTGTAACCCCGCGACGGGGCTCTGCATCGGAACGGTCGTTCCCTGTCCGGTCATGTGCGCGCCCCTCGGGGTGTGCGACCTGACGACCGGCATCTGCATCGGCGGAACCACCTACACGGTCACGGTGACGGGGGCTTGTTACAAGGCCATCGTCTATCGCGACGGGTGGTGGCAGAACATCGGATTGGCGAACGACCATGCCTGCCTCACCGGCGACAGGGTCATCAACACGAAGTCCGGTGACCTGCTCGTGGTATGGTCGGCATCGGGGCCTCTCACGTTCAACAGCCCTCACGCGCCGATCAACACCGTCGAAAAATGCGAGTCGTTCGGCACCCCGCCGGACAACGACCAGCTCGCATTCTCAGTGAAGACCCCGGGATGGTTCAGTGTGGGCACGACGACCGCCCATCCGAACTACACCCTCCCGACGGCCTGCGGTTCGACCGTCTACGGCATCGTCTACGGTGAGTAGGACGACGCCAGCCAGGATTCGCCACCCTGGCATCACAAGTCGCAACAGCGTCCGGCTGGTTCTCCGGACAAGAGCGCGCTTCGACTCTTCTCGAAGCATCAAGAAAGAAGGTTTCATGAACTGAATTGCGCATGAGGTCATCACCGTGGTAGCGGAATGGCCCGGCGCACAACCTCGCAATGCGAGGTACGACCACAGACAGGAGGTCGACTGACGGACCCTTAAGGCACACCGAAAGGAGGCAAGCCAAGGGAATCGCCAGTCGCACCGGTCCAGCGTTCAACGCAGGACCAAGAGCCGTCTTCAGATGCTTCACAGCACTTGAAGGCGGCTCTTTCCTTATGCAACGACTTTTTTGTAATGCCCGGACACTCATGGTCTTTACGTTTTCAGAAGAGTCCCTTAACCCCCAAACCTATGTCTCAACCCAACCAGGCTGAAACGGTTTTTTCACATGCCGAAGCGGCACCATCATCAGCAACATCGAGGCAATCTTCACGTCCAGTCTCCATGCACTCTCCGGCAAGATCCGGAATGCTCAGATCCATCGCGGCTGCGGGGATTGTTTTGGGTTCGGCGGCAGCAGTGACATTGGCATCAGGTTGCGGTGGTGAATCGGAGAGCCCATATCCGTTAAGCGGTGATACCGGAACCGATAGCGGTACCGGCGGAAATGACGGCGCCGACCCGTGCGATAACAAGTGCGGAACGAATACGCACTGCAATCCCGATACCAAAAAATGTGACCCCAATACCGTCACCGACCCCTGCGAAAACAAATGCGGTACCGGAACCGTCTGTAATCCCGATACAAAAAAATGCGATCCGATCACGACAGGTTTTGCGGGCGTTACCTGGCGTAATTTCAACCCGGGTTCGGGAAAAGGCTGGGCAGACGTCATGAATGGAACGGATGGAGAGCATCCATTGGGAGTAACGGCCTGGTTCAGCCAGGGAGAAGCACCGGTTGCGGACTGTTTTGTGGCTTACGGCAGCGGATCAATTTTGACCATGCAGGGAAGCGGGGAGTGGTGGGATGTTCAAAAACCATGGCTCGCGGCGCAAACCGGGCATGCACTCTCGGACACCGCCTATTTCACATCTCAGCAGGCGGCAAAAGACGCGGCAGCTGAACTGCAAACCTGGCGCACCGTTCCACCCGCATACCGCCCTGGGGACGCATTCGTGTGGAGAGCCGCGGGTACAGACAAGAGCTGGCAGGATCACGATCCGGTGACACCAAGTGACAGCGCCATCCACTGCGTCAATGTGCCAAACAACGGCGAAGTCGAACAGTATTAGATTTGTAATGAATTGGGTTTCCTGAGATTACCATTTTTGGGCTCACAGCCTTGAAGTGGTACATATTTTTCTGCGCCCCGGAAGTATTGACAAAACAGCAGAAATGTAGTATCATTTCGCTCCTGATGTATCTTTGCGTCTTTTCGCAAGCGGTGCGTCAGTGATGACCTTTGAAAACTCGCAGAAGATTATTGAAAAGTTATTCACAAGATTCGAAAGTGGGTCCGAATCTATTTGTTCTCGTCATCGTGACAAAAATGCACAGCGTACAAACAAATAGATTCGGGCCCAACTTTCGAGGAAGTAGGGACCGGAGCGGCACCATGGTGGTGCAGTTCGGGGCCCTACAGCCCAAGGAATCCTCGGGGGGCCCAAAGCCCTCGTTCTCTGGAAGGAACCAGTACCATGAAGACCTCTCTCGTTTCGACTCTCGGTCTCGCTCTCGTTCTCTCTCTCGGCGCCTTCGCCCTCATCGGCTGCGGCGACGACTCGGAGGAGGCACCCGCGTGCCGCGACGGCAACTGCGACACCGGCGGCGCCGGCGGCAGCGATGCCGGCAACTGCGGCGGCCTCTGCCAGTCTCCCGCGAGCTGCAACGTTGCGACGCAACAGTGCGTCTACAACAACAGCGCCTGCTCGGCCTGCGGCAACGGGACTTGGTGCGACACCAGCACCAGCCCCGTGAGCTGCAAGAGCGTGACCAACCCCGGTTCGTGCGGTAGCACGTGCGGTCTCGGGACGGTCTGCAGCGCCGGCAAGTGCGTTCCCGGCAGCGGCGGCTCGCCCGACTCGTGCGGTGGCATGTGCGGATCGGGTACCCACTGCGTCAGCGGCTCGTGCGTGTCCAACGGCACGGGCGGCAGCGGTGGCGACGGCGGCTCGGGTGGCTCCGGCAGCGGCGGCAGCAAGCTCGCCGACGTGACCTGGAAGCCCTCCCTGTCGAGCTCGACGCTCGGCTGGGTCGACGCCACGCTCACCAGCGACGGCTCGTTCACGCCCGGCCAGACCGTGTCGGTCTACACCAGCGACGGGTCGACGGCGGTCTGCGCGGTGCTCTACGGCGCCAAGAACGTCTTGAGCTGTACGGATGGGTGCGAGTGGTGGTCGGTCTACAAGCCGACCCTCGCGAGCATGCACGGCAAGAACCCCGACGACCTCTCGTACGTCGCCGGGATGCAGGGTCTCAAGGACAGCGCGTCCGACCTGCTCTCCTGCCGCAACTCCGGCTCGGGCGCGTGCTCCTCGGAGTTCGTCTGGCGCGCAGCCAGCAACTCCGGCGGCGCCTGGGAGGACAACGAGCCCGCGGCCGATTCGCAATCGCAGATCGCCTGCGCGTTCGTCCCGTCCTCGGGCGTCGTCGAGACGCACTGAGGCAACACGCCACTCCCCGGAACGGGCTGGTCTCGTTCCGGGTCGAGTGACACCTCACCCATCAACATCAACAGTACCCCGCGGCTCTCATAGCCAAGGGGGAATAATAACTTTTCGCCCAACGTCCAGGAGGATGGAGGATAGTTTCGCTTCTACGCGGAACAAGAACCCACGTGTGGTTCCGGCCCGATTTCGCGGCCGTCCTCCTCCTCTTTGGACCAAGGGATTGAACTTCTGCGAGTTTCTCTCTTACTACTGCTTCACGGCGGTTTTTTTGTATGTCCGTTTAAAATCCCGTTCCGAAATTATCCTCGAACCTTATTTTGAACTCTTCCATCGTAAACCGGTGATTTTGCGTTCCCTCTTTTTCCAGGACATACGTGGCGGTAAGCGCTCCGATCTGACAGCCTTTCTCAACACCCAGTCCCTGCTGAAGCCCGTACAAAAGCCCCGCGCGGAACGCGTCCCCGCAGCCGGTGGGATCAGCCACGACACCGGGTTTCACGGATTTGATAAAAAATGTTCCTTCCTTGCTCACCACGGAGGAGCCTCTTTCGCCGTGCGTTTCAATAAAGGTCGGGACCATTTTCATGAGCCCCTCGCGCGTGACGCCGAATTTTTTTGAGAGCAGGTCCGCTTCGTACTCGTTCACGATCAGCACGCTCGCGCCTTCGATGGCAACCTGCAAAACGGCATCGGTCATATTGGATATCTGCTGGGACGGATCAAAAATATATTTCAATTCAAGCTCCCGGCATTCCTGGGCAAGGCGCGCCATTCTCCGCGGATCGTCGGGGGAGATCATCACCCAGTCCAGGGAATGGTACCGGTACTCGCGCATGCCCACGGCAAGCGGTGCGGCAAGCATCGCCCCGCCGTGAAAAATCTGGATCTGGTTCTGTTCCCGGTCCGTGAGAATATAGGCGGACGCGGTGAAATCGTTGGGAAGTTTGGTCAGCGTGGAAATATCAATCCCGTTTTTTTTCATCCACTTGGCGTAGTCCCCGAAATCACTTCCCACGAGCCCGACAACCAGCGGATCGATTCCGAAAAGTTTTAAATTATAGGCGATGTTTCCGGCACAGCCGCCAAAGTGAACGCTCTTTTTGGAAACGGTAAAGCCCACGCTCAGGTGATCGAGCTTTTCGGGCAAAATGGCCTCCTTCAAAAGGCCGTCGTACTCCATAAGGTAATCGTACGCCCATGACCCCGAAACTAAAATCCGCGCAGCTGAAGCCATAGAGCAAAAATAAGACGCCTTCTACTCTAGCATCTCGTGCTCACGCTGTAAAATCTCTTCCGGGTTCAGACCGGCACGAATCAGCTCGATGTGCCGGGCAACGCGGTTGGCGCGGTAAAGACTTTCAAAAGTTCCCGCATCAGTCCAGTTGCCTTCAACAACCGTGGCCTTCATCAAACCGTTCTGAATGTAATGGTTGTTCACGTCGGTAATTTCGAGTTCGCCGCGTCCGGAAGGCTGAAGTTTTTTAATAATGTCGAAAACACCCTTGTCGTAGAGATAAAACCCGGTAACGGCCAGATTCGTTTTGGGGTGCTCCGGTTTCTCTTCAATATTCACGATTTTGTCACCATCGAGCTCGGCAACCCCGAAACGGGAAGCGTCTTTGGTCTGTTTGAGGAAGACCCGTGCCCCTCCCTGCTGCTTGAACTCTTCGATATCTTTTTTAAAATTATCCTCAAAAATATTGTCGCCAAGAATCACAGCCACATTCTGTCCGTTCGCAAAATCATCGGCAAGTCCGAGCGCCTGGGCGATACCGCCGGCGTCATCCTGGATTTCATAGGTGAGAGAGCAGCCAAAATTGCGGCCGGAACCGAGCAGCTTCAAAAAACCTCCCGCGTACTCGCGGCCGGTAACCACCAGAATATCTTTAATGCCCGCGTCGATCAACGTCAGGAGCGGATACAAAATCATCGGCTTGTTGTAGACCGGAAGAAGATGCTTATTCGTGATGTCGGTGAGGGGATTGAGCCTGCGCCCGTTCCCGCCTGCGAGGAGAACTCCTTTCATAGTTTGTCGGATAAATATTCAGCCAGGGCTTCCTTCCATGGCCTGAGCGGAGGAAGCTTGGTGTTGATGAGTGAGGAGTATTGGGGCCTTTTTGCCGGCCGGACAAACTCCTGGGATGTGCATGGTAACACATTTACAGGGCTCTTGTACAGCCCGAAAATGGCCTTGGCGAAGTCATACCAGGTGGTCTCCTCTTCGTTGGTCACATGGTAAATCCCTGAAGGATATTCATGCGTGTCCAGCAGGAATTTTACCTGTCTGGCCAGGTCCAGGGTGTAGGTCGGTTTTCCGTGCTGGTCGTTCACCACATTGATCTCCTTATGGTCCTTGCTGAAGTTGATCATCGTATCCACAAAATTCTTCCCGTGTTTGCCAAACAGCCACGAAGTCCGGATCAAAAAATATTTCCCCTCGGGTTCATACATGTCCTGCTGCGCCTCCATCTCTTCGACCAGAAGTTTCTCGCCAAGTTCCTTGGAACTGCCGTAGGCGTTGAGGGCCTTCGTGGGGTCCTCCTCTTTGTACCCGTCAACCTTTTTCCCGTCGAAAACATAGTCCGTGCTGAAATGGACGAGGGTCGCCCCGATTTCACGGGAAGCCTTGGCCAGAATACCCACGGCGTATCCGTTCACCTCGTTCGCCTTTTCCTGTTCCTTTTCCGCAAGATCCACGTTGGTGTACCCCGTGGCGTTGATCACCACGTCGGGCTGGATCGTCATGAACTCCTCAAAAACCCGCTCCTGCTCCGTGATATCAAGATCGGCCGAACCGAGCGCAATGACATCGTCCTTCGAAAAAACTTTCAGAAGGTCGTGACCGAGCATGCCGTTTTTTCCCAATATCAGAACCCGCATGTGTGTTGGGTTACATTATCCGCACTGGCAGTTTTCACAATTCCCGCAATCTTCGTACACCCATTCGATGATCTCTTTGGGGGCCATTTCATATTTCACCAGCTTGCCATCTTTTTCGCTGCGCATTTTCCATTCCACACTTTTCTCCTTCAGCGTTCTGCTGCTGACGACGATGCGGAGCGGGATGCCGACAAGATCGGCGTCGTTGAATTTTTTGCCGGCGGATTCGTCGCGGTCGTCGTAGAGAACCTCCACGCCTTCGTGCATGAGGACTTCGTAAATATCCTCGGCGGATTTTTTGACTTCGGGATCTTTTTCGGCGCCGAGCGCGATGAGATGCACCAGGAACGGAGCGACGGATTTTGGCCAGATGATGCCCTTGTCGTCATGGCTCGCTTCGACGATCGTTCCCACCATGCGGGTCGTGCCGATGCCGTAGCATCCCATGACCGCCAGTTTTCTTTTCCCCTTTTCGTCGGTGAAGTTCACGTCGAACGCTTCGGAATATTTGGTGCCGAGTTTGAAAATATTGCCGGCTTCAATAGCCTTCACTTCCTCAAGTTTGGAGCCGCATTTGGCGCAGCCGAATCCGACCTTGATGGAAACGAGATCAGTAAAATCTTCGATGGTGAAATCCGTTCCCAGGTTCGCGTTCACCAGGTCCATGTGCATTTTATTGGCCCCGGTCACAAAGTTTTTCACGGCCTTGATGGAATGGTCGGCGATGAATGGAAGAGCAACTTTGCCGTGTTTATCCTCCTTCACGCCCTTTTCGTCGGCGCCCACTTCGGCCGCGTGCTTCACGCCGCCTTTGACGTGCGGCAGACCAACCGGAGAGATAAAGCCCGGCACGAGCCCGATCGCTTCCATTTCATCTTTGCCGGCGGGATGAACCTCCTGGCCCACGTATTTGGAAAGTTTGTGTTCGTTCACCATCAGGTCGCCGCGGATGCACACGCCGATGAGGCCGCCGTTCTGCAGTTTGTACACCACGGTCTTGAGCACTTTTGAGTCGGGGACGCCGTGGGCTTTGCCGCTCTCTTCAATCGATGGACCACGAACGGCCTTCACCTCTTTCATCGGGAGTTCCTTCTCTTCAGGGTCGTGGGGGTTATGGACTTTACCCTCGGCAATTTCAAGGTTCTGGGCGATGTTGCACTTTCCGCACACCAGAATGGTATCTTCACCAGCGGGGGTCACCACGGAAAACTCATGGGAAATTTTGTCGGAAAAAATACCGCCGGAAGCCTCCACGACGTACGCTTTGACCCCGCAGCGTTCATAGACGTTCAAATACGCCTGTTTGACCCTTTCGTAATACTGGTCCAGGTCGGCGTCATCCGTGTGGAAGCTGTACATGTCCTTCATGCCGAACTCGCGGCCGCGCAAAATACCGGACTTGGCACGGGGTTCATTGCGGAACTTGGTCTGGAACTGGTACGCGCAGAGCGGGAGGTCTTTGTAGGACTGGATGAATTTCTTGGCGAGCGGAGTCACTGCCTCTTCGTGCGAAGGGGCAAAGACAAAGTCCTTATCGCCGGCGCCCTTGGTGCGGTACAAAATGGCGTCCGCCGTTTTATCGCGCCCGGTCTGCTGCCAGAGCTCGATCGGGTGAAGCGCCGGCATGGCGATCTCCTGGCCCTCCACGGCGTTCATCTCCTCACGGATAATCTGAACGATTTTATCCAAAACCTTTTTTCCGAGCGGCAAAAAATTATAAATCCCCGCGGCCATCTTATCCACAAACCCGCCCTGGGTCAGATACTTGGCATTCACCGAATCGGCATCATGGGGAACCGTCATCGTGGTCCTCCCGAAAAACTTGGAATAACGCATAAAAAAAGCACGTGAAAAAGTCGCAAAAATCATAGCACAGACCCCTGGAACATGCGAAACGGCACAGTGGACGAAAGTACAATAATATTGTATAATAAAAAGATAATAACGAACACCGATGCGCATCCATGACGAAGACTTCGATAAATATGTTGGGCAGGTACAGGATCCTGCTAAAAAAGCCGAACTTGAAGCGCACAAAGAAGAAGTAATGTCCCTGAGAAAAGGGAAGCTTCTCCACCCGGACGAAATTGAAGACGAAGAGATAAGAAACCTTGTGAAAGTGCACAGGGGCCGCTTCATGGATTTTCTCTCCCTGAGCAACGTCATCAATCAGTTTTCGAAAGCTGTTGATGAAATCGGACCGACCCTGGAAGATCCGAAAGTTCTTGATCCTCTGAAGGCGGCGCTGGAAAAGTTTGATCACAGCGACCAGAGCCTGCAGAATTTCCAGGAAGTCCTCGTCAACAGTGATTTGCTCCCGTTCTTTTATCGGATTCTTGAAAACGCCAGAGAGGACAAAAGTTTCCGGAAAAAGAAATTTCAAGAATCGATTGGAATGCTCATCGGAATGTCTGCCAAAAAGGACAACCCGGAAGCAGTTGATAAACTTATAGAGGCCCTGGACGGACCGGCACAGGTGGGGGCGGCCATGGGTCTGGCGGAAATCGTCGATCCAAAATCAATAGACCCTTTGATCCGGTATGTGCGGCAGAAGAAATACAGAGTCCGGAATGAAATAATGTTTGCCCTTGGAAAATTTCAGGATGAACGGGTTACGGCCCTGCTTATTGAATGCCTCGATATGATGAAAGATGAGGTACTCCTGCGGTACGTTGTGATGGCCCTCGGAAAGTCACGCAAACCGGCAGCCATCGACGCACTGCTGAATAAAGCGATTGCTGAAGATACCAAGAGTGATCTGAGGGGAGCCTACATAAGGGAGCTGGGCAAAATGGGAGAGATACGGACTTTTCACCCCCTGGTTCAGGAGTTAAGCAAACATCCGGAAAAGTTCTCAGGGATGGGCTACACTATTATGGAAGCGATAGAAAAAATGCTGCCGCAAATCGAACAACTTTCCGCCGAAGAGTTTATTACATTGCTGAAGCAGGGACGAACACAGACCCGGATGGAGGAGTCTCACAGGGAGTTCGTCAAAAGGCTTCCGGATAAACAGAAAAGGGCCAATCTCCTCAAAGAGGGACTGGAAAGCGGGGACTGGAAAGCTGAACACGCGGTTCTGGATTTCCTCGATGAAAATTCCGAAATAGCAAAGGAGTGTTATACGGTCTGTTTGCCGTCCCTCAAAACATTGCTGGTCGAAAGGAAATCGGAAGTAGCGTTCAAGATCATGGCCGCTCAGGGGGAAGTTGAGCTTCTCATCAGGTTATGCCCCAAATATCACAGTGAATATACGTTTTCGGAACTCATGGACGAATTGATCGGGGCTCATCAGGAACAAGCCCTGCCTGTACTGGAAGAGATGCTCTACGAAGAAAATTCACAAACGTTTGCGTGGATGAAACTCAGGAAGATACGCTCGGAAACGGTGGAAAATATTTTCATGAGGGTCATTGAAAAGAGTCAGGAGCAACCGGCCGCTGATAAAGCACTGCAGACGGTGATCTCCTACGCGTTGGATTATCTGACGGAAGTAAAAAGCACAAAAGCCATCCCGTATCTTTTTCAAAAAATTACCGATATCAATACCCCCGCCACGGAAAGCGGTCCGGCACATCAGTGCCTCCGAAGCATAGGAGGCGAAAATGTCGTCAAAACAGTCGTTAAATTTTTAGAGAGTAGCCACGATGACGATAAAACCGATTGGGGAACGGTGCTGGATCTTGCGACAGAACTGCCGGATGAGAGGCTGATCAAACCCCTCATCCATTGTTATTTTTCCCACACCCATTACGAAGTACGTTACAAGGTCATTTCAGCACTAGGAAAACTTGGTGGAACGGGCCTCAAAGACAAAGTAATCGGAGAGATGCAGGAACTGATGAAGGAACTTAAGCCCGACGGCATAACACTGGCGGCATCGGTGTATCAGGAAATCAGAGATCCTCAAACAATAGAGCCTCTTATGGATACCCTTGCCCGGGTTTGTGATATGGCAGAGTTCGACTCATCAAGGCCGAAAGAAAAAGTCGTTCAGGCACTCATAAACATCGGACCCGAAGTGCTGGATTCGATACAAAAAAAACTGGAGGCGTCAAAAAATGGGGAAAATGCTGAAATGAGGCTGCGCCTGCTGGATGTGGTTGCCAACAGTTTTTCGATGGACAGGCAAAAAGCGGACGAGATAACCATCTCCCTGATCGACGATACGAACCGCGAAGTCCAGGCAAAAGCCATCGAATCCGCAGCCAGGTGGAAAATGGAGGGGGCGGTTGAAAAACTTCTCAAAATAGTCGGGGAAACGAAGGAAGATTTCAGCAATGAGGCAATAAGCAAAAGGGGGCAGGCCGTACAAGCGCTTGGAATGATCGGAGGGGACAGGGCGACCGACGAACTGATCAGCCAATGCAAGAGCGACGAGTGGGACAGCATACACAAGTCGACGAAACTTAACGCGCTGGCGGCCACAAAAAACGCCAAAGCAATCCCGGTACTCTTCGAGGAAGGGAAAATCAGAGATAGCATGAAGATTATCGGTCTTACCAAGGCGGAACCAAAGGACGACAAAATCAGGCGGATGGCGAAAATTCACGAACACATGGAAAAATTCAGCGATGAGATCGCAGAATATCTGCCGTTCAATCAGGAGGATAACATCACTTTTTGCGAACGAATCGTTGGAGGTTATTCCAAACGTGCGGCGGGAATTTTTGAAGGGGTGATCGAGTGTCTGAAAAAAGGCGTCCTCACCAACGGGAACAAAAACGAACTGTGGCAGTACCTGGACCATTTAAGAGTCGTAACCCCGGCGCTGGTGCGGGCATATCTTGAGGCTTCAAACAAGAACGAGTTTTTTGCCGACGTTGAGGCGCTGACAACGGGCATCATCAACCCGGGGCCGGACAAACCGGAGATCAAAAATCATCCGCTCTATCAGGAAATCCTCAAAACCATCTACCAGAACAACTCCGGAAGCTGGACGAATTATGAGCGGAACAGGCAGTTCACAGACCGGACAGGTGACCTCAGTGACTACGTCCTGGAAGACAGGTACGTGCTGGATCTGGGAGCCTCCACCGACCTGGTCGTGAAAGAGGGCCAGACGCTGGATATCCAAAAGCTCGACCCGATCAAGGCAAGATTTTACGGTTGGAGCAACGTATGGGCGGAAATGGGATACGACAAAGAAAAAATGCTGGAGGACATCGGGAAAAAGATCGATGAAACGTTTGAAAAAATCAAAGGCGAACCGTGGGCGGAGGGTGCCGGCAACATGGAACAGAAACTTTTTGCCATCGTCGCCGAATCCATCATCTCGGGAAAAATGGTGGATGAGGTGAAAAATTTGCTCATCGGATACCAGTTCGCAAAGTACGAGGACATCCGGGCGTACATTCAGGGGACGACCGACCGGGTCTCTAACGCCAGAAACAAAGATTACGCGTATCTGGGAGAACTGCACACGTTCTTTGCCGACCAGATCAAGGAAATATCCCGCAAGATGCTCGGCGAGGCGGATAAAGACCAGTGGATGACCAGGGTCCTACCGACGATTTTCAAAAAACTCCGGGCGAAAGAGATGGACGAGGAAAAACAGGAGGCGCTGAACCGCATGAACCCCAAAAAAGAGGCCGACATGAAATCTTTCCGCAAACAGATCAGCGGGGTTCTCAAAGGGAAAAAATGGGGCGTGGCCAAGAAAATGATACTCGCCAAACGCCAGAGAATCGCCAAAATCGCGGCAGCCGCCGGAAACCCTAAATATACGGACCCAAGCCGGATCCGGCTTAGCAGCATCACACTGGAAGAGCTGCTGAATGCCGAGGAAAACATCAGTCTGGGCAAATACAATCCCGAAACCTTTTCCAAATACATGGCCCAGAAACTCATGGACACCTTTGAAGAAGAGCTCGATCAGATTGAAGGGGAACTTTCGAAATTCGAGTCAAAAGAAAGCAAAGGCAAACAGGTAAAGAAACTCAACGCCTATATCACCAAAAACTCCGCGAGCGGGAACGCCCGAATGGTCGGAGGGGTGTGCGTGTCCGGAGACATGGATCAATGGAACGACCCGCACTTTCTCCAGATGGTTTTCCATGATCCGGAGGATAACACCTGTAAAGGGTTGGTATTAATGCATGTTTGGGAACAGGACGGGAAGAAATACCTCGTCGCTTCCTTAAACCCGAGCAGCACGTACCTGTACGGAGTGGACGAGAAAAGTCTTTTTGAACAAATCTGCGTGCAGCTCACGGACTTTGCCTCTGCAAACGGAATAAGCGGCGTCGGATTTTCAACAAACGGGCAGATCCGCACCAACAGAACCGGCGGCGAATTCGAGGGGGCCATGAACAAACGAATTGCCGAAGCAAAAGAAAAGCATCAGCAAAAAGCCAATCTTTTATTTAAAGAAAAACAGAAATTTTCAACCAGGCCGCAGTATGAAGTCGACAACGTAGATTTGATTTGGATTGCGGGCGATGAAGTGGCATAATAAGGAACCACTTCATATCCACCCTTCATGCAAAAAATCACTCCCATGTTATGGTTCAACGACCAGGCCGAAGAGGCGGCCGGCTTTTACGTCTCACTCTTTAAAAACTCCAAAATCCTGAACACCACCCGCTTCAAGGGGAAAGAGGTGGAAAAAGTTTCCGGAAGGCCTGACGGCTCCGTGATGACCGTGGAGTTCGAACTCTGCGGACAGCATTTTTCCGCACTCAACGGAGGCCCCATATTCACCTTAACGCCCGCCGTGTCCTTCACCGTGGAATGTGAAACGGAACAGGACGTGGACAAATTATGGGCGGAACTTTCCAAGGGCGGGAAAACCCTGATGGAACTGAAAGAATATCCCTTCAGTAAAAAATACGGCTGGGTGCAGGATAAGTACGGAGTGTCCTGGCAGCTCATTCTGAACGAAGTCCCGCAGAAAATCTCGCCGTTCCTCATGTTCATCGGAGCCCAGTTCGGCAAAGCCGAAGAGGCGATGAACTTCTACTGCTCGGTCTTCAAGGACTCAAAAATCGTGAACATGTTCCGCGCGGGACCGGGAGAGCCGGAAAAGGAAGGAACCGTCAGCCACGCCGTCTTTCAGTTGAACGGCCAGCAATTCATGGCTCTGGAGAGCGGTCTTGAACATAAATTCACCTTCACCGAGGCAACTTCTTTCGTCATCAATTGCGATACCCAGGAAGAGGTCGACTACTACTGGGACAAACTTAAAGAAGGCGGCGACCCCAAAGCCCAGCAGTGCGGTTGGCTCAAGGATAAATACGGACTGTCCTGGCAGGTCGTGCCCATTGTCCTGGACAAACTCATGGCCGGCCCGAACGGCGAAAAGGTCACGAACGTCATGCTCAACATGAAGAAGCTCGACATCAAAGCCCTTGAAGAAGCCGCCACAAGCTGACCTCCACTGCACCATAATGAACATGAGCAGGTGCAGGTCTGCGCGCGCAGACTTCTGCACCAAAATTTCCACATAAACAAGCCATTGTATCTTTTTAACCCAAACACTCATGGATCCAGTCGTACACTTTGAAATGTCCGCGGAGGACAAAAAACGGGTTGCAGAATTTTATACCAACGTCTTTGGCTGGAAGATGACCCAGCTCGGCCCGGAAATGGGCGACTACATCATGGCCGCGACCGGCGAAACCGATGACAAAGGTATGATGCAGAAACCCGGAAACATCAACGGCGGCTTTTACGATCGCAAAGGCGACCGGATGGACAACACTCCCCACATCGTCATTGCCGTCCAGAACCTGGAAGAATCCATGAAAAAAGTCGAAGCATCGGGCGGAAAACTCGTGGACAAACCCATGGACATTCCCACGGTCGGGAAATACATCACCATCATCGATTCGGAAGGCAACCGCGTCGGCATGCTCCAGCCGGTGGAGATGTAGTCGAAGGCGACACGTACAAACACGAAAAGAGCCCCTTCACAAGAGGCTCTTTTTCCGGCTTGGTATGAGATTTGGTAACCTTGATAATATTTTAGCCCAATGAGATCCAGGAATCAATCACAGGCTCAGGAGTTTAGAAAAACTTAAAGATGTGTTAACAAAAAGGTCACCTTAAACTGATATAAAAGTAATGCTCAATGCTTGGGCCCGGCCTGGAAGGCGTAATGAGGTTTGGTAACCTCCGTTACGGGAGTTCAATTCTCCTCGGGTCCAAACATTAAGTGTTTTGTGTGTCTGCGCTCGCAGACTTTTCCCGCGTCGCTTTGAGCGGCGTCTTGACGAAATCGGACTTTGACCCTAAAATCGCGGCCAAAGCTTTTACAAAACACCAATATGAACAGACCTGAAACATCACAGAATAAGCCCCGTCCCGTAAACCTGCCTGAAGTCATGTCGGCGCTGGACTCCTTTTTCACAACGACGAAGGACTATTTTCTTCTGGATGACGAAGAAGCAGATTCCATGAGAACGTATTTCCTGCAGGAACTCCAATCGGCAATGCTCCGCCGGGATCCGCGGGCGGTGGATAACACCCTCACGGCGCTGTCCGCACGGATGCTTCAGCATTTTACCCAGAATCCAAAAATTGCCGAAATGGTCAGCATTCGCATCACTGAGGGAGTATCGATCTCCGGAGTTCTGAGTGTTATGTCACCCGAGGAACGTCAAAAAGCCATTCACCAAAAGACCAGAGAGATCCTGAACGGCAGGGGAAGGGAATTTGTGCGTCAACTGCACGAAGCACTGGCGGGATTTACTCCCGATCACGGCGAAGTGGACCAGAACAAACAAACCGCCCTTTATCCCGAGGCCGACCGGCGTCCAACACACGTCTTACCCGGAGGAAACGGTGGAAGCGGAAAACCGTTTGAACTCGACGACACCTGGCCGGCACTGCCAAACCCTATGGCACGGGGGCCAAGAGGAACCATGGTCATCAGACGTCCACAGATTCCGGAAATCGCGACCACCCCGCTCACCAGCGCGGTATCCGTGCAAGGGGCTCAGTCCGAAACCATCCAGCCGCAGCGGAAAAACACCCGTACGCGCGTCCTTGTGGCCGTCGGAGCCGTTCTCGCCGCTTCGGCGGTGGCAACCGGCGCAGTCGGAGCCCTTCAGCGAAAAATTTCGACCGGTGACACAACGGCATCAGGCGTTCCTGCCACTCAGCCATCCGGTTCCGTGGCACCGGAAAAAGACGCCGGAACCGATTCCGGGGCTGCAGTCCGCTAGCGCGTCGTCTTCAGCGGCGTCTTGCTCACGACCTTCGTGGAATACAACGGCGCGTGTTCGCGTTTGGAAAGTTTTGCTACCCAGGCCTCGTTTTCCATGTACCAGTCAAAGGTCTTTTTGATGCCCTGGTCAAAGTTCACCGAAGGCTTCCAGCCCAGTTCGCGTTCAATCTTCCGCGGGTCCATGGCATACCTGCGGTCGTGGGCCTTGCGGTCTTCAACAAAGGTAATCAAATTCTCATCCTTGCCCAAAAACTTCAGAATGTGCCGAGTGATCTCCAGATTCGTGTATTCGTTGTGCCCGCCAATATTGAACACATCGCCGTATTTGTTGCTCGAAACAATCAAATCGATCGCAGAACAATGATCCAGCACGTACAGCCAGTCGCGCACATTCAAACCATCGCCATACACCGGCAGCGGCTTGTTTTCCGAAGCCAGCTTGAAAAAGAAGGGGATGAGCTTCTCCGGAAACTGGTACGGCCCGTAGTTGTTGGAACAGCGGGAAATCGTGATCGGCATCTTGTACGTCTCAAAATACGACTGCACCAAAAGGTCGGCGGCGGCCTTGGAAGCCGCGTACGGACAGTTAGGATTAATGGGCGTCTTTTCCGTAAAATAGTCCTTGGAACCCGTGCCCAGGTCGCCGTACACCTCATCCGTGGAGATCTGGTGGTAGCGCTTCACCTCGTTATCGCGCGAGGCCAGCAGCAGGTTGTGCGTGCCCATCACGTTCGTCTGCACAAAAATATGCGGATCAATAATGCTGCGGTCCACGTGTGTCTCCGCCGCGAAGTTGATCACCGTATGGAACTGCTCCCTGCCAAAAAGACTGTTGATGAAGCTCTGGTCGGCAATATCCCCGCCCACGAACGTCACCCGCTTGGCCTTGATCAGCTCCGCGATATTATCCAGATTCCCCGCATACGTGAGCTTATCCAGCACAAACACCTCATCCTTGGGATGATGCTGCACATAATAATGGACGTAATTGCTGCCGATAAACCCGGCTCCGCCTGTGATGAGGACTTTCTTGGACATAAGCCTAAAGTGACGTGGAAAGTGAGTATATTATAGCGAAAAGCGAAAGGAAAGCTATAAATGTTTAAATAAATTTATAGCCACAATATATCAGTCTGTATAGCATTCTAGTATTGCAATATAAAACTGAACAGGATATATTGGCTTTAAAGAAGCTTTTTTATTATATTTGTACAGTTATTAAACTTATGACAAAAAAACTAAACAAAATAGTCCCAGTTGAAAAATTCCTATCAGCATTGGTTTTGGCCGGTTTTGAGCACGATATTGGGAAATTTGAAACTGCAGCAATTACGCTGGCGCGAATTTTAAAAAATACAAATCCCGAAGCCTCAAAAAGAATTAATGAAATTATCAGTTTACACTCCATGGGTAGAAGTGCTCTACGTTCAGCGGGAGCTTCTCCTTTGCCTATTAATCAAGATAATCAGCTTGAAATGGCAACAATGGTCCCGCCAAACAAAGATCACACAATTATGCCTATTCTAGATTCCAGCTTAAATGAAAAAGTAGAACATTTTTTAGATGAAAGAGAAAAGGTTGAAATTCTCTTAAGTAAAAACATAAAACCAACATCAAAATTACTTTTTGTTGGGCCACCAGGGACGGGAAAAACCATGTTGGCACGTTATATTGCTGGAAGTCTTAATAAAAATTTAATAGTTCTGGATTTGGCAATAACAATATCAAGTTTTTTAGGTAAAACTGGTCATAATCTAAAAAAAGTTATCCAATATGCCCGTCAAACTTCATCCGTTCTACTGCTTGATGAATTCGATGCAATTGCAAAAAGGAGAGATGATCCTACAGATTTAGGTGAATTGAAAAGAGTCGTTAATATTTTATTGATGGAGCTAGAAGAATGGCCAGTCTCTTCTGTTTTAATTGCTACAAGTAATCATCCTGAATTGCTTGATAGAGCAATTTGGCGCCGCTTCGATCAGATTTTTGAATTAAATTTGCCAAACGAAGAGCAGCGCATAAAAATCATAAGAAAAGAATTATCAGAATATGTTGTTAATGAGGATTTCCTTTTGATTATTGCAGATGTATTAAAAAATTTTAGTCCATCTGATATTTGCAGATTTTCAGAAGGAGTAAAAAGAAGAATTATTCTAAAAAAAGAATCTCCATTTGAGGCGATCTTAAAAGAATTGCAGTTTAATAGTATCGATAAAAAAATAAAGGGTAAAATTTGTCAGATTGCTAAAAAAGTATTGGGTAGATCTATAACTATTAGAGAACTTGCAGGCATGATGCAACTAAGTCCAGCAGGTGTTCAATATCATATTTCTAAAACCAAGATATGAAAAAACGCCCCATACTTTACAATGGACAATTATATAGTAAGCCAATAGAAAAAGGCAGATTTGGTCCTCCAAAACAACCTCAAATTGCCTTTGAAGAGGCTAGAAGCAAAATCCTAGCAGATATTGTAAAAACTAAACAAGCAATTAGTGAAGTTCCTTCAAATTTAAAACTACCAAATGAATTTATAGTTTGTTTGCGTATAGAACCAGAATTTACAGCAAAAAGTTATTATCCAGACACCCTTTTTTCTGTGGAAGGATCACTAGCTGAATTTACAGAAGTAGGGTCAAGAATCTGGGGTAAAAAAACTGAAGATGAGAATGAAGTAGAACCAGGTAAGCTGCTTTTTATAAGAGCTACAGATAAAGGTTTAGATAATCTTCAAAAAGAATTAAATAAAAAAGAATCTGGACTATCTAAGAAATTCATCTATGATTTGCGAAAAATTCACAATTTGGCCTTATTAAAACCTGAAGAACAAATATTGGGATTTGTGGATAAGTGGGAAGGCGGAAGGGTAGAGGCAGTTCTCCATCCTTTTAGTTTTGATAAAAATTTAGTGATAAAGCATTTTATTAACTTTCTTCAAAATGCAGGTGTAAATGAAAATACAATTAGAAAAAAACAGTATGGAGATGGAATTACATTCGTTAGTTTTTATGGTGATAGAAACGTCCTTAATCATTTGAAAGGATATAATCCTTTGAGAACAGCTCACCCTTTGATTTATCGAAATTTGCCAACAATAAGGGGGCAATTAACTTCAGGTATGCCACAACCACCAGTCTTTTCTATCAAATCAAATATAGTAGTTGGTGTTTTTGATGGTGGAATTGATGAGACAAGCCCTTATCTTAAAAATTATTGCGAAAATATTGAAGCAAGTTCTGCCGCAGAAGATGATGACTGTATAAGCCACGGCACAGCAGTTTCAGGTGCGATATTGTATGGGCCATTAAATAACTTTAATCATTCTACAATACTACAAGAACCAAAAGTCTCGGTAAAAAGTTTTAGAGTCATGCCATCTATGAATTCTCTAGATCCTGATCTCTATGAGGTCATAGATGCAATTGAAACCATAGTTCCGCAACAAAAAGATATTAAAGTATACAATATAAGTATTGGACCTTCAGGGCCTATATTGGATGATCAAATATCTCGCTTCACATACTCCGTCGATCTTTTGACTGTAGATCACAACGTACTTTTTTGTGTAGCAGTAGGAAATCATGGCGAAAAAAGTGATCCTTTAAATAGAATACAATCTCCTGCAGATATGGTTAATGGGTTGTCTGTAGGATCATATTCAGAACCAAAGGGTAAGATAAAGGTTGCACCATATAGCAGTATAGGACCTGGAAGAGAAGGTAATAAATTAAAACCCGACCTAGCAGCATTTGGTGGATGTGATCAAAACCCAATGCATTTAGTGTCTACGAAAGCCGATAAAAAATTATTAGCCTGGGGAACAAGTTATGCTTCACCTTTAGTGGCATCAATAGCTGCTCAAATCGTGGGTTTTAGTAACAATGTAATAGATCCATTTGTTTCAAGAATAATGCTAATTCATGGAGTTAAGAAAAATCAAAAGGGGCATGACTTATACATGGGTCACGGTCCTATGGCTCACGAATTAGATGAATTCACAAATTGTGATCCTAATGCATACACTCTAATTTATAATGGGGAAATATTACCTGGAAAATATATAGAATTTAAAATCCCATGGCACAATGAAATTTTTAAAGAAAAAGTAAAACTCCATTGGACTTTGGGTGTCTTAGCAGACGTTGATCCAAAGCACCCCGATGATTACACCACATGCGCTGCACAAGTTTCATTTTATCCAAATTCTCATCGATTTTCTTTCAAAAAGAAAGGTGGCAAAAAGCAAATTATTGATATAAAAAAAGGAGCTGCCAATGCTAAACAATTAATTGATGAAGGATGGGAAATGAGTTCATTTCCAGTAAGTGAATCAAGTCCAACACCATTTTCAACTGAAGAAAAATTAAGGAAAGATATGAAATGGGATACTGTAGATTCTCGTACAATAAATAAAAAAGGTCAGGATATTTGTGACCCCATTTTTCACATTCATGCACTTGCAAGAGGCCAGCGAGACAAAACGAAAAAAATGAAATATGCCCTTGTACTTAGTGTCCAACTTCCAGTTAATTACAGTGATTTTTATTCTAAAATTTTAGAAATGTATCCTGCATTAACACCAGTAAATTTTGTAGCTTTGAACCAAGTACAAATAGGTGTTAATAACCAAAAGAGCTGATTTACTTCAGGAAAAGAAATATAAGAAAAACTTATATGTTTACATGAATGCTTCAGGTAGACATATCTAGTGTTTTTATATTTTAATTACCCCGCCTCCCCCAAAAACACCTCAAAATCGTAGATATACTTCTCCTTCTCGTAGTTCATGTTGGAAATGGCGCATAAGACCGCGCCGGGGCTGAAGTCCTTGAATTCGCGCCAGCACATGCCGTTCATCACGATGGCGTCGTCCGGGCCTTTGAGCGGAATCGCGTGCCACTCTTTGCCGTCATGGATTCTGGCGGTCATGGTTCCCTCCATGCACACGTAGATCTTTTTTTCGCCGCGCACCGCGTGGCCGCCCCGGTCCAGGGTCACGCCGGTCACGTAGTAGACGCGTTTCACGGGCCAGTCCACGTAGTCCTTGAGTTCGATCGCGCTTAAACTGCCGCGCGGGTCGGTATGGGTCGGGATTTTGACGAGTTTGAATTTGTCCTTCGTGGAAGCCATAAGCCGTAAATGATCGGGAAAGTGACCATAGTATAGAGCAAACGGGGGAAAAAGCACAAATTGGAAGGGGAACGGGGATCACCGATGCTTCCTGACTTATAACCCCTGAAAAGAAGTATAAGTCAGAATCGCATAAGTAATGGCCGCTTTACTCTTTTTTTTCTTCAGCGGCCTTCTTTGCAGCTTCTTCAGCTGCGGTCTTTGCTGCGGCATCGGCAGCGGCCTTTGCAGCGTCGTCCGGTGTATTGGTTTCCATACGGCGAAGTTGTTAGAAGATAATATCTCAACCTACCATTATTGATCCCATATAGATAGACAGAAGCCATAAAGCGTCTGGACACAATAAAAATGAAGCTTGCATTCCGCTGCAGAAGCCATATACTGACGCAGTCACCCTTATTTCTTAATCAATAAAGGCTATGACAAAACAAGATCTCGTCGACGCAGCTGCAAAAGCAACTGGCGTTACCAAAAAGGCTGCAGGGGATGTTCTCGAGGCGGTTCTCGCAAGCATCACCAAGTCTCTCAAAAAGGGTGAAAACGTCACCGTAACAGGTTTCGGCACTTTCCGCGTTTCAAAGCGCGCTGCCCGCACCGGTGTAAATCCACGCAACCCAAGCCAGAAGATCAAGATCCCTGCCATGAAGCTTCCAGCTTTCAAGTCAGGCAAATCTCTCAAGGATGCTGTTCGCAAATAAATAACGGCTCCGCAAGGATTCAAACCGTAAACGTAAAAAGCCCCTCTGAAAAGCGGGGCTTTTTTGATGTTCAATCCAATTACAGCGTCCGGATTCTCTTATCCATCTTGTAGGACTCCAGGATGTCTCCTTCAAGGAGCGGCATGAAGCCTTCGTAGCGGATTCCGCAGTCGTTGCCTTCGTTGACCTCGTTGACGTTCTTTTCAAAACTCTTGAGAGTGTTGATCTGGCCGTCGCCGACTTTGGTTTCACCTTCCGGACCCTGGCGGAACACGCGGACCTTGGATTTGTTTTCCACGTGGCCCTTGATGATCTTGCAACCCACGATCATCTCTTTCTTCTCCGTCATGAAGATCTTCTTCACTTCAGCACGGCCCATGATATTTTCAATAATTTCAGGTTCCAGAAGACCTGTGAGGATCTTCTTGATGTCGTCGAGGAGTTTATAAATGATCGTATACTGCAGAACTTCAACATGTTCGCGTTCCGCGATTTTCTTCACCTGGAGCGGAACATCCACATGGAATCCCATAACGATGCCGCCCGCGGCTGCCGCCATCATGACGTCGGACTCGGTCACATTGCCAACGCTGGCAAGCACGGTTTTGACGCTGACCATGTCGTTCTTGATCTGGGCGATGGACTGTTTCAATGCTTCCAGCGAACCTTTGGAGTCCGCCTTTAGCACGAGTTTGAGCTGCTTGAGCTGGCCGGAGGTAATCTGGGACATGATTTCACCCACTCCGCGTTTCTTGAGCATTTCCGCTTCCTTGAGGGTCTGGACGTTGAGCGCCTGGGCGCGCGCGGTCTGTTCGTTGGCCACCACGTGCAAAATGTCGCCGGACTGGGGAGACGCGGAAATTCCCGCGATCATGACCGGAGTGGACGGACCTGCGCCCTGGAGATTTTTGCCGGCGTTGTCTTTCATCACTTTCACGCGGCCGTGCGTTCCTCCGACCACGAAGTTGTCACCGACCTTGAGTGTTCCGGTATTCACGATAATGGTGGCCACCGGGCCCAGACTTGGGTTCAGATGGGCTTCGATCACGGTTCCGACGGCTTCACGGTTCGCGTTTCCCTTGAGGTTTGCCATGTCGGCCACCAGGAGGATCATTTCCAAAAGCGTGTCCATGCCCTGGCCGGTCATGGCGGAAACGGGCACCATAATGGTGGAGCCGCCCCACTCTTCCGGAACCAGGCCGTATTCGCCGAGTTCGCCCTTCACACGTTCGGGCGCGGCGTTCTCTTTATCAATCTTGTTGATGGCGACGATGATTGGTACGCCCGCATCCTGGGCGTGCTGCAAAGCTTCCACGGTCTGGGGTTTGACGCCTTCGTCGGCCGCGACCACCAGAATGGCGATGTCAGTGACTTTGGCTCCGCGGGCACGCATGGCGGTGAACGCTTCGTGTCCCGGGGTGTCAAGGAAAGTAATTTTTCGGTTGTTTTTGACGACCTGATAGGCGCCGATGTGTTGGGTGATGCCGCCCGCCTCCTTGGCCACCACGTTGGTGTTGCGGATGTAATCGAGCAGTTTGGTTTTTCCGTGGTCAACGTGACCCATCACCACCACGATCGGCGGGCGGGGCTGGAGATCCGCGGCTTCGTCCTGTTTCAAAAGGGCTTCAAGATTGCCGGAAAACACGTCCTCGGCACTGCCTTCGCCGCGCTTCTTCTTGAGCTGGATGCCGAGACCCATCGCGATGATCTGGGCGGTGTCGTAGTCGATCTGCTGGTTGATATTGGCCAGGATGCCGTTCTTCATAAGTTCGCCGATCACTTTGGCGGCGCCGATGCCGGTTTTTTCTGAAAATTCTTTGACAGTAATCACTTCCGGGATCTCGACCACGCGGTCGGTCACCGGACGGGGCTGCTGGTACTGGTAGGGCTTTTTCTGGCCCTTTTTGCCGCTGTCCTTGCCGGCCATCTGCTTGCGCTGGCTGTGGACAAGTTCGCGTTCCAGTTCCTGCGAAATAATTTCGTCATAAATCTCCGCTTCGCCCTGAGGGGCTTCGTCGGTCGGGCCCAAAATGTCCTCGGCAAAATCGCCGCGCACTTTTTGCGGTTCCTGCTTTGGTTTCTGGGGCTCCTGTTGTTGAGGCTGGGGTTGGGGAGCAGGAGTTGATTGCTTGTCCGTTGCCAGTTTCACGGAAGTCTGCTTGGCAGGAGCAATCTTTTTTTTCTCTTCAGTTTTGTTAACAACAGTTTTCTTCGCGGTCGCAGCGGCTTGTTTTTTAACCGGGGCTGTCTTTTTCACAACTTTGGGAGCCGTCTTTTTGGCGGGAGTCTTGGTTTTTGCCGAAACTTTGCCGGTAGGTTTAACGGTTTTCTTTGCAGGGGCTGCGGGTTTCTTCTTGGTGGGCACGTGAAATTGGCTTAAAATGCGCCATAAGTCTATTGAAAATGCCTTCCAAAGTCAATGAGAACTCGTCTTAGTGTAGGCGAAAACGCCCGTGTTCATCGCGCATATTGCCGAAGGCTGCAATGTGATGTACTTTTTTGCCATGAAAAATAATCCTTTGTTCGTTGCCGACATCTTTTTAAGCATCCAGGGCGAGGGGCCGAAAATAGGGACACCTTCGATCTTTTTGAGGCTCGGGATCTGTAATCTCCAATGCGCCTGGTGCGACACTCCGTACACCTGGAAAAAAGGCCTGACGGACTATACGGCCAAAACACCCTCGGAGATCATAAAAAAAATTGCCGCGCTCAAAAAAGGGACATCGGTCAAAAACATCGTCGTGACGGGAGGGGAGCCGCTCCTCCAGCAACAACAGTTCGCACAACTTTTGGGAAACAAGCTGTTCGCGGACATGACCATAGAGTTCGAAACCAACGGCAGCATGCCGCTTCTGAGGGACATGAAAGCGTTTGTTGCCGGGCGGGGCGCGCGGGGCGGCGTCACCTTCAACATCTCCCCAAAACTTGCGGACAGCGGGAATAAGCCTTATAACGTTCACCACTACCCCGGCTCCGTTTTGAAATTCGTGTACGTGAACAAGAAAAGTGAAAAACTCATCGAATCTTTTCTCAAGAAATACCGGGTTGTCGGGAACTCTTTGCCGCCCGTCTACATCATGCCCGAAGGCGTGACGGTGGAAGCGATGTCATCAAAATATCAGGACATCATCGGGTACTGTACAAAAAACGGATTCCGATTCACCCCGCGTCTGCACATTTATCTTTTTGGTAACACCAGAGCCACATGAAAATCATCGCCATTTTGTCCGGAGGACTCGATTCCGCCACCGCGCTCTATGCCCTGCGCCAGGAGCACCAAGTTACCGAAGCGGTCACTTTTGACTACGGCCAGCGCCACCGCAAAGAGATCAAGTGCGCCAGGAAAATATGCGCCGCGCTCGACCTCCCGCACCGCGTCATCGACATCAGGAATTTCAACGAACTCCTTCCGGGCAATTCGCTCACGAGCAGGGATGTCGCTACTCCGCACGGCCATTATAAGGAAGAAACGATGAAACAGACGGTCGTGCCGAACCGCAACGCGATCATGATCAACATTGCCGCCGGCTACGCCGTCTCCCAAAAAATTTACGGCCTCGGCCTGGGAGTCCACGCCGGAGACCATTACATCTATCCCGACTGCCGCCCCGAATTCATAGAATCCCAGCAAAAAACATTGAGCCTGGCCAACGATTGCGACTTTAAACTTTTTGCGCCGTTTCTGCTGGTGAACAAAACGGAAATCGTTGCCAAGGGGCACGCCCTTGGAGTACCTTTTGAGCACACCTGGACCTGTTACGAGGGCGGAGAAAAGCCCTGCGGAAAATGCGGAAGCTGCGTGGAAAGAGCGGAAGCGTTTGAACACAACGGTCTTGAAGACCCTTTACTGAAATAATTATGACAAAGCATCAGGCGCCGCCGGCGCCGACAAAACTCAAAGCGCTCGGAAAGAAAAGCGCGTACCAGTTCGACAAACCGGCACCGGAACTGCTGGAAAGTTTTACGAATCTCCATCCGGACAACCTCTACGTCATCAATTTGCTGTGCAGCGAGTTTACCTCGCTCTGCCCCGTCACCGGCCAGCCGGACTGGGGGAAATTCATCATCCGATACGTGCCGGACAAACTCTGCGTGGAAAGCAAAAGTCTCAAACTCTACCTCTTCAGTTTCCGCAACCACGGAGAATTTCACGAAGATGTCACCAACCGCATCGCCAAGGATCTCTTCAAACTTACGAAGCCCCGTTACCTTCAGATCTACGGCGAATTCAACAGCCGGGGCGGCATTGCCATCCACCCTTTCGTGGAACTCTGGGGAAACGTGGACGCCAAAACAGAGTCGCACATTCAAAAACTGCTGAAGAACAACCCTCAGCCCTGATCTAATCGTCCACGCCCGGTTTTTCCAGCAGCGGAAGATCGGCACCGATTTCCGTACCGCCATCGGAAATTTTGTAGACGTCTTTGTCGATCTTTTTGAACTCGTGCGAGGCCTGGTTGTACATGCTTACGGAGGTTCCCAGATTGTTGCCGAGTTTGACCATGAAGGTCTGATAGCTCTTTAAATGACGGCCGAGCTCGCCGACCCTTTTGACGATTTCCTGGACCGACTCTTCCATCTTGAGCGCCTTGAGCCCCTGCAAAACCGTTTCAAGATAAGCAAAGAACGAGGTCGGGGAGACGATGATGACGTGCTTTTTGAAAGCGTATTCCACCAGGTCCTGGGTGTTCACCTCAACGGTGCCCACGTTATAGACGAGCAGGTTATAGTAGATGCCTTCCGCCGGAATAAACATGAACGCGAAGTCCGTGGTGTTCTCAATCGGACGGATGTATTTTGAGGTCTCATCAATGCGGTTTTTGAGGTCGACCTTGAACTCCTTCTCCAGCTGTTCGCGGCGCCTTTTATCGTTCTCCTGCATGATCATGTTGTACTTTTCCAGGGAGAACTTGGCGTCGATCGGAATGATTTTGTCCTTAAAGAAAATCACGGAATCCACAATCTCGCCATTTTTGAATTTATACTGCATCTGGAACTGTTCCGGCGCCAGAATGTTGCCGAGAAGCGATTCCAGAAGATACTCTCCCAGAATACCGCGCTGCTTGGGATTCTTGAGGATGTTTTCCAGACTCTTCATCTGTTCGGCAAACCCGACGACCTGCTTGTTGGTCTCGTCGAGCATGGTCAGTTTTTTCGTAACCTCTTCAATGATCTTGGCGCTCTGTCCGAACTGTTTCTGAAGGGTGTCGAGCGAGCCTTTTTGATGTTCGGCCAGCTGTTTGGTCATCTTATCCAGCTGATCCTGGAGGGATTTGCGGGTCTTGTCATCTCCGTCCTGAACAGACACGCGGAGTTTTTCCATCACGTCCAGCATGAGTTTCTGGGACTGGTCGTCCTGGGGTGTCTTCAGCTTCTGCAGCTCGGAGATCAAATAGATGAGCGCGCCCACAATGGCGATGCCGATGATCACGTAAAGAAGTTCCATAATTCGAAAGAAAAACTGATGGTTTAAGTGTAGGTGAGTGTGCACTCACCGTCAAGAAAATTACACGCGGCCTTCAATAAGGTCTTCGGTAAAACATCCGACGCCGAACAGGTCTTTGTCATACTTCGTGATGTCCGGAAAATCCAGCGCCATGATTTTTTGATAGACGACTTCGATGAGTTTTTTGAGCCTTGCCGTTTCTTCGTCGGAAATTTCAAGTTCCAGGGTCAGCATCTCCTTGTCCCTGGGTTTCAGGAACTCCAAAACTCCTTTGTGGACGGACTTTCCTCGGTACTCGCGGGAATTTTCCACGAGAATTTTATAAAACGTCAGCTGAAGTTTGTACTGCCACGCCTTGAACTGGACGTACTCGTCCGCGGGTTCCCAGGTGTCGAACGTTTTTCCGGTTTTGTAATCGAACACGACGATTTCTCTGCTTGCGGGAGGCATATGCATGCGGTCAATCTGGCCGGAAAGCGACGCGCCGTTCACCACGACCTGCTGGCTCGCGAAACTCACTTCCACCTTGTCCTGAGGGTCTATTGCCGCCGAACGGCTGTCATAAAAACACTGAAGATGGTCGAGCCCCTCCGCCAGTTTTCTTTTGAAATCGTTTTTGTTCAGACGTTCCAGCGCCAGCGCCGACTCGAACTGCTTTTTCAGAAATTCCGCGGAGGGCAGTTTCTTCTCCTGTTTGAAAGCAAGATAAAAATTTGCCAGGGCTTTGTGCATCGCCGATCCAAACGCCGCGTTCGGAGAGATCATCTGGGGGAAGCGCAGCAGGTTCCTTTCCAGAAAAAGATGCGGCCCGCCCTCGATCACGTTGAGGAAATTCGTAAGGTGGGTGACGCTCAACCGGTAGTTCTGGAGAACGCCTTTGAGCAGGTGCTTCTCGTCTTCCGAATACGGCTGGTGTCGGCGGATCTCCCGCTGGAGCTCCACAAGTTTTTCCGCACCGTACTCTTTGGCCACGCGCTCGTTTGAAGCGGCAAGATCGATTTCCGAGGTCTTCTTCGAAGATTTTTCTCCGGATTCTTCGCCGCCCGCTTCGCTCAAAAACCGAAGATGGACCTGCTCCTTGCCCTTTTCGTCAAAGCGATGGTGGGTCAGGTACAGCTCATGTTTGGCGCGCGTGATCGCCACGAAAAAAAGTCTCAGGACGTCGTCCGTCGTTTCATTTTCCGGGGAAAGCGGAAGGTTGGAAGGGAACTGCAGCTTGTCGTGCGTGCGCTTGATCCAGGAACTGTCCTGGCAGTTGATGACGAAAACTTTTTCGAACTCCAGACCTTTGGCTTTATACACCGTCATAAGCTGAACCGCGTCGCTGTTGGTGCTGAAGGAAAGGGTCTGGTCGAGCGGAATCTCGTTGCTTTCCAAAAGGTGGACGAACTTGAGCACATCATGGACGTACAACGTTTCCGCGGCATTATGCTTGCGGATTTTGGCAATGAAGGCCTGGAGATTTGCCAGGTGTTCAAAGTAGCGGCTTTTTGCGTCCGAAAATTTTTCTTCACTGAAATAAAACTGTTTGAACGGACTCCGGAACGGTTCTTTGTCTTCGTCGAACATCAGCGAGTGCTGGTCCGTCGCGTCGTCGTATTCATTGTTGGGCAGGGTATTTTCCTCGGCTCCGGTGATGCGGTCAATGATCTCTTCCGCCGTCCGTTCCTTGGCGTCCGCCGCCAGGTCGATGAAAAACTTGGCGATGGTTTTGAGGTACGCGGAATCGGAAGCGAGCATCACATCCATCCAGCGTTTGCGGGATTTCAGGGCCGTTGAGGCAAGCTTCCACAGCGCCACCCGGTTGATGCCCCAGAAGGGAAAACTTAAAATTTCCGGAAGCAGAAAATCGGCCTGTTCCTCGTCGTGGCGGAGCATGGAATCAATGAACTGCAGCATCGTGATGATCTCCCGGATCTGCGGATCTTCCAGGAGGTTCCTTTTTCTTTCATACGACACCGGAATGCCAAAATAGTTGAGCGTCTTGGCCGCCGCTTCCAGCACGCGGTGCCTTGGGGAAAGCACGGCGATTTCACTTGGCGCGCATTTTTTTTCGTCGAGTATGGTTTTGATGTTTTTTGCGATCCAGAGAAACTCTTCAAACGACGTTTCGAACTCGTGCTGGAGCAGCGCGCCCTGGGGAAGATCAATTTTGGAAGCCACAAGCTCTTTTTGGATGCTGCCCTCCAGTCGGTTTTCCAGACGGTCTTCGCCCTGCAGAATGACCTTTCTGGCAAAGTCCAGAATCTGCTGCGTGGAGCGGTAGTTGCGGGTCAGAACAATGATGGCCGGGTCGCGGAACTTCCGGCTGAATCCCAGAATGTTTTCAAGGTTAGCACCCTGGAATTTGTAAATGGACTGGTCGTCGTCGCCCACGGCCATGATATTCGGCCGGCCCTCGTGAAGTTCGGAATCAACCAGCAGATCAAGCAGTCGCATCTGGGCCCCGTTCGTGTCCTGAAACTCATCCACAAGGATGTAGAGAAATTTTTCCTGAAGCGTGAAGCGGAGGTCGGCATGGGTTTCAAAAGCCTTCACCACGTCCAGGAGCATGTCGTCATAATCAAACAGCCCCTGCTGATGGAGCTTAAGAAGATACTGTTCATAAATATCGCAGAGTGCAAAATTTTTCCTGAGACGTTCGGAGTCCTTGAGAATCGTCATTTTCTTGTCATTTTTTTTCGTATACCGGTTTTTCCATTCCGTCACCGGCTTGGTGTTGCCGTCTTCCTGCGCCTGTTTGAGGGCAAGAGCAAGGGACTCCTGGATTTTTTCACGGAGCGTTTTTGATGCCGCCGTTCCGGTTTGGGATTCGCCCGCAGACGGAAGTTCCGCCAGTTTTTGCACCAGCCCTTCCACGAGGGGCAGAATACTTTTGCTGATTTTTCCTTCAAAAACTTCCGCGAACAACGGAGCGGACTGATCCAGAAAAACTTTGTCCTTTTCCAGGACCGCGCGGAACTCCTCCGGACTAAAACCTCCCTTTTTCAGGTCTCCGATACGCTCTTTGGTCTCCTTGATGTAGGTGTAGCCGTGCTCGGGATGGTACGAACCCAGAAGGCTCGTATGGGGAAGATTTTCAAAAATCTCCTGGAGAATCTCCAGCTGTTTGATGTCGTCGGCCGGAGAGTACGTGGAACCATTATAAAAATATTCGGGATGCTGGGCGATGATCTCGCTCCCAAAACTGTGGAACGTATGGACGGCGATTTTATAAGCTTCCGCGCCAATCAGACTTTCCAGACGTTTTTGCATGTTCACGGACGCGGAGTCGGTGAAGGTCAGACAAAGAATGGAAGAAGGCAGGGTGTCCGTTTGTCGCAAAATGTTCGCAGCCCTCAAACTCAGGAGCTCGGTTTTCCCGGAACCCGGGCCGGCAACCACCAGGACGGGACCATCAATGGTATCCACGGCCTTTTGCTGCTCGGGGTTCAGGGCGCGGTACCGCTCCTCATAGATCTGTTCGTGGTTGATCTGCGTATCGGATGGTTTCATGACGTTTTTATTTGATCAGTTGCTCGAGTTTGCCCCAAAACTCGTCAGTGGGATGTACTTTGAGTCCGTACTGGACTCCGTTCTGGCCCTTGCGGTTGCGGCAGGCCTTCAGGCACGCCGGCTTTTTACACAAGTACACGCTCCTTCCGCTCAGGGTACGGGGTTCGTTCACGGTAAGCATTCCGTCTTTAATCCTTGTAATAGCCAATAAATCCTCCTGGTTGAACCGTTTTTTACATCCCACGCAGGTACGTTGCGGTTTAACATCTTTTGTGTTCATTTAGCATTCAAAAAACGGCTTATTTGTGCTATAATTATTAGATTTAATTCGAAAGCCACAGCACATATGCACTGTAATCAAAATTCCACGAACGAACAAGGCAGATTCCCGGCCAAACGCATGGTTTTCCAGAAGCCCGCGGAACAACCCAAACCTGGCACGGAAAAACCGGTGGAAACGGAAGCTCCGGAAACCAGGGAAGCCCCTAGTCCGCGCGCCATGCTCGCGGGTCTCAGCGCGGAAATCGGGGTGGAAGCCCCCATGAAAGAGATGATGGCCATTGAACGGGGCCTCACCACCGAGGGGCAAAAAGCCGAATTCACTTTCCAGGAGGAAAAACTCACCGCAACCAAAGAAAAGGACGGGGTGGTGTGGAGGAACGAAAAAGGGGAAGTCATCCAGAAAGCCGCCTGGCTCAAGGAACGCACGGACAAGAAGACCGAGGAACACAAAAAGAATCTCGGCACGTACTGGAACGAAGTCGGAAAAAAATATACCCAGGACGACGCCATCCGCAAAGCCGCGGAAAAAGAGATCATGAGCGATCTGCAAAAAGCGGAAGCCGAAGAGATCTATAACCTCCAGGGTGGCTGGAACAAGGCAAGAATGTCACGCCTGTTTCTGGGGGAACGCATGGGAAACGGGTTCACGTTCAAAGTGGATCTGAAAGGGAACGACAAATTCGAAAGCTACATCGGCGCGGGCGACATTCTCCCCCCGACGGTCAGCAAAATCCTCGTGATCGATACCAAAGGGCAGCAGCGTACCGGAACGCGTCAGGTCATGAACGGCCGCGTGGGCTACTTTGACGCCCAGGGATATATTCCCATTTTCAGCGGATACACCATCAGCGTCCTGGAAACCATTCCCGAAGGCAGCGCCGCGGCAGTGGAACAATCCAAAAAAGAAGAACAGGCCCACGGCGAAATGAAAGGAAACATCTGGAGAAAAGACGAAGCCGCCCCGACGGTGCTTGGAACATCCATCAGTCCAACGTCCGGCTACCGTTACGAAAACGTCGGAGGAAAACGCGTGGAGGTCAAACCTCCAAAACCGGGCGAACCCGTGTACGAAGCCAAGGAACCAAAACAGGTCGAAGTGATCGAAAATCCGGAAGAACGCGAGGAAGTGTTCCAGTTCGGAAAAGAAAAAGTGTACATCAGCGTCCCGAAAAATCTTGAACAATATCACGGAAAGAAACCGAGAGTGGTGGTGTACTTCCACGGAAACGGCGGGAGCATAGGGGCAAGCCTTTCCGTTCTCAAAAGGGAAGTGCAAAAAATGCGTGCCGCCGGAGATCCGGTCATTCTGGTGGTTCCGGAAAACAGACTCGGCCACTGGCAGGATTTCCAGGCTCCCGGGGCGTTTACCAAACTCATGGCTCTCACCGATCAGGTGAGCGGGGTATCGGATACCGAAATCACGATCTCGTCACACAGCGGGGGGTACCTGGCGGTGCAGAAAATCCTTGAATCCGGTGAACACTATGACCGCATCACCACGTTGGGAATGCTGGACTCCATGTACGGGAACGTCAACCAGTCCATCATCAAATTCGCGTCAGATCCCAGCAAAAAAGTCCGCAGCACCTATACGCCGCATCTGGCGGATAAGAACCAGCAAATGGTCGCAACACTCTTGCCGGGGGTAACCCCGACGCAGGACGGCAGGGATACGGTATGGAGCGACGAAACCGGCCGCATCGACATCCGCACCTGCCGCACGAACCACGGGAGCGCGCCAAGTGCCTACTTTAGAAGTTTTGTCAGTTAACACATGAAAAAATTCCTCCTCCTCAATATTTGCCTTTCACAGGGAACCGAACCAAAGTTCGGGACTGGACGCCTGTGCTTTGTGGAGGAAAAACCAAAGGAAGGCGGTGGGGGAGAACCTAAAAAAAAGGTGGTACTTCTCTCCGAGATAGGAGCGGAAACCTCCGACGAGGAAAGTGGTGAGGCACTTCAAAAAGCCAAGGCAAACCGGGAGGAACGAAAAGAGGTCGTTGGTGAAACCAAAGATGAGCTCGCCTCATTGAGGGCATCACTCGGCCCGTTGCCCGGAAGCCCGGAAGCGGAAAAAAAGAAGAAGGAGGATGAAGCAAAAAAGAAAAAAGACGAAGAAGAGAAGAAGAAAAAGGAAGATGAAAAAAAGGGAAAAGAAAAAAAGCCCGGCGTTCCCGAAAGAGCCCCGGACGCCATGACGGGATCCCAGTTCGCACAAGCATTCGACCGGTGCAAGAATGACGAAGAGCGGCAGAAACTCGTTCTGGATCAGGCGGCAAAAGGAGCGTTCAATCCGGACAGTCTTACACCAAAATATTACGAAACGGTGGTTGACGGAAAAAAGGTCAGGGTCAAGATGCTCAACAACATTGAGTTCGGAGTACCGGGAGATTCGGTGCGGGTGGCAACGGACGGACAAACATCGCAGGCCATCGCCGACATGCTGGGAGGGGCGCTGCCCACGGCGGATTTCTACCGAATGGTCTACAACGACCCCAGTGTTCAAAAAATGCCGTTTTTCTATGGCGGAACCCTGGAAGCGGAATGGAGGCGCAGGGGGGAACACCCGTCGACATTTCATGTCACCGACTCACGTGGGCGCACGTACCCCTCGGGAAGAGTAATGCAGTCCGGTGAATACATGGCCATGCACAGCCAGATGCAGGACGAGTGGCTCGACAGCAACGGCGTCGACCGCAAACGGTTTATGGTGGGCGGAAGAAAAACCGTATTCGCGCCGGACGTACCGGGAGCGCCTGACGGGAAAATTGTTTTCGGCGGAGGACTTTATGGTGTTCCATACCAGGTGCAGGACCCCAATAATCCGGAAAAAACAAAAACAGCATACCGGGTCGATGACACCCCGGGGAAATACGTCCAGGGCATCGGCGACCACGCCCATGAACCGACCTGGCACGACTACGCCGCCGGAACCGATATCGTTCTGTCGGTTGAAGTTGAAGGAAAAGAGGTTCCCGTGAATCAGTTCATGACCGATGAAAAATACGAAGGAACAAGGAAAGCGTTATTCGGAGCGGGAAGCAGCGTCGAAAACCGGTACAATCTTCCGCCGTGGATGAAGGGTTACGTTGAAGACTACCGGAAATCACACGAAGGACAGGAACTTCCAGGTGCGGAGGAAAAGAAACCTGCTCCCGTATTTGAAGGAATTCCCCAGCAAGCCATCGAAAAAGGAAAAGTTTCCGAGGAGTTCGATTATACCGTTGCGCAGGGGGCCCCCGGTGGGCACGTCCGGTTCGTGAAAACGGACGCGGGCGACGTTGCCGTTCTGGACTGGCAGGGAAAAGAGTACCAGGTGAAAGTTGATCTGAACAACTCGTCGGGAATCGGTAAATCAAAAGAAGGCTACGGAGCTTCCGGAAGCGAAATTGCAGGACCGTTCGCCTATATCATGCTGAGATATTTCCGCGAGCACGGGCACAAAGTAGGCGACGTGGTGCCTTTTGAATACAACGGACAGCAGTACATTGCCGAATACCAGATCCACAACGACGGCCCGACCGGCCCGATACCGTATGACCATCCGGGGGTCGGGATCATGATGAAAAAAACGACGGATCAGTTTTCACAAATACCTTCAGGCCCTGGAATGCCCCACGGCCCCGGACCATCGCCAAAACCTCAAAAGCCGGCCGATGTTGTCGAGCCACCTCCACAAGTCGGGGGAGCTGCTCCCCGCGCGAGGGTTGCAACCGGAGGCGGCGGAGGACCAAGCTATGGCGGCGGTGCCGGCCCGAGTTACGGGGGTGGAGCACCAAGCTACGCGCCGAGCGGCTACGTGGCGCCTTCATACAGTCCACCGGCCTATGTTCCGCCCGTTAAGATGGAAAGCCATCAGGCGAAAACCGAAGTCGGTTCCCAAAAACCGGTCGAAGGCGTCGAAGGACCGCCAAAGGTTCCATACACCTCACTCGGTGATTCCATAACCGTCGGGGTGGACGCGCAGTCAAGAGGTTCATTTGTAAAACTGGGCTACCACACCAGAAGGAACGAGCAAAATCCGGCGAATCCCGAAATGGTCGGAAAAACAACTTCGTACATGAAAACACACCTGTCACGGGAAGTCCTGCCGTCGATCGAAAGTACAGGCCTCAAAGTCATCGTACTTGGAGGGGGAGGGAATGACATTCTTGGTCCGCTCCCGACGGACGAAGCGATGGAGAGGACGAAAAAAAGCGTCACCGACAATCTGAGTCAGATGTACCGGTCCTCCCACGACGCCGGATTGAAAGTCGTCGCGATGACCATGCCTCCTTTCGACCGGTTCATTGAAAGCAGATTCCCGAACCCGGAGGAAAAAGCGCGCCACTACCGGCTCTGGAAAGAAGTGAACGACTATATCATGGAGAACGAGGGGAAACCCGGAGGCCCGGACAAGGTGGTCAAAACCCACGAGATCGTCGGAACCCAGGTGGGCGACAACTGGCTGCTGCAGGAAAATTACAGTTCATCAAAAGACCTGCTCCACCCGACACCGAAAGCCTATGGAGCAATCGCCAGGGAAGTGGAAAAAGCAGTAAACGCCCTCAGCGGAGAAACAAAAAAGCCTGAAGCTCCCGGGCCTCAGGAAGGCCAAAAACCAGAGGGGGAAGCCCCTCCGGAGGAAGCACCCGGAATTCTTTCCGGCTTTGAAAAAAGCCCCTACTTTAATGAAAAAATAAAAACATACAACTATCCTGAAGGAGACCCCGACCCGCTCCGCGTCCACGTCAACGCGCCGGGAAATTTTGATCATAAGAAACCGACACGTGTAGTGGTTTTCGCGCTTCCAGCGGGAAATACCATTGAGCAGACCATCGGAACAACAAAAAAAGACGGCCAGGACTGGCATTTTGAAATCCAGCAAATCGCCGCGCAAACCAGAAAACTGAGAGAATCGTCCCCGGGCGAAAATATTGTGGTCGCCTATGTGGAGGCTCCAAGACTCAATCCAGGCGCATGGCATAAAGACCAGGTGGGCAGGGGAGAGATCATCGGCCAGCTCGCCAACGACATCAAATCAAAAATCGGAGCCCCGAACGCGACCATAGATTTTTCAAGTCACAGCGCGGGAAGAAGCCTCGTCAATTCCTACCTTGATGAGACGCCGCAAATTCCCGTCGATGTAAAAAGAATAAGTTATTTGGATAGTAATCATGGCTTTAATCCGGCACGCGGAGATAAAATGGTCTCCTGGCTCAATGCCGCCCCGGACCATTATCTGACGGTTATTTCATACGATGATCAGAATATCGTTGATAAAAGCACGGGTGAACCCATAAAGGGCCGGGTGGGCTATGCCAGAACCTACGAAATGATCGACCATTTCCAGAAGCAGGGGCTCACGCTCACGAAAGAACAAAAAAACGGATACGTCCATTTCACCGGGCTCAACGGGCGGGTGAATATCCTCATCATGGATAATCCGGGAAACACTATTTTGCATACGGAAACAGTGAGCAGGAACGGCTTTATTTACAGCCAGACGGCGGGCACCGGATTGGATGGCACAGCGGGCAGATTCAATACCCGCGGCTATGAACAGTTCATCCAGCCGGAATCTCCGAAACTCGAAATCACCGCATAACAAAAACCCCGCATACCGCGGGGTTTTAAAGTTCTCTTCAGAAGACTGACGCTCGGGCAACTATTTCTTCTTCGACTTCTTGGTTTCACCCTCCTCTTCGGCAGCTTCCTCCTTCTCCTCTTTTTCCTCGCTCTTCTTGGTCTTTTTCTTTGCGGCCTTTGCTTCCTCTTCAGCCTTGGCCTCTTCTTCGGCCTCTTTCTTGATCTTCTTCTTTGGTTCATCCGTCAAAGCCTTGATGGAGAGACCGATGCGGTGTTCCGTAGGCTCAATGGCGATGATCTTCGCCTTCACCCTTTCGCCGATCTTCAAAGCCTCGCTCGGATCTTTAATGGCTTCCGCCGTGATTTCCGTAAGATGGATCAGGCCGTTGATGTCGTCACCAAGTTTGATGAACGCGCCAAACGGGGTGAGTCTGTTGATTTCTCCTTCAATCACGTCGCCGATCTTGAATGCTTTCGCAGCCTCCAGCCATGGATCTTCAACGAGTCTCTTCATGGAGAGGGAGATCTTTTCGCCTTCAATGCCGATAACCAGTACTTCAACCTCATCGCCGAGTTTACCGTAGTCGGCAGGATCCTTTACATGGCCCCAGGCAATTTCAGAGATATGTACCAGGCCTTCCAAACCGTCAAACGCCACAAAGATACCAAACTTCACGATACCGCTGATCTTGCCCTTCACCTTCTGACCGACCTTGAGGCTGGTCAAAGCCACCTTGCGCTGTTCTTCCATCGCGGCCTTTTCGGAAAGGATCAGTTTGCCGTTCTCTTTATCAATATTGATGATCTTCACCAGGAACTTGGTACCGACCAAAGCCTGTAAACGCTGGAGAATCATGTTCACGTCGGCGCCATTTACGCGCGGATAGTGGAGAGGAGCGAGTTGTGAAACAGGGATAAAGCCCTTGATACCGTCGATTTCAAGCAGAAGACCGCCCTTGTTCGCTTCATTCGCATTGACGGTAATAACGTCGCCGCGTTCAAATGCCTCCTCAAAACGCTTCCAGGTCTTTTCCTGGCTGGCCTTGCGGAGAGAAAGGACAATATATCCTTCAGCATCCTCTTCGTCGATCACGTACGCGGAAATATTGTCGCCCACTTTGATCTTTTTGAGGGTGTCGACGCTGTCTCGTGCCTCGCGGCCGGAAATAAGACCCGTCATCACACCGTTAATATCCACAAGAATTTTGTTCTTGTAGATGCTGATCACCCTGCCGTCAACCAGTGTGCCTGGTTTTGGGGCAAGAATATCCGGAGCGTTCTTAAGAAGCTGCTCCATGATATGGGCGCCAGCAGAACTGTTTTGAGTTGCGGTTGCCATAAATAAACATTACCGGGCAAAGTCATTAGGAGTAATGCTCAGGTAAGTGCCGACTCTGCCGGGATTTAGAAAAGCCCTTACAAAAGCTCAATCATTGTAAGGGCTTCAAAACGTGTTGTCAACTCACTTTATGAGGAGGTTTTTACGGTTTTGCGGGCCTTTTTCTCGGGCTTATCCGGCCTGTCGGTTTTGAGGTCGCCCTTGACCAGTTCAAACTCGAACCTTTTCAGCTCAATTCCATCATCTTTTGCCAGAATCTGGATGGTGTCTCCCTCCTTAAAATCATTTTCGAGATAGCGGGTGGTCAACGGATCCTCCACAAGTTCCTGAACTTTGCGTCTCACCAGGCGGGCGCCGAACTGGCGGTCGTAACTGACCTTGGCCAGGACTTCCAGGGCCCCCGGGGTAAGATCGATGGTGATGTTTTTGCCCTTGATGCGGTCCTGGAGGTATCCGATCTGAAGTTTCACGATCTCCTTGATCATTTCGTGGGTCAAAGCGTTGAAGACAATGATCTTGTCGATACGGTTGAGGAACTCAGGACGGAAGTACTCCTTAAGGTCGTCCAAAATGGTTTCTTTGGCGTGGTTATACTTCTCTTCGGCCTTATCGAGGTCTTTGTCGCTGACGTTGAACCCGATCGGAGCGGCCTTGTCGGTCAATTTTTTGGCGCCGATGTTGGAGGTCATCACAATGATGGTGTTCTTAAAGTCGACCGAACGACCCTTGCTGTCGGTCAGTTTGCCGTCTTCCAGAATCTGGAGCAGGAGATTGAACACGTCAGGATGGGCCTTTTCAATTTCATCAAACAAAACGACGGAATATGGTTTTCTTCGGACGGCTTCCGTGAGCTGGCCGCCCTCTTCGTACCCTACGTAGCCCGCCGTTGCGCCCACCAGGCGTGAAGTGTTGTGACGTTCCATGAATTCACTCATGTCGATGCGGATCAGGGCGTTCTTGTCTCCAAAAACCTCTTCGGCCAAAGCCTTGACGAGTTCGGTCTTCCCCACGCCCGTTGGTCCCAGGAAAATAAACGAGCCGATTGGACGGTTCACGTCGCTGAAGCCCGCGCGGGCGCGGCGGATGGCTTTGGATACCGCAATGACTGCGTCATCCTGGCCAACGATACGGCGTTTGACGGACTCTTCAAGTTTCATGAGGTTCTGGACATCCTCCTTGACCAGTCTGGTCACCGGAACGCCGGTCATCTGGGAAACAATCCTGGCGATGTCGTCCTCTGTTACCTTATCGCGCTTCTCACGCGGGATCTTGACGACCTTGCTGGCCTCGATTTCATTGAGGAGTTCCAGTTCGCGGTTACGGAGCTCTGCGGCATGTTCATAATCCTGAGCGGCCACCGACTCCTCCTTGGCTTTGATGATCTTGCTGAGTTCCTTTTGGAGTTTGCGGATTTTATCGGTATTGACCTTGCTCTTGATGCGTTTGACCGAAGCGGCCTCGTCCATGAGGTCGATGGCCTTGTCCGGGAGAAAACGGTCATTCACATAACGCTTGGAAAGATACACGGAAGCTTTCAGGGCTTCGTCGGTGATAAGCAGATTGTGGTGGTCTTCGAAACTGCTGCGCAGACCCTCAAGGATTTTCAACGAGTCCTCTTCGGACGGTTCATCAACCTTCACCGGCTGGAAACGGCGTTCCAAAGCGGCATCTGTCTCGATATGTTTCCGGTATTCGGAAAGGGTCGTGGCGCCGATCATCTGGATACGGCCCCTGGAAAGGGCAGGCTTCAAAATATTTGCTGCGTCAAGGCTTCCCTCGGCGGAACCGGCACCAATCACGGTGTGAAGTTCGTCGATGAAGAGAATGACGTTATGGACGGAAGCGGCTTCATCAATAATCTGTTTGATTCTTTCCTCGAACTCACCGCGGTACTTGGTGCCCGCAACCACGGCGCTCATGGAAAGGGAAAGGATGCGCTTGTCGAGCATATGGTCCGGAACCTGTTCATTGACGATGGCATGGGCAAGTCCTTCCGCAATGGCGGTTTTACCGACGCCGGGTTCACCGATCAGGACAGGGTTGTTCTTGGTCTTGCGGCACAGGATGCTGATGGAACGGTCGATCTCCTTGCTGCGGCCGATCACCGGTCCGAGTTTACCCGCGCGGCATTCCGCGATCAGGTCCGACGTAAAGTAATCAAGTGCCGGAGTTTTGGAAGTTTTTTCTTCTTTTTGATCCTGCTTCTGGGTCTTCTGGAAACCGTTCTGGTCCTTTTCCATGTTCCCGACGAGGACGCCGTGGAGACCGCTCAGGAAGAACTCAATGGGATTCATCATCTGGGGATTCCCCGCCTGGCCGTTTGCCCCGTTGGCACGGTGAGCCTCTTTGGCTTTCTCAAAAGTCTGGACGAGCTGCTCTTTGATGTCCTGGGGGTTGATCTTCATGTTTTCAAGAATCACGGTGGCGGCGGTGTTCTCCTGGCAGACGAGAGCATACAAAAGGTGCTCGGTACCCACGTAGGAGTGGTTAAACTCGTGAGCCGCGCGCACGGCGTCTTCTATGACCTTTTTGGCAAATCCGCTCAAGCCGCCCCAGCCTTTCTGGGAACCGTTCGCGACAGGGGTCATGCGTCCGACGGTTTTGAGCACAAGGTTCACATTTTCCAGCGAAACGCCAAAGCTTGTCAGGATGGATGCGCCCAATGAGTTCTCCTGGCTTAAAATACCAAGGAGGACATGCTCTGTTCCAACGTAATTCAGTTTGGAATCCCGGGCCTTTTCCTGCGCTACGATGAGCGCCTGCTTCGCCTCTTTCGTAAACTTTTCGAATCTGTTGTCGTTCATAGTTTTGGGAGTTTTATGAAAGTTTTTTTATTTCTAGTAATTCTAGCATAAGGAAGACCTTTTTAGAACTTACTCTCGTGAATTGATCTTTACGTATAAAAAAATATGGTCTGTGTAAACATTAGCACTTCCAATCTTAGAGTGCTAACGGTAAAAAGTCAATATCCTGCTGCCAACTTCTGCTGCAAAATAAGCAAAAAGTTGTGATGTGAACAAAATTATTGTTCCTCAATAGTGGAAATCATATTCATGAGCGAACCATCCATGGATGAAGGCCCGCTTACCCGATACAGACGCCCATTTTCGCCCTTATAGTAATAAGAAACAGTATCGCCGCCTGTTGTTTTCACAAGAGTCTTCCCATCAACGTTCACACTTGTTCCTGCGGGGGCGCTCCCGGAAACGATATCCAGTTTTACATTTCCCGGCTCCTCATCAACCGGTTTTGTTCCAAAATCGTAGCGCCGGATAACGCCCGTTTCATCCGTCGTGGACTGGCCGAAATACCAGCTCTTTGGATACTGAAGGGCAAACTTATATCCGGTACTCGTAAAAGAGCTGTAACCGGGCAAAAGTTCCTGTGTCGCGCCTGCGGAAGGCGATTCCGAAACAGGGGAAGGGGTTGAAGGAACAGGGGCCCGAACCACAGGCTCGGGTTCGGCAGCAGGGGTCGGTGAGGGTATTGGAGTTGGAACAGGTGTCGGCGCTGCCGGGGTGGTTTTTTCCGGAACGTTATTCACCGTATCATCCACGTCGGCATCGTTATCCTGCGCTGCCGGCGCTCCGTTCATCAACTTAAAGGAGGCGAGAAAATCGTAGAAAACATTCTGATCCTCGATGGACTGGGAATCGCCGCCTCCCTGGTAGGTCACCTGGAAAAATTTTCCGTCGGCATCAAAATAAAAATGAACGGACTGGGATTCGGCGGAAATCTGTTTATAGGCGCTTATGCCTTCCTGGCCGATTTTGCTTTTACTGATACCAGCCGCAAGCAACGTGGTCGGGTTGTCGTTCGTCAGTTTCAAAACATCGCCCAAAAGAGTTTTGCTGGAATCATGACTGGTGGCGCTGAGGGAGATGGTGTGGTTCAGAGGCACGTCCGTTTCCGGTACAGTTTCCTCGGTTGACGGCATCATGACGGCATCCGGGGAGACGTCGCGGGTAAAGGTGACAAACTGGCCCGATTCATCCACGGTAAAATCATCCCGGTATTTCACGCTGAACCCAAGGCCGGCATTGACGTACTCCCTCCAGGTTACGGCCGCGGACTGCTGGGTAACGACGGGTGCGTCATCAAGAATATCAATGCTTTCAACTTCCATGATCTGTTTGTTGTCCCCGGTGGTATACGTCAGCAAACCGCTCACCTCAACTTTCTTCGCCAGATATTTCGCATCGTCCAAGTTAATGGCCAAACTCTTCAAAAGGATCGTCGTACCATCATCCATAATCAGGAGATTGGTTCCCTGGCTGTTGGTTTTTACACTGCCCAGGGACTGTATGACTCCGATTCTGCGGTCGCGCGGAGAATGATCGATGTCGCCCTGTTCAGGTTGCTGGCTGGAAAAAATCTGGCATCCGCTTAATCCCGTCAATGCAAACATTATGATGAGCATCAGCCCTGGGAGAGTATTCTGAAGTTTCTTCATGATAGCAAAATGAATGAATACCTTTATTCTAGGCATTCACCAAAAAAGAACAAGTTGACTTTAAAAAGGAATGCCGAGATGTTCATAGGCTCGCCTGGTCACCGTGCGGCCCCGCGGCGTCCGTTCCAAAAAACCCAGCTTCAATAAAAAAGGTTCATACACGCTTTCCACGGTTTCCTCTTCTTCCGACGTCGCCGCGGCGATGGTATTCAATCCCACCGGCCCGCCCCTGAACTTTTCAATAATGGTCTTCAATATTTCCCTGTCGGTCTTATCCAGCCCCAGGTCGTCAACGCGCAGCGCGGCCAGCGTCTCTTCCACGGTCTGGAGATCAACGAGGTTCCTCCCGTGCACGTCCGCGAAATCGCGCACCCTGCGCAACAGACGGTTGGCGATCCGCGGCGTCTGCCTGGTGGACCGCGCAAGTCTGGCGGCGGCTTCGTTATCAATGGTGACATTCAGGATCTTCGACGATCGTATGATAATCTTTTCAATATCCTCATGCGTGTAAAAATCCAGATGGAACAGCGTGCCGAAGCGGTCCCGCAAAGGGGAGGAGAGCATGCTCATTTTTGTAGTTGCCCCTATCAGCGTGAACTTCGGCAATTTTAAACGCATGGACCGCGCGGACGGACCTTTCCCGATGATCAGGTCGATTCCGTAATCTTCCATCGCAGTATACAAAACCTCTTCTACAACGGGTTTCAGCCGGTGGATTTCATCGATAAAAAGGATGTCGCCGTCCCTGAGGTTCGTGATGATCGAAGCCACGTCCCCCTGTTTTTCCAGGGCGGGTCCGGAAGTGATGCGGATGTTCACCCCCATCTCGTGGGCGATGATATGGGCAAGGGTCGTCTTCCCCAAACCCGGAGGACCGTGGAGCAGTACATGCTCAAGGGATTCACCGCGTTTCTTGGCGGCACTCATAAAAATCCCAAGATTTTTCTTGATCTCCTCCTGCCCTATGTACTCCTCCAGTTTTTGCGGGCGGAGATTAATTTCCGTTTCCTGTTGCGGATCATTGACACCTGATTCATCAGTTTCTTCTTCTGCCGACACCAGCCTCTTCGGTTTTTTCCTCGTACGCTCGATCATAGGTTGTGGATTCAAGTGCTTCGGTCATTATTCTAGAAGGTTTTTGCTGAAGATGGTAGACGAAGTGCTTGATTCCCTCGGGATCTGTGGCGTTTTTAAAAAGTATGGAAATTTTTGAAGATGCCGTTTCCACCTGGAAAGTTCCGTAGTCAAAAAGTGGAATCGCGGAAAGAACCCCGAACTCCGAGGTCTGGATATCCTGGATGTCGTTGAGGTCGGCTTCCGACTCGGACCGTTTGAAAATCGTTATCCAGTCAACGTGAACGATACGTTTGTTGGTCACGATGATGCGGTCCAGAAAATAGAGGAGGGCATCATTCAAAAGAATGAGGGCAAAAACGAAACCGACTCCGAAATAGAGAAAAAACATCTGGGTGGGATCCAGCAGCCCCTGGAAAAAACTCGCAACGAAAAAGAAAGGGAAGCTGATAAACGCAATCTTCACCGCCCTCACAAAGTAGGGAAACGGGTGATGGAAGAAGGTCCTGATCTTATTTTCGTTCTCTACGAGATGCATAAAGAGGAAGCAAGAACACTAGTTGCACAATATAACCATATTTCGTCAAAAAAGCAAGTTTTTTACCGGACCCCAAACTGACCGCTACAAGTAAACATGGTGCCCCCGGGCCGATTCGAACGGCCGACCCACAGCTTAGAAGGCTGTTGCTCTATCCAACTGAGCTACGGGAGCATGTTTGTGGCACTGTAAACTAAGCGAAAAGCAGACGCATTTTACATGACTCACCCCTGGAAATCCAAACGATTGTGTATTCCCGGGGCCGTTTAGCTCGCATTCTTGAAAAACTCGTCGGCCGCTGAGCCGGAAACCACAAGCCCGGTCGAAAATCTTTCCTCGCCGGTAAGTTTAAGGACGATGGTGCGGTAAATAATTTCAGCGACCTCGGCCCTGGTCATCCCTTCCTCAGGTTTGAAGAAGGAACTGCCGGTATCGATCAAGTTTTTATCCTTGGCGTACTTTACATATGGAGCATACCAGGCATTTTTTGAAACATCGCTGAACACATCCTCACTGACTTTTTCGTCGAGTTTCACATCGGTGGCGGCAAGAAGCATCTTCAGGAATTCGGCGCGGTTGACGGTATTTCCCGGCTTGAAGGTCTGGTCGGGATAACCTCCTACGATACTGCTGTTGAAAGCGGTGGCGACATAGTTCGCGTACCACTGGTTCACGCTGGTGTCCTTAAACGGCAGGCGTCCTGCAACAACAAGATTTTTATTCACACCTTTGAGGATGAACTTCAGGGCTTCAACGCGTGAAACGACATTTTTTGGTTTAAAAGTTCCGTCGGGGTAACCTCCGATCACATCGTGATCTTTCAGGAACTGCAATGCCGTCAATATGCTGCTCCCTCTGTCCACATCGGAAAATAATGAGCTTTGGAGAATGTCGCTGTGGCCGGTCAAACTGCCGTCGGATGCCTGAAAACGAAGCCCCTGGGGACCATTTGCCTTAAATTTTGTGGTGGCGATTCCGTCACGAATCTCCGAGGCGAGGAACGATGTTTTTTCAAGGGATGCCGTGCCGTTTTCAACCCATAAACTCAAACCATTGAGCGGTTGATAGTCGGGAGTGGTATTTCCAGAGGCATCAAGAGCCTTGACCGTGATGGTCTGCTCATCGCCGACAATAAAACTCTTATCGGTAACGACCTGAAGACTGACGGCCGGGCGCGAAACGGTCACAGGAGCGGCGGGACTCGTCACCTCCGCGGGTTGAGTCTCGACGACGGGTGGAGTGACCACCGGCTGAGGTTCAGGAGCCGGGGTTGTTGTCGTGATAGGCGCAGGCGCAGGAGTTACCGGGGCCGGAGCAGGCGCGGGACTTGGTTCAGGAGCCGGAGCCGGTGTCGGTGAAGATACGCCGTTCACTCCCGCATACTTTTGGATGTACATCACAGGATTGATGGTGGTTGCCAGCGCCTTGTCCCGGTTGAACCCGGCATTGATCGCCGAGGTGAAATTGTACCCGGCGGCGCTTGCCTCCTTATAGGTAAAATGCCAGTACGGATGCCAAGGAGCATTGGTATTATCGATCTGAAAATGAACATGGGGGGTCGTTGAATCACCCGTGTTGCCACTCAAAGCAATTTGCTGTCCTTTCAGAACAACATCGCCCTCGCTGACCATAGCCTGGCCCAGGTGGTTGTAACTGGAATAATACGTCGTGAGGACGCTCTGATTGTCGTACGAAGGAAAATTGTCATGCCGGACCACAATATGCGTTCCAAAACCGGTGCTGATATTCGAAACCTTCACCACAACCCCATTACCGATGGCATAAACGGGAGTGTTGGTCGGGATCTTGATGTCGACAGCCAAATGACTTCCTCCGTTTTCAACGCCATCCAGCTTATAGTTTCCCATATAGGGGACGCTGTAAGTGATCTTTGCATTACGGGTCGCAAGATCTGAAGCGGTTTTCCATCCCAGCTGTTCCACCGGAGTTTTTAAAACATTGGCGTCATAGACGGGAATCGTCTGCATCTTTTCAGGCGGGATCACACTGTAGTCCGCTTTATACTGATCGGAAGTAAGCGAAGTCCAGATCGGCGCACGCTGAACAGGCATGACAAGACCGTCATAAGCCGGGGCCTGCTTGGTCGGAATCACGCTTGCCTGGAAATCCGTCGCGTTCTTGGTCACCAGAAACGAAGCAACGCTTAAAAACGTAAGAACGAGCACCCACTGGATCATGAATTTTGGTTTTTGTTTTGTCGCCATAAATTTTGTTTTAAGTGTGTAGTTTGAGATTGCTTAGCCTGAAGTCATTTCTGGACGATATCCCCCCCGCGCCTCGCGCGGCATGTCGGGCTGTGCTAAGCTTTGTGCGATTTCTTACAGAATCCTATGTATTGAAATCTTTAAATTATAGCAAAAAAAAGCCAAATCATCAACTATGGAGACCATAATTTCATCATCTGAAAAGAGTACCTTGCAATATGCCAAAGAACTGGCAAGAAAGAGCAAAACACCGCTTTGCATCTGCCTGTACGGGAACCTTGGAGCCGGGAAAACGGTCTTCAGCAAGGGATTCGCGGAGGGGCTGGGCATTCCCCCGCGAGAAATAAAAAGCCCCACCTACACCCTGATCAGGAAGTACCATTTCGGAAAAAAACTCCTGTATCACTGTGATTTTTACAGAATTCAGGAACCTGATGATGTCATGGGCTCGGACCTTGAAGAGATGTTTCTGCAAAAAAATGCCTTCATTATCATTGAGTGGCCCGAAAGGATCGAAAAACTTCTTCCAAAAAAGAGACAAAACATTCATTTTGAATATAAAGACGAAAATACCAGGGTCATCACTTGCCAACCATGACCGAAGCACTGCTGCAAAAGTTGATAGAACAGTACCGGGTGCCCGTCCATGTGCGGAAGCACATGAAAAAGGTTGCGGCCGTGGCACTGTTGCTGGGGCAGCGCATCGTACAATCCGGAAAGGAAGTGGATCTGACCGTACTGCGGCAGGCCGCGCTTCTCCATGACGTCATGAAGCTCTGCGATTTTGAAAAACTGGATATTGAACACTTTGAACAGAACATCACGGCCGATGACATACACTTCTGGACAGCTATGCAGAAATCCTGCAGCCATATCGGACATGTTGAGGCGGCCTATAATATGTTGATGGAAATCGGTGAGGAAAAACTCGCCGTCATTGTCCGTAAGCACCGTTTTGACGGACTCATCGATGAACGGGACAAACCGGTCACATGGGAAGAGAAAATATTGTATTACGCCGACAAACGGGTGTTGCACGACAGCATCGTGAGCATTTCCAACAGGCTGGCCGACGGACGAGAACGGTATTTCCCCGACGGCAATCTGCCGGAAAATGATCACCTGGTGGAAAAGGCAATCTATAAACTGGAAAAGGAAATCTGTACGGCGGCCGGCACCAAACCGGAAGACATCACCGAAAAAGCCGCCACCCCATTTTTGGAAGGTGATGCAGCCGCCGGGGAATAGTGTGTTATTTCACCGCCACCATCTCCTCTTTTTTTGCTGGTTGGGTCTTTTCGGCCATAAGCTGATCAACGCGTTGACGCTGCCCGATGATCGAGTGAATCCTGGCACGGGTGTCGGCGCCAAAATAGCCGGCCCCCTGGGTATCGGGAGTATTCACAAGCCCCTGGGACTGTTGAAACTTCATGACGGCATGTTTTGTAACATCGCCGTAATATCCTGAAGGCTCAATGCCAAGATAGTTCATCCTTTTTAACTCTTCCTGCAGCCTGCGCACGTCATTGCCCTTATCTCCGAATTTGAGATCCTTGGTAAACACGAGAACCGGGGTGACGGAGGTTTCCTCCGCATTCGCCTGTTCAAGCACGGTCCCGGAAAGCTTGCTTGAAAGAACAAGCATGGTTTTGGGACCGAACACACCTGCTCCAAAATCCGAGGCCGAAGAAACAACATGATGATCCTTCTGGAACTTGAGGATGGCGTCCACGGTTTGATTGTCGTAAATCCCTGTCACCTCAACGTCATATCCCAGCTGCTTCAAAGCCTGCTGGAGCTTGCTCACATCCTCACCCTGGTCGTCACGGCTGAGAGGAGTAAACGGGAGGTGTTCGCGGACCTGGGTGTCCTTCTGTTTCACTGCGTCTTCCAGGCGTTTGCGGGTTTGAGGCCCGAAATATCCGGCTCCAAACTCATTCTCACTATCGACGATTCCTGCGGCAATCTGGAATTGAACGACCGCCTGGCGGGTGGCATTGTCATACTCTCCGTTCTCGTCTCCACTATAATATCCAAGCTGTTTAAGCGTAGACTGAAGCTTCTTGACGCTGCTGTTGTTGTCATTCACGCTCAAATCTTCCACGAAGGTTTTTGGTGCCTCGCCGGTTGCCGCCTGGGCCGCTTTTTCAGCCGTGGAAAAACCTTCAAGATCAACATTTTCCTTTATTGAAGCGTCGATTCCATACACGGTCACCTCAACGGTACGGCGTCCCCAACGGAGAGCGCGCTGGAGTCCCGCGTCACCATAACCCATCCAGACATCAAGCCGGTCATGGGACTGATTCCTTTGACCCGCATTTACAATGGCACCCCCGCGGTCATGAACCGCAACGACTCCGACACCTGGGATTTTCATTTTAGTTCCAAAGGCGTAGCTCTTTGGAGCCGCAACCATTCCGGGATACACCACGGAACCGTCCGCGGCATGGACTCCTTCGCCATTCAGGCGTACGTCACCGGCAAAAGAGCCCGTGACATACCTTTTCTGGCCCTGGAGAGGGGAATAGTAGGCGGAGATCACAAAGGTCCTCTGGTAAGGGTAGGTAACCCCATCGACGGTCTTTGCCACAGGCTCCTCGCCTCCCCATGCGGCAATCGCGCCACCGGGGGCAAGAACCATCGCCGCAATGCCCGCTGTCATCAAAACATGCAAAAGTTTTGGTGTATTCATAGTAGTGTTTGTTTTTAGTTTTGGGTGTTTATGTTGATCGCCGTTTTTTTTGAGCGAATCAGGCCATTATATCATGAACAACCAGCCCAAATACCCGAAAGAAATTGGCATATATATATAATGTTTTTTAATTACGGTTCTGAATTTAGACGCAAAAAACAGTCGGAAACATCATCTGTGTGATATTCCCTAAAAACCAACCACGACGATAAAACTAGGTTATTGCCCCGATTCTACGCATAATCTCGTGATCCACAAATTCACGGTCGCGACCATACTTCAAACGTGAAAGTTGTTTGAAGGCCTCGCCGGCTTCCATATCTCCCTTCTCAAGGTAAGGATTGACAGGAGTGATACTAAATGGTCTGCTCGGCTGTGTGTCGACGGAAAGTTTCATCACCGCCTTGAACTTATCGAGGTTGATGAGGTCCTGGTCGCTGAACACCGGAGCCATTTCTTTGGCCATATATTCGGCATCCTGGGCACCGATCTTGTAACACATCATGGTACCGACGTTACCGAACACGGCATCCTTCACCTTGGACTTTCCGTCCGCTCCCTCCAGCTGCCCGATATACTGGTGGGCAAGGTTCAGGCTCAGGCGGTACTTACGGGCTTCAGAGAGGATGGATTCAATGCTGTCGGTAATATAGTTCTGGAATTCATCAATATAGAGGTAAAAGTCCCGGCGTTCCTCCTTCGGTATCCTCTGACGGCGCAGGGCTGCCATCTGGATCTTGGACACGATAATAAGACCGATGAGCTTGGAGTTGATTTCACCGACCTCACCCTTGGAAAGGTTCATGAGGAGAATCTTGCCCTCCTGCATCACCTTCATAAAGTCAAAAGCCGACTTTGCCTGTCCGATGATGTTGCGCATCATCGAGTTCGTCACGAACTGACCGAATTTGGCCGCAAAGTACGGGATCATTTCCTGCTTTTCACGGGCGCCGGTCTTGGCCATCTGGTTTTCCCAGAATGAGCGGACAATCGGGTTCTTGACGTGCTGGACTTTCAAACGCTGGAAGTCGTCATCCGTGAACAGACGCACAATATCGGTAAGCGCTCCGCCTTCCGGGTCGGACATGAGAGTCAAGCAGCCGTTACGGAAGTAGTCCTGAATGCGCGGGCCAAAGATCTCTTCATTAAAGAGTTTGATCATGATGTTCATGGCATCAAGGGCCACAAGCTCTTTCTCTTCCCAGCTTTCACCTTCGAGCATATTCAAACCCAACGGGCGTTCCAAATCCGCCGGATTAAAGTAAATGACGTCATCCGCACGGCTGCGCGGAATAAACGGAATAATATCGTCAATGAGGGATCCATGGGGATCAACAACCGCTATGCCGTTTCCTTTTTCCAGATCCTGACGGATCATCACCTGGAAAATGGAAGATTTACCGGTACCCGTCTGACCGATGACGTAAAAGTGGCGGAACCTGTCCTCGTTCTTCATCCTGATCTCCTTGGTCTCGCCGCGGTACGTATTGTGGCCGAGCAAGATGCCCTCCTTGGGAATATTGTGGGGAGGGGGAGCCACCTTATAGTTCTGCCAGGCGATATTCGGCGTTTTGTTGTAGCGGACGTTGGGAAGATGGAAAAGGGAAGCGAGCTCGTCGGAAGAAAGCACCATTTTTTTGCGCTTCAGTATTTGCGGCCACGGACGCTTAAAATGCCGGTAAATAAAATGCTTCACCAGTTCTTTCTCCGAAGTGTGTTTGGTATAGGTAAACCCGTTGGCCGCCGGGGAGTTGTACTGGGCAAACGCGCTCTTGATGTTCTGCAAATTCGCCTTTGCTTCACGGTGGGTCGGGGATGCGGTGACGACACGGATGACGGTTTCATAACCGATCTTTGAATTCTTCTCTTCAAGAGCCTTCACCTCTTCGTCGGTCAGCGGAGTAGTGCGCTCCGAAGGGGCGTGTTCCTTCGTCTCATTGATTTCCCCTTTGACGAAGAAATCAAACAGGGCAGCGATCCATGAAACGGGATTCCAGGACGCGTGACCTTTCCCCTTTTTCTGGTTGAAAATTTCCTTGGCCTCATGGCGCCCGTGCTCCTGCCATCCGTCTTTTTTCGGTTTTACCATGATCTGAATGGCCGCTCCGTCTTCCGCGCTCAGCTTGGAAAGAACGTTGGTCAGGTTGTTGATCGGATCTGAATTCAGGTGATTGAAGTTTTTGATCGGAAACCAGTAGTCCTTGGTCAGCTGCATGTAGAGTCCTGCAAACTGCGAATCGGGTTTGAAAATATTGTAATCCTGGACCTTTTCCACGTAGCAGTCAGGGTAAAAACCGGTGAGCTGCTTTTCCACCAGACTGATCAGCTCGCGCGGAACAACGACGTAAAAATTTATTTCACCGTCGATCACGGCATATTCCATGGAGATAAAATCCTGACCGGTAAAATAATGTTTGACGCTCTTGGTATAAATACTGTGGAGCGAATCGAACATATGGCTGGCGACCCCCACCGCCTGTTTAAAATCGGCTCCGGTGGCCATGGATTGCTGTTCCCGCTCAACATCCTCCTTGGACTCCTTCTTGGGGATCATGACTCTGAGGAAGACCATATTCAATGACCGTTCAAGATCGCTGTGATGGTGAACATACCATTTTACATACTTAAAAACCGCCCACACCGTCGCGACGGTTCCGACCGCTATCAATAATGTCGTAAAAAAGTCTTCCATATGCCACACATGAGCAAAGCGAAGTGTGCCCCAAAAAACAGCTTGCACACAAATAAATTATACACCAAAAAGACCCAAAATGGAATGCGCGGAGAGAACGTCAGAAAGGGGCGACGCCCTATTTCTTGGGCAGATCGATCCTCACATGCATCTCCGCCACCTGCGCGTCCGGCATTTCCGACGGTGCGTTGAGCATGAGGTCCTTGGCTTTCTGATCCTTTGGGAAGGCCATCACCTCGCGGATATTCGGTTCGTCCTGGAACAGCATCATAATACGGTCAATGCCCGGCGCTATCCCCCCGTGTGGCGGAGCCCCGTACTCAAACGCATTCAGTAAATGACCGAAACGGCGCTGAGCGTCCTCAGGCGTAAAGCCGAGCACTTCGAACACGCGGTTCTGCAGTTTAGGTTCGTGGATTCTTATGCTTCCTCCGGCCAGTTCGTAGCCGTTCAACACCAGGTCGTAGTGACGGCCCTTGGCTTTTCCCGGATCAGTAAACACCAGATCATAATCCTGGGCCTGCACCGTGGTGAAAGGATGGTGGCTGGATTCAAACCGTTGCGTCTGGTCATCCCACTCAAAAAGAGGGAAGTCATAGACCCACAGATAGGCAAATTTGTCCTTGTCGCGCAAACCGAACTTATCGGCACACGCCAAACGGACCTGCCCCAGACTGTTACAGGCTACATTAAAGCCGTCCGCCCCGAAGAAAATGATGTCACCGGTTTTGGCTCCGGTCTTTTCATAAATCGCCTTCAGTTCATCCTCTTTCATGAATTTAAGGAAGGGGGATTTGGGACCTTCTTCGGCCATTTGGATATAGGCCAGACCTTTCGCTTTCGTTGAACGTGCGATTTCCGTGAACTCATCGATCTCCTTCCGGGTGAACGTATTTCCGCCTTCGACCCTCAAAGCTTTGACAACTCCGCCATTTTTGAGAGCGGAAGTGAAAACCTGAAAACCGCAGTTCCTGACCTCCTCGCTCACATCCACGATTTTCATTTCAAAGCGGAGGTCGGGCTTGTCCGAACCGTAACTGGACATGGCCTCCTGCCAGGAAATTCTCTTAAAAGGTTTCCAGACAATTTTTTTATGAGGAACAAGCTCTTCCGTCAGTTTGATCATCAGGTCCTCCGTCAATCCCATAACATCCGTTTCATCCACAAAGGACATCTCGATATCCAGTTGCGTAAACTCCGGCTGGCGGTCGCCGCGCTGGTCTTCGTCGCGGAAACAGCGGGCAATCTGAAAGTAACGGTCCATACCCGCGACCATCAGCAACTGCTTCAGCTGCTGCGGAGACTGTGGAAGCACAAAGAATTTCCCCGGATACAAACGCGAAGGCACAAGATACTCGCGGCTCCCTTCGGGTGTCCCCTTAATAAGGATAGGCGTTTCAATTTCAACAAAATTCCGCTCGTCCATATAGTCGCGGATCATCTTGATCATCCTGTGACGCATGATCAGGTTGTTCTTCATGCGCTGACGGCGGATGTCCAGATAACGGTACTTCAAACGCAACTCCTCATTGACCTCTTTGTCCTGATCAATTTCAAAAGGGGTCGTCTTTGCGCGGTTGAGAATTTCGAACTTACTGATCAATACTTCAACCTCACCGGTCATCATTTTTGGATTCTTCATCCCGTCCGGACGGAGGCGAACTTTTCCCGTCACGCACACGACATATTCACTGCGGACCTCATCGGCCAGTTTGTGAGCGTCGGGAAAATCATTCGGATCGGTGACGATCTGGGTTAAACCGTAGCGGTCGCGCAGGTCGATGAAAATCAGCCCGCCATGGTCGCGGCGGCTGTTGACCCATCCGCAGAGGGTAACCTCCTTGCCGACAAAGGACGCGTTGGGTTCATTACAGGTATGAGTGCGTAACATAATAAGAGAAAGAGAAGGAAAAGAGAAAAGCAGCGATCAAAGCTGCAAAGGGGATTGTACGTTCAAAAAGGGCAGAAATCAATGGAACCATCGGCTTAACCGGCCGCCAGCATCGATCTCAGTTGGGCCTGCAAATCATCGGTAACGGTAATACCGAAGGGCAGTTTCATCTTTTTGGTTTCGGAACCTACCCTGAGATGCAATTCCACCCTGCGTTCACCCGGGTTGAGGGTGAGAAGAGTCCTGATCTCCTCCATGATCTTCATATCTATCTGAGCCGGGATTTCAATGACAAAAGGATTTTCGCGCCAGTCGTCGGTCTTTGCCGGAGGTGGGGGAGGACCAAAATCCTCATCCAGAGGATCGTGCTGGACCTGGGCCTCAAGGACTTTTTGCTTCCGGACAATCTTTTCCTTGGGATCAAAAAGTCCCTCGGCCTGGGCGTTCCGGATCATGCTGTCCAGGGAAACGGGGGTGACGCTGTTCACCGAAAACTGAAAAACATCCCTGCGGAGGTCCAGTCGCCCTTCCATAATAAAGAGACTGTCATCCTTGAGAATCGTCTGATATTTCGAAAAAACCTTGGGGAAGATGGCTATCTCTATGCGGCCGGTCGGGTCTTCAAGCCCGGCGTACGCCATATAGCTGCCCGCTTTGGTAAAAACCCGCTTCATCTGCGTAATAAGCCCGCCGAGTTTGACGGTCTTCCCGATATTCCTTTTGGTCAGGCTGTCGATGAGCGTCACTTTCTTGGAGAGATACCTACGGAGGCCCTTGAGCGGATGGCCCGAAACGTACAAACCAAGGTACTCCTTTTCCCAGGTCAGTCTCTCCATGTTGGTTGCCGGCGGAGCTTCCTTGAGATCAAAAGAGATCTTATTGTCCGGTGAATCCGTCATCATGCCAAAGATATCCGTCTGCCCCTGGGCGTTGACCTCCTGGGAATATTTGGAAAACTTGGAAAGTTCGTCGTAGCTCAGTGCCAGAACCTTGCGGTCGCCAAACTCATCCAGCGCGCCGGAATAGGCCAGTGCCTCTAGAGTTTTTTTATTCAGGAGTTTGCTTGGCACACGCCTGAGCAGGTCTTCGAGCGTGGCAAATCTTCCCTGCTTGCGGACATTCAGGATCTCTTCCACCGTTCCTCCGCCCAATCCTTTGATGGCGCCAAGCCCGAAGCGGATAGTCTTTTCATCGACGACGGTAAAATTCAAGAAAGACTCATTGATGGACGGAGAAAGCACGGCGATCCCCATCTCGTTACACTCATTGATCTCCAGGATGATACGGTCGGTGTTGTCGGCGTCCGCGGAGAGCAGGGAAGCCATGAACTCCGGAGGATAATGAGCCTTTAGATACGCCGTCTGGTAGGAAATCATGGCGTAGCAGGCGGCATGGGCCTTGTTGAAACCGTAACCGGCGAAAGGTTCAATCACCTTTTCAAAAACTTCAACCGCAAACTTCTCCTGATGACCTTTGGCCACCGCCCCCTTTACCAGTTTTTCTTTTTGTTCCTTGAGCAGGGCAGGATTTTTTTTACCCACCGCTTTACGGAGAATGTCAGCCTCTCCAAGACTGAAACCCGCAAAATCACGGGCGAGCTGTAAAATCTGTTCCTGATAAATGGCGACGCCGTTCGTCTCCTTGAGAATACTTTCAAACGACGCATGAAGGTACCTGATGGTATCCGGGTGGTGCTTTCCCTTTATATATTGGGGAATCCATTCCATAGGACCGGGTCGGTACAACGAAATCATGGCGATGATGTCTTCAAAACGGGTCGGTTTCAGTTCTTTGATGTATCGGCGCATGCCCGCAGATTCAAGCTGGAACACGCCGGTGGTATCACCTTTTTGCAGCAGTTCAAAAGCCTTGGCGTCGTCCATGGGGATCTCTTCCAATTTCAATTCCAGATTGTGGATCGATTTTAAAAGAATGAGAATGCCCTGAATGATCGTCAGGTTCTTCAGTCCAAGAAAATCCATCTTCAGAAGCCCGATCTCTTCGATCGGCTTCATGGAATACTGGGTGATGATTTCTTCGCCTCCACCGGTGGAGCGTTGTAATGGAGTGTAATTCACGAGAGGTTTTTCCGACATCACCACGGCCGAAGCATGGGTTCCGGCGTGACGCACAGACCCCTCAAGTTTCACGGCATTATCCAAAAGAGCTTTTGCTCTCGGGTCCGACCGGTAAAGATTCTTCAGTTCAGGATCTTCGTCAATGGACTGCTGCAAAGGAATATGTCGTCCCTGAAGCGGAGGCGGCACCAGTTTCGCGATTTTATCGACATCGGCATATGGATAGCCCATGGCCCTCCCCACATCACGGACCGCCGCGCGCGCCGCCATGGTTCCAAAGGTGATAATCTGGGCGACGCACTCACGCCCGTACTTTTCCGTAACATAGGCGAGAACCTCATTGCGGCGGGTGTCCGCAAAGTCGATATCGATATCGGGCATGCTCACGCGTTCCGGATTCAAAAAGCGTTCAAAGATCAGCCCATACCTCAAAGGATCAAGCTGGGTGATATTCAAAGTATAGGTAATCAGAGAACCTGCCGCTGAACCGCGGCCGGGCCCCACGGTGATCCCCATTTCTTTGGCGTGCCTTACAAAATCCCAGACAATCAAAAAATAGTCGTCAAAACCCATGCGGTGAACCACATCAAGCTCATAATCCAACTGTTTCAACGCGTGTTCGGGAGTCGGATCCCCATATTTCTTTTTCAAACCCTCTTCGCAGAGCTTCCGTAAATACGTCGCAGCGGTTTCATTCCCCGGAGTCTTAAAAATAGGGATGAGGTTTTTACCAAAATCGATGTCAATGTTGCACCGTTCGGCGATCTTAAGCGTATTTTCAAGAGCCTCAGGGACATGCCTGAAACTTTCAGCCATCTCATCAGCGGACCGCAAAGAAAAATCCCCCTGGAACTTCATGCGCCCTTCCTCTCCAAGTGTCGATTGGGTCTGTATGCATAAAAGTATATCCTGAGAGGTTGAATCATCGCCGCGGACGTAGTGGGAATCCTGCGTCGCCACCAGGGGGGCACCGGTTATCTTCGAGAGCTCAATCAACCGGTCATTCAAAACCTTTTGTTCATCAATAAACGGATGATCCTGAAGCTCAAGATAGAAGTTCTCCTTTCCAAAGATATCCTGATAGCGCTCAATCACCTCAATCTGCTTCTTCTCATCGCCTTGGGCCACGGCCTGGGCCACCTCACCCGCCAGACATGAACTCAACGCGATGATACCTTTACTGTGGGCTTTCATGAGTCCATGGTCCATACGCGGTTTATAATAGAACCCCTCGATGTGGGCCTGGCTCACGAGCTTCATCAAGTTCATATATCCCTCGGTTGAAGTCGCGAGCAAAACCAGGTGGTATGGCTTGTTTTCGCTGCCCGGAGTACGGTCAAAACGTGATCCGGGAGCCACATATACCTCACAACCGATGATGGGTTTGATGCCTTCCGCTTTCGCTGCCTTATAAAACTCGATCGCCCCATATAACACTCCATGGTCGGTCATGGCGACCGCCGGCATGCCCATCTCCTTGGCACGCTGAACAATGGATTTTGGCGTACCAAAACCGTCTAAAAGACTATAATGCGAATGGACGTGTAAATGGACGAAGGACATGAAATTTCTTATAAATGGTGCCGGGGAGAGGACTTGAACCTCCAAGCCTTTTGGGCGTCAGGTCCTAAACCTGATGCGTCTGCCAGTTTCGCCACCCCGGCTCAATCAAATAATATACTTTTGTGCAACGAGAAATTTACGCTCAAGTTTCATTGTACCAGAATTATATATTGCTTTAAGGAGCTTTTTAGATTCAACCTTACCATAAGCAATTGAAAACATATTTCCATTTTTCGTTATATAACCTTTGAGATTAGCAAGTTTCGTTACGTCTTGTATCCATTCAACAAAAATCTTACTTGCAGAATAAAATCGCACCTTGAGCTGAAGATACTGACTTTCAATGTGTTTGTATTCATTGATATTCCCATCGCCATCAAGACAACCTCTGAGGAAATCATAAAAAAATTCAGGAGGTACATCAATAGGGCCAAGAGTTTTAGATTTATTTGGTGTTAACCCAATAGCAATCAAAAAGTCATAAAAGCTAACATCACTAAACTGTACAACAAAATATTTCTTTTCCGTTGAATAGCCACGAGCTTTTCTGCCAATTTTATTGGTTAAATTAAGCGCTTCTCTAAATTTTTCAGCTAAATCCAGATCTTTAGTCGTAAAATTAATATGCCTCCCATCAGGGGAAAGATTACCATCAGTGGCAATCAAACCTATTGCATAGGCAAAATTCGGATTCCAGTCTATTTTTACTTTAGAAAGAGCTCTCATCTCTATAAGCTTAATAGGCTCAATTACCCATGTCCAGCATAGAACATACAATATGCATAAAATGAGATAAAAAGGCCATAGCAAACAGGAAATTGCACTTCATTACAGATATTTTAAGAAATAACATTGACAAGATAGAAATATTAGTGCAATATTTGCGCCATTATATATAAGATACAAGGTTGCGTAGAGATCAAATTTCTTTCTTGACACTAAAAATATTTAAGCCTAATCTCTCAATAGTCACTGCGAAAAAATCACTTTACACCGCTTGTTATGGACAATAATCAATTTACACAATCAGCCGGGATGGCAGGAAGCAAAGTGACCGGAAAACTGAACCTCGCCGAAATCATCGAGGACATGTTTATGGTCCTGACCACGAAGGAAAAAGAGGTGATTATCAAGCGTTTCAGTCTCGACAACAAACCGAAGCAGACGCTCGAAAAAATCGGGCAGATGTTTTCCGTGACCCGTGAACGTATCCGCCAGATCGAAAAGATTGCCCTCGGCAAACTCCGCCGCACCGTTGAAAACACCAAGCTCAGCATCATCAACAAGTTGGCTCGCGAAGTACTGGAACGCAACGGCGGCGTACTTTTGGAAGACAAACTCACCGCTGAAATTTTGAATACCATTTCGAGCAGCCAGGAAGTGGACGCAAACATCATCAAGCTTTCGCTCAATATCAATCCTGAAATCACCATGACGGAAAAGACCAACGTATTCCGTCCATTCTGGAGATTCCAGAATATTTCAATGGAAGACATCAAGACGATCATCGATACCGGAATTGAACTGCTCAACAAAAAGAGCGACGTTCTTCCCGACGACAAGATGGGCGCCGACGTACTTGTGGTGACGGCTGGAAAAGGAAAGAAATACAATGCTCCCATGGTTCTTTCAACGCTTGAGGTCGACAAACGCATCAAGCGCGTGAAGGAAGGTTACGGACTCATTTCCTGGAGACACATCAACCCACGCAGTATCCGCGATAAAGCCTACATCATCCTCAAGAAATCCCAGAATCCTCTCCACTTCGTGGACATCGCGAATAAGATCACTGAGGCTGGCTTTGACAAGAAACTCGTCACGACTCAAGCCGTCCACAATGAACTTATTCGTTACGACCAGTTCGTTCTCGTCGGACGCGGCCTGTACGCCCTCAAGGAATGGGGATACAAAAAGGGAACCGTCGCCGACATTATCGAAGACCTCCTCCGCAAAAAGAACCCGATGACCAAACAGGAAATCATCCAGGGCGTTCTCAAACAGCGCCAGGTCAAAAAGGGAACCATCTCTTTGAACCTTCAGAAAAATCCCCAGTTCGTCCGCGTCGGTCGCGCAGTATACATGCTGGACGAAGCAAAAAAGGCGGTCGTTGCATAACGGCGGCCTCTCCATTTGAAATTCCGAAAGCCTTCTTGTACGATAAGAAGGCTTTTTCATACACACCCCCATGGAAACCTGCATTTTCTGCAAAATCATCGACCGGGAAATTCCCACGAACAAACTGGAACACGACGACGATCTCTGCATGGCGTTTCATGATATCAGCCCCAGGTCCAAAACCCACATTCTCATTATCCCGAAAAAACATATTCCGACCATGAAGGAAATGGAGACAGGGGATGAAGCGACCTTCGGCAGAATGATGAAGACGGCAAGCGACCTGGCCAAAAAACACGGACTCAACGACTACCGGCTGCTCATCAGTACGGGGAAGGGAGCCGGACAGGAAGTGTTCCACGTCCACCTCCACCTCATGAGCGCGCCTTCCTAGGCTCCGGAAGAGATTTTGAGTGAAATATCCAGCGCCGGGGCTGAATGGGTCATTGCCCCGACGGAAAGTACGTCCACGCGCGTCCGGGCATATTCACGGATGTTTTTCATATGTATACCCCCGGAGGCCTCGGTAAAAATACCATGATACTTTTTGGAAGCGCGGAGTTCGCGGACGAAGGGGGCAATATCCTTAGGTTTCATGTTGTCGAACATGATAAAACAGGGAATTGGTCGAACCTTTTGCAGTTTAATCAAAACCCCCGCCGCCAATCGAGCATCACCGACGGATTCAACCTCAATTTCAACAAATCTCCCCAGTGAGGGTGCCCCGATCAATCTTTCGGAAATTTTTTCAAAATCATGGGAAAGAAGGTCAAGGTGGGTGTCTTTGATCAGCACGGCATCTCCCAAATGTAAACGATGAGTTCCGGCTCCGCCGACGATACTTGCCCTCTTATCCAGCAAACCCCAGGTGGTTTTCCTCGTCGGACAGACAAGAACATCACTTCCGGCCTTCTTCACGAACATTGCCGCATGAGTGGCAACCCCGGACATGTGCTGGAGAAAATTCAGCAGGGTTCTCTCAAGCTTCAAAATATCAAAAACAGTTCCCTGAAGCTTTGCGATGATCGTCCCTTTTTTCAGAACCGCACCGTCTTTGAGAGGATTGAGAACTATTACCGTTCCAAAAAGTTTTCGCTGATCGTCGACACGCGCCCAAACCTTGCTCAAAAAAAACATGAGCTCATTCATCCCGGCCAAAATGCCCGGCTGCTTGGCCATCAGAACCGCAGTGACCGTCTTTGATGAAGACAGCAGTGCCCCGGTGGTGATATCGCCCCTGTCGGTGTCTGCACGGAAAGAATCAAGCAAACAGTGAACTACAGCTTCTGCATAGACTTTATTCTCAGCGCTTAAACGTGAAGTGTAACGATGGGTCGCCAGCACTTTTTTGAAACGTTGATTCATGGTCGGAAGTATTACGACGACTTATTGACGAACCTCATCCACCAACTTTTCAGGGTCTCAAACGTAACATGGGTGAGATTGGCCACAATATACTTCAGTTCGCGTATTTTTCCGACAACTCCGCTCAACGCGAATGGATTGTCGCTGACCTTGGCGGCCTCTTTTTCCAGTACGGCAATTTCCTTGTGTACCGCGGTGGCGATCTGGATTTGCATGACTTCGATGCCGGGAATAACCAGCTGCTTGAGTTGTACCTGAATCCCTGCGCCCCCTTTGACTGGAAAACCTCCCTGAGGACCTTTCTTTTTGTCTTCACCGGTTGCTTCCGAAACTTCGCCCGATTCGGCCCCTTCTACAACTTCCGCCACGCCTTCAACAAATTCTTTTGAAGCTTCACGAAGCTCGCGGGACACGTCCTGCTTTTTTTCAACTTTTTCTCTCTCGGCAGGCGATCCGCTTTGACGTTCCAAACTGTTCGGATGATTATCCATAAGTCGTTAAAATTCACACAGGAAGAAACCCTGGAATTTGTTTTATTATAGCAAAATAACAGGGTTTAGTCAACGAGAGGACCTCGGAATACAGTACTCTGAAAGCGATTTTTATGGTATAAACATTATGCTCATTTTTTCCAGATTCTATGAAAGAAATTGAAAAAGCTTATGAAGCTCAAAAATACGAAGATGAAATCTACAAAACATGGGAACGCTCGGGACTATTCACTCCGAAAATCAGCAAAAATAAAAAACCCTTCACGGTAGCCATGCCACCGCCAAACGCCACGGGAACCCTGCACCTCGGTCACGCGACGATGCTGGCGATCGAAGACATCATGATCAGGTACCGGCGCATGCAGGGGTACTCCGCGTTGTGGATCCCGGGAACGGACCACGCCAGTATCGCCACCCAGAACAAAGTAGAAAAAATCATCGCCGAAGAAGGGGAGACCCGTCACAGCATGGGACGTGAAAGATTCCTGGAACGGGTGCACCAGTTTGTTGAGGAATCACGATCAACCATCCGCAACCAGATACGGAAAATGGGGGCGAGCTGCGACTGGACCCGCGAACGCTACACGCTGGACAAGGGACTTTCCGAAGCGGTCAGGGAAATTTTCGTCCGCATGTACAAAGACGGACTCATCTACCGCGGCCACCGGATCGTAAACTGGTGCACGCGCTGCAGTTCCACGCTCGCGGACGACGAGGTTGAATTCAGGGAGGAGAAAACAAAGTTTTATTACATGAAGTACGGCCCGGTCGTGATCGGTACCGCCCGCCCCGAAACCAAATTCCTGGACAAAATCATCGCCGCACATCCCGACGACAAACGGTATAAAAAATATTTCGGCAAACAGCTCACGGTTCCATGGATCACCGGTGACGTCGAAGCAGTATTTATTGCGGACAAAAACGCCGATCCGGAGTTCGGAACGGGCGCAATGACACTCACCCCGGCGCACGATTTTATCGACTTTGACATTGCCCAGAAGCACAAACTCGACATCGTCCAGATCATCGGACCCGACGGCAACTTCACGGACGTGGTAGGAAAGAAATTCGCCGGGAAGAACGCCCGGGCCTCCCGCGATGAAATTGTCAAAATACTCGAGGATAAAGACCTCCTGGAACGCGTCGACGAAAACTACGTTCACAATCTTTCCGTCTGCTACCGCTGCGGCACGCCGATAGAACCTCTCGTCTCGGAACAATGGTTCATTGACGTCAACAAGCCGGTGATCAAGGAGGGATCCAAGAAGAAATCCCTGAAGCAAAAAGCCCTGGAGGTCGTAAGAAAAGGTGAAGTGGAAATTATCCCGGACCGTTTTAACAAAATCTACTTTAACTGGATCGAGAACCTTCGCGACTGGTGCATTTCCCGCCAGCTGTGGTGGGGGCACCAGATCCCGGTATGGTACTGCAGAGGGGATAATATTTGTAAACCTGAATGCGCAAACCCGATAGTCCAGAACGATACCCCTAAAAAATGTCCGCACTGCGGGAGTAAAAATATCGAGCAGGACCCGGATACCCTGGATACATGGTTTTCGTCGGGGTTATGGACATTCTCCACGCTCGGCTGGCCGCAAAAAACCAAAGATCTTGAGTACTTCCATCCCACGTCGGTACTTGAAACCGGCCACGACATCATCTTCTTCTGGGTGGCGCGCATGATCCTCATGACCAACTATGCCCTTAAGGAAGTTCCCTTTGAAAAAGTGTATCTCCACGGACTTGTCCGCGACCGTCACGGGAAGAAAATGAGCAAATCCGCGGGGAACGGCATCGATCCGCTGGATATGATCGAAAAGTTCGGAACCGACGCCGTCAGGCTCAGCCTGATGATCGGAACCGCGCCGGGTACCGACTTCCGGCTCTATGAGGAAAAGATCGCCGGATACCGTAATTTTGTAAACAAAATCTGGAACGGATGCAGATTTGCCCTCATGAATATTCCGGAAACAGACTACAACAAGAAATTTACCGTTAAAAACATCAAGACCAAGGCCGATAAATGGATCGTCTCGCGGCTCCAGAAACTCATCAAGGAGGTAAACCAGGACATGGAAAACTTCCGGTATTCCGAAGCGGGAACAAAAATCTACGATTTTACCTGGAGTCTTTACTGCGACTGGTACATTGAAATGTCGAAGGGCGAACACATGAATCCTCCAGTGCTCCTTTACGTGCTGAAAAACCTTCTCCGGCTGCTCCACCCTTTCGTGCCGTTCGTGACGGAAACATTGTGGAGTCACCTCGAACAGGAAAAGCTCCTCATCGGTGAATCATGGCCGGCATTCGATGCAAAACTCACCTTCCCCAAAGAGGAGAAGGAGTTTGAAGCGGTCATGGATCTTATCACGGCCATCCGCAGCATACGTGCCGAAAAAGGGGTCGAACCCGTCAGAAAAATCAGCGCCGTGGTTTATGGAGGGAAATGGATGAAAGTACTGGGCGACAAACGAGATCCCATCATGCGCATGGCGCGCCTTCAGGAACTGAAGCTGGAACCGAGCGGTCCCAAGCTTCCGGGCGCAATATGGAAGTATATCAACGGAATGGATATTTATTTGCCCGCGAACGACCTTTTTGACATTGCCAAGGAAAAGGAACGCCTGCAGAAGAAACTCCAGGAGATTGCACAAAAAATGAAGGGCATCGAAGGGAGAATTTCCAATCCCGGATTTCTCAAAAATGCTCCGGAAGCGGTGGTCGAAAAGGAAAAACAGCTTTTTGCAGACCTGGAAAACGAACTGAAAACCCTTGAGGAAAAAATCAGGGAGCTTGAGTCGTTGAAGTAACGGTAGAAATATTGTATAATAGCAATATAGTTAATAGCGAACACCATGCCACTCGTCGTCAGTCTCAACGAAGCCTACAAAACCATCAAGCAGTTCATGAAAGATGACAAATGGCTCGAGGCACACCGGGCATGTTTGGAAGTGCTTCGATTCGATCCTGAAAACTTTAAAATTATTCATCTCAAAAACAGGATCGAAAAACAGGTGAAAAAGATCAATAGAAAAGCCATCAAGTCGGACATCGAAAAACTCAAACCTCTCTGGAACGAACACAAGTTTAATGAGCTTCTGACGAACCTGAAACAGCTCGAACCGTACATCCATGATTACCCCGCCCTCAAACCCCTCATCCTGAAAGCGACGAGGAAATACGGGGAACAGTTGAAAAGCGAAATGGAAGCCACCTACAGGACAGAATCAAAAACGGTGGATGACCTGATGGGGCAAAACAAATTTCAGGAAGCGCTCCAGCTCGCCGAAAAACTTCGAATTATGGGGATTCACTCATCCGAGCTCAAGAAACGTATCTCGGGTATCCGCGCCAGGTGGATAGAGTATGAACTTGAAACGAACAAGATACTGTTTTCGGGAACAAAATATGAGGATGCGCTACTCATGTACCAAAAAATCCTGAAAATCGATCCAGGATCGGCAAAGGTAAAAAACGCCATTGAACAGACAAAAAAAGCCTACGCTGCCTTCAAAATAGAGGAGAAAAAAGAGTTCATCTACAAGGGACTTGAAAACATCCGGACACTGTATCAGTTGAAAAAATACGAAAAAGCCTATGAGGCATGTTCGGAAATATTGGACATAGACCCTCAGAACAAAAACGCGCTGAGTTTTCAGAAAAAAGCGGGGAATAAGACGCAAAAGCTCATCAGCAGCGAAGTAATCGCGCAGATGGTGAGCAGCCAGAAAAACCTCAAAACCGAATACAAGGCCGACAAAAAATCTTTCGTTCGCCTTTAACAAACCCGTGAAGTACTAAGCTTTTTCCTTAAGGGCATATTGGAAGCGTCCCACGCGGATGAAACTGTCTTTGCTCTTCAGGTTCAGGATAATGGTAATCGGTTTCACCTGTCGTTGTTTCAGCACCTCGGCAATAATCTCGTCCTGATGCATTGAACCGTTTATCTTCAAAACCGAAGTGATAATATCCGCCACAGTACCGACGCTGAACCCCCATTCTTTGAGGGCGTAGATACCGCGTCCGATAAGAATAAATTCATCGTTGCGAATGAGTTCGTTGTGAATGGCCTGATTGTTAAGTCTTTTTTTATCGAAACCCGCCTTTACGATCTCATTGGCGATATCCACAAAATGAAGAGGTTTGGCCTTCTCCCGCAGGATAAAGAATATCTTGTCCCGGATGGTTCTCGGATTCACGTGACGCCATTTCATGAGCCCGACGCCGTCGCTACCGACAAGCTTGAAGTTCTTGTTGATCTGATAAATGGAAGCCAGAGTCTCCGGCTGAACCAAATGTTCGTCCTGGATCAGCTTCTTAAGTTGAGAAGCAAGGGAAGAGATTTTTGTGACAAACTTGGCTTCTGCAAGCATCTTCATGGAATGGTCAGCAACCGACTTGATAAAATGCTCCGGCAAAGTCTTATACTTGGCGTAAGGATGGTACATCACGGTGTTCGGAAGTCTCTCGAAACGCTTATCGAGGTTGATGATAAGCTGAACCGCTGCAAAAGAAAAACCTGTCTGCCCGCTCAATATCTTTGAAACCAGGAGATCCTCCTTCATCAGACCGCCGGCTTCCTGCAAGAACTGGTAAGCCATCTTATTCACGGCGTGCAATGGAGTGTTTTCAATGTTACGCCGAAGTTTCTGAAGAGCGTTCCTTTCAATCTGGCGGACCCGCTCGCGGGTAACCTGAAAATGCTGGCCGATCTCCTCAAGAGTCGCCCGGACTTTTTCATCAAGATTGAAACGTCGCTGGATGACAAACTTCTCTTTCTGCGAAAGAAGCAGCAGAAGTTGCTCAATTTGTGGCCTTAACTGATCAAGGACCGGATCTGATTGTGAAACTGCAGCCATGAGATCGAAATAAGAAAAACACAGCCAAAAACCTAACTGGAATTATATCAAGTCGTTTCAAAAATGCAAAATGTTTTATGAGAAAATATACCCGGAGCAGTGAACCGTGTGGATAAATTTCTCACTGACGTTGTAGTCGATCTTCTTCCTGAGCTTGTTGATATGAACATCCACGGTGTTCGTAAAAATGTTGGCGTTCCGGTCCCAGACACTCTCCAAAATGGTCTCTCGTGACAAAAGTTTTCCTGCGTTCAACATCAGAAACTCCAGCAGGATAAACTCTTTGTGCCGCAGAACGATTGGATCGCCCCTCCAGCGGACTTCATGGGTGTCGCGGTTAAGCTCAAGATCCCTCACCCTCAATACCTGATACGTTGACTGTTCACGCTGACGGTAAACAAGACTCCTCACTTCACTCGCGATAAACCGGAACGAAAACGGACGGGTAAAGAAATGGTAAATTTTTTGGGATTTTACGTAATCCACCAGGCGGGGATCGTAATGTTGCGACAAAACAATGACCGGGAATTGGCGGGCGGGCATAACAAGCTGCGGAAGGAGCAGATCAAGCAGTTCCAGCCTGTGGATCAGCAAAAAAACACTGTCACTGGTAGAAAGACCTTCCTGGAGGTCGGGGAAGGATGGTTGAATCTCCATCAGCCTGGTCGGCAAACTCTCATATTTGAATCCCTGCTGGACGAACTGTCCCTGATGAAGATCTTCCGCAAGTAAAAGGCTCTGCATAAACTGAAGAATAAAAAATGAGGAAAGGTACCTTCTATGTAGAAAATCCGTCAATAATTGTCAAAAATTCATAATGTCGAAAACGGGGTTTTTCCCGTTGCAAAAAGGAAAAACTCACATATAATTGCTGTTGTACAACTTTGGACAACACCTCAACTTCGATTCCAAAATGCTCGCGACCCAGGATCTCATCCAAAAACTTGCAGCCAAAAAAATCCCGAAATACCGGGCGTTACAGATCATTCATGCGGTTTGCAGGGAAGGCAAAACAGATTACGCGTCAATAACGACTCTTCCCGCGGAACTTCAGCGGGAACTTGAGAAGGAAATACCTGTTTTAAGCCTTAAACCGGTTCGAAAGGTCTCATCCCGCGACGGTGCAACCACAAAAACATTGTTCGAACTCCATGACGGGCTGAAAATTGAAGCCGTGCTCATGCACTTCAAGGACGGACGCCACACGGTGTGCATCTCAAGCCAGGCCGGATGCCAGCTGGGATGTAAATTCTGCGCGACGGGAACCATGCGCTTTGGACGCAATCTGACCTATGAGGAGATCGCCGACCAGGTCCTTTTTTACGCGCAACTGCTCCATCACGAAGGGAAAAGAATCAGCAATATCGTCCTGATGGGCATGGGGGAACCTTTTATGAACTATGAAAACGTACTGAAGGCTCTTTACGTCATAAACGACCCCGAAGGGCTGAATATCGGCGCCAGAAATATCACGGTATCAACGTCGGGAATTTGTGAGGGAATCGAAAAACTCACGAACGAGGAGATCCAGGTCAACCTTGCCGTGAGTCTTCATGCCCCAAACCAGGAACTGAGGCGTAAAATTATGCCCGTGGCCAATAAATACACCCTTGACCGGCTCATGGAAGCCCTCACAAACTACCTCTCCAAAACGCACCGGCGCATATCCTACGAGTACGTGATGCTCAAGGGGATCAACGACGGAGAAGAACAGGCGCACGAACTTGGTAAACTGATCAAAGGACAGCTCTGTCACGTGAATTTGATCCCGTACAACGCAACCGGAATAGCGAACATCGAAGGGAGCGTCCCGGAACAGATCAAGAAATTCCGCGACATAGTGAAAGGGTATGGCATAGCGGTGACAATTCGTGTAACCTTGGGACAGGATATTGAGGCGGCATGCGGACAGCTTGCCAACAAAGCTTCAAAGACGGATCAATAATTATTCTCTAACTCACGCACAAAACTATGGCTGAAGATCAACAACCGCAGGTTCAGGTAAAAGTGGACCCGTCTCTGGAACAGGGGGTTTATTCCAATGCCGTTTCAGTACACGTAAACCAGAATGAAGTCATTCTTGATTTCGGCTACATTCTGCCAAACTCAAAACCCATGACCATCAAAGTCGTCAATCGCGTGAATCTTTCCCACCAGACGGCTGAATCTTTCATGAACGTTCTTTCGAACGCCATGCTTGACTGGCGTAACCGCCAGAAGGGAAGCGAAAAGAAATAATGAATCAAGTATGCGCGCACTCATTCAACGCGTCACCGGAGCGTCCGTCACTGTCGACGGTAATAAAATAAGCGAAATCGGAAAGGGAATACTCATACTGCTCGGCATTACGCACGGCGACAACCAGGACGATGCCAGGTACCTTCTTGATAAAATCGGCAATTTGAGAATCTATGAAGGCACGGACGGAAAACTTGATCTCTCAATCAGGGATGTGGGCGGTGAGTTCCTTTTGGTCTCGCAATTCACGCTCTACGGTGAATGCAACAAAGGAAGAAGACCGGATTTTACCAACGCCGCCCCGGTGGATGAGGCAAGAAAAACATTCGAGGAAACCTGTGAAATCTTCAGGAGCTCGGACATTCCCACAAAAACCGGCCAGTTCCAGGCAATGATGCAGGTTGAGCTCGTAAACGACGGACCGCTGACCCTCATGATCGAAAGTAAAAAAACCTGACCGCACCCCCCCCTATATACCTTATACTTTATACCCCACCTATGAGCGCAGTTACGATGGACAAAATAGTATCTCTGGCCAAACGACGCGGATTTGTCTTCCCGGGCTCTGAAATTTACGGCGGTCTCGCAAACACGTGGGATTACGGACCCTACGGCGTGGAACTGAAAAACAACGTGAAAAAAGCCTGGTGGAAGAGATTTGTCCAGGAACGCGAAGATATGGTGGGGCTTGACGCGTCCATACTGATGAATCCGAAAACCTGGGAGGCCTCCGGACACGTTCAGTCGTTTTCCGACCCGCTCATGGATTGCAAAAGTTGCAAGGAGCGGGTGAGGGGAGACAAACTGATCGAGGAAAAATATGGCGTTGAAGCCGCGGCGGGAAAATCACTGAAGGAAATTGGCGAGTACATCAACGAGAAAAAAATTCCGTGCCCAAAGTGCGGAAAAAGCGATTTCACGGAAGCCAGATCGTTCAACCTGATGTTCAGGACCCACCAGGGGGTCGTTGAGGAAAGCAGTGCCATGGTCTACCTTAGGCCGGAAACCGCGCAGGGAATATTCGTGAATTTTAAAAATGTTCTCGCCACGACACGGATGAAACTGCCCTTTGGTGTGGCACAGATCGGAAAAGCGTTCAGAAACGAGATTACCCCCGGTAACTTCACCTTCCGGACGCGCGAATTCGAGCAGATGGAAATAGAATATTTCATCAAACCGAATACGGAAAAAGAACTCTTCGAAATGTGGGAAAAGATGTGTTTCGAGTTTTACACCGGCCTTGGAATCAACAAAGACAAGCTGCGCATGCGCCGTCATGAGGCAAAGGAACTGTCGCACTATTCCAAGATGACCGTGGACATCGAATACGAATTCCCGTTCGGATGGGGGGAACTTCAGGGGACGGCTCACCGCGGCACCTATGATTTGACCCGTCATTCCGAGTTTTCGGGAGAGGAACTCGTGTATTTTGACCCCGCGACCAATGAAAAATATATACCGGAAGTCATTGAACCTTCATTCGGCGCGGACCGCACGGTTCTCACTTTCATGATTGACGCGTACGACGAGGATGAGATAGGCGGCGAACAAAGGATCGTCATGCGGTTCAACCCTGAACTTGCGCCGATCAAAGCGGCAATATTGCCCCTGGTGAAGAATAAGGAGATCATTACGGACAAGGCTAGCGAAATTTACAATATGCTCAAAAAACATTTCATGGTCGAATATGATGAGTCCGGCTCAATCGGAAAACGGTACAGGAGACAGGACGAAATCGGGACTCCTTACTGCGTCACGATTGACTTCGATACCGTGGAAAAAGATGAGGCGGTAACCGTCCGCGACAGGGATACCACCAAGCAGGAACGGGTCAAAATAAGCGGGCTTATGGATTACCTGAAAGGAAAGCTTCAGAGTTAAGGATAAGTTTAAAGAATTTTTAACGAAGGATGGTAGGGTAAAAGAACCATCCTTTTGTTATGGTCTCATGAAACCGCGCGAAAAACTCCAGGAATACGGTATACAGAAATTATCGGACGACGAGCTCATCGCGCTGATTTTGGCAAGGGGAACAAAAAAAGAAAGTATCTTTGCATGCGCCAGACGCATACTGGAACAGTTCGATCATGACGAACTGACGGGCATCAAAACGGTGCCTGAATTCATGGTGAATTTCGGTACGGGGTATATGCAAAGCGTGCAGCTTATTGCCGTATTCGAACTCGGAAAACGGTTTTTCAGGGCGCAGAACGGGATAAAATATTTCCGGACTTCCGAAGATGTCTACGACTACGTCAAACCAATGGAAAAACTGCCCAAAGAGCACGTAAAAGGACTCTACCTCGATACTCGCTACAAGCTTATCTATGAGGAAGTACTCAGCATCGGAGGCCTGAACGCAAACCTGCTCCACCCGCGCGAGGTATTCCGGCCCGCATTGGAACACAACGCCTACGCGGTCATCCTTGTCCACAACCATCCGTCGGGAGACCCGACCCCAAGCGACGAAGACAAAAATACCACAAAACTGCTGAATGAAGCGGCGAACATCCTCCATATACCCCTTTTAGACCATCTGATAGTGGGAAAAGCCTGCTATAAGAGCCTTAAATAGTTGCTGCCTGCCTTAAAGGGCTTGGGAATTGTAAAAAACGGCATTTTGTGCTAAAATATTGAGATAAAAATAAAAACAAAAACCATGAATATCGACGAGCTGCTTCAGAACACTCCGGAATGGCTTAAAAACGCCATAACATACGCACAAACCAATCCATGGGAAGTACTGGGGATTGCGGCGTTGTCGTTTATCGGGTTCAGGCTATTCGTGGCCGCATACCGTTATATCTACATTGTTGTGAGGGCTCAGAACCTTGTATTTCTTAAAATCACCCTCCCCCGCGAGGATTCGCAGAAAGACAAAGAAAAAAGCGACGAAAAGGATTTCCGTGAAAAAATATCCGTGATGGAACAGCTCTACCGTAACCTGTACGAACTGGGCGAACTGAGTTTGGGAAACATCGTCAGAACATTCATCTTCAGGGCGGATATCATTTCATTCGAACTTGTAGCACAGGAAAAAGTGGTCGAATTCTACGTCGTTGTTCCAAAAAACTACCAGAACCTTGTGGAAAAGCAGATCACCTCCTACTACACGAACGCCGATATTCAGTTTGGAAAGGGCTACGATGTGCAGGGAAAAGGAAACGTACTGAAATGCTACTACGCTTACGAAAAAAACCCGTTCTGGTATCCGGTCAAGACCTACAAAACGATTGAAAACGATCCTCTGAACGATCTGACGAACATTTTCTCCAAGCTCGAAGAGAACGAAAAGGCGGTAATACAGATAGTGATAAGACCGATAAAGAACAAAAAATGGAACAAAAAAGCCGAAGGAATAGCTTCACAGCTGTTCAAGGGTAAAAAACCGCAGGGATTCAATATCCCGGGACTTAAAACCTTAAACAGTATTTTTGTCGGGATTTTCTTCGGGTATGAAAAAATAGTGAAGACGAAGGACGAAAGCCAGGACCAGGGCGGATTTGTCCGTATGCTTCAGCCAAAGGAAGAAGTGGCAAAAAAAATGGGTGAAAAAGCCGGGCAGGTAGGATTCGACACGGTCATCCGTATTATCGGTTCCGCGAAAACCAAGACAAAAGCCACGAACATTACCAACGACATCGCCCTGTCATTAAATCTCTTCAGGGACAACTACATGAACTGGTTTCAGACCAGACGCACGATCTTCCTGGATTTTATCAACAACGCGGTGATGAAGTTCAACTTTAAGAGAAGATTGCTCGATACAAGATTCCTGATCTTCGGTGAAAAGAAATCCACCATGGTTCCCGAAGAACTGGCGTCGCTGTTCCATATGCCGAGCAGCCGCTATAACATGGCCCCGAACATCAAGTGGCTGCAATACAAGGTATTACCCGCCCCCGTCGATCTTCCCGCGGATGGCACATTGCTGGGTTACAACGTATACCGTGGTCTCAAACGTGAAGTGCGCATCACCAGAAACGACAGAACCAGACATCACTACTGCATCGGGAAATCCGGTTCCGGTAAATCCGTGTTTTTAAGCTGGATGGCACGCCAGGACATTATTGGAAAAGACGGGCTGTGTGTCATTGATCCGCACGGCGACCTCATTGAAGAGCTCGTGCAATTCGTTCCAAAGGAACGCGCCAAAGACGTGATCGTGTTCAATCCTGCCGATGTGGAAAGGCCGATGGGACTGAACATTCTTGAAGCAAAAACCCCCGAACAGCAGGATCTGGCATCCAGCCAGGCCACGGAAATTTTCATCAAAATCTTCGGAGACGAAATATTCGGTCCCCGCATTCAGCACTATTTCCGCAACGGATGCCTGACCCTCATGGAAGACCTGGACGAAGGAGCGACACTCATCGACGTGCCGCGCATCTTCGTGGACGACGAATTCATGAAATACAAAGTCAGCAAGGTCAAAAATCCCGTAGTACGATCTTTCTGGGAGCACGAGTACGCTCACACCGGTGAACGCGAACGCCAGGAAATGATCCCGTACTTCTCGGCGAAGTTCGGTCCGTTCATCACGAACTCCATCATGCGTAACGTGATCGGACAGACAAAATCAGCCTTCAATTTCCGCGAGTGCATGGACCAGCAGAAAATACTCCTCATCAATCTTTCAAAGGGTAAAATCGGGGATCTGAACACCCAGCTGCTCGGACTTATCATGGTCGCCCGTCTGCAAATGGCGGCGATGAGTCGCGTGGACATACCTGAAAACGAACGCAAGGACTTTTACCTCTACGTGGATGAGTTCCAGAATTTTGCCACGGACTCGTTCTGCTCGATCCTTTCCGAAGCACGTAAGTACCACCTGGCGCTGATCATGGCCCATCAGTATATCAAGCAGCTTGAAAAGAAAAATGACACGTCCATCCGCGACGCCGTGTTCGGTAACGTCGGTACCATGATGTCCTTCAAGGTCGGCGCCGACGACGCGGAATACATGGCCAAGGAGTACGCCCCGGTTCTTACCGAACAGGACGTACTGGGCATCGCGAACTTCAAAGCCTACATCAAACTCAACATTCATAACACCACATCGCGCCCGTTTTCGCTTGAAACCATCTATGACATGAGCGCCGCCAACAAGAAGATCGGCGAAATCGTGACGCAGTACTCGCGCATGAAATACGGACGCAAGAAAGAGTTCGTCGACCAGGAAATTTCGGCGCGAATCGGTATCGATCTCAATTAATTATGAAAAGAACTCAGGAACAACAATTCAAACTGGCCATTACGGCGGTGCTGATTGCTCTTCTGGTTGTCGTGACCGGGCTGGCGTTCGTCTATAAAAAACACCAGACCGAACTGCTTCAAAAAGATCTGAAGATCAGCGTGCTTGTCGATGAAATTGGGGAGATAAAGGCACAGAACGAAAAACTTTACCGGTATTTCTCCGACGAAAAAGAGACCATCCATGCGGCTGTTTCCAAGATCGGAACGCTTCAGAAGACCGTCACGGACGTGGGAATGGACACGGCCAAACAGCAACTTATCCAGCAGGATCTTGTGTCAGCAAACACGAATCTCATGCAGCTTGTCCAAAAAAAAGATGAAACCATTAAGTCACTTCAGCAAAAAAACGGCAAAATGGCGCAAAATCTTTCCGGCGACGGAAAAATGCCGGGGTACGTGAATATTCTCATTTTGGGAGAGAACATGCAGCTCACCGATACCATCATGCTGGCGAGCATCAATAAGGTGGACAAAAAAGTGACGTTCATAAGTATCCCGAGGGATCTGTTTTACAACGGAAGAAAAATCAACGAGTACTACGAAAAGTTCGGAGTTGCCGAAATGAAGGACGTGACATTCGAAATAACCGGAATCATGCCCGATAAATACGTGGTCGTTGATATGGATTCCTTTATTGACGTGGTAAACGCCATGGGTGGGATCGATGTCGATGTTCAGAAAAGCATCGTCGACGCCTCATATCCGGGACCCAACTACACATACACCAAAGTGAGTTTTCAAAAGGGGTACCAGCACATGGACGGCCAACGGGCTCTGAAATACGCCCGAAGCCGTAAATCAACGACCGATTTTGACCGCAGCGACCGGCAGCAGGAAATCCTCGTGGCGCTGAAACAGAAAGCCGAAGAACTGAATCTGAAGGAAGACGTTGCCAAACTCACTGAAATATACAATTCCGTGAAAGACAGCATAAAAACGGACGTTACGCTTCTCGACGCCCTGAACTACTACAACGAATGCAGGACATACCCCATAGGAAAAGGGAACGTCATCAGCAACCAAAACTTCCTGTACTCAACAAAAAACAGCTCAGGACAATATATACTTCTGCCGTACAAAAGCAGTTACACCGCACTCCAAAACTATATCAAGAAAATCATCGGCGCGTAGTTTTTTACCACCAGACTTTTTTCAGACCCAGCTTGTAACCGGCCAGGTTACTTAAAAGATGAAGAAGGGGAGTCATGAGAAGCAGAACGGCGACATGGTACCAGCCGGGGAAATGGAGAACGGCTCCAAAAAGCAGACCGCCGAATACAAAATCCAGCTGATCCAAAGGAAAAAAGGGGGCACCGTCTTTTAAACGTAGCCTGCGTTTCAGAAAACTCTTCAGAAGATCTCCCGTCAATCCCCCCAAGCCCAGCAAAAAACCCAGCAAGGCTCCAAAAGAAAAAGAGTAGGGCAGCAAAAACAACCAATGGGCACCAGGAATGAAGTCGTAGAACAGCGCCTGAAGAAGTCCCGTGACCACGGCCCCGACGACCCCGACAAGAAAACCATAATACGTTTTGTGATCCCCAAAGAGGCGCTGACCTTTATACATCCTGCCGGCATCGACAGGTTTTTTGAATCGTTGCATCACCCCCGCCTTTGCAAAAACAACGGGACACATGTTGGCTATGTAGGCCGGAAGGAAAAAAAACAGTGCCTGGGCTATGATATCGACCATCTGAAAGAATGGAACAAAAAAAGATTGGTCAGGAACATGTAGACGGTGCAGAACACCAGGAAAATATCGAGATAACCAAGACCGGTAAAAAGGAAAAGAATCCAGAAAAGATACAAATAATACTTGCTCCGGAAAACCGGAAAAACGTGCATTTGCAGGGATCTCATCAGCATCACCAGGAAAATGAGGATAAGATAATTGACGGCGTAGGCCGCACCCCAAAAACCGTCGATGGACCTGACGAAAATCAACGAAAGCACGACTCCCATGAAGAAAGCATGATCGGCCGCGATATCGAGCAACGCTCCGCGCTGCGAGGAGATTTTTTGATGTCGTGCCAGACAACCGTCCAGCGCATCCGCAAGAAGGCTCAACAGAAGTACGCCCAAAGAAAGGAAGGGCGACGAATGAAGGAAATAAGCGAAAGGAACGATTAACAGGAGATTGAAATAACTTAAATGGTCGGGTTTGACTCCAATTTTTGTCAGCAAACCGCAGACTGGGGCAAAGAACCTGTCACGCATGCGCTGAAAGCGCTCATAAATCGGCTCCTCCATCTGTGAAAACGTACTGAAATGAAACTTATGGTCCATAATCGTAAAATTGGTAGCTGGGGGCAGGATCGAACTGCCGACCTTGGGCTTATGAGTCCCACGCTCTAACCATCTGAGCTACCCAGCCATAGTAATCCCTACAAATTGCCCTGCCATTTTAAGCACCTTTAATAAAAAAAACAAGCATCAGTAAGCACCCCGAACAGAGTGTGAAAGAAAATCACCCCTGCCCCCTTGACAGATAACAAATTTGATCCTATAGTCTCGCTCCACATTTTCATTTTTAACAAATGAGAACCCCAGAAAGCTCAAGTAAATCGGGTTGGGCAAAGAAAACAATAGCCGCTACCGCCATTGTCGGTGCTGCAGCATGGGTGGGAGCCGAACCGGTTGCAAATCACATTATAGGAGAACAAACAGACATCGCCCCCACCGAACCGCAAAAACCTGAACCAAAACCGGCAAAAAGAAAAAATGTCGATATTGCCATAGGGTTCGACACGACCAGAAGCGCAATCATGAAAGAACTCCCTGCCGTTGCGGAAGCTACCAGGAGCTTTTTGGAAGAAACGAAAATACTGACAGAAGGTGATCAAGTAACCGTGTGCACCTTCGCGGAAGAAGCAAACTGCACAAGTTACAAAATACCCGCCGAAAGAGCAGCACTCCTTGAGACCGTTGGAAAGATCAAGCCGGAAGCACCCAGAAACAACATGCAAACCCACGTCCATCATTCGATCGCCTCGATTACGAATCGGGTGAAGGGTGAAAACGGACTGGTTTTGGCGTGGACGGATGGCATCGAAGACCAAAAAGGACCCAAAGCCGTTCTTCCGGCAAAACACCCGCCAATAACGATCGTGGTACCGAAAGAAGAATACCTGACACATGCAGGATCGGTAAGAACAGAACTTGGGTCAAAAGGAGTTGATGTTGTCCTTGCCCAAAACAGCGGGGACTTCGGACACCTTCTGGAGAGATTCACCGGCAAGCTTGAAAAGGATGCGCGCACAAAAGCGGAAGATGAAGCGGCGGCCCTCTATCAGGGGCAGGTAAAGGAACATACTGTAAAAATGGCAGCATACGAAGCCGAAAAGAAAGCCTATGCCGAAAAGCATGCCGAGGCCAAAGAGAAAATTGGAAACGTAAAAACCGGCATCAAGATGACGGCCGCTACACTCATGGCCCTTGCGGCAAGCGCCCTGGGCACTTTACTGTATTTGAGAAACCGCCCCAAACTCAAAGGCTGGATCGTTGACAATCGGGGAGACTACCCCGAAATCTACCGGATTCCCGCGGAAACGAAGGAAATACCCCTGAGCCGAGTTTCAAGAACACTTCCCGGATCGATCACCATCAAACCTTCGGCCAACGGAATGTTTGCCGGTAATGAAAGACTGAGAAACGGATTCAAGTTGGATGAAAATATTTTTTGGTTTGATAAGGAACCCGATGAAGAGGCAATCAATGCCCTGAGTAAAAAAAATTAAACTTAATACCTTTTTATTTCGAACACTATGACCGCAACAACACGCAGAAATGGGAGTCCGGATGGACTCAGACCGGGTGAAAATCCTACAGGGGCCGGTGAGACAAGAATAGAATTCCAGGAGATAGATCCATCCCTCCAGCGGATCATGGTGGTTACAAGACGTCTCATTATTGGAGTCGGTGGAACGGGCGTGAAAGCGGTAATTGCCATTGGACACGGTATGTCCGAACACGGCATGGCCTTTGGAAAAACCGACGGAAAAGGAAGAGAAGTTGTTCAGGCCTATGTGGTTGACAGTAACGGTGATGATACGTTCAACGCGGCAAAAAGCGAAGACGCTCGTCTTTTGGAAGAGATGGGTGTACCCGGATCACATCTTTTTGTTCCGGATCAGGAAGCGTCATTCCGCAAGACTGGTATTTCAGAAAAAGTCACTCCGGGTATGCCGGCCGGCCAGGACGGAGTGGGGTGTAACGCGCAACCGAGAGTCGGGCACGCACGTTACGCGGTCATCCGTAAATTTCCCAAGCAACTTGAAGGAGGGAAACATCCGAATCCTCGTGAAGGTCTGAAAGACCTGGTGAAAGAATGGAAAGCACCTGGGCAGCCGAGAATGAAAAAACATGTTCATCTTGATGTGATTGGAGGGTTAGCCGGAGGTACCGGACCGATCAGCGCCGAAATAGTTGCCGACGCGACACAAATCATTCAGGAAGCATTGGGAAGGGATGTCCAAGTCTCATCCCGACTTTATGGCTTATCCGGTGAATCTTTTGGCGACATAGAAGACGGCCTGCAGAGACAGAGAGACATCAACACCGCCGTACAGATGATGTACTTAAACAGACAGACACACGAAGGCGGAGTCCAACTTCCGACCGGTGAATTTTTAGCGGGCATACCGGAAGTTATTTATGTGATGGACGGCCAGTCACCGACGACAAGTCTCAAAACTTACGAACCGGCCAACGTAGCGGCAAAGGTTATCATGGCGGAAATTGCGGGCGAAGGAAGCGCAGCGGGAGCCATGAGCAACATCAGACATTCCGGCGCCATCCAGGAACTGCCGGCTCCAAGTTTAGATCCTGATGTTGAACTGAAACCGTTAAAACGAACCGGCGCACTCGGGGCCTGTGAGACATTGACTGACCCTCCGGCTGTCATTTTGGAAAGAGAAAAACGAAAAGAACTCTTTGCGCGAACCGTCGGATTGGCGGCACCGACACAGGCACAGTTTGAAAGGGCAGCCGTCGCAAAGGAAGCCACCCTGTCGGCGGATTTCCTGAAACAGCTCAGGGACGGGACACCTGTTCCCACCCTCAAGCCTGACGAGATCTACAACGCCAGCGAACCGGCAGCTACCGCAACAAACGCGGACACGGCTCTCCGAACCTTCAGTGGGACGAAACTCAGCGGTTTGAGAGGAAAAGTGGCCGAAAAAATCGCAAATATGCTTCCCGCCGTTCTCGCCGCAATTCAGACACAGGCGGCAAAACTCCTCAAAGAGGAAGGGATCAGAAGCGAAGCGGTATTCCTGCACCAATTGAACGATATGGTATCCAGAATGACTGCAACCTGCCAGCAGCAGAGAACCTTACTGAATGAGGAACTGGTCAAAGATCTTATGCCGGGAGTCGAAGAGTTTAAACAGGCAATCCATAAACGTGAAATACCCTTCTTCTTCGGCAGAAACGCAGCACTGCAGGCTTTATGGGATGACGTTACGGCCCTTGCGGACCACATGACCATCATCGGAAACAAAACAAGAGATCTCCGCATTACCGAGCTGCTTTTGGCCGATTTCCTCCCCCATATACGTGCCGCCCTTGATACGGCAATCCGCGGAAGCGCAACCCGTAACGCGGAAGCGGAAGGTGTACTCAAAGGAATCCGCGAGGAGTACAGCGCAGAGAACAGCGGCGCCACAAAAATTGACTACAAGATCCCGGTTCAAACCGACTGGAAAGAAAACCCGACGCAACTCAGAAGCGCCATGCAAGGTTTCTCCTTGAGGGACATGCAGGCTTTGGTATCAGGCATAAAACTTAGCCATGAAGACATTGATCTTATGGGCAAACTGGATGGAGCAATTTCGGACGCCGTAGGTGAGTGGGCGGAACCGCTGTTCAGAAAATCCGAATTCCACGACGGCGAACAGCAAAGAGGCACGCCGCGAATGTTTACGCTTCCTTCATCCATGGTTGAAGTAAGCAAAGACGGGAAAGTGGTAAGTACCAAAGGAGTACCCGTACCAAAAGGTTTCCAGCCGGTACCGGTATCAACATCGGGAAGAGTAATGGCCACATCCGAAGTTCACGGCCTTTCCCCTCTCGACAGACAACACTTTGTCGACAGCTTTAGAATGTTATTGGACCTGTCACCGAAAGAAAGAGAGCGTTTCTTCACGCAAAAAGGAGATATGGAGAGAATGCTTCCTCCATTTGCCGTCGCTTTGGCACAGGCGGAACTTCAAAGGGACAGCCGTGGCTCAATCGAAAACTGCGGCGGATGCCAACTGCCTTTCTACCGCCCGATGAAGAACCAGGCGAAGAAAAAAGATGCGCCGGAAGGTGAACAAAAAGCGGAACCGTTCTGCTGCAAGGGATGCCGGTCAAAATAGTTACCGGTTCCAGATGATGATAAAAAAAGCCCTCCTGAATCGGGGGGCTTTTTCGTTTCAATGGAAATCTCCACTCAAAATTTGGTTGCGGGGGGTGGATTCGAACCACCGACCTCCGGGTTATGAGCCCGACGAGCTGCCTCTGCTCTACCCCGCGTCGCATATATTTATCCAGGCAATGAATTTGCCGGAAGCACAAGAAATCTACTTTTTCTCTTGATGAATGTCAAAGAAAAATTTCCACCACTTTTGCGGATTGGAAAGTTGTTGAACGCCAGCGCCATCATTTTGTTCATCGGTCGCGCCGCCGACAACACCCGTGGAACCAAGTGAGGAAGAGGGAATAACGATCACTTCCTCGCCCGGATTCACCAACCCCAGGTTCTGTTTGGCGATCTTTTCTATATACGCGTCTGAACTGTAATAACTGTAATCGGCCTCTTTCTGCTTATTTTCCTGGGCAATCATATCGTTCTCCTTCCTGAAATTATCAATATGCTGGTCGATTTGATAACTTTGGTACACCGATTTCGTCAAAGTATAGAGAAGATAGGACACGACCAGAAACTCCACGATAATGACCATTTTCGTGAAATTCGAGGTATGATTGAGCTGCAAAGCCATACTGAGTCTCTAAGGGCAGAGGAAATATACACTTTTCACCCTCGAACCGCAATTTTTTCTTTGAACCGGAACCGAAGCGTATTAGACTGTCATCACTATGACTATGAACCTGAAAGACATCAAAAAAATCCACTTTATCGGAGTCGGCGGAAGCGGAATGAGCGGGCTTGCCAGAATCATGAAAGCCCAGAAAAAAACGGTGACGGGTTCCGACCAAAATCAAAGTCACGCTTGTGAAGCCCTGAAAAAAGAGGGAATACCGGTAAAAATCGGACACAATCCCAAAAACATTCCCGCAGGAACGGAAATGGTCGTCTATTCACCCGCGGTACCCGAAACCAATCCCGAAAGAAAAGAGGCAATGAAGCGTAAGTTAACGGAATTCTCCTACCCGCAGGCGGTCGGATTGCTGACAGAAACAAAAAGAACCATTTGTATTTGCGGAACGCACGGAAAAACCACGACGACGGCCATGGCATCGGCGGTATTCATGCACTGCGGGAAGGATCCTTCGGTCATAGTTGGAGCAAACATCCGCGAGCTGAACAACCGGAACGCGCACAACGGGAAAGGGGAAGACCTGATCATCGAATCCTGCGAATATCGCCGGGGATTTTTGAATTACCATCCGCAGACCATCATTATCACCAATGTGGAGGCCGACCACCTGGACTACTACAAGAACCTTGCTGACTACCAAAAAGCCTTCCTTCAGTTCGTCCACAAACTTCCGAAAAACGGGATGGTCATAGCAAACGGCGACGACAAAAATGTCAAAAGCATCCTGAAAAAATACGACAAAGCGAAAATCGTCACGTACGGAAAATCGAAAACGTCCGACTATATCCTCAAACGGAACTTCGTATATCACCATCGCAAAAAAATCGCCGAACTCAGACTCACCGTTCCCGGAGAACACAACCTTATGAATGCAACGGCCGTTGTTGCGCTCGCCGGTGAGTACGGCCTTCCGCTCAAACCCGCCATTGAGGCACTCAACGCATATAAAGGTTCCTCGCGCCGTTTTGAAACCGTCGGATACCATAAAAAGGCCATCGTCATTGACGATTACGGGCACCACCCTACGGAAATAAAAGCGACGCTCAGGGCAGCCCGTGAAAGGTTTGGGAAGAAAGCGAAGATACTCTGCGTCTTCCAGCCGCATCAATTCAGCCGGACGTACAAACTGCTCAAGGATTTCGTAAAAGCCTTTGGTGACGCCGACGAAGTCATCATTCCAAACATCTACGGAGTAAGAGACTCCGCATCCGACCAGAAAAAAATCAACACTCAAAAACTGGTGGAGGCGATTTCAAAACACCACAAAAAAGTAAGGGACGGGAGGGGGATGGAAGCAACCACAAAAAGCATTCTTCAGAACAACACCTGCGACGTCGTGATAACCATGGGGGCCGGAGACGTCTACAAAATTTCAGAGGCGTTGACCGCTAAGCCTTCTTCCAGATAGTTCCCTTTGGAGTATCCTCAAGCTGGATTCCGCGGGCCAAAAGCTCATCGCGGATCTCATCCGATCTCTTCCAGTCTTTATTTTTTCGTGCTTTCTCGCGGTCTTCAATGAGGGCCATCACGTCATGATCCGCCTCATCACTTTGAGTCGAAAGAAGAATCCCCAAAACGGTATCTAGCCGCATAAGAAAAGTCATCGCTCTCTCCTTGGAATCACGGGTCAGGGATTTCGCGTCAATCCTCCTGTTGACCTCCTTTACAAAATCAAAAAGCGACGCCAAGGCCTGAGGTGTCTCAAAATCATCGTTCATGGCGTCCTCAAAACGCTTCTGAATAGTCAAAATAAATTCATCGAAATCCGGCTGCTGCGAGTTCGCCCCGGCAGCCTCATAATTCTTGAGGCGCGTCATGAAATCATGCAGGCGTGACATGCTGTTTTTAGCCTGAGCCAAAAGTTCATCGGTAAACTCAATCGGAGAACGGTAATGGGTCTGAAGAAAAAGATATCTCACGGCCTGGGGAGGATATTTCGCAAAAACATCGCGAAGTAAAAAGAAATTCCCGAGGGATTTGGACATTTTTTCATTGTTGATTTGAATGAATCCGTTATGGAGCCAATAGCGGCTGAAAGGTTTTTCAAGCGCGCACTCGCTCTGGGCGATTTCACACTCATGGTGCGGGAAAGTAAGATCGGCGCCGCCTCCGTGAATATCAAAACTGTCTCCCAGATACTGCCTGCTCATGGCACTGCACTCGATATGCCAACCGGGGCGGCCCTTTCCCCACGGACTGTCCCACTCCGGTTCACCGGGTTTGGAAAACTTCCAGAGGACAAAATCCTGCGGACTGCGTTTTGATTCCTTCACCTCAACCCGCGCACCGCTTCTCAACGCATCGAGGTCCTGCTTTGAAAGCTTCCCGTACTCGGGAAATTTTGAGATGTCAAAGTAAACGCCGTCATCAAGGACATAAACGGCATTCTTCTTTTCCAGCAGCTCAATAAGGTCGATCATCGGCTGAACATGGTCGGTGGCCTTCGGTAAAACATCAGGAACCAGAATTCCCAAAGAAGCATAATCTTTCGCGTACTCCGGGATAATCCGGTCCGCAAGCTCCCTGACCGTAATCTTCATGATTTCGGCCCTGTTGATCATTTTGTCGTCGATATCCGTATAATTGGAAACAAACGTGACGTCATATCCCTTGTAAATCAAATACCTCCTGATGACGTCGAATGACACGGCGGATCTTCCATGGCCAAGATGGGCAAAATCGTAAACGGTCGGGCCGCAGACGTACATGCCCACTTTCTTGCCGTCCAGCGGACGGAAAGCTTCCTTTTTTGCCGTTAAAGTATTGTAAAAATGCATAAACTAACCGATGTTCAAAAGAGCTAAAAGAAGTGTTTTCAGCAGATCAAGGGCCACCAAAGCGATGATCGGGGAAAGGTCGATCATCCCGATGGGGGGAGTAACCTTCTTCGCAAGAGACAGCACCGGATTGGTAACCTCCGTGATAAAATCAAACACGGCGTTATGCGGACGGTGCGGAAACCAGGACATCAACACCTTCACGATAATGAGAAAACTCAGGATATCAAAAAATATTTTTATGAACGCGCCAAGATAGACAATCAGCATAGAAGCTCAAAAAGACAACAACAGGATTATAGCAGGCACAATAAAAAAATCTATGCGTCGACTGATGATAGACACGGAGACTATTTATTCCTCTTTCTTCTCATGCGCTGGACAACCGTTCCTGCGGCGCCGCTGCCAAACAAGAACCATAAAAGTTCCGGGCCGTTTTTCGGAGTCGAAGGAGGGGGGGTAAACTCACCGGCTGCAGCATGGAAACCGGATCCCAGCTGGCCGGAAACCTGTCCCAGACCGGCAACTTCACTCGAAAACGGTATTCCGCTCACAATCTCACTCAGAACGGCGCTTTCAAGGCCCTCGGAGTCAAAAGCCGTAACGGCGAAGAAATACTCTCTTCCATTTTCAAGATCCGGAATATACCAGGTCGTCCCTGCATCCTTGGTATCCGCATATTGATCAAGACTGGTGGAATCAAGACCATAATAAACGCGATAACGCTTCACGAGAGTCTCATTGTCCGCGGACGCGTCCCATACAAGGGTAACCTTCTTGCTCCCTGCATACGTCAGTACTCCCGTAACCTTCGAAGGAGCGGTGTTCTCCGGCTGAACGGGGGGAAGAACTTCCTGAGTCTGTTCCTGGGTAACGGGCGGCACTTCCTGAGTAGACTCCTGGGTGACGACTGATCCTCCCTCGTTGGAAACGGTGATCTGCGCCTTTTCCTTATAGGACCCCTCATTGCTCAACTGATCGACCAATAAGACATCCAGCGGATAGACGCCCGGCGTTGCCGGCGCCTGGATCGTTCCCACGTAAGTGCCGGGGTTTTCAAGACTCGGATTGAATTGAATAATGTCCCCGTTAAAAACGACAGCTACCTGGGAAAGATTTTCCTCGCTGACGATAAGAACGTTGATGGGAGTACCGGGCTGAATCCCGGTATTCGGATTCAGGGTAAGGTCATCGACGGCCGGAGGAGTGGTATCAATGGTAAACTGAACGGTGGATGAAGTGCCTTTTGCGGTTTGTGCCGGATCATACATCACCGCATACACGCTGTGGGCACCGTCCACCAAAGGTGTGGTTTGGAACGAATACTTGCCGGCGCTTGTAGCCTGAACGCTGCCGATCTCCTGCTGGTTGTCATAGATTTTTACCGTATAACCCGCCTGGGCGTTGCCGCTGATCGTCTGAACGTTTTGGCTGTATGTACCTGCTATAGGCGTGTCTAAACTGATAGTTGAAGATCCGCCCTGCTGAGTGGAACCGCCACCCGAACCGACAACAACGTCCTTGGTCCCCTTGATCAGAGTATTGGCCAAATCGGTGGCGACAATCTTATAACTTCCATTGGAACTGAAGCTCAACCCCAAACTGAACTGATGCGTTCCAAGATCCTCAGCCTTAAAAGTATAATCCTCGGGAAGAGTGACATTGGAACTGTTAGCGCCCTCAGCGGAAAAATGAACCTTGCCCAGATAATTCTGCACCGTCTGGTTGGCGTCATCCTGCGCGGTCACCGTGAAGTTAATATTCTGGTTGGGCTGTATGGTGGCCGGTAAACCGGAAATCTCAAAATGATGAAGACTGCCGGCGGCAGCCTTCGCGGTATCTATAAAGAAAGGAAAGTCACCGCCGACGTCCGCCATAAGATCGGACCCGTTGACATAGGCAACTCCGACGCTGCGTCCAATCATTGAGCCCGAAGTGGCATCCAATACGGAATATTCAGACACTCCTTTTTGCTGTGAAGTGAGTCTGAATCTCATCTCTCCGCGGGAATCCGTAACTCCATCAGGAGACGTACTGGTAATGAGATCCCGGGATCTGTCTGAAAACACCTGGACCGTGTGATCACTGACCGGATTACCGTATTGATCCATCAGTTGAACGGTAAGGGCGGCAAAATCACCGCCACTCAGCTGGACCAGAGTTTTATCAAGGGCTACGGTAGACCGATCCGCGGACACCTTATCGGGATACACCTCAAAACCACGGAATAACCCCTGATTTTGGGGACTGTTTAAACCATAGGTGGCATTGACCTCGTAATGCCCGGCGAGACGGGTATGGTAGTCGGAAAGGCTTAAACGCGCGATTCCGTCCCCGCCGCTGTTAGCGTTGAGATGAAGAACGGTTCCATCGGGTTTCACGACATGGAAGGTCACATCCTGCCATGCGGTGATTTGAACGGTTTTCAGGGAAGCCTCATAACCGGCCACGGTATCGGTCCCATATGCCTCAACCGACAACAGTGGAGCGCCAAACGCGGGCTGCGAACCCCAAAGCGTCAGGAGTGAAATCAAACCGATGACCGAAAATCGTTGTATTTTCATAGGGGTGTATTTATTTTTATCTCATTATTATACCAAAAATTGGCATTTTTGGAAAGACATAAATCATGTCTCCCAGACTTGCAAGAGGGAATAGAAAGGCTAATATGTCGCAAGTCGACCGCAAGTTTGATCAAAGAGTTAAATATATCCCGATGGAGTTGAATAAATGGCTTAAAATAAGCAGAAAAACCTCAGGTATCATCCTGATTTGCCTCGGATTGCTGTCACAGGCTATTTGCGTAGCACAAAATATTCCAGATAAAAAGCAAGGGCCTCAGGCGCAAATTGAGGGAAACACCTCCGCCGAGATTGAAAAAAACGTTATATTCGATGCTTCCAAAAGCATACTTCCCGGAGATCCGGCAAAAGCCGTCTACCGGTGGGACTTTGGGGACGGAACGCAAAAAGAGGGAGTAAATGTCGCTCACACATTCAACAAAACCGGTACCTACCGAGTCCGTCTGGAAATAAACGCCGACAAACAGACCCTGAAGGATGATACGGATATATTTATCTACAAAAAGTCCATTCTCCTCCTCACCGACCAGAGTGAAAAAAGAAGCCAGATAGAGAATCTTAAAATCATCGGGCAAAACGAAGGGATAGAAATGAACATCCTGGAGAGTTTTGACAGCGCATCGGAATTTATTTCCGAAGAAGCGCTGACCAAAGCCATGGACGAAAATCCGGAAGTGCTGAACAGGAGCGACGAAATAATTCTGTGGACGAACGACAACGTGGGACTCAACACGTTAAGCCGCTTCATCAAGGACGATAAAGAAGAAAAATCAAGAATTTTGAGCAACAAAAACCTCTATGTCATCGACGATGACATCAACAAATTCTTACTCAGCCCTTCGATCGAACTTCTCGCACCTAAACAGATCATCGTGGCAAAGGAGGCAAGTTTGTACGTCATTATCCCTTCCATGGAAAACAACATCGTCAAAATGCTGCAGCAGGGAGGCTATGAATTCAAGTTTATCGACGAAGCGTCCAGACGGCTCAGCATAGGGAACTTCATGACGTATTTCGTCAACTTTCTCGTCGAGAGCGGAATTCCGGACAACACCATCGTGCTGATTCTCATGTTGCCCATTATTGCGACGATCATCGTCTTCATGAGACAGGTCGTGGGCATGAACACTTTTGGAATGTATACCCCCCTGATCATTTGTCTCACCTTTTTGATCCTTGGCCTGAAATTCGGAATGATAACGTTCATGACCGCGCTGGTGGTCGGAATGGGGACAAGATATGCACTGAAACGCTTTCACCTGCTCTTTACGCCAAAACTCGCGATCGTGATGATCATGATTACCTTGTCGCTCTTCGCGCTGCTGATAATCGGGACATCGCTGAAGCTCTTCGACAGCCAATTCTTCTCCCTGGCCATTTTCCCTATGTTGATTCTGGCCAGCATAACGGAGAAATTCACGGGAATTCAGTCCGAGGCGGGGTTCTGGAAAACCCTGTGGCTGACCGGTCAAACTATCATCATCTCCGTCATCGCGTATATTGCCGTTGGAGGGGAATTTGACCTTGGATTTCTAAGCTTCCGCTGGGACTTCCTGAGAAACTTCATGCGGCACTATCCAGAGAGTATTTTTCTCTTTTTACTGATCAATATCGTGCTCGGGAGATGGACAGGCCTGAGGCTGGTCGAATACTTCCGTTTCCGTGAAATTTTTCAACATAACGAAGAAGAATAAACGGTATGGCCTTTTCACTCAAACATCTCGTGAATCCGGGCGTTCTTGGCATCAACGCCAGAAACCTGCTGTACCTGAAACCGTACAACAAGGATAAAGCAGTATTGATTGCGGACGATAAACTCAAAACGAAAGCTTTTCTGTCCGCGAGGGAGATCCCTGTGCCAAAACTCTACGGGGTCATCGACAGCATAGACAACCTGTGGAAGTTCGATTTCAACAAACTCCCTGATAACTTCGTGATAAAACCGAATCTCGGATACGGCGGAGAGGGAATCATTCCGATTATCGATCATGAGGAAAATTCATGGATCAGCATCGACCGGGAAAAGTACTCGTTAAAAAGAATCCAGAAGCACATCCAGGACATACTGGACGGACGTTTTTCGGTGACAAACCTGAACGATAAAGCTTTCTTTGAACAACTCATCGTCTCGGAAGAAACCCTCGGAGCGCTGTCGTACAAAGGACTGCCGGACATACGGATCATTGTCCACAACCTCATTCCCGTCATGGCGATGCTGCGTCTCCCGACACGCGAATCAAGAGGCAAGGCAAACCTGCATCTGGGCGCAATAGGAGTGGGGATCGACATAGCAAAAGGCGAAACAACCAATGCGATCCACCACAATAAAATGATTACGGAAATACCGGGAATAGGGAAAATCAGGGGAATAAAAATCCCCGAGTGGGAAAAAATCCTCACGATAGCATGCCAGGCGCAGGTTGCCACAAACCTCGGTTATCTTGCCGCGGACATAGCGATCGATAAAAACCACGGACCGATACTGCTCGAAATCAACGCCCGCGCCGGTCTGAGCGTACAAATCGCGAATCTAGCCCCGTTAAGGAAACGGTTGGAACGCATCAAGGGACTGAAAATCAGGACGGCCGCAAAAGGAATCCGTATTGCCAAGGAAATGTTCGGAAAAACAACGGAAAAAAAACCAAACGAGATTGGCGAAAAAAAGGTCGTTGGGATCGAAGAAAATCTGGAAATCATTATGAAAGACCGGACGCAGAAGGTAAGCGCATTCCTGGATACGGGGATTGAACGTAGCATCGTGGACGAAACCTTCGCGCAGGAAAACGGTCTGCTCGAAAGCACCTCCTCGTACGACGACGAAAAATCGACGGTAAAACTCAAGCTGGCGCTGGCGGGCAAACGTATTCAGAGCATTTTCGACGTAGAAAAAATTCAGGATGAAAACTACAAAATCATACTGGGACAACGCGACCTTGGGGATAACTTTCTCATTGATCCGTCGCGAAAAAGGAAAACAAAAAAAGCCGTGTCAACGATCAGCAAAAACATCGACTATAAATCCATCGACGAGCAACTGACCAATATAGACAACAAGATAAAACTCCTTTTCTATCTGCGCCCGCTGAACCTGGAGGAAGAAAGAAAGAAATTCTTCCAGAATTTTTCCCACAACCCCCAGTTCACCTACCCGGAATTGCAATACGACCCGGACAGCCTGAGAAAAGAACTCTCCACCATTATTTTCGACGACACGCCCCTGGGAGTGCTGTTCTTCAAAAAGAGCAAAGAGATCCAGAAAAAGATCGCCCTTCATGAATCACGGGGAGAACAGTCGTTCACCTTAAACTCTGTCGAACTGTTCGGAAAACCTTCAAAAGACCACCTCATCGCGGCAGAGCATATCCTGAAAATAAAAAAAACGCCGGAGGATGAGTTGGAAAACGTAACGGCGGAAGAGGCGAAAAAAATATTCACCCAGGTACTGAAAGATTACGGGTTAACAGAATGGAAAGTCGAGATGAAGGAAAACCTCGTCACAAATTGCGTAGCGGGGAAAAACCACCACCTTTTCCTGAAAAAAAACGCGAAATTTTCTTCGGCAAGAATAAAGAGCCTTGTCGTTCATGAAATTGAAACACACATCCTCACCGCCGAAAACGGGAAACACCAACCCTACCGGATGTTCAACAAGGGGTTTGCCGACTACCTCTCAACCCAGGAAGGGTTCGCGTTGTACAACGTAAGGATGCAGGGACTGGAGAGCGATTACGACCGAACCTATAAAGCCGCACTCGTGAAGGCCACCGATTTGGCGTTCAAACATTCATTCGCCGAACTGTTCATAAAAGTATTGGAGATGGGACTGGTGGAATCAAGGGCCTTCAGAATATGTCTCAAGCTCAAAAGGGGACTGTGCGACACATCAAGGCCCGGAGCGTTTACCAAAGATTATCTTTACTTCGCCGGCGAAAAACAGGTCGAACAATTTATCGCCGACGGAGGAAAAATCGAAGATCTTTATCTCGGAAAATTCAACCTCGCCGACCTGGAATACATCAAAATGATTCCCGGGATTTCTGCCCCGTCGGTACTGCCAAAATGGCTCAAAAAATAAACATGGCGTCCCCGAAACTGTAAAAACGGTAACATTTTTCGACGGCTTCGCGGTAGGCGTCCAAAATAAACTCCGTACCTCCAAACGAACAGGTGAGAAGCAAAAGCGTGCTTTGAGGCAGATGAAAATTCGTAATCAATCCGTCAACGCACTTCCAGCGATAGCCGGGATAGATATAGATTGAAGTTTCTCCGGTTTGAGGAACAAAACCTTTCACAGGATCGTATGAACTCTCAAGGACGCGTACCGATGTTGTTCCGACGGCAATAATCCTCGCCCCGTCCTTTTTTGCCCGTTGCAACTCCCGGGCGGCCTGGGCGGACAACTCAAATATCTCACTGTGCATGGTATGGCTCTCCACATCATGTGATTTCACGGGCAGAAAAGTGCCCAGCCCTACGTGAAGAGTGACAAACACAATTTTCACTCCGATCTGCCTCAACTCCTCAAGGAGGGACTCAGTGAAATGCAATCCCGCCGTGGGGGCGGCCACGCTCCCTTTAGGGTCGGCATAGACCGTCTGGTAATCATCGGCCGTTGACGTCGGATTCCGGATGTATGGCGGCAGGGGGGTATGCCCGTGAGTTTCGATAAGCCCATCAATCTCATCTCCTGTCGCATGGAAAAGGACTTTTCGTTGGCCGTCTGGCAGGACGGAAAGGACTTCAAATGAAAAACCGGGCGCGATAGCAAATTTTCTGCCTGGTTGCAAAAGCTTCCCGGGCTTGCCGATGGCAAACCACACCACCTCCTCCTTTTCACTCATCCTGTCCGGCCGGAGCAAAAAAAGCTCCGCCTTTTTACCTTCAAAATCAAAAAGCAATCGTGCCGGCAGCACCCTGGAATTGTTCATCACCAAAACATCGCCTTTACCAAGTAATTTCGGGAGATCCCGGAAATGATAATGGCGGACATGTTTCCCGGTCTTCTCCAAAACCATCAACCTGCAGGCGTCCCTCGGCCTGACAGGCTCCTGAGCAATGAGTTCTGCCGGTAAATGAAAAGAAAAATCCTCGGTCTTCATGTCTAAATGGTAACCGATGTGTCGGCTTTTTGCTTTTCCACCGAAACCGGAGCCGAAAGAGCGGAAACCTGTTGATCCAAAACGGCGTCCTTATCATCCTCAGTCCATTTCGTAAGATTTTTTGAAGGGGAAATATCCATGGTAACATTCGGTCCCACGTAACGAATGGCGATCAGAGTCACATCATCATCCTGGACATGTTCCTGGACATAGCGCGAAAAATCACGGGCAACATGATAAACAATCCCTTCCGAACCGTATTGCGGAGCATAAAGTTCTACTGCCGCCTTAAGACGATTGAGGCCATACATCTCTCCCGCCATGTTCCGGGCCTCCACTATGCCGTCAGTATAGAGGATAACGACATCGTCCTTCTCAAGGGGTAACTCAATCTCTTTAATGATTTTGCTGTTATCGGCGATCATCCCCAGGGCTATCCCTCCCGTCATACGAACTTCGCAGGCCCCTTTTGATGCCCTATAAATAAGCAAATGCTCGTGACCCGCCCCGACATAGGTCATTTTTTGCGTTACATGATTCCACCTGAGCATGAGCATGGTCATGAACATCGTGGACTTGATGCGGGTCTTTAACCTGCGGTTCGTCTGAACCACGACATCAAAGGCACTGTCGAAGATTTCAACGAAAGTATGAATAAGGGTATGAACGATGGTCATGACGAGAGCCGCGGGCACCCCGTGACCCGTCACGTCACCGACATAGATGTAGGTGTTCTCCTTGGAGGTAATAAAGTCAAAATTATCACCGCCAAGCTCGGATGCAGGTCTGTTTTTGGCAATAATTTCCAGGCCGGGGATCCTGGGAGCCTCAACGGGCAAAATATCCTTCTGTATCTGGGCCGCGATTTCAAGCTCACCCAGCATACGCTTACCTTCTTTCAGCTGGCCCGAAATCTTCTCAAGACTCTTGGTAACCTCATTGAAAAAATGAGCGATTGTGCCGATCTCATCGATCCGTTTGGTGTAAATGCGATTATATTTGCGCCCGGTTAAAAGATTTTTGATCTGGTTCAAAATAAGTTCGAACGGACGGACAATTTCATTGAGATAGACGAGAAGAAAATAGAGCAGAAAAACAAAAAGTGACACGACAAAAGTCCCCAGACTGATCGTATACTGGCCGATGGAGTAAAAGTAGAAAACGCCGGCCGTAATAAGGATACTGAACAGGAAAAAGTAAACAAAAACCCTCCCTAACAAGCTTTTCTGAATAAATTTCATGAGGCAGGCTTAAGCAAGTTTCTTCAAAAAGGAATCCATCGAATCATAGTACTCAACGATATTCAATATACCGATGACAAAAAAAACATCCTTCACGTGCGGCTTGGCGGAAAGGAAAACCAATCCCTTCTTCATCTTTATGAGATGCGAGTGGAGAGCTATCAAAAACCCGATCCCCTCGCTGTTGACATAATTCAGGTCTGAAAAGTCAAAAACCAGGTACTTGCCAGGAAAAGTATCGGCCAAAGCCTCCAGCTTCTCCTTCACCACTTCAAGCCCCGCCTTATCCATGTCACCCTGAAACTCAACGACTTGATAGAGGTTTTTCTCATCCGGGGGCTGAACACGAAGGACCAGTGTGGGGGTATAATCGCTCATAAAGTGAATAAATTAAAATGCATGAATGGATAAAGGGGATGGATCAAGGACAGATTGAATATTTTCTGCTTCGGTGCGCAGATCCAAAGCGGTGTAAACGTCCCTGCAGCGCTGAACGGCATGTTCGAGATCGCTTGTCGGCTGCTGTCGGGAGGCAAGCAAAGGATGAACTCGCTGGGACACTTCGCGCTGAACCATGTTTTGCAGGTACTTCTTCTGATCCGGCTTCAGGGAAAGAAATAGCTCCTTTGCCTTCTCTAAGACTAATAAATTTCTGCTGAAAAGTAAATGCACAAGTACAGGAACTGCATCCTTATATTTCAGTTTAAACAGGGCGAACGCTATGGTGACCTTCAAAACAGGATCAAGAACGTCAAAGCGGGAAAGCAGCCTCTGCTGGTCAACCCTGCCGCCCAACTCACCGATGACTGAGCAATATGCCAAAAAGTCTTCACGTTTCGATGAATTGAAAAGCAGATTGAGGACGGACTGAAGCTTTTTTCTGTAGACGGGAAACTGCCACAGTGCCAAAACGGTCTGGGCCCGCACAAAGGGGGAGCGTGATTTTAAACTCGGCAGGAGGTAATATCCCATTGCCGGATCATGAAACAGATCGCAAACCTGAATGCAGGCAATATGAAAACGGTCCGAGCCCTTGCGCATGACATCAAGCAGAAACGGAACGATCTTTTCATAACGCAACGAAGCAAGGGAACGGACAATGGCTTCACGGACGTTCTCACTCACGGTCTGGGTGAAGAGATTTTTGAGCTCCGTAATGACCCGGTATCTTGAAAAGCCCTGTTCAAAAATATTCTCTCCCAATGAACTGAAACCGCCGAGCGATTGAACTGCCGCCAGAGTCAGGGCCTCATCCCGGGAGTGCAAAAAGTCCAGCAAAACGGGGACCGTCTTGGGATCGCCGATTTTATGGAAGATTTCGATAATCTTCACCTTGACCTCCAGTGTTTCCAAAGGGCTTTTGAGAGCCTGGATAAGAACAGGCAAATGATCGCGATGGCCCTTCTGGGACAAAATTTCGACCGCATGAAGTTTGGCGATCTGATGGTTTGAATTCAGAAGATTATCCTTTGACAACTTTGTATACGATTGCTGCAGCCTCAGTGACAATACGATCATGCCTATTGCCAGCGCAACCAAAACCACCCCCAGGGCAATGAAAGTATGCTCGGGTAAAAAGAAGGATTGCACGGCCAAAACGACCAGGGTACCGACGATCGTCCCCGAGGGATACACAAACGCCTCAAAAAACTCGCGGACCTGGCGCTGGGAACCGTGACGCAGAGCGTAATAGGAGGCTTCATAGGCGTTCTTATGAACGATCCCGCTCAGTTCGAAATTATTTTTTGCCAGAATAACGGTAAAATATCCAAACCCCAGCAGCAGGGAGACGGAACTGAAAAAAGTCACGATGGCATGAAGAAGAAAACTCCCCACAGTTCCAATCTTATGTAAAATTCTGCTGGCAACCAGGAGCTGAATGGTAAGTGCTGACGCGTGAAAAAGAATATGAAAGGAAGCCAGGCCATGAGCAAGACTTTCCTCATGTGAGAGACCCGATTCGGAGGCCCCCACCGACTCATCGATAAATTTGGTGTACTGAAATTCAAAAATATGCGCAATAATCCAGTGAATCAAGAAAATGACGAGCATCCCCTGCAGAAAAGGCACAAAACGGATTTCCCTTAAACTTTCCCTGATCCTCTTGACCCTAACGCGCAAACCGCGTTTCATACTTTCCTGTTTCCGGAAAATATGATGGTGGTCGCTGGAAAAAGGCTCAAGGAAAAAAATGACCGAAACAATCAGAAAGATGAAAAGTATCCACAGATAAAAGAACTTATAACTTCCGATAAAGGCGCTCAACGAAGTGATGAGAAGACCAGCAAAAATACCTCCGATGGTCTGCGCCGACTCGATGACCGGGAAAGTGCGTTCACATTCGAGAGGGGTAAAAAAGTCCTCAATGTAATTTGAGAGAAATATCGTGAGCTGGGGTAAAAATATCCCGGTCACGGCGAGGATAAAACCAAAGAATACATAAGGCTGGTCAACAAAAAGAGTGGAGAGAAAGAGAAGCAAACCCGTAACGAAGGCGGCCCCCGGAATCAACTGTTTCGAGCTGAAATGCTCGTTCAGCAGTGAAAAGACCAGCATACCCCCGATCGTTAACGCAGCCTGGAGCAAAAGCACAAACGGAAGCCACTGTATCCCAAACTTGGTGACAAACATGGCAATAAAAGTTGTTGTTCCGATAATGAGGCCCAGTCTGTGCAAAAACAGCAGCGACCAGGCATAGGCGGTTCGCGGTATCTCGTGGGGCGCAATATTTAATACCTTCTCAATTATCTTCATATCATTGACCTTATTTGTGTTTTTTACTTCAAATAATTATAAAACAAATCAAAAAACAAGTCAATAGGGCGACTATGCCGATTTTGTCTTACGCGAAAGGAAAAACGCCACTTGAAAGATTCAAATATGAGGGAAAATCGGCTGCACTGGATCACGGGATTAATCACCAATCGATCCGGAGATCATCATGTCATCTCCAAACCTTCGATATTCCACGTCTCTTAGACGTAAAGCGTCATCCAAATCACAAATCCCCAGATTCTGAACCCAAGGGAGCCCCTGCCCCAGAAGAATCGGGGCAAAGAAGAGCACCAGGGAATCAGCCAGCCCCTCCTTCAACAATGAGGTGGTTAGACCGGATCCCGCCTCTACCATAACGCGACTGATTCCTCTCTGATAAAGATCTTGCAACAGCTTTTTCAAAGGAACTGAGGTGGACCGATATACCAAAAGATCAATTCCGTCTCCGGCAAACGACCTTCTGGCCAAGGCAGAGCTTCTGAACGTCGTGGCAACAAGAACATGGTTATCACGGTAGACTTGAGATGAACGAGAGGTTCGAAGGGTACTGTCGATGACAACCCTCAGAGGATCTTTCCCTTTTACCAGCCTCACCCCTAAGTGAGGATCATCCCTGAGAACGGTTTCCGATGTCGTCAGAATGGCATCAGTCTGAGCCCTTAAGCGATGGACATACTTCCTGGAGAGTTCATTGGTTATATATTTCGATCTCTTCGAAAGTGTCGCGATCTTTCCATCAAGAGTCACCCCAAGCTTAATTGACAAGTAGGGTAAACTTATCGTAATATTCTTTATAAAAACTTTATTGAGACGATGGGCCTCTTCGCCAAGAACCCCGACACGCACATTGACCCCATTCTTTCTTAGGTGAGAAATACCTTTCCCGGATACTAGGGGATTAGGGTCGCGCATCGCAAGAACTAAATCGGAAATACCACTTGAGAGTAAAAAATTTGTACAAGGAGGTGTTTTCCCATAAAAGCAACATGGCTCCAGAGTTACATAGAGTGTAGCCCCACGAATTTGCTTTTTTGACAAATTCATCAGCGCATTCACCTCAGCATGAGGACCACCATAAAACTCGTGATATCCCTCGGAAATAATTTTCCCATTTTTCACCAAAACCGCCCCAACCATTGGATTGGGAGGCACTTTCAGCCGACCCTTTCGGGCAAGATCAAGGGCCCGCCTCATGAAAAACCTGTCGGAAGGGTGTTTTTCAGACATTTTTAAGATAATGACCAAGTTTATACTTTTTGGTGGCAAGATAACTCCTGTTTGAACGGTTTGGGGGTATTTCAATGGGAAGACGCTCAACCAGTTTAATGCCATACCCCTCAAGTGCGACGATCTTTTTGGGATTATTGGTAAGCAGTCGCATCTTTTTTACTCCAAGGTAAGACAATATCTGTGCGCCCAAGCCGTATTCCCTCAAGTCAGCCTTATACCCCAATTTTTTATTCGCCTCGACGGTATCATACCCCTGATCCTGAAGCTTATAAGCCTTAATTTTATTCACCAGGCCAATTCCGCGACCCTCCTGGCGCATATAAATCAGAACCCCGGAACCGCTCTTCTCAATCGCCTTTAAAGAAGCATAAAGCTGCGGGCCGCAATCACACCTCAGCGAACCGAAAACCTCGCCGGTAAGGCACTCGGAATGCACACGGACCAAAACAGGTTTCAACGAAGAAATTTTCCCTTTCACTAAAGCCACATGCTCTTTCTGATCAACCGTATTTGAAAAAACGATGCAACGGAAATCTCCGAACTCGGTCGGCAGCAATGATTCAGCTTCAGCGCGAACCAGACAGTCCATCGTGCGTCGGTAACGAATAAGATCGCGGATAGTGATGATCTTAAGGTTATTCTTTTGCGCAAAGGCTAAAAGATAGGGGAGCCGCGCCATTTCACCGTCCTGCTCGGCTATCTCACAAATCACTCCAACGGGAGCAAATCCGGCCATCTTCACAAGATCAACCGCGGCCTCCGTATGTCCCGCCCTGACCAAAACGCCTCCTTCGCGTGCAATCAGGGGAAAAACATGTCCGGGCTTTCTGAAATCGTCGCCTGATAAATTTTTTCCAACGAGTGCTTTTATTGTTTTTGCTCTGTCCGAAGCAGAAATCCCCGTGGTAGTACCATGACGCAGATCAACCGAAACGGTAAAATTCGTCTGATGAGCTTCGGTATTGTTCTCAACCATCGGTTCAAAACGAAGTCTTCGGGCAACACCCGCGGCCATTGGAGCGCAAATAAGGCCCCTGGCCTCCTTTGCCATAAAATTAACGGCCGAAGAGGTAATAGCCTCAGCAGCCATGACTAAATCACCTTCATTCTCCCGCTCTTCATCATCAACCACAATGACCATCTTCCCGGATTTCAAGTCTCTTAGGGCCGCCTCAACCGTCGAAAATGATTTCATAAGAATAGACAAACAAAGCAGGACAATCTTAACGCAAACAGACAGATTGTCCACACTTTGAGATGAATACTGACGGAAAATTAAAGCGAAAAACGGCTATAACGCACGATCTTGATATTTTCACCCATTCTTGTCTGAGCATCGACCAAAACCTGTTCGATGGTCATTTCAGGATTCTTTACAAAAGCCTGTTTGAGCAAAGCATTCTCCTCACGGAACTTCTTTTCTTTGCCAACGAGAATATTGTCGATCATTTTGTCGTTTTTACCTTCCTCTTTGAGTTGTGCCTTCCAAATCTCACGTTCTTTTTCAAGAAGTTCATGGGAAACGTCATCCGGACTGAGATTTAAAGGATTCATCGCGGCGACATGCATGGCGATATCGTAAGCAAGCGCCTTGAAATCATCGGTCTTAGCCACAAAATCGGTCTCACAGCCAAGCTGAAGTAAAACACCCAGACGGGCATTCCCGTGAATATAAGAGGACACAACACCCTGGCTTGTTGAGCGATCGCTGCGTTCAGCCGCTTTCGCTTCACCCTTTTTACGGAGATAATCGACGGATTTTTGAATATCCCCGTCGTTTTCTTCAAGGGCTTTTTTGCAACCCATCATCGAAACACCCGTCATCTCACGGAGTTCTTTAATTTGATCAAGTGACACGGCCATAACAAAAGGAAGTTAGAGAAATAAAGAAAGAATAGACGAAAGAATGAAGACCGGTTATACCGCTGGGGGAACCGATGAAGTCGGTGGGACGGATGGCGGAGTTGTTGTAGGCGGAGTTTGTTCAGTTGGAGGTGTCTGCTGTGCCTGTGGAGTGGTCTCAACCGGAGCCGCTTCAGAAGCCACCGGTTCAACGGGAGTCTGGGATGGTTCCTGCCCCGTAACGGCCTGAGTCGCAACACTGGTAAACATATCAATCGGAAGCATGTCAGCAATGTTCCCCAATACTGGAGTCTTCCACCAATTACCCAAAACCGCCTGATAAATCGAAAATACGCCGACGACGAACATTCCGAACTGAAGGAGTCCCGCAATGATCGTACCGAGCGGAGGAAGAATGATATAAAGGAAAATCGAGAAGAAGAAGATCAGGAATATCAAAAGTCCCTGACGGCCGTGCAGCTTCACGAAAGCGCTCTTCGGCTTAATGAGAAAAGAGACCAGTGCCACCATCGGAACATAGGACAACGCAGCCCAAAGCTTTTCTTCCTGAGTAACCGGAGGTTGAGGTTGGCTTGGCTTTGAAGTCAACAACTGAGCGGCCTGGCCGAACAACTGCGTGGCCTGACCGGTTACCTGGCCTGCCTGCCCCATGACATTCTGTGCACCCTGGGTTAACTGCTGACCGGTTTGCTGCACCTGCCCGACGGCGTTTTGTGCATTCTGGGAAGCCTGTTGAGTCTGCTGCTTTGCCTGATCCACTACTGACGGAGCAGGTTGCTGTGCTTGCGTTTGATCTTGTTTTTGTGCTGTAGCCGGAGCCTGATTTTGGCTTCCGGTTGCAGGCTGTTGCGATGAAGGAACGGTATCAGCCATTGCTTGGTAAGCTAAAAATTACATGATTAACGTGTACCTTTCCCTTCTAATATACCACATTTTACCTTTTGAATCAAATAGGTAAGTGACTTAACGGCATCGTCATTACCCGGGATCGGATAAGTGACTCCGTCAGGATCGGAGTTGGAATCCACAATTCCAATCACGGGAATCTTCATTTTATTGGCTTCATTCACTGCAATTCTGTCACGCAAAGTATCAACGACGAAGACGGCATCAGGAAGTGCATCCAGATCCCGCACACCCCCAAGGGCCGATTCAAGCTTTTCGATGGTCTTTCTAAGCTCTGAAGCCTCTTTTTTGGTATACTTCTCAAAATCACCCGCTTTTTCCTGATCCTTGAGGTTTTTGAAATAGCGGATACGTTGTTTAATGGTGCTGAAATTCGTCAACAAACCGCCCATCCACTTATGAATGACATATGGCATTCTGCAAGCTTCCGCCGCCTCGATCACCAGATGCGCCGATTGAGGCTTCGTGCTGACAAAAAGTATTGTTTTTCCGCTCGAGGCGGATCTCTTGACGTAATCAAGGGCCTTTTCCAGGCACACCTTGCTCTTTTCAAGATCAAAAATATGGATCCCGTTTTTCGTCGTATAGATGAATTTCTTCATCTTTGGGTTCCATTTTTGGGTTTTATGCCCGAAGTGCACGGCAGCTTCAAGCATCTCTTTGATGTCGATTGACGTATCGACTTTTGCTGAGGATTGAGTCATAAATCCTTGGGGTTAATCTGTCTTTATCGCTTTACGCTTAGTTCTCCCCGTTAAGAACGAAGGGACAGGATCGCGCAATCAAAAGACAAATATAAATAAAAAGAACAGGCAAACTTTAATGGAAAAGTGCTTGGATTGCAAGGATATTTGGCGTAGGATTTCTTAAGACGAAAACGAGGAGGTCATCTTTGACAAAAGTGCAAAAAATTGATACAATAATCCGATAAATTGTGTTTTAAGACTATGGAAAATAGTCCCCAATCAATAGAGGCAAAACCGGTTAAAATTACGATAACCCTCCCGACCAACGCATATTTCATGTCCGGGATCCGTAATTTCACACTCGGCTTGATTCGAAACATGACCGAGTTTTCCGAACAATGGGCATTCCGTTTCCAGTCGATCGTGGACGAACTTTGCAACAACGCCATCGAACACGGATCGGAACCTGGAAAGGACATCACGCTGACATTCGTGAGCCACCCTCACGACAGCATCGAAATATACGTAAAAGACACGGGAACGGGTAAAAACAAGGTAAAAGCCGCCGACCTCAAGAAACTTATCGCGGAACGACGGGACCCGAACTACGTTCATACGGGCATCAGAGGAAGAGGGTTATCCAAAATTGTCGCAGAATGGACGGACGAGCTTGAATTTATCGACACGCCGGAAGGCGGACTCGAAGTAAAAATCAAGAAATTCCTCAACGATCCCAAATTGAAAGAAATGACACAATATCTAGAAAGTCCGACCCATCTTGTGTTAAACTAATGAGGAAGAACACACTCACTCCAATAAATAAAAATTAAATCACTCCAGCCATGACACAAGTAAACATCACCGTCGAAGACATTCCGGCAACAACCCAGGGGCAGACAGCCAAAATTGTAAAATTCCAGGGACAGCTCGATGAAAGCAACGTCGACGAAAAAGCAAAAATAATTTACGGCATCATCGAACAGACACCGCAAAACCTCTACCTGCTGATGGATTTTGAAGAGCTGGAATACATGAACAGCAAATCGATCGGCTACCTTACGGACTGGTACGGCAAAATATCGGAAGGGAAGGGAAGAATCGTCATAGCAAAAGCGCGCAGCAACATCCTTGATATCCTTCAGGTTGTTGGTTTGACCCAGCTCATCAACTGCTACAACACGCTGGACGAAGCAAAATTCGCCCTCCTCCGCCAGGACACGACGACACAGGCGCCAAGTAGCCTTTAAACCATCGAGATGCCAGGCGGAACCTTGACCTACTATGCGCTCTCTGCACTGCTGGCTTTTATTCCGGCGCTCATTTGGCTTATCGTTCTTTTCAAAAACAACAAAAAGAAGGGGATCCAGCTCGTCATATTCTTAAGCGGGGTCTTTTCGGTGGGCCTTGTATTCGGACTGCAGTTTTTTCTGAACCTTTTTCCGCAGTTTGATATTCTGAACTTCCTCCAGGCGGGCATAACGGACCCAAACCTGGGATTCATCCTGCTGTTTATTGCCGTCGGAATAACTGAGGAAATCGTGAAACAGGCGTTTATCAGATTCATGGACAGGAGATACCTCATGATCGAGACCATCAACGACTCCATACAGTTCAGTCTCGTATCGGCACTTGGCTTTTCGTTCGCGGAAAACATTTTTTACATCTACGGAATCTGGACGAACCTCGGAGTCGAACAGCTTTTCGTCGCATATACTTTCAGGTCGATATTCACTACCTGCGCCCACCTTATTTTCTCCGGTTTCTTCGGATACTATTATGGTGTGGCGAAATTTTCCCTGAATATCAGGGAACAATCAAAGTGGGTTGGAAAAAAACTCATCTTTACGAGTTTCCTCAGCCGGACCATGGGAATGGCCATGAGCCAGGCACTGAAGGAACAAATGATACTGAAAGGACTCTTCATTGCCATTTTTCTGCACGCGGTATTTAATTTTCTCCTTCAGCTGAACCAGATCATTGTCGTGGTGCCGTACGTGATGGCGGGATACTTATTGCTTCAACGCCTGCTCAAGAGAAAAGCAGGACACCTCATCATGGTTACCGACGTCGATGAACAAAGAGCGTCCACCATGGCAAAAACGGACGAGGAAGTAGTGATTGAACTCGTCGGCATGTGGTTCAAGGACAAAAGATACGTTGATGTGCTTCACATCTGCGAACGCCTGCTGTCCAGGGACCCTGACAACAAAATCGTCCAACTGTTCAAGGCGCAGGCTCTGGATAAAATCGGCGACGACGGTGTCTACAGCAAAATACTGAATTCGCTTTTCCCGGACAAAAAACAGGGCAAAACCCTGGAAAAACTCATCAATGAAAAGTCCGGGGAAACGACGGAAAAAACCGTCGGAGAATAAACGAGCTGCTCTTTACGCAAACAATAAAAAACCCTATCATGTTGGCATACCAAAATGCCTTTTTCTTCATGTCACTCAAACATCTTAAAATCGCCCTCGTCTGCGACTGGCTGACAAACTCCGGCGGGGCCGAAAAAGTAATTCTTGCGCTCCACCGGCTCTTCCCCAAGGCGCCGATTTATACGTCCATCTATAACAAGGACCGGATGCCCGGATTTGAACATGCCGTGGTGTACACCTCGTACCTGCAGCACATGCCCTGGGCAAAAAACAAACACCAGTTGTATCTGGGGCTGATGCCGTCGGTTTTTGAACAGTTTGACCTCAGCGCGTACGACATCGTCATATCGAGTTCCCATTCCTGCGCCAAAGGGGTAATAACGAAACCCGAAACGCTCCACGTATCCTACTGCCACTCTCCCATGCGCTACGCCTGGGAAAACAGTCACGCGTATATCCGCGAGTACGACATACACCCCCTGATTAAAAAACTGGCGCCGCTGTTCATGCACGGCATACGGATGTGGGACAAACTCAGCGCCGAACGGGTGGATTACTTCATGGCAAACTCAAAACACATCCAGAACCGCATATTTAAATACTATCGGAGGACATCCAGCGTCATTTATCCGTTTGTGGACACCGACAAATTCAGGACAGGAACCAGGCGCGGAGATTATTATCTGGCCGTCGGAAGACTCACGCCATATAAACGGTTTGATCTCATCATTGATACGTTCAATAAACTGGGACTGCCGCTGAAAATAGTGGGGACGGGAGTCTCTTACAAAAAACTCGCCCAGATGGCTGGAAACAACATCGAATTTCTTGGAAGAATCAGCGACGAAGCCCTGAGGGAACACTACTCAAACGCAAAAGCGCTCATTTTCCCGCAGGTCGAAGATTTTGGAATCACCCCTCTGGAAGCCATGGCGTCGGGCTGTCCGGTTATAGCCTTCGGGAAAGGTGGAGCCCTTGAAACGGTGGTTGATAAAAAAACAGGACTGTTCTTCGATGAACAAAATCCGGCTTCGCTGGAAGGCGCCATCGGCAAATTTCAAACACTGACTTTCGATCCGCACGCGATCCGTTCCCATGCCGAAAATTTTGACCGGAGCGTATTCAACAAAAAAATCATCGATTTCCTTGAGAAAAAATGGGAAACCTGGCAAAAAGAAATGGCTATGAAATAACCGAACAACACTATGACCTTTCTCGACTACCTCAACCTGATACGACGAAACACCCTAAGTGTACTGCTGATCACACTGTTGACCATCGGAACCACGGCAGGACTCGTACTGTATAAAAACCGGAGCCCGTTCCAGTCAACAATTTTTGTAAGTATCGGAAATGTCCAGCGGAGCCTCCAGGGGAACGATTCCTCATTCGAAAACGTCCAGGCCGCCGATCACTTCAGCGAGGCCGTACAGGGATGGTTTAAAAACCCGGAATTCCAAAAAAGAATCCGGATTGATGGCTCCTCGGAAATCAGCGCACGCAAACAGGAAAAACAAAACCTGCTGCTCTCTTATACCAGCGAAAACGACGATCTCGCAAAAAAAACGGGCGAGAAGGCCAGGGAGGAACTCCAGAAAGAGATCGAAACCTATAACGCAAACACGGCCAGTGAATTCAAGACGGCCATCTATTCCCTGAATGTCGAAGAAAAACCGCTGTCGCTGCCGCTCTTCCTGATCATCGGCCTTTTTGGAGGCGCCATCCTTTCGTCGTTCGCGGTCTATGGGTACGAATATCTCTTTCAAAAGATATCCTCCGCGTCACAGGCGGAAATCCTGGCTGAAAAAAACATGACGGAAGCGATCCCGTCGATGAAAACCGGGGAACAAAAACTCCGTTTCCTGGCCACACACCTCGACAGAATTGAATCAAAGAACATACAGATCATCGGCGCGGGAGTTAAAACTGACGTCCTGGGGGAAAACCTCGAAAAAATATTGAAAGGAAAAACCGTCAATAACGTAAATTTTCCGCAGGAAAGCGAACTGATATCCGAAAATGACCCTCACCTCGTGGTATGCGCACTCGGCAAAACCACGACAGGGGACATACGAAAACTCCGGTCCCTGCTTTCAAATACGTTCGATCTGCTTATCGTGGAAGCATGAACATCGTCATCGATATCCGGCCGCTCATGGATGGAAAACTCAGCGGGATTGAGGTGTACACCACGAACCTTCTCCGCGAGCTTTTGAAAATGGACCAAAAAAATACCTATATTTTATTCGCCAACGCAGCAAAAAACCTGGGGACGCGAATTCCCGAGTTTAAGGGAAAAAACGTAACGGTGATTCAGACAAAAATCCCGAATAAAATCCTGAACGCGGGATTGTGTTTTTTACGCTATCCAAAACTGGACAAGCTCATACTCAAACATCTGAAAAAACATCCGTCCAAGATTCCGGAAACGATGAAAAACAGAACCATCGACCTGTTTTTCCTGCCCGACCTGCGCCCGTGCGCTCTGAGCAAAAAGGTAAAGAAAATAACGACCGTGCACGACCTTTCGTTCGTACACTTCAAGAAATTCTTCTCCCGGAAAACGCGGCTGTGGTACAAACTCATGAAACCGCAGCGCGAAATACGGACCAGCGACCACATCATCGCCGTTTCTTCGTACACCAGAGACGACATCATGCATACCTACAAAATCCCCGAAAGCAAAATTACCGTCATTCACGAGGGGGTGGAGGGGTCATTTTGCAGCAAGATCGATGAGAAAGAATTCGAACATATCCGCAGAAGATACAATCTTCCGGAAAAATACTATCTGTTTCTCTCAACGCTCGAACCGCGCAAGAACATCCAGAACCTTGTGAAAGGATTCATGATATACAAACTCCTTAACCGGCGCGATAATGCAAAACTTGTGCTGGCGGGAGCAAAAAACCCGAAGATTTTTTCGAAAGTGATCATGCGGGAACTGACTCCCGATGTCATATTCACCGGCTTCATCGACGAGGAGGACAAAGCGTCCGTCATCAAACACGCTGACGTATTTTTGTATCCATCATTGTTCGAAGGATTCGGATTACCACTGCTGGAAGCCATGAAATGCGGAACGCCCATCATAACCTCAAACACCAGTTCCATGCCGGAAATTGCCGGAAACGCCGCCCTGCTGATCAATCCTAAATTTCCAGACGCCATAGCCACCTCGCTGGAAAAAATTCAAAAGCCTGAAATCAAAGCCTCACTCCAAAAAAACATGGAGGAGCAGGTCGCAAAATTCAGCTGGAGGGAGTGTGCACGCAAAACCCTCAAACTGTTTCTGCAGTAAAAGGCGCGGCCTTATCTGTGAAGAGTTATTTCGCCTTCTCCATGTAGTCTTTCACGAAGATCGCCACCGATGTTGCGATCGGAATGGAAATGACAAGTCCCAAAATACCAAGATACTGGGAACCGACCAGCATGGCGAAAATAATAATGATCGGGCTTAACCCAACCGCCTTGTTCATGATGTAAGGAACAAGGAAATTATTTTCGATCTGGAACAGCACAAAGTAGTAAATGGAGACCCATAACCCCAAAAGCGGGGCCTGATTAAAGACGACCGGCAAAGTAAACAACCAGGCAAAAACACGCCCCATCACCGGAATGACCATCAAAATACCCGCGATAACCGAAAGGGTAAGGGCGTAATCGACGTTCAGTACCAGCAAACCCAGATACGTAAGAACCCCTGCAACGAGCGAAAGCAGCAGTTGCCCGCGTAGCCAGTGCCCGATCTTCTCCTTCACCGCCTCCATGCGCGTAGAAATGTAGTTGCCGTATCGGGAAGGAAACAGCGATAAAAAGAAATCATGAAGCGCCCGTTCCTCCACGGTCATGAAGAACGTGAGAACCAAAACGAGTACAAGATTCATCAATCCGAAAGATATATTCAAAAGCTGGGTAGCCAATACCTGGAGCGCAGACTGGATCTGTTCCGCTGCGGTCTTAAGATCGATCGCCTGGTAAATCTCGTCGAAAATTGGTTTAAACTGCTTTGCCAGGGGCGAAGCCTGCGGAGAGTTCGAAGTAAGATTCTGGACAAAATCGGCGACGGACTTGCCGATATCTATGACCTGCTTCGCGATGAGAGGAACAAGACTGGAGAGCGAAACGGCCAGGACGTAAAAAATCAAAATATAGATAAAAAGTACCCCAAGGCCCCGCGGAATTTTTCTCCTTTGAAGAAAATCCACGATGGGATCCAAAGCGGCAGCGAACAAGAAAGAAACGAACAACAGCACCAGGATACCGGAAATCTGGTAGAGGAAATACAACGAAAGCAGCAAAAGCAAAACAACCGCCGTCGCCTTCGCGATCGTTGCGGCGGATACCTCAACCACAAGTTTATTCATGTCTTTTAAAGATGATTTTGGAAGAGCCACGGCATGCGCGGCCTCCATTTTGTGCTCATGCTTGTGTTTGAGACTGCTCATCGCGGTCTGGAAACTCTCAAAACTTTTACGCGTACCCGTAAGAATTTTCTGGAGTGAGTTTTTCTTTTTCATTTTAAAGGAAGAATAAATATTTAGCCGGTGACCGCACCCATGACCACATTAACGATTGCCCAGGCGAGCAATGACAACCCAAAACCCATCAGGGCGTGCATGATGGTCTGTTTTCCCTTTTCTTTGTCTTCGGTAAGACCGCCGATCACATAACGGTAACCGCCGAGAACCACGAAAAGAACACTGATCAAGCCCGCCATGCCCAAAAGGAAATTGGAGAAGTAGGTAATGAAAAAGGGGATCATGGCCAGAGTGATACGACCGGATTTCACCGCACAACCCAATAAATTCATGCGCTGATCGGGTTCATAATCTTTTCCTCCGCCCATAACCTGATTAAACGCCTCATCTTTTTTAGCCTCTGTCTCTGTTTTCTTTTTATCCGCATCCGCAAACTTTTTTTGGGCGTCGTTATATGCACCGCATCCAGCCTCACTGGGAAAATCAGTACACTTTTGCCCACCAAACGCTCCGTATTTATCCTTAATATCTTTCTTAGTAGCCTCTGCCGCTTTTGATGCTTCATCATAAGCCTTGGAGGCAGCTTCAAACTCATTATTAGCAGTAACAAAATCATTTTGAGCCATTTTTTGGGCGTCAGGTATTTTCCGGTCCACCTCGTACTGATCCAGCATCTGTTTACACTGTTTGGTATCAAGATTTGTAAACGGCAAAATCGAAAACTGCGTCTGCGCAAAAGCCGGAACCGCCGTCCAGGTAAACAGGATGAACGAAATAACAAGACGGGAGAAAATTTTCTTCATGGCGACAAAATAAAATTTAACCGTATCATAACAGAAAGAAAACAAAATCTCAAAGCCATCAAACACCTACTCAAAAAAGTACCGGCCCACCCTGACCTCCGTTGCACCCTCCTCAATCGCGACCTTGAAATCATGGCTCATGCCCATGGAAAGAACTTCAAACCCCTTGAACTGCTTCTTGCAAAGATCAAACAAGCTCTTCATCATGCGGAAATACGGCCGGGCGTCTTCCGGATTTTCAAAATAGGGAACCATCGCCATAAGTCCCCGGATCTGAAGATGCCAGTGTTTTCTGATCTCCCTCACGAACTCAAACGTCGCCGAAGGCCTGATGCCATGCTTGTTCGGATCTCCCGTGACATTGACTTCGATCAGCACCGGCATTTTTTTACCGATTTTATCGCACTCTTTTTCAAGAGCCTGGGCAATTTCCAGCCTGTCCACGGATTCAATCATCTGAAAAAGCTTCACGGCCTGCTTCACCTTATTCGTCTGGAGAGAACCGATAAAATGCCTTGTACACGGCAACAAAGAAGGAAAACGTTTTTGGGCGTCCTGAACCTTGTTCTCCCCGACAAGACGAATACCGGCCGAAACAAGCGTATTCGCCTGCTCCAGCGTTGCATACTTGATCGCGGCCAGTACTGCGACATCAATCGGGTTGCGCTGAACCTGCTTGCAAACGCGCTTTATTTCTTGTAAGAGTTGATGTACTCTTTGAACCTCAAAGGTCATGAATATGGTCTGAGAAAAGAGCTTTACCTATACTATACGTCAGTATGAGCGCGAAAAAAAGACCACCAACGGACAAACCGGCGGAACACTCAATACCGATCATCGCGATCGTCGGAAGGCCGAATGTTGGGAAATCCAGTCTCTTCAACAGACTTATCCGGAAACGGCTCGCGGTGACCCATGAACAGGCCGGAACGACGCGCGACCGCATCTATTACCAGATATCGATGAACGGGATTCCGGCGATTCTCGTGGACACCGGAGGACTTGAGTACGGAAAAAAAGAGAACATCGAGGGCGACATCCAAAGCCAGGCCCGGATCGCGATCGGCGAGGCGGATATCATCATGTTCGTCGTCGACGTGAGCGAAGGACTGACGGCCAACGATTATGAAGCCGCAGGCCTGTTACGAAAATCCGGGAAAAACATACTATTTGTGGCGAATAAGTTTGATCATCCGGGATTTGAAGAAAACGTTCATGAAATGGCAAGCCTTGGATTCAGCGAACCCATCACCGTTTCGGCCATCCACAGAATAGGGGTCGACGAGCTCCGGGATCTTCTTGAAGAAAAACTCAGGAAAGCCGGATGGAAAAAACAGCAGGAAAGGGCCGAACAAAAACAGGACACTGTGAGCCTGTGTTTTCTGGGGATACCGAATGCGGGAAAATCGTCGTTGGTGAACGCCATTTTAGGAGAGGAAAAACTGATCGTCTCTCCCGTTGCGGGAACAACGCGGGACGCGACGGACACGGAGGTCGTGTACAACGACCAGACGTTCAACCTCATCGACACCGCGGGACTGCGAAGAAGAGGAAAAATCGAACCCGGCCTTGAGAAACTCAGCGCCCTGCGTTCCCTGGAGGCCGTGGAAAGAAGCGACATCGTCTGCCTGATCCTTGACTACGAACGCGGAATCCGCAAGCAGGACCTGCATATTTCATCGTACGCCCAGGACTCAAAGAAAGGGATCGTGCTGGTGGTGAACAAATGCGACCTGATGAAGGACCAGGAGGCAGAACGCAACCGTTTCATAAGAATCCTGCGGCACCGTTTCGACTTCCTCCCGTGGGTCCCCGTACTGTTCGTGAGCGCCCTGAAAAAGAAAAACATTGATAAAATTCTCGATCTTGCGCAGCAGATCTATAGCGAAAGGTTCAAGCAGATAGACAGCGATGAGCTGGACGGATTCATGAAAGAAGTAACATTCAGGCACACCCCGCCAAAAGTTTCCCTAACGATGCCCAAAATTTATTCACTGGAACAAACGGGAATCAATCCGCCCGCCTTCACGTTCTTGGTCAACGACGAAAAAGCCATCCATTTCTCATACCGACGCTATCTTGAAAACGAAATCCGCAAGAAATACGACTTCACCGGAACCGGAATACGCCTTATATACAAAGAACGGTTCGAGAAAAAAACGCCCGGGGAAAAACCAAAAAAGAAGAAGAGATAACCCTCCTCAATTCAGGTTCCAAGAAGCTCCGTCAGCCGAGCCTCGAACCTCCTGGCAATATCTTTTCTGCGGTCGATATTGTGAAATTTAAGCATGTGTTCATTCACGACAACCGAGGCCCCGTCGGGCAGACGGGATACATTACGCTTATGCCGTTTCATCTGCGATGTCATAAGTATTCTCTCGATATGATCTCCCAGACGCCCCCTCCACAGAAACTCTTTCAGCCAGGCAAAAAAACGCAAAACATTCGGATTCCAATAATCCTTCGCCAACGAAAGAGTCCGTCCAAAATATCTGGAGATCCAGACATTATCCCTGGCAAACTTCTCATAAGCTTCCCTGCCGTAAACGGGCCTCATGGTCAAAACCCAGTAGGGGAGGTAAACGTCCTCATGGCCCGATTGTATTTTCTCAAGATCCATGGCCGTTTCATCGCAGTAAAAACTCAGGCAAAATCTCCCGGCTATCTTGTTCCCGTGCCTCCTCACCCCAAGAAAGGCAAAAAGCAGCAGCGTCAAAAACCTCACGAAGAAAAGCCTTCCCTTTCTTGCGACAATAAAGAGATCAATATCGCTCTCTGAGGTGGCATTATTGATGGCCAACGTGTTGCAAACCCCGACCATCCTCACGAAGGGAACGAACTGAATGAACGGAAGATACCTCCGTGTCTTTTTCCAATACTGGAGCGAAATTTTTTCGCGTTCATCCCTGCTCACCACAATCAGATCCCTCCCCTTCAAAAAGTAATAACCGTCCTGCCGGCTGACGATGTCACGATGTCCATCCAGAAAATCCTTCAGTTCCCCGGGCGAAGGCTGCTCACCGAACAAATACCGGTGAAGCTCCTCTATGGTGAGCGGATAATCAAAAAGATCAAAATAGGCAAGGGTTGCCAGGCAACGTTCGCGCAATGAAGAAAACGGAAACTGCATGATATTACATTAATGCCAAAAAAAGCTTATACTAGAGGGCGAAGTTTTCAAAGCCAAACACTTTTCCAAATCCGAAAAAGTTATGACGACAGCAAACGACACAACCGAAAAAAAACTCCGGCAATACTTGGAACACATACTGAAAAACCTGCCGCACAAACCGGGGGTATACAAAATGAAGAATGCCGAAGGGCAGATCATTTACGTGGGAAAGGCCAAAGACCTCAAACACCGCGTTTCCAGCTATTTCCAGAACAAAAACGACAGCGGAGTTCGCACCCGGAAAATGGTTGAACAGGTAGCCGATATCGAATATATCGAAGTGGGGACCGAACTGGAAGCCCTGTTTCTGGAAACCAACCTCATCAAGGAACTCCGTCCAAAATACAATATCCTGATGAAGGACGACAAAAACTACATATACATCAAAATAACCGTCCAGGAACCGTACCCGCGGATTTACCTCGTCCGAAAAGTTCAAAAAGACAAAGCCAGGTATCTGGGGCCGAAAACCGCGGCCCACAAAGTGATTAAAACGCTTAAGGTACTCAAAAGAGTATTCCCATTCAGAAACTGCTCCATGGCCATCGACTACGGCGTATACGGAGAAAACAAGAAATCGATGTTGATGACGGAGTCCAATCTCCGATACCACACAAAGCACTGCCTCGGCCCCTGCATAACCTCCGTGAGTCCCGAAGAATATCAAAAAGTCATCCGAACCGTCATCGAATTTCTTGAAGGTAAACACGAAGACATCATAGAAAAAATCAAGGAGGAGATGCTCCAGGCCGCCTCGGATAAAAAGTTTGAAATAGCGGCGGCCATACGGGATAAACTGAAGGCGGTGGAGGACATCATAGAGCCGCAACGCATCAGCGACCCTCACCAGAAAGACCTGGACATCATCAACTATGTGGAACAGGAGGACAAAGTCTATTACAACCTTTTCCAGTTAAGACACGGCAAACTGGTCGGACACGAGAATTTTACGTTCAAAACCGCATCGGAAAATCAGGACGAAGACCGTGACGCTCTTTCCGCTTTTCTGGAACAATACTACGAAAAAGCGACGGATTTCCCAATTGAGGTGCTGATCCCTCACGAAATCGACGACAAGGAAACACTTGAAGAATGGCTCACACACTTGAACGGTCGAAAGGTAAGCATCATCATCCCTGAACGGGGAAAGAAAAACCATTTACTGGACCTCTCTCTGGAAAACGCCCGCAGCTTTGCCCGGCAGAGCCAGATCAAGTGGCAGGGAGCTGAAAAGGGAAGCCGTGATCAGGCACTTCTTGATCTCATGGACCTTCTCAATCTCCCCAAACTCCCGTACCGCCTCGAATGTTACGACATTTCCCATTTCGGAGGGACCGAAACCGTGAGTTCCATGACCGTCTTTGAAAAAGGATTTCCAAAAAAGGAGGATTACCGCAAATTCAAGCTTCACCAGGAAGAGTCAGGAGCGCCAAACGACTTCGCTTCGATGGAGGAAACGCTGACACGCCGGCTCAAGTACCTGAAACCCTCAAAAGCAGCATCGGAATTCAAAGTAAAAAAAGCGACAAAAAAAGAACTCGCCGGTATCTACAAAAAATGCGGCCTCGGTTCTCCCGTCCCGTTAAAGCCGCCCACGGAACAGAAAGCGGGGGAGAACCTTGTCGAAAAAACTCCGGAACCGGTAAAGCACTTTTTCACCATTGAAAAAGAGAAAAAAAACATCGGATTCATCCATGTCACCGTTACCCCGGGGAAACGCCACCTCATGGAAAGCGTAGAACTCGACAACCGCGTCGACCTCAGCGTATTGGTAAAAAAAGTCATCGAAAAAACACGTGCATCAAGGATTTACTACCGCTGCCCGAACGAACGGATAACCCAGTTCGAGGAAGCTGGCTTCCAGCACATCCAGAAACTTCCGGACGAACTTGCTCCGGTCGAAAACACCACATACCTCGTCTTTGACAAAACAAAATACGCGGAAGACAAATCGTTCAAAAAAGTCCCCGACCTCATCATCATCGACGGAGGCAAGGGGCAATTGAGCTCCGCGCTCAAAGCACTGACAAAATATGAACTCAAACTCCCGATGATCTCCCTGGCCAAAAAAGAGGAGGAGATTTATCTTCCCAATAATCCCAACCCCGTCAGGCTGGAAAAATCCGACCCGATCAGCCTCCTCATCCAGCATATCCGGAACGAAGCCCACCGTTTCGCGGTCACCTACCACCAAAACTTGAGACTGAAGGCAACAACGAATTCCATCCTGGACACCATCCCGGGAATAGGCCCGGAACTCAAAATAAAACTCCTCCGGGCCTTTGGATCTCCCGAAGGAGTGAAAAATGCCACCATGCACGAAATATCACAGGTGGTTGGACACAAAACGGCAATGAAAATCAAAGCAAAACTCGGCGAATAGCACTCGCCAGCAAACAAAACTTATGATAAAATAATACTATAAAGCATTACCAATAAACTCATGGATGCTTCCCCAGCACAACAAAGCCAAACACCGCAAAATCTCATAGTTGAAGACCTTGCCTCTCCGCAGCCGACGATGACCGCGAAAATCGTCAGATTTTCCGGGCAGTTGGATGAAAGCAATATTGATATCAACTCAAAAACCATTTACGAAATTATCGCCCAGCACCCTAAAGAACTGTTCCTGCTCCTGGAATTGAGCAAACTCGAATACATGAACAGTAAATCCATAGGTTATCTCACGGACTGGTACGGTAAAATCACCGAAGGCGGCGGAAAAATAGTCATATCCGGCGCCCCGGACAGCGTCAGGGAAATTCTCCAGGCGGTCGGAATCACCGAACTCGTCAAGTTCTACAACACTTTCGACGAGGCCAAGTTCCAGCTCTTCCAAAAAGACGCGGCGCAGCCGCCGACATAAACAATTTCACCTTTCAAAATGGCGCAGGAAAGCACCCCGGAACACCGCGAAGCAGTAAGTACAAAGATCGCGGAAATTGAAGCTGAAATGAAAAGGATAAAGATGTGGCAAAACAGTCCGCTACCCGCTGAAAAGTTCAATTTCAAACTGGCCTTCGGGATGGACACCATGGCTTTTAGCCAGTGGATACAGTTCATCCTCATTCCGCGCGTCCATCAAATCCTGGAGAAGAAAGGTGGGTTCCCAAACGGAAGCATGATCGGCGTACAGGCAATGCGCGAGTTCGACGGATATGACGAAGCAGCAAAGCTCATTTCCCTTCTCGGGGAATTCGACGAACTATTCTGACGACTATTTCCTGCCCTTGCCCGAAGATTTTTTTGAGCTGTGCCCATTCCGCTTCCATGCGCAACGGCCATCTTTTACATACTTACTGTGATACTCGTCGATGATTTTCATCGCTTCGGCAACAGTACGGGCAATGTAAATCGGACGAAAATCTTCCTTACTCACCAGATTTTCCCTGAGCATATATTTCTTCATCCACTTAATAAGTTCCTCCCACATCGTTCCGACCAAAATAATCGGCTTAAACTCAATATGCTTCACCTGCATGAGCTGCCAGGTAAAAAAGAGTTCGAGCATGGTTCCGATACCTCCCTGGGTCACCACCAACACGTTGGAAAGCGCCATGAAATACTCCAAACGGGCTGAAAATGTCGCAAAATGCTTTCTAAGTTCCAAATACCTATTGACCGACTGTTCAAACGGGAGCCTGATCGTAAGACCGATCAGATCAGCCCTTCGTTTCTTGTCTCCCTCGGTATGGCCAGCAGCAGCCGCTTCCATCAAGCCTGGTCCGCCGCCGGTGATCAGGTCATATCCGTGAACACCTATCATTTTCGCCAACTGGAAAACTAATTTATAGGACTTTTCATTCATCTTCACCCGGGCCGAACCAAAGATCGCAACACCGAAATCGCACTTTTTCAGCTCACGCTTCAAGAAAAGTTGCTTTGGTTTGATGATCTTCGGTACGCCGGTTTTTAATGTATTTTTATGTTTCATATTACTACTATTATAACACAAAACGCTATGAACCGATAGTAGCAAACACACCCCCTAAAAAAAGGCGTCCGGCAAAGTCGTCAATCAGAAAAACAGGCTGAAATGAGGAAAAAAGACTATGAGTAGTTCTTTTGCAGGTACGCGACAATATCGGAAGACTCATACATCATTTCACCCTTGTCGGTATCGACCAAAAAAGGAACCTGCTCCTTGCCTCCGAGTTTGAGGAGAATTTTTCTGGAAGGAGCACCTTTGGGGCTCACCACGCTCGTATAACTGATATAATGATCACTCATATACTGCCTGACCTTCAAACAAAACGGACATTCCTCTTTGTGAAAAAGAATAATCATGGTGAAAGCATTAGAAATATATGGTGGGCGAGGAGGGACTTGAACCCTCACATCATTGCTGATACACGATTTTGAGTCGTGCGCGTCTGCCAGTTCCGCCACTCGCCCGGGAGTTCGGCCAAATGAACGCACACGGAATACTAAGGACAAAAACAATCCAAGTCAACACGGCCCGGAGATTTATGGTATACTGCCCGCATGAGTACTTTTTGCGACCAGACAATAGTTGAATTTATCGCCGGAAAAGGCGGTGACGGCATGGTGCATTTCCGCCGTGAAAAATATGTAGCCTACGGAGGTCCCGACGGAGGTGATGGCGGCAACGGTGGCGCCATTGTGCTGATGGCTGATGAAAACATCAACACCCTTATAGACTTCAACACCAAAAAAGTTTTCCGGGCCGAAGACGGTGGAAATGGCAAGAAAGCCAATTCTTTTGGAAAAGAAGGTGATGACCTCATACTGAAAATCCCCGCCGGCACCTTGCTCAAGAACTCTAAAACCGGCGAAGTCATCGCCGACCTCAAAAAGCACGGCCAAAAAGTAATGATCGCCCGTGGCGGGCGCGGAGGTATGGGAAACACACACTTCAAAAGCAGTACCCACAAAGCCCCACAGTTCTCCGAACGGGGGGAGGAAGGGGAGCACAAAACGGTCTTAATGGAACTCCAGCTGGTTGCCGACATTGGGATCATCGGTTTTCCCTCAGCGGGAAAATCGACGCTCATTTCACGCATTTCCAACGCAAAACCCAAAATTGCCGACTATCCATTCACAACGCTCATTCCAAACCTCGGAGTCGTGGACATGCGCAGCTTTGACAAGCGGCAGGAAGGATCCTTCGTCGTCGCGGACATTCCGGGACTCATTGAAGGAGCCCATGAAGGAAAGGGGCTCGGTCATGAGTTTCTCCGTCACGTTTCCCGGACCGAACTGCTGATTCACATGATAGACCCGACCCGCGGCAACCCCGCGGAAGATTATACAATCATCAATCACGAACTGAAATCCCACGACGAGCGCCTGGCCGGGAAAGACCAGATCGTGGTCATCAACAAAATCGACGCCGTGGACAGCGACACCATCAAGGAGTACGAAAAAGCTCTGGTAAAAGCGAACAAGACCCTGAAGGGAAAGATCATGAAAATATCGGCCGTAACGGGAGCCGGGCTAAAAGAACTTGTTTTTGAAATGTTTAAAGCTGTGCAGCACATGCGGGCCAGACAGCTAGAATTGCTGGAAAAAGCCGAAGCCGCCATCGCCCGCAAAGAGGAAAGAAACTTTGCCGCCAGTGCGAAAGAAGGCGAAGGGGAAGAGCAAAAAGTTTTCCGTCCGCACGTCGAGAACAAGAAATTCACCATCAATTTCGTTCGGGCGAAACTCGAAGCCGAGAGCGGGAAAACCCGTAAAATATTCGACGTCAAAGGTTTCCGCATTGAACAGGTGGTCAAAATGACCGACCTCGATAACCCGGAAGGTATGGAAAGAATCTTCCACTTCCTGCAAAAAATGGGGATCACACGCGAACTTAAACGCATGGGAGCCACCGCAGGGGACAAACTCCGCATTGCGGGAAAAACATTAAGAATGCGCTAATAACCTCCGCCAGATGAAAATAATCGTCGGACTCGGTAACCCGGGAAAGGAATATGAAAAGAGCCGCCACAATGCGGGATGGATGGTTCTGGACGAACTACATAAAGAGCTGAATGGTGAACCCTTTAAAGAGGAAAAAAAGTTTAAAGCGCTTATAAGCGACGGGAGCTACCAGGGTCAAAAAATTGTCCTGGTGAAACCACTGACCTTCATGAACCTCTCGGGCGAAGCAGTCCAAGCTGTCGCCGCATTCTACAAAGTGCAGCCGGAAGATGTTATTTGCGCATACGACGACCTAGATACACCATTCGGTTCCATCCGCATCAAACCCAAGGGAGGTGCAGGCACCCACAACGGCATGAAATCGATGGTCAAACACCTGGGAGAAAACTTCCCAAGATTAAGGGTAGGGATAGAAAGCAGGGGAGAAACCTCTCCCGAAGAACATGAAACCACCTCATTCGTGCTGGGGAAATTCAATAAAAGCGAACAAACCACCCTCAAAAAAGTCATGAAAAAATCCATCGAAGCCATCAAAACCTGGATTGCCGACGGAATCGAGGCCTCCATGAACGCTTTTAACGGCAAAGATTGACTTGCTTTTTGGGCAGGATTTCATTAGGCTAACAGAGCAAATTTTTATAAAAACCTTATGTTCGCAGTTGTAGAAATCGGTGGCCGACAATACAAGGTCACCCAAAACGCAATCGTAGACGTTGAACTCCTTGACACCGAAGCGGGAAAATCGATGGAATTTGACAGAGTCCTCCTGGTTTCGGAAAACGACAAAGATGCCAACATCGGCATGCCTTACGTAAAAGGGGCAACCGTTGAAGCCAAAGTGGTGAAGCACTTCAAAGGTGAAAAAATCCGCGTATTCAAATTTACGCCAAAAAAACGCTTCAAGAAAACCCAGGGTCACCGCCAGAACTACACCCAGCTTGAGATTACCTCCATTAAGGCTTAGTTTCCCGGTCTAAGTCATCAAGCACACGCTGCAAATCGGAAGGGAGAGGGCATTCGAACTCTCCCTTTTTTGTTGATTCCGTTGAGCCCAAAGCCATGCCGGTCGCGGGAAGCATGAAAGAAAGGTAAGACGCATGCAAAAACTGACGTTTAAGGCCGTAATGAACCTCAAACTGATGATTCAGCTTCGTACGGCCGTAGGTGGCATCCCCGACCAGAGGATATCCTATGGCCGCAAAGTGCACGCGTATCTGGTGGGTGCGTCCCGTCATCAGATATACCTTTACATAGGTATAATCGCCCAAATACCTGACAACTTCATACTTCGTCACCGCATCCTTGGAGGATTTTCCCTGAATCACCGCCATCTTCTTGCGGTCCTGCATGCTGCGGCCGATGGGAGCGTCAATGGTGCCCTTCGCCGGTTCCAAATGGCCTGCAACCAAAGCATAATATATTTTCACGACCTGTTTCTTCTGAAATTGCTCCATCAGCGCCTGTTGCGCGCGATCATTCTTCGCAACAACCAAAAGCCCGGAAGTATCTTTATCCAGCCGGTGGACAATCCCCGGACGCAACGTTCCTCCAATACCTCCAAGTGTTCCTTTACAATGGTACAAAATCGCATTCACCAGGCTGTCGTCGCTGTGGGAACCGTGGGTCCCGGGATGAACCACAAGGCCGGCCGGCTTGTCTATGACCAGGACATTTTCATCCTCATAAACGATATTCAAAGGGATATTCCTTGCCTCAATGGCAAGATTTTTGAGCGCTGGGAAGCGAACCTCAAGCTTGTCCCCCTCGTTAAGCTTCTGACTCGGTTTCACCGGTTTACCGTTCAGGATAACGGCACCCGATTGCAAAAGATTCTGGAAATAGTTCCTGGTGTGTTCAGGAAAGAGCTGAGGCAGCACTTTGTCCACGCGCAAACCTGAATATTGCTCCCCAATAATCGCCCGTGAAACCCCCATACGTAGAGATAAAATTATTTTTTTTGTTTGGGACTGCGACGTTTACCCTGCGTATGACCCATAATTTTTGCAATGGCCTTCACATCCCGCAGCACCAAAGCTTCATCGGAAGTATCCGTGAACTTTGCCCTCGATAGTGTATCAGATAAAGCACTCGTGCCGCCAGGAGCCGGAATCTCAAAATAACCGAGCGCCGCGAGCTTCGCTACCTTCCGAATCGTTTTATCAATGGCCCTGATCATTGTTTCATTTGAAACAAACTTGGGAAGATTGGAATTGAATTTGCACCCGATTTCAGCACCCAAACTGCCGCCGGTAACATAAATCTCTTCCCCGTTTGGAAAGGTGGCGGAAACGGCATGGGTATGGTCATCATCGTCAAGTTCGACATCCACTCCAAGAGTACGGAAAAACTCCCGGAGGGAACTCTTCACATCATCGGGAACCTCCCTTACGATGCGAACCAGGGCTTTTGATGGATACCCCAGCTCTTCTTCCTTGTCGTCAACACCGGACATACGCGCTTTACGTCTTGTAGTCATGAGAAATAAAATTGTGGGCAAAACTATGTCACAGCAGCCATTGAAATGCAAGTGGGGATTTGTTAATCTTCCCACGCTTTTAACACGAAAATATGCCACAAAAAAAGACGAAGAAACAACCGGCCGGACAGGACGGCAACAATACGTTCCAGATTAAATCCAACCTCGCTCAAATGTTAAAGGGAGGGGTCATTATGGACGTAACCAATGCCGAGCAGGCGTGTATAGCGGAAAAAGCCGGCGCAGTCGCCGTTATGGCCCTGGAGAGGGTCCCGGCGGATATCCGCGCGCAAGGTGGAGTGGCCAGGATGAGCGATCCAAAACTTATCCAGGAAATTCAGGAGGCGGTTTCAATTCCGGTGATGGCTAAAGTAAGGATCGGCCATATGGTTGAAGCCCAGATTCTGGAAGCGCTGAAGATAGATTTTATCGATGAAAGTGAAGTACTCACGCCTGCCGACACAAGGCACGTGAACAAAAAAGAGTTTATGGCGCCGTTCGTATGCGGGGCAACGGGATTGGGTGAGGCACTCCGGAGAATTCAGGAAGGTGCGGCCATGATCCGCACGAAGGGGGAAGCGGGGACAGGGGATGTCATTGAAGCGGTGCGCCACATGCGCAAAATCCTCGGGGAAGTCCGGCAACTGAAAACAATGAACGAGAACCAACTCAAGAGGTACGCTGCGGACGAACGCCTGGATCTGAAATTATTGAAGGAGGTACGCGCAGCCGGAAAACTGCCGGTAGTGAACTTCGCCGCTGGAGGAATCGCGACCCCTGCCGATGCAGCATTTTTGATGCAGATAGGAGCTGAGGGCGTCTTTGTGGGATCAGGAATCTTCAAGTCCAAAAATCCCGCGAAAAGGGCCCGAGCCATCGTCCTGGCCACGATGCACTACAACAACCCCGCAAAACTGGCCGAAGTATCAAAGGATCTCGAAGAACCCATGTTCGGAATTCAGGCACACCAGGTGGAAACCAGGCTTCAGGACCGCGGGGTGACCCTTTGACAAAATCAGTTCAAAACATACCAATGCCAAAAATCAAGAAACCAAGGCAAAAAACCATAGGTGTTCTCGCCTTCCAGGGAGGAGTTGACGAACATACAAGAATCATCGAACAGCTTGGAGCCGTTTCCGTTGAAGTCCGCTCGGTCCGGGATCTGAATGAATGCCGGGCACTCATTATCCCGGGAGGTGAAAGCACCACCATCGGATTCTTCCTGGAGCAAACCGGAGTAGGGAAAGAAATCATTAAACGGACGGCTGCCGGGTTCCCGATCCTCGGTACGTGTGCCGGAGCCATTATTCTTGCCAAAAACGTGACAGGGAGCATCATCCCGCCGCACCTGGGACTCCTGGACATGACCATTCACCGGAACGCATATGGCAGGCAAGTGGACAGTTTTTATACGGACATAGAAATTCCCGATCTTAGAATCAAAGATCTTCACGCCGCATTCATACGCGCGCCCATTATCGAAAAAACCGGCAAGGACGTGAAAATCCTCGCACGCCATAAAAAGGAGATTGTACTGGTCAGACAGGGAAAAATAGTCGCCGCCACATTCCATCCTGAACTCCGCCATGATGTTAGGCTCCACGCCTACTTTTTGACATTATTGTAAGGCCGCGCAACATCCCGATATTCGATTGTAAATACGCCGTTTTTTGCTTATGATAGTGTCGTTCTTAATGTTTTTGTAATGCCACAAAAAGCTGATCTGGAAAAAATCCACAACCTCCTGAACCGCGGAACCGTAGAAGTTCAGGTCAAACCCGACCTGGAGAAAAAACTGCTCTCCGGAAAAACCCTCAACATCAAACTCGGCATCGATCCGACCGGCAGCGACCTGCACATCGGCCACATGGTCGTCATCCGCAAATTAAAGGAGTTTCAGGAACTCGGACACAAGATTATCCTGCTTTTCGGAAATTTCACCGGACAGATCGGCGATCCCACGGATAAATCCGAAACAAGGAAGCCTAAAACGCAACAGGAACTGGAAAAAAACGCCGAACACTACCTCGCGCAGGCAAAAAAACTGCTCGACGTGAAAAAGGTTGAAGTGGTATGGAACGCGGACTGGCTCGGAAAAATGAGTTTCGCGGATGTCATCAAACTGGCCTCCAACTTTACCGTCGCGCAGATGCTTGAACGCGACATGTTCCAGAAACGCATGGCAAGCAACACACCAATTTCACTGCACGAATTTCTTTACCCGCTGATGCAGGGGTACGATTCGGTAGCATTGAAAGCCGATGTTGAACTTGGCGGAACCGACCAGACCTTCAACCTGCTGGCCGGAAGAGTTTTGCAGAAAGGCTACGGACAAACACCGCAGGACATTATGACCGTACCCATCCTGGAAGGAACAGACGGACACATCAAAATGGGCAAATCCACCGGCAACTACATAGGTGTGAATGACGAACCGGGACAAATGTTCGGCAAAGTGATGTCCATTCCCGATGAGATGATCGTCAGATACTTCGAATTGGCGACCAGTGTTTCCAGCGACAAATTGGCACAGGTAAAAAAAGCACTGGAGTCAGGGGAAAACCCCAGAAATCTCAAGATGGACCTCGCGCGCCAGCTGGTAACCGAATACCACGACGCAAAAGCCGCGACCTCGGCACAGGAAGAGTTCATCAACATTTTCAGCAACAAGGAACTCCCTGATGACATTGAATTGAAACTCCTGCCTCACGACAAAATGAGCATACTTGAACTGTTGGCTGTCACAGGTCTTGCCCCGTCAAAAAGCGAGGCGCGCCGTTTGATTACCCAGGGAGGAGTAAAAATGGAGGGCAAACGGATCGAATCGATCGAACACGAAGTCGACCTCAAGAATGAACAAACAATCCAGGTCGGCAAACGAAAGTTTCTCAAAGTGAAAAAAGGTTAAACACTCATAAGCCATGAGCCTGAACCTTACCTTACAAAAAGTCCTCCGCACCAACAAGGAACACCTCGACAAACTCGGGGAACTGGGGGTCAAAACGGTGCGAGACCTTGTTTTGTATTTCCCGCGGATTTACGTGGATAAAAGCGCCTACACGAACATCGCCGACTTAAAAACCGACGAAGTGAACAATGTGATAGGAACACTGAGCAACCTTTTCCACAAACGAACCAAAAACGGAAAACACCTTACCAAGGCGTTACTCAGCGACGAAACTGGTTCGGTCGAAGTGATCTGGTTCAACCAGCCATACCTCAAACGGGTCCTCAAAAACGGACAGGAGATCATCCTGTCCGGTAAAGCCAAATTCAACCTTGGGAAAATGACGCTCCAGAGCCCGTCATTCGAAGAGCAGAAAAAGGTACAGACCCATGTCGGCCGGATCGTCCCGGTATACCACGAAACGGCCGGACTCAGCTCCAAATGGCTGCGGGAAAAAATCCAGCCGCTCATCAGAGACTGGGCAAAACAGTTCAGGGAATATATGCCACAGGACGTACTGGAAGAATATAAACTCATGCCCTACCAGAAAGCGATCGCCGAAGTCCACTTTCCGACCGTTGAAGCGACGCTTGAGGAGGCAAAAAAACGGCTGAGCTTTGACGAGCTGTTCCTGCTCCAGACCAAAGCGCTCCAGAAAAAATGGCGCTGGCAAAACGTTGACCTTCACGAGCAAAAACCTCTACAAAAACATCCTGATCTCGACAAATTCCTCGCCCAATTGCCGTTCGAACTCACCTCGGCCCAGACCAGAAGTCTTGAAGAAATCTTCGGAGATCTGGAACAAATTTTCCCGATGTCCAGGCTGCTGCAGGGGGACGTCGGCTCGGGGAAAACCGTCGTAGCCGCGGCCGCCATCCTCAACGCGGTAAAAAACGGTTACCAGGCCGCATTGATGGCACCAACGGAAATCCTCGCAAAACAGCACTACCATACGGTATATAAAATGCTGCAGCCTTTTGGATTGAACATCCAGTTCATCGCAGGGAGCACGCCGCAAAGCGTCAAAGACGACGTCATTCTTCAGCTGAAAAACGGAACCGTCGATGTCGTGATCGGGACCCATGCGCTCATCCAGGAAACGATCGGGTTTAATAAACTTGGACTCGCCGTCATCGATGAACAACACCGTTTTGGAGTGAAACAGCGTGACATCCTCAAATCACAGGGGAGCCCGCACCTGTTAAGCCTTTCCGCCACGCCGATTCCGAGAACCCTGGCCATGACAATCTACGGTGACCAGGATCTGTCTTTGATTGATGAAATGCCCAAAGGACGGCAGCAGATCATCACCCGCATCGTTCCGGAAAAAAAACGCCTCGACGGATATAAATGGATCGAAGACCAGGTCAACAAAGGGAGACAGGCCTTTATCATCTGTCCTTTGATCGATGAATCCGACGTACTGGAGGTCAAATCGGCAATCCAGGAGTACGAATACCTCCAGGAACACATTTTTAAAAATCTCAAAGTTGGACTGCTGCACGGAAAAATGAAACCCAGGGAAAAGGAGGAAATTATGACGCTCTTTTCCCGGAACAAAATCAATATACTCGTTTCAACATCGGTCATCGAAGTCGGCATTGATGTCCCGAACGCGACGATTATGGTGATTGAGGCCGCCGAACGATTCGGACTCTCGCAGTTACACCAGTTCAGGGGACGCGTGGGAAGAGGGGAACATCAGTCATACTGTTTTCTGTTCACGAAAAAGTCCGGAGAAGAAGCGGGAAAACGGCTTCAGGCAATGGTGGATTTTTCGAGCGGGTTCAAGCTGGCGGAAATAGACCTGCAGATCCGCGGTCCAGGAGAAATATATGGAGTCCGTCAAAGCGGCATACCAGACCTGAAAATGGCTTCATTGAGTGACTCCTTTACCATCAGTCTGGCAAGACAGGCAGCCCAACATATCATCGGCAAAGACCCTGAACTCAACACATATCCGCTATTGAAAGCCAAAATAAAGGAACTCGAAGAGGTATTTGTCAAAGACTGAGCTTTTGACTAGAATAAGAGCCAATATGCCCAACAAAACGATCACATCCCGCCGCAAAAAAATCGCAATTATCTGCGGTGGCCCGTCGGCAGAGCGCGGCATATCACTCAATTCAGCACGCTCACTTTTCGACAACCTCGACCAGCAAAAATACGAAGTGACCTTGTTATACGTAAACCCGAAACTCAAATTCTTCCAGATAGACGAAACCGAAATCTACTCGAATACGCCGATGGATTTTGATTACAAACTCAAGAGCGGCAATAAAAGCCTCTCAAAAAAACAACTACTCAAAATTTTGAAAAAAACCGACCTGGCATTTCCCGCCATTCACGGAACATATGGTGAGGATGGTCAGCTGCAAAGTTTCCTTGAAAAGAACAATATACCTTATCTCGGCTCTGGACCAGGCGCATGCCTGAACACGGCAAATAAACACCTTTGCCAGGAAATGCTTAAAAAGAAAGGCTTTTACACGCTTCAAAACCATGTCGTAAAACGGGGGGGCAGACTCCCCAAACTGGAAAAGGGGAAATGGGTTGCAAAACCTCTGCACGGAGGATCAAGCATAGGGATTCAATACGTAAGCAATCCAAAAGAACTGAAAAAGAAATTGGAATACGTATTCCAGTTCGAAGATCAGGCTATCGTTGAACCTGAAGTCAGCGGCCGGGAATTCACCATTATTGTCCTGGAAAGCAGAAATGGAGATCCGGTAGCCCTGATGCCTACGGAAATTGAACTCTCGAAAGACCGTTTTTTTGACTATAGAAAAAAATATTTGCCGACCGGGGAAACCAACTACCACACCCCCGGCCGCTTTGATGAAAAAACGACTGAAAAAATACGGACACAGGCCGCTCACGCCTTCAAAAGTCTTGGAATGAACGACTTCGGACGTCTTGACGGCTGGGTCTTGGAGGACGGAAAAATCTGGTTCAGCGACGTCAATGCCATAAGCGGAATGGAACAAAACAGCTTCCTTTTCCAGCAGGCGGCGCTTCTGGGACTCAGCCACAGGCAGTTACTGGACTACATCATCAACAAAAAAATATCGAAGCCGACTCAGGCAGACGAAAAACGCGAAGAAATACCCATCATTTTCGGCGGCAGCACGGCCGAAAGACAGGTCTCCGTCATGAGCGGAACAAACGTCTGGATGAAACTGAAACTCAGCCGGAAATATCAGCCGGTTCCGCTGCTCCTTTCACGTGACCAGAAAATTTATTATATTCCACAGTTTTTGTGCCTGCAGCACACGGTAGAAGAGATTGAAGAAAAAATTAAACAGTTCAGGAATTCCAACTATTTCGAGAAACTTGAAAAAGAATGTGCCCGCATCCTTCATGAACTCAAGATCGATAAAAATGACGTCAACGAACCGCTGTTTGTACCGCGCCAGACATCCATAGAATCCATCTCAAAAGACTACGGTTTTCTGTTTCTTGGACTGCACGGCGGAGCGGGGGAGAACGGCACGTTCCAGGCAATGCTCGATAAAATTCATCTTCCATATAATGGCCCCGGAGCGGAATGTTCAAGACTTTGCATGGATAAATACGAAACAGGGAAGAGGATTGATAACGCAAAAATCCCCGGAGTAAGCGTGGCAAAAAAATATCTTATGCCCATTGCCGACAATGCAGAAACGACATGGGGGAAATTACTGAAACAGAAATTTTCCAAATTCGTCATTTTAAAACCGCGCGGTGACGGCTGCTCGGCCGGAGTCATCCGGGTGGACAACATCAGGGAGTTTTGTAAAGCGATAGAGTATTTCCGCAGCGATAAAGCATATATCCCAGCACAGGCGATTCACAAAGGCCATGGGCAGATTGACCTCCCGGACAAAAAATTAAATGAAATCATGATCGAAGAGTTCATCACAACGGACAAGGTCACGCTGGAACATCTTAAAATCCACTGGAAAAATCGGAGCGACTATATAGAAATCACCGTAGGATTCCTTGGTGAAAAAGGAAACCTGACTGTTTTATCGCCAAGCCAGACCATCGCCAACATGGAGACGCTGAGCCTTGAGGAAAAATTCATGGGCGGAACCGGAATTAATCTCGTACCCCCGCCAAAACCGTTCGTGAAACCCGAGGCGGTGAAAATGGCCAGACAACGATTAAAAAAAGTTGGCGACTTGCTGGGAATAGAAGGATATTCACGGATCGACTGCTTTATGAACCGTAAAACCGGCGAACTGATTGTCATCGAAGCGAACACTCTGCCGGCACTGACCCCATCAACAACCTTTTTTCAGCAGGCGGCTTCACTTTCCAAACCCCTGAATCCGCGCCAGCTGCTGGAAAGAATCATTGAAATCGGGAAAAAACGTTTTCACAAATAACTATTTTTTAACCCAAAACCATGATCAAAAATTTGTCAAAATTCGTCATACTTGGAATCGTCGGAGGAATAATTCTCATTATTCTGATGCTGAATCCATTCGTAATCGTCAACGCGGGGGAACGGGGAGTACTCTTACAATTCGGAAGCCTCCAGGGAGTGCTTGAACCGGGCATGCACCTGAGAATGCCGATCGTACAAAACGTGGTCGCCATGGACGTAAAAATTCAGAAAGAACAGATCGAAGCCAACGCAGCATCCAAAGACCTACAGTCAATTCATGCCACAGTCGCCTTAAACTACAACATCGACCCTGCTTCAGTCGGAAAACTTTATCAGGAAGTGGGAGAAGACTACAAAAATAGAATCATTGACCCAACAATCCAGGAAAGTGTCAAGGCGGCAACGGCAAAATACACAGCTGAAGAGCTCATCACCAAGCGCGAAAGCGTAAAAGAAGAGATCAAAAATAACTTGTCGGAACGCCTGAAATCCACCCATATCGTTGTCGACGATTTTTCGATCGTAAATTTTGATTTCTCCGAAGAATTTAACAGAGCGATTGAATCCAAGCAGACCGCAGTCCAACAAGCACTGAAGGCGGAAAATGATCTGAGACGTATCGAAATTGAAGCAAAACAGCAGATTGAAAAAGCCAAAGCCGACGCTGAATCCATCCGGATACAGGGCGCCGCATTAAAGGAAAACAACGGACTCGTGGAACTGAAAGCCGTAGAAAAATGGAACGGCGAACTTCCGACTTACATGATGGGTAACAGCGTACCGTTTTTGAATCTCTACCCAAAGAGCATCTAAAACCACCAAAAAAGTCAAAAAAGAGCTTTTCGCAAGAAAGGCTCTTTTTAATAAACAATTGGTATGGGTTGGGAATCGAAAAAATTCCGAAAACGTCTAAAATCGAGAGTTTTACGGGGAAGTCCAATCTAAGCCGTAATTTGAAGCCAAGCTGGCCAACACCTCCTCTTTATTTGCACAAGATATATTGTGCAAAATAACAGGTAAGGCACAATAAACATAAAACTCACTCCCCGACCCCATAAACCAATTTATTTAAAACCTCTACCCATGATAACCGATATGTTCCAACATCGTCGACATGGTAAAAGCGACAGAACCCACTTTTTCAAACTCTCTCCGGAGCGCCCCGGCGTATTCTTTATTATGAAGAACCGCATCCATTTTTTTAACCCTCTTGTCAAAAGAACCCAAATCCCCGAACGTGCTGCTGGAACTGTCCCCCTTCATCACCACCTCCAAAAAACGGGTAAAAATTTCACGCATTTTTTTTGTCAAAACCACCTCATTCAAACTGCGACCAAAAAGCCTCTCAGCCATACTTAACGACATCTGGTCCTTCAAAATATCGTTCATACTGAAATCTGGACTCACCTCCCCTGTCCTCACCAAATCGAACATCAATCTGTCGAGATACATTTGATTGCATCCCCTCCTTAAATCGTCACCGGTAAGGGTTACTTTTCCTCCCTTATCCTTATCGGCATACTGGTGGTCAAAAATAAACGTCGCGTCATTATAATTTTTTGAACCGGGTTTGGGAACAATCTTCATATGGGTATAAAAACTGCTGTCCGGATAACGAACAGTGTACGTATCCGTCGCCGGATCATATCCCGTGATCAGCAGCCCGCCAGCTTGTAAAGCAACGGCCTGAACTGAATCAAGTGGGGCCCGCGCAGGGCCTGCCTCAGCCCCGGAAGCCTGATAACCCGCCGCCTGTTGCTGCTGCATGATCTCCCTGAAAAACGGATCATCCTTCAAGGCATCGTCAAGCATTTTATTCCATTCAGCCTCATCGATGTCCGTACCATCATCCAAAGACTTCTGGGCCTTATCCACCATTTTTCCGTTACGGGCCTCCATCTTCTTTATCGCGGCGTAAGCGACCTCAATATCATTAATGATCTCTTCGAAAAGCTCTTGAGCGGCAGCCAACTGAGCCCCCTGTAACCCGGTCTCATTAATAAATTTTCTCAAAAGTAACTGGCGCCTGGGGTCGGTTCCATCCAGACTGGTATATTCCAGCAACTCATCCTCATGATCTTTGATAAACCTCAGCGTTTTACGTTGGATTTCTTTGAGCTGGGCTTTTTGCTGATCTTCGGAAGCCGCTTTTGGCAGGGAATCTTTTTGAAATCTTCGAAGACGGGAAGAGACAACCTCGTTTCTTCTCGCCTTGATAAAGGCTTTGGCACGTGCCAAAACATAATCCTTTACATCCGGATATTTGCTTTGCAGGGCCGGACTCGAATCCCAGGCCGCTTTCCACTCCTTGTAATGGATACGAAACACTTTGGGTTTGAAAATCACTTCCATCATCGTCACGCGGAGAGCCTCTTTATCTTCCGGTGTGGAACTCTCTTCATCAACACATTGATCAACCGTCTCACAATAAGCTTTTTTTTCATCATCGGTTAAACAACAGCTTTCATCATCATCAGGCAAACCCTTTTCCCCTTCCTTTTTAATAGTGGCCGCCTCAACAAGCAAAGAAAGAGAATCCCCTCCCTCTTGCAGCTTCACTTTATGCTCCTGAAGAGCGACTGCAGCCACTCTCCTGTTAATCGCCATATGACGGGCCAAATCACCGGGAGTGGGCTGCTCCAACGTATGATGTCTGCGGACAACATCTCTCGATACACCTATCTCCAATGGCTTTGGGCCTTCAGCTTTATCACCGCCCATAGTTCAAAATTGATGAAACAATCTTTCTATTATAGCACAAAGAATATCCTCTTCCCAGATTAAGAAGGTGAGTATACACTCACCTATAGAGCACTTATAACTGCCGCAATGTCAAAAGACACCACAAACAAATCCGGACAGGGGAAAAAACAGGAAATCCCCCTCTTTGCGAATCCGGTGAGTGCCGGATTCCCCTCCCCCGCGGACGATTTTCTGGAAAAAAACCTGGACCTGAACACCCACCTTATTCAGCATCCCGCAGCCACTTTCTTTGTAAGAGTACAGGGGGAATCCATGATAAACGGCGGAATCCGCCCGGGAGACATCCTCATCGTGGACCGTTCGATCGAACATACGAACAATAAAATCGTCATAGCCCTGATCAATGGAGAGTTTACGGTAAAACGGGTGAAAAAAGCCGGGACAAAAGTGCTGCTCATTCCGGAAAACCCGCGCTACCATCCGATCCAGATAACGCAGGACATGAACTTTGAAATATGGGGAGTCGTAACATACGTCATTCATTCGACATTTCATGAATCAACCTGAACTTATCGGCCTTGTAGACTGCAACAATTTCTATGCCTCCTGCGAACGCGTATTCAGACCAAAACTCAGAGGAAGACCTGTCATTGTTTTATCCAACAATGACGGATGCGTCATCGCAAGATCCAACGAAGCAAAACAAGCCGGAATCCAGATGGGACAGCCATACTTTGAGTGCGAAAAACTTATAAAAAGAGATGGTATGGCAGTGTTTTCCTCCAACTTTGCCCTCTATGGAGATTTCTCCGGACGGATCATGGCAATTCTCGAAAATTTCACGACAGACCTGGAAATATATTCCATAGACGAAGCGTTCCTTGATCTTGGAGGCATACCGGCAGACGAGACCAACAGCTACGCGCAAACCATCAGAAAAACAATAAAACTGTGGACGGGAATACCAGTTTCAATCGGCATAGGACCGACCAAAACGCTCGCCAAAATCGCTAACAGAATCGCAAAAAACGACCCGGCATGTCAGGGAGTTTTTAACATCAGTAAACACCACAATTGCGACGGAATACTTCAAAAGCTCGGCGTCGGCGAGGTCTGGGGCATCGGAAGACAATTAACAAAATTCCTCCATCAATACGGAATTACCAATGTTCTCCAGCTTAAGAACGCCAAAGACGAATGGGTCAAAAAACATATGGCGGTAACAGGCTTGCGCACGGTACTTGAACTCCGAGGAATTCAAAAGATCGGACTGGAACACCGTCCCGAAACGCAAAAAAGCATCATCACATCGCGATCCTTCCGTCATCCGGTCGAAAGCCTGCGTCCATTGCAGGAAGCGGTGGCGACATTCGTTAGCCGTGCAACGGAAAAGCTGAGGGAACAACACTGCGCCGCTTCTTATATCCAGGTATACATCAGTACCGGTCATCACCAGCAGGGATCTAGATACTATGAATGCAAAGGCGAAGAACTCCCCCACCCCAGCATCGCGACCCCGGATTTTATTGAAACAGCCCATAAATGCCTCAAAAAAATCTACAAATACGGTTATAAATACAAGAAAGCCGGAATCATCATTACCGGAATCGTCCCGGAAAAACACCAGCAACTTGACCTGTTTACCCCGACACGGGAGTACGAAAAGAAGGAAACCCTCATGAAAATCATGGATCAGGCAAACTGGCGCTGGGGCAGCGACACCCTTGCCTATGGAGCCACGGGAATACAGAAAGAATGGCGTCACCGTCAGGAAAAACGCTCCCCCAACTACACGGGGAACTGGAACGAAATTCTCACCATACGGATATAAAAGACCAAACCGTCTGAAAGCCTACTCAAAAACCTCAAAATAAGGTATAATTATAGGAATATTTTGAAGGCACTATGGCTGACAACAAACAAAAACCAAACGAAAACCCCCAGGGACAACCTCAGGGCGTTCCCGACGTCCTGAAACTCGGCGACGTAAAACAATCTCCGAAAGCTCCGCAGATAGCGGCCGAAAAAACCGATGTAAAAAAAGACACAACCAAAGGAGCGGCAGAGATGAAACGTGAAATACTCCAGATGGAAGTCAACCCTGACAAGGACACCCCCGCAAAAATCGACCGGCTGGATGCAACCCAGGGACTTGAAAGCAAAGAACAAAAAGAAGGATTTGAACTTTTGCAAACCGTAACGGTAACGACTCTGTTGGCCGTGCTTTTCGATAACGGAATAAAAAAAGAGGCTCTGCAAACCATTGAAAGTATGGGAGGCATCGGCGGGGACATGCTTGCCAAACTCAACCCCGCGGAAAGAGTGTCCCTGAAAAAACTGCAGGAAATCGGCGCAAAACCAGGATCCGAATTGTATAGCGCACTCAAAGAACGATGGAACAGAATGGTGAGCCGGGGACACGAAATCTACACCGGGGCAAAAAAGGCAAAAGAAAGCTTAAGCTCGCCGGCAAAAGGAGTAGCGGGAGCACCCACGACAGCGCATGAAGAGCCAAAAACATTCTGGGGAAAGATCGGAGATTTCGCAAAAGAGCATCCAATTCTGACGGCGGGGATCGCCATCGGCGGTGCATACGGCGCGTACAAAATTTTCAAGTGGTTCACATCGTCCGATGAAGAGGAAGAAAAGGAGGAAGGCAAAAAGGGCTTCTTAGGAGGAATAATGGATAAAATCCTGGGAGGGAAATGGGCATCCAGACTCAAATGGGGACTGGGGATCAGCGCCGGAATATTTGTTCTGGGTCGTCTGATCGGGAATGAAGACATTGGGAAATGGCTCAAGGACAAGCTTGGAATAAACATCACGGGCAATCGTCTCAGCCAGTTTTTGATTCACCTTTCGCACGGAGAATTTGTGGAAGCCTTCAAGGTACTGCTCGCCGGGCCTGACGAAAACTTCGACGTTCACCGCAGGATGGCCGAAAAGATCACCAAGGAAACGGGAACAACCGTGACACCAGAAACACTGAAAGGTATCGGAGGAATCAAATTCGACGACTATATGTCCATGATTGCCGAAGGAAAATCCGCGGTCGCGGGAGTTCTCGGCCAAATTCCGGGCATCAGCCTGCTGGTCGGAAGTGCGCAAAGCGCAGAAGAGGAAAAAACCGTCCGTAAATATTTTGAAAACCACAAAGAACAGATCGACCATTTTAAAAACACGACGACGACCGTCGATCAGGTGCTGATAAACCTGGATGGAGAGGAAAAACTACCTCCTCCATCACCGGAAGTACAGGCGATTGCGGCGGCAATAGACCAGCTCCCGCCGGAAAACAAGGCCATGGGGGAAGAGCTGAAACTTGACATGCAAAGGCTTATTCCCGACAGCGACATCGCGAAAGTAGTGGCGGAAGCAAAAAAGATTCCAATCAATACCGAAAAAATTGAAAAGATATGGGCGGAACGAAAACAGGCATACCAGGAACTTCTGGAGGCGACGAAGAATAAAGACGTCAACGCCATTCCCGGCAAAGCCGAAAAACTTTTTGAAATCAACAATAAACTCGGAGAAGCACGGAACTCGCTTGTCGAGGAGATCATGAAACGCCGCGGATGGACTGAAGCACAACTGTTGGCCGCCACACACCTGCCCAAGGCAATCGGCTGGGCGTTCCTCCCTCAGTGGAAGAAAGAGTACGGGAAATATATGATCGGGAAATACCTAAAAGCTCCGGTAAAGGCCGTAAAAGAGGTCATCGGTTTGGCAAAAGGAATTCCGAGCAGCGAACTGATAGGCCGGGAATTCAAACCAAGCGCAAATACCGCGGAAATCGCCGAAGACATCAAAAAGAACAAAGCCGACGTCGACCAGGCCGATAAAAGTCTCAAAGAAGCCGAGAATCAGCCAAAGACAAAGCCGGCAGACGAAATTACCCGTGAGATCGAACACAATAAATCAAAGCTGAACCTGTTAAATAAAGACACGGAAATTCACAACGTCAGAAAAACTATTGCCGAAGCGGAAGCCCAGGTACTGCAGCTCCGGACAAACGGAGGTTCGGCGGCCGACATCGTCAAAGCCGAAAAAATCATCGAAGAAAACAAATCCATGATGCGGACACTCGTCCATGAACGTCTGGAACTTCAGGGGAAATTTTTAACCTATGAAATAGCCGAAAGAAGGGCAGTCTTCTCAAAGAGGTTTGGAACTGAAGGGGAAAAGGGTGTTTTGACCAGAACCTACATAGAACAAATGGACGCGCTCGAAAGCTCCATCTCAACTCACAGAAAACAGCTCGACCTCCAGATAGCGGACAGAATGACCGAGGCTGAAAAGCTTGCCAAAGAGGGAAAAGATATCAAGGCGGTCGCCAAAGAGATCAATGAACTGACCCGGCAAAAAATAAGACTGGACGTCGGCAATATTGACACCTACCAGTCCCTCGCAAAAAAATGGACAACAGGATGGGACCTGAACCGCGCGCTGAAAGGAGGAGGAGCCGCCACGCCGGAAATTGAACAAATGATGAGACAGGAAAAAAATGAGATGCAGAAATTATGGTACAAAATACTGAACGGACAAAGCTCAAAAGAAGGCGTTGTCAAAAGCGTCACCAATATAACAAAAGGGAAACTTACCCTTTACGGCGGATTTATGGCATTGGGAACGTACATCAACTTCAGGGACAAACGTGAAAGCGAGGCCTGGAGCAAAGCCCTCACCGATTCCGCATTGCAGGCTGCGGTAGACACCATCCCCTTCACATCAACCTACTCGGATTTCTATTCGGCAATAAAAGGTGAAGAAATCATCACCGGACGGAAACTCGACGCCACGGATCGCGGATTAAGATTCGCATTTGGTGTTGGTTCAGGACTTTGCGACGCATCTGTACTGGCCGGAACATTCATGAGATTGCGTGCCGCGAGAACGATCATGAAGGAAGCAAGCGCCGTTGGCAAAAGTATGGAACTCGGAGAAGCATTGAAAGCCGCAAAAGGCGACATCAACGAAATCGAAGCATTAAGGGAAATGTCAAAAACCGGGCACTGGGTCAATAAACTTGCTCTTGGCGGAGCATTGGGAACTTTGGGGTACTGCATGATCTTCCAACCGGTAACAACCATAGACATCTCCCCTGAGACAAAGGCGATATTGGGAGACCAAATGCAGGATCACGACATTGAACCGCCGAAAATCGATACTCCGGCGGTATAAGCATCCTCAGGTCAATTTTTTCACCATATACGTCCCCTCAAGTTCATATCCAAGCTTCCGGTAATATTCCCGAACCCCGATGCCGCTGATGACGGCCATTTTTTTGTACCCGTTTTTAAGGGCGATCTCTTCAGCCCTGTTCATCATGCGGCGGCCCAGGCCGATGTGCTGCGACACGGACTTTTCACGGGCGGAAATCTCCACCTGTTCCCCGTAGGTATGAACTTCGCGGACAAGGGCCGCCCCCTCAAGTTCTTTCATGAAATGTTTCTTCCCTTTCAGGCTGTAGGAAGAAAACCTCAAACGCAGCAAAGAAGAAAGCCTGTCGCGTTTCATGTCGTCGAACGTAATAAAAAATTCACGGCCCTCCGAAGCTTCCATTTCCTTCACATTCAACGTCAGATCCTCAAAATTCACTTTTTCATCCTTGATCTCGCGGCAGCGGATACAGCGGCATTGGACATCCGACTGCTTCATTTTTGCCTGAATCAATTGGCGTAAATTTGAAATCTTGGAACCGGCCGTGATCGTCATCGCGGGGATATCGCGATACAGACGGGTGATACGGGTATACTCCGGAATGGTTTGCTTAACCCTCACCAGCAAATCAACGAGATCATCGTCAGTGTACGGAACATGCAGCCCCTTCTTCCAGATACCTTCAAGCTGGGACCACGGAACAACCATCGTGGGGTAAATCTTGAGCCAGTCCGGACGGTAAGCGGGATTCCTGAACAGTTCGACCATGTCCTCATAATCGATCTCCGGGGTACTTCCGTAAAGATTCGGCATCATGTGGCAGTTCACCTTATAGGCGGCATCACGGATAAGCTGGAGCGCACGCTTGGTTTCCGCAATCCCGTGTCCCCTTTTGTTTATCTCAAGAACCTTATCGTTCAGACTCTGGACCCCTATTTCAATCTTGGTGCACCCCAACCGGCGCAGACGTTTCAATTCATCTTCAGTGATATGATCCGGCCTGGTTTCAAAAGAGAGGCCTATACAACGGTTTTCCGCGGTCTCATTAATTTTCTGGGCTTCTTCCAGCGACCTGGATTTGCTTCCATTTAAAGCATTATAAATCCCCCGCGTAAAATCGGTCTGATAGCGATGGGGATAAAAAGAAAAAGTTCCACCCGACACGATGACATCAATTTTATTTGTTCTGTGTCCCGTTTTGTTCAGACTGCTCAGCCGATTAAGGGTTTGTTTGTAAGAATCAAAATTATTAAGAATCGCCCGCATGATGGCAGGTTCATTGGAGAGATAACTTTTTGGCATCTCCGGCTCGGTAGGGCAAAAAATACACTTTCCCGGGCAAGGATAAGCCTTCGTAATAACCGTGATGGACGCAATGCCTGAAAGCGAGCGAACCGAACGTTTTCGGAGGATTTTCATAAAGTTCCGGTCCTCAGGCAACTCCCCTTTCTCGATAAGCTGGCGGTAAGCCTGAATCATCTCCGAATTACTGGGGAAGCTGGTTTTATTCCGGACGGCAAAACGGTTCTTTAATTGATGTAACCCTTCGGAATCATTAAGCTTGGCTTCATAAGCCTCTTTGACCAGATTTTCGAGCGCAACTTGCATAAATCAAAAATTTGATGCCTTCTAGGAGTTGCAGCTTACAGGGAAAATTGATATTTTACAACACACATGAGGCAAAAACCGAGTATCATTCAGAAATCGCGATGGACGAAAAAACGGCAAAAAAAATCATGATGGATGTGACAAAAACCTACAACGAGATCAGTAAGGAATTTTCGAACACCAGATCTTTCGCCGGAAAGGAATTTAAGGTGTTCAGGGAATACCTCCGCCCAGGGCAAACCATCATGGATCTTGGATGCGGAAATGGCAGATTGCTCCAGTTCCTGGAAAAAGAAGCTTCGTCCTGGCATCTCAAAACCTTCTATTATCATGGGGTGGACGCGAGCAAAAACCTTCTCGCCGAAGCCCGTAAGAAATATCCGCACCGTACCTTCCAAAACGGTGAAATGACAAAAATCCCCGACAAAGAGAACAGTATTGATCTCCTTTTCTGCATCAGGGCATTCCACCACCTTCCAAACCGCAAAACAAGACTCAAAGCCCTGAAAGAAATGAAACGGGTACTGAAATCAAACGGAACAATAATCCTCACCGTGTGGAACCTCTGGCAAAAAAAATACCGGTGGCAACTGACCAAGGCCATCTTGAGGAGTATAGTGACGCTTGGAAGATACGCGCCGAACGACACGTTCATACCATGGGGAAAAGAAAAAAAACCACGTTACTACCACGCTTTTACCATTCAAGAACTCAAAAAGCTCGCGCAGGAATCCGGACTGGACATTCTTGAGCTCTCAAAAGCCGATCCCGGAACCCAAAGCCACGATTTCATTCTTATCTGCAAAAAATGAACAAAGAACGTACGATCATTTTAGGAGTTCCGTTCGATAACGTGAAACATGGCGAAGCACTCACCATGGCTCTTGAGAGCATCGGTGAAAGCCGCAAACACCCGTTTTTCATCGCGACACCGAATCCGGAAATGATTCTGACCGCCAGAAAAGATTTTATTTTCCGTGAAATCTTGAAGAACACCGACCTCAACATCCCGGACGGTTTCGGAATAATTCTCGCCTCCAAACTTACCGAGAAACCTCTGAAAGAACGGGTAACGGGCACAGATCTTATGCAGTCCGTCTGCGACCACGCGCCTCCGGGAACAAAAATCTTCCTCCTGGGAGCTGCCCCGGGCATCGCGGAAAAAGCCAGGGCAAACCTCGAACGGAAAAATCCCAAAATACACATTGTGGGATGCTACAGCGGATCACCAGGAACCGAAGAGGAAAAGCATATCATACAAATGATCAATGAGTCCGGCGCGCAGGTATTGTTCGTCGCGTTTGGTGCGCCCAAACAGGAGTTCTGGCTATCCAAAAATATTCATCTGCTTCATCACGTAAAACTCACGATGGGAGTCGGCGGAGCTTTTGATTTTATTGCCGGTGAAATCCAACGGGCGCCCGACTGGATGCGGAAAGCCGGCCTTGAATGGCTCTTCCGGCTCATGAAACAGCCAAGCCGCATCAAAAGAATACTCAACGCGACGGTGGTATTTCCAGTCCTGTTCCTAATTTCGAAACTGAAAGAAATCGAACTCTGATAATGATGTCCCTCCACTGATGCTGCAGGTGTGATGCATTAGTAAGTGGGCGGGGGATCTGAATCGATCCCCCGCCCGTCGTCTCACCGCAAACGCGGCATGCGCGCCTGCCTGTCATGGCGGCGCTGTTCTTCACTGCAGAAGCTATTCATTCTACCGGACGCCACCACTTGGCGATTACAACGCCGGATGGCAAAGCGACGAAACGTGTCCTCCGAAAGGGGTAAACCGTTAAAGGCCACAGTCGCTCGTCGCGTGCGCTTGAAGGCGGCACGCGGGTTGCCTTATAGCGCCGAGCTTCGGCTTGCCGGGTCCATTCCCCGGAGCCTTGGGGTGATCGCTTGCTCGGTCATGCCGGGTTCGCCTTCGCGTTCACGCTGGGGAACACACTCGGGGGTCCGACGCAACGGGTCATGATGACCTCCTGCTGGACGTTTACGGCGATAAATCGCCGTCCCATTCGGTAGTTTGACTAGGCTACCTGATGGATTACTGCACACAAATGTCTGTGAACAAAAAACCACCAGGTAATCCCTGAAGTAAAGATTGTAAAGAGACGATCATAATACAATCACGGATAAAGCACGCCTCGCTTCGTAAAAAGGAAACTGTGCATAGGCACCGTTTTTGTATCATGATAACTCCCTACAACCCCGAGTTGTTAAATATTCCACAAAAAAACCGAACAAAGCCTAAAGATAATGTCAAAAACTGTCAAGGGTGAAAATTCAATCAGCCCTCAGGGCCTCTATCGGCTGGAGCCCGGCAGCCTTCCGGGCAGGTCCGAAGCCAAAAACAATGCCAAAGAGTGATGTAACTGCCAATCCAAGAAGAACCCCCTGCGGGGAAAGACTCATATCAATGTTGATTCCCCCCGCCTTCGCTCCATAACTGATGAGGGATGTCAGCAATAAGCCGGTAATGATCCCCAGAACCCCACCTAAAAGCGTAACAACAACGGATTCGAGAAGAAACTGAAGCAAAATGTCACGGCGACGGGCACCGACAGCCTTACGCAAACCGATCTCACGTATGCGCTCCGTAACGCTCACATACATAATATTCATGATCCCAACGCCGCCGACAACGAGCGAAATGGAAGCTATTGCGCCGAACAAAAGGGACACCGCGCCAAAAACCACTCCTATGGTTTGCATCGACTGCTCCGACGTCTCAACGGTGAAATCATCCTTCTTAGGGTCATTCCCCTGAATTCCATGCTGCTTCCGCAAAAACAACTTCAAGTCATCTGCAACAATATCCAAAGAAGAAGGATCGGCAACCTGGACAACGAAATAAGGGATATAATCGTACCCGAGCAGTAATTTCTGCTGTGTTTTAAGGGGAACATAGACGAAATCATCATAATTCATGCCGAACGTGGCACCTCTCTTGGTCGTGACGCCGATAACTTTAAAAGTGACGTTGCGCACCCGGATATATTTTCCGACGGCACTTTCTTCTCCAAAAAGATCTTTTTGAATATCCGGCCCAAGAACCGCAACGCGCGCCAAACTGTCGTCTTCCGCCTGGGTATAAAAACGCCCGGACTCAACCTTCAGCGAATCGATAGAGGGAAGAGTCGCGGAAGTCCCGTAAATAAAAGTCCGTTTGCTGTTGCTCCGGTAAATAACCTTATCCTGGCCTATCGCGGCACCGTAACTGTTAGCGACATTGGGAATTTTACGCGAACCGACGACATCGGCAATTTTCATTGTTTTCACCTCGACACCTGTACCGCGGGCGGCACCCGAAGTGGTCACGTCGGCATCGGGAATTTTTACCTCGATAAAAATGGTATCCGACCCGAAGGAAGCGAGCTGATCGCGGATATAACCCTCCGCGGCGTTGGAAATCCCCAAAATGACCACCAAAGTCGAGATTCCAATCACGATGCCGACAACCGACAAAATCGTCCGGACACGGTTCTTTCGGAGTGCGTCGAACGCCAAACGAAAAAGCTCCGTGATATTGAGAAATTTATTCATAGCGCAAAGCGGTTATTGCGGGAAGGTTCGAAGCCTTTTTCGCGGGATAATAACCAAAAACGACCCCTATCACAAAAGAAACCACAAAACCGGTAATCATGGCGTCTACGGAAAAAGAAAGTTCCCAGTAATAACCCAGACTGCGTATAACCAGAGCCACAAGCGAAGTTATTCCTATGCCCAAAACAATTCCAATCACGCCTCCGCACGTCGTGATGAAAATCGACTCGATCAGAAACTGGTTCCTGATTTTTGCCGGTTTTGCCCCAATCGCCTTTCGTAAACCGATTTCACGGGTTCTTTCCTTCACGATCACATACATCGTATTCATAATGCCAACGCCGCCCACGAGCAAAGAAATCGCCGCGACGGCAGCCAGTACAAACTTAATGGCGTCGGTCACGCCGCTGATGGCGGAAAGCGCCTGCTCGGTACTCACCACGGTAAAATCGTCATCCTCGGGATCTTTTATCTTGTGCCTCACTCTCAACGTTTTTCGCATTTCTTCCATGACCTGTGAAACATAATCACTGTCGTCAACCTTCGCGCTGATACGGTGAACATGGTTTATCCCCAGCATGATTTTCTGGGCGGTGCTGATGGGAATATAAATCTGAGCGTCCATGTTCTGGAAAGCCACGGTACCTTTGTACTCAAAATATCCGATCACCCTGAATTTCTCGTTATTGATCTTTACCATTTCCCCCACGGGGTCCTTGTCGGCAAAAAGATCATTTTTCACGTTATAACCGAGCACCACGACCTTTGCCAGCCCCTTTTCTTCTTCAGCATTAAAAAAACGGCCGCTGGCGATCTTGCGGTCGATCACATTCGGATAACTCGCGGTAGTACCGTTGTAAGAAGCTCCCACCTGCTTACCCATGTAAGAGACGGTCCCCTGTCCGATGGCAAAAGCCGATACCTGGGAAAGATGAGGAACGGCGTTCGATCCCCTCGTCATCGCCAAAGCATCCTCATACTTTAACGTGGTAATGACGATTCCATAGACCGAAGCCGGAGGCCCCTCATCCCCTCCCTTGCCCGGCAACACTCCGATCAAATTCGAACCCAGGCTTTTAATCTGGTTATAAATGAGGCTCTGAGCTCCGGCTCCCGCCGAAACGATGATAATAACGGAAGCCACGCCTATGATAATGCCCAGCATGGTGAGAAAAGACCGGCCTTTATTGGTAATCAGTCCATTCCAGGCGAGTTTGATGACATTTAGAGTTTCCATGATACATTCGGTTCATCGGAAAGAATTTTGCCGTCGCGGATCGTAACGATGCGCTTGGCGATCTGAGCAACCTCGTTTGAGTGGGTCACGATGACAATCGTTCGCCCCTCAACATTGAGTTTCTTGAACAGTCCCACAATCTCCTCTGCCGACTTGCTGTCCAGATTGCCGGTAGGTTCATCGGCCAAAATCAGTCGCGGATTGGTGATCAACGCACGGGCAATTGCGACACGCTGCTGCTGCCCGCCCGAAAGCTCGTTCGGTTTATGGGTTAAACGGTCCTGAAGACCAACCCTGCCCAATACTTCCTCGGCACGCTTTTTTTGTTCGCCCAAACTCACCCCCTGATACACCAGAGGCAGACGCACATTATCAAGGGAAGTGGTTCTGGGAAGGAGGTTGAAGGCCTGAAAAACAAACCCGACCTTGCGGCTGCGGATCTCGGCAAGCTCGTCTTCCTCATAATTCGTGACGTCCCTTTCATCAAAGAAATACGTCCCTTCCGAAGCGCTGTCCAGGAAACCCATGATATGCATAAGCGTGGATTTCCCGGAACCTGACTGCCCGACTATGGCCAGGAACTCACCCTCATGGACGGTTAAGGTAACCCCGCTGAGAGCCTCCGTGGTAACACTTCTTTCCCCCTCACCCATCACGTAGGTTTTTTGGATATCCTTTAACTGGATGAATGGTTTCATTCCTTGGATTTGGTAAAAGTAACCACTTCTTCTCCCGCCTGGAGACCGGAAACTATCTCTATAAGTTCATCACCCTGAAGGCCGACCTCCACATTACGTTTTTCAACCTCTTGCTTTTTATCAACAGTTTTCAGAACCTGAACGTAAGGCTGGTTCCCGTCATATTGTACCGCCCTCGCCGGAACGTTCAAAACACCCGGTTTGGTGTCGGTTTGAACCGTAAGATTGGCGGTCATACCCGGCTTTACCGATTCACCGGGAGCATCGAACTGAATCTTCACGACATAGTACACCACCCCCTGAACAATGGTTTCCGATGGATCGACCTCGTAAACATTGCCCTTGAACTCCTTCACGGTTCCAAAGGCGTCAAAGGTAATGACTGCGTTCTGTCCAACCTGAATCTTGGCAATATCCGCCTCGGATACCAATGCCTTGATATGCAGATATTTGGAGTCGATCGTAATCAGAGGTTGTGCCATACTCGCCGTTTCACCGACATCCGAACCAAGTGATGTCACAATCCCGTCCGCCGGAGCCTTCAGCTCGGTCTGATCAAGCTGATACTGTGCCAGATTGACACCAACCCACGCCTGGTCCACCTGGGCCTTCAAGGGTGCGACATCAACCTCGCGCGGTTTTGCGGTGGTAAGTTTATACTGTTCCTTGGCAGACTGAAGACCGACATTTGCCTTATCAATGACATTACTCACTTCATCGGTCTGACGTTTGTATTCGACGGTAGCTTTGTCGTAAGCCTCCTGTGCCTGATCAAAGGCATTCTGGGCCTTCTGTACGTTATACTGGGCCGTCTGAATATTGTTGACGTTACTGACATAACTCCCGCTGCCGGCCCCATAAGAAGCTCCGGACGCAGCACCTGCACCGGTTCCCGTGACGGAACCTCCGGCTGCAGCGGAACCTTCACCCTGAGGCAAAGACCCTCGCATATCACCATAATAATACCCGCTGTCATACACCGAATATGCGGGCTGCTGCCAGGTGTCCATTTGGACGTTTTGCAATGTGTAATTATATTGATCCTGAGCCTGCTCCAGTGAAGTTTTGGCGCTCTGCACGGCCAGGTAGGCACTATTGACGTTTTTCTGGGCAAGATCGGTGAGGGTCTGTTTGGAAATACTGGAATTCTCCAGATCCATCCGGGCCAGATCAACTTTCAACTGGCTCAATTCAACCTCCTCGGGACGCTGACCGGCCACGGCCTTTGCCAAATTGGCCTGAGCTATACGCAACACGGCCTTTTGAGACTCCAACTGGTAGTTTGCATCATTGTTTTCCAACACCGCCAAAACATCCCCTTCTTTTACGGCACCACCCACTTCGACCAAAATCTTATCGATCCTGGCGCTCCTGGTAAACTGGAGCTGATACCGTATTTTCGGTTCCGTAGTTCCGGTGAGTGCCACTGTTTGGCCCACATCACCGTTTTCCACCTTTGCCGTCATATATTCCGGGCCGGGCTGAGGAGCAAGCACGCGGCTTGCGATAAAACCGATGATAACCAGGCCTACCAGCACGTAGGCAATACGCCGAATGAGACGTGATCGAGAATGAGTCGCCATAACACAGTGTGAAAATGATGAGAGCGTAATATAACCACAATTCGCGAAAAAGGCAAGCGTATTGAGGTCAAAAAAAACCGCTTCTCCTCTACAGGCAGAAACGGTCTTTGGATTGATAAATTCCGGAACTATTCTTAGTCGATATCCTTGATCTTTCTGCGGATCTTTTTGGCTGCCTTATGGACCTTCTCATTCACCATCTCGTTCAACTCATCCCTCTTATTCTTTACGGTATCGAGCAGAGGCTTAAGATAGTCCGCGGCATTGCTCAAAAAAGCGAAAGGCTGAACCAGGTAATCGTTCACCCGCTCGGTCGTTTCACTCACGTTGTCGGTGATTCTGGAAACATCGCGCAGTATCTGAATAACGTAAATAAGCGTTGCGCAGACAAAAATAGCCATAAGAAGGAAACCTACCCCGAGGGCTATATAGAGAAATGACAATGGATCCATAGTTTTGTTTGATTATAAAATAAATGTATTTGAGTTTATACGACAAGTTTCTTGAGCAGTTCCTGCACCATCATGGCATTGGCCTGCCCACGGGTCTCCTTCATCACCTTACCGACCAAAAACTGCAGGGCTGCCTGCTTCCCGGCCTTGAAGTCTTCGATGGATTTTGGATTCTCGGCCAGAATTTTTTTACATATGTCACCAAGCTTCCCTTCATCATTCATTTGTACCAATCCTTTTTCCTTCACCACCTCTTCGGGATCCTTCCCTTCCATGTACAACGTCTCAAAAACCTCACCCTTTGCGATGTTCATGGAAATCTTGCCGTCATTCACCATGGTGATAAGCTTCGACATGATCGCCGGAGTAATTTTGGTTTCAGTGATTCCCAAACCGTCACGGTTGAGATGACTCATCAAGATGGTCGTGATAAAAGTCGCGGCCTTCTTTGGATCGTTGGTCGCCGCCACAACCTCTTCAAAATACCTCGCCAACTCAAACTGCGAACAGAGCAGCAATGCTTCCGCTTCCGAAATCTTCCATTCATTTTGATACCTTTCCTGCTTTTCAACAGGGAGTTCCGGAACTTCCTTCCGGAGCTGATCGATAAAATCAGGGGTAACGACCAAAGGCGGCAAATCGGGTTCAGGGAAATAACGGTAATCATCCGCACCTTCCTTGTCGCGCAGGAAATAGGTTTTCTGATGATCGTCCGTCCAGCCGACGGTGATGTTGCCGCTCAACGGTTTTCCCTCATCCCACAAAAAGATCTGGCGCTCGATTTCGTACGCGATGGCCGCCTCCAACGATTTAAACGAGTTCAAATTCTTGATTTCCGCACGGGGATACAGTTTCGTCTCACCCTTCGGACGGATCGAAACGCTGGCGTCAAAACGCATCATCCCCTTTTCCATATCGGCCTCCGAAGACCCAACATACCGGAGGGTCGCCTGAATAGCTTTCGCATAAGCGCTCGCTTCCTGTGGAGTATGAATATCGGGCTCGCTGACAATCTCCATCAGGGCAATCCCGGACCGGTTGTAATCGCAAAGAGTTCCCCCTTCAACGTGCGTCAATTTTCCCGCGTCGTCTTCAAGATGCAGACGCGTAATCCGTATTTTTTTCTTTTCCCCGCTCACTTGGATATCAAGCCAGCCTCCGAGTGAAACCGGCTGGTCAAACTGGGAAATCTGGAAGCCCTTTGGAAGATCCGGGTAAAAATAGTTCTTGCGGTCAAATTTTGAAAAGGACGGAATTTGGCAATGTAAAGCCAAAGCCGCCTTCAGCCCCTTATGCACGGCCTCCTTGTTGATGACCGGAAGCTGCCCCGGAAAACCCATGCAGACCGGGCAGGTATTCATGTTCGGCTCATTGTCAAAAGCATTACTGCTGCAGGTGCAGAACATTTTGGTGTTTGTCGAAATCTGCGCGTGTACTTCTAATCCTATGACTGCTTCAAACTTTTCATTCATACGGCCAATGTACCAAAAAACGGCCGCGAACTCAACTCTGATGTAGCTGTTTCCAGACCGCCAGGAGCAAATCTTTAAACCGTGTCAGTGAACCGCTGTTATCAACAACAAAATCCGGATGAGCCGGCCTGAACTGGAACCGCAAAATTTTTTCAAAAAGAGGCCTGGGCAAACCGCGTTTTTTACTCAGGCGGGCAAATAACACCTCCTTCGGACACTCAATCCACAACAGTCCGTCAATCAACGCCTGAAGATATTTTTTTTCGAAATAGGTCGCCTCTACGACAAACACCCCCGGCCCCGATTTATCAATCATGGTCCGTATGCTGTTCGTAACGAGCGGATGAATAAGATCATGAAGAATCCTTAATTTTTTTGGATCTCCAAAAACGGCCTTTGCCAACTTTTTCCTGTTGAGTTCACCGTTTTTAAAATACTCCTCCCCGAAAAAACTCAATATTTTACGGTACCCGTCCTCCCCTTTCCGGTACAGCGAATCCACCACCTCATCGGCATCAATAAACCGCGCGCCGAGCTTCTGGAAAAACATGCCCGCAACCGTTTTGCCGGAACCAATGTACCCCGCGATACCAAGAACATATTTTTTCTGTTTCATCATAAAGCGCCAAGATCTTTGAGGGCCTTTTCAAACGAACGCAGCGCACGGTCACGGTCGGCTGGAGTAAAATGTATGCCAAGTTCGTGCGCGATCCTGTTCCTTAACTTATGTGCGCCCCAAACATCGTTCAGATTTGTAAAAAGTTTACCGGCTTTCTTCAGCTGCTCCCCGACACCACCCGCGTATCCCTTTTTCTTCAGAACGATATTCAAAAGTTTATCGGCATCCATCAATGCATGTTTGCCATCACCCTGCTGACGGATTTTTCTCCATTCAGTCGAAAAAAAAGTCAGATCCCCTTGGCTGAACTTCTTCCTGGATCTGCGGTACAAGATATAAATGACCAGCAGCAGATCGACGGCCAGGAAAATTCCGATATAAAGATAAAAATCCATGGAAGGTGAAGACGTTTATTTCTTTGGCGTTTTATAAGGCTTGGCGGGCTTCGGCGGTTCAGCCGGCGGCGGGGTTTCCTGCCCGCTCTTGTTGTGATGACGGATCATCGTGACCAGGAGGCTCTTTAAAGTTTCGGAATCCTTCATGCTCTGGTCCGACACAAACCTCTCCTGATGGGATAAAATGACCCGTTCAACCTTGGGAGGGTTCACAGCGTCGGGAAGCTCAATGGCAGAAGACCCGCCGGAACGGTTGATGTGCACGTGACCATAGTTGAAAACGGTGCGGCGAAACCCCTGGATGGCATAACTGATACCCTCAATCATGGGATATTCAAGCCTTGAGGACGAACGGTCGAAAAAACCGCTCCAGTAGGTTTTGAGCAGACTCACGGTCGTCACCAGCAACGCATCGTGGTACCAGTTAAAAAAGAGGTATATGAGCCGTAAAACACCCACGGCGCCCCAGATCAAAAAGAAAAGGGTGAACTCAGGGAACAGGTAGAACAAAAACAACGGCACCAGGAAGGTAAAAAAGAGAATCCGGCCGAGACTGGGCAAGAGAATGAACGGGTGACGATGGAAGACTTCCAATACCTCTTCACCGGGATCCAGATGAGGTCGAAACAGAACTTGGGGGATTTTCTTCATAAGTGCCGGCTGATGAGCTTTCTTAAGGGTACTATAATCAACTTTCCTTGTAAAGAAAGGGCATTGACGGTAAAGTAACGAGGAATCTTTTTTCCCGATTATGTCCGAACTGCAACCGAGAGTGACGATCTTCGATATTGTGAAAGCCTTCATCAAAAAACATCAAACCACCATCCTTTTCGGGTTTGATATTATCCTCAACCTGGTGATTATCGCCTCGATGGTTTTTTTGATCAGAACTTTCCTGATATCCCCGTTTCAGGTGTACGGACCTTCGATGTGCGACACCATGAATAACATCGACAACGTGTGCCAGCACGGTTACGGCGAATACATCATCGTGAACAAGTTCGGATACCAAAGCTTCCCCGGATGGCAGGTCGGCCTCCCTCAAAGAGGCGACATCGTGGTATTCCACCCTCCGGTCAACAAGGAAGAATTTTTCATCAAGAGAGTGATTGGACTGCCGGGAGAAACGGTCAAACTCAAGGACGGCTACGTGTATGTGTTCAATAAAGAACATCCTGAGGGTTTCCAACTGGACGAGCCTTATCTCAACAGCACCAACAGCGGGAACACCCACCCGTATTCCGATGGACCGTCCGTTTTTGAGATCCCATCCGATGGATACCTGGTTCTGGGCGACAACCGAACCGCCAGCTCCGACGCCAGAAGTTGCTTCAAAGAAAGCATTTCAAGCGGAGGCTGCAAGCAGGAGAGTAACTCCCCTTACCTCAGACTCGGTAATTTTGAGGGAAAAGCATGGCTGGTGCTCTGGCCGCTGAGCAAAATCGCGGTTTTAAATGACCCAGTCTACAATAACTAGAATAAAGTTGAGGCCGGATGGTTTGATGACGAATGAGTGTTGACAAAACTCATGTTTTTTGGTATAGTAACACCCTTTCCTGTAATAGGAAAGTTCTGTTGTTCTTTCACCTGTATGGTGGCATTACTGTTGTCCTGCGCCGCCTTCAGCGTGTTGAACCGTTGTTCATTGACAACAAGCTTATAAAAGCAGGGAGTAACCTGTCATTCCGATACAAAATTGGCCAGAAAGGTACATTTTACCATGATGGCGCGATCCTGTACGGAAGACAGATACTCTCTCTGCTTTGCTACAAAATTGTACAATTTACCTCTGGGTATTGTACTGAACTGCCGCCACCTTTTTTGAAAGTTTCTGAACAAGTTTCTAGGCTTGCGAAGAACCTGACGCAGTTTGGTCCAATGCCCAGAGGTTGTGTCTCCTCTCGGTACTGCGGCCACTGGTGGTCGCGTTCGTAAAAGACAGGCGCCTCGTAGGCGCGTTTTCTGACGCGCTTCGGCGCTATCCCACAAGGAGAACTCACATGGCACGTGCATCTCTCACCTGTACCGACTGCAACGGCAAGGGTCTCGACGCGCATGGGCACCCCGGGTGCCCTGCTTGCGGCGGCGATTGCTGCGGCGACTGTGCGGGCGCCGGCGCCCCGGCGCCCGGCTGCACCGTCTGCGGCGCTGTCGCGGCGGCCCCCCGGCCCCGCCCCCGCCCCGCCTCCCCGCCCTCGAGCGGACGCACCAAGGCCAAGAAGGCGCTCATCGCCCTGGGCGTGCTCGGTGCGCTCGCGGCCCTCGTGTTCGGCGGCTGGAAGCTCATCGGCGGCAAGGGCCCCGACCAGGCCCGCGCCCCGTTCACGCCCCCGCCGACCTCGTCGGCGAACGTGGACCCGACGAAGCCCTCGCCTCCGGCCTCGGCCACCGCGGTCGCCACGGCCAAGAAGTGCCCCCCCGGCACCTTGCTCGACACGGAGCGGGACGTCTGCGTGGAGAAGTCCTCCCCGCCCCCGTTCCCCTCGACCATCACGGTCAACGTGCCCTGCCCGTCGAACTGCCCGCCTGCGCCCCTCGCGTCCGGTTCGGCACCCCCGGCGCCCACGACGACGGCCACGGCGACCACCGCGACGGCCACCGCCCCCAAGCCCCCCCCCGCGGTCATCCCCGTCTACGTCGACCTGACGAAGATCGGTGACCCTGCCGTCTTTCCCGGCGGCAAGTAGGGGCAGCAACGACTGGGGCGTGCTGCGGGCCCCACAAGTTGTACGTCAAGCAAGTAGCAAGGTAGAGACAGGCGTTCATGTCAGTTCCTCCGGCCATCGAAAGATCGGCCCCAGGACAAAGACGGAGCGCCTGTTTCCCTTACCCATAAAACTGCGTCCCCATAAAAACAAGGGGCTCTTTATGATTCCTCCTTTGCCATAAAATAAAACTCGACCAGGGTCACGGCACCAATAAAAAGCAGACCGGACCACCAGGTCAAAACACCCAGAAGCTGAAACAGCAAGCAGCCAATGGCTATCAGGGTCAACAAGATTCCCTGACGCAACGCCACATTAATATGACTGTAAAAAACCTCATTTTTATTCAGCCAGACACGGAAATAGTAACCCGCCACCGTAAAGGTACAGGTTAACGCAAAAAACAGACTCACGAAAAACAACCCCATCGACAAACCGGTCGATTCAAACGGATCAAGTTTATTCAAAACCACGATCCATGCGATCCAGCTCACAATGCCTGCTCCGGAAATGATGGCTAAATAACGGGTATGGGACATGGGCAAGATGGTAAAACGATACGGTAAAATTATTCCTCCACGGGCTTCTTCGCGTCGACGCGCAAAAAGAAAAAGTAAATGAACAACAGTACGGCGCCAAGCGCCAAGAACACAAAAGAAATTTTCTGGATTTCACCCGTAAACTGGGAAAAAATCTGCTGGAAATATTTCACCAGCACCAGCTCCCCTCCCAAACTTTTCACAACGCCAACATTTTTTGACGCATACATCTGCACCAGCCACACGGGGACCTCACCCAACCCAAGACTCATCAAAAAACCCAAAAAACCGCTGAACAAAAAAGCCACACCCTCATAGCGGACGATGGTGGTAAACGGCTTATAAAGGACAAACGCTATCAGGACGATCAAAACCATCAACGCCCCGATTCCGTAAAACCTCACCTTGTCCGCTGAACTTAAAACAAACGTGAACATCGAACCGCTCTGGTCGCGGGCCAGACTTAAATCAACCGTATCCGGCAACGCGTTGAGGACGCCGGTTTCAAACTGCTTGGAAAGAGGACCGGCAACGACTTCATAATTCGTACCGCCCGGAACGCAGGTCGCAATCCCCTCCTCCGTAAATTCGGGAAGTTCATTGGACTTACACTGGGGCAAAGCCTGAAAAAGATGGATCGCCAACCGCTGGGAAATTTTCACAAGGCTGCTACGGTAAGGCTTAAGATCGAACGTCAACGGATGCTCAGGACGTGCTTTCACCTGCTCCAGGTCATTCGAAAAACCCTTCATACTCACCTTAAAAAGATCCAAAGGCACGGTTTCCACCACGACCTTACGGATGTCCTCTTCTTTAAAATGTTTTTGAATGACCGGATCCTTGGCATAAATATTATGGGCGACCGCGTTCATCAACACCTCATAAGCCGGGGAAACCACCGTCTCACCGTAAAAATTCGGGTCAAGAAAAGTCCGGTTCAGGCCGAAAACAAAAAAGGTCGGCAAAGCCACCACCACAAAAAGGAAAATCAAAAACGAAGCAACTATGCGGCGCAGATCCATAATAAGCAAAAAAGCTCACCCATTATAACAGCGAGCCGGTGAACTACAAAGCCTGTTTTTCGGGTTTTGGCAACTGAAATGACACGATATCGTCGCCCTCAATATGCTGATGCTGAGGGACGATCTTCCAGTGAACTTCGCGGTGCAAACGTCCGGGCATGGTAAATCCGGCTGCTTTGCGGTGTCCTCCTCCGCCAAACTGCGCCGCCAACGCCGCCACATCCACGTCATCGCGCTGGGTGCGGAAAGATCCTTTGATGTTGCCGCTGGCATCTTCGTTCAACAAAACGGTGAACTTGGAACCCGGAACGGAGTTCAAAAAATCAACAACACCGGAAATTTCATCCGGCCCGGCCCCGCATTCCGAAAAATCTTTCCAGGTCACCACGGAAACCGTGACCCCTTCCTCATTCACGTGGGCGTTCTCAAGAACCCTTCCCCAAAGTTTAAGCGTAGAAACGGGGGTCGTCCGGAAAAGTTTTTTTGCAACGGTGTTAATTTTTCCCCCCTTCTCCATGAGCTTACCGGCAACCTCAAACACCTCGATCGTGGTGTTCGAGTGCATCAGACTCCCTGTGTCATTATAAATGCCGCACAAAAGCGCGGTGGCTATCGCGGGAGTGACATGAATACCCCAAAAATCAAAAATACGGGAAAGCAGAACGGTGGCGGAAGGACATCCGGCATCCACGATATTCACCGTCCCAAAATTATCGTTCGAAGCGTGATGATCGATATTGATGACCGGGACGTCACCCTTAAAAATATCGGGATACACTTCATGATACCGGGTCATATATGAAGCCCCCGCGTCAGAAACGATGATCAGATCGTAGTCCCTGAAGTTAAAATCCCGAATAACCTTGTTCATGTCCGTCAAAAAGCTGAACCGTTCGGGAACTTCATCTATACAGGCCATATCCACCTTCTTTCCCCACTGCTGCAAACCAAGATACAGCGCACAGGAGGCTCCAAGGGTATCGCCGTCCGGACGCTTATGGGAAATCGACAGGATTTTTTGCGCCTTGTCGATAAGTCTTTTGGCTTGTAGATACTTTTCTTGCATCGGGGATATATAACTCAATGAGTCCGCAATAGTAGCCGATGTTTTTTCTCTTGGCAAGGTATTCTTAACGGAAAAACCATGGTATTCTGGCACAAGACATTACTTTCATCGCCATGAGCAATAAAATCAAAATTATCTTTATGGGGACGCCGGATTTCGCCCTCCCCTCCTTATTATCGTTGATCCAAGACGAAGATTTCGAGGTCATGGCGGTCGTCACCCAGGAAGACAAGAAAGTCGGCCGCAAACAGGAAATCATCCCTCCTGCGGTGAAACAGCTCGCTCTCAAAAACAACATCCCCGTATTCCAACCCGAAAAAATCAAAGGGAACGCGGAGTTTATCAATCTGGTTAAAGAACTCAGACCCGACATTTTTGTCGTCGTCGCCTATGGACAGATTCTGCCGGGCTCACTGCTCGAAATTCCAAAATATGGCGCGGTAAACGTCCACGCGTCACTGCTTCCAAAATACCGCGGAGCATCCCCCATAGAAGCTTCGCTCTTGAACGGAGACAAAGAGACGGGGGTCACTATCATGAACATGACCCCGAAACTTGATGCGGGCGACATTCTGGATATCGCAAAACTACCCATTGAACCCACGGACAACGCCGAGACACTCACGGTTAAACTCAGCATTCTGGGCGGAAAGATTCTGCCGTACATCCTGAAAGACCTGGCCGAAAACGCCACACACCCGATTCCACAAGACGAAGGCAAAGCCACATTCTGCCACAAAATTCAAAAAAATGACGGGATCATAGACCTTCATTCGCTCACAGCTCAAGAAATTCTCAACCGCGCCCGGGCATACACCCCATGGCCTTCAACATTCCTCATCATCGACGGCAAAAGACTCAAACTCGTCGAAATCGAAATTGACACGGATTCAAAACTCAAGCCGGGTGAGGTACAAGAGATCGGCAAAGCGGCCGTCGCCATCGGAACTAAACTCGGGGCCATCATCCCCGTCAAAGTTCAGCTGGAAGGAAAAAAGACCATGACCATTCAGGAGTTTCTGTTGGGCAACAGGTCGCTGCTCAGCAAACTGCTGACAAAGCCAAAATAAATGAACAACATGACCTGCCCCTGGTAAATAGTGACAAAATAGTGATCAAAAAAACCGATCACCCCGATCCCCACCAACATGGAAAGAAGCAACGCGACGGCAAAACGGTTGTCATCGGTTTTCTGCTTTCTCAAGAGGCGCAACAGCCGGTAAAACACGTAAACAAAGAGTGAAACAAAAAGAAGCCCTCCGGCAATTCCCACCTCATCCGCGATCAGGAGAAATATATTATGCACCGGCTGAAAGAGCCACGGCTGGAGTTTTGTTGAGGTATAATCCTGCATGTGGAGCGTAAAAGCCCCAAGTCCGACACCCAGCGGCTGGTCAAAAAGCATGTCGCGGCCTATTTTCAAATACAACGTCCTTTCCTGGGTGGAACCCGCATCGTCAAAAAGAAATCTTTTCAAGACAACGTCCTCCAGCCTGAAAATGACGACAAAGAACAACAGCAGACTGAGCGCAAGAACAATATACCTGATCACAATTTTGCTGTTCTGGACAGAAATGTAGAGGAGAAAGGCGGCAACGAGGGCAAAAAACGCGCTCCGGGAAAAGGAAAATAGGAGCCCGAGCGAAAGCAGGCACAGGACTCCGGCAACAAACCACCGGTATTTTTTGGCGAGGGCCACCGTGTACAGAATCCCCATAAACATGAGTCCTCCAAGAACGTTCGCGTGAGGCATGGTACCAAAGGCCCTCAGGATTTTTTGCGGTCCCAGGTCAATCTTCGCCACCCCAAGAGTTGAAGCATTCACAGAGGCTTCACCCAAAAATGATAATCCCACGGACCCCTGAAGAATATACTGATAAAGCGCCACAAAGGCCTGGAAACAAAGCCCGAACAACAGCAACAACACCATATGCTGCTGCCGCAGAACCCTGTTGACCACCATCAAATAGAGCAGAAACAGTTCAACAAAGCGGAAAGCAATAAAAAAATGCAGTTCCGCCGCATTCACAAAAAAGGCGTTGCCGACCATAATCAACAACACGGCAAGCAGGAGAAAAGAGAGCATTTCATCCCCAAGACGAAACTGCCGCTCCTCTTCCCTTCTCCACAAACTCAACGCCCAGGCCAAAAATGAAAGAAAAAAACAAACATCGCTGAAATACAGAAAAAAAGACGTATAAAAATCAAATCCGCCGGTTTGATAAACGGGAACTCCATACAGAAGAGAGCGGACCTGAAACGGAAACGTCAGCAAAAAGAAAACAAAAAGACACCTGCTGACCTTGAGAAACGTAAGCGTGTTCCAAAACTGCACTCCCCATGCCAGCGCCGTTCGAGCGTGATTCCAGAAAATCGTCATGGTCAATACGTGACGTTATTTTGTCCCCTGCTGAGTCGTTTTGGCTTTATCAGCCGTCCCCGTGGCTGCTTTTGGAGGCGCCGGAACCATGCCCGCAGACGGTAAAAGCGCATCAATGGCCGCACCCGCGGTTCTCATGGCATTTTCGGGGGTCGTGGTCGCCAGAACACTGGTGATGGCCTGAACGAAGATCTGAGAATACCGGTCGTAATCGTAGACGGGAATGCTTTCGGCATAACCCGTCTGCTCGGCAAACACGCCATAAATGGGATCCTTCTTCTGGTCCTCTATCATGTCACGGCGGCTGGTCGGTTTATGGGTTTTACTGTTGTAATACTGCAGGTTCTCCTTCGAGCTCAAAAAATTCAGGAAATCCCACGCCTCGGCCGGGTGCTGGGAAGTTCTCGCCACGGTCGCAGCATAATAGTTTGCGTAGGCAACGCGTTTCTCCGTCGAAGTCGCCGGATCGCTGACCTGCGGAACCACACTGATGCGGATATCCGCGGGATCAATGGTCTGAACCCCCTTCTCCTTTAAATCCTTGATCTCTGATTTGATCTGTTCATACAGATAGGAATATCCCAAAACCATGACGACCTTGCCCTTTGCAAAGGTCTCCATTTCCTTCACCGGAGAATCTGCGGACGCCAGATAGTCGTTCCAGGAATAGTTTTTGTTCGACGGCAAAGCAAAACTGGTATACAGGCGCAAAGCCTCGCTCGCCGGATTCATCAGGAGCCCGGACCCAGTGGTGGTCTGCTGGTTATTGAAGGCGGTTTCCGACAAAGTCTCGTTGTAGAAACGGATTTTATGCTGGAGGAAAAGCATGTACAAAATATCCACGGCCCTTGCGATGTTATCCGCGCGTCCCATGGCGATACCCGCCACTTCGAAACGCTCAAAGCTGTTATCGGTTTTGGAAAGCTTAAAGACGTCATCCTTAATGCCCTCCCATGTGGAAGCCGGGCGACCCTGGGCTGGAATCTTGTCCTCGTAAGAGGCTTTATTGTAATAAAGGGCGAGAGTATCAACAAAAAGAGGAACCCCGTACACCTTTTTCTGGTTGTCCGACGGATCGGTCAGTACCAGATCGTCATTGGCCACGCTCACAAAAATCTGCTCGAACTGCTGCGGAGTAAGCTTGCTGGTGGGCAACGGAGAAATCTTTTTCACGTTCCGCAAAAACCAGTAGTTGGGCGCCGAGAAGATATCCGGACCCTGTCCCTCGGCAAGCTCATTGACGATCAGGTTCATGTACTCCACCGGATCGGTGAACTTCCGGTACTTAATGGTCACGTTGGGGTGCTTTGAGGCGTACTGCTGCAGAAGAGGCTGAAATATGTCCTCATCATCAAAAAGGCTGTAAAAAACCAGATCGACCTTATTCACTTTCTGAACGACCTGCTGTTCCTTCTTCACACATCCCGTCAACAACCCAAAAGTTAACGTCACCACGAGCCCTAAAGCCACCAAACGATGAATACGCATAAAATTGAGGACAAAAATACTTCTTACATTATAAAAAATTTTTGCCTGAAACGAAAGCTATTATCTGTTTAATCCTCCGGAGCGCCTTCACGCAAACCCTCCAGAAAATACTTCTTTGAAAGGGCATAATAATAAAAATTCTTATTGAACAGCTTAAACACGCGGATAATCAGGGGGAACGACAACACAAGAAACACGGCCCTCTTCAAAAGTCCGGGGACTTTGCCAAGTTCAGGATACCGTTTATGGAAAACCCAGGCCGCCATTCCGATATTTCTCATCCGGTCGCGGAGACTGGACTCGGTCATCATATGGTCGTGATAACCGACCGCTTCCTTGTTGTAATATAACCGGAGCCCCTCCCTCTGATGAAGCCTGTACCCAAGCTCAATATCCTCCCAACCATATCCGGAAAAAGAGGGGTCAAACGGGTATTTGTCCAGAAGCGAACGTTTCAGGGAAATATTCGAAGTGTAAAAGAAATTGTAATCTGCCTCCTCTTTTCCCTCCAGCTTTTCATAAGCGAACTGATGCCCCCCGAACTTTCCAAAAACGGTTGATCCGTTGGTCAGCCAGGACATGAACGGAGTGACGTGAAGTTTTGGATGCCAAAGAGTCAGACCGAGTACGGCCTCATTCTCCCCAGAATGCCGAAGATGGTAGCGGAGATGCTCGCTCAGAAAATTCTCCTTCACGATAATATCATCGCCGATAAGCACAATAATATTGCCGAGCGTATGCCCGACCCCGAAATTACGCGCAATCCCCTGCCCCTGATTTTTTTGGCGGAAAAAACGAAAATTCGGATACTTGGAGGCATATTTTTCAAGAACGTCCGGCGTCTCATCCTTACTCCCGTCATCAACAACGATCACTTCGTAATCCTGCCGCGGAAGATCCTGACGATAAAGGGCATCCAGACATTCCCGGAGTATTTGTGATCGATTGAAAGTCGGAATAACAACACTTAAAACCATAGGGTCGGCATAAACTGAATCCATTGTAGTCGACCCCATGGTTGAAGTAAACGCGACGTGGGTTGAATACATTATGCCGGGACATCGACCAGTGTAACCTCATCAGTCGTCTTGTTTTTCCTGATGCTGATGAAATTCACCACGTCGGCGATGATTTCCGTCGCTTTGCGGTTTTTCCCCTCCTTATCCTGATATTTGTGGTTGGAAAGATGTCCTTCCACGTAAACCCCTGCACCCTTTTTGAGGTACTCCCCGCAAGCCTCGCCAAGCTTTCTCCACGCGACGATTTTATGGAAATCCGCGGAAGAATGAACCTCCCCTTCCTTCGTCGTGGAATCGCGGTTGGTCGCGACCTTGAAGGTGGTGACCGTATGACCAGACGTGGTCATTTTCATTTCCGGCTGGGTAGCCAGATGTCCCATCAAAAGGACTTTGTTGACACTTCTCATAATTGAAAAGAGTGAAGAAATAAGTATCAACACCTTAACGGACGACCCATGAACATATTTTCACCAAACCCTTAAAAAAACATAAAATCACCAAAACGGAGGGAAACTTGCATTTTTAGTGATCTTCAACAACAATAAAGCCGCATTCCCCTTTTCATTATGTTCACAGGAATCATTCAGGAAGTCGGCACCGTCACGAATGTTACCAAGAAGCACGAGACAGCAACATTCACCATAGAAAGTAATAAACTTACTCCTTTGCTCAATATCGGGGACTCAGTCAGCGTCGATGGAGCATGCCTGACCGTCGTGCAAAAAAAGAAAGACCATTTTGAAGTCGAAGCCATTCCAGAAACCCTGAAACGAACCATCGGCAAGTATTACCATGAAGGATCCAAAGTCAATCTGGAGCCCGCGATGCAACTCAGCGACCGCATCCACGGACACATGGTTACCGGCCACATAGATTTCACGGGAAAAGTAAGCAAAGAAGAAACGGGAGCAGAGTCCATTCGCTTGCAAGTTACATTCGCCCCGAACTACGCAAAATACTTTGCCCTGAAAGGATCGGTAACCATTAACGGCGTCAGCCTGACCATCAGCAATCTGCTCGCCGACAGTTTCGAGGTTGAAATTATTCCCCATACCCTAAAAAACACCAATCTTGGCGGCAGGAAAGACGAAAATGGAAATCCTGAAGTCAACGTGGAAATCGACCTGATCGCCAGATATCTGGAAAGCCTCCTGAACGCCAAAGAGGGTGAATCAAACTATTTCTTTCTCAAAGAACGGGGTTTCATTTAAAATGAAAATACAATCCGCCGAACAATTAACTCCAAAGAAACATGAAAAGCTCCAAATCCGCACCCCAAAAACTCAACGGGAAACCTTATAAATTCGCCATCATTCTCTCAAGATACAATGATGATATCGGGAAGGAACTGCTCAAAAACACCCAGGAAACGCTGCTCAAACTCGGAACGAAAGCAAAAAGCATAGACCTCTTCCGCGTTCCGGGAGCATTGGAGATTCCCGTGACGGCAAACGCCCTTGCCTTAAAAAACAAATATGACGCCATTATCTGCCTCGGAGTCATTATCAAAGGGGAAACGCCGCACTTCGACCTGGTGGCCGGTGAATGTTACCGCGGACTCATGGACATCAGCCTCTGCAGCGACACGCCGATTATTTTCGGGGTTCTTACAGCCAACAACGTAAAACAGGCCAAGGACCGCGCGGCCAGAAGTAAATTCAACAAGGGCAAAGAGTACGGTGAAGCCGCCGTCGAAATGGCCATGCTCCTTCAACGATAAACTGGAAATTGTCGGGATCTGCCGCTACAATGGACGCAGCTTTAATCTTAACGTTTCAGCGTATGAATATTCGCAAATTCCAAAACGCGAACCTCAAAGGCAAACGCGTCCTTTTACGAGTGGACTTCAATGTCCCGATGAAAAACGGCAAAGTGAGCGAGGACACCCGTATTGTCCAGACCCTGCCGACGATCAAATATCTCCTGAAGCAAAACGCAAAGCTGATCGTCTGTTCCCACCTCGGCCGGCCGGAAGGAAAAGTTGTTGAATCCATGCGCATGAAAGCCGCCGCCGAACACATGGGGAAATTGCTCAAAAAACCGGTAAAGATCATGAAAGACTGCACCGGCCCGGAAGTTGAAAAGGCCGCCATGGCACTTAAACCAGGACAGATCCTGTTCCTGGAGAACCTCCGTTTCCACATCGGCGAGGAAAAAAACGACGCAGCATTTGCCAAACAACTGGCCGGACTCGCTGAAGTTTTCGTAAGCGACTCCTTTGCAACCGCGCACCGGGCCCACGCATCCACTGCCGGCGTCACAAAATACATTCCAAGCTACGCCGGATTCCTGATGCAGCACGAAGTCGAAGAGCTGACCGCCCTGACCCGGAAACCGTCAAAACCACTCACGATTATTATAGGCGGAGCAAAAATTGACACCAAAATCGGCATCATGGAAAACTTTCTGGGAAAAGCCAACAACTTCCTGGTTGGAGGAGGGCTCGCAAATACCTTCCTGGCCGCACAGGGTTTTAATGTAGGGAAATCCCTCTATGAAGCCAACAAACTTGAAGTGGCCCAGGATACGCTTCTGGCCGCCGAACAGCTCCACGTCAATTTTATGCTGCCCGAAGACGTGATCGTGGCGGACGAAATCAAAGAAGACGCTCAAACCGTAGACATTCCGGCCGAAGACGTGATCGGTGAAATGAAAATCCTGGACATCGGCACCAAAACCATCAAAAAATTCGCCGACGTGATCAAACAATCCAAAACCGTGATCTGGAACGGGCCGCTGGGTCTGTCAGAAATGAAACCCTTCAGCCGCGGAACAGCCGTGGTCGCCCAAACACTGGTATGGGCAAAAGGAGTCAAAAGCATTTTGGGGGGCGGTGATACCATCGAAGCGGTCAAACGCCTTGGTTTTAAGGAAGAACACTTCACCTTTGTTTCCACCGGCGGTGGAGCGATGCTCGAATTCCTTGAAGGGAAAAAACTTCCGGGCGTAGAAGTATTGCTTGGAAAAGACAAAGCGCCGGCACCCAAAAAAGCTTCCGCCAAACCGATAAAAAAGAGCAAACCGGCAGCCAAAAAGAAGCCGGCAAAGAAAAAAACCGCCAAAAAGTCGCGTCCCAAAAAGAAACGGAAGTAAAACCCGATCATGCAAAAACGCGCATTTCTCATCCACGGCTGGGGCGGCAGACCAGAGGGCGGATTCCGTCCATGGCTGAAAAAAGAGCTGGAATCCCATGGTTATCATGTGGAAGCACTGGCCATGCCCGACTCCGACACTCCGGTCATCGATAAATGGATCCCCTATTTAACGGCCAGCATTCGCGATCCCGACAAAAATACCGTTTTGGTCGGCCACAGCCTGGGAGCGACGGCACTGCTGATGTACCTGGAACAACTTCCTGAAACTGCCAGTGTCGGCAAAGTAATCCTGGTAGCGGGAGCTTTTACAAAAATCAGCGGACACACGCCCGAACAACAAGCAATCGCCAAACCCTGGCTCGAAACACCCTTCAACTTCGAAAAAATCCGTCATTCGTCAAAATCCATCGTGGCGTTCTTTTCGGACAACGACCCCTGGGTACCGTTAAAAGAAAACTCCGAAGTGGCAAAAAAACTTCACGCCAAGATTGTCGTGGAACACAATATGTCACATTACAACGAAGATGCCGGAATCAGAGAAGTGCCTGCCGTACTGAAAGAAATAGTTGCGGATTAATCGGCTGGCGGAGGCGGCAGCTTCTTTCCGGCCGGTTTGACCGGAAGGGTCTTCGTAACGGATGGTTCCTTTGAAGCGGATTTTTCACCGGTTACCGCAGGCAGGGATTTCGACACAGCCGGAACTTTTTTCACCTCATCCTCCTCACCAATCTGAGCACCCTCGCTCCAGCGGCGGATCTTGTCCTCCACGATTTCGCGGTGGGTCGAATACCTCTCGCGGGAAAGTTTGATCACCTTTTCACGGCGACCTTCTTCCACCTCCAGCCGCGGCGGAGGCAATGTATCGAACGAGAACGTCTTGGAGGGCATACCGTCAATGAGCAGACGGGAATAGGCGGTATATTTGCTCAATGCAACGAGGTCGTTCGGAAGAACCTCTTCACCATACTGCCCGCTCAGATACTCCGCGTCGTCAAAACCCACCTGGAAGGAAAGGATCGTACCGACGTTGCCGAACACCGCGTCACGAACCTCCTCCGGCATCTGGGCAATATACTGATTGGCCATTGTGAGGTTCAGCTTATATTTGCGGGCCTCGGAAAGAATCGTCGCAAAAGAGTCCGTGGCAAAGTTCTGGAACTCATCGACATAAAGGTAAAAGTCGGTGCGTTCGCTTTCGGGAACGTTGGCACGACTCATGGCGTCCAGCTGGAACTTGGTAATGATCATGGAACCGAGCAGAGATGAAGTATCTTCACCGATCTTCCCCTTGGACAGGTTCACGATAATGATTTTCTTGTGATCCATGGCAAAACGAAGGTCCAAGGTACTCTTTGGCTGCCCAAGAATATTGCGGATGATCGGAGAAGAAAGGAACTGACCTACTTTGTTCAAAATAGGTGAAATGGCTTCAATCCTGTTTTTTGGGTCCATCTTTTCGAACTCATTGATCCAGAAACTTTTTACGATCGGATCGGTGATCTTACGCACCACCCGTCCGCGGTAATCGCGATCCTGAAGCACCCTGGGAATGCCAAGCATGGTGGTATTCGGATACTCCAGCAGGGACAAAATCGTATTCCTCAAAATGTGCTCAAGGCGAGGGCCCCAGCTTTCGCCGTAGATCTTCTTGAAAATGCCCACCAGGCCCGAACAAACGATCGTATTCAGGGCCGGATCGATATTCTCGAGCATATTGAAGGCAACCGGATAATCGCGGTCCGAAGGGTCAAAAAGAACCACGTCATTCGTACGATGCGAAGGAACAAAATTCAAAACGGCATCCGCCAGATCGCCGTGCGGGTCAACCACGCCGACGCCCTTTCCCGCCTGGATATCGGAAAAAATCATGTTCTCCAAAAGCGTGGACTTACCCATACCCGTCTTACCAATGATGTAGATGTGACGGCGGCGGTCCAGCGTCTTGATGCCGAACTCCTGGTTGCTGCCGCGGAAATTCGTTTTCCCGAGCATCGTAAAATCCGCTTCCGGCACATCTTTTTGCGTTGGCAGATCGTTGGGAGGTTCAACCTTTTTGGATCGGACCCAGTAAATATTCGGGGTCGCTACGGTAATATTGGGCAAATGATAAATCGTAGCCAGTTCTTCAATGTTCAACACAAAGGGATGATGCATTTCACGCTTTCGGTAAGCCTCAACAATCGACTCATTCTGGACAATTTTCTCAATATGGAACCCGTTCAAATGGGGAATGTTGAACTGTTTGAAAGAACCGGCGATTTCACGCAATTTTAAAAGCGCAGTATCGGAATTCTTGTCTTTTGGGACGTAAACGATACGGATACTGGCTTCATAGAGAAGCTTCCCGACTTTATCGATCGCGGCCACCATAATCGTCTCCTTCTCATGGCTTTTGGAAATCTGCTCCTCCACTTCCTCGCCGCTGCCATGCTCGGCCGAATCCATCACCGCCGTACCCGAAAAAACTCCCTGGAACCACATACCCCAGTAAAACGGAAAAAAGATCGTCCGGACAAGTTTGCTCCTGGTACAAAAAGCGCGGGCATAGGCCTTCTGGAGACTGTCGATATTCAAAAAAATGCCCTTTTTCAAAATGCGGATGCATTTCACAAAAACCATACGCCATTTTTCCTCCATCGGGCGCACGATGATCTGGATCCAGGCCTGCTCATCAAGGTCATTCATCTTTGCCAGAGTCGCCGTTATCCCTGCGAGAGTATCCAGTGAAACCTTGGCTTTTTTGTCTTCAAACTGCGGATAACGTTTAATCGGAAAAATATCCGGATCGGCCAGAGTCAGTTCCAGACCGACCGCATGGCGGAACTGATCGATCTTCAAAAATTTTTCCTGGACGTGCTCCTTCATGGCCGGAACCTTATCAGCAGCCACAAGCACTCTGGCTCCTTCCGACGGGGATTTTTCCGGGGTATGAATCTCCACCTCGCTCGGCAAAGCGTAATCTTCCACCTCCACAATCTCCACGTTGGGATACTGGGCATAAATCTGGCCTTCGACCAGGTTGCGGAGTTTGGTAGGGAAATGAACAAAAAAGCGGATGCTCCTGCCGATGTTGGCGATCTCAAAACTTACCTGGTCCTGGTCATACCCTTTCAACCGTTCCCAAAAAGTAATTTTCCTGGCAATACCATGAATGGTGGAAAAAATCTGTTCCGCAACGATCGGTCCGGTTTCGTTGTCCTTGGCCACGCGAACGGAAAGCACGGTGGTGGGTTCCTTTCCCTCACGTCGTTTTTGCCTCGAACGGATAAAGAGTTCCAATAAAACCAGAAACAGTACCAGACCGGCAACGCCGACAATCAACCACAACAGAATGTCCAAGAGATCCATACGTCAAAAAACTTAATATTCCGGGGAAATTATAGACAAAACAGAGGGGAAAAGCGAATCAAAGCGTATCCAGATACCTCTGAAGAATAATGGTTGCCGCAAGCTCGTCATCGTTGCCGTGCCTGCCCGCCTCCTGCTGTAACCGCTGAGCCTGGAAAGAGGAAAATGATTCATCAACAAAATTCATGGGCTTGTCCTTGAAGTATAACCCCAGCTTCACGGCAAAATTACGCACCCTTTTGGCCGATTCTCCCTCTTCTCCTTTATCATCCAGGGGCAGTCCAAACACAAACTCCACGATATTCTCTTTGGCGCACAAATCCTCAAGCCTGTGGACCATTGCTTCAAAACCCTTGGAACGATCAACAATCCCCCTTCCAAACGCCAAAAGCCTGGCGTCATCGCTGACCGCCAGGCCTATTTTGGAAGTTCCGTAATCAATGGCTAAAATTTTACCTTTTGCCAATTCCTCAAAAAGAAGAAATAAAAAACCTTATTTTTCGGCTTTCACTTCTAGAGTGAATTTACCCTCAACTCCCTCGGCCAGACGCACGGGAACTTCGTACATTCCTGCGACTTTTATATGCTCGGAAAGAAGCAAATGCTGCTTTTCCAGACGGACGTTCAACCGTTCTTCCAAAGCCGACAGAATCTCCTTCTCGGTAATCGAACCATAGAGCTTGTCCCCTTTGGCCTTTGCCTTGATAACGATCTTCAGACCCTTCAGTTTGGCCTTGATTTCACCGGCCTGCTCAACAATGCGTTCATGCTGGACAACCTCGCGTTTCCGCATCTCCTCTGCCTGCTTGACCTTTGCCCCCGTTGCGATCTCGGCCAGATTACGCGGCAGAAGATAGTTGAGATAATACCCGTCCTTCACGTTTTTCAAATCACCTTTTTTCCCCAAACTTGGAACATTTTGCTTCAAAATAACCTGCATGGTTCAAGATATTAATAAATAATGATTGATCAAATTGTACTCAAGCGTCCCCAAAAAAGCAAAGCTACCGCCACTATTGGCAAACCACGCACCACTGCGCAATCCCGGAAAACCTGTCGCTCGGGAAGGCAAGGTTCTGCAGGGTGATTCCCTGAACTCTCCCGTCGGTGGCAAGAGTGTATCTTGGCCTGTACAAAAAGACCGCCGGAACATCATCGGCAATGACCTTCGCGAGCTGCTTGTTATATTTATCCTTTTCCGCCGGATCAAAAGTATCGCGGATCTTTTCAATCAACTGGTCGGCCCCAAAACTCCTGTAATTGGAAAGATTCAAACCCTTTGGAGTAGCCTGACTGGAATGCCAGTAAGAGTAGGTGTCCTGATTGTAGCCCAGGCTCTGGCCCGCCAGAGCCATATCGTAATCACGACCCTGCAATCGCTGCAAATAGGTATCTCCGTCAACCATCTGGACGTCGATAAGAATACCAAGCTGCTCCCACCGGGTCTTCAGAAAATCAGTTGTTTTTTGCATTTCCTCTGCAAGAGCCGAACCCGGATCGTAAGCACGCGCAAGGAGAATAAACTTCAACTGTTTCCCGTTCTTGTCAACGCGCACCGGTTTTACCGTTTGTGGAACCTGTTGCTGGGTCTGCTGAGTCGTGGCTAATTGTACCACCTCCTGGGACTGTTGTTGAGTTTGCCGGGTAACCAAAACCTCCTGCGTGACAGAAGACTGCTGAGTGCCCGAAACCTGCTGGGTTGAGGCAACTTGCTGTGTCGCCAATACCGGTAGAGGCTGGGGCTGCGTCTTCACGATCTTATATCCGGCATCGTAAAAAGCCCCCTTGGCCTCATCCAGATTGGGCTTATAAATCCAGTCCTGCTGGTTTAGGTCGAGCAAAGGAGTATCCACTTCTATCTTGTCTGAAAACTGCTTCAAGAGCTCCTGTTTATCGATGGCTTTCATCAGGCCTACGCGCACCTTGTCGTTCTTCAGGGCGGCATTTTCAACATTCAGAAAAACCGCGGTATATTGGGGAAGCTCATAATTCATGAACGAAAATCTGTTCGATTTCTGAAGATCCGGAAGGCTGGCTGACGGAACCTTCGCAAGAACGTTCATCGTTCCGATCTCCCGGTAAAGATTGTCAAAATCAGGATAAATATTGAAATGGATCTGATTGATTCTCGGCCTTTCACCATAATAGTTTTCAAAAACCTTCAAAGAAACCCTCTCGCGGCCGTCCTCATACATCTCGATGCCCGGATCGACCTTATAAGGGCCGGACCCGATTGGTTTGACATTGAACTGCGATGTCGGCAACTCCTCCACCGGAGTCTCCGCCAGAATATGCTTGGGCAAAATGCCGACGTTCATATTGGTCACGAAAAAGGCGTTCGGATTTTTGAGCTTAAATTCCACCGTCATATCGTCCACCTTGGTAATTTCGACCCCGTCAAAATCCAGCTTGAGCACCGGATTCTGAAACGCCGGATTCTGAATCACATCATGAAAAGTAAAATACACATCGTCCGCAGTCACCGGCTGCTCGTCATGCCAAAGCACATTCGGCTTTAACACAAATCGGTAGGTCATCCGGTCCTGGGAGATCGTTAAAACCGCCATGTCGTCGACAAAAGCACGATTGGAAGGATCATATTTGCTCAAACCCGAAAAAACAAGATTCGAAATATCGCGTGCCGGCTCATTGAAATCGACATAAAGAGGATTAAGAATGACCTGACGGTCACTCACCATCCCCTCGGTAAACGTACGACCCTCAAGATTGAAGACGTTCGGAGTCTTAAAGACATCCACAACCGCCTGGGCAAGGGTAAAAACCACAATCCCGAAAACAATGATACTGATAACCTTCTCCTCAACACTGTATGAGCGAAGAACTCTGACGAATATCTTCCACAGTCGTTGCATAGACCAAAAAAAAGAACTGGGAGGACCTTCCTACCGGATAAAGAGCGCCAAGATTGAACTCGCCACAAAAAGGACGGCAAGAATTATCGTAGCCTGAAACAGCACCTTTTCCGCACCCCGTTTTTTTACGTGGATGGCTCCGCTGCCGCCGAACGTGGCGCTCAAACCGGAACTCCGATTCTGAACCAGAATGGCAAGGATCAAAAGAATGGAAACGACGAGTTCGAAATATTTCAAAATGGTGTGGAACATATCCTGGAATTATTTATTAGGAACTAAAATGTGGAGAACCCAGTTGATGACGCCAAAAACAAGTGCAGCAATAAAATACGTCCATACGCTGCCGACCGTAACCGTAACATCGGAAAAATGTATACCATTGACCACCTTGACGGTCAACCAAAAGATGATGACGTTGATCACAAAACTGAAGAGTCCGGCGGTCAACAACACGACCGGAAAGGACAGCAATTTCATCAGCGGCTTCACGAAGGTATTTAAGACGCCTATGATAAGACCACCGATGGCAAAAAAGTAAAACCCGCCGGTAAACTGCAGGTCTGAGACCAGCTTGGTAACAACAAACAGGGCCAAACCGTTCAGAACAATCCCGAGCAGAATCTTTTTAATCATAGGAACATTGAAAAGTCCCAACAAGGATACCATAAACCCCACGGGGTTCCAATAGATTACGAACTCTATCGACCCAGCCACCAAATATGCAATAATCAACTCGCACTCGATGAACCCCGTCACAAGAATATCACGTATGAAATACAAAATACTCCGGAACGGCAGCCACATCCTTCGGCTTGAAAAGAACGAAGAGATCATCGAAACTCTTACAAAATATTGCCTCCAGAACAACATACGCTCCGGATCAATAACGGGAATCGGGGGGACCGACAACATCACTCTCAAATATTACGACATCGAGAAAAAAGATTATCTGTCAAAAACATACTCCGGGAAAAATTACGAGATTTTGTCCCTGAACGGAAATATCAGTTTCGTCGACGATAAACCGTTTCTCCACATTCATACGACCATCGGCGACTCCGATTATAAAGTCTACGGAGGACATCTTGGTAGCGCCGTCATCGGCATAACCTGTGAAATCGTCATACACGCAAGCGACGACACCATAGGACGAAAACCCGACGAAAGCTTCCGGCTCAAATTTCTTAACCTCAACTAAGATCATGGACTCCGACGAAAGAATATTCTCCATCGTGCGCAATTTTGTCGAGTACGGCTCTTACAAAAAAAATGAAGCTTTGGCCATAAAAACACTGGCAAAACATCTCCCGAACATCACCATTCCGGATTGCACGGCGGCTTTTACGAATGCCGTCACCATCTACAATGAAGCCAGCGACGACCTTGATAAACGCATCCGTCAATGCAGAGAGAAAAAACAAAATCCTGACGTCAAACAACTTCAGGAAGAACAAATAGAGCTCTTTGTCCGGAACAATCCCGGAATCTCAAAAAAACTGATCGCCATGATCGTATACTGGCTCTACCACTGGCACTACGAAAGATGACGGGATATTATTTCCTGACCGCAATCTTCACCGCGGTGCCCTCCACATCCACGGTCTTTTCTTTATCCCATTCCATGTCCCCTTTTTGCCGGAGCTCAATGGCAAGGGTTTCGCGGGTGATGTAATCGGCAAACTTGGTCACGGCGCCCCCTATTTCACCCTCGGCGGCAACCAGAAGGTAAATACGGTCGTCAACGTTATACGCGGCCTCTTTACGGAGATCCTGAACAAACCTGACGATCTCACGTGCATAGCCTTCATGCTTGAGCTCTTCAGACACGGTGGTATCCAGAACAACGGAAACTCCATCGGCACTGGCAACGTCAAAGCCCGCCTGTCCCTGGAATCCGATCTGGACCTCCTCCGGCTCGAGGGTAAAGTCACCTATTCTGACTTTACCTCCATCTTCCAGGGTGAACTCCCCTGCCTTGGCTTTTTGAATGATGACCTGAACATCCTTCCCGTATTTTGGACCAAGCACGCGGGCGTTGGGCATCACCACATGTTTTACGATATCCTGAACGTCCTTCAAAATCTCAAGATCTTTAACGTTCAGCTCTTCACAGATCACATCTTTCTGAGCCAACACCAAACGTACATCAACCGTGGCGGGCAAACCCAACCGGACCAGGCTTAACGGCTGCCGGACCTTGATATTCGCTTTGTCCCGGACGGCATGGCCGAGCGCCACGATTTTGCGGACAATCGCCGTCTCCTCATTCAAAGTGGGTTGGATATGTGCAGCCCTGACTTTCGGCCAGTTCGCCAGATGCACGGACTCCTCCCCTGTCAGATTTTTATACATCTCATCGGCCAGATACGGCATGAACGGCGCCAGCAGCTTGGAAAACTCAACCAGCACGGTATAAAGCGTCTGATAGGCTTCAAACTTGTCCGTATCGTTCTCAGACTTCCAGAAACGACGCCTGCTCCGGCGGATGTACCAGTTACTCAGATTATCCACAAAATCCATCATCGGGCGGGTCGCCTTGGTCAGATTATAATCGTCCATATTGTCCGTCACCGTCCCGATCAATTGATGAAGCTCAGAAAGAATCCACTGATCCAGCTTATGGGCCGGTTCAAAATCCTTTCCTTTCTTCGGCTTCCACTTGTCAATATTCGAGTAGGTTACAAAAAAGCTGTAACTGTTCCATAACGGAAGCGTGAATTTCTTCACGATCTCCTCCACATGCTTCTCCGAAAACCTTACATCCTCCGCCAGCGGAGCGGTGCTCGAATACAGAAACATACGGGTCGAATCCACTCCTTTCGTGTCAAAAAGCACGTTAGGGTCCGGATAGTTCTTCTTGCGCTTGGAAAGTTTCTCGCCGTCGGCGGCAAGCAGAATCCCGTTCACGATCACGTTCTTAAACGCAGGCTTATCAAATAAAATTGAGGCCAAGACATGCAGGGTGTAAAACCATCCGCGGGTTTGATCCACTCCCTCGGCGATAAAATGAGCTGGAAAATTATCCTCAAACTCCTGCTTGTTTTCAAAAGGATAATGCAGCTGCGCGTAAGGCATGGAGCCGCTTTCGAACCAGCAATCCAAAACATCCGGAACGCGCTTCATGGTCTTTCCGCATTTTTCACATGTAAAAGTGATGTCATCGATGTAAGGCTTATGAAGATCAAGTTCATCACCGCGCATCGGAAGTTTTCCATTGCTGTGCGCCTTGAGTTCTTCAATCGAAGAAATGCAGATCATATGGTTCTCTTCGCAGGTCCAGACCGGAATCGGGCATCCCCAGAACCGGTTGCGGGAAACTGCCCAGTCACGGGCTCCCTCCAGCCATTTGCCGAAACGCCCCTGCTGAATGTGGTCCGGCTGCCAATGAATCTTTTTATTGTTCTTTATCAAACGCGGTTTGAGCTGGCTCACCTTGATAAAGAACGAACGGGTCGAATAGTTGAGCAGAGGGGTGTCACAACGCCAGCAATGTGGATAACTGTGCCGGATATTCATGGCCTGGAATACCTTGCCGTGCTTCTTCAATTCCTCAACGATGTTCTGATCCTGTCCCTTGGAAAACTTGCCGAACCAGTTCGTGACTTCATGCTTAAAAGTGCCGTCCATGGCCACGTGCTGGATCAAAGGCAACTGGTATTTTTGCGCGACATTATAATCTTCCTCACCGAACATCGGAGCGATGTGGACAACCCCGGTACCTTCTTCCGTCGAAACATAAGGATCAAGTACCACTCTATACCCTGTTCCACTCTTAGAAACCTCATTTATGTAAAAATCAAACAACGGAACGTACTCGCGACCCTCCATCTTTTTTGGATCCACTTTTTCGAGGATATTGTAGTTCATGTCCTTAAAAAGGGCCTCAACCCGGTCTTTTGCCACGATATAAACCTCTTCGTGCTCATCTTCATACTTCACCCCTACCTTCACATACTCAATTTTCGGCCCGAAGCAAAGAGCGACGTTCCCGGGCAAAGTCCAGGGTGTGGTCGTCCAGGCCAGGATGTAAGCGTCTTCATCAACCAGTTTGAATTTGGCAATAACGGAAAGATCCGTTACGTCCTTATACCCCAGACTCACCTCAAAATTGGAAAGCGGAGTCTCGCAGCGGGGACAAATATGCATGCTTTTGTATCCGGCATACACCATCTCTTTCTTCCATATCTGACTGAACACCCACCAGATGGACTCCATGTAGTTATTATCCAGTGTCGCATAGCTTTGGGAAAAATCAACCCACCGGGCAATACGCTTCAGTAAAACCTCCCACTCTTTGGTATATCGAAACACGCTTTCACGGCATTTCAAGTTGAAGGTTTCGACGCCCATTTTTTCAATATCTTTTTTCCCGCTCAATCCAAGCTCCTTTTCAATTTCATACTCCACGGGGAGACCGTGACAGTCCCAACCGTTGGTACGGGGTACATAAAAACCTTTCATCGTCCAATACCGGGTCACCGCGTCCTTCAATGAATTTGCCATAATATGGCCGTAGTGAGGCAAACCGTTGGCAAATGGAGGACCGTCAAAAAAAACATATTTCTTTTTTTCCTTCCTCGCCTCCACCGACTTCTCAAAAATCTTCTGCTCCTCCCAAAACTTCAAAATCTTCTCTTCCATTTGAGGAAATGACTGCTTGGCGTCAACCGGATGAAACATAAAAATCAGAAAATATGACCCTCAAATTCTACCGAACTTTTCCGCAGAAATAAAGGGATAAATAGTCACCGGCTACCCAAAGATGCAAATAATATTGCATTCCATTTCAAAAAAAACTAATATCCGTTCAAAAACCCAAATTTGCAATAATATAATTATATTTTATAAATAATTATGGCTGAACAAAACATCAAAATAACGGGAGAAAACTACAGCGTACGTGAAAAACTCAACCCAGAAGCCTATAACGTCAAAACCGACCCGTACCATTTGAATGAAAGAGCACAAATTTTACGTGATCAAGCCAGTATTAAAGTCACATCCTATGTCCGCATCCCCCGGCTGGAAGCAAGGCAAGAAAACGCCCTTATCCGAAAATTCGAGCTTGATACGGATCAAGGAAGAGAGGGACCGGTTCCGCCAAAATTTATGAGGGAAGTTTTTGCGATTGACGGGCTCTATCTTGTTTCAAACGAAACAACATCGGACGGAAAACTTAAACTCGTCGAGGACGTCCCAGGGGGTGAACCCGGAGCCACGAAACTTCGGGAACTGGACGAACAGTGGGAACTCTATTTGGACCCAGCAACAGCGGATCTTTTGGGACTTACGACACAAAGTGAGCAACAGCCTGTCGATGCAATCTCAAGAGAAATACTTGATGAAATCGGCCGAATCCGCCTAAGGATGGGCCTGACCAGGGATGACATCCGTCACAGGATCACCAAAAGAAAAGATGACGCCCGCATCCGCTGAGGCACAGTTGCGGATAAACAAAAACCTGCTATAATTGGGGGTAAATATCGGTTTTAATTGTTAACCCAGCAATTATGTCGATACACGCACCCGAAGGAAACGATCATTCCCCCACCCCGGAGGAAATCGATGACTACTGCCACGGGGATTTTTACTTTCACCTCAGGGACATACTGCGGCAGGCCCGCCCGTTCACGAATAAGGCCTATTTCCCAAACCGGGGCGGTCTCAAAACCGTCACGAACCGGAACACCGCAAATGGAAATATCCGCGTCATCGAAGGAAACAACCTCAGAGAGCCCGACGAAAACGATCTGATCTTTTTCAGCAGGGAGTTCCTGGAATCGGCGGGTATTGACTGGCGAAGATTAAAAGTGAGGACAACCCAAAACGATTATAACCCCGAAAAGACAGGCGTTTACCGCAAAATCGACCCCGAAGTCCTCAAAAGAATCATGGAAGAACCGGCCCTGGACACCAAGGCCCAAGAAAAAAAAGCGGGGTAACCGTTCCGGAACAATCCCCCCAATGGAGTTCTAAGCCTTTTTAAGGATCTTATTCAGGAACTCCGGATCAGTCGCGATCTTGCTTTCCTCAGGGTAGACCTGCCCCTGATATTTGGAACTCCTCTTCATGTGGTATGGAACCTCAGCAGGTGAACTCATTTCTTCAAACGCAAGCTGGCACACACGCATGCCCGGATACAAGGCAACAGGCATACGGTTAATGTTGGTGATTTCCAAAGTGATCGTACCCTCAAACCCCGCGTCCACAAAACCCGCGGTCGAGTGAATAATAATTCCAAGTCGGCCAAGTGAACTGCGGCCTTCCACACGCGCCACAAGATCATCGGCAATTTTAATTTTCTCCAGAGTCACACCCAGGACAAATTCACCCGGTTGAACAATAAAGGGCACGCGCTCATCATCCACCTCGATCAATCGGGCAATGTCCTTGAAGGTTTCCGGCTGGAGCGGATCCAAAACGGAATATTTCGTATGATCATAGATCTTAAAGTATTTGCCGAGGCGCAAATCCATGGAGGAAGCCCCCACATTGCCCAGATGATCATTTTCAGGAGACTCAACAACAATGTCACCCTTTAAAATACGGGCTTTAATATCGCGATCAGAGAGAATCATAAGGGTAAGAATCAACAAGTTCAGTAGCCAGGCCAATATACTTGGAAGGAGTCAACATTTTCAACCTCTTTTTCACATCAGCAGGAATCTTAAGTTTATCGATAAACTGCTGGATCGTTCGCTGATTGACAACCTTCCCTCTTGTAAGTTCTTTTAACTTTTCATACGGCTTTTCAATCTTATATCTTCTCATCACGGTCTGGATTGGTTCAGCAAGAAGCTCCCATGAGTTATCCAGGTCACGTTGTACAATTTCTTTATTCAACTCAAGTTTATTTAATCCTTGTATACAATTTTTATACGCAAGAAGTGAATAACCAAATGCACAACCAACGTTTCTAAGTGTCGTAGAATCAGTAAGATCACGCTGCATTCTGGAAATGGGCAACTTTTCGGAAAAATATCCCAAGAGAGCATTCGCCATCCCCAGGTTACCTTCACTGTTCTCAAAATCTATTGGATTAACCTTATGGGGCATAGTCGAGGAACCAACCTCCCCTTCTTTGAGCCTTTGTTTGAAATACCCCAGGCTGATGTACGTCCACAGATCCCGGTTGAGATCTATAATAACGGTATTGATCCTGCGCATGGCATCAAAAAGTTCAGCAAGACAGTCATGTGGCTCAATCTGTGTGGTATAAAGATTTACATCCAAGCCCAGGCTATGTACAAAATTTTTACTCACATCAATCCATTTCACGTTTGGATAAGCTACAGCGTGAGCATTAAAATTACCAACAGCACCGTTTATTTTTCCCAAAATCTTTACCGCTTTTAATGCTTTTTTTTGCCGCTGAACCCTCGCCGCAACGTTGACGAACTCCTTTCCTAATGTTGTGGGAGTGGCAGGTTGACCATGAGTTCTTGCCATCATCGGAACACCTCTATATTTTTTTGCAAGCTTGCCAAGATCTTGAAAAAGTCCGGTAATTACAGGTAAGAACTCTTCCGTCAATGCATCACGAACCATCAATGCATACGCCAAATTATTAATGTCCTCTGAAGTACAGGCAAAATGAATGAATTCGAAATAGCGGGCAAACGCAGCCCCCTTAAGACTTTCTTTGATGTAGTATTCTACGGCTTTCACGTCATGATTGGTCGTTTTTTCGATATCCTTGACCCGATTGGCCGCCACTACGTCAAAATACTCATAAATCGAACGAAGATGTTTAAGTTCCTTAGTACTCCAAATCTTCGTCCCCTCCAACTTCAGATCGTTGCAAAGAAAAATGAACCACTCTATTTCCACATAAATACGGTATCTGATGAGGGCAAATTCCGAAAAATACTTACGTAAGCCATCAATCTTTTTATCGTATCTGCCGTCGAGCGGGGAAATATTGGTGATGGAATCGCGCATGGGACAAGAATTGGAAGGATGTAGGATTTTTTGACTCACTATACCTTAAAAGACGCCTTGACCTTTATGACGTGCAGCTCGTATTTCACGCGCAGGTCCGCATGATGAAGAGCAAAAATACGGACAATGGCCATAGCCACGTTCTGGGGATCCAGGACAGTAAGAACCGGCGTATCCGAGGGCATCTGGACGGTAGAGTTGAGATTCACCATCATGTCCAACTTATCGGCGAACGGAGGACAGGCGATGACAGGATGAAACGATGATCCCGCGGTACAACCCGAAAGACCGTTCGAACGTCCCGCAATGGTGACGTAACAAACCTGTCCTTTGAAATGGTTATACTTATCAATAACCTTTACGAGGAGCTCGGGAACCTTATGGGCGGAAACAACAATCACTTTATGGGGAATTTTCCATTTATCCAGCTCATCGGTAATCTTCCTTGCCCAAGCCTTATCTTTTTCTGAACCGAGAAGAACCGGTACGATCATGTTGTCTGCCATAGATTGAGTCTAGAGGATAAATAGAAGAATAAAAAGGGTTCGCCCTTACATGTATTTCTGGAGATTCATGCCTATTCGGTCGATCACCGAGCCAGGCTGGGCCTGGAACGTAAGACCGGTAATCAACTCAAACGCCTCAATATAGCGGCGAGCGGTTTCGGCCCTGATCTCATCAGGTATTTGTGGAATCTCACCTTCACCGCGGAATCCACGCTCGGCGAGCCATTCACGAAGATACTCCTTGTCAACCTTCTTCTGTTCCTCTCCTGAAGCAAAACGCTTTTCATATTCGTTCGCGAACCAGAAACGGGAAGAATCCGGAGTATGGATCTCATCAATCAAAACGATCTCCCCTCCGGAAGTGACACCGAACTCGTATTTGGTATCCACAAGAATAATCCCCTGCTTTGCGGCGATTTCAACTCCGCGCCGGTAAAGTTTCAATGAAGCTTCCGCGATGTGGTTGTACTGGTCGGACGTCAATGAAGTCCTTTTCAAAATCTCATCGCGGGACACGGACTCGTCATGATCGCCGTGCTCCGCCTTTGTAGAGGGAGTGAGTATCGGTTCATCAAACTTTTGATTTTTCTTAAGTCCCTCAGGAAGAATGTTGCCGCAAAAATTACGGACGCCCTTCTCGTAGTTGTACCAGGCACTCGTACTGGTGACGCCGGTAATGTAACCGCGGACAACCATCTCAAGGGGCAATGGCTTACATTGTTTGCCCACAAGCACGTTCGGATCGGGATACTCCATCACGTGATTCCCGATGATATCCCCGGTATGTTCAAACCAGAATTTTGCCATCTGGGTAAGGACCTGCCCCTTAAACGGAATGGTGCAGATAACACGGTCAAAAGCGGAAAGACGATCACTGGTGATCAAAATACGACGGTCACCTCTGGTGTAGTTATCACGAACTTTCCCTTCATATTTTTCACCGAGATTCGGGAAATCCGTCTTATCCAGGCAATATGGAATTTGAGCAATAAGGTCTTTCTGGTCGATCATATCAATAAAAAGTAGGGAACAACCGCAATTTACCATAGCTTCATATGCATTTCAAACCCGACCCGCCGAGCGGAGGCCCGACAAGCAATTACCGCGTAACCGCCCGCTTTTGAAAAACTTTTTTTTCAAACATGAACATGCTAATGTGCAGGCGTCCTAAGTCTTAAAACTCTTCATCATGGCTGATTTCTTCCAAAAATATGGAAACGTATGCGCAATCGTGGGCGGACAATGGGGTGACGAAGGAAAAGGGAAACTGGTCGATATTATGGCTGAACATTACGATTTTGTCGTTCGGGCAACGGGCGGGGCAAACGCCGGACACACCGTATACGTGCGGGACCCGGTTCACGAAGGAGAGTTCAAGAAATTTGTATTCCACCTCATACCATCCGGGGCTCTTTACCCCAAAACGACAAACATCATCGGCAACGGTTGCGTCGTACATATTCCCACTTTTCTTGAAGAGGTAAAAATCCTCAAAGACAGCGGGATCAACGTTGAAGGAAGAGTGTTCATCTCCGACCGCGCCCATTTGATCTTCGAATACCACAAAATCATCGACGGACTCCAGGAAGAACGGAAGGGAAAGAACAAAGTCGGCACCACCCGCCGCGGAATCGGACCGGCTTACACGGACAAAATATCCAGAATCGGCATCCGCGTGCACGAACTCCTCGATTTGCACAAATTCGAAGAACACATGAGGGAAAACCTGGCCACTCTCGAGAAAAACTACGATTTCAAGTTTGATATCGATTCAGAACTGAACTATTACCGGAACATAATTGGAGAAATAAAACCCTATATCGCCGATACCGGGGTGATGGCCAACAAAGCCATGCGCGAAGGGAAAAAAGTCCTCATGGAAGGAGCCAACGCCACCCTCCTGGATATCGACCACGGAACTTACCCGTACGTCACGTCTTCCAACGCCACGATCGGAGGCATGATCTCCGGTTCAGGAATTGGTGCGACCAAAATCACGACCATTATCGGAATTATGAAAGCCTACACAACCCGCGTCGGATCGGGACCGTTCCCAACCGAACTTGAAAATGAGACCGGCGAAAAACTCCGGACAAAAGGCGGAGAGTTTGGATCAACCACCGGACGCCCACGACGCTGCGGATGGTTTGACGCCGTTGCGTCAGGATACTCGGTGATGCTCAACGACATGAGAAGCGTCAACCTGACCAAACTGGACGTACTGGACGAAATGGAAACCCTCAAAATAGCCACGGCGTATATATACCACGGCAAAAAACTTGAAGGCTTCCCCTCATCAGCCGACGTACTGGGAAACGTGGAAGTCGAATACCTGGAAATGCCGGGATGGAAAACCTCGATCAAAAACGCAAAATCATTCAAAGACCTTCCTCCGAACGCACAGGCATACGTAAAAAAAATCGAGGAACTCCTGGGCTGCCCCGTCAACTTCATCGGCACCGGCGTAGCACGCGACGAAATGATTTTTATATAGGAAGCGCCTGAACAGGAACCTGATAAATCTCTACTCCGGGATAGAATGCTTCCCACACGAAATAATAGCCGGTCAACGCGGGGATTTCTTCGCTTGTCAGTTCATCGATCACTTGAAGATTTTTTCCGGCATAACTCATGGCCAGTTTTTTCCCTGAAAATTCATCAATGACTGTTTGTTGATCAGCAAAAGCCTTTACGAGCTCCGATTCCCGGTACACTTTTGCGCGATTGCCAACCACTACACCGTACACCAGTTCCTTAGGGTTCAGGCGATCATCACTGTGCTCCACGGGATAATACATTTCCGGACCCTCAACATAGCCAGGATAGGGATATTCTTCATACTCAAAATCAGATCCTGTATTTGTAGAAAGCACCACCGTCGAAGGATACTCCCTTACCCAGTCCTCCCAGCGTACAAGAACGGAAGGATAAAGTTCCAATTTGGCACCGCGGCCCGGCCCGGACAAAGCCATACCATCGAATTGGTTCCACAAAGATTTTGCCGTGCGGTCATAAAGTACCAAGGTACTGTTGAGCACCATTCCGGAAACACCGAGAGAATAAACCGTCCCCTCCGACATTGTCCTAAAAACCCTGTGAGTCATCGTCAAAGGACCGTACGTCACAGCAATGGGAATTTCATTAATGTCATCGTTCACAACTTCATGCCAATTCAATATCTTAACCGGATATGCCTTCACGGGATCCTTATCCCCTTTCCAGTCGTCAAAAGCAACACCGATGACCAGATCGTCACCTTTCAGGAATTTTGCTGCCTGCCGGGCAGAAACGAACTTTGGCTTGTCGATGGAAACGATGCAGTCGTTCCCCGTAAAACAGCTTTGATGCAATCGCTGGAGGTTTTTCTGATCCACATCCTGGGCGAAAAAATCGGACTGGCGGGTGATCATCTGGGTAAGCGAATCCGAGAACTGCTGAGTCTGCGACAAATACCCGTTGATGGATTTCGGAAAAACAACAATCCGCTCAAATACCTGAAAACGGAACACCAAAATCATGCCGGATACGACGACGGCGAGAACAAAACCCATAAGGGTGATCGGTTTCCAGATGCCTTTATTCATAAATCTACAGCAATGTTACGTCAAAGGTCCTGGAGAGGTCATTTTCGGGCAACCCCGAAGAATTGTCTTTCTCAAAAACAAGGTTGGCGGCCAAGCCGGAAACCGACGTAAAGCTAAGCTCAGCGGTAAAAGACACATCATCCTCGGTCATCCATTCCCCATCGGCATGAGCAAGAGTTCTGGCAATCTCCTGTCCCCGCGAATCACGAAGTACGACCGGGAAGACCCCTTCAGAAAAAAACAGGCCGCTGACCTTTCCCCTGAGAGTCACCGGACTTTTCAATGGCTTGGATAAATCCGGAGACATAACAACGACGGTCATGGAACCCTGCCCTGAAGACTGTTGCTCCGTTGAAGCGTTAGGATCATAAATGCTTATGCCCACATCAATCCCCTGCTGGGTCTGGGCAACGGGATTCTGTGTGCCGGACGGCCCCTGCGACGGCGAGAAATTGCAGGCGGTCAAAACTGCGACACAGCCAAAAATCATAAAAAACAAACCGCCGGAACGAAAAAATATCTTCATATATAAAGATGAGGAAATCTGCGTCAGTATAACACAACCCCCTCAGGGGCGCACCATTTTCGCGCCAAGCCCTCCCCAGGCGCAATACTCGCAATCCTGACCGACTTCCGGAATTTTGCCGTTCAAAACTTCCACCACCTGCTGAATGAGATTCAACGCGCGCTCGGAATCCGTCACAAGCTGAATCACCTGAACATTGAACTGAACCATTCCTGACTCGCGCACCTGTTCGGGAATATAGTAAACCAAATAACCCGTTCCTGAAGTCTTATAACCGCTTTTTTTCAGCATAAGATCATAACAGTCCAGTTTAAGCTGGGCATGATGGTCATGATACTCCTCGGCGTCGTCAAATCCTCTGGTTTTAAAATCCAACGGGACGTAATTCGGCTCGCCATCTTGCCCGTTCCTGACAATGCACTCATCCAAAGTTCCGTGCAGATGCACCCCGATCTTTTTATCATCGAATTGCAGACCTTTTTTGTTGTCCCTCCATGTTTTGATCAGATTCTCGTCAGACAGCAGAACACCCTCGATCCTCTCCCGAAGTTCCGGAGGCAGTTCCCCCTTTGGACGATAAGTATCCATATATTTCTTGAAGGCCAGATTCATGCCGCTCGGCAACTGTCCGTTCCCTCCCGACGGTGTTTTGACCATTTCGTGAATCTGAACCCAAAAACAGCGGGCGCAATCCTGATAAAGATTCAACACCGGAAGCGAAAGATCGTACATAATGACGGGCTAAAGAAGATTTGAGCCCCCGCATTATACATGATATAATGAAAAGATTCATAATTTAGCATCTAAATGACAAAAAAGACACCACGACCAACACACCCATGGGCACAGGAAACGGATGAACTGCTGAAAAATCTTGAAACAAGCGTCAAAGGGCTGAACACTCTTGAAGTGGAAAAAAGACTTAAAATCCACGGACTCAACGAAATCGCAAAAAAAGACAAAAAATCCGGGGTCATCATTCTTCTGGAACAATTCACCAACCCATTAGTCATTGTACTGATAATCGCCAGCATTATCGCATTTTTTCTCGGAGAACAGACGGATGCCATTATCATCCTGGTAATCGTCACCATCAATTCCGTACTTGGATTCGTCCAGGAGTTCAGGGCAGAAAAAACGGTCCGGGCGCTCAGGAAACTGATTGCACAAAAAGCCAAAGCATTAAGGAATGGAGAGAAAATCGAAATCGAAAACAAATATCTCGTCCCAGGCGACATCGTATATCTGAACATCGGAGACATCGTTCCCGCAGACATCCGTCTGCTTCAGGAGGAAGAGATGACCATTGACGAATCCTCACTCACCGGTGAATCCGTACCTGTGCTCAAAACGACCACGTTAACTCCCGACTCCAGGACTCTCCCCCAATACCTGAAAAACATCGCCTTCATGGGCACCCATGTCATGAGCGGAAGCGGATACGGCGTTGTCATAGCAACTGGAGAAAAAACATCTTTCGGAAAAACCGCATCATACCTGAAGGAACCTGAAATCGTTTCCGACTTTGAAAAAAGCATGACCCACTTCAGCACCTTTCTGCTGAAAATAATCCTCATCATGACTTTCTTCATTTTTGTGGTGAACTCAGTGCTGCAGCACGGAGTCCTGGAATCTTTCCTTTTTGCATTGGCTCTCGCCGTAGGAATCACGCCCGAGGCGCTTCCAATCATTATCACGATAAGCCTTTCCAAGGGAGCGCAAAAGCTCGCGAAAGCCCATGTCGTGGTAAAAAAACTCACTTCAATCGAAGATCTGGGGAACATGGACATACTGTGTACCGATAAAACGGGAACGCTCACCGAAGGAAAACTTGGGCTGCAAAACTGCTTCAACCTTGAAGAACAAACCGACGATCAATTACTCATCTACGGAATGCTGTGCAACGACGCCGTCGTAAGCAGAAACAAAGTGGAGGGGAACATTGTCGACCGTGCAATCTGGGAAAGCGAACAAAAAAACGCCGTACTGGAGGAGTATAAAAAATACGAAATTATCGACCGGAACGAATTCGATTTCACGCGCAGACGCATGAGCGCCGTTATCAAAGGTCCGGACGGAAAAAAATATCTCGTGGTTAAGGGGGCGCTCGAATCCATCGTGCAGGTGGTGACAAAGGCGAAGATTCGCGGAGAAGAGGTAATCCTCAATCACAAAGGCCACATAGAAGAATATCTTGAAAAAATCAACAAATACCGGAGTCAGGGCTATACGACCATTACGATTGCCGCAAAGGAATGGGACGGTGAACAATCGACCAAAGAAGATGAACGGGAATTGACACTCCTTGGGTTTCTGATATTTATCGACCCGCCGCGGAAAAGCGCAAAAACATCACTGGCAAAGATGCAGAAACTCGGCGTGGAAATCAAAATCCTGAGCGGTGACGATCCTCTCGTGACCGAAGCCATTTGCCAGAAAGTTAACTTCACAATCCTCGGAGGAAAAATCCTGACGGGTGATGAACTCGACGCAATGGATGAAAAACACTTCGCCGAAGCAATCGAAAAGTTTAACGTCTTTTCACGCATTACTCCGGATCATAAATACAAAATTGTAAAAACCCTCAATACGGGACCTGAGCGGACGGTCGCGTTTCTGGGGGACGGCATAAACGACGCCCCGGCGATCAAAATCGCCGACGTCGGCATCTCCGTAAACAGTGCCACCGACATTGCAAAGGAAGCCGCCGACATCATCCTGCTCCGGCAGGGACTCCATGTCATCAGCGAAGGCATTATCGAAGGCAGGAAGATCTTCACCAATATTACGAAGTACATCCTCAACACGGTAAGCGCAAATTACGGCAACATGTTCACCGTCGCGTTTTCTTCGCTCTTTTTAAAATTCATTCCGCTCCTTCCGTCGCAGATTCTACTCAATAATCTGATTACCGACACCCCGATGCTCGCCATCGCCACGGACAACATTGACCAGGAACAATTGAGGAAACCAAAAAAACTGGATGTAAAAATGATCAGGTCGTTCATGAGCTTCTTCGGACTCATAAGCACAATCTTCGACATGACGCTGATTCTCACCCTTCTCTTCGTGTTCAAAGCGGAACCAAACACATTCAGAACCGCCTGGTTCCTTGAATCGGCACTGTCGGAGGTTCTCGTAACATTCGCCGTCAGAACAAAAAAACCTTTCTACAAGAGCAGACCCGGGAAACTCCTTTCATGGATTTCAATCGCCATCGTTCTGTCGCTGCTCGCATTCGTATTCACACCGATGGGCAAATACTTCGAATTCGTCGCACTGGACGTATATATAATGGGATTAATTCTCGCCATTGTCACGGCATACTTCATCACCGCCGAACTCGCCAAAAAATACTTTTTTAGAAAATTTGAGTTCTGACAAATTCACATTAAAAGAGATATAAGGTAAAATAACAGGCACACACAAACCTTATATCTTTTTTTCTTTCTATGAAGGTAAAACAAACCATTGGAAGTATAGGAATCCTTGCCGTCCTGATGCTTTCGACCCCCCTGGCGGCGGCAACGGCACCGAGCGGAGGATTCAGCGACGTACCCACAACCCACCCCAACTACAGCGCCATAATGGATTTGAAAGAACGGGGAATCATCGGCGGATATCCGGACGGCACCTATAAACCCGACCAGGTTGTCAACCGCGTCGAGGCACTGAAAATAATTCTGCTCGGTACATCCATCGACGTACCCGATGCCAGTGGAACCGGAGGATTCAGTGACACCCTTGCCGGCGAATGGTATGCAAAATACCTCCTCAAGGCAAAGGAACTGAAAATTGTGGGCGGATACCCTGACGGAACGTTTAAACCCACACAGACGGTCAATCTGGTTGAAAACCTCAAGATGCTTATCAATACCAAAAGCATTGATCTGACCAATGTTACGGTGACAGAGAATCCTTACGCCGATGCCATGAAAGACCAGTGGTATGCCCCATTTGTCGAATATGCCAAAACCACGAAGTGGATCACGGCCGACGGGAACAACATGATCTACCCGTCTCAGGGAATGACCCGCGGGAAACTGGCCCAGCTCATGTACAACGCCATGCACACCACCTCACCAGAACCGTCTCCAACCCCAAACCCAACACCCACACCTGACCCAACACCGGCCGACCTGAACGTTTCGATCGAGAGCTCTGGATTCATTAAGAACAACATGACCATCGCCCAGGGCACCAAAGTGCGATGGACGAACAAAGATGCCGCAGCGCACACGGTGACCAGCGATAGCGGAACATTCGACAGCGGGAATTTAAGCAACGGCCAGACATTCGATTTTACCTTCAGCGAACTCGGCACCTTCAGCTATCACTGCGCTCTCCATCCTGAAATGACAGGAACGATCATCGTGAAAAAACCGATTGAGGTACCGACGATTTAATAAGGAACAAAGGAAACCGGTAAAAGCCCCGCCATGGCGGGGCTTTTATGGTAACGCTCTTTTGACAAACAAACACGAGAGCATATAATGCACCCCTATTCTCAACAGGCAGCCATGAACCACATTGAAAACCTTCAGTCACTGAATAACCGATATTTGGCTTTAAGGCACGGAAAAAGCAGAGCGAACGAAGATGGAATCATCGTCAGCAGCCCCGAAATCGGAACAGCGGACTACGGACTGATTGATGAGGGACGAAGGGAAGTTCGTATTTCCATGACAATGGCCTTGGAAGAAGGAGTCATTGACGAAAATGCGATCATTTACGCCTCAGATTTTCTGCGCACAAGAGACACGGCCGAAGAGGCAAAAACCGTAACGGGAATAATAGAACCGGTCCATTTGACAAAAGAACTGAGGGAAAGATTCTTCGGTGATTTAGAGGGAAAAAGCAACAAACATTATGGAGATGTGTGGAGAGTGGATAAAGTCCACCCCCACCACAAATTTAACGGAGTTGAAAGCGCAGAGGAGGTTCAGACGCGGACGACCTCACTGATCGCCGCACTCGAAACCCTATATACGGGACAGACAATCATCCTCGCTTCCCACGGAGACGCGTTGCAAATACTGGAAACCGGATTCAGGAGGATTTCTCCCAAATACCACCGGGACATTCCCCACCTGCAAACCGCCGAACTCAGGGAACTGACCCTGACAACCGGACTCGACCCCAAACAACTGGAAAAAGCCGCCAGTGGAAGCACACTGATCGGTTAACCTTATGGTGGACGCTATAGGACTCGAACCTATGACCCTCTCGGTGTAAACGAGATGCTCTACCAACTGAGCTAAGCGTCCGCGGAGCGAAGGAAAATTAACATAAGCCCGCGGCCATTTCAAGCTTTTAGTTGGTGAAATGCAATAAGGTCATCACCAGCAGGATTCCAGCCATCCCGATAACAAAAAATACGGATACCCACGAGACTACGTTCATAAAAAAAGAATTCTTGAATTTCCCCATAAGGGTTTGCTTGTTCAAAAGAATCAAAATAGCAATAAACAGTACCGGCAACACAAAGGTATTCAGCATTTGGGATCCCACGAGAATCGGAATAAGCGGCAATCCCGGAAGAAGCACTGCCAGGGCGGTGGAAAAAATACAAAAGGCAAAAATACGGTAAAAGGAAGGAGACTCCTGCTTCAGGTCCACACGTCCCTCCCATCCAAAAGCCTCGGTCACCACGTAGGCGGAAGTCATGGAAACCACCGCCAGCCCCAAAAGCGAAGCATTCAAAAGTCCCCAGGCAAAAAGATGTTTCGCAAAAACACCGGCCAAAGGCTCCAGCGCCATTGCTGCCTGCCCGGCATCATCGATTTTGATTCCAAATTGATGAAGCGTCGCAGAGGTCGCAAGAACGATAAAGAAAGCCACGAAAGCGGTCCACAGAGCACCGGCGAAAACGTCCAGCCGGGAATATTTTAGATGCTCGGCGGCCACACCCTTATCCACATAATACGACTGAACAAAAAACTGTCCCCATGCGGTAATGGTGGTACCGATCATTGCCACGGCAGTATAAAAAAACATCGGAGACCACTCCACCTGCGGAACAATTGTCCCGTGAAGAGCCGCCGTCCAGTCCGGATTCCCCATAAATCCGGCAACGATGTAACCAAGGAAAAGCACCGAAGACGTCAAAAATATCTTCTGAACGAACTTAAACGAACCTTTATAAACGATAAACCATATAAGCAGAGCGGATACCGGGACGGCAACGTATCTTGGTACCCCGTAAATGTCTGCCACACTTGAAATACCTGCATACTCGGCCAAAATATTCGCCCAGTTCGCCAAAAAAGTGATGGCGACGACGAAACTCGTCGTCTTCAAACTGAAATTCTCGCGGATAAGCGCCGCCAAACCCTTACCCGTGACCAACCCCAGACGCGCACCCATTTCCTGGGTGATGAATAAAATAAAAGTTATCAAAAAAAGTATCCAGAGCATCTTATACCCAAAAGACGCGCCCACAACGGAATACGTGGTTATTCCACCCGCGTCATTATCGGCGGTTCCTGCAATGATACCAGGACCGATGATTCCCAAAATAAGCAGCCATTTCATCTTGGCTCGCTGAAACCTCGTCGGTTTTATCTCTTTTTCAAGTGTTTCCATACAAAATTACGCATCGGGAATAAGAAGGCGCAGAATATCATCAACGGTCACAATTCCCCGGATAACTTTTTGTTTGTCGACCACGGCCATGGAAAGCAGATCGTACTTGGTCATCAGGCGGGCAATATCCTCCGACTTTGTATGGAGCCTCAGCACGCGGACCACCTTCGACATCAGTTCAGTAATCTTCTGCTTAGGTGAAGACAGCAGCAGTGTTCTGATGGAAACGACACCCAGGAGATGCTTCTCGTCATCGATGACAAAAACGTGATAGAGAGACTTGTACAGTTCCGAATTTTTCCTGATAAATTTGATGGCCTGGGCAACGCTGAAATCCTTGTTAATCGTCATAAACTCTTCAGACATCAAACCTCCCGCGATATCGTCTTTGTAACCTGAAAGCTTGTGAAGAGTTTTCGCCTTCCGCACGCCCAAACGTCTGAACACCTGCACCCTTTTGTACTCGGACAAGTCCTTTAAAACATCGACCGCCTCGTCGGTCGGCATCTCCTCCATGATATTCGCCAGCGATTTTGGATTAATATGCTCCAAAAGCGTATCCTTGTACTTCGGATCGACTTCACCCAAAACCTCGGCAGCCGTTTCCTTGTCAAAAGACTGAACCAGCTTGGTACTCTCCGGAAGCGTCAAATTCTCAATGAGGTTCGCAATATCTGCGGGATGCAGTTTCTGAAGTTTCTGATGAGTCGTTTTCAACTGCAAACTTCCGACGGTTCCCTTCACCAGACTCACATTATGCCAGTCAATAAACTTGGATTCCATACGGTTAAAAACAGGGAATTGACTGAATCCGAGCCTTCTGATCAACGCTTTGTTGCTGACATCGATACCGACAACGGAAAACCCGTTATCAATTTTCACCAACTGTAAATCATTGACACGGACCACCCGAATTCCCTTCACGTCAAAGATCTGCTGGTCCAAGACATCTGTTGAAAGGAGGAACTCATCGTTTGCGGGTTCATACGCAGGTTTCCAGCAATTCGACTTATTCAAGGTAATCTCCCCTCGACTCAGGGTCTCAATATACTGATAAGGAATAAATGAAACATGCTTGCCGTCCTGGAACAAAACGCCGTGCACTTTTGGATATTCCCCTTCCTGAGCCTTAACAACAACATCCTTCAGGCGTCCGACCGTCTCTTGTTTATTATCGATGATTGAAACTCTCAGGAGTTGACTGAAAAAAATCATACGTCAGCGGGGTAAAAGCTGGAAAAACGCATGGACACGACGAAAAAACTAATTGTAGGCCAACGGAATAAAAATTCCGATTCCCATCAGGAAACTCATGACCAAAAAGAGGAGGAAAAACTTTTTCATGCGCTAAAAAAAAACTTGGCTCAATGTTACCACCAAGCAGCTTAAAATCAAACTAAAAGCGCCCTAGGAGCTCTTCCTGAAATTACCCAAAACAAGCATCGCGATAAAAATGATCAACGCCAGAAGAACGATCGCCCCGCCCGCAATAATATCGAACTGATAGGAAAAAAACAGCCCCCCAAAGACGGCGACCAAAGAAAAGACAACGGAATACAACAATGTCAGCCGGAAACTTTTCGCAATCTGCAAAGCCGCCAGAACAGGAATAACCATCAGCGCTCCCACCATCAAAATTCCCACGATGCGCATACTCAAGGCAACAACCACAGCAGCCAACGTCATCAACAACAAATTGAAAGTTCTCACCTTAAGTCCGCTCACCTTTGCTGCCTCTTCGTCAAAACTTACATACAAAAGCTGTTTGTAATATCCCAGCAGAACCATCAACACCACGACCGTAAGCCCCAAAATAATATAAACGTCGATCTCTTCAACTGCGGCTACGCTGCCAAATAAATAACTGAAGAGGTTGACGTTAAATCCATGAGCCAAGCTGATTAAAACAAGAGCAATCGCCAGACTGCCGGACAAAAACAACGAAAGCGCCGCGTCCCCGTAAATCTTTCGCTCGCTTCGGAGTTTTTCAATAAAAATGGCTGCAATGACGCAAACGACGACCGCGGTAGCCACAGGATACCACCCGCTGATAATACCGATCGCTACGCCGGCCAGGGCCACGTGCGCCAAAGAATCCGCAAACAACGAGAACCGTCTCATCACTAAAAAAGTTCCGATCATCGGCGCAATGACGGCTATCGCCCCGCCGGCGATAAAAGCCCGAACCATGAACGAATACTGAAAAATATCAAACATATCAGTGACCGTGAAGAATCAAACGCAAATCCTTACCATAAAGTTTTTCAAAATAATTCCCTTGAGCAAAACCCTCGGGTTCACCGTGATAAATCAAGGTCTGGTTAAGACAGGCGACGCTGTTCGCCTGGTTCACCACCACGTCAATATCATGAGAAACCAACAAAATCGTCAAACCCTTCTCTTTCCGCAATCGCTGGAGAAGAGTGTAAAACTGCTCCTGCGCCCTGACATCAATACCAATCGTAGGTTCGTCCAAAGCCAAAAAACAGGGATTGCTCACCAGCGCCCTTGCAATGAATACCCGCTGCTGCTGACCGCCCGAAAGCTGGTGAAGTGGGGTATTTTTATATTTAAGCATTTCAACGTCCTGCAAAGCCAAATCCACCAGCTCCTTGTCCTCCTTGCTAAAAATACCGAAAAAACCCTTCTGGGCGGTCCTTCCCATTGCCACGATTTCCGCCACCGTTGCCGGAAATCTTCTGTCAAAACTTGTCGCCTTTTGTGAAACATATCCGATGCAGCTCCACCGGTGGAAATCTTTGACAGACCTGCCGAAAAGCTCAATCGACCCGTGCTGCAGGGGCAGAAGACCGACGACAAGCTTCAATAACGTTGACTTCCCCCCGCCGTTCGGACCGATAAGACCGAGAAAATCCTCCTCAAAAACATCAAGGTTGATATCCTTCAGTATCTGGATTCCGGGCTGATAAGCAAAAGAAACGTTCTTGATGCAAATCACCGGCTTGTCACTTTTCTGACGCTGAGTGTGTTGAGGATGGGCCATGGATGACATTCATTTGATTTATCAATTCTTTTCGCATTCTACCTGCAATCCATCGCGATTTGAAGGTTATTAAGATTCTCACGCATGACCGAGACATAGCTCTGCCCGCGCGCGATATCCTCATCGGCCAAACCCTCAAGAGGGTTAAGCACGGATGTCTGCGCCCCAACCTCGCGAGCCAGGGTTTCGGCGATCTTGGGACTCACCAGTGTCTCAACCAGGACATACCGGATATTTTTGCTTTTAAGAAGATCCGTCAGCGCAGCCAAGTTTTTGGGGGAAGGTTCAGCATCGGGAGAAAGTCCCGTGATCGGAATCATCTCAATATCGTAACGCCTAGCGAGATATCCAAAAGCCGCATGGTTTGTCACAAACTCCCTAAAAGAACAATTTTGAAGCCCACTCTCAAAATCACCGGAAAGAGCGAGAATTTCCGCAGCAAACTTCCGGGCATTTGCCGAATAATAATCGCGCCGGGAGGGATCAACCCCGCTTAACGTCTTTTCAAAATTATCAACCTCCTTCATATAATACAGGGGATCCAGCCAGAAATGGGGATCTCCCGGCAAAGGATCATCAACAAGCTTTGAAGCGTCAATAATACGAACACCCTGCTGCTGAGCTTCGGAAGAAATCTTGCCGAACCACGGTTCCAATCCCCCGCCGTTCACAAAAAGAATACTGGACCCAAAAACACGTGATATGTCTTTCGGCGTCAGCTCATAGTCGTGTGGTTCTGCACCGGGAGGAACAAGATTTTGAACATCCACATATTCACCGCCAACCGTGCGGGCGATTTCATAAAGAGGGTAGAAACTGGTGACAATCTTGATTTTTTGCACCTCCTGACTCGGCGCCCGTGCAGAAGAAACCGACCCGGAAGGAGAACCCTGAGGAATGGCCTCGCAACCCATAAAAAAGGCGGAAAAACAGAGTACGCCTGCAAGAAACTTTTTCATGTTCAAGTATTATTAATGAAAACCACACCGATATTAAACGCAATAATATTGCAAGTCAAGGGAAACAGGTCTACAATTAAGATAAACATTCAAATATCTCGCTATGAAAAACTACAAAAAATACGCGATCAAGACGCTCAAAGAAGCCGGATACAAAATAACAAGGCAGCGGCAGATGATCGTCGAATTGCTCGAAAAAACCGAGAAGGCCCTCTCTCCCTACGATATGCGAGACATGCTCAAAAAACAGAAAATCAACGCCGACGTCGTGACCATCTACCGCATTCTTGAAACCTTCGAAGGGCTTTCACTGGCCCATAAAGTACTTGCGTTGAACGGCTACATCCGCTGCAGCACAGAAAGAATGAAAGAAAACAAAAACAGTTGCCACCACTATCTTCTCTGCAAAAACTGCCACAAAGTCGACGAGGTCGAAGGTGAAAACCTTTCAAAACTCGAAAACAAAATCGAGACCACAAAAAATTTCAGGATAGACGCACACTATCTCGAATTCATGGGATTCTGCGAAAACTGTCAACATAAAGCCAATAAATGATCGAGATTAACGACGAACAATTCGAACAATTCGTGGAAGAGGCCTGGAAAAAAATCCCAGCCCATTTCAAGTATGAAATGAGGAACGTCGCCATTCGCATAGAAATGAACGCAACCTCAGAACAACTCGAAAAAACCGAATCCCACGGCCCGTTATTGGGACTCTTTGACGGCATAGCAAAACCGCAATGGGGACAGGGCATCTTTGGCGACCAGCCGAGCAAAATAAGCATCTTCCAGGAACCGATTGTACGATCGGTGCGGAATGAAAATGAACTTAAAAATCTGATCCAGGAGGTTTTGATGCACGAAATCGCCCACTATTTCGGGTACAACGACGAAGAAATGTGCTTCCTGGACGCAAAACTCCGCGAAAAACTACGTAAAAACGACCATTCAGTCGAATGATCATGGTGCGCGGGAGAGGACTTGAACCTCCATGCCTTGTGGGCGCTACCACCTCAAGGTAGTGCGTCTGCCAGTTTCGCCACCCGCGCATACTTCGTACAAAACTTCCGTCCGAGGCTCACCCATTCTAGCGAATCGCAAAAAAATCTCAAGACCATATTTAACAGAAACGGCCTTTTAAAGTGAACAATCATAACTATTTGGGTTTTGAACCGAATTTATGGTTAAATCTAGTCGTCACCAATTCACCAAAAGATGAAGTGAAACAAAGGTTGCGGATATCAAAAATCATTGAAAGAAAAGCCCAAACTGCGGAAAATAAGCGGAGAAATGACGAAAAAATTGTAAAAAAGATCAAGCGGTTGGCAGACTATAAAAAAGCCCGTTGTATCCTTTTCTATCTGCCGATCCACGGTGAAGTCGATCTGACGGCCCTTTTCAATAAAGACCGTTCAAATAAAACATTCGTGCTGCCCAGGATGAAAGGCAAAACCCTGCAACTTCACGCAATCGAGAAACTGACCCAGACGGAGAAAGGGAAATTCAACGTCCTTGAGCCCCACAAGCATCTCCCCCCAATCAAACCCGAGGAGATAGACCTCCTCCTCGTGCCCGGAGTCGTTTTCAGCCATGACGGTCACCGGATAGGATACGGAAAGGGATTTTACGATCGACTCCTCAAAAAAACGGTCTCTATCAAAATTGGCATTGCATACGCATTCCAAATAGTGAAAAATATCCCAGGCGAACCACACGATGTTCCAATGGATATGATCATCACCGAAAGAAAAACGTTAAAAGTTGGAAGAAAAAAGCTCAAAACACCCGCATAAGCGGAAAGTGCGGCTTTTCTCTCTTGCCTTTTAACCTTCTATCTTATGGACATGACACACCTTAAGTCGTACGATCAGCAGATCTACGATGCTATTAAACATGAAGAACAACGCCAAAGCGAAGGAATGGAACTCATCCCTTCGGAAAATTACGTTTCTGTCCCGGTATTGGAGGCCGTGGGATCTCTTATGACCAATAAATATTCCGAAGGATACCCCGGAAAACGGTACTACGGCGGACAGGAGTACGTTGACGTGGTTGAAAACCTCGCCATTGACCGCGCAAAACAACTCTTTGGAGCCGAACACGTGAACGTGCAGCCTTATTCCGGAAGCCCGGCCAACACTGCGGTCTATTTCGCCCTCCTGAATTACGGCGACACGGTACTTGGGATGAAACTTGATCACGGTGGACACATTACCCACGGGCTGCCAATCAGTTTTTCCGGAAAATCTTATAACTTCGTAGGGTACGGGGTTCAAAAAGAGACCGGACGGGTCGATATGGAAGAGGTCCGCAAGCTCGCACTGGAACACAAACCCAAAATGATCGTCGCCGGATTTTCCGCCTACTCACGCAACCTCGACTGGAAAAAATTCAAAGAGATTGCCGATGAAGTCGGGGCGCTGACCATGGCCGACATCGCGCACATCGCAGGCCTCATCGCCGCAGGAATCATCGACTCACCCGTCCCCTACTTCGACGTAGTCACAACAACTACCCATAAAACGCTCCGCGGACCGCGAGGTGCCATGATCATGTGCAAGGAAAAATACGCAAAAGCAATAGACCGTGCGGTGTTCCCGGGTCTTCAGGGAGGTCCTCACGACCACATTATCGCCGGGAAAGCCGTTGCGTTTAAAGAAGCGCTTGAACCTTCGTTTAAAGATTACGCAAAACAGATCGTCGCCAACGCAAAAGTATTGGCCGATGAACTGATGAAATTTGGGTTCCAGATCGTTTCAAACGGTACGGACAACCATCTTATGCTCATTGACCTTACCAACAAGAACGTAACAGGAAAACAAGCCCAGGAAGCCCTTGATAAGGCTGGCATCACCTGTAATAAAAACACCGTTCCGTTTGAAACACGAAGCCCGATGGATCCGAGCGGTATCCGTCTCGGCACGCCCGCCATCACCACCCGCGGCATGAAAGAAGCGGAAATGAAACTCATCGCCGGCTGGATTAACGATGTGGTAAACAACTGGCAAAACGAAGCAAAACTTACCGAACTGAAAGCGTCCGTAAAAGAACTCTGCGACAAATTCCCGGTGCCCGGAGCGAAACTCTAAAAATGTAATACATTTCGCCGACGACGGTTTTGTACTCATGAATTTCATTTACTAATCTTTCCCCATGAAAAAGGCAGTCTCAACCATTCTCATTCCGGGTATCCTGGCTTCATCGCTCCTGGCGGGATGCAGCAACCAGCCGGCTCCTCTTCCGACTCCCGGAACACAGGAACAAACCCAGCAAACCGCAGTGGTCCAGCCTAAAACACCGGCTTCACTTGCCGATGTATTAATGGCACAAACGGCTTTTGCCGATGCCACAAAGTACTACGAACAACGAACGGTTACTCCAAACATCAAAGAGAGCGAGTCAGACCCAACCAAGGCAAAAAATCTCGCGCTGATGGAAAAAGCACTGGCAACAAAACTCAGCGCCAAGCAGATCGAATTTCTTAAGGAAAACAAATTCCTCATCCTGGATAATTTCAAGGACACGGAAAAATTCTGTTTCAACAAAGGACTTGTAGATAAAGGACAAGCCTGCAGCTTTACGCTTCAGGATTACCGTCTGCCGCCGGACTATATGACAGGGCTCTTTTCTTCCTTTGCCGGATCCGGCATCGCAAGCGAACGCGTACCGGTGAACGCGATCTATGTAAACTCGGATGTTGTCCTCCACACCTACCATGTCTTTTTTGACAGGTATCTCAAACGGCTTGAAGAGTACAAACTGCACCCGCTGCTGACAAGCGTCATCGCCCCTCTGCAAGAAAAAGCCTTCGAAGACCTGAAAAATGAACAAAACCAGGAAGCAAAAGCATCACTCCAGCGCGTTGCCGGTTATCTGACCATTGGCAAGGTACTTCTGGAAACCAATGCCGGCTCAAAACCGACCACCTACTACGCTGAAGGTGAAGATCCATGGGCCGAACAAGACAAGACGATAGATAAAACCGATGCGGCATTCCTGAAAAATCTCGAAGCCTACAAAGACAACTTTGACCAGGATACCTACCAAAAGATCCAGGGGGAAATCAAGCTTGCGGCAAAAGGCGACAGTACCGCAACACCCCCGCTGTTTAGCATCTATGACCCTAAAAAAACGAACGACTATACACAGTTCACTCCGCGCAGCCACTATACGGAAAATTCCATGCTCCGTTCATACTTCAGATCCATGATGTTCTTCGGACGACAAAGCCTGCCGTTTGGATCAAAAGAAGGGCTTAAAGATTCCGCCGTTTTGACAGCACTCATCAAGGAAGCCGGAGTGGAAAAAGAATGGGCCAAACTGTCCGACACTACGGACTTTATCGCAGGGGCCTCGGACGATATCACCTTCAAACAGTTCAGCGGAGCATACGAAAAAGCCCTGGGAGCCAATGCGTCGCTTTCAGCGGTATTCGAACCGTCAAGCTTTGAAAAAGTTAAAACGGCCGCGTCGGAACTCCCTTCGCCAAAAATCCTTTCGGAAATTATCATTGACGAGAACATGGCAAACAGGACTAAAGAAGACCTACTCCTTCAAACCAAAGGCCTTCGGCTGTTCGGACAAAAATTCACATTTGACGCCTGGGTGTTGAACCAAATGACCGCCGGAGCGGAAAAAACAGACATCCAGCTGCCGAGCATGCCAAGCGCGCTCTTTGTTGCAGGAGCCATGGGAAGCAAAAAAGTCGAATCACTCCTTCCAACCTGGATTGAAAAAAGCGGACAAAGCGGACTTAAAGCCGATGAACTCTGGACCAAACTCATGACCATCAAGGCCGAACTCGACAAAATGTCGGCACAGGAATGGCTCGGGAACATCTCCAGCGGATGGTTATGGACGCTTTCCCCTCTCCTCCAGGAATACGGCAAAGGATATCCGGCATTTATGCAGGGGGCCCTCTACGTAAATAAAAACCTGCAAACTGTTTTAGGTTCATACAGCGAACTCAAACACGACACTCTGCTCTACGCGAAACAAAGTTACGCCGAACTCGGCGGAGGTCCGGGGGAAGAACTGCCCCCTGCAGAAATAGTGAAGGGCTTCGTCGAACCGGACATGGAATTCTGGGCACGCATGATCGCACTCTCACAGTTTACTAGAGAAGGGCTTGAATCACGCGGACTTTTGGATGACGAGGTCAGCTGGAGATTCGACGGTTTCATGGAAAACCTCAAATTCTACCAAGCGCTCGCACAGAAAGAACTGACCAACGAAAAAATCACCGACGAAGAGTACGAAGAGCTCCGGACGAAGTTCTATAACATATCTAACCTCATCTCGCCGTTTACGGGGGAAGAAATTCAGGAGAAAGACAAGAAACCGGCACTCATCGCCGACATTCACACCGACGGAGTGAGCGGACAAATCCTTTACGAAGCAACCGGGAACCCGCTGATCATGCTGGCCTTCGTCTCCGATCAAGGAACTCCCCGTGTAGTCATTGGAGTTGCGTACCGTCATTTTGAACTGACCGGACCATTGGGTGGCAACCGCTATACCGATGACGACTGGAAGGCCAAGGTGGACCAGGACAACCTGCCGGAAACACCGTTCTACTACCAGGACCTGCTGGTAAAATAGCCCCCCCATGAACGAAAAGAAACTTCAAAACACCATCGAAAGAAACGGCCCGGCGAAAAACCCGGGCCGTTTCTTTCTGACAGCATTGTTGATCGGCACACTCACAATCATGAATTCCTGCACCACACAAACAAGCGCACAACCAGACATTGTCCCTGAAAAAATCATCTCCCTGCAGAACCAGATGAGCGCGGATTTTTATTCATATATTTTTGAAAAAATAAAAAACAACGAAAGAGCCGAATACACGACAAATACGTGGGGAGTGGCAATACCTCACCACCAGCTCGCCGCCGACGTCATGGCCCAAACACTCTTTCAGCTACGAAACAACGATTACGAAAACATTTACATCCTCTCGCCCGACCACTATGACCGGGGCAAAGCCCAGATATCTTTCATCGAATCGCCGCTTAAAACAGCAACCGGAACAACCGGCATATCTCCTCAAGACATTGGACAACTGAAAAGCATGTCCAACACCGCAAACGGCGATGCATTTATTTCATTCGAACACGGAATTGGAACGCCCATCCCTTTCATCGTGTCACTTTGGCCAAAAGCCAAAATCACTCCGATACTCATCCGGAGCGACGCGCAAAAAAATGATCTCGATGAACTTATAGAGTTTCTCGACGCAAAATCGGACCAACCGAAAACCCTCATCGTGGAAAGCTCTGATTTCTCACACTATCTCACGAAGGAACAAGCCGATCAAAAAGACCTTCAAACCATTGAAACCCTGAAACTGGACGACCCCGGAAAAATCCTAGACCTGAACCAGCCGGACAACTGCGATTCCATCAACATTTTATATATGATGAAATCCCTCCAGGAAGTAAAAAAAGCGAAGTTGCACTTCTACCTCAACAAAAACTCCCAGGACTACACCAAGGAACCGGTGACATCAACCACCAGTTACATAACGTTCTTCCTTTCGGAATAAAACCACCTATTGAGTCTTCTTCAATACAATCAGCGTAATATCATCCATCTGCTTATATTTGCCGCTGAACTCCTTTACGTCGGCAAGAAGCGCATTACGGATGGCTATTGACGAAGGCAGATCGCTGTATTCACTGACCGCCCTCTTAAAACGCGCCATGCCATACATCTCCTTTTCGTTCTTCCAGGATTCGGGAATACCGTCAGAATACATAACAAGAACGTCATCCTTCTCCATAACAATCTCCTGGAGTTTGAGCAGTTTCCCAATGTCCGGAAACATTCCCAAAGCCAAACCGCCCGCTGGAGTGAGCGTAACCTTTTTATCCTTCGCGTGAAAATGGATCATCTGCTCATGCCCGGCATTCACGTACTCAAGTTTGTTTAAAGCCGCATCCCACTGAAGCATGACCATGGTGAGGAACATGTTCGAAGCAGTCTTCTCCTTGATGACTTTATTCATGCTCACCATCAAATTCAGCAAATCTTCCTTGTCCGCAAGATGGTAGGCCAATGCGTTCGCAATGGAAACCACGATACCCGAAGGTACGCCATGGCCCGTTACATCACCGATGTAAAGGACGAGCTTATCCAGACCGGTGTGGATAAAATCATAACAGTCTCCCCCGATCTCCTCGGCAGGCAAAAGCCCGGCGGAAATATCCAGACCCTTAATCTTCGGCATCTGAGTGGGCAACAACTGCTTCTGGATCTTTGCCGCAAGTTCCAGCTCTTTGGCCACGCGCTCTTTATAAACCAATGCCTTGGTGCTGATTTCGAGATCAGCGGCCATCTTATTGAACGAATTCGCCAGGGTTTGCAGTTCATCTTTGGTCTTAATATCAACACGATAATCAAACTTTCCAGTGGCAAAAATTTCGGCGCCTTCCTTCAATTTTCTTATCGGCTTGGTAATAGTTCCGGCATACAAAATTGCCATTAAAATACCGACGCCGACCCCAAAGATCGCCAAAAGCAAAATACGTATCGAGGTCTGATTGATGCGATCCTGAAGTGCCTGATAGCTGATTGAATAAACAACCGCAAAATCGTTGGCGGCCGGCTGTACGAGGTACTCAATTTTTTCATCCTGAGCCAACGCACCAACCCCTTTCTCGTTAAAATCGACCGGACTTACCGAACCGTCCTGATTTTTCTTCAAGTAGACAACACGGCCGGTATCCAGGGTTTTCACAGATGCATTCCGAGACTTCACCTGTTCGACAAGATCTTTCTTCTCAGCCTTTCGGACAGCACCATCGTACTGTTTCTCTTTCTCCGTCGTTGAATCGTAGACGATTTCCCCATTGTAGCCAACCACTTTGATCGCAGACACATCAACATTCTTGGCAAAAGTGTCCTGAATATTTCTGTTAAAATAAACAAAGCTCTTTTGAGCCAAATACAGATTATAGTCACTGACGACATTCTCCGCCGTCAATTCAGCAAAAGAACGTGCGCGATCAAAAATGTCTTTGGTGAGTTCACGCTGCTTCTCGCGAATCAACACGAACGCGGCGGCACTCAGCAGGACGATAATGAGCGCGCTGATCGTAAGGACGAGTTTTGTTTTAATCGAGTGAAGCATAGTTTTTTATTTTATTTCCGCCGCATAGATGTAACCATCCACCCGGGGATCAAATTGTATTTTGGTTTGGTAAGCGAAAATGGTCTGAGTTTCAAAGAGCGGAATACCCGCAATATCGTCCTCGACTAAAATTTTCATGGCATCCTGCAGGCTCTTGAGACGAGTTTTGGGGTTCAGGTCCTTTTCACTCTTATCAATGAGCTCAACTACGGCTTCACTTGAATAACCCGTTCCATTGAACTGTCCGGAAAAACCGCTTTCATCCCTCGTATGCACCACGGTCTGTAAAAAATCGTTGGCATCCCCAAGTTCAGATCTCCAGCCCAGGTAATACATCTCGGAAGAACCGCTTTCTAGTTTTTCCTGAAACTCATTCCCGCTCAGAGGATTAAGAATAACATCGACACCCAACAGTTTCATTTGATCCTTGACATACTGCGCGACCACATCACTTCCCTGAGCGTAATCGAGAGTCACGGTCATCTGTTCAAAAGACTGGGCCACAAGCGGTTCAACAAGTTCCTGAGCCTTTTTCAAATCGTACTCATATCCCTTCAAATCAGGGTTAAAGCCGAACACTCCACTGCTCACGAACTGATGAATCGGCTGCGCATAACCTCCGGCAATATCAACAAACTCCCGGCGATCCAGGGCGTAAGCAAGTGCCTCCCTGAAAACCCTGTCACTGAAGAGGCTCGTATTGGCATTCAGCATAAGAAAATTCACCTCAAGGCTGGGGATCGTTTTCAATGCGACACTCTGCGAAACAATGGTTTTGGCCGCGGAAGGAGGAACATCGGCGAGCAAATCCACCCCGCCGCTCTTCAGTGCATCAATGCGGTCATCACGATCCTGCATGGTCTTGAGAACCACCTGGCCATAATATGGCTTCATACCCCAATAACCTTCAAAACGTTTCATGGTGCACTGTTCATCATGATCCAAAGAAACAAACTGGTAAGGTCCCGTTCCGAGGGGACGCTCAAAATCCGTATAATTCGCTGGGAAAATATAGGTCACCGCAAGCTTGTTCAAAAGCAGAGGATCAGGAACTTTGGTAGTGATCCGGAGGGTAGAATCGTTCACTTTCGTTACGTCGTTAATGCCGCTCAAAAGATTTTTCAGCTGAGAGCCATCATAATTCCGTGCACGATCAATGCTTTCCACAACATCCGTGACACGCACCTCGGTCCCGTTGTGAAACAACACGTGCGGACGCAAAGTAAACTCCCAGGTTGTCGGGTCCACAAGGCCCCAGGATACGGCAACGGCGGGCTCAATTTTTAAATTCCGATCCGTCCGCACCAGTCCCTCATAAACATTCACCAAACGGCTACGCGAAACCGAGTCAAACAACGTCGGTTCAAGACTCTGCACAGGCAACGCATAAGCGACCGTCAAAGTTTCCGATGAAAAGTGCTCAACAGGGGTTCCGGTAAAAGAGTTTGCAAAGAACATCATCTGATCCCCAAAGAACAGCTGTGCCCCGAGGAGGAACAACACGAAAACGTAGAGGCCAAAAGCCACACGCGTTAAATTTTTCTTAATGTTGAACTTCTGTGCCACGGTTTTATTCTTAAATTTTTACCTTTGAGACCAAATTTATCCTTATAGTATACCAAAAAAACGCCCATTTTCCAAGGGCAGATAATAGAAAAAAGAGATGAAAACTTGCATAAGGGAAACCGCGACGGGAAGAAAGAAGACGACACACTGTAAAGTGGCCGGGAACCAACGGTTCCAAAGAGCGAAAGCCCTCCTCCTCTTTTCCTCCCCCGGGGTCAGTGAGTTGTAATGTTGAAGATAATGAGACCAATAGTTCCAAGCGTAGTCACAACGGCAATAATCATGAGGGCGGTCTTCATAGTCATCGGAAACCTCCTGGGTTACGGAAAGGCCTGAACACACCAGGCCGGTCTTACTACCTTCCGATGATCGCCATGAGGGCGATGCCGAAGAGCGGCAGGTAGCCGAGCGAAAGCGCCCAGGCCGAGACGAACCAGAAGATGTGATCGGCGGAGCTGCTGCTGACGGCGGAAACAGTGGTCTTGCTCATGATGGGCATTCTCCTCAAACAGGGTTGTGTGGCCAAATGGCCGGAACTGAATCTTGGATAGGAGTATAACGCTTATTGCTTAAGCATCAGTCTTCCATCCAAGATTTCCTTATGTAAGTTTTCAAAGATCTGGAACGGATGTATCACCGAAAAATATGTTATTTTTCATGATAAATCACGACCCTAAAATAACATATATACATAGTTTTGTCAACCTGTCGTTCGGACTGCCACGTCCTATTTCTTCAAAATAGCCAGGAAAGCCTCCTGAGGCAAATCAACCTTTCCGACCTTCTTCATGCGTTTTTTCCCGGCTTTTTGCTTCTTCAAAAGCTTATCCTTACGGGTTCGGTCCCCGCCATACAGCTTGGCGGTCACATCCTTCCTCATGGCACTGATCGTCTCACGGGCAACCACCTTACTCCCAATGGCAGCCTGGATAGCAACCTCGAACTGATGTTTGGGAATGAGTTCTTTCAGCTTCTTACACAGATCAATACCCACATGATGCGCCTGTTCACGGTGAACAATCATGGACAGGGCATCGACTTTTTCGCTGGCTATGAGGATATCCAGCTTTACAAGGTTTCCTTCACGATACTCAAGATACTCATAGTTCATGGACGCATACCCGGAACTGATACTTTTCAGGGAATCATAGTAATCCACGACAATCGAAGCCAAAGGCACCTCAAAAAACAAAATGACCCGGTTTTCGTCAATATATTGGATGCTCTTATTGACCCCACGCTTTTCAAGAGTCATCTGCATAATACTCCCCACATATTCCTTGGGAGTCAAAATCTCAACTTTCACCCAAGGCTCTTTGATTGCCATAATCGTGGCCGGATCAGGCAAATCGGCCGGATTTGCGACAAAGACCTCTTCCCCGTTGTTTTTCACCGCAATATAAGACACCGACGGCGCGGTAACGATCAAAGTCAGGTTATATTCCCGCTCAAGACGTTCCTGAACGATATCCAAATGCAAAAGCCCCAAGAAACCACACCGGAAACCATGTCCAAGAGCCCCTGATTGTTCGGGCGTAAAACTCAAGGCAGAATCGCTTAATTGAAGCTTTTGGAGCGCATCCCTAAGGAGCGGAAAATCATCACCGTCTACGCAATAGATACTTGCAAAAACAAAAGGTTTGACCACCTTATAGCCAGCCAAAGGCCTGGCATCATGAGGATCCAGAGGTTTAGTGCCGGGTTTCCATATCGTGTCACCAACGCGGGCATCGCCAACATTCTTTAAACCGGAAACGACATACCCCACCTCACCGGAAACCAACCTTTCGGCAGCAAGGTATTTGGGCTTAAAATAACCCACCTCAAGGACCTCCAGCTCTGTCTTATTATGAAGCAAATAAATCTTGTCACCGCGCTTCAGTTCACCAGACATCAAGCGGACATAAGTCACCACCCCCCTATAAGAGTCATATACTGAATCAAAAATGAGGGCTTTCGTCTCGTCACCTTCATCGGTTTCCGGAGGAGGCGGAACCTTTTCAATCACCGCGGCCAGAACTTTCTCCACATTCGTCCCCTCTTTCGCGGATATGGGGATAATCTCCTCTTTCGGAATTCCGAGCGTATTTTCTATTTCCTGGGCCCTTCGTTCTACATCAGCGGAAGGAAGGTCTATCTTGTTCAATACAGCAACGAGCTTGAGGTCATGCTCCAGGGCTAAATAGCAGTTTGCCAGCGTTTGCGCCTCTATCCCCTGTGTGGCGTCAACAACCAGAATAGCCCCCTCACACGCAGCCAGGCTTCGTGATACCTCATAGGTAAAGTCCACATGCCCGGGCGTATCGATAAGGTTCAAAACGTAGTCCCTTCCATCCTGCTTCCAATTCATGCGGACGGGCTGAAGCTTAATGGTGATGCCCCTTTCCTGTTCGAGCTCCATGGTATCCAACAACTGTTCATGTTTCATTTCACGCTTGCTTACCGTCCCGGTCACTTCCAAAAATCGGTCGGCAAGAGTCGATTTCCCATGGTCAATATGGGCGATAATACAAAAATTTCTAATGTGGGAACTATCTCGCATTTATTGAACAAAATTTTTATTCAAGCCGTGAATTTCCTCAAGAAAAATCGCACGGGATTTAAAGTCGCAGAGAGTCTACCAAACATTGTAGGGAAGTGCAATTTCTGCTATAATTTAAAGATTCTCAATAAAACCTATGCAGTTCAAAGTTCCACAAAACGTGCAGCGCGAAGATAAGATCGTGGGACCCCTCACGCTCAAGCAACTCATTATCTGCGGGGTCGGCGGAGGCATCGCCTATGCCATCTACGTCGGACTGGCAAAGGAGTATCTTTGGATCACCTGGCTCCCGCCGGTCGCGTTTATTTCCCTGATCACCATACTTTTTGCGTTCGTAAAACCGCTCGACATGGAATTTTCAAGATTTCTCGCCGTGTACCTGCAACATGTACTCCTTCCGCAAAAAAGACGATGGGTCCAGGGCAGCGCCGAAATCATCCTTTCCATGTACGAAACCTCAAAACCCCAAACAAAAGTCGAAAAGAAGGCAGAGGCCAAAGCGGAACAGATGATGGATAAAAGAAAGAAACTCGAAGAGTTAAGCAAAATCCTGGACACACACAGCAATAATCTACACCAATAACGCCCCAATTTATGGCAAATCCAAGCCCAAACAGCGAATCCACACGACAGTCGCAGGCGAAAAAGAACCCCGCATCCAGTACGCAGACATACCTTCGGATCGCTGAAATCCGGGACGACACCATTATATTAAAAAATGGCGGGATTCGTTCCGTACTCAGGGTTTCCAGCATCAATTTCAACCTGAAATCCGAAGAGGAACAAAACTCCATTGTGTATTCATACCAGGGGTTTTTAAATACTCTCGAATTTCCCATTCAGATTGTCGTCCGTTCAAAAAAACTGGACATCGACAATTACCTGGATAAACTCCGGAAAATCGGTGAAAAGCAGACAAACCCCCTTCTCCAGACTCAGACCTATGAATATGTGGAGTATATAGCCAAACTTGTGGAATACGCGGACATTATGGAAAAAGACTTTTTGGTCATTGTCCCCCTTGACCCCATGAGAGCCCAGAAACCGAATATTCTCCAGCAATTCTTTCAGAACATGAACGCAAAGGACAGCTATGAAGCGATCAAGCGCCGCCACGAAGAGTTCGAACAACTAAAAAAAACCCTGGTTCAGCGTGTCAGCGCCGTTAAAGTCGGTCTGGAAAACTGCGGACTGAAGGCCCAGGAACTTACCACCAAAGAACTGATCGAACTGTTCTACAACATCTATAACCCCACGGTGGCCCGTTACGAAAAAGCCAAGGAAATCCAGGACATCAATGTCCAAACCGATGAAGAAAAGATGGTCCAGGACTACCAGGGAACATAGGACAAACATGCGATAATTTTCCTGTTGGCAGAAAAACAAAAACCCCGTAGAATCCGCGGGGTTTTTCATGATATTTTCCTGACAATAACTATTGACATAGTAAATAAAATATGTTATAAAGAAGTGCTTTTACCATAACCATGAGCAACACAACTCCCACAATTCATCCACCGGGTCCGGAAACCCTTCCCATTATGGAAGGGGGCGAAAGGTTGATGCTCCCCAGGGAAATAACGGCGCTTGATCTTGAAACCGAGAAGAGAGAGGTGGAACGTCGCAGTGCTTTTCCCGGAATGGAACGCCACAGACGTCTGTTCGCAAAAATCGAACAAATCGTCCGGCGCTACAGCATTAATCCCCTTGCCACTGACGCTGAAGGTAAATATACCGCCGACTTCGCAAAAGTCCGTGAATTTTTGGAAAGAGAGGTGAAGGAACTTGAAAATCTGGATGCCCTGATCCCCCTTTTGCGCATTCTCAGGGAAAACGAATGGAACCTGAATGAAGGAGACAAAAGGATCGGTGCCTACCGGCTCGTTTCTCCAACGATCAAAGAATTGAACGACTACTACCTCGGGCCGAACCAGACCGATGATTATGTGGACGAATTACACCAGAAGATCGAGCAGATACTCGGTGAACACAACGCCAAAGTCCTGAAATCCCACTTCAAAGGAGGGATCTTCATCATTGATGTCGCCCGCATCGAGCACGACGAACCCAACGGACGCAGTAATATCGACGTACTCGAACTCAAACTTGGACAAATTCAAAAAGTAGCAAAGGATGTTCTGCTTGCACACTTAAAAAAACGTCGCCACCACCTGGAAAAAAAACAGGCCCAGAAATCCATGGAACGGCTCCAGCTGAGCCAGGGAGATGAGAACGGACCGAACGACCAGGAAACCGAGGAAAAAGTCCGCACCCTTTCTAAGGAAATTCATAAGCTCGAAGAAAACATCGAAGAGCTCCAGGAGATGTGCTCCATGATCGAGAGCGGTGAAAAAAGCATAGACATCGCCATCGGACTGGACAAGCTGAGGGCAGGTCCGCAAAACAGCTACCTTGCCATCCGCAATGCGGAATGTGCGGCCAATATCGCTACACTGCAGAAACTTGAACCGGACATTTTAAACGGAAACGGGAAAAAGAACGGGGTTCCGTTCGTTTACATGAGGGAATACAGCCACAAAGAACTTTTTAAACATCTGATCCGTGCACAGCACAATCTTGGAAAAGTCGTAAACCCGGAAACGGTAGACGTATACGATGAATGGAAACAGTTTTTTATGATGGACGAAAACGGGTACGTGAGAATGAAACCGGAAATGATCAACACCTACCGTCATGTCGACAAATACCGCAAAAGCGACGAATACATGGCCATGTCCGACGAGGAAAAACAAGCGTTTGAGGAAAAATTGAAATTCTTCGACCGATACTACAAAGCCATGAACATCGTAGACTTCCTGAAAAACTTCCAGACGGAAAGAATGGACCCCTACCTTTCCGACATTTACAAGATCGTGGGGATACTCAACGCCTCGGAAAAAGCGCTCAGCGAAGAAAAACCAGACGAAAACCGAATACGCACGCTCCTGGAACACACATCCAAAGCGCTTGAACTATCGCTGAAAAACGACTCCCCCTTCGAACAACGAGTGAGAACCACCCGCGCCGCGATCAAAGCCATGATGGAACCAGGAATGAAAGTATTGATCTTCGGAGACAACATCGGATTCGGAGCACTGAACCAGTCCGCATTCGAACGATGCGCGATCGACCTCATCGGCATGCTGAACATCAGCAACGAAGAATGGGCAACAATGGTTGGAGAAGACGGAACAATCGATAAGGCAAAACTCGACAAGATTCTGGAGAAAAAACTGGAAGACCTTCACGAACAACCTGAATTTGCCAGGAAAATGATGTCGTTCGACGACACCGGAACGGCGTATCTCAGGGGAATCGAGGAAAAAATGTTCCGAATATACGGAGGGAACCCGGTTATAGACGCGGACGGAGGAGACGAAACCCGCGCCGTATTTACCGAAGGAAATGTTCCCGGCCTAAGCCGAAAACTCGGTGACGTAAGACGCCGGCTTCTTAGATTCTCCGTAGCCAATAACATTCGTATCGCGGCCAGAGCCGACAACTTCCAACTGCCCGCAATCACGACCGAACAGATACAGAGGGATCAAAGACAGGCCATCCTTGAACTCATTGAAACCATGGAGGAGTCGGAAGCGGCACACACGGTGATAAAGGCCGACAACATGAGAGGCGACCACCGTATCGTTATGCTCAGGGAAAGTGTATAGTCGACATATATCAGTGTTTTGTCAGAAATAACCTTGATTTATTGGAAATAAATGGTATAGAATCAATCATCCTTAACAACCCTCAGTTATGGTGAAACCAGGACAAAGCGATCGATCATCCGCTATCGATTCAGGAAACGGCAAACTGGAATTAACAAACGACCGCGCCATCATTCAGGTTGAACGAGTACTTTCCACACAAGGTGGAAACGTTGAGCCGAAGCTTTTAAGTGAAATACGCGACTGGTGTGAGGACCAAAAAAGAATGAACAAAGAGGCGAACGGCGGTTACTCCATCGCCTGGAAAAGACTGGGAAAACTCGTTGCAACAAGGGATTTGACTCTCAGAACTCAACTACTCTTAAACTGCGACGATTTCCGTACATTTATTGAAGGCGTTGAATCGGGAGACATTGTCCCCACCCCTACTCCCCCGGCATCAGCCGTCATTGTAAGGCAACAGGGCGGAGTAAGGCGCGGTTTGGCCGGCATTTACGGAAGAACACCCACCCCAAAGCCTCCAAGAGCCGACGAGTCCGGCGCCATTCAAAGCGCACAAGCTCAAGGTTCAGACAAGGTCAAAACTGGCAACGGCAATGAATAATGGATAACAGAATTGAAGAACTCGAAAAAGAGGTCCAATCCCTCAAAGCCCGGAACATCCGAGTTGAAACCGACAAAGCCTGGGAAACCAGCGGCTTCAGGATCGGAACAATCTGCGTGATCACCTACCTGACCGCAGGGGCTGTCCTGTTTTTAATCGGAGTCAAAGACTTTTACCTCGGAGCGCTCATTCCGGTTATTGGCTTCTTCCTGTCGACTTTATCGCTATCTGAAGTCAAGAAATGGTGGATAAGGAAAAGAGGAAAATCCGTCTGAGGTAACGAGATTGGTAAAAATCAAATGGAACGAAAAAATCCATTGGATCGAGTATCACAAGAAGACAAGAAAAATACGACTGAAACGTATTGAAATACGTTGAGGAAGTATTTTTCGCAGTCGACGCTGTGAGACGACGATCTAATGGATTTTTAAAAAGCACTGTCCTGGCAGCGCCCTACTTTCCCCTTGCTGATAGCATGAGTATCATTGGCGAAGAGTGGCTTAACTGCTGTGTTCGGGATGGGAACAGGTGTGACCCACTCTCTAGAGCTGCCAAGACAGTGCCTTTTAACCATGTTGCACTGCTTGTCTTCAACGGGCCTCAAATTGGATTGATTGATTGATTCTATCCGCAATATCATCACACCAGCCAGAGTCTACACTCAAAGCTAGTTAAACGTGTGCATTTATGTCAGTACTTAACTCCGCACAATGCGGAACTAAGTACTGACAGATGCACATAAAGATGAAACAAAATAAGTCGATCGCCTGTTAGTACCACTTGGCTGAATGTATCACTACACGTACACCTGTGGCCTATCAACCCGGTAGTCTTCCGGGAGGCTAATTGGGAAAATTTATCTTGAGTAGGGTTTCACGCTTAGATGCTTTCAGCGTTTATCCCGTCCGAACATAGCTACTCTGCCGTGCCACTGACGTGACAACAGATACACTAGAGGTTCGTTCGTCCCGGTCCTCTCGTACTAGGGACAACTTCTCTCAATTTTCCTACGGATATGGAGGGTAGAGGCCGACCTGTCTCACGACGGTCTGAACCCAGCTCGCGTACCGCTTTAATTGGCGAACAGCCAAACCCTTGGGACCTTCTCCAGCCCCAGGATGCGACGAGCCGACATCGAGGTGCCAAACCGGGTCGTCGATGTGGACTCTTGGACCCGATAAGCCTGTTATCCCCGGCGTAACTTTTGTCCGATGAGCGATAGTTCACCCACGTGAAACTATCGGATCACTATCACCTGCTTTCGCATCTGCTCGACTTGTTGGTCTTGCAGTTAAGCTCTCTTTTGCGATTACACTATCAGCCTGATTTCCATCCAGGCCTAGAGAACCATTGCGCGCCTCCGTTACTCTTTAGGAGGCAACCGCCCCAGTCAAACTACCCACCAAACAATGTTCCCCTGACGGATTAACGTCAGAGGTTAGAGGCAAAATATATCAAGGATGGTATCTCAACGACCGCTCCACCTGGACCGAAATCCAAGCTTCAAAGCGTCCCATCTATCCTGCGCAAGATATATCTCGACTCAATGTCAAGTTGTAGTAAAGCTGCACGGGGTCTTTTCGCCCTACCATATCTAATCGGCATTTTTACCGACTATGTAATTTCACCGGGTCTCACGTTGAGACAGTCTTCACACCATTAAACCATTCGTGCGGGTCGGAACTTACCCGACAAGGAATTTCGCTACCTTAGGACCGTTATAGTTACGGCCGCCGTTCACCAGGGCTTAGATTCAGAGCGTTAACCCCTCCTCGTGACCTTCTGGCACTGGGCAGGCTTCAGCCCCTATACATATTCTTACGAATTTGCAGAGACCTGTGTTTTTGGTAAACAGTTGCATGAAGTCATTTACTGCGGCCGAATTTTTTAAACCGAAATCTAAAAAATCCGGCAAGGTTTATCCCGAAGTTACACCTGCTGTATTGCCGAGTTCCTTAACGTGAGTTATCCCGATCACCTTAGTATACTCTACCTACCCACCAGCGTTGGTTTGCGGTACGGTAATCTGCCTTTCTCGCTACCGAGGTTTTTCTTGGCACCTGATATCATTGGAATCGCCCATCTTGCGATGAGTAATTTGCGTCACTGCTCGCGAACTCTGACGGATTTACCTATCAAAGCATAAGCTAACAGCTTGCACGTGAATTCATTAACACGCTCCAATTAACCGAATGCGTTACCCCTGAGCTAGCGCCACTCCCGCTTTACAGTTACCATCATCTCAACCGAAGTCGAGAATCAAGCTTCCATATCGCAAAAAGTTTTGCTTGGGCGAAAAACAGATTGTACTGGAATATTAACCAGTTGTCCATCGGCTACGCCTTTCAGCCTCGCCTTAGGACCGACTAACCCCAAGTCGATTAACGTGGCTTGGGAAACCTTGGGTTTTCGGTGGTCTGATTTTTCATCAAACTTTAGACGTTACTCATACCATCATTTTCACTTCGTATCACTCCACCTCACCTTACGATGCAGCTTCACTGCGATACGAACGCTCCTCTACCGCTTACTACTACAAACCAAAGAAACTATGAACAATAATTTTATACAAGCATCACGCGTATACATTAATAGTGTCCTTAGTTTGTAGTAGTAAACCCGTGTCTTCGGTTAAAGATTTAAGCCCCGTTGAATTTTCGGCGCAGAATCACGTAGACCAGTGAGCTGTTACGCTTTCTTTAAAGGATGGCTGCTTCTAAGCCAACCTCCTGGTTGTACAAGTAACTCCACATCCTTTCACACTTAATCTTTATTTGGGACCTTAGACGGCGGTCTGGGCTGTTCCCCTTACGACAATGGCACTTAGCTGTCACTGTCCGACTCCTGTGCAATAACCATTGGTATTCGAAGTTTATCAAGATTTGGTAGACTGATTTAGTCCCCTAGTCTTAATAGTGCTCTACCCCCAATGGGCTTAATCACAAGGCTAGTCCAAAAACTATATCGAGGAGAACCAGCTATCGCCGAGTTCGATAGGAATTTCTCCACTACCCACAGATCATCGCCAGATCTTGCAACATCCGTGCGTTCGGCCCTCCATTCACCTCTCGATGAACTTCAGCCTGTCCATGGGTAGCTCACCCGGCTTCGGGTCTAGTGCATGACACAAAATCGCCCTATTCAGGCTCGCTTTCACTATGGCTCCGGGTATAACTCCCTTAACCTAAAAGCGCCATACAGCTAACTCGATGGTCCGTTCTCCAATAAGTACGCGGTCACCCTTGCGGGCTCCCACTCTTTGTAAGCATAAAGTTTCAGGTTCTATTTCATCCCCCTCACCGGGGTGCTTTTCACCTTTCCCTCACGGTACTTGTTCGCTATCGATCACCAAACCTATTTAGCCTTGGGAGGTGGTCCTCCCGGATTCAAGCCGGATTTCACGTGTCCGACCCTACTTAAGAAATCACCGCAACAAATAAATCTATTTTAACCGACGGGACTATTACCCTCTTTGGTTGGCCTTTCCAGGCACATTTGGCTAATAGAAGTACTTATTGCCACAACATACAGATTGTGGACGGTGCTCTTGCAACGTTCCTAGCACAACGGCTGTAACCTATCACGTGCTAAAAATTTAGGCTGTTCCCATTTCGCTCGCCGCTACTCTGGGAATCTCTATTGATTTCTTTTCCTTGGGTACTAAGATGTTTCAGTTCCCCAAGTAACTCTCCCCCTAATAAAAGGTGGGTCATCAGACATAACTCTGATGGGGTTACCCCATTCGGAAATCACCGGGTCAAAGCTCACTTAACAGCTCACCGATGCTTATCGCAGTTAGTCACGTCCTTCGTCGAAGTTTGGTGTCAGGGCATCCACTTTATGCTCTTATGAGTAACTTAGTTTGATTTCATCCATTTAACTAGCTTCGAGTACATACTCAAAGCTTAATATACTAATTTAATAAGATATAACTCTCAAATGAAATTACAGATTGATTATCAATCTTTCTTTTTTTGAGGCCCAATTGTTAAAGAACAAAAAAGGTGTGTCTTTTCGTACACACCCCTCAACCCAAAGTCCTGAAGTTGATCAGCACTTTAAGCTTAGGGATATGAACGAATTGTGTGGTGTAAAACCATGTAATAAATCTCAACCTCAAATTGAGGCCACTGCATTATAAGCAAGCAAGATACCGAAGTCAAGAAATATTTCACGAAAAGTTTCCTGCGCCGATTAGCTCTGTCCTACACCGAAAATCGGACCCAGCCCGCTGGTAAAAAGATCCTGGATTGTTCCCAAAGCGTACATCAAAGAAACAATCGAGATAAAAAGCCCGACGAGTATAAAAAGATTATAGGTTCCTCCCGACCCCAGGTACTGTTCAGCCCATTGAATCGGGCCCGTGAACTGTTTCAGATGGTAACGGTAGATCATCAACAGGAAACCGAGCGGTATTCCAAATAGGCCAACGATAATACGATCCATACAAAAGCGTAAAAAATACTTTAGAATAGTATACCATAAAACGCGGCTTATAACCAATCGGGTTGCCAAAGAACCCAAATGGGGATAATCATTCCCACTATGAAAGATCTCTCGCTCTATATCCACATCCCGTTCTGCAAAACCATCTGTCTGTACTGTAATTTTTTGACGTTCGCCCATAAAAACAGGTTCATCCCGCAGTACGTGGAAGCTCTCAAAAACGAAATGGTGACAAAAAGCCGGCAATTCTCAGATTACCGGGTTGAAACGATTTACTTCGGCGGAGGAACTCCAAGCCTCATCGAATCGGAATATATAGAGCAAATACTTCAAACCATCGGAAAAAACTTCCACACAGCACCGGATAAAGAAGTTACCATAGAGTGCAATCCGGAAAGCATCGACGCGCCAAAACTGAAAAAGTATTCAGAGGCCGGAGTAACCAGGGTTTCACTCGGAATCCAGAACTTTGACCGCAAAATTCTCTTCAGGATCGCCAGACCCCACGACGACACTACCATTTTCAAGGCCCTTGAAGCCATCCGTCAATCCCCAATCGCAAATTTCGGGGCCGATTTCATCATGGGACTCCCCCACCAAACGCTCAAACATTTCCAGGATCAGCTTGAGATTATCCTGGAACAGAACATTCCCCACCTCTCATTTTACTTTCTCTCGTACGACACGAAAAAAATCGATCTCTTCAAAGCCGACTGTCCCAACGACGACACGCAAATAGCCATGTACGAACACCTCACGAAAAAACTGAAAAACGCCGGCTATGTTCACTATGAGGTTTCCAATTATGCCAAACCGGGATTTGAATGCCACCACAACCTGCGATACTGGAACCAGAAAGAGTACATCGGGCTCGGCCTTGGAGCACATTCATACATCAAAGGAAACTGCACGGAAAATACAAAAAAATTTGACGAATATCTGCTGAATCCGACCGCACTGGACGAAACCGTCCCAATTGACGAAGAACTCGACGAACTCGAATACATCATGCTCAGGATGAGAACCCATGAAGGAATCGACATTAAAGAGTACACCGCCAAATTCAACAAAACAGAAGAACTTCTTGAAAAAGCGCAGCAATACGTCGAAACTGGAAAACTTGCGCACATGAAAAACCGGCTCATGCCCACAGAAGAAGGTTTTCTCATCATCGACAAAATCACGCACGACCTGCTCTAGGAATTTTCCGACTTTTCGCGCAGATACCGGATCATCTGTGAAGCAATATCTCGCTTGGTGATCTTTTGCGCCCTGACAAAATTACAGGGAAAATTCACCTCCGAAACATAAGGTTTTCCATCATGGATAAGTATATCCACCCCGCCAAACTCCCACCCCATGGCATGAGTGGCGCGAACCGCAAGATTCTCCAGTGATTTTGAATATTTCTTCGGCTTCACTTTGAGTTTTTTTGACGAATTAGTGCGAAAATCACGGTCCGTAGCGATATATTCGAGGGATGAGATGACATTATAACCAAGCACAATAAACCTCGCCGAAGCGCGTACGGGAATGTACTTCTTCAAAACGAACATCTTTCCCTGGTTGAGCAAGAAATCCGCCATGCTCGCAAGTGCCGAAAAAGAGTCGATTTTAAGAACACCCATCCCGCGGGTGCCTCCCAGGGCTTTCAGCACCAAAGGAAAGCCTCCGAGCCGTTTTGCATACTCCATCAGCCGGTCACGCTTCCTGCTCGCGCAAAAAATGGTTTGTGGGACTGGAATGTCGTGCTTTCCAAGCAAAAAAGGATCCGTCTTCCGGTTACTGGGATCACGATATAATGTCACGCTTCCAGGGACGGCAATATAATCCTCGAAAAAACGGAGCAGCTTGCCACGGCTCACCCGGTAAACCATATCCCCCTTTTGAACAGGAGAAGGTTTTGAAAAATCAAAAGAGTCCGGATCAAGGGCCTGAAATGGAACCTTCAACTTCCGGCATGCGACCCGAAGCAGTTCAAGCCTGTCGTTTTCCACTCCCGGAACATGAAGGGCGTAAAATTTCATATTAAAACAGTTGAGGGTAAAAACGGTTCGGGACACGTCGCATATAACTCTTGTAAGCATCACCCAAAACAGTCTTCAAATAGGCCTCTTCCCTGCGGGCATACCACTCACGCGCCACCAGATTCAAAACAAAAACCGGAAGCAGCACAAACTGGCTGGTATAACAAAAAACTCCCAGCACGAACCAGGGAAAAACCGCATACATTGGATGCCTGACGATACCATAGAGCCCCTTGGTACTCAGTTGTATGGGCTTCCCTTTCAAAACGGGATAAAAAAAACGGACGGGGATGGAAATATTCAATTCGGCCACCTTCACGATAAAACCCGTGACGACCACCAGAAGGAGACCAAAAATCTGAACCCAGCCGGGTAAAGCAGAATACCAATAGATCCAAAAGTTCCGGGAAAAATAAAACCCGGCTACGATCCCGACGTACAACAAAACCATCAACGCATAAAAAACTGCGGGCCGCCTTTTCCAATAATCCAAAAAAGACCATAACACGAGGAAAACAACCGGAATAGCGGTCATTCCAAGAGTACCGTAGAGCAGTACATAATAAACGATGGAAACGAAAAGCTCTGAAGTCATCAAAGAAAAAGAAACTTCCACCATTCTACCAGAAATTTTGGCGCAACAAAACAAGCATCTTTTCATCAGATCCTGGTGGGCGGGAGAGGATTTGAACCTCTGACCTCGTCATTATCAGTGACGCGCTACTCTCTTTGTACGCTCCGGCGGTGGCAAAGCCACACGCCTCCGCCCTCGCGCCGTGCGCTCGGGTTAGAGCGCTTCACGCCAAAAAAGCGAAACATATTTCCTGGTGGGCGGGAGAGGATTTGAACCTCTGACCTCGTCATTATCAGTGACGCG
>OZ246407.1:738692-1221608 GCA_965231025.1 uncultured Candidatus Peribacteria bacterium
CTCTAACCAACTGAGCTACTCGCCCACGTGCCTTCCTAGTCTAACAAAAATAATTTAAAACGAGCAGTACAAGGAAGCAAACAAAATTTGACTAAGCTGTATGACTTATACAGCGCAGGAAAATTTTGTGCCGCTGACGCCGTAATGCGAAATTTAAAATTATTTTTGGTGGACCCTAAGGGACTTGAACCCTTGACCTCCTCGGTGCAAACGAGGCGCTCTAGCCAACTGAGCTAAGGGCCCGGGAGTAAAGCGGACGGATGACTTAGTATGAACCAAGTACCCGGGCTTATAGTGCTCCGACAAGCCAATGAATACCGACGGAGCAAGAACTGTCAAAACAGCTCGATCATTATAAAGAAAGCCGAAAAATTTGCAAATAATTTTTACCCATACATCAAAAAAAGAGGGGGCTATCCTTGGATAACCCCCTCCTTTGAAATTCAATGACGAATTCGTAGCAAAAACTACGCAGCCATCTTGTTCTTTTCAAAACAAGCACGGCAGTAAACAGGACGATCGCCCTTTGGAACGAACGGTACCTCTGTTTCCATCCCACAGCCGGAGCAAGTTACCTTGGTGAAGCTTGGACGATGTGCGTCCTTCTTCTGCTTGCGGCAGTTTGGACAACGTTTAGGAGATTGAAATCCTTTTTCTGCGAAGAACTGTTGTTCTTCAGCTGTGAAATCAAAGGCGTTGCCACAATCCTGGCAAGTGAGTTGTTGAGTTTCCATGTATTTGAGAGGGTTAATGTAAAAATTAGGTTTGCTTCTTTGAGTATGAAACCTCAATGTTCTAACTCGACCTAGTTGAAACGATTGGGAGATTTCATTGACCCTGTAAAGGGGGAAAGAAGGGGGAAATCCCTTAACATCCAAAATGTAGTAGAGAAAGATCTATATTCTCGCCGAAGCGAGTTCGACCTGGGAAATCAATGAACCGAAGTCCAAAGTTTCCTGGTTTCTCCTAGAAAGGAGGTGATCCATCCGCAGGTTCTCCTACGGATACCTTGTTACGACTTAGTCCCAATCAGTGGTTTTACCTTAGAGCCCCGCTTAATTAGCTAAGGGCGCTTCGGGTACTCCCACCTTTCATGACTTGACGGGCGGTGAGTACAAGACCCAGGAACATATTCAACGTGACATGGCTGATTCACGTTTACTAGCGATTCCGGCTTCATGAGGGCGAGTTGCAGCCCTCAATCCGAACTGAGGCGTGTTTTGGAGATTAGCTCTGTATTGCTACGTTGCATCCCACTGTACACGCCATTGTAGCACCTGTGTCGCCCAAGACATAAGGGCCATGCTGATTTGACGTCATCCATACCTTCCTCCGACTTAGAGCCGGCAGTCTCATAAGAAAAATACAACTTATGACATGGGTTGCGCTCGTTTACGGACTTAACCGAACACCTCAAGGCACGAGCTGACGACAACCATGCAGCACCTGTCTCCGGGTTCCTTACGGCACATCCACCTTTCGGCAGACTTCCCGGGATGTCAAGTCTTGGTGAGGTTCTTCGCTTATTGTCGAATTAAACCAGATGCTCCACCGCTTGTGTGGGTCCCCGTCTATTCCTTTGAGTTTTAATCTTGCGATCGTACTACCCAGGCGGAACACTTAATGCGTTAGCTTCGTCGCTGAAGGGGTCGAGACCCCCAACAACTAGTGTTCATCGTTTAGGGCGTGGACTACCGGGGTATCTAATCCCGTTTGCTCCCCACGCTTTCGTACATGAGCGTCAGAAAAGGCCCAGTAAGCTGCCTTCGCTTTTGGTGTTCCTCTGTATATCTACGGATATTACCCCTACATACAGAATTCCACTTACCTCTGCCTATCTCCAGCTTGCCAGTATTGGACACCTGTTTTGAGTTGAGCTCAAAGCTTTAACATCCAACTTAACAAACCGCCTGCGTACGCTTTACGCCCAATAATTCCGGATAACGCTTGCAACCTACGTATTACCGCGGCTGCTGGCACGTAGTTAGCCGTTGCTTATTCCTGAAGTACCTTCAAAGTTATTCCTTCAGAAAAGGAGTTTACAACGAAAACGCCTTCATCCTCCACGCGGTGTTGCTTCATCAGGGTTTCCCCCATTGTGAAAGATTCTTTACTGCTGCCTCCCGTAGGAGTATGGACCGTGTCTCAGTTCCATTGTGGCTGGCCGTCCTCTCAGACCAGCTACCCGTCATAGTCTTGGTAAGCCGTTACCTCACCAACTAACTGATAGGCCGCAGGCACCTTCCAGAACGCATTGCTGCTTTACCCTTTCGGGACCATCCGGTATTAGACCCTATTTCTAGAGCTTATCCCTGATTCTGGAGTAGTTACCAACGTATTACTCACCCGTCCGCCGCTCCCAGCACCCTGGCTCCAATAAACTTGGAAACAAAGTGCTGGGCGCTCGACTTGCATGTATTATACACACCGCCAGCGTTAATCCTGAGCTAGGATCAAACTCTTCGTATAAAGAGCTTAATATAAGCTGTGCTCTGACTCCGGAAGGAATCAAAGACTTAATTTTTAGTTTAGTACGTCTCTGCCCAGTTTCTTGCGCTTAAGTGTCCGGGGACGGACACGAAGAGCGGCAAGTCTTTGACAAAGACAAACGCTAGATCTTCTCTACTACATCCTGGATGTTAAAGAACAAACCAAAGCCAAATGAACAAATAATTCGTTCATAAAGCAGAGCAATTTTAGTGAAAGCCCCCAGCAAAGTCAATATGTTTTTTCACAAAAGATCCGGTACCCGAAAAATGATTAAAAACCTGCTCCTGAAATCAAAATTCCCTTCCCCGCGGAAATGAAATAGAATGAAAAAGATAAAAATATCTTCAAAAAAAATTATGAAAAAAACTCTGTCGACACTTATTATCATCCTCATTGTCGGTGCCGGAATATGGACCGGAATATTCTACTGGCAAAACCTCCGAGGAATATCACCGGTGATTGAAAGTCCCCCGCAGGACATCACCCGGTTGATCCCCCCAAGCCAGCAATTACCAAACCGGGAAGAGTCTTCCACCCAACAGAGGCTTGTTCAAAACGGAAACACCACGAACATGCCCCTGGACCTGCCCGACGGATTCAACATTTCCATTTACGCCAAAAATCTCATAAACCCGAGGATTCTCGTGAGAGATCCAAACGGAACACTCCTCACGAGCATCACCTCCGAAGGAAAAATCATCGCCCTGCCGGACACCAACCGTGATGGAACCGCCGACAACAACACCCCCGTTGCCGAAGGATTGAATAAACCCCATGGAATGGCGTTCAGATGTCCCGATCCGAATACCGCCGGAACGTGCGAACTCTATATAGGAGAAACCGACAAGGTTTCGCTCTATCATTACGACGTAAAAAAACTCAAGGCCGAATACGTAAAAAAAATCGTCGACGTTCCAAACGACGGAGGACACTTTACCCGCACACTGATGTTTCTGGACGGATTGTACGACGACAAACTTCTGGTTGCAGTCGGATCCTCATGCAACGTCTGCGACGAGCGGGACGAACGTCGGGCAAAAATTCTGGTGGTGAACGTGACGACCGGCGAAATGAAACCTTATGCCACCGGGCTCCGTAATTCGGTCTTCATGACCTACGATCCGTATTTTTCACAAATTTACGCGACGGAAATGGGCCGCGACCGTATCGGGGACGATATCCCCCCCGACGAAATAAACAGGATCGAAGAAGGAAAAAACTACGGCTGGCCGATCTGTTACGGGCAAAACGTCCATGACACGGATTTTGACCACAACACCTATATAAGGAATCCGTGCATGGAACCTTTTGAAATCCCTGCGCTTGTTGATCTTCAGGCACACTCGGCACCGTTGGGCCTGGCTTTCTTTCCCGTCCTCGATTCCTACGGAGACCAAAAAAATCTCTGGCCGGATGCATATAAGGGAAATCTGCTGGTTGCCTATCACGGTTCCTGGAACCGAAGCATCCCCACGGGATATAAACTGGTCATGATGAAAACAACACCTGATCCGACAAATCAACAACTGGCATTGAGTAATCCGGAGGATTTTATGACCGGATGGCTCTCCAAAGACAACAAAACGGCACTGGGAAGACCCGTGGACATTCTCATCGAATACGACGGTACCATGTATATAAGCGACGACAAAGCCGGTGTGGTCTACCTTATTACCTATCGGGAATAACGCTAGGCAATGACCAGGACGCCATCCGTAACGCGTACCCTAATCTGGTTGAGCTGAGTCGGTATACCCAGGCTCTTTGCGGCTTCAGTCGTAAATCCGATGGTATTGCCCGATGGGACGATGGCAATCTCCTTCTCAACTCCCCCAAGCCTTACTTTACCCTTTGAAACTGGAAGAACGGTAGTCCCCTTCGGAGCTTCAATACCCATGGATTTCGCCACGGCCGAGGGAACGACGACATAAGCACGGGGATCAAGTTCGGGGAAACGTTCAGCGATTTTTGAACTTCTGCTCGCAAGCCTGCCCTCGTATTTCTTTTGGTCAGCCTCACCCAATCCTGCAGGAACCGCTTCAACACCATGATCAACATCAAAGGTCATATCCGAATCCTGTTTTTCCGCAGCTTTTTTCACCGTCACCGCTTCACCGGACGAAACTCCGTTGACGGTAAAGGCCTCAGGCTGGGACAAAAGTTCTTTTGAACCGGTTCCCACCATATATAAACCTACACTCTTTCCCGTGGCATCAAAAAGTTCGACGTTTCCGCCCACCTCAACACCAAGGCGATCACGCTGAACCTTGCTCAACCCGACATATCTCCCTTCGGGATTTTTGCATGGACCGGCAACGTTCAAACGAAGTTCCGGACCTTTTTCGGAAGCCTCCACCTGCCCCGCGGGTTTTGGAGATGAAACAGATTCCTGTTTAACTGCATCCAAATCGCTTTCTCCTGCTGTTTCTCCCGGGACGTTCACGGTCATAAGTATTCTGAGTTAATAACTGCCTAAATTATAACACATATATGATTTTATTCAATATTCATGCGCACCGAAAAACGAAAAAATGTGCTAATATAAAGAGTACCAAAAAGAATATATATCTAACTTTTAACTGAAGTAATATGGCTTCCGATCCTATCCAAAACAACGTTCTGATCCCAACAGTCATCGAAAAAACCAATATGGGTGAACGGGCGTACGACATATATTCCAGACTTTTAAAAGAGCGCATCATCATGCTGGGAAGCGCAATCAACGATACCGTGGCCAATAGCATTATCGCCCAGCTCCTCTTTCTGGAAAGCGAAAATCCGAAAAAGGACATTACCATGTACATCCAAAGCCCGGGAGGACACGTCACCGCGGGGCTTGCGATCTACGACACGATGCAGCTCATCCAATGCGACGTCTCAACCGTATGTATAGGAATCGCCGCATCCATGGGAGCGGTTCTGCTCGCGGGAGGAGCGCCGGGAAAACGTTACGCGCTTCCGAACGCCGAAGTCATGATCCACCAGCCGCTTGGAGGCACGGAAGGACAGGCCACGGACATCTTTATCCACGCGACGCACATTATCAAAACCAAAGACAGGCTGAACGGAATCCTGGCAAAACACACAGGCCAGCCGTTAAAAACACTTGAAAAGGACACCGACCGCGACAACTTCATGTCCGCTGAAGAAGCGTTGAAATACGGACTCATCGACAAGATCATCAACAAGCGGGCATAAGTGCAGTGAGACAAATCGAAAGAACCCCCGTACTGAACGGGGGTTCTTTTTTATAGTGCTTTCTTCTTCTTCAAGTTTTCCTGATGCTTCTTATGCAGGAGAACGGCATATTTCACCATCTCTTCAGGGATGTTGACCCCGGATATATTCATCAATCCCTCAAACCCGGGATTGGCATTCACCTCCATGACAACAGGACCCGCCTTGGTTCGTAAAAGATCGACTCCACCGACATCAAGTCCCAGTGCCTGGGTGGCGCGGACAGCCATGTGCTGTTCTTCGGCGCTGAGTTTTATTTTCATTGCTTCTCCGCCGTAATGAAGATTTGAACGAAAATCACCCTTGGTAGCCCTGCGCTGCATTGACGCAACAACCTTGTCACCGATAACATATGCGCGGAAATCACATCCTTCGGCCTCGGCGACATACTCCTGAATAAGGATGATACTGGATGCCGTGGTCTTCCAGACCATATCGAGCGACGAATACAGCGAACGGCGGCTTTCCGCAATCGCCACGCCCACACCGTACGAACCAAAGGGAGATTTGATGATGACCGGGTATCCCCCGACCTTCTCAATACCTTCATCAAGAAACTCCAATTTGCGAACGACGAGAGTACGGGGCACCGCAATACCGCGATGTGTCAAAATCTGGAGCGTCCGCAACTTATTCTTCGCGCGGGCGGTCGGAAGATAATCGTTCACAACCGGAATACCAAGCATATTGAACTGCTTCACAATTGAAATCTCCAGATCGATGTCCCCGGAAACCGAAACGCGGGGAATAAGCACGTCACACCCTTTTATGGGCTGATTCTTATAAAGAATAAGCGGCTTGCGGTTGTCAAAATACAGCTGGCACTTTTCCACCTTATAGATCTTGGCAATATGGCCCAGATTTTCAACGGCCTTTTTTAAAAGCTTGATTTCACGGGGAGTCGAAATCGACGCTGTGCGCGCCGAACGAAGCTGACTGATATAGCTAAAATCCAGAATACCGATCTGCAGTGGTTTCATTGATCAAAAAACAAAAAATTAACAGCACTATAATAGACGATTTCCCAAAAATCAACAAAGGGCATGAAAGATAATGACATGAAAAGTTTGAAGATGCGGCAAAAGTCCAGTAAAATAGATCCGTTAACCCCAATCTATGCAAACAACAACAAAAAAAATCCTGGGAATATCCATCATGATGGTTACCGTTCTGGCACTTTCCGGCTGCGGAAACTCAAGCACTCAGCAGAAACCCACCACCGACGAACGTTCGAGGGTCATTGACAACGCCGAGTTCACCATGAGAATCCCCCGCGAATGGGACGTTATCGAGGCCAAAGATTTCACCGCCGACGTTCCAGCCGAAACGACCATGGTCGTCCGAAACAACGTCAAGAACGAGGATTTCACGGCTAACGTGAATGTCATCCGCCGCAGTCTCCAGACGACAAAAGAAACACTTGAGTATGCCAAAGAGGTCATCAACCGGCAAAAAAGCGGCCTTCTCAATTACAAGGAAACCAAACGTGACGTCTCCAAAATGAAGATCGGAGACAAAACGGTCGACAGCTATGTGGTGACCTTTGAAGGGAAAAAAGACGCGGAAAGCGACCTGGTCCGCTTTGTACAGACCTACGCCGTCAAGGGAAACATGGGGTATATCGTGACCGGATCATATTCCCTCAAAGAAAGCGGCGACAACATGAATACCGTCGAAGAGATCGTGAAATCTTTTTCCTTGAAATAATCAAAAGTCACCCTACAATGGGAACGGTTGGAACAAGGAAAGGACGCGCCGGGGTGGCGGAATTGGCAGACGCGCGGGACTTAAAATCCCGTGATAGCAATATCGTGCGGGTTCGATTCCCGCCCTCGGCACCAGAACTTACATAAAAACCACAGTGAGGAAAAGACTCCACACAGGCCGCAACACACAGATAGCAGAAAAACTTCTGCACAACGCAGAGAAGCTTTCCGAAATAAAAAAAATCACCGATCCCAAGCACCCTCTCAACAAGACCATCGCAGTATGTCTTGAAAAAATTTCCAAGTTGATGGAAACGTCCGCGCCTTCAGGAGATTTGTTGAACGAAGTAAAAACATATTGGATACCCATAGCAAGACATTTCGGCATATGGAAGACCAGGTACCAGTTGGAGGACCGGCTTTTTGAGTTAACGGACAAAAAGAACTTCATGCTCATGAATTCTTTGGTCAAGAAAAAGGGGAAAATCCATGAAAAACTCTTTAAAACCGTCGTTGAAATCGTTTCCAGCCAGCTCAACAAAGGAGGTCTCAGTAATTATGAAATCCTTTTCCGTCAAAAAAACATTTATGGCATTTACCGGAAAATGAAGCTGAAGAACAAGAACATCAACTTCATGACGGACTGGTTTGGAATTCGCATCGTCGTCGACACCATTCCACAGTGCTATAAAGTCCTGGACGTCCTCCATTACCTTTGGCCCCACTACCGCGAACATTTCGTGGACTATATCAAAAACCCGAAACCAAACGGCTACCAAAGCCTTCACACCATTCTGCACTGCCTCGACGGTCAAACCGTGGAATTCCAGATCAGGACACGAAAAATGGACGCCTTCGCGGAATACGGACCGGCATCACACGGACTTTATAAACAGTGGGAGCCGTAATGCTCGGCCATCTTCCAGCAAAGATTGAACATGTGCCGCATATTTGCGGCGATACCGGCGCTCTCGATAACAACCGCCAGTTTTTCCTTCAGTGAAAAATAAGCGACCTTTTCATCATAGATATTGATTTCCATGTCAAAAAAGTACTGATCCGCCGGAATCAGCCGGCTGACGCGCAATTCCTGAGTGTCTTTTTCATGACGCTTCCGCCCCATTGGAGTATCGGGGAAAATCGCTTTGATAAGAATGCCTGCGGCCTTCCGGCGCTGGTAATATTTGGGAACATATCTCGGCAAAGTGGTTTCCGTGCTGTCGATGGACGCAATGGCCAAAATTTCCGTCTTGGAGGTCAGGGTGTCCTCGTAGGCGGCGATAATCCCCTCTTTCCCTTCATAAAAGGATATTTCAGGCTTCACAAAGGAAGGATTCGCAAAAGCGTCGAACAAAGACAGATTCCTCCGCAGTGAAGTGATGGAGGAACGCGCCATATTGTTCTGTTCCTCGAGAATCTTTATAACAACCCTGAACGGAACCGCTGTAAAATAGTCCTTGTTCGCATACGAGAACCTGCTGACAAAGCCGCGGGCAATAAGCTTCTGGATGGCATTGATGACGTCGGTCCTTGCCATGCCGGTTTCTTTGGCCAACACTCCGGCATGCTGCGTCCCGACTTTCAAGGCAGCCAGATACACGACGACTTCGTGGGGATGCAACCCGATTTTTTGGAGAACGCCCTCTAACATAGGTGAAAAAAGTTAGGAAGCAAGGACATAGTATCCGAAAAATTAGTGAGGTGTCCAATCCCGAGCGTCCCTCACCCGTTTATTTTGCTGACGGTCAATCCGTAAAAGTTCCGCATGAACTGAACGTATAGCATCAAAGAGTGCATCAATATCAGCCTTCTCATGAAGGTAATGGAAGGAGATTCTCAATGCTCTATTCCGATAAAGACAAGTGTCCAAACTGAATTTATGCGGTCTTTCAAGCAAAACCGGAAGCATATGACGGGCATTTTTACTTGGGAAATCAATGGTCACGATTCCACTGTAATCTTTCTTATTCCGATGAGAGGGATAGAGAACACGGCAGCCCATCAAAGACACGAGATCATCCCGCGTATATTGTTCCAATAATTGTGGAGCAACGGAGGGAAGACACTCATTTACAAACTTTTCTCCATACTGACAAGCCTGTTGAATCGTATACTGCGTCAATTCACTCATGCGTTGAACAATCTTCTGCTCAAGAGTGTACTTTCGTTTATCCCCCAAATTTCCTTCCATACGGAAGAGATCTACCGTTGACCTCAGCATATGTATCGCAAGACCCATGGCCGCAATGTTACCTTTTGGCATTGAGCTTGAGTATCTATGGGAAGAATGCTGACGACCAACCAAAGGGGACTTCTTCATGAAGTCCTGGGAAAGTGCGATGAGACCCGTCGTTGATCCTATGTCCGAGTGCCCCACCCCCAACGCTTTCCCTCCGCTGGTAAAGTATATATCCGCGCCAAGTTTCACCAGTGAGTCTGTGCGGGCCCGCCCGACAGCCTGACAACCGTCCACGGCTACAGGAATCTGAGGATATTCCCGTTTTAAACGCCTTATGAGTTCCGCCAGGTAAGTCCCCGACGTCTTTTTCCCTCCAACACACGGAGCATCACCCAAACGTGTCTGAGAACTCAGCACGATAATCTTGGTGTGTTCCGGATCAACCTGGAGTGAAATATCATGAAAAAGTTGATCAACGGTCTTAGGAATACGTAACTTTTCATCATTCAAGCTGACCACGCGCAAACCCGGATCCTGGGGATCCTGAGGATCTTCAGGATATCTTCGATTCAGGTCTGCCCGTTTTCTAAATATGTCGGTAATGCCGGAAAACTCCTGATTCGTCACAACGGCATGATCACCTTCTCCAAACTTCGGTAAATATTTCGCCAGCACATCCTCAAACGCTTCCTTCGCCGAATAGTAATAGAAAAACTGATACTTGCGGCCGCCCCCACCTTCTCTGGCATTGAAAAAGCGGGCAGCTTCCTTCTCAGCCATATGAACAATCTCATGAAAACTCGAAACTGAGGCCATCGCTTCAGCCGCATCAGTGACAAAACCGCGCTCGACACCCAAAAAGGCCGTATTAAAATACTTGGACAATGGCACATCAGGGGGAACCAAAAGTCCTTCAGCATCGGAAAGAGGGAACAATCTGACCGTTTCCCCGCGAACAGTGAGCCCATCCCTGATTTGGGCATCACCATAATGCATAAAACAGAGATTCATGATGATTTCGCGGATGGACTTGTTCCTGCACTGACGAATTGGAATATCAAGAAACGGATCCTGGGTATGGAGCAATGAACTGATCGAGTGGGCAAGTTCAGGATCGCCTTTCAGCCGGTCATCGCGTTCAAGCGATTCGACGATATCCAAAAACTCCAGTTGAACAGCCCGGTTCTTTACAATGCATTTTGGATGAAGAAGAGCAAGGAACGCCTTTCCGAGCCGCAGAACTTCAGGGGGTAAAGGATCAGGTTTCCTTCTTTTCATCCTTGGATGGTAGTGTGTCTGAACAAGCGTCGTTGTCGCATCACCCTCCAGCGCATACTTATTGATAGCCACCAGAATCCTGGCTTTCTCCTGATACGACATATTCATTCTCAAGATATTGCTGACCTTCAGCGCATCAAAAGGAGTTTGTTTTAAATCACCCTGAAACCACGGATTCACAAACTCTCCGGATTTCTCGACCCCGTTGGGAGTGGAAAGTTCATAATGAATCTGATCGAGATCCACAATTGGATCCTCAACCGATCTCCGAATCAGAGTAAGCGAAGAATGGCGCAACACCTCGGCCAAACCTGACCGACACCGTTCCTCCATCCCGTTGGGATGCTCGCTGTTATCAAGCAAAAACTTACTGATATAACTGTATTCCTTCAAAAAAGTGGCGAGTTGAGTGAAGAAAACCGGAGGAGCAGAAACGGTCACATCGTCATCGGAAGCCGGGGAACTGCACTCCTGCTCAACATTTTTGAAAGATCTGATTTGCGCCGCAACGATAGCCTGAACCCGTTCAATATCACCATCGAGCGCCCAGTACAACAAATGGGCAATGCCGATATCAGCATCCCGGGTGAAATAAAGCTTTATTTCACTCTCCAGACGGTTCAGCTCATGACAAACCTCTTCGGTTAAATTCGGACAAAGCGCATCTGCCTTTGCCTCAATCAAATGCCGAAGAAAACCCTGGTCATCAATGGCGTCCGCACTCTCAAGACTCCATCCCACATGATGTCGTTGTACATCATCAAAACCAAGTGCGAGTTCGGGACAACTCCTAGCAATTTCTTCGCGAATAGCCCTCGTGAGCGGAACTGACAAGAGATTCCGGCGAATTTCGGCAAACGGGGTTTCAGGGGGGAGCCGGTGTACCACCGCCAACGCGGCATTCGCAGCATCCAAATCCAGTTTCTGCCGTTCCAGCGCAGCACCGGGAACTATCGCGTCCCGGGTACTTAAAAATATCTGAACGAGTTCGTCAGAAAGCGCTGCCTTAAGCTCATCATCGGCTGATTGCCCCTCAATGGCTCGCACGTCCCCTTTTTCATCTTTAGGCTCGGTCATACCTCCGGATAATATGAAAGGCGAAGAAACTAACATATTTTATATAAAAAGGCAAGGGGTCTTTCCTGAGCAAGACCCGCTCAGTGTACACCGAAAAAATGAGAAAAAAATTGACAAATTGATGAAATTGCATAATAATGCCCTTCTGAATACAATAAATTAACCAAGAAAACTATGTCTGGACACGCAGAAGCAGGGCACGGCCACGAAGCCGGTGAACATGGGCATGACACCGAAAGCGCCCTGGAAACATTGAGCGACGGAATAATGAAAATCATCAAAAGCGTCGGCATCGCCGTCAAAAAAGTATTTAACGGAATAACCGGATTCGCAAAGGATGTTTTCGGAGGTTTGTTCAGCAAGGGCGGTCATGATGCTCATGAGGGCGGGCACGGAGCCCCCGATGCACATGGAGCCGCTGCAGCACACGCGCCGGCCGCCGGACACTAACAGAAACGACGTAACCCGTATGACACGAAACGAAGGCACGACACCAAGGTCGACCTTCGTTTTTTTGTGATACAATACGTAAGCATTTCATACTTTAACCACTTTATTCCATGAACATGAAAAAAGGTCTCGCGGGGATCGTCAGCGGTACACTCCTGGTGATCTCATTGCCGATCACCGTCGGAGCGGCAATAATGACAGGAACACAGACGGATTTTACGGATGTAAATCCTTCAAACCAAAACTACACGGCAATCATGTACCTGAAAGATCATGGGGTCATCAGCGGTTACCCCGATGGAAGTTTCAAACCCGACCAGGTGGTCAACCGTGCCGAAGCTCTTAAAATTATTCTTCTCGGCTCAAACGTCCAGGTGGCGACATCAATCGACCTCGAGCCCTTCCGCGATGTTCCAAGGACGGAATGGTATGCGCCATTCGTGGATAAAGCCAAAGAACTCACCATCGTTCAGGGCTATGAGGACGGGACTTTCAAACCGGCCCAGACCGTTAACCTGGTGGAAAACCTCAAAATCCTTCTCCTGGCTCAAAAAACGAACCTGAGTGCCATGACGGTAACAGCGGACCCCTACGCCGACGCCTTTGCCAACGAGTGGTACGCGTCATACGTTCAATATGCCAAGGATAAAAATCTCATCGACGCCGACGGCAGCAATATGATCTTCCCCGCGCAGGGAATGACACGGGCAAAACTTGCCGAAGCGATGTACCGCCTGATGTACATGAAGGCAATGGGATGGGACGCGTACACGAAAGAGACTCAACAACAAACCCAGCAACAAACCCAGCAAACAACCCAGCAGCAGACAATAAACGTTGATATCAAAGACTTTCTTTTCGTCGAAAAAAATATCATCGTCAAAGTCGGAACAACGGTAACATGGACAAACAGTGACATCGCTCCACACACCGTCACCAGCGATACGGGATCTGCGCTCGACAGCGGGAATCTATCCCTGGGACAAACCTACAGCATGACATTTACCGCAGCGGGAACTTATAACTACCATTGCGCGGTACACCCTTCCATGACCGGAACCGTAACCGTGACCGAATAAATTGATACGCCATCAAAAAGACCCCGCATGCGGGGTCTTTTTGTAGACGAATCGAAATAAACATCCATGGTGGGCCAGCCCGGGATCGAACCGGGGACCATCGCCTTAAGAGGGCGCCGCTCTACCAGCTGAGCTACTGACCCATGAGTATCACGGCGGGGCAGCAGTAGCTTATGCTAATGGCCCACGCGTGAAAGACATCTACTTCAACCTGACTTGGAAAAGAGCGCAATAAAATTAGCATTCTTCCCCTGTTGATTCAAGCGGTTTTTTACTAAAATGCTTGTACTATGAACAATATACTTTTTTATACGGACACTCCCTTCACCGGCGGTGCCGAAAAACACATTCACCTGCTCGCAAAAAACCTGGTGAAAGACGGATACCGGGTGAGAGTGGTCTGTTCAAGCTACAAGAAACTCGACGTCTGGTGCTCGGAAATGAAAAAGGACGGAATAGGGATTATACGACTGAAAGTGAGCCACAAACACGACCCCCGACACTACTTTGAACTGAAAAAAATTCTGAAGAAAGACGAACCGGACCTTTTGCATCTCCATCTTTGGAATCCGGGATCCTGCCGCTACGCATTCTGGGCAAAAGGAAAAAAACAGACGCGCATCGTAACGACCGAACACGACCCGTTCCCCCTCCAGGGAATCAAAAAAAACTTCAAGAAAAATGCGCTCGCCAAAACCACCCACACCATCACGGTCTCCGAAGCAAATTACCGCCAGATGCTGAAATGGTATCCCGAACTCAAGAACCGGATGAGCATCATCCACAACGGAATCGATCTTGAAGCGTTTGAAAAAGAGCTCATGCACTTTACCACGCAGGAAAAACATAAAATCCGGACACAGCTTTTTGAGGCCAAATCCGACGACACCGTCCTGCTGACCATCGCCGCGCTCCATCCGCGCAAAGGATTAAAGTATTTACTGAAAGCAATGCGGAAAATCATTGAACAAAAAAATAGTACAAAACTGGTAATTATCGGTGAAGGACCCGAAAAACCGGAACTGGAAAAACTCATCAATAAACTGAAAATCCAGGACCGGGTCAAACTGCTCGGGCATCAGGAAAACATTCCGAAGATGCTCAAAAGCAGCGATCTTTTTGTACTTCCAAGTATAAAAGAGGCATTCGGCCTGGTGCTTTTGGAAGCCATGGCCGCGCAAGTGCCGATCGTCGCCACAAACGTCGGAGGAATTCCCGAAATCGTGGAAGACAGAAAAAACGGGTTCCTGGTGGAACCGCGCGATGAAGACGCGCTTACCCAAACCATTCTCATGCTGATAAAGAACAAACCGCTGCGGGAAAAACTGGCCTTCCTGGGTCACCACAAGGTCAAGCAGTTCGACCTCAAGGGCATGGTGGAAAAAACCAAAAAGGTCTACCATGAAATTCTCGGCAAGTAACCACGCGTCATCATGAAACTGAAGAATATTTATATATGTGAACAATGCGGATACGAATCCCCAAAGTGGGTCGGAAGATGTCCTGACTGCAACGCCTGGAACTCGTTCCAGGAAGATGTCGTGGAAAAAACCCCATCGAATAAAGTTGAAGGGAAAGTCCTTTCCCCCTCTCCCCTCATCCACGAGGGAAACGTTGAAATGAGAATTGATACGGGTATTGAGGAACTCAACCGCGTGCTTGGAGGCGGACTGGTGAAAGGGAGCATGATCTTGCTGAGCGGAGAACCGGGTATCGGAAAATCCACCCTCACCCTCCAGATCTGCAGCCAGATCGCCAAAAAAAAACTGAAAGTACTGTATGTGTCCGGAGAGGAATCCCAGCACCAGATAGCGTCCCGGGCCAAAAGACTTGGAATGAAGGAAAACGTCGACTTTCTTGGAGAAACACAGTTTGAGCACATCCTCGCGACGGTCGAAAAAGTAAAACCTGAATGCGTCATCATCGATTCGATCCAAGTCATGTACTCAAGTGAAGTCGGATCCCTTGCGGGGAGCATCAACCAAGTCCGTCACTGCACGGAAAAGATGATGGAGTTCGCCAAACGTACCGCAACTCCGGTCATTCTGATCGGCCACGTAACCAAAGACGGAAATCTGGCGGGCCCGCGCGTCCTTGAACATCTCGTGGACACCGTGCTGTTTCTGGAGGGGGAAAGATACCAGAATCTCCGGCTGCTGCGGAGCATGAAGAACCGTTTTGGCCCCACTCACGAGGTGGGAATATTTGAAATGAACGAACTGGGGTTACAGGAGGTCGCCAATCCATCCGAACTGTTCCTTGATGGAAGAAAGAAAGACAGCTTCGGGTCAGCCATCACGGCGACAATCGAAGGCACAAGGCCGTTGCTCCTGGAAGTTCAGGCGTTGACGAACCTCACCGCGTTCGGATACCCCAAGCGGGCCGGCAGCGGATTCGACAACAACCGGCTGCAGCTGCTCATTGCGGTCATCCAGAAACACCTGAAACTCAATCTCTCCAGCCAGGACGTGTACGTAAACATCGTCGGCGGATTCCGACTGGGAGAACCAGCGGCGGATCTGGCGGTAGTGATGGCCATTATTTCGTCCCTTACGCAAAAACCGCTGGCCTCAGGGAGCATTTACATCGGCGAAGTGGGGCTTTCGGGGGAACTCCGCAGCGTTTCCGAACTGCCCAAGAGAATCAGGGAAGCGGAGAAACTTGGTTTCACCAAAATCTACGTTCCCAAAATCAAAAAAACAACGACCTCAAAAACCGCGGAGATCGTCCAGGTCCAGGACCTCCAGGAACTTATGTCGCCTGGTGACCGAGCGCAAAAAGCCTAACGGCGTTTCCGGTAGTCAATTCACCGATTTTGTCTAAAGACACTCCCCTAGCCTGGGCGAGCACTTTTGCCGTCTCAACAACAAACGACGGCTCATTCCGCTTCCCCCGGTGAACCTGGGGAGCCAGGTACGGACAGTCGGTTTCTACAAGAATCAGCTCTTTGGGAGCCAGACGGGCGGCTTCTCTCAAATATTCGTTTTTTGGATACGTCACCACACCGGAAAACGAGGTATGATGGCCGCGATCCCAGCAAATCTTGGCATGTTCGACCGTACCGGTAAAACAGTGCAGGATCACTTTAGTGTTCCCAACCTCCCCTATAATCCTCAAGGCGTCGTCCCAGGCGTCGCGCACATGCACGACCACCGGAAGGTCCAGTTCCCTGGCCAAAGCCAACTGTTCGGAAAAAGTCCGGATCTGCACGTCCCTGGGCTTCAAATTCCGAAAATAATCCAGCCCCATTTCACCCAGGGCAACAACCTTTTCCTCCTCCATAACAATTTTCCGGAAACTGAGCGCCACGCCGGCATTCCACTCATCAGCATTGTGGGGATGCACCCCGAGCGTAGACCACAGGGAAAACCCCTTATGTCGTTTCACGAATTCCAGCGCCAGGTACGAATCTTTCTCCGTACATCCGACGATGATTTGCCGGGTGACCCGGGCCTCGATTGACCTTTGAAGAATAGCTTCAACATCGGGAAACTCTTCGAGGTAATGGATATGGGAATGGGTATCGGTAAACATGAAAACACTCTACCACAACCTGCAGCTTGACGGATATGGATTGATTCTGTTTAATGATGTCCAAATTTAATACTCACGTTATGACGACTCTTCCCCCGCCAACCGGTGAAATCCCCGCATTATCCGAAGAAGAAATCAAGGCTCTGAAAAGTAACACAAATACCACAGCCACAAGGACGGATGATACTGAACTTGGAGACATCCGGTCCCTGACGGAAAGGCTCATGGCTGAAAACCTCACGGGAGGCGGAGTGGATATCCACGAAAACCCGAGTACGGCACCCGATAAAGATGATGCTGGCCCCGATTCCATGCACCCGGAACGGTGGGCAATGACAAACCGACCGCCAAGCATGGAAGATATTGCCGACATTCATGTTGCTCTCCACAGAAAACCTGCGCTTCCCGACGGAACAGATGAAGCGGGAAACCCTCCTAATAAGGTTCCCGGAGCAGACGAAACAGAAAAAAAGGCCGAACAAACCACGGGAGACCAAACCGCCTTCTGTGTTGAAGGGAGCGAAGACTAACATTCCAAACCCGGATGCCTGAACTGGCAAGACAATTCGACGAACAGAAGGACACCGAGAGAATGAGCACGGCAACATCCCACGAAAGACCTGTTGATGAAAGACACCAAGCCGGGACACCGGAGCAGGAAAACGACTGCACCATTCCATTGTTGTCCTGGGCACAAAACAGGGAACTTCGGGAATCTTTCCCTCGCCTCTTTGAAGAGATGCAAAGAGACCTTCAACGTCCGCCACCCGCAAGATCAGGGGGTATCTTAGGATCACAGCAGGACTGGACACAAATGGTGAACCTGAAAGGTTTCATCGACACGGTCGCACTCGACCATACGTCGGCAAGACTGGACTACTACCTGACGAGGGAGCAAAATATACCAGTAGCACAGCCTTTGGACCCAGCAGAGGAAAGAAAAAAAGGAATACAAAACTACCTCGACGCCCTGGACGTGTTGGAACTCCAGCCCGGCGACGACGAGGATGCCTTTCTGGAGGACGTAAAAGACCGCCGCCGCAGAAATCCGATAGCCAAACAGACCGCACGGCGCGTTATGGTCATACTTGAGGAAGCCAGGCGCCGTTTCCCGAACGAATTCACCGAACACCGGCTAAAACCGGAGCAAATCATGGACGAAACCGTTCAAGCCTACCCCACCTCCATGATTCCCCCTGCAAATCCTCAACTTCAGGATGACCTTCTTGCAGAATTAGGTACAATAGGAAACGAACAAAAATAATAACTTTCCTCCATGGAAGAGAACCAAAAGATTATCGCGTTGCTGGAAGCCCAAAACGGCTATCTTAAGATAATGACCGAGACGCTGCGAAAAGAACACCGTGAAGCCAAAATCGGCCGCGTTATCCATGCGTTGCTCATTATCATCCCGGCTGTCGTGATACTCATTCTGGGATATTATCTCTGGACAGGAGTAACCCACTATCTGGACGTATTAAACAACAACGTCAACGCGCTCAAATCGAACTTCGATTCCATGACGACGTTTTTCTCCAAACTCATCCCCGATTTCAGCAAAATAGGACCGCAGCTCGAACAGACCTGGCAAGATATCCAATTCTGGAAATGATGAACTACGATGTTGTTATACTTGGATCGGGCCTCGCGGGACTCAATAGCGCGCTCCAGGCCTCCAAATACGGAAAAGTACTCGTCGTGACAAAGTCAAAACTCTTTGAATGCAACTCCTGGCACGCCCAGGGAGGTATTGCGGCAGTACTCAACAAAGGAGACAACTTCAAAAAACACATCCAGGACACCCTGGTTGCCGGGGGAAACCACAACAACAAAAAGGCCGTGGCGTATTTTGTAAAACAGGCGCCGATAACCATCAAAACGCTGGGAAAAATCGGAGTACCGTTCGAAAAAACATCCCGAAACATCTACGACCAAAACCAGGAGGCGGGACACCGGGGACGCCGAATCGCCCATGTGGGAGACCACACCGGACGCAGTATCATGGAGGCACTGGTAAAAAAAGTCAGGGACCACAAAAAAATTGAAGTTTGGCAAAACTGTTTCGCGAAGGACCTCATCGTAATAAACAAAACATGCCTCGGAGTAGAACTGATCAGAAACAGGAAATATACTGAAGTTTACGCACGCCGCATCATCCTTGCCACCGGCGGAGCCGGACAACTTTTCCAATACACCACCAACCCAAAGGTCACCACCGGGGACGGAATAGCCCTCGCAGCGAGGACGGGCTGCCGCGTCAACGACATGGAGTTTATCCAGTTCCATCCAACCGCATTCTTAAACGGCGGCGGCGGCAAAGCCATTAATTACGGGAAACCCGGCCAAAAAGAGCCGTGCGAATCCCCTCTTTTCCTGATCTCGGAAACACTGCGCGGAGAAGGCGCGAAACTTATCAATGCACAAGGAGTACGGTTCATGCCCAAATACCACAAACTGGCGGAACTTGCCCCCCGCGACATCGTTGCCCGCGCGGCTTTTGAAGAAATGAAAACAGGAAAAATTTTCCTCGACATCAGGCACAGGACAAAACGTGAACTCCTGAAAAAATTCCCGACCATCTATGCCCACCTCAAAAAAAACGGCTATGATTTAAGCAAAGATCTTATACCCATCGTTCCGGCGGCACACTATCTTTGCGGAGGGGTGGTAGCCGACGTGACAGGAAAAACCGGCATCAAAAACCTCTATGCCGTGGGTGAAGTCGCCTGCACGGGACTCCAGGGGGCAAACCGGCTTGCATCCAATTCACTGCTGGAAGCCGCTGTCATGAGTCAGCACGTCATGGACTCCCCTCTTCCGAAAACCAATCACCAAACGGCACCGGAGCCCTTTCAAACCGGCAAAGATAAAACGATTCCGGCCTCGTCCGGAAAAATCACCGCACTCAGGGAAACTCTCCAGGAAACCATGTGGGAATGTGCAGGAATTGTCCGAACAAAAAAATTGCTCAGAAAGGGCGTTGCAGCGCTTAAAGAAATAAAAAAACAGATTCCCAAAAAAGACAGCCTGGACAAGTTCGAACTCCAGAACATGATCCAAACCGGGGAACTCATTTTACGGGCATCACAAAAAAGAACCAAGAGCCTTGGAGCCCATTACCGCACGAACTAAGTTTTGCCACCCATCAAAAGTTCGGTCTGTTCCGCCATAGTCAAAGACTGGATGATATCCTCGATGTTTCCCTCCATAATGGAAGGAATATTGCTCCAGCTCTGTTTAATGCGGTGGTCGGTCACGCGGTCCTGCGGAAAATTATAGGTACGGATCTTCTCCGACCTGTCCCCGCTCCCGATCTGACTCAAACGCTTTTCACCAAGCTCCTTCTGGCGCTTTTCCTGTTCAAGGGCATACAACCGGGTACGCAATACTTCCATCCCTTTCTGCTTGTTTTTGAGCTGTGACTTTTCATCCTGCTGGGAAACCACCAGGCCGGAAGGAATATGGGTGATACGTACGGCTGAATCCGTAGTGTTGACGCTCTGGCCTCCCGGACCTCCGGCCCGGAAGACGTCGATGCGCAAATCGGACTCCTTGATTTCGATATCCACCTCCTCGGCCTCCGGAAGCACGGCGACCGTTACCGTTGAGGTATGAATGCGGCCCTGACTCTCGGTTGCCGGCACGCGCTGAACACGATGAACGCCGCTTTCAAACTTAAACTTGCTGTACGCGCCGTCTCCGACGATCTTGAAGATAATTTCTTTCAGGCCCCCGGCGGTAGCCTCGCTTTTGCTCATCAATTCAACCCGGTATCCGCAATTTTCCGCAAATTTGGAATACATACGGAAGAGTTCCGCCGAAAAAAGCGCGGCCTCCTCGCCTCCGGCACCGCCGCGAATTTCCATAATGACGTTTTTGAAATCGAGAGGATCTTTAGGCACAAGCTCAAGCTTCAAATCTTCCTCAACCTTCGACTGGATCTCTTTGGCCCCCTGCATCTGTTCCTTCACCATGGTGCGCATCTCCTCATCCTTCTCGGTTTTTAAAATATCTTCGGCATCCTTAATCTCCTGCCCCGCTTTTTTATGTTCACGGAAAAGCGCGACGGCCTTGCCGATTTCCTTATAGCGACGCATCAGGGTCGTATACTCCCTCTGATTGCTTATGACGGCGGGATCCGCGAGCTTCACCTCAATTTCAAGATACTCTTTTTCGAGTTGTTGAAGTTTATTAAACATACGGCGGCCATTCTACCACAAACATTCTATCAATGTGAGCATAATCTTGTTCGAACCGGATGTCCTGCCCGGGAAAATATTTCTGAAAAAGCAAAACCAGCTCATCTTTCTGAAGAAAACCAAACTCACCCAATAACAAACGGGGACGCCAGGACCTCCGGGAAAGCTGTTCGAAAAATCGTTCATACAAACCCAACCCGTCCTCTCCCCCAAAGAGCGCCACGTGAGGCTCATAATCGACCGCCGATTTGCTCACAAAAGAAAACCGCTTCTCCCCGATATAAGGCAAATTGGCGACAACGATATCAAAAGCACCTTCAACCGAATCCAGCAGATCGCTCTGGAGAAAATCCACCCGATCGGCGACACCAAGATGAGATGCGTTATTTTTGGCGACCGCCAGTGCCTCAATGGAAATATCGACTCCGGTCACCTCCGCGACCGGCAAATGTTTGGCAACAGAAACGGCGATGCACCCGCTGCCCGTTCCGACATCCAAAATCCGGACTTTCCGTCCCTCCATTGTTGAAGCGGGACGGGTATATTCCAAAATCTTTTCGACCAGGTGTTCCGTTTCCGGACGGGGGATAAGAACCCTCCGGTCCACCGCAAAATCGAGCCCGTAAAACTCCTTTTTCCCAAGGAGATAAGCCACCGGCTCGCCCTGTACCATCCTGCCGAAAAGTTCGGAGAATCTTTCAATGGCTTGATCCGGGACCTCCTCTTCACCGGCTGAAAGCAAATGAGCCCGGTCCCTGCCCAAAACAAAAGCGAGCAAAAGCTCAGTCCCAAGATGGTCTCCTTCGGGGCCCGAACTCATACGGGACTGCTGTAATAGTTCTCGAATGTTCATAGATACCACGTAGTGGTCCGAGCGCACGGCGCGAGGGCGCAGGAATCCGGCTTTGCCGGTTCCGAAGCGTAAAAATAAGCCCAAAAACCCCCAGTCGGAACCGGGGGTTTAAAGAATCTTAGTAAAACTTCTGTCTCTCGCGCTGCTGACGATAGTGGGTACGCATCATGGCGGCGGTGCGTTGATGACGTGTACTTGGCTTCTTTTTGCGGTAACGGCGTTCCTTATTCATGAGAATAATACGGCTCGACTGCACTTTTTTATTGAAGCGGGAGATCAAACGATCAACGGATTCTTTCGGATTTTTCCAGAGTGTTACGGCCATACAGTTTCACCTCCTTCCAACGGCTTAAATGAAATAAAAAGCCCCACTATTATAAAAAGAACTAGGCAAAAGTCAAATTGTTCCCTAAAATCCCCCGCGAACCCGAACAAATCGAAGGCTCTTGAAAGTTATTGACAAAATTCAATACAGTGTTAAAATAAGCACTTATATTCAACCATAGTATGGCTAAACTTGACCGGGACGCTCTCATGGTACAAGACATGGACCTGGCGCGGGAAACCCTGCTCCATGAGGACAAAAAACCCGATGAACCAAAACTCGCCAAAGATATCCATGAGGACTGGGAAATCCTGAGCCGCGCGCGCCACCTGCCCGAAGCGGTCAAAGAAGAGGTTACTCAAGCGGTATACCGGATCGTTAAAAGCCAGAGAGCCCTGGCCCGACGGGTACTGCCACCCGGAATTTTAGAAAAAAATCTCGATTTTTACCGGCTGATGCTGGCCCTCAACGGAACCCTCGCGCAAAAAAAAGACAAGACAAAAGATGCCGACGACATGGCCGTCATCGCGAGAATGAAAAGAACCATTGCCCGCGACATCATCAAGCCAAGACTGGTCCGACATGTGGACGAATCGGTGAACGGAATCATCGACGACAACAACGAGATGCCGCTTGAAGACATTATCGAAAGAGTGATCGCCCACCTGAAAAATGAATGCCTTGGAAAAAACGTTACTGGGGTTTCCTTTTATCTGGTCAACGAAGAAAACTATCATGGACAAGTCGATAAACTTACCAAAACCTCAATAGGGATCCCGGCGGTCAAAATGGACCGCGCCGATTTTGAAGAAGACAAAGAAGGACTTCAACTGTTCGGAAACACCGGGACAAAACCGAGGACGACTCTCGACCGTCAGACCAACAAAATGTATTTCGAACTGAAGATAAACGGCAGACAACTGGGACTCCTGGAAATCGACCTCAAACCCGGAACCGAACTCAGCGACATCGAAACGCAATACATTGGACAGGCCATGAGCCGCCTCGACAGCAAAATCGACGAAGCTCTTCACAGCAAACGGCTCGACGTCATTGCCCGGAAAGCCCACCGGATTTTGGACGAACACGGCACCAAAGAAAAATTCGAGGAGGGCATTGCGGAGTTTATGGAACTGGTCTGCCTTTACAGTACCGCCTACGAGGCCGAAGTGATGGTGGACATCTTTGGGGATGGGAAAGACTGGTTTGCCAAGCGGTTTAACGATGACCGGGAAATAACTCCGATCGAAATGGACAGCGGAATGAAGGCCGAAGTGAAGATTCCGTCAACGAGCAGGAGGGTCAACGAAAAAAGAGCCCTGGTTCTGGACATCATCGACACAACCAATCTCCACGACAGTGACGAACAACGGGAAATCATCGGAAAAGTGATATTCAGAACAAAAAAAGGAGCCGGAGAACTGACGAACGAAGACCACACGATCCTCACCCTCTGTTCCGAAATCCTCAGCAGTCACATGCTGACCTGGCGCAACGACCTCAAGCTGAGAACCGAAGGCGTCGACCCCCAGATCGCCCGCACCACCATGCGGAACGGAATGGCGGACATCGTGAAAGAGACCCTGACCGTTTTCTACACCGACATCGCCGGATACACCTATATCTGCGAAATACTGAAAGAAGCCCTGGAAGACGAAGACACCATGCAGGACATTGAAACACTCCGCGCAGTTTTGGAAGAGTTCCTCAATCTTATCCAGAAAACCGGGCAGATGTACGGAGGAGTATGGGACAAAGCCGTGGGGGACATGGGACTCATGGAGTTTGGGACCCCAATCGACCAGAACGGGAAAGATCCCCTGGGGCATAATGCCACACAAAGACGCCCCGAATTCTTCGCAAACAACGCACTCAAGGCCGCATTACTCGTACGCCACAAACTCGGGGAAGTTTCACAGGTTTTCAGAACCAAACTTCTTGAGATCGCCCACAAAAAATATACGAGCGGACTGAAAAAGCTGGAAGACCTCGATGTGGATGAACAAAACGCGCTCCTGAAAAAACTTGAGGATGAAACGCGCCTTTCGCCAAAAATCGCCACCACGACTTCGGTATACACCGGAGACGTGGGCTTTATGAGGCTCAAACTGGGAGCGGCGGACGACTGGACGGCAATCGGCGACCCCATGAACTCCGCGGCACGCGTCCAGGGGTCCAGCCTTAAAATGGAAATCCGCATTCCCCTCCTCACACGGGACCTTGTGGCTCCGCTGATGAACATGAACCAGCCGATTCCTTTCAACGACGAAGGCGGTGCGGAGACCTGGGCCGAGTTCTTCAAAAACAGGCTCGGAATAGACCCGGAAAAGGTCGAAGTCCAATTCATCGAGCATTACGAAGGGCACAAAAATAAAGCCGGACGAAACGTGACATTCACCGTAAGCATCAAAGAAAGACGCTGCGACGGAATTGCACCCAAATCCCGCATGCAGATCGACAAACTTCTGGAATACGAAGGGGAAGAGTTCGCCATTGAATCACGCAAACCGTCGGAAGGAAACATGATCAGTTTTAAACTCAAAACCGTCCACCCGGACCCGGCCCAGGCCGTGAGCTTCTACGTCGATATTCCGCAGGCGGCCATCGAAGAACGCGTCGTACGGTACAAGTCACCCCAGGCGCTCGCGAAAAGAACAAAGTCGGGCTCCACAAACTCCCTCCTGGTACAAAACGGGAAACTGGTGGAATTTGTCTGGAAATCCATTGAAGAAGACCAGGACAAACAACTGGAAGAGTTGGCCGACAACCTGGGAAGATCAAAGGAAAAAATGGTGGTGTACACCAAAACGATTCCGACGGGCTGCTATGAACTGAACAACGAAAAACCTGACAAAGACCCGAACCACACCGTATTGAGCATCAGAAAGGGCAACCACATTTTTGACGTAAGGGTAAATAACTGCAAAATCCTTTCCGGCCCGGGAGCAATCATCGCCGACGCGGACACGCTTTATGATTTCCAATCCTTTTACGAGACGATCAGAGGGAGCGTAAACCCGGGAAATCCCGTGGTGTTCGTCAGAAAAAGAAAGTTTTACAAGATAGATCCGGCAGATGCGGAACTGTACCTGATGCCGATCCGTACCCGGACGGAAACCGACATGATCAACCAGGAACGAGGATCCCGGACATCCAGCACCCCTCCCGCCCGCTCCAACTCGATCATGCCGTCCGCGCCAAGCACGTTGACGTCGAATTTTGCGCCAAAAGGCACATCAAAATTCTGGTCAACCATCGCGGAACAGGTCGAACAACTCAAAAAACTGGAACCCGAATCCCGCAAAGAGTTCTTTGCCGCCAACTGGGAGAGTAACATTACAAAAGAAGACTAAATATCCAGATTCTTCACCTTCTTGGCGTGAGCCTGGATAAACTTCTTGCGCGGAAGCACTTCCGCCCCCATCAGAGTTTCAAACACGCGGTCTGCATCTTCGGCATCAACAATATTTACCTTGTACATCATACGGCGCTGAGGATCCAACGTCGTTTCCCAGAGCTGTTCAGGATTCATTTCACCAAGACCCTTGTAGCGCTGGATTCCGACCTTGGAAGGATCAGGGAATTTCTTGAGTGCCTCTTCCTTTTTTTCCTCAAGGTACACATACTCAACCTTTTTTCCGGCGGTGAGTTTATACAAAGGGGGCTGGGCAATAAACAAATGCCCCCCGTCAATGACCGGACGCAAATAACGGTAGAACATCGTCATCAAAAGAGTCCGGATATGCGCGCCATCGACATCGGCATCCGTCATGATCACCACGCGGTCGTAACGGAGCTTGGTAATGTCCAAAACGTCACCGATACCGATACCCAATGCGATAATCAATGCTTTGATTTCGTTGTTTGCCAGCATCTTGTCCATACGCGCCTGTTCCACATTCAAGATTTTACCTTTCAGCGGAAGAATGGCCTGGAACTCACGATTGCGGCCCTGTTTTGCAGAACCTCCTGCGGAATCACCCTCCACCAGGTAAAGCTCGGAACTCTTGGGATCGCGTGAAGTGCAATCGGCGAGTTTACCCGGCAAAGTCATACCCTCCAGGGCACCTTTGCGGATAACGGTGTCACGTGCGGCACGGGCGGCTAAACGGGCACGGGCGGCCAAAGCGCACTTCATGAAAATAGCTTTGGCATCCTGCGGATGCTCCTCCATGTACTGCGTGAATGTTTCACCGAAAACGTTTTCAACGGCCGTTCTCATTTCGGCATTTCCAAGCTTGCTCTTGGTCTGACCTTCAAACTGCGGATTGCTGAGTTTAACGGAAATCACCGCCGTAAGGCCTTCACGCACGTCTTCAGCCGAGAGGTTATCCTCTTTTTCTTTCAGCAGGGCGAACTGGCGGGCATAGTTATTGATCGTACGGGTCAGCGCGGAACGGAACCCGGTAAGATGCATACCTCCTTCAGTCGTATGGATATTGTTGGCGAAGGTATACATGGTTTCGTTAAAGGTCGAAGAATACTGGAGCGCAACTTCGATCATGCCTTCCGGAGCATCCTTCTCGAGATAAACAATCTCGCTGAGCGCCTCCTTGTTTTTATTAAGATGCTGGACGTACGACTTGATTCCGCCTTCGAAATGGAACTGATAACGCTTGACCTCTTCCCGTTCATCCATCACGCGGATCGTCACCCCCTTGGTAAGGTAAGCCTGCTGCCGTAAACGGTTCAGCACGGTGACAAAATCAAAAACGGTACTTTCAAAAATAGTTGAATCAGGCCAAAAACGTATCTTCGTTCCCTGCCTATCGCTTTTGCCGACAACTTCAACCTCGCCCTGTGGTTCACCTTTTTTATACGTCTGTTCGTAAACTTTTCCATCGCGGTAAACATTGGCGACCAGTTTCGTGGAAAGGGCGTTCACAACGGATGAACCCACCCCATGCAAACCACCGGAGACCTTGTATCCGCCGCCCTCGCCGAATTTACCACCGGCATGCAATACCGTAAGAACGGTTTCCAAAGCGGATTTCCCGGTCTTGGAATGCTTATCCACCGGAATACCACGACCATCGTCATCGACGGAACAACTGCCGTCCTCATGGATAATGACATCAATATTTTTGCAAAAACCAGCCATCGCCTCATCGATGGCGTTATCCACGACTTCCCAGACGAGATGATGCAGACCGGCAATATCCGTGGTACCGATGTACATACCCGGACGTTTGCGAACCGCCGAAAGACCTTCCAAAACCTGAATATTCTCTGCACTGTAGGATGAAGCTTTCGTGTCGTTCTTTTTCTGTGCGTTCATGGAAATGAGGAAAAATTTAAGTCTTTAAGCCACATCTGAAGGCATGTACCTACAAAAAAGATTCACACCTCAAAAAAGGCCAATGGGAATATATCACAACTGTGTACCAATGCAATAGTTAAGACTGGGGTTTTCCCGCTTCAAATGCAGCCTTTACCTGGGCGGAAACATCGGCCAAATTCAAACTTCCCTCCACGGGTTTGTCACCCGCCGCCGTATGAACAACCAGATTGGTGACAATACTATTCTTCCCGTCGACGTCAAAGGAGAAACTAATGGACTGGTCTGAAACGAGAATGGCGTTGCCGACGGTAAAAAAGCTCTTGGAAAGATCATTGATGACAAGATCCGCCTCCGTCGTGCCGATATCGCCCGCCTTAAGTTTTTGGATGAGCAGAATCTTTGCGACACGCTCCGTCTTCGACACGGTCGGAACAGGGACAGGAGTTGGAGAAGGTTCCGGCTCAGGCTGAACTGCGGGCTGTGGCTTAGGCTGCTGAGTCTTTGTTTTGACCAGCAATTCCAAATTCGAAAGCTTTACCGGTTCAGTCGACAGCAACGCATTCCCGGCGTATATCTCGGAAAGAAGCTTGTTGTTCCAATCATACTGACCACGGACGCTTACTCCAGCCACCGCGACGTTGCTGACGGAAATACTCCGCTGACTGATATCCCGCAAAGTGCCCAAAGAAACCGATGTCGCCCCTATGGCGGCAAAATCTTTCTGGATCTGAGACAAAATCTGATCGGTGGTGACCACGGGAGCCGTCTGGTTTCCCAGAATCTCCTGGCGAACCTCGTCAATGCTGATCTGCTCCTCCTGGGCCTGGACAAACTCCTGAAACTGATTCTTTCGGGAAGCCCCGTGCAACGTCGTCCCGACATATTCAGGTGAGTTCAAATACCGGAAAAAGACTCCAAAATCTTCCAGACGTTTGGCATACAGTTCATTCACGGCAACCTGCTGATCTGGCGGCAACTGAAGATCGTCCGCCTCCCTGAACAAACGGAACACGATCTGCTTGGCATCATCCACGGCTATTTTATCGGCAAGGAAATACGTCTTCAGCTGACGGAGAAAATCAATTTTGGTACTGACGATCGTCTGCTTTTCTTCGTTTTTACCCTCACCGTCCGGCAGAAGGGCTAACCACTGTTGTTCAAGCTGGCTCTTCATCGCGAAGAAACGGTCGCGGTAAAATATCGGATAATTCCGGATCAGGTTGTCCATGATCTGATTCTCCTCCGCCAAAATATTGCGCATCCGTCCGAGACGTGTTTTTTCCTGATCAACAATCTGGGTAAACTGGGCAAAATAATCCTCTAGCGCCTGGCGCGCGGACTGGGAACTTGTATCCGCAAGATCGTAAACGCTGTTCATGGTACTGCGGACAAGCAGGAACTTCTCGCGGATTTCATCTTCCCCGCTTCCGAGACGGGAAAGCAAATAGTTCGAAACGGCTGATTTTGCCGGAGCCAGTGAATCATCCGGCGAAACATATGCCATTTGATCGTACTCATTGCGAATCCTCTGCAAAACCACAGCCCCATAAACATCACCCCGGGCGGGAACTTCCTCGTCGAGCAGTTTCTTAAAAAGATCCAGACGCTCCGCGGCTTTGGTCGTCTGCCCAAAAAGCAAAAGGTATTTGGCATCGCCGAAATGATCGAAAATATCATCATTCGTCCTGTCAAAAACCTTCGATTCCGAAAAAGTGAGAAAATTATAAAAACGATGAACGGCAGGACCAAAGGTGTTGTTGATGTCCGAAATCTTCAGCCCGCGCGAACGGATCGCCTGGGAGGAATCATCGGCAATTTTATTCTCCAGTACCGCATCCAGCTTCACATTCTCCTTCAGCCAGGTATCTGTGCTCAAAACCTGGGGATCGATGGTTCCGAAGGGAAACTCCTTCACGAGTTTTGAATAAAAAAGTTTGCGAAGCGTGGTTTCATTCTTCGCAATTTTATCGGCATAGACGGTCGTCTGATTTCCCTCGGCAAGCAGATAACTGTTGATAAACTCGTCGTCCGGAAAGAGTTTTGCCGTTTGAGCCTTGAAATCCAGCGGAACCAACCCGACACTCGCCTGGTGTCGATGAGCGTAAACCGTCGTTTTCTGGTCATCCAGACTCACATCCACCGCAGCATAATCCGGAATAACATAAGCCCCGTTGGCGACGACATTCAGTCTGGCCGACGTGTAAAGGCTGTTCATCCATAAACGTCCCCGGGTAAGATTCAACACATACGCGTCGTGCTGGGCATCAAGAACATCCACCCCCACCACCGCGTTCTGCGAAAGCCGGACCAAACCGCGATCCGAAAAGCGAAGCTGAACGCCGCTGCCCGATTTCACCTCGATGACATCACCGGCCTGGAGCTCCTGAAGAGACTCCCCGTCAAAAGTCTGCGTGACGCCCCCCCTGGCGACATCGGCGGACTGCCCCGAAGGAACCAAAACGGTAAGATGTCCTTTGAGTTTGATTTCCTCCGGTCCGGCAAAAACCCGTTCCAGTCCCAAAGTCCCCAAAAAGACGACGAGCGCCAGAGTCACGATGACGAGTTGTTTTATGCTTTTCATAAGGCAAATTCTTAATCTCTATATTATACAGGAAATCACCCAAGGGGTCAACAGACAAAACGGCACGATAACGGCTGAGAGGAGCCAAAAAATGCCAGATTGTTTTTATAATGCGCATCATTTATAATTTCAGCATAATTTTTGCTCAATTATCCGCTGAAAACCCGTTTATCTATGAAAAAACATTCCCTGAAAAAACTGATGGCCGGATGTCTGACCATTCTGGCTATTTTTGTCCAATCCCAGGCGGCTTTTGCCTCCTTCAGCGACGTATTTGAGAACAATCCCCAGGCTGAAGCCATCATGGTTCTCCAACACCGGAAAGTTATCAGCGGCTATCCCGACGGAACCTTCAAACCCGACAAACTCATCAACCGGGCGGAATTCCTCAAGATGGCTTTTAATGACATGGGATACCGGGCGGCTCCGAACATGGATAAAACCGCGTTCGTGGACGTGCCCGCAGACAACTGGATCGCCCCGTACGTAAAAAAAGCGCTTGAAATAAGCATCATTAGTGCGAACGGCCCAAATCCCGTTTTTTCACCGGCCAATCCGATCACCAGGGTGGAAGCCATGAAGATTGCCTTCCCTATTTCGGGAATCGCCACTCCGTACTACACGGACATCGATCCGTCCGAACTGTTCCAGGACGTAAGCGCCAGGGCATGGTACGCGTACCTCGCCCGTGCGGCAAAACTCCACGGCATCGTTTCGTCAAAACGCCCCGAACTCTTCTGGGCAAAACACCTTATGACCAGGGGGGACGCCGCGGAACTGATTTATGAACTCCAGCTCGCGCGTGACGACGGAGGAATATTCATAAGCGTCGAACCGTCAGACCCGACGGAAGGAATCGACCAGGTCTCTATGGATCTCCTGAACAACCCGAAATTCGCCATTCTCCTCGACGTATGGAAAAAAGCGAACACCGACTTCTACAACAAGGCGAACATCAACCAGGACGAGCTCGTGTACGGAGCCATCAAGGGTCTTGTCGAAAAACTTGGCGACCAGTACACCGTATTTGAAGAACCGAGCGACGCGTTGGGATTGCAGGAATACCTCCAGGGCGAATTTGAAGGTATCGGCACGGTCATCGACATCATCGACAACAACATCGTCATCATGAAAACATTGCCCGAATCCCCCGCCGAAAAAGCCGGACTCCAGACCGGAGACATGATCAAAAAAATCAACGGTCAGGCCGTCGACGCCCTGACCATCAACCAGGTTTTGAACCTAATACGGGGTCAGGCCGGAACAACCGTAAACCTGACCATTCAAAGGAGCAGCCAAACCATAGATGTCAGCATGGTAAGGGCAAAAATCACCTTCAGTTCGATCAGTGAAAAAATGATCGGAGGTATTGGATACGTTTCCGTTACGGAGTTCACCGACAGCAGCCCCGAAGACTTCACAAAAGCCCTCTCCAACCTCGCGACGTCTTCACCGAAAGGGTACATCCTTGATCTCAGGAGCAATCCGGGCGGATACCTGGACAGCTCAATCGAGATGCTTGGACACTTCATCGAAAGCGGAAAAACCGTTGTAACGACAAAGTCCGCCGACGGAGGGACGAGGGAATTCAAAACCACAGGAACCGCTGAGCTCAAAGGAAAACCACTGATCGTACTCGTTGACGACGGAAGCGCGTCCGCGGCGGAAATCATGGCCGGGGCGCTGCAGGATCTGAAGCTGGGAAAACTCCTGGGAACAAAAACCTATGGAAAAGGCAGCGTTCAGGAAATCACCAACTACACCGACGACTCGCTCCTGAAAATCAGCATAGCCCACTGGCTCACGCCAAACGGCCGGGACATCAACGGGATAGGATTAACGCCCGACATTCTGGTGGAACTCGACCAGCAGCAACTTTTGAACGGCAAAGACAACCAGCTTCAAAGAGCACTCGACATACTGAATATGTAAGCATCTATTGTACCGTGGTCTGGAACTGCTGATCCGCCCTGCCCCTCAAAATTTCCTCGGGGTTGGTAGTCACGATCTTGTCTTCCGTATACGAAGCGATAATCTGGATCGCCACGTGTTTAAGCCCCGCAAAGAAAAGTCCCTGCCCCACGCCGCTGTTCAGCAGCATGTACTTTTCGCCTTCGGTAAGGTTGAACGTTTTTGTCAGGACCTCGATCGCGGATGGCGCCTGTTTCAGAAGCAGCTGCATGGACGAGTTGGTCACCACCGGTTTGCCGTACGGACTCTTTACGAAATCTTCCACGTCCTGGGTGATGGTGGTGATCCCCAGATAGTATTTACGGGCGCGTTTGACCAGACCAAACAGGAACTTCGCAGAATCGTCATACTGCATCATCGTCCAGGCCTCATCGATCACGAGCATACGTTTCTTGAGTTTGGTGCGAACGCGGTTCCAGATGTAGTTCAGGATAATGTACATGGCGGTGGGCCTCAAAGCATCCTCAAGATCGCGGATACTGAACACCATCAAACCTGAACTCAAATCGACGTTCGTCGGTTTGTTGAAAATGCCCGCGTACGTACCCTGGGTATATTTCTGCAGGCGCTGCGCCAGATTCTGGCCACCATCCATATTGCTTAAAATGTCATAAAGATCCTCCATCGTCGGAACGGGAATCTGGGAAGGATCGACGATATCCATCGTGATGCCCTTCACCGCGTAGACGTCATTCAACGCTTTATCCAGAATACCTTCCTCCAGAGGAGTGACTCCTCCAAGCATAATCTTTAAAAGTCCGTGAAGATTGATGATATTCGAACGGAGCAAATCTCCCGGCTGCACCTCTTCATCCTGCAACGGAGACGGCAGATCGAATGGATTAATGCGCCGGTCGGAAGTCAGCGACACTTTCAGATACGCCCCGCCCACCGTCTGGGCAAGCGCCTCATACTCATTTTCCGGATCGATCACGATAACATCCACGCCCACCATCAGCGAACGGAGGATTTCAAGTTTTACGCAGTAGGACTTTCCCGCACCCGACTTGGCGAACACCACGGAATTGGCGTTTTCCAGGGAGAAACGGTCAAAGATAATCAAACTGTCGTTATGCCGGTTCAACCCGTACAAAATACCTTCATTGGACGTCAGGTCGGAGGAACTGAACGGGAACGTCGAAGACAGCGGAGACGTATTCATGTTCCTGCTCACCTCAAGCTCATCAAGACAAAGCGGCAGCGATGAATTGAACCCGAGCTCCATTTGAAGTTCGGATTTTTTCGTCAGAATAAGTTTCCCTCCAAGGAGGCTTTCAAGCTGTTTGGAAATCTTTTCAAGTTTCTTTTCATCCTCACCGTAAATGGTGAAATAAAGCCCGAACTGGAAAAACTTTTCCTGACCGCGCTGAATCTGGGTACGAAGTTCCTCGGCATCCTCAAGGGCGGTTTCAAGCGCGGGATCACGGACAATCCCCTTCTCTTCGGCAATGCGGATGGAAGACTGCATCTGGGCAACCTTCTTCTTGAGCACGGCCATGATCGCGGCCGAATCGATCGGATAAATAAACTGGGAAATATCCATCGTCACGTCAAAATTGATGACCGGCGAAAGCCAGTTAGTATCAAGATAACGCGGATAGGAATGGACAAAAAAGGTCTGGGCAAACATACCCTCGATGCGCAACTTATTGTACTGAATCTCCATCGAGGAAGGAGAAATAAGATCGCGAATGGTGGTCAAGCCCCCCTGATACACTTTTTCGGCCTCAATAAGTTGTTGCCTTTCAGCCGAGGTCGCCTTGTCCGTCGCGGCCTTTTTCGCGGCTTCTGCGGGAGGCAATGGTTTCGGGACCTCCGGTGCGCCAGCCGCCTTCCCAGCCTGTACGGCTTCGGCGGTTTTGGAAACCGCCTTCTTTCCAAAATCCAGGAAAGAAAACATTCCCTTCTTCACGGACTGGAGGGTTGCCTCCTTTTTGTCCGGAGTCGACGGTGTTGATGCAGGGACGGCCGAACCCTGTGACGGAGCGGCAGATTCAGTTTTAACCGGAACCGGAGTTTCCGCCATGGATTTCTTTTCTTCAACCTTTGTTTCCAGCAGGCCGGGAATCGATGTTGAGGTAATCTGAACAGAAGACTGTGGAACCGGCTGAGCAACTGGCTGGGGTTGTGTCACAACCTTTGGGGATACTTCGACGGCAAGTGGTGTCTGCGGAGCAGGTACGGGCTGAGGGGCTGATACCGTTTCTTGAACCGCCGGACCCTGACGGGAAGATGCTATGAGTTTGGCAAAATCATCGTTTGGTGCAGACGAAGACGGAGCTGGCGCCGGTGCCTGCGGTTCCGGTGCCGGATTGGTTGTCACCGCAACAATGGGAGCTGTAGCTGGTGCCGGAAGAGGCGCTGCCTCTCCCGCTGCGGCAACTCCTGGCGCGGACAACGGCTTCGAGCTGGCCTTCTGAAGCCAAAGCGGCAGTGGAGCATCACCCTTCAGGGCCTCTCCAACTTCGGCCTGACTTGTGGGAGGTACGATTTTTTCAGCTGGCTGCTGTACCGGCTGGGAATTTGCGTCTTTGGAAGCTCCTGCAAAATCCCCGTGAACCGGATCATATCCCTGCTGAATGAGCGGGGCCCCCTTTTCCTCATGAGTCTGAAGTCCCTGGACTTGCTGCAGCCAAGGCGGCAGTTGAGCCGATTGATCCACGGGCTGCGAAACGGCAGGAACCGTTGCAGGAGGCGGTGCCTGAACAACCGGAGCAGGCTGCGAAGTGGAGGCAGACTGACCCTGTTGAGTCGGATTCTGATTTTGTGCGTTTTCGTCGGCCATGTTCAGGAAGTTTTTGTATTGATCATTTCCGCTTTGAATTTCTTAATAGTATACCAAAAAACAGCCTATTCTTCAATAACCGTAAAGCAAAAAGTACTTATTGATACTGTATTTTTTATCCAATTATGATAAAGTACGGTTCGGCAAGAATCCAAACCCCTATTTTTTGTTTTCCCTATGGCCGAAAATCAAACTTCTCCCTCCAGCGACGAATCAAAGAAAAAAGAGGGCGAAACATCTTCCGAGATGTTCAGCGATCACACATTGCGCAACATTTCCGACGAAATGCAAAGCTCATATTTGGACTACGCGATGAGCGTCATCGTTTCACGCGCCCTCCCGGACGTCCGTGACGGACTCAAACCGGTACACCGCCGCATCCTCTACGCGATGCACGACATAGGACTCAAATCCACCGGAGCATTCCGAAAATCCGCCTACCTGGTCGGTGAAGTACTTGGTAAATACCACCCCCACGGCGACGCCCCGGTTTATGAATCCATGGTCCGTATGGCGCAGGATTTTGCCATGCGCTACACCCTGGTCAGAGGCCAGGGAAACTTTGGTTCCATCGACGGAGACAGCGCCGCGGCCATGCGTTATACCGAAGCCAAAATGGAAAAAATCACCGAAGAAATGCTCGGCGACATTGAAAAAGAGACCGTAGCCTGGCAGCCAAACTACGACGGCCGCTTCCAGGAACCAAGAGTTCTTCCGACAAAAATTCCCCAGCTGCTTTTAAACGGATCCCAGGGCATTGCCGTAGGTATGGCGACCTCGATCGCCCCCCACAACCTTACGGAAATCCTTGAAGGGATCAACCATCTCATCCAGAACCCCGAAGCCACGGTGGAAGACTTGATGAAATATATCAAAGGACCGGACTTCCCTACCGGCGGAATGATTTACGACGTTAATGCCATTAAACAGGCATACACCACAGGCCGCGGAGGCATCGTAATGCGCGCCAAAACCAGCATCGAAGAAAAAAAAGGCGGCCGTTTTGAAATCATCATCCACGAAATCCCGTACCAGGTGAACAAATCCAACCTGGTCACCAAAATCGCCGAACTCGTCCGCGACAAAAAAATCATCGGAATCACCGACGTCCGCGACGAATCGAACCGCGAAGGTATCCGCGTCGTGATCGAACTCAAAAAGGACGCTTATCCCAAGAAAATTCTCAACCAGTTGTTCAAAATGACCCAGATGCAGGATACGTTCAACTTCAACATGATCGCTCTTGTTGACGGCTTGCAGCCAAGACTTCTGGACCTCAAACAGATTCTTGAATACTTCATCGCCCACCGCAAGGAGGTTGTGGTCAACCGCACCAAATTCGAACTCCGCATCGCCAAGGAACGCCTCCACATTTTGGAAGGCTTGAAGGTGGCCCTTGACCATATCGACGAAATAATCGCCACCATCCGCAAATCCGACACAAAGGAAGAAGCGCATGCGGCATTGATGAAAAAGTTCAAACTCAGCGATCTCCAGTCCAAGGCCATTTTGGAAATGAGACTGCAGACTCTTGCCGGTTTGGAACGCAAAAAAATCGAAGACGAATATGCCGAAAAAGTAAAACTGATCGCAGAACTGGAAGGCATTTTGAAAGATGAAAAAAAGGTGATGAAGATCATTAAGGATGAACTGGCGGAAGTTAAAAAGAGCTATGCCGACGAACGCAAAACTGAGGTTCATCCTGAAGCATTGGGCCAGATCGGCATGAAGGACACCATCCCGAACGAACCAATGATCGTGATGCTCACCAGGGAAAACTATATCAAGCGCATGCCGCCTTCCACGTTCCGTGCTCAACACAGAGGAGGTAAAGGCATCATCGGCGCGACCACCAAGGAGGAGGACGAAATCCGGATTGTTCTTCCAGCCAAGAATCACGATGAAGTCCTGTTCTTCACCAACCTCGGCCGGGTATTCCGACTGCCGGTCTACGAAATTCCGCTCGGTTCCCGGACTTCAAAGGGTCAGGCCGTAGTGAACCTGCTCCAGCTCCAGGACCGTGAAAATGTGACTTCAATCCTCGGAACCGGAGAACATCTGACCGGAGAGTACCTCTTCATGACGACCAACAAGGGTACGGTCAAAAAGACCCCCATCGCCGACTTTAAGAACGTCCGCAAGAGCGGCCTTATCGCCATCAAACTCCGCGAGGGTGATATGCTCGAATGGGTACGCCAGACCAGCAAAGGCAATGAAATCATGATTATCTGCCGCGAAGGCAAATCTATCCGCTTCAACGAAGCCGACGTGAACCCGACCGGCCGCGCATCCATGGGTGTCCGGGGTATCCGCCTCCACGAAGGAGACGAAGTGGTGGACATGGATGTCATCAAGGACATCGATAAGGCGGAACTGCTCGTCATCATGGAAAACGGCCTGGGCAAGTGCACCAAAACCACCGATTACCGCTTCCAGACGCGCGGCGGATCCGGAGTAAAGACCGCGAACATCACCGAAAAAACCGGTAAGATCGTCGGCGCCAAGATCATTAACGAAGACACCAAGGGAGACCTCATGATCATGTCCAAACATGGCGTCATCATCCGCATGAACCTCAAATCCATCCCGTCACAGGGACGTACAACTCAGGGGGTTTACCTCATGAGAATGAGCGGAGACGACAAGGTCGCATCCACCACCGTCATCGAAAACGACGGAACGGAAGAAAAACCGGAAGAGGTCGATGAAAACCAGCAACAGCTCGTTGCCGAAGGCAAAGCATAGCAGACCTTGCCTTCAAAAAAGTTTTCTTGTATAGTCCAATAGCATTTTTTCCAATAACCATGAAAAAAGACATCCATCCAAAACTGTACCCGGCAATCTTCGTTGACCTGTCCACAGGTGCCGAATTCCTTTCATTCACCACCCGCAAAACGCAGGAGACCAAGAAAATCGGCGACACCGAATACAACATCGTGAAAGTGGAAATCACTTCCGACTCCCATCCGTTCTTCACCGGGAAACAGGTGATCCTGGACACCGCAGGACGCGTTGATAAATTCCGCGAACGCGTGAAGAAAATGCAGGAACTCAAGGAAAAGAAAGTGAAGGCAGCGGAAAATCCTGAAGAAGCAGCTGAAGAAAGCGCCAAGAAGCCTGCCAAAAAAGCGTCGGCAAAAAAGACGGCCAAGAAGAAATAGCTGCCGTTCGGAAAATTCATCGCGATAATCAAAACCTCCCCAAACGGGAGGTTTTTTGTTACGCAGCTGCCCCGGCAGGAGCAGTTCCAATCCACTTTTTGTCCTTTGGATCAAGAACTCCGATGACCGTAAACGTACCGTTATTATTATCCCGGAGATTGAATACGGACCGGTCGATGGACTCAGCCAGTTTCTTATCCACCAAAGTGAAATATGCCTCCTCGAATCTCCCCTTCTGAACGTACTCCGCCACTTTCGCCCGATGTCCAAGTTTTAAACCATCAGCCATTCCATGAAATAAACCTTTGACCTGATCACCGATTTCCTGCCTCGCAGCCTGATCAAAAGCCTTTTTCCCGGCCTCCCTCATCTCCGCCTCCGTTGCCTGCGGACCAAGCTTTTGGGTCTCACGAATCACGGCTTTCCTTCCTTGCTCTTCAATCTTCGTTTTTAAGTCACGCAACTGTTCCGCCGACAGAACATCAGCAAGGTCCTGGGGCACAGATTTTTTAACCCCTTCCTGGCTTATTGTTTTGGCCATTTTTGCCGTCTCGATCGAGGCGACATTACCGGAATCCGCCGGTTTTACAGGAGGAACATTTTTCGCCCCTGCAGCCGCAACGGCCTCCTCAGCCTCTTTTGCCCGGCGTTCACCCATCGCCATAACGTCCTCCTTCTGTTCCGGCTTTTTAACCACCTGCCCTTTTTCAGCATTTTTCGCAAAAACTCCACGCATTTCTGCCTCCACTGCAGCAACACCAACTTCTTCCGCTTTTACGGCAATGCGTGAATCTATGTCCAAAATACGGGCAGAACATGTCTGTCTCATGGCAAGAGATGATGCCATCATAAACTCCTCAGAATCAGCCTTAACCTCGATTCCCGAATCTTTAATAATTTTGTCCCGAGCCTCATCAACAGATTTTTTGAGTTGACCGTCGGGGAGTTTCTTGTAACCTTCAAAAACCATTTCCACCTGCTCCTTGGGTTCAAGCGCACGCCCTTTGGCCGCAACACCCTCGCTGTATTTCTTTAAAAACTCCTCAATCTGGGCTCTTTCTTCCTTCAGAACATCCAGTTCGGCCTGTAATTTAGCCGCCTGCTCCTTACTCAAAGCGACCACCTCTTTGGCTTTCGCCCGTTCCTCCTTGATGCGTGCGACATTAACCGGCATTTCACGATCCATGGAATGCAAAGAAGAAAACTGTTCTTCAAAAGACCGCAACTGTTCAGGTGTGGCATTCCTCAAATTGTCCTTGTACTTCGAATAAAAATCCTTCCACTCCATCCTGCGGCTGTCGTAGGCCATTTTAGCCGAAACAAGCGCATCGGGTTCAAGTTCCTTAAACCCGGCATATAAATCCTTAACCGCTCCGAACTGCGTCCCCAGGGATTTTGGAAACTGTTCCTGGAAACTCTTAAAAAATTCAACAAGTTCAGGATCCTTGAACATCGGATTATTTTCATTCTCCTTCATCACCTGCTGCCAAGGTTTCTCCTTCACATCCACAAAAAGCGCATCAACGGCTTTCGCATCATGCCCGTCGGCGATAAGCGTCGCCTTGGCTGACTGTTCAAGCTCCGCCAACGCGGCTTTACCCATGTACATATTCCCTGGAATACCTTTCACATAGCGTTTAAACAAACCAGTAAGAAATTTTCCCGGAGTCTGAAGCGCTCGTAAAACCTCCATAGGATTATGCATATGCCACCAGGCTTTGGCGGCATCTTTCCCGACCGACTTCGCCATTCCCCCCCACAAAACCTCACCGTCCTTCACAAACCTCGCCTGGAGATAATAGGGACCGACAACCTGTTTTCCGGCCTTTAGTGCCGCTTCCACGGAAGCTTTCTCCGTCCCCGCCGCGATAATCCCCTTTTCCAACCCCTCCGCACCGGCCTGTCCCCATCTGCTGCTCAACCCGGCAAGCCTGCGATAGCCAAAACCCGCCAGCCCCGTTGTTTTTCTTGTGGCGATTTTCGCGGTCTGTTCGGCAAGTTTGGCGGCCTGTTTGGCTCCCAGTTCTTTCGCCGAGGCCTTGAGACTGTCATGAACAAGCTCTTTGAGCACGCTCCTGGCAGCCGACCTTTCCGCAGCTGAAGCCCCAACTTTTGTTCCTTTGAAAATAATCTCTTTCTGCGCTTCAGTAAGTGCAACAGCAACTTTTTTGGACGCTTCCTTGGCGGCACCCTCCACAACTGTTTCCGCAGCCTCCTTCCCCACCACCTCAGCAGCTTCCTTAGCCGCACCCTCGGCAACGGCATGTGCCCCAACCTCCCCTGCTTCCTTGGCGATAACTTTCCCTCCAACCTCAGCCCCTTCCTTGGCTGCGACCTTGACCACACCCTTTCCGCCGGCCTCCAGTGCGGCCTTTGCGGTAGCCTTGGCGGTAATTTCAGCACCGGCCTTCAAAGCGGCTTTTCCACCCGCCTTTGCGAGCGTACCCCCGACACCGAACGTAAAAACATCCAAAACGATTGAACCAACGCCGATCACCCCGCGTACCACTCTTTCGACAGTCCCCATTTGCCGGCCGGACAGCGTTTTCCCTCTAATCGAAGCGAAAATGTCATAAACACCACCGGCGATCGGAACCAAACTGATTCCAAAATCCGCAACTTCAAGCGCGGTATCGGCAGTGCTGCTTTCACCTCCACCCCCACCCTGATGGGCGGCGTGGTAATAACCAAGCCCAACCGCGAACTGTGGCATGATAAAAAATGGAACGGTCTTGAAGAACTTCTCAACCATTGTCGGGCACTTCTGACTCTCCAGAATCTTCACCAGCGACATGCTTCGGACACCTGCATTCTTATAATCGGTGTATTTGAGCCATTTTTGCGCCCCCTCGATCGCCGAATTCGCCTGATCCAAAAGTTTATTGGCCGCTTCAGCGGCAACCGTTCTTTCCTCGGGAGTCTTAGACGTGAGCACGTCTTCCTTAAAGGAATCAAACTGCATATCCGCAGCCTGAAGCATCATCTCAACCTGTTTCCTGATCCCATCGTCTTTCGGAATTTTCATGTCGTCCATCTGTTTGAACAGTGTTGCCTTGGCTTCCGCATACCGTTTCTGCTTGATAAACATCGCCTGCTCGGCCAGGACATTCCGGTCGTTCAGATCTATAATCTGAAGATCATCCTGCCCGTTCACTGACTTCAGCCGCGTTTCAAGCGCAGTCAAAACTTCAAAAAAAGTATCTCCCTGGGCAAGAACATCCTTAAGCTTCTCATGCTTTTGACCGACATCCTTCGTCTCGTAATACTCCTTGAATTTCGTGTTGAAAAAATCGGTATGGAACTCAATCGACGTCATAAAATATTGCAGCTCCGTACCCTCGACCTCGAGTTTTTTTGTTTTAATGAGAAGCTCCAGCTGCTGTTTTTTCGACTCATACTTCTCTTTAAACTTGGTCGCCTCGCGCCATTCCCCCAAAAGCTCCTGACGGATCTTCAGATCTGCCACCCCCTCTAATTTTGCGTCCCGGTCATCCTGTGCCTGTTCCTTCACCTCGGGGTTCAGCGTGGACTCCATGGACTTGAGAAGCGGTTCATACTCCTTACGGAGACGCTGAATATTATTGGCGTCAACGAGCTTAAGATAATTATCAAGGCGTGTCAGATACTCCTCCTTCTGGTTATCAGACAACTGCGACTCCATAATCGCGCTCTTTATCTTCGCTATGCGCTCAACATAAAGCTCGGCAACCTCTTTTTTCTCCGACCCTTCGTAAGATTCCGCGATCTTCTGTACGCGTTCCTGCTGTGCATTGAACTGTTTGTCATTCACCGCCATAGCGCCGAATAAATAATTATGAACGTTTCTTCATATACTCCTGCTCCAGTGACTCAATCCCTTTCGCAAAATAGTACCCTCTGAATCCTTTCATCTTCTGCTTCAAAACATCGGTCAGCGCCTGTTTTTCATCCGAAAGAGCCTTAAAAAGCCGGGAGCGTTCATCTTCACCCAAATACGGAACATAACTCCTCCAGCGGAGCTTGGCCTGAAAATCCAGGGAAGGCGAAAAATCGATGAGTCCGACAAGTTGTTGGTTTGTGACCTCCATAACGCTTAAAATAATCTTTTTATTATACCACAAAAATGGCATAGTAAAAACACCTTTTCATACCGAACCGGCATGTTCGAATTCAAAATTCTACAACAAGACAAAAAATCAATGGCAAGAAACGGAATACTGAGCACCCCGCACGGTAAAATCCAGACACCCGTTTTTATGCCGGTGGGGACTAAAGCCAGTGTCAAAACCATGAAGCCTGAAGACCTCAAAGAGATCGGCAGCCAGATCATTTTAGCCAATACCTACCACCTTTACCTCCGCCCGGGACACAAACTCGTGGCAAAAATGGGGGGCCTTCACACATTCATGAACTGGGACCGCCCCATCCTCACGGATTCGGGAGGATTCCAAGTGTTTTCGCTGGGGACACATGAAGCGAAGCGGAATGTGGCGCCCACCCTTAGCGGACATAGCAGCCAAAAGAAGTCAGAAACAAGATCAATGCAACAAAAACAACTCGTAAAAATCAGGGAAGACGGAGTGGAATTCCGGTCGATTCTTGACGGCAGCAAACATTTCTTCAGCCCCAAAAAGGTCATGGAGATCGAACACGACCTTGGTGCCGACATCATCATGGCCTTTGACGAATGCGCACCGTACGGGTGCACCAAAGAGTACGCGCGCGAAGCCATGGAACGAACGCACCGGTGGGCGGAAGAGTGCGTCAAAGAACACGCAAAACTCCTGAAAAAGTCCAAAAAGAAACAGGCGCTGTTCCCGATCATCCAGGGAGGAATGTTTACAGACCTCCGCATAGAATCTGCTAAATTCATTACGTCGCTCGACACCCCCGGGATAGCCATCGGAGGCCTGGCTGTGGGCGAACCGCGCGACCTGACCTGGAAAATGGTGGATGCCATCCTCCCCTACCTTCCAAAAAACAAACCTCGCTACATGATGGGAATCGGAACCCCGGAAGACATCACCGAAGCCATGAAACGCGGTATCGACATGTTCGACTGCGTCCTGCCGACCCGGTTGGGCCGCCACGGTTCGGCATTCACCAAAAAAGGCATCATGCACATGAAAAACGAAGCGAACAAGTTCAGCAAAAAGCCGATCGAATCCGGGTGCAGGTGCTATACCTGCAAAAACTACACCCGAGCCTACCTTCGCCACCTCATCATGGAGGGGGAAATACTGGGGCTGCACCTCTTGAGCTACCACAATATCGCCTACCTCACGCAAGTCGTCGAAAAACTGAAACAACAAACGAAAAAAAGTTCATGATATAATCACCCCGTATGAACCTCCAAAAACTCTGCGACTACATTTTTGAACTGAACACCCTCAAAAAATTCCGCCACAGCGGAACCAAACTCGCGGGCGTCAAGGAACCCGACACCATCGCCGAACACGCCTACCGCACAGCCGTCATTGGATACGTTTTGGCCAAGGCCGAAAAAGCCAATCCTGACAAAACGGCCCTGATCTGCCTGATGCACGACAACGCCGAAGCGAGGATCACCGACCTCCACAAAGTCGCACGCAGGTACATCGACGCAAAAAAACCCGAAAAAACGGCGTACAAAGAACAGCTCCAGAACCTGCCCAAAGAGATCGGAGACCTATTCTGGAAAAACTTTCTGGAATACGAAGACCAGACGAGCAAAGAAGGGATCATCGCCCGCGACGCGGACATGCTGGAAACGGCTTTCCAGGCAAAAGAGTACCTTGATCTGGGATATAAAGCGTGCCAGGACTGGATCAGCAACGTGGAAAAATGCGTCAAAACCGGGACCGCAAAAAAGTTGCTCAAAGCCATGAAAAAAAAGCAGTTCACGGACTGGTGGCGCGGCCTGAAAAAGATAGATATGGGATATTAAAAATCCCCTCCATTCTAAATTCTCCATTCTAAACCCTAAATTCTAAATCCTAAACTCTCCCCTCCCCTCCATGATCGGATACCTCCAGGGAACCATCCAGAAAAAACTCGGTAAAAATATTATTCTGAACACCGGAAACGTGGGGTATGTGGTGAACCTTCCCGCCCCTTTGCTGGAAAAATGCCAGGAAGGAAAAGTACTGGAACTCTACATATTCACCAAGGTGCGTGAGGACGACATCAGCCTCTACGGATTCACAAAAATCGAGGACCTGGAATTCTTCAAAACCGTACTGAACGTCAACGGAGTGGGTCCGAAAATCGCGCTGGAAATCCTCTCCCAGGACATTAACAAAACGAAGGCGGCCATTCTCAGCAATAACATTTTATTCCTCAGCAAAATCCCGGGTATCGGCAAAAAAACCGCCGAACGGATCATCGTCGAACTCAAAAACAAACTCGACTGGGTGGACTCCATGCGTCTTCACGGAGATTTGGAACACGGGGAAACGAACAACGAAGAAGCGGTGGAAGCATTGGTCGGACTCGGCTACCAAAGATTTGAAATCATAAAATTACTGAAAAAAATGCCTGAAGGCATGACGTCGACCGAAGAGATCGTCACCTACTTTTTAAAGAACAACTAGCGTGGAATCCAACGAATGCACCCACCGCATCAGAAAAGTCCAGGGCAACCTGAACAAACACGGCCTTGACGCCCTGCTGGTAACGGACAGCTTCAACGTACGGTATTTAAGCGGCTTTACCGGCACCAACGGCCAGATATTCATCGGCAAAAAAAGCGCGCGCCTCATCACCGATTTCCGTTACCTGGCAGTGGCTAAAAAAATCCTGCCACCGTCCATACAACTGACGGAGATGAACAAAGGTCTCATCGCCGCGCTCCAGAAACTCACCGAAAAAGATCAAAAATCCGCGGAGGACGGCAAAATGCTCAGGATCGGTTTTGAAGAAAAAAACGTGAACTATTCCAGGTACACAGACCTGAAGAAACATCTCAAAGATGCCTGTTCCCTGAAACCAATCCATGGGATCGTTGAAAACCTCCGGATGATCAAAACCCCCGAAGAAATCAGACTCATCACCAAAGCCCAGCGGATCGCCGAAAAAGTTTTTCAGGAAGTCAGGAAAGACCTCAAAGTCGGCAAAACCGAACAGCAGATCGCCTGGGAAATTGAAAAGCTCGGCCACGAATTCGGAGCCGACACCATCTCATTTCCGGCCATCGTCGGATTCCATCAAAACAGCGCCAGCCCTCACCACCAGAATTCCACCCGGAAACTCAAAAAAGGCGACGTCGTGCTCATCGACATGGGAATGATGTACAAAGGATACTGTTCGGACATGACCCGCATGATCTTCACCAAAAAACCGACCGCTTTTGAAGCAAAAATCTACAATACGGTCCTTGAAGCCCAGGAAACCGCCATCAAAAAACTCAAAGCTGACATAAAAGGCAATATTGCAGACAAATGGTCAAGGGATATCATTGCGAAAGCGGGTTACGGCAAGACGTTCGGCCACAGCCTGGGACACGGCATCGGCCTGGAAGTCCACGAGGGACCGTCACTCTCCCAAGGCTACGAAGAGCCAATCCCAGAGGGAACGATCGTAACGGTAGAACCGGGCATTTACCTGGAGAATTCTTTTGGAGTTCGGATCGAAGATATGGTATTAGTAAAGCGTAATCATGTCGAGAACCTCACCAAAATTCCTAAGAACTTACAGGACTCAATCTTCCCTATTCGTTAAGAGATGAAATCACCAAAAGTTGCCGTCATTTTATTTCCAGGGAGTAATTGCGAACTCGAAGCACTCCGTGCCGTACGGCGGTCTCACATGGAGGCGGAACTCATCCGGTGGAACGACCATTCCAAAAAACTCGGCAATTATGACGCGTTCATACTGCCGGGCGGTTTTTCGTATGAAGACCGGGGACGTTCCGGAATCATCGCCTCAAAAGACCCGATCATGAAAACCGTCATCAAAGAGGCGGGAAACGGCAAACCCGTACTGGGAATCTGTAATGGCGCGCAAGTCCTGGTGGAAACGGGAATGATCCCGGGACTCCATCCCGAACATCTGGAAATGGCCCTCGCCTGGAACGAACGGATCAAAAACGGGAAAATTCTCGGGGTGGGGTTTTACAACGACTGGGTATATATCCGGCATAACTCCAAACCCGGCAGGAGTGTTTTCAACAGATTCAACCAAAAAACATTGATGCACATTCCCGTCGCACACGGGGAAGGACGTTTTACCACGAAAGACAAAACTATCCTGAAAAAACTCATCGCCAATGACCAGACCCTGTTCCGTTACTGCAACGCCAAGGGTGAGTTCATTGATGAATTCCCGGTCAATCCGAACGGCGCGATGTACAACCTTGCCGGAGTATGCAACCCGGAAGGAAACGTGATGGCACTCATGCCACACCCGGAACGCACGCTCAAAGGACAGCCGATGTTTGATTCTCTCGCTTCATATTTTCAAAGCTCCCACAAAATCCCGGTCCAAAAAAAGAGCATCCCAAAGCCTGACAAAACAGTAAAATTCCAGCCCATGGAAGCAGTGGAAAAACCCGTAAAAAAACCGGACATCACCATTTTGGTACGGCTCATCATCACCGATAACGAAGAAAGAACACTCGAAAACACGCTAAAGGGAATTGGATTCAAGGACATCGGGCTCTACCGGCAAGTCTTCCTGGGATTCACATTGAAGGAGAAAAAAAATCTCGGAAAAACCGCGGTTCAGCTGATCGAAAGCGGAGAAATTCTGAACCTGAACAAGGAGATCCCGACGGTTTTCATCAATAACCAGGCCTACAGCTACAAGAGCGGGGTCGGTCTGCAAAAAATAAAGAGCCCCCTCCCGTCAGGCCGCCACGTCATCGCCATGGAATACGATAATTACGTAGGAAAAAGCATTTTTAACAACCTCAAAACCCTCGAACACCTGAGTGGACTCCTGAAAGTGGAAAGAGGCATCCACTGGACCGTCAAGACCGGATCGCCGAAAAAAACCGAAGATGTCATCGGCACCCACATCTTCCACAACCCTCACTCCATGAAGCTCCTTACCGTCTAGTCATGTGTGGAATTTTTGCCTATTTAGGCCAGAGAAAAAACGCCGCAGAATTTGTCATTGAAGGACTCAAAAGCCTGGAATACCGGGGATACGATTCCTGGGGCGTCGCCTACGACGAAGGCCGAAAACTGGGGATTTACCGCCAGATCGGTAAAATCAGCGACTACGACCCGGAAAAAACAAAATTCCCCGAAAGCACCATGGCGCTTGGACACTCCAGATGGGCAACCCACGGAGGAGTAACCGTTGCGAACGCGCACCCCCACGCCAACTCCGATTCCACTATCGCCATCGTCCACAACGGAATCATCGAGAATTTCGAGGAACTCAAGAAAGAACTCACCGGAAAAGGGTACGAATTCAAATCCCAAACGGACTCCGAAGTCATCGCCCACCTGATAAGCGACTACACCAAGAAGATGGATTTTGAACAGGCGGCAAAGGAAGCGATGAAACGCCTGGACGGACGTTTCGCGGTTCTGGCCATGAAGGCGGGAGACCGCAAAATTATCGCCGCGCGGAGAGGATCTCCCCTCATCGTCGGGATCGGGGAAAACGAATATTTCGTAGCCTCTGACATTCCGGCATTTTTGGAATACACCCGCAAAGTGATGTACCTGGACGATAACCAGCTTGTCGTTCTGAACGACGGTCCGCATTTCTTTGATATTGCCACCGGTGAATCACTGGAAAAAAGAGTCGTGGAAATCAACTGGAAGGCGGAATTTGCCGAAAAAGGCAACTTCCCTCATTTCATGATCAAGGAGATCATGGAACAAAAAGACACGATCTACCGCGCCATCAACCAGGACGACCGGGAAATCCTGAAAATCGCGGACGAAATCAAAAAAGCGTATGGAACATTCCTCATCGGATGCGGTACGGCGGGGAAAGTGTGTCTGGCCGCGGAATATATTTTTGCCAAAGTCGCCAAACGCCACGTGAATGTGGTGGTGGGTTCCGAATTCCCGAGCCACCAGGACTTCCTGAAAGAAAAAAGCCTCGTCATCGCCGTGTCACAAAGCGGCGAAACGGCAGACACCCTGGAAGCCATTGAAGTGGCCAAGAAAAAGGGGTCAAAAGTTCTTTCCATCGTCAACGTGGAGGGATCAACCATGGACCGGGAATCCGACTATTCACTGCACATCAATGCCGGCCCGGAAAAAGCCGTAGCCTCGACAAAAGCGACGACATCCCAGCTCGCGATTCTTACGTTACTGGCCTACGCATGCGCAGAAAAACTGCAGGACGGAAAAACCCTGCTCATCGACACCGCAGCAAAAATCAATGACATGCTCAACCCGAGATACGAAGAACACATCCATGATCTTGCCGAAAAGATACAGCACCATGAGAGCATGTACGTGATCGGCAAAGCGGTAAACTTCGCAATCGCCCTTGAAGCGGCCATTAAGCTGCAGGAAGTATCCTACATCCATGCCGAAGGATTCGCGGGCGGCGAATTGAAACACGGCCCGATAGCGCTCATAAGCGAGGGAACCCCCTGCATCGTCCTCGTTTCAAACGACAACACCCGAACGGACATTCTGAACAACGCTCGTGAAGTCAAAGCCCGGGGAGGGTTCATCATAGGGGTTTCACCTGAAAACGAAGAGATTTTCGATTTCTGGATCAAAGTTCCCGACGTGGGTATCGCTTCGCCGATCGTCAATATTATCCCCATCCAGCTTTTGGCTTATCACCTGGCTCTTCTGCGCCGGAACAACCCCGATATGCCACGGAATCTGGCAAAAAGCGTCACCGTGAAATAATTGCCGTTACCGTCCCGAACCGGAAGAAAACACATCCGCTTCTAAAAAAGAGGTTTTTTTGGTATAATGAAAAGATAAATAAACCATACGTATGGAACCACGGCGACCTACCGAAGACGGAAGCTCTCCCGACATCAGCGGACAACGTTTCAACGACCTGGTTTATTCACTCGAAACAAAGACATTTTCCCGATTCAAAGCTCAACTCGTAAGGAACAACGTCTTCAACGCTTTGCAAGAATGGAACGATCCCCTGCCACAATTTCCTTTCGACGAAATCTGCGAAGAACTCAAAAAAAGACTGGCCACACTGAGCAAACACAAACTGCAGGACACAAAAATATGGCTACTGGACCCACTGAAAAGGATCACTCAAATCATTAACAGCGAGCAGAAACGTCTGGGAAAAAGCGCTGCGGAAATGACAAGGGCCGAACTGCTGGAAAAAGAAAAAGAGGTCGAACAACTGCTGCAGGATCTCACCCGTCAAAAAATGAAATTTGAAGAATTAATAGGAACCGTCGAAAAAATTGAGAAGGAAAGGGAACCGCGCATAAACATTCAACAATCCACAAAAAAACAGTTCAAACAACTTCACCTCTTTGAGGACAACGACGATGCCGACACCAGATGAACTCTACAACCAGACCATCCAGGCACAGCGCGACTACCTCACGAAACTGCAGGAAGCCTTCAATAAGCGCTGCGACGACATAGCCGTCCAGACAAATCAAAAACTTGCGACGGTTCCCGAGACGGACACCGAAGGACGAAAAAAAATATTCGACGAACAAAAAAAACTCCTCGACGAAGCACTCACTCAGCTGAAAAACGAGGTATCACACAGCGGAGCCGAAGTAAGAAGAAAACTTGAAGAGCTCTATTCACAGCGGGAAGTGAACGTCATTGCGACCCTGGAAAACGACATGAAAACACTTTAGACACAACAATGAAATTCCTCGCCAAAAAACGATTCGTGTTCCAGCAAGCGCCCCAGGTGCCGGAACAGCAGGTACAACCCCCTCCGGTCGACGCAGGTAAAGAGGTCGCGCCGCCCGGTCCCGAGACCGGAAAAGAAACGCTCCCCCAGTCCGCCGATGCCGTGAGCGGCGAATACAAGGAAAAAGGGAAACAAAACGTGGCGGGAGCAAACGCCAAACTGGATGTTTTTCAAAACCTGAAGTTGGGGTAAAATGCAAAAGCATGACACAAAGAAACACAAAAATTGTTTGCACACTCGGGCCTGCTTCCGAAAGTGAAACCATGATAGAAAAAATGATACGCGCGGGAATGAACGTCGCCCGGCTCAATTTTTCACATGGAGATTACGGCGAGTTCGCCAAACTGATCAGGAACATCCGGAAAATTTCAAAAAAACTCGGGGTTCCGGTGGCAATCATGCAGGACCTGCAGGGGCCGAAAATCCGGGTCGGTGAAATGCCGGAAAAGGGAGTGGAAATCAAGAAGGGCGAAATCATCGTACTGACCACCGCCAATCTTCCCGGAAAGACCGGACTGATTCCGGTCCAATACAAAGACCTGCCGAAAGACGTCCACAAAAGGGACCGGATTCTGATGGATGACGGACTACTTGAAGTGGAAGTGACCAAGGTCACTCCGACCGAAATCACCTGCAGGGTCATCAACGGAGGAACCGTCTTCAGACATAAAGGAATCAACGTCCCCACCGCTTCCATAAGCGCCAACCCGATTACCCTCAAAGACAAACAGGACCTCTTTTTCGCGCTCAAAAACGACGTGGATTACGTGGCCATGTCCTTTGTAAAATCGGCGAAAAACATCATAGAACTGCGCGAACTCATCCGGCAGAAACACGGCAGAGCCAAAATTATAGCAAAAATAGAACGTCACGAAGCCGTGGAAAATCTTGAAAGCATTATCATCGAAACCGACGCCGTCATGGTGGCGCGGGGAGATCTGGGCGTGGAAGTGGCGGCCGAGAAAGTTCCTCTCATCCAAAAACAGATGATCCACCTGGCGAACATTCACGGCAAACCGGTGATCACCGCCACGCAGATTCTTCAGTCCATGGTCACGAACCCCAGGCCCACCCGGGCGGAAATGAGCGACGCGGCCAACGCGGTCTTTGACCATTCGGACGCACTCATGCTTTCGAACGAATCCGCCGTGGGGAAATATCCCATCGAAGCGGCACAAACACTGGTAAGGGTTGCAACCTCAGTCGAAGGGTTCCTGAAAAAGCACAAAGATTTCCAGCCAAACAGGCTGTTTCTGGAAAACACTCCCGTTTCATACGCCACGTGCATGAACGGGACAAAACTCGCCATCGATATCGGCGCCAAACTGATCGTGACGATTACCCAGTCCGGGTTCACAGCCCAGCACGTCGCCAAACACAGGCCTTATATCCCCATCGTCGCGATAACCCCCGATGAAAAAGTACGTCAGCAGCTTGCGCTGGTATGGGGCATCAACCAGATTATTGTTCATGAGGTAAATCTCAAACACTATGCCGACGTAACAAAAAAACTCCTGCTCAAACAGAAACTCGTAAAAAAAGGCGATAAAATCGTCATCATCAGTAACGCGAGCACCGAGGAAAAAGTGATTTCCACTATCAAAATCTAAGCAAATTCGCTACAATAGGGATAACTTTTTTGACGTGCCCGCATGCGCATTTTAGGTCTTGATCCGGGAACGGCGACGATCGGATTTGGCATCATCGAAACCGGTAGACACAAACATCAGCTGCTCGATTATGGATGCATAAAAACCGCGGCCGGACTCCCCTTCCCCGTAAGACTCAAACAGATTTACACGGATCTTAAAACAATCATCAGCGAGTGGAAACCCCAGTCGGTGGCGATTGAGGAGATTTTTTTCAGCAAAAACGTCAAGACCGCAATTCAGGTGGCGCAGGCCAGAGGGGCCATTCTGCAGCAGCTCGCGCTCGGAACCTACCACATCACCGAATATAAACCGCAGCAGGTCAAAGAGGCCGTGTGCGGCTACGGAAAGGCCGAAAAAAAGCAGGTTCAAAAAATGGTCCAACTGATTCTGGAAATGGACGAGATTCCCCACCCCGACGACGCCGCCGATGCCCTGGCACTGGCAATCTGCCATGCAAACAGTCTTCAAATGCAAAACCTCGTCGCACAATCCTACTAAAAAGATATGAAAAAAATCCTGAACTTCCTCATTGCCATCGTTGCCGTCGCGTTCATCGCCGCGGGGCTTTATGTTTTCGGACTTCCCCCGTTCCAGGCCGGCGGCCCATTCTACCCCGCGGCCCGGGTATCAACGACGCAGCAGCAACCGGCACAGCTTCCCGATTTTCTCGCAGAGGATAAAGTCACGAGAAGCAAAACCTACGCCGAACATATGACCCGGGGGCAACTGCTGGAGGAAAATAAATTCTACAGTCTCGCCATAGCGGAATACCAGCAGGCCAACGCCCTTGATCCAAACAACACCGATCCCTTCATAAAAATCGGGCGCATCCATCTGCTCACCGGGGACTACCCCAAAGCCCGGGACAATTTCCAGAAGGCCCTCAACCTGCAACCGGACAACATTGACGGAAAAATGTACCTGGCCCGCACGCTTTTACAGGAACGCAAAATCGACGAGGCAAGAAACATTATCAATACCATTGTCGCGGACAACAACCAGACCGTTCAATATTACAAGGGCATCCTGGCCGCCTACTTCGGCGACTACGAAAACGCCAAAAGACTTTTGAGCAAATCCATCGAGATCGGGAACTCACAGGACATCACCAAAAAAGCGCAAAATTATCTTGGAGCGTTCAGTGAATTTACCTTCAACCAGGGAGGGGCCCAATCGCACCTTAAAACACTTCTCGGCCGGAGCTACGCGCAAACCGGCGAATACCAGATGGCCATTCCCATGCTTTTTGAGGTCATCAAGGAGGAAAAAGATTACCGCGACGCCTGGATTATTCTCGGCTACAGCTACCTGAACACCGGAAAATACCAGGACGCGTCGGAAGCCCTTGAGCAGGCAAAGCGCCTCGACCCGCAAAAAGCCGAGACGTTCTTCTATCTGGGGCTCGCCTATTACGGCCAGAATAACCTGCAGCAGGCCGCGGTAAGTTTGGAGCAGGCAAAAAAACTCGGTTTTCAGCCCGTCATCCAGATAGACCAAAAACTCGCGGAGATATATCTTGAAATGAAACAGTACGACAAATCGGCGTTGAATTATGAAAACGTGGTGACGCTCAACGACGACAACATCAACTACTACATCCGACCCATGTGGCTCTACATCGAAAAACTTCATCAACCATCCAAAGCGGTCGCTCTGGCGCAAAAAGCCTTCGTGAGCCACCCGAACCAACCCATGAGTTACAACCTGCTGGGATGGGCCCTGGTAGGCGACGACCGGCTGGACGAAGCGGAAAAAAATCTCCAGCAAGCCCTGAATCTCGACCCGAAACTCGATGCCGCATACCTGAATTTCGGATGGCTGTGGGAAAAACGCGGCCAATCCGACAAAGCGCTCACCTTCTATTCCACCGCCCATAAAATGGGGAACGGCAATGCCATCAGCAACGCCGCCGCGGAAAGATACAACACCCTGATAGCAAAAGTAAAAACCAACACCAATATCGGACAAGCCAGCGTTATTGGAAACTAATATCCACTAATCTCTCCCCCATGACCGCGATCATGATGATTTTCCTGGCAGTACTCGGAGCCAGCGTCGGAAGCTTCCTCAGTGTCATAATCTACAGACTCAAGCACAAACAAAAAGGGGCGATCATCGGGCGGTCAAGATGCCCGCATTGCAAAAAAAATCTCGGCACGCTGGACCTTATTCCCGTACTCAACTACATCCTGCTCGGTGGACACTGCCGCTACTGTCATGAACCGATTTCCCTCTACTACTTCTTCCTTGAAATCACCACAGCCCTGATTTTCCTGCTGATGTACCTGCGCTTTCCGTTCATCACGGAAACAGCCATGCTCGGGAACTATTCCATCGACTGGCTGACCGCACTGCCGTTCCTCTTCTGGACCCTGAACGGCACTTTGCTCATCGGAATTTTCTTCTTCGACCTCCAGTACATGGAAATCCCGGATATCCTAATCTATCCCCTTATCGTGATAGCACTGGCTGGAACACTTATCACAAAATCGGTGGATTTCCCGAGCCTGCTCATTGCCATCGGCGCCGCCATCGTCTTCTTTGGCGGACAACGGCTGATCTCCAAAGGAAAATGGCTCGGTGAAGGCGACATTTACGTCGCCCTGGCGATGGCGGTGATGTTCGGATGGAAACTGTTTATTGTGGCGGTAAGCCTGAGTTACATGATCGGAGCCGTACTTTGCATCATCCTTCTGACCACAAAAGCGCTGAAAGTAAAATCCAAAATCCCTTTCGCGCCTTTCCTCGTCTTCGGAACTTTTGCTACCATCCTCTACGGTAACGAAATTTTGGCTTGGTACATGAATATTCTCAGTATCTGACATGAACGAAAAAAAAGTCTATCTGATGATCCTTGATGGGTTTGGGGAAGGAAAAGAGTATCCCGGAAACGCCGTTACTCACGCCAAAATGCCGAATCTCAAACGGCTGAGGGAGAAATATCCCGTAACCCTGCTCAAAGCCGACGGAGAAAGTGTGGGACTTCCGGCTGGAACCCAGGGCGGATCGGAAGTAGGGCACTTCACCATGGGAGCGGGCAGAGTCATTTTCCAGACCCTCGAAGAGATCAACCGGTCGATACGCAACGGTGAATTTTTTACAAAGCCCGCCTTTCTGGAAGCGTGCGAACGCGTTGTAAAGTCCGAAAAAGCCGCCCTCCATCTTCTGGGAATGATCTCCGACCAGGGCGTTCACTCGCACCTTGACCATCTTTTCGCCCTCATGAAGCTGGCCAAAGACCGGGGAGTCGTCAAAACCTACATCCACGCCATTACCGACGGACGTGACGTTCCGGAAAAATCCGCGGACAAATACATCAAAACGATCCAGGACAAAATCATGGAACTCGGAATGGGCCCGGGCTCAACCACCGAGGCAAAAATCGCCACGATGATCGGCCGTTACTACGCCATGGACCGGGATACGAACTGGGACAGGACACAAATCGCCTATGACCTGTATACCCAAACAAAGGGAACGGCTGAAACCGATCCCCTCCAGGCGCTTCAAAACGCCTACAAGCGCGGAGCAAAAACCGATTACTATATTGACGCAGTGGTGTTTGATGAGCACGGAAAGATCATGGACAAAGACTCCGTGATTTTCTGGAATTTCCGCACCGACCGGACCCGCCAGATCACCCAGGCCTTCACCGGCGAAACGGAAATCGGGTTCAAACCGGATAAAGCCGTCCGGCCGTTCTTCGTCTGTTTCGGCGATTACTCAAAAGTCGCCCCCGTCGTCTTCCCGACCGTTAAAGTCAAAAACAACCTCGGCGAAGTCGTCGAGCGGCAAAACCTGAAACAGTTGCGCATAGCCGAAACCGAAAAATACGCGCACGTCACCTATTTTTTCAACAGCCAGGTCGAAGCTCCGTTCAAAAACGAAGACCGGATCCTCATAGATTCGCCAAAAACGCCGTCTTACGCGCAACAACCCGAGATGAGCGCCCGGGCGGTCACGGACGCGGTCCTCAAAGAGATCGATAAAAAGACCTACAGCCTGATCGTCCAAAACTTCGCCAATACGGATCTGGTCGGACACTCCGGCGATTACAAAGCCACCGTTACGGCATGTGAAGTCATCGATGAATGCATCGGCCGCATCTCGGAAAAAACGCTCTCATCCGGCTATGACCTCATCATCACCGCAGACCATGGAAACGCCGAATATATGATCTACGAAGAGAACGGCGAACCCTGCCCTTCGCACACCAGAAATCCTGTCATTTTCCTTGTGGTATCCTCAGGATACGAAAAAACGAAATTGCGCCAGGGTGGAACCCTGGAAGATATCGCGCCAACCATTCTCAAAATGCTGGAGATTCAGCAACCCGACGTAATGACTGGGAAATCCCTTATTCAATGACCAAAATTGCATGAAAGCAGTGATCATGGCGGGTGGAACCGGTACCAGACTCTGGCCCCTGAGCCGCACGAATAAACCAAAGCAGTTCCAAAAACTCGTGAGCAACAACACCATGCTCCAGGACACACTGGCGCGCCTGGACTTCTTAAAGCCGCAGGATATTTTCGTTTCCACGAACTCCGAATACGAAAATGTCGTCCGCGAACAAACCAGAGGGATTGTCCCTCCGCAAAACATTATCCTGGAACCGGCGCTGCGTGACACGGCCCCCTCCATCGGTCTTGCCGCCACCTATCTGGCAAAAAAACACCCGAAGGAAGTCATGGCCATCATCTATGCGGACCACCTCATTCAAAAAAAAGACGAATTCGTCAAAAAACTGAAACTAGCGGAAAAACTGGCGAGGGACGAAAACACGCTCAATATCATTGAAGTAAAAGCCAAGTTTCCGAACGTAAACCTGGGATACGTAAAGATCGGGAAAATGCTCAGGGAAATCAACGGAATCGAAGTTTTTGCATTCGAGAAATTTACGGAAAAACCGGACCTCAAAACCGCCATCGGCTTCCTGAACTCATACAAATATCTCTGGAATACGGGACTCTATGTCTGGCGGGTTGAAACCATTCTCAACAAATTCAAAAAACATCTTCCTCATACCTACTCAAGGTTGCAGAGAATCCAGAAAAGCCTGGGGACAAAAAACGAAAAAAACTCGATCCAGACACACTACCCCATGTGCGACAAAATCTCGATCGACTACGGTATCATGGAAAAAATCGACCCAAGGGAAGTAAGGATTATTCCCGCAGAACTCGGATGGAGCGACGTGGGCACATGGGATTCCATCTTCAGCGAACTGACCCGCAACAAAGAGAACAACCTCATCAAGGGGAAACACGTCGGAATTGACACCCAGGGATCACTTATCTATGGTACCAAAGGTAAGCTCATCGCGACCATCGGGATCAAGGATCTTGTGATCGTGGAAACGGACGACGCGGTACTCATCTGCGACAAAAAACGCAGCCACGACGTCAAAAAAATCGTCGAAAAATTGCAGAAATCAAACTTCAAGAAATTACTGTAATATAGTATGTCACAACAAATTCCCGTACAAATCAAAGAAAAACCCTGGGGACGCGAAGTCTGGTTCGCTCACACGGATCACTACGCGGGTAAAATCCTCGAAGTGCGCAAAGGAGCGCGCCTTTCGCTGCAGTATCACGAAAAAAAGACTGAAACCCAGTACCTCTACGAAGGAAAAGTTAAATTGACGTATGGCACGGACGAAAAAAACCTGAAAGAGATGATATTAAGTCCTGGTGACAAGTTTGACATATATCCATATACTATCCACCGCATTGAAGGACTGGAGGATTCAAAAATCTTCGAAGTTTCTTCACCAGAGCTTGATGACGTCGTAAAACTCGCCGACGATTACGGCAGATCCGGAAAAGGCAACAACGAGGATCTCGACCGGCAGCTCTCCCACAACCTCCGCAAATAATTTTTTAAAACTATTATCCACTAACACTCTATGAAGAAACGTCACTTCCTTAAGGTGGGTGCCATCCTCCTCACCGCATTCATCCTGGGCTTTGTTAATTTGCCCGGAGATCAACAAAAATCAATCCTGTCATTGACCCCTCAGGGACTCCTCGACCAGAAATACCACCTTGGCCTGGATCTTCAGGGAGGTTCCCAGCTCGATTACAAAATCGATCTGCGGAAAGTACCGCCAGCCGATCAAAAAGCCATCATTGACGGCGTGGTCAACGTCATCAACAACCGCGTAAACGGATTGGGCGTTTCCGAACCGAACATTTATCTTTCAAACGTCGGTGAAGAACAACACTTGATCGTTGAACTCGCCGGTATCAAAGACCTGGAAGAAGCCAAAAAAGTTGTCGGCAAGACCATTCAGCTTGAGTTCAAGGAACAGCGGACCACCCCGGATCCAAACGCCGCCGACAAGATGAAAACCCAGGCACAGGACTTTCTTGACCGGGTGAAAAAAGGTGCGGACCTCGGTGTCGCCGGGAAGGAAGAACAACTCGCCAATCCTGAAAAAGTGATCTTCAACGACGTCGACTATCAATTCAAGGACGGCGTTTCCCCGACCCTCGCAGAAATGCTCTTTAATACACTGAAGGTCGGTGAAATTTCCCCTGAACTCATCCCGGCCCAGGGGGAATACAGCCTGGATCCGAGTGGGAACCTCATACAGACCAACGGCTTCTACGTCGTCAAACTTATCGACAAACGGGATCAGGAAAAGGTAAACGAGCAAAAACGCGAAGTAAAAGTGAGCCACATTCTCATCTCGTACAAAGGGGCCACCCGTGCCGATGCCAAAGTTACCCGTACCCAGGATGAGGCCAAAACCCGCGCCGAAGAGGTGTTCAAAAAACTTCAGTCCGGAGGGAAATTTGAAGACCTGGCCAAAGAGTATTCCGACGACGCCTCCAACAGCACCACGGGCGGCACACTCGCCGACCCGGTGACTGACGGGAAAAAACTGTACGCCCCGGAATTTGAAAGCGCCTCCCTTGCACTCGCAAAAGCCGGAGACTTCTCCCCTGTGACCAAAACGGAATTCGGATTCCACCTCATCAAAGCGGACAGCGTCAAAGAGGCTTCAAGCGAGAAAAAAATGGAACCCCAGGTAAAATTCCAGAGAGTGTTCTTCAGTTCCGCTCCGGACTCATGGCAGGACACCGGACTCACAGGACAACAGTTCGTCCATGCGGACGTTCAGTTCGACCAGCTCTACCAGCCGTACGTTTCCATCCAGTTCAATGATGAAGGAGCAAAACTTTTTGAAGAGATCACCCAACGGAACGTCAATAAACCTGTCGCGATCTTCGTCGGAGGACAGCTTATCTCCGCTCCGAACGTCCGTGAAAAAATCAGCGGCGGCAAAGCTCAGATCAGCGGCCGCTACACAGTCGACGAAGCGGGTGACCTCGCGCGCGACCTGAACACCGGAGCCATTCCGGCGCCGGTCGTACTCGCAGGCCAATACTCCATCGGAGCGACGCTCGGTCAGGACGCCCTCTCCAAGAGCCTTGGAGCCGGTCTCATCGGATTCCTGCTCGTAGCCATCTTCATGATTATTTTCTACCGCCTCCCCGGACTGCTCGCGACCGTCGCGCTGGGCGTCTACTCAATGATCATGTTGTTTTTGATCAAGGTCGCCCTTCCTCTGTGGATCGCTATTTCCCTCGCCCTCATCATCTTCGTGGTTCTCGTGATGAAAGTGATGAACTCACGTGATTCGGGACCGGAAAAAGCTCTCGGGCTGCTCCTCTCCTGCTTCATTCTTTTCTTCGTGACTTTCCTCCTGTCCACACCGATTGTCATGACTCTGGCAGGTATTGCCGGAGTTGTCCTTTCCATCGGTATGGCCGTGGACGCGAACATTCTCATCTTTGAAAGAGTAAAAGAAGAACTCCGTGACGGCAGAACATTGAGCTCCGCCATCGAAATCGGCTTCGACCGCGCCTGGAACAGTATCCGCGATTCGAACTTCTCCTCCCTTATCACCTGCGGAATTTTGTTCTACTTCGGCAGTTCGATCATCCAGGGATTTGCCTTCAACCTTGCCGCGGGTATCCTTGTTTCCATGTTCACCGCCATCACGGTCTCCAAGACCCTGCTGTCGGCGCTCGTGAACACCAAACTCGCCGAAAACCTCTGGCTCTTCGGCGCTCCAAAACATAAGGAAGGAAAAAAGATCCCAATTATTCAAAACAGGAAACTCACCTATTACATCTCCGGATCCCTTCTTCTCATCGCCATTATCGGTATTCCAATTTTCGGCATTAAACTGGGATTGGACTTCACCGGAGGAACATTGATGGAGTTCAAGTTCGCGAAACCGGACGTGACTATCCAGCAAATCGAAAAGGCACTCACCGAAACCGCAGACAAATTAAACAAGGACGGCGCGCTCGCTCCGGCAGCACCGGCTCCATCCGCAACCGGATCCACACAGGCAGCCGCCCCGGCAACCTCCAACGATGCACAACTTACCGGTGGTGAAGACAGCAAAATCGACCTCGGTACTCCTCACATCGTTCCAAGTGAAAATGGATTCATCATCAAAACACGGCATATCGGAACCTCCGCCCATGACCGGATGATTCCGGAACTCAAAAAAGCCCTCGGAGACTTTGAAGAAACCCGCTTTACGACCGTCGGACCGACCGTGGGTGAAAGCCTGCGTTACCGGGCATTCTTCGCCGTCGGAGTGGCAAGCTTGATGATCGTGCTCTATATCGCCTTCGCATTCCGCAAAATACCCCGGCATATCGGCCAATGGAGATTCGGCGTATCGGCCGTCGTAGCCATGCTCCATGACCTTGGTATCATGCTTGGGATCTACGTCTACTTCGGCGTGTTCTTCGGAGTGGAAGTCGACGCGCTGTTCATCACGGCCATGCTTACCGTCCTCGGCTTCTCGGTCCACGACACCATCGTGGTATTCGATCGTATCCGTGAAAAACTGAAATACCAGAAACGTGACGAAAGCTTCGCGGATATCGCCAACCAGGCGGTCAACGAAACCATCGCCCGTTCGATCAATACCTCCTTCTCGGTATTCCTCACGCTCCTGGCCCTTGCCATATTCGGAAGCGAAACCATCCGGTTCTTTGTCCTCGCGCTGATGGTGGGTATCGTCGCCGGCACGTACTCCTCAATTTTCGTGGCTTCACCGATCCTTGTGGACTGGCAGGAGTATGCCAAGAAACAGAAGGAGAAAAAATAAAGTCCTTCCCATCAACAAAATCCCGCCCTGCCCGTATGGTCTCGGCGGGATTTTTTGTGAAAACTCATGTATAATGAAAAAAGCTGTGCGCCAGTAGCTCAGCTGGATAGAGCGTTGGTCTTCGGAACCAAAGGTCGCGGGTTCGACTCCCTCCTGGCGCACCATGCAACTTATTCGTGATATGAAAGAAAAAACCAAAACCACCGTTTCGGAACTCGGGCTGCTTTACTGTGTCGTCGCGTGGGGATCGACCTTTTTTATCATCAAAGACATTCTGGCCTTCATCTCACCGCTGCAGCTGGTGGGGTACCGATATCTTTTTGCGGGATTGATCGCAGGGGGAATCCTCATATTTCAGCGAAAAAACCCTTTTAAAAACTGGAAAGAGGGTCTCATCCTCGGTCTGATGATCTTCTTCATCAACGCTCCGCAAACCCTCGGATTAAAATTCACTTCCGCCTCGAATTCAGCCTTCATCACCGGCCTGTTCATCATCTTTGTCCCGGTCTTCACCTACCTCCTGACAAAAAAAACGCCGTCGCCAAAACGACTGATTCCGATAGGATTGGCATTGCTGGGATTATGGATGCTGACCGGTGGAATCCATGGAATCAACCAGGGAGACCTCCTTACCCTGATCACCGCAATGGTCGTTGGACTTCAGATCGTGGCCGTTGAACGGATCATAAAAAAAGGAGGAGACCCGTTTATACTATTGTTTCAACAGTTCGCCATTACGGCGATATTTTCATTCATACTGGAAATCATTTTAGGCAAAGGAAACTCGATGGTCCTCGATCAACGGACCGTCTGGCCCATCATCTATCTTGCATTGATGGGAACATTTTTCCCGCTTCTGATTCAGTTTTTCGCGCAAAAACATGTAAATACCATCAAAGTCAGCCTCTACTTCAGCCTTGAACCGTTATTTGCATTACTGTTCGCCTGGATGGTCGGCCAGGAATTTTTCGTTGCGGAACGTACCATCGGAGGACTGCTGATCGTCGTCGCGATTATCCTGAGCGAAATCATTGAAAAAAAGATTGAAAAAGTTATATGATGACACCGTAATTCCCTATTCCCACCCATATGGCAGGAGAGTACATACAATCCGACACCATCGAACAATACTGGAAAGAACTGAAAGGGATTTACAGAGAAAAAGCCGGCGACTGGAAAGATATCTCCGCGGAAGAGTACAACGGCATTGAACGCAGCGAACGGGAAGACAGCGACAACCACCTCAACGAAGAACGACTGGGCAAAGACACCCAGGTCATCGACGTTTGTAAGTACAAATTCCTTCCCGAACGCAAAATCGCCTACCACGTCCAGCTCATCCATAACGACGGAACGAAAAAGAACGAGTTCTTCCTGATTACTTTGAAAGAAGGGATTGCAGTAAACTGAGCAACGACTTCGTTTCATCCTTTTGCTTCTCCTTTACCTTTTCACGGGTAAAGGCATCCAGAAGAAAATTGACGACCTCCTTCCACAGGGGATCGTACTTTGACGGAACTATTCCAAGCTGAGAGCGGATATCACTCCCCTGCCCCTTCTGAAGAGCGGCGAGATAATCGGCAGTATGCGCGTCAATATGCTCGAAGAACAGCCCACGGGCTATCACCATATCATCGACAAGTTTTTCAAAAACCGCGTCGTACCTCGAATCCGCAATTCCGAATACCTCCCTTAACGCCAGCGGCCCGTTTTTAAGGACATAATCCCTGAAGAAAGGGAAAAACATATCCACGCAGCGCTTCAACACATCCAGGTTAAAAACCAGATGGTCAAAGACAACAGACCAAACATAGTCGTTTGGAACTTGAAGCATCGTCCTCAACGCCTGGGGACCCTGTTGAATGAACAACGTCATCAGGCGCTCCTCGTGGCCGAGCAACGCATCCTCCACCACAGCCTTAATGGCGTGCTCCTCGGATTTGAACTGGTCGAATCGGATCATGGATGTATAAAACAAAGGAGGTTAATTTTACACATTTTTAATGTTTTGTCAATACCTGGCCGGATTCTAAAATTTCCCGATCCTGCATTGACATTTCGCCCCCTCAACCTATAGTGAGACTGCTTATCAAACGCCCTGAGCGTACACAAAAAACACCCATGTTTGCGGAAATCCTCCTTGACCAGAAAGTTGGCAAAGACAAGGACACTTTGACCTACAAAATACCCCAAAAACTCGCAGAAAGCGTGGAACTTGGCAGTATCGTGGAAATAACCCTCCGAAACCGGAAAACCAGAGGGGTTATCGCAAGATTTCACGACCACGAGCCCACCTACAAAACCAAGGAGATTCTTGATCTGGCGGCAAAAGCTCCGCATCTCCGGGCATGGCAGATTCAACTGCTCTTTTGGATGAGCGAGTACTATTTTTGCCCCCCCTATAAAATCCTGAAGCTCTTTTTTCCGGCCAGCATCACCAAGAAGAAAAAACTCCACGTATGGGTCCCCTACGAAGAAACCCACGCCGAAACCGCAAAAAAACTTACCCTCACACCCGACCAGGAAAAAGCCGTGGAAAGGCTGCTTTCGACCACCAAACAAACCTCGCTCATCCACGGAATCACGGGGTCCGGAAAAACGGAAATCTACCGCCGCCTTGCCGAAGACACACTGAAAAAAGGCCGGCAAATCCTGATCATGGTGCCGGAAATCACGCTGACCCCCCAGACTTTTCAAAATTTCCAGGAAGAGTTCGGAGACAATATCGCCATCCTGCACAGCCAACTGACGGCCAAACAGAAAGAAAACTACTGGTACAGAATTTTCCACGGCGAAACCAAGATCATCATCGGTTCAAGATCCGCCTTGTTTGCGCCCTACAAGAATCTCGGCGCCATCATTCTGGATGAGGAACACGAACCTTCCTATAAACAGGACCAGGCCCCCCGGTACCACGCCAGGCACGTCGCGACAAAAATGGCCTCATTGCTGGGTATTAAAGTTGTTCTGGGCAGCGCGACCCCATCCATCGAAAGCTACTACGAGGCCAAACAGGGCAACTATGAACTGATCGAGCTCAAACAACGCATCCAGCACTCGGAACCGACCGCCCTCCCAAAAGTCACCGTGGTGGATCTGAGGGAAGAGATCAAGAAAAAAAACTACTCCATCTTCAGTGAATTATTGGCTGAAAAGCTGAACAAAAAAAATGAACAGAAAGAGCAGTCCATCCTCTTCCTGAACCGGCGCGGGGCGGCTTCCGCCATACTTTGCCGGGAGTGCGGACATATTGAAAAATGCGAGCAGTGCGACGTGGCACTTACCTACCACAAACAGCTGTCGATCGAAGAACTGAACCTTCCCGCCGAACGCCTGATCTGCCACCACTGCGGAATCATCAAAAAAGTCCCGGTCGTGTGCCCAAACTGCCAAAGCACCTTCATCCGGTACATAGGGCTCGGAACACAAAAAATCCAGGAAACCGTCCTCAAAGACTATCCGACCGCCCGCGTCCTGCGGGCCGACCGCGACACCGTCCAGCACCACGACAGTTTCGCTAAAATCTACAACGCCTTTAAAAACCATGAAGCCGACATTCTGATAGGAACCCAAATGATCGGCAAAGGACTCCACCTGCCCCAGGTAAACCTCGTGGGTATAGTTCTGGCGGATCTCAGCCTCACTATTCCCGACTTCAGGAGCGCCGAACGGACATTCCAGATTTTAACGCAGGTTGCCGGAAGAGCCGGACGCCAGGGCCTGAAGGGAGAAGTGGTGATTCAAACATACCTTCCCGACCACTATGCCATCCAGGCGGCGAAAAACCATGACTTTGAACGCTTTTACCAGGAAGAGATGAAACTCAGAAAAGGGTTCGGATACCCCCCGTTCAGCAATCTGCTCAAGATCACGGTGGTGCACGCCAAAGCGGAAAAAGCCCAGCAAAAAGCGCTGCAGATCTTCGAAAAGCTGAATGACGAAAACACATCCGGTGAACTGCAGAACATCCCAAACACCATTGCGATCTACCCTGCTTTTATACACAAACTGCAAAACAAATACCGCTGGAACATCCTTGTCACCGGCCAAAATCCCTCTTTGCTCCTCAAACGGGTGAACGAAAAAAACACCGTTCTGGACGACCCGTCGGTGCGCATCGATGTCGATCCGCTTTCATCAAGCTAAAACCTGGGAAGCCCCTGAGGAGCGGGAACGAAACCATACTTCAAACGACGTTCCCGGCTCATGATCTCAATTTTCCGCCTCAAATCCGCCACGAGTCGGCGCTTTTCCTCAAGCCGTTCACGCCAAGTATCCGTAAGAGCCGGATCAAAACGGGTATCGTCCGAAGTCCGGATCGCTTCAGCGCTCATCCCCGCGGCCAACGCGTTAAAATAAAGCATCTCACGATTCTCAAGGATCGTTTCAAAAACCCCCAAACCGTCCTGCTCCATCTTGAGCCTATCAATGAGCTGCTGCTCACCAAATGGGATAAACTCCTTTACCTCGGGCGCGGGAGGTGGTGAGCTGACTCTTTCCTTAAGACTCCTTAAAATCCCGAGAATCCAGGACTGGACAGGCTGCTCAGCCTCTTCACGCCGCTCTTCAAACGGAAAATCCGATACATAGACCTGAACACCGTCTCTCACTTCCCAATCTTCAGCCGATAAATCCTGACCCTCAAAAGATGGACGCATTGAATGCACTCCGGACACGGGAGCCTCCTCAGTACCCGTTGGGAAACTCTCTTCCTCACTCTGCCGTTGCTGACAATCCAATCTCATTGACATAGTTTTTTCAAAATGACGCCGGCCATTCTAATATATAAAAGAGAAATGTCAATCCGTCGAAAAAAGAAAGATTTGATATACTGCGCTTAAGCGAAACGGGAACACAATAATTATATTTTCATCACATGAAAAAACGCATACTTTCGGGAGTTCAGCCAAGTGGAAATCCCCATTTGGGAAACTACCTGGGGGCCATGAAAAACCACATCGACATGCAGAACGAGTACGACTCGTTCATCTTCATCGCCGATCTCCACGCCCTCACGACCGTCAGGGACGCCAAAAAACTTCACGAGATGTCCCTTGAACTTGCCATGGACTACCTTGCATTGGGACTCGACCCTGATAAAACGGTCTTCTTCCGCCAAAGTGACATAGCAGACCACAGCGAACTGGCATGGATCTTCAGCTGCATCACCCCAATGGGTCTGCTGGAACGGGCGCATGCCTACAAAGACGCGGTGGCGAAAGGGATGAAGGATCAGACCGCGGGGCTTTTCACCTATCCGGTACTTATGGCGGCGGATATCCTTATGTACCAACCCAACCTCGTTCCGGTAGGTAAGGACCAAAAACAACACATCGAGATCGCCAGGGACATCGCCGTAAAATTTAACGAAACTTTTGGGGAAACATTCAAGCTGCCGGAGCCATACATTCCGGAGGAAGTCGCCACCATCATCGGCACGGACGGAGTCCACAAGATGAGCAAAAGTTATGGGAACGTCATAGAAATTTTCGCCGACGAAGCCACACTGAAAAAACAGGTCATGGGAATAACAACCGATTCGACGCCCGTTGAAGAACCCAAAAACCCCGATGGATCTTCCATCTATAAACTTTTCTGTCATTTCGCGTCCAGAGAGGAACAAAAAGAGCTTGCGGGAAAATACAAAAAAGGTGGAATGGGGTATGGAGACGCAAAAAAAATCCTCTTGGCAAAGCTCCTGGACTACTTCGGAGACGCACGCAAAAAAAGAATTGAACTCCAAAAAGATTTGAGTTATGTTAGATCAGTATTGAAAAAAGGAGCGGAACGCGCGCAAACCGAAGCCACCAAAATGATGGCTAAGGTAAGGGAAAAAACCGGCCTCTCCTTGAAAAATTGAAAATCTGATTATTTAACACTAACGTAGTGAATATTCAAAAAATCGCTATTGCTAGGAAGCAAGCGGAATCCGCACGAACCGTATTTGAATACGGCGAGAAGGATTCGGCGCAGCTGACAACGCAAGAGCCATTTTTTCAATATTCATCCCAAAAACTATGAAGGAGACCAAATACATCTTCGTAACCGGCGGAGTATGTTCGTCATTAGGTAAAGGCATTGCCGCTGCCTCGATAGGTGCTCTCCTCAAAGCTTCCGGATTTAAGGTCTTCACGCAGAAGCTGGACCCGTATTTGAACGTGGACCCCGGAACCATGAACCCCTTCCAGCACGGAGAAGTGTACGTTTTAAGCGACGGATCGGAAACCGACCTGGACCTCGGCCACTATGAACGGTTTGTCGGTGAAAACCTGACTGAAGTTTCTTCCGTGTCCACCGGAAAAATCTACTCGCACGTTATTTCCGAAGAGCGAAAAGGAACCTATCTGGGAGGAACCATCCAGATCATTCCCCATATCACCAACGCCATCAAAAAAAGGATCAAGGACGCGGGGAAACAAAGCGGTGCCGACATCGTACTGGTTGAAATAGGGGGAACCACCGGTGACATAGAAGGACTGCCGTACCTGGAATCAATCCGCCAGCTTCGTCACGAACTCGGACACCGGAACACCCTGTTCATCCACCTCACGCTGCTTCCCTACCTCGCGGCTTCCAAAGAACTGAAAACCAAACCGACACAGGCATCCGTACGTGAACTGCGCGCAACAGGTATCCAGCCGGATTTCATCCTGGCCAGGGCCGATCTTCCGATTGCGAAAGAACTGCTCAAAAAAATCGCGCTGTTCTGCGACGTGGATGAGGATTGCGTCATTCCAGCGCCGACCGTAACTTCGATTTACGAAGTGCCGCTCAAATTCCAGGAGCATAATCTGGCCCAACTTATCGGGAAAAAACTGAACCTTGGAGTCATCAAGCCCCAGCTCAAAAACTGGATCGAACTCAACAATAAAATCAAAGCGAAACGGGATAAAATCACCATCGCGCTCGTCGGGAAATACACGGGCCTGGACGATTCGTACCTCAGCGTCATCGAATCCCTGAAAATTGCGTGCTATCACCAGAAGAAAAACCTCAACCTTTTCTGGGTGGACTCGGAAAAACTTGAGAAAAAGGACAAAGAGTCCTGGGACAAACTGAAAAGCGCCCAGGGAATCATCGTTCCGGGAGGTTTCGGAACGCGCGGAACCGAGGGAATGATTATGACCGCAAAATACTGCCGGGAAAACAAAGTGCCGTATCTGGGGCTCTGTCTGGGCATGCAAATCCAGACGATTGAGTTTGCAAGACACCTGCTGCAGGACGAAAGATTCACTTCCGAGGAGTTTGACGACCAGAACAAACTCAGCCCGGATTTTTACGTCATACATTTCATGCCGGGGCAATATAAAGAACGCGACAAGGGGGGCACATTGCGCCTGGGAACGTATCCGTGCAAACTCACCAAGGGAACAAAAACATACGCCCTGTACGGAAAAGAAACGATCCAGGAACGTCACAGGCACCGCTACGAATACAACAACGATTACCGCAAGAAATTTGAAAAGGCGGGACTGCTCACCGCCGGGCACTTCACCGAAGGAGATTTGGTGGAAATCGTGGAACTTAAAGGGCATCCTTTCATGGTTGGATGCCAATTCCACCCTGAATTCCTCTCAAGACCGCACCAGCCCCATCCCCTCTTCAAAGGGCTCATTGAAGCCAGTGCAAAGCGCAAAATGTAGCCAAAAACATAATTTTCTGGTAAAATAGAAAGGAGTGTAAAACAAACGCATGCCTAAATTTAGCTATAAAGTCGTAAATCAGGAAAACAAGGCACTCACCGGAACCATCAGCGCTCCGGATGAACAAAGCGCCCGCGTCGAGCTCAACCAGCTCGGCTTTTCCGTCATCGGAATGACCGAAATTCCTGAAAATGAAGCCGGGGCCGTACAGGAAGGGCCGGTATTGCCGACGTTCGAATTTGCGGCCATCGATAAAACACAAAAAAGAGTGGTGGGAACAATCCAGTCGGAAGACCGGTTCAGCGCTTACAAACGCCTGGTAACCGAATATGCGTTCGAAGTTGAATATCTTGTGGCCCAAAACCTTCCCGAAGCGCAAAAAGCCGAAGAAAAAACCAAGGGCGTGTTTGAACTCCAGAATCTGATGGACGAAACCGCGCAGGTGCTGTCGAAAAAAATCCAGGGGGAAAACCTGGACATGAAGGAGTTTGAACAGAAACAGGACGTCCTGAAATCACAGGTTGATTTCGTACTCAAGAAAGTCAAAGAGATGCTCGACCTGTACGAAAACGAAATGAAACAGGAGACCAAGGGAGAAATCCGAAAATACGTGGATAAAATCCTCCGCATCAAAAGCAGCACGAACCTGGATTACATCCGTAAAACATGCGAGGAACTGTTAACCTATCTCCAGAAAGAAGAACTTTTCCTTCACGAGGAAGCAAAGATGAGGGAACACACCCAGATGGTACTCGAGGCCAAAAGCATGATGATGCAGCTGCACAACACCAAAGGCCCCGCCAACATGAGTATCCACGAGTTGCTGAACAGGTGGAGAGAGAAGCACATTTTTAAAAACGACCATCCGTCATTTTTTGAAAAAACGGCCGATTTCTTCATGGGATTGATCATAGGATTTATACCCCAGAACGATGAGATCAAAGCAATCCAGCACAATATCGACATCGTCGACCAGCAGATAAGGCAGTACTGGCTCCTTTACTTCCAGTCGGCCACCCCCGAGTATAAAAAAGAGGCAAGAGTAAGCCTTAAAAAGCTGGGGCAGGAAAAAAAGAAACTCAAAAAAGACCTCAAAGAGGCAAAAGGCAGACTTCACGATGAATACAAGCAACGCGGCGACGTAACCCAGCTTGAGGCCTTTTCAACAGAGCTGGTGGGCTTTACCGGATGGCTTTTGGGGTTCTACCTACTGTACTATTTCGTCTCAATCTACCTCAACACGAAACAGCTGGCGGGCATACCACTGCCATCGACATTTACTATCTACAAAACAAATTTCCTTAAATATTTCCTGACCACCCTTTTCCTCTTCCACTCTGCCTTAAGCATAAAAATGAACTTCTTCAGGAGAAACGAAGTCGCAACGCTGGTGATCACGCCGGTATTTTTGCTGGGGACGATCCTCATCGCGCTGAATTTCTGATCCGCCACCGCTCAGCGGGGGTCGGCCTTGTGAACAGAGCCCAGTTTGGGTACAATCCTTTCGAATTTGTCAGTTTCGCATGTACCCGATTCTTGTTCAACTCGGCCCGCTGACCATCTATTCATTATGGATATGCGCAGCAATCGGTTTCTTCATAGGATTCCTGATCGTCTATAAGCTGCTCCAAAAAGACCGGATAAGACTTCAATTCCTGGCCGACCACAGCCTGGCGATATTGTTTGGAGCCATCATCATGGCCAGAATAGTATTCGTGGCCGAAAATTATAAACTCTATTTCGCAAAAATCGACCTCCAGCACATCCTCGAAATCTTCTTCATCTGGGACAAGGGACTTTCGTTTTGGGGAGGCATGGGTGGACTGGCGCTGACCCTCTGGTACTTCTGCAAAGAGAAAAAAGAGAATATCTGGAAATGGCTTGATGTTCTCACTCTCGGTACCATGGGAGGGCTGGTTTTCGGAAATCTTGGAACATTTTTTGACGGGAGCAACTACGGAAACGAAACCGACCTTCCCTGGGGCATCATCATCGAAAATTCCCGGTTTGCAGTTCCCATTCATCCGACCCAAATCTATGCGCTGATCTACACCGCCGGAATCACATTTTTACTCTGGAACCTGTGGAACACCGCGTTCGGCAAAAAAGAAGGGAACATCGCCCTCACGGGAATAAGCATCTTTGCCGGTTTCCGGTTCCTGGAGGAATTCCTGCGGGGAGATGAAAGCAACTACTTGTTGGGGCTGCGCGAAACACAAATAATCTGTATGATCATTTTGATCGTCAGCGGGGGGCTCCTCTATCTCAGACACAAAAAAACGCTGCCAACAACCAAAACTACATAATTATTCATTAAATCATCCCTCATGTCATTTTTCCTGGACGCACTCCAATATCTTTTCGACCCACTCCCTGTCGGACCTTTCAAATACCTGTACGTCCTCATAGCGGTTGCCGCGATTTCACTCGTCGCGTCCGTCGCGCTGAGAATCTACCTCAAACAGCAAAAAGACGATAAAATCCTGCGAAAGCTCTTCAGAAAGCTGCCCGGGAAACTCCAGATCTTCGCCCTCACCGAAGCCGTGTACATCCTCGTGAGGTACGAACGGATGCCTTACCTTTCCATCCGCTTTCTAAACTATATCATCCTGGCCTATGGAATATTCGTGGCCGTGAACGCCGCGCAACTCTATTTCAAAGTCTATCCGGCGGAAAAGAAACACCATGAACAACAACTCAAGCTGAACAAATACCTCCCGCGGAAAGGAGGAAAAAAACACTAATTCTTCGGAAGGAAAAAGAGTGACTTAAGCTTATGATCCTCAAGGGAAAAGATGGAACCGTTCTGTAAAAAGTAACGGCCCTTTTCCTGGAAATCAAACAGGGGGTACACGTTGGTAAACGAACTGTCGGCAAGAAAGACTTTTTTCTGGCGCCCGAACACAAAGTGGCCGTCCCCGAAAAGCATCCCCATAAGGGAAAAATCCGTCGGCAAAGTGGTGACCAGCAGCTTCTTCTTCAGCAACGGCCTGTAAAGGAAGATATTCCCGCTTTCATCGGAAAAAAGAACCCTTTGTCCCCCATCCTGGTAGACCTCACTTTTCAATTTGGGAGTCAACAGGGTCGGAATGCCGCGCTCATCCATCGCATAGAGCGAACGACCATTATCGACGTTACGAACAATATACATGCCCCCCGATGAACCGCTGAGGGGAACATGGCGTATATAGGCGACCTTATGGGAACGGTCAATGAGCCTGATATTCTTGCCCATATCATCAGCCGCATAGGCAAGCCCTCCGGAAAGATACACCAGCCTGCCGTCATGGACATCGAACTGATCAACATTGCGTGCAACGAGATGCTCGGACAAATCCTTCAGGTCAAGCAAGGGAAGCCGATCAATATCCGTACGGTAAAGATGCCCGTCATGTATAAAATAGGCCGCATTCCTGGAAGGAAGCAAAGTCAGCTCGGCTGAACCATTGGGAAGCCGAAAATCGACAAAACGCGGACCGTTAAACTCCACCCACTCATAACTCCCGTCAGCGAAAGTCACTAAAAACTTTTGTGAAGAATAAATGCGGACATCCTCCACGTCCTGTCTCGAAAGTTTCAACTCCTCCTCCTTCATGGTCCCCTCTTTGAGCAGATAAACAAGAGTGAGATAATCATGCCCCTCGGTCAAAACGACGATAAAGTCATCCCCGTAAAAATAACGGCTCTTTTCGGGAAAATGAACGAGTTGCTGGACAAGCTTTTCAGTGTTCTTGGGGACAAGAACGACGTCATCAACCTTCGTCACAATGTCGGTATGAACCTGAAGGTTACGGCTCCAGGGCAAATAATTCAGTTTACTGACGGATAAATGGTACAGCCCGGGCACAAGATCCTTAATCTGAAGAGGAAGACTGTTGCCGATGATCTTGTCGTCCAAATACACCATCACCTCTGAATAACGTCCCGGAAGGTCAATAATGCTCGTCTTTTCTATATGACGGTTCTGCAGATCGAGATTGTACCCGAAAGCCAAAAAAAGCGCGTAACCGGAGACGGCGCAAAACGCCAAAACCCCCAGGGTTTTGAGGAGAATACGACCGAAAGTTTGTGAGGCCACGGGCACGTTTATTCGAGTTTGAGAATTTCATATTCCACTGCACCGGCGGGAATCTGTACCTTGACCTTGTCTCCGGATTTTTTATCCAAAAACGCGCGGCCAACCGGCGACTCATTGGAAATTTTGTGAGCCAAAGGATCAGCTTCCGTTGAACCGACGATGGTATACTCTTCCGGCTGGGCATTCCGCCTGCTAAGATTCTTCACCACGACGCGCGTCCCCAGCTGAACCGAAGCCAGCTGATGCTTTTCATTGATGATTTTGGCGTACTTCACCTTCTCCTCGAGTTCGATGATACGGCCTTCAACAAAGGCCTGCTCATTCTTAGCCTCCTCATATTCGGAATTCTCGGAAAGATCGCCATAGGAAATTGCCTCCTTGATGCGCTCCGCAACCTCCTTGCGCTTCACATTTCTTAAAATGTCCAACTCTTCCGTAAGTTTCTTGAGACCCTCTTTGGTCACAAGAATGCTTTTGTCGTCGGATGGAGGGGTTTGAGTTTTAGCGTCTGCCATGGTGATAATGAAAATTAATATGAATGAAAATGCAACCCGTAGACCGCCTAGGGACGGATCTTCACGCTGGTCGGATGCTCTTTGAGTTTCTGAAGAACTTTGGCTTCAATCTGGCGGATACGTTCGCGGGTGACGCGGAACTCATGTCCCACTTCTTCCAAAGTATGTCCGACGCCGTCCTTGAGCCCGAAACGCATCTCGATGATCTTGCGTTCACGCGGGGAAAGATACTGCAGCATTTCATGGATATTCTCCTTGATAAGCTGACGGTTCGTCGCTTCCGACGGAGAAAGGGCGTCGTCGTCTTCAATAAAGTCGCCGAGCTTGCTGTCCTCCTCCGTACCAACGGGAGCTTCAAGCGACACGATATCCTGGGAAATTTTGAGAATATGGCGGACCTTCTTCACGTCCATGTCCATTTCCGCGGCAAGTTCCTCAACAAGAGGTTCGCGGCCAAGTTCCTGCACCAGACGGCGCTGCGCGTGGGTAAGCTTGTTGATGGTTTCCACCATGTGTACCGGAATGCGGATCGTGCGGGCCTGATCGGCAATCGCACGGGTGATGGCCTGACGGATCCACCACGTGGCGTACGTGGAGAACTTAAACCCGCGATCCGGATCGAATTTTTCGACGGCGCGGAACAGACCGATATTTCCCTCCTGGATCAAATCCAGGAACGAAAGTCCGCGGCCGATATATTTCTTGGCAATACTGACCACCAAACGCAAATTCGCTTCAGCAAGGCGCTGTTTTGCGGTCTGGTCCCCTTTTTTGATACGCTTGGCCAAATCGATCTCCTCCTTGCCCGTAAGAAGGGAAACCTTGCCGATTTCGCACAAATACAGACGGATGGAATCGTTGGCAATCTCACGAAGTTCAACGGTTTTCACGGTGGCCTTTTTTACTTTTTCCTCAACAACCTCTTCCTCCTCCTTGTTCTCGGGCTTGAAAGACATGGCGTCCTTGGCATCAATAACCTCGATGCCCAGATCCAAAAAAAGACCGTAGATTTCATCCAGCAGCATCAGGTCGTCTTCGATCGCCGGAATGGCTTTCATAAGTTCCTGCTGAGTGACAAAACCGTGCTCACGTCCTTTTTTCACGAGGTCCCGGACTTCCGCGGGAAACTGGTTCAGCTTGTCATCCGTGGGGGTAACGATGAATTTCTTGGTACGTGCCATAGAGAAGTGGAGGGTTAGCGCAAAACCTTGCTATTAAGATCGTGAAGCTCCTGAAGGAGCCGGAGATAGTCATCTTTTCTGCCCTCTTTTTCAGCTTCCTCAATCAATGTCTGAAGCTCATTTCTTTTATTACCGGTAATCGTTTTGACGATGTTGTCAATTAACACTTTGATCTCATGTTCCGCCGCTTCTTCCCCAACCTCACCGTAAATCTCGTGAATATACAGAGAAAGCAATGAAGCCTTTTCGGCTTGTTCATGAGGCAAGGAAGCTAAAAAATCTTTAACCTCCTGAACACCTTGCCCATTATACTGATCGCTAAAAACCTTGTAAATAGGTTTTAATTCGTCAGAAAAATACCCATCAGTCAATCTGTCCTTAAAAAGTTGCGCGATCCGGGGAAATTCGATCAAAAATCCCATCAGGAGGCTGTCCGCCGAAAACTTTTTCCCTTTCGGCTGAACGGGGGTATCCAGACCGCTGTAACGCCTCGCAGGATGACTTAAGGGCAGCTTGAAATTCTTCATTTCATCGTAAATCTGTTTTTCGTTGAGATGAAGATCATGGGCGAATCTCCTGACATATTCGTCTTTTTGGATGGAACTCTTCAACGAACCCAGAAAAGGATAAAACTCCTGGAGAATCTTACGCTTGTTCATGATGTCGCCCGCACCGTAGGTATTCAAAAGCTTGTGATAATAGTGATCACCGTACGTTACCGCGTTGGCAACGACCTGGGGAACATCACCGGCATGAGCTTGCGCGTATTCGGCAATATCCTTGCCCTCTGGGAGCGTGATCACCTTCACGGTAAATTCAAACTCCTGCGTGAGGTCAAACGCGCGCTTTGCGGCCTCCTGACCGGCATTATCCATATCAAACGCCAGATAGATGGTATTCACGAACGGCTGAACGTGACGAAGCTGTTGCAACGTCAACGCCGTACCGGACGTCGAAACGGCGTTGGTAAGTCCCGACTGGAACGACGCGATCATGTCCATGTATCCCTCAACGAGAATCACGGCCTGTTTTTCCTTGATGGCCGGCTTGGCATAAGAAAACCCATATAAAACGTTGCTCTTGTGGTAAATGGCGGTCTCGGGTGAATTCAAATACTTGGGCTCCTGGTCCTTTTTCAATGCACGGCCCCCAAAGGCCACGATGCGCCCCATGTGGTCGGTGATCGGAAACATAAGTCTTCCGCGAAAACGGTCGTAAATCTTATCGACGGTGGTTTCCTGGGTCAACGCCAGGCCCGAAGAAACAAGCATTTTTTTGGAAAACCCCTCCTTGAGAAGCATGGTGTGCGTTGCCTCATAAGAATCCGGCGCAAAACCGACCTGAAACTTTTGAATCGTCTCATCCGTAAGCCCGCGCTTGTGCAAATAGTCCAAAACTTTTTTCCCGTCGTCGGTTTCCCAAAGATGTTTTTGATAAAACCGCGCAACGATATCGTGAACATGAAGCAGCTGATCCTTCTCATCCTTTGGAACGCTTCGTTTTGCCTCATGCTGCTGCAATTCAATTCCTGTTCTTTCGGCCAGAAGCTTCAACGCGTCGACAAAATCCACACTTTCGATCTCCTGGATAAAGGCAAAAATATCGCCGCCTTTATGGCAGCCAAAACAATAGGCAATGCCCCTTTCGGGAGACACCACAAAACTTGGAGATTTCTCCGCATGGAAAGGGCAAAGCCCCTTCAAACTTCTCCCGGCTTTCTTGAGTTGGACGTACTGACGAACAACGTCCTCAATCGAGAGTTTTGCCTTTATTTCCTGAACCGCGTCAACCATAAAACTCATTTATCGGGCACTCAGTTATACCCCGAAAAACTCCGCAAAAGCAAGGCGCAAAGGAGCATTGCTAAACCCTATTTTGATGGTGCTTTATCCTTCCCGAGCCAGACGGCATACAGTCCCAAAACAACCATGGCCAAAAGAAGGAGTCCGATGGCAAAAACCTTCTCCTTTGTGCCCAGGAAAATCGCCATTCCTCCAAAAACCGCGCTCAACCCGTACATCAAGAGTACCGCTTTCCGCGGACTCAGCCCCATATAAATAAGCCGGTGATGCAGATGTTTCAAATCCCCCTTAAAGGGCGACCCTCCCTGAACGATCCGCCGTACGGTCACCCAGACCGCGTCCAGAATCGGGAACCCCAGCACCAAAAAAGCCGTGGTCACCTTCCCGCCAGAAAAAATCGCCAGAGTGGCTATGACAAAGCCCAGAAACATGCTGCCGGTATCCCCCATCAATATCTTTGCCGGATAAAAATCAAAAATCGCGAAGGCGGCCGCCGCCGCAAAAAGAATGATACTCATGGTCGCGACAGAAATCTGGTTCGACGCGTCAAAATGGATTCCAGAACGTACCGCCAAAAAAAACATCGTAAGCGCCGCGATGGCGGCAACCCCGCTGGGCAAACCGTTCAACCCGTCAAGGAAATTCATGGTATTCACCATGCCGACCACCCAAATGATCGTAAACAACGCCACCAGCAGCGAAACGCTCAATACGGCCCCGCCGCCCAGATCAAAAGTAAACTGTTGGGCATCCAGAACAATGGGGGCTCCGAACGGATTGGAGATGGAATTGATCCCGACACCCCCAAAAACCAGTATCAATGCGGCAACGACCTGGATTCCTAGGCGGAAATAAGGACTCAGACCGAACATGTCATCGGCAAAACTCACACTGGCAATCAAAAGCGCCCCGGTCATAAGCGCCAGCACGTGATAATCCACCGGTACAAACAGGAACACTCCAAGAAAAAACACCGTCACGAGAATCAGTCCGCCGTAATACGGAATGGGCTTGCGCTTCAATCCATACTTCTCCGGCCGGTCCATCAGGCCGAATTTCGGAAAAAACCTGAGAGCCAGCAGTGTCAAAAACACCGTGGCGACAAATGAAAACAAAGCTGGGAACAAGTATTGCTGCATCAGGGGAACTATAGATTTATTTGGGATTTGCATCAACCCGATCTTCCGCACGGATCCCGCCTATTCAAGATTAAATCTCCTCAAAAACTTCACGCTCCGGCCGTCCTCACAAAGTTCCACCAGTCCGATCGTCTCTCTTTCATAAAGTGCAAGTGACGGACCGGATTTCATACCCCATCGGTTTTGCGCAAAACCTCCGCTCCGCAGCAACCGGCATTCTCTATCCGTCACATCGATCTGCTGCCAGTCGCTCAAAAACTTTTCCGGAGACACCAAAAAACCGCGCGCATTCTCCCTCGTCAGAGTATCCAGATTCATGGCATCACCCACCAAATGCTTCCCGATGCTCGTCCTTCTCAACTCCTCAACATAGGCGCCACATCCGAGTTTTTGCCCCAGATCGTGGGCAAGCGTCCTTATATACGTACCCGGACTGCAATGGACCGAACATTCCAGAAATGGATATTCATACGAACGCACCTTCACGTCGTAAAAATGCACCTTCCTGGCGGGAATAGTGACCTCCTTGCCTTTCCTTACCAGATCATAGGCATGCTTCCCGGCAATTTTTACCGCAGAATAACGCGGAGGAACCTGCATCTGATCCCCGACGAAATATTGTTGAATAACTTTTTCAACATCGACTCTTTGCGGAATTATAGCATTTTCGTACGCGTGAACCGGGCCCTCGGCATCATACGTCTCCGACGTCGCCCCCATCCGGATTTTCACGTCGTACACTTTGTCCGTCTGTTCAAGGGCATTTAAAAGTTTTGTCGCCTCCCCTACCGCGACAATCATCAGCCCGGTCGCCAAAGGATCAAGCGTTCCCGCGTAACCGATCCTTTTTACGTTGAAAACCTTCCGGAGCGCCCGGACCAGATAAAAAGAGGTCACCCCTTTGGGCTTGTCCAGTAATAAAAACCCGAGCGGCTGACCTGATACGGTCTTACCCATATTAACTCTTCATGTAAACATTTTCCTTCGTTTCAAACTTGCCGGGCTTGATCTCCACCCGCATCTCCCGGGCCAGAAGTTCGCGGACAACTTTGCGGTCGTCCCAGGGAATTTTCTCCTCCCCGATCATCTGAATCTCCTCACAACCCTTCCCCGCAACAATCACGGTGTCACCGTCCTGAGCCAACGTAAGGGCGAGCCGGATGGCTTCAAAACGGTGAGGAATTTTCCAGAAATTCTCCCCCTCTTTACGTTTGATGCCTGCGGAAATATCCTCGATGATCTTCCACTCGTTCTCTTCGTAAGGATCGTCGTCCGTTGCAATAACATAGTCGGCATGCTTGTCCGCCGCAGCTCCCATTTTGGGCCGCTTGGCCTTGTCCCGTCCACCGCCAGTCGCGCCAAAAACCACAATCAGTTTCCCTTTCGTCAGCTTTTTGTAGAGCGACAAAAGTTTATCCAAAGACTCATGGGTATGGGCATAATCCACGACGATCGTATACTTCTGCCCGCAGTCGATCGTTTCAAAACGTCCCGGAATCGCGGAAGCCTTTTCCAGGGCGGTCTTAATGACCGACAGATTGATATTGTTGGCCAAACCGACCGTTGCAGCGGCTAAAGCGTTATACACGTTAAACTCGCCCGGCAATTTCAACTCAACGTCGATCTGATTATTCGGAACGTGGAGGGTAAAGTTGGAACCCTTTGGAGTCAACGATACATCGGACCCGTAACAGGTGCCACCACCCATACCGTACGTATATTCGCGATCCACCAGAAACTGGTCAAAATACACAAAATGCGCGTCATCCTTGTTCAAAACCGATACCTTGGAAATACGCTGTTTCCGCTGGGAACGGTTCAACTGTGAGAACAGTATTCCTTTGGTATGAAGATAATTGTCGAACCCCCCGTGATACTCAAGATGGTCCTCCCCGATATTCGTTAACACCGCAGTGTCAAAATTAATGCCCCAGATTCTGTTCTGATGAATGGAGTGAGAGGAGACTTCCAACACCGCGTGGGTGCAGCCCCCGTCAACCATCTGACGCAAAAGTTTCTGGAGAAAAAAAGGCCCAAGCGTCGTCTGTTTGGTGAGATTGGTCCATTTGGAATCACCCACCTGGAAGAGAATCGTCGACGTCATCCCAACCTTAAAACCCGCCTCCGTAAGCACCGCAGCGATGAGATTCGTCGTCGTGGTTTTTCCCTTGGTACCCGTAACTCCGATCACATTCAAATACCGTGAAGGATACCGGTAATACGTGGCGGCCAGAACAGCCATCACCTGATGATACAGGAGACGGAAAGGATTATTGGCGGAAATTTTTTTCTTGAGATAGCTGATGAGCATAGATCACTGCAATGGGATATCGGTCGCACGCACCGCATCGACATCGTAACGGATTTGTCTCTTCAAAGCGTCCATGTCGTCGTAATCCTTGGTATCGCGAAGCTTTTCCAGAACTTCGATCTTCACCTTCTGCCCATAAAGATCATCCGAAAAATCCAGAAGATGAACCTCGAGAGAAGGCTCCATCAGGCCCAGAACTTTCCGGGGACCGAAATGAAGCGCCCCCTTGTAAACGCCGTACGAAGTATACACCCGCGAAACATAAACGCCAAAAGGCAGATCCGTACGGTCGTAGGCCACGTTAATGGTAGGGAATCCCATTTTGCGCCCCATCAGAACGCCCTTCATAACCGTACCGTCAATCGTCGCAATAATTTTCATAGCGGCCACAATGTATCATCTCCCAGAAAAGTTTTCTATCGAAAGAAATTTCAGGTACAATGTGCGCGTAAAAAAAGATCAAGAAACTTTCCCCCACGACCCGTCCTTTTTACCTCCTGTTATGAACGATTTTGAAAGAAAAGGGCCACAACTGGCCGTTGTTCCAAGATACTCAAGCACGATACCACCAGAACGTCGGGGACATACATCCGGCACATTCCGGTTCGATCTTACGCAAAAACTTCAGGACAATCCCACGTACGAAGGCTTCACGAGACTCGCATACTGCCGAGACGAGCTGATGAGTTGGACAACAACGGCGGTGCTTTTGAAATCTTTTGACACCTGGGACCTTCTGCCTCCTGAAGCGAGGGAAAGAGACAGCGAGGAACAAAGAATCCTTATGAAATTCGTCGCGGACGGGGTTACCGACCCCGGCAACGCATCGAAAAAGAAACTCCCCTCGCCCGAAGCCATCATGGTTGAACTCGCGAGGATCCTGCTCGGGACCATTGACGAATGGAACGAACTGACACCGACAATCCAGCAGCTGCTCGAACACGAAATGATTGTATTTATCGGACAACACCATGATGAAATGAACATCCTGCGGGAAGAAAAGGAACCGCCCGCCAGGAATGAAATGGTCCGAAGACTGGAGTCAAACCATATTCTGGCACACAAAGCCTCCAACCACGCAGAACTCGTGGAAGCCGCGCGCCAAAAAGTCATCGCAAAAATCGTCGCCAGGCTCGTCTCACTTCTGAGCGACCTGGATTATGAGGGCGCACCTTCGACCCCAAAAGGATTGAGTGAAGTCGGCGAAACCACGTATGTTGATATCGAACAAATCGAAAAGACCTTCCGTGCTCAAGCCCAAAACGTCATGAGAGCCGCCGAGCCGCCACCGGTACAGGAAAAAAGGGATACCATACCCGCATCCCCGATGGCAAAAAGAAGGAGCAACAAACCGCAACCAAAGTAGCTCCATCACCGTCCTTCTTTGCCCCCGCTCTTCGGAAAAAGCATCATCGCCACGGTAAGCCAGAACAACAGCGCGAGGTCGTTTTTGAAGAAAGGCGTATCCACAAATCCGTGGACCAGGATAATAACCAACATCAGCAATCCCACGGCGTGAAACCATTCAAGACTCCCGCGCACCAAACGGGGATAATCTTTGACGAACCGCCATCCCTTTTGTACGCATGCCGCAGCCAGTGCCATGAAACTCAGGAAACCGACCAGCCCCAGGTTCAGCCAGAACGCCAGAAAAATATTGTGGGGATGGAGCATGTTCCATTCATACGGCGCATGTCCCAGAATACTAGGGCCCTCCAGCTGGTACGCCGCCGGAAACATACCCAATCCAATCCCCTGCAACGGATTTTCCAATAAAAGACGCGCCGCAATGGCGTATATTTCAACCCGAACCCCCGATGAAGTGCGCGTCCCCAGCTGAAAAAACAGTTCCCATTTCGCGGGATCCAAAACAATCATCACGGAGGCCACCAAAACAAGGGCGACGACCCCGACACCAACGACCTTCCAGGGAAAACGTTTCCATCCTTTGACATACGATCCGGACAAAACCAGAATCGCAAAAACAAAAGCCAAAAAAGCCGCATAGGATTTGGTAAAAAGAAGAGCAAAAAACAACAGTAAAAATCCCGCGATCCACGCCAAAACATAAAAAAACTGTGGACGATCATCTTCGTGCCGCCGACTCAAAGCGTGAAGTATTTTTTTCCACCACGGAAGATGCTCCACCATAAAATAATCCTTGACCCGGACCAGGGCATAAAACAGCGCGGGCGTTATATAAAGCGCCAGATAATTTGCGGAATTGAACGGTCCAGAAGCCCGCAGATCGGGCGTGACGTACTGACCGGTAAGCACCTGATAAATACCCCAGCAGGCCACAAGAACGGACGAGACAACATAAGCGTTCAGGGCGATGCCCATGTCTTTTGCGGTCCTCATGACCCACGCAAAAAGCACGAACATCAGTACGGGCGCCACAATCCAGCTTTTGAGTATTCCAAGCGCCACTTTGCGGCCGTAAAAAACCGTGTTCCCGTCCATCATCACCACCGACTGCGGAGTAATAAACGTTGAGACAGCCGCCGCGGCAACGATCCCCAAAACCGCCAGCCACCAGCGTGACCGGTAAGGAAAAAATATCTCCTTGAACGAAATTTTCCGCTGAAAAAAATCACGTCCCGTTCTGAGTATCCACGCAAAAAATGCGCCGTAAATAAAAACCTCGACCATCGGGAACGGAACACCCGCGACATCGAATTTCAGCAGGTACGCCGGGAAAAACAACGGCAGCATCAAAACCGCCAGCCGCAGATTCCACAGGGCGAAAACAAAGTACGCGAGACCTAATAGTTGGAGAACGAAATCCATTTGTAAAAGCAAAAAATGTTCAAAATTGCTGTTTTACAAGGAAACAAGAAAAAATATTTGAGACAGTATACTCATACGGCGAAAATATTTTTTCGCAGTTGACGCCGTAAAATACAATTTTCAACATTTTTTTACTTGTTTTCCAACTCCAGCAGACCATACGTCCCATCCTCACGCTTGTATACAACCCCAAACTTGCTGTCCTCCTCATTCACGAAGGCGAAAAAGTCGTGGCCCAAAAGTTCCATCTGTTCAACGGCCTCCTCTTCGTGCATCGGCTTGATATCTGCAAAACTCTTCCGCTTGGTGATCTTGGAAACCGGAGCGCCTCCCTCCTGACTGGTGGAAGAAATCTCCTCAAGCGTGGATGACGGAATCCATTTGCCCGTGGTATCGCGGCGGTGCTGTTTCCCCTTGTAACGCTCGATCTGCTTTTTCAGTTTCTCGACGGCAAGATCAATCGCTTCCTCCGGGCTGATCCCAAGAACTTCCGCGCGGACCACGGCGTGAGGAACATGCATGGTAACCTGAAGCGAAATATTCTTGTTCGTGGTTTTTACATGGTTCTGTTCGATGTCGACCCGCACCTGGGTGGATTCGTCGTCAACGCGCTGGCTCAGATGTTTCAGATTGTCGATTTTTTCCTGGATATACTCCTTCTGGGATTCATTCAGATTGATATGTTTTTGGATGATCGAAACCTGCATAAAAAAAGCGTTTAAAGAGATAATAAATCGCAGACATTATAAGACTTTTGGACGGGTAAAACAATAAAAAGACTCAGTGGCAAATCACCCGGTTTTATGCTTTTGAAAATCCAAAACCCCCTGTGCCAGATCCGTCAAAACCTCCTCCGGATTCATGGACTTCGTCACTCCGGAAGCAAGCAGAACACCGCTGGCGCCCAACTCCAGTGAAATCCTCACATCCTGGGCGGTTTTAATACCCGCGCCGACCAAAACCCTCCCCTTCCCCACCATGTTCACCACGTCGGAAATAAGCTGGGGATTTGCCGTGGCGACGGATACATTTCCGCCAATAAGCTCGGGAGGTTCAACGGCAATCAGATCGGGATCAAATTCGGAAAGCGCCTTGCCCGCGTAAGGCGTATCGGCACAAAGGACGGTAAAAAATCCCAACCTTCTGCCTAATTCGACAGATTTTTCAATAATGTCCAGGGGCAATTTGCGTTCCGCATGGTTCAGAAGCGACCCCATGGCCCCGCAATCTTTCAGCACATGAGGAGACAAATGTCCCGTATAAGCGCCGAACTCCACAGGATCAAAATGCTGCGCCAGTACCGGAATACTCACCACGGAAGCGATCAGCCGCAGGTCCGTCGGCTGGACGGCAATGGCAAAAGAAACACCTGTCTTTTTTGCCACCTTTTCATGAATCCTGGCAAGTTCCAGGGCACGTGTACCCGAAGCGTTTTCGTAAGCCTTAAAATTGACGACGATGACAGGTTTTTCCATACAAAAAATTGTCTAAGTTGTTCCCACTTTAACCGAAGGAGCAGACCTGTTGCAAGTTTTGCCGTTTTTTGCTATAATTTTATGATTTACTGACGCTCAAAAAACTAAAACTCAAACAAAACTATGGAAAAACTGCTGTATTTGTACAACAAGGCAACGGAATCGAAAACAAACAGGTTTGTATTCAAGAACGTCGAAAAACCCGCGGCCCAGCCGGCTTCAACGGAACCCCCAAAAGGTTTCATGCAGGAGTTCAAACAGGAATTTAACACGAATCTGAACGTCCAGACGGCCTTTACCGACAACCCGGACGAGGTGTTCGCAAAACTTGCCGAAGAGGCAAAAAAAACAAATCCGGCGTTAACGGCGGAAAGCATCAGACAAAATTTCATGGATACGTTACAGGCGGGAAAAACCCTTGAAGAGGCATGGCAGTTTCTGAAAACAAAAGATGCGCAGACCGCCGCCATCATTCAGGGCCTCCTGCGATTTTTTGCCGGAAACGTGAACGGCAAGGAAATATCACTCGCAGAGTTCTTCAAACCGCAGGAAATGAAAATCGGCGGAGAAGGAACCCTCACGTACAAATACTTGCAGGTCAGGCAAAGATTCCTGGCCCAATCGATGCAATCGCTCGCGGCGCTCAAAGGAGAGCTGCCTGAACTTCCGCCCAATAAAAATTCTTAAATAACGTCTATGTTCAACGAAAAACGCACACTGTACTTTCTCAACCACGAAGCCGGCGTAAGCTTCAGGGGAACCCGCTGGGCCTACGAAGGGGAAGCCAAGGAAAAAAAGGAAGCCCCGTCCGGAGCGGCCGAAAAACTGACACCCGCCGAAAAAAGCGATGTCCTGAAAGGACTCCAGGAACGGACCGAATTTACCGAATGGGCAGTAGCAAACCCTGCGGAAAACTTCAAGAAGCTTGCCGAAAAAATGTATCCCGGGAACAAGGCAAAGCAGGAATATGCCGCAAGCCTGATCGACGAAGCCTATGGAAAGTACGACGAAAACCGTCTGAAAAATACTGAAATGTTAGCGGCGGCACCATGCAAATTCGTGAGGGTAGATAAAGGTATTTTAAAATTTTACAAAACCCAGGAATGGGACAAAGCGGGCCAGGAGATCGTACTTCCACAGGGAAGCGTTCAGATCAAAACACCAGCCGCACCGGCAGTCGCCCCGGGTGCCCCGGGAGAACAAAAAGCCGTTGAACCGGAAAAGAAAGCTCCGGGCGAATTGACTCCCGAGCAAAAAGCCGCCATCGAATTTTTCAAAAAAGCCATGCCGGACGCCAAACCGGAACAGATCCGCTTGAGCACATCCGAAAGCGTCGCCCCGGGAGCCAAGGCGCACCTCTACTTAAGCAGTTACGTTGGAACAGGCGGAGACCCCGACTATTATAACGAAGAAGGAAGAGGAAGAACGCTTTCTCCTGACCAGCTCCGTACCGGAGCATACGTTCCAGCCGAAATACAACAGGGTTTCGTCGTTGAAGCTCCAAAGAAAAACGGAGCCATCGGAAAGTTCGTTCTTGTGAAACTTGCGATCGATCCATACATCGGGGGTGGAAAAGAACCCGAACAGCGCATGGCCTGGGTGGAGGTCGGAAAACTGAGAAGGGAAAGGGATGCGGATAAACGGTTCCGCACCGTAAACGCGTGGTCTCAGGCAAAGGAGACGGCGGAGACAGTCGCCGCCGGAACATATAAAGCCCGTTACGAAACACCTCTGTACAGCGGGAAAATGGCAACAGCAGGCACCATCGTCCGCAAAATCGAAGCAAACGATGAGGTGAAAGTCATTGAGGGCAGAAAAACTGTGAAAGTGAACGACGAAGAGTACGTAGCTGTGAGCTTCACCAAAGAAGGAGGTACGGACACAGGATGGATCCGTAAGGACGCCATCATGAAAAAAGAAACGCCGGCCGCGGCACCCGAAGCCGCGCACGTGGAAAAAAAGGATGAACGCGCAGATACGGAAAAGGTCGCAAAATACTATGACCGCGAAACCGGCAGAATTCATTTCGACGGCGACAAAAAAGCCGAATCCACCATTACCATCAGTGATCTGTTCCCCGGAGCAAAAGCCGGTGATAAAATTAAGGTCAAACACAAGAGCGGAGGAAACACCATGGAAGCCACCTACGACCCGAATAAATCGTACACAAAGGTCGTCGAAGGAAAAATCGAACAACGCAAAGGAACATTCGCCTATGCAAACGGAGCCCGCGTAGAAATCTGGGACGGCGATATCATCCTGCCCCAATGGGAGCAGAAAACCGCTGAGTCACCGGCCGACAAAGACCATCGTACCTACGTGGCAAAACGGGAAATCAAGACGGGAGAAACATACCAGGATCTTGCCAAAGAGGCTTTCCAGAACAAAGCCATCAAAGACGTTATGGACCAGAGTGAGGCGGACGAAAACGGCCGCATCGCGCTCTATATAAAACTCCTGAAAAAATACCAGGTCGATAACACGATTTACTTCGTGGTGCCCACACTGGGTGAAGCCGGCGCGAAACCCGAAACGGAAAAACGCGAAGCTGCATTTTCCGAAAGAAGAAAGAAATGGGAAGGAGATTACGCTCAGGGGCGAAAAGCCGCCGATGACGCATTCAGAGGCGACATGGATAAATATATGAAAGAAACGGTCACGATTCACCCATCACTCCTCTCCGCAATTGACGGAAGCCTAACCTGGGAATTCGGAAAAGGGACGCTAGGATTTTTCAACGATGAAGAACAATGGAAGAAAATCTGGAATGGTGAAGGGAACCAACAAATCGAAGGCCTGGACCAACTGATCGCCGTACTCCATTATCCGATTTTCGCGGAAGCCGGGATCACGGAATCGAATGCCCGAACAAAGATCGTTGGCCTCATCAGAGAATACAGTAACAAGGAAGTAGACATGGAGGACGTGATGAACTACCTCCATATTTACAGAAAAATCAATCCGATCTCCGGACCCGACCAGGAATGCAGCTTCAGCGAATTCAAGAGCGACATTAAAGAAGACAACGATGTCCTGAAGAAGAACGAAGCGGGATTCCAGGCATTCAACGTGAAGAAAAACGAAGTATTGCCAAAACTGGATATCATCAAACTGGTCACAAGTAAGAAAGATCAGGCGATAGCCGCCGGCTACGAAAATCCTTTCGCGCTCTGTACTCCACAGCAAATCAGTGATTACACCAAAGCGATAGGAGAAATGAGAGAACTCAAGAAAGACGCCAACTACAAAGCCTGGGAAGATTACCGCGGGGCAATGTACCGCCAGTCATGGAGACGGGAAATCATGTACGCAGGAGCAAAACTTCTGGAAGCTATCAAGGGACTCAAAGTGAAAGAATTCCAGGCGGCGGAATCCGTGGAAACTCCAAAATCGAGCGAAACCAAACGCTGCATCGACATAATCGGGACGGTGTTTAAAGACGGAGAACAAGAAGCCTGGTATAAAGATCATCCGGAAGGCCGGAGATTCTCATGGGAAGACGTCGTGGCGGGAGAAGAACAGACCGACAGTGCCGTACCAAAAGAGTTCGGGAAATATTTCGCCGCCGAAGCGCCAATGCTTTGGGTCCGCAGCCGTTTGAATAAATATGGCGAAGAAAAAGGCGAACTTGACGGTGTTGAACGCATCAGCGAAGCCAACACGGTCAAGGAGCTCAACAAGCTGATCGAAAAAGGCCTCAAACGTCTCATCGGATGGAAGAAAAATCCGGCCGCAGTCGTGGAATTTTTAAACAAATACGGAGCCTCAACCTCGCTTCCTGCAAAAAACGAAGGGGAAACCGATGAAGCCTATACAGACAGAGTCGCCCCACTCCTGGTTGAAGCAAACAAAAAAGCTTACGAAACGTTAAAGTTAAGCGCCCTTGGAGATTTGGAATCCAACCCGGACAGCGGATCCGAGTGGAAACAAAAAGTGGAAGACCGAAAAGAACTCATTAAGGTAGGATACTTCTTCACCATCCGCGATGAAGAAAAGGGTCTTGTTGAAGGAGCTGAAGGCGCGCCGAAACTTTCCATGAACCCGTACATCCGCAAGATTCAGGAGGGCGCGATTGCCCAGGGCTACCCTGTTGAAAACATCAAAAAAGTGGAAGATATTTTTATCGGAGGAGTCGGCATTAAAGTCGACACCACCAAGTCCACCGAAGAAATGTTCGGAGCCGGCCTTGGGACTGGTATTCCGCTCGGTGATGGATACACCGTGACAATCGGTATCGGAGTGGACGCTTCCGGCCCATCGCTCGGGTTTGGAATCCACAAAGCATGGAAAGTGGGCGAAGGTGAAGTGGGAGTCGGAGGAGGCATGGCGGTGGGAGCAACCGGACCGAGCATCGGAGTGAGCGTCGACGGAAAAATCCCGCTTTCGGACGACATTGACCTGAAACTTTTTGCAGGAGGAGCCGTAGGCTTTCTGATGATGGGAGTCGGCGGCGGAATCGGCATTGAAAAGAACTTCGAACGGGCACAGAAAAATCTGGAAAAAACAATCGGAGGATTCGACCCGGAGGCCATTGACGCCGAAAAAGACCCTGCAAAAAAATACATGATGATCATCAGCAATCCAAAGATCGGCGCATTCTACCGGGTAGCCGGAATGGAATTCCCCGATCCTGCGTCACAACAAAAAGTTGTTCTGGACCTTTACCAGTCGCAGCGCGAAAGAATGCAGGCCGGAGCGGCATACGAAAACACCAACCCTGTCATTTCAGGGGGTGGATTCGCAGTGGGAGTAGCTGAAGTCACCGGAGATAACGGCGAGAAAAAAACGGTCCCCTGGATCGGCCCGTACATCACGATCACCGTGGATAAAACCGTATATGTGTACCGCCGCCAATCGGCAATGTCCAAAGAGATGGACAAAGTATCCGCCGCGGAAGTCCAGGCAGCGATACTGGCCGACGTCGCAAAAAAATACCCGGGCGGAAACATTGTCTACAAAGAAACAAAAGCTTCCGACAGCGGAAATGTCGAAACATTTGCTGACGGCAGGATAGGTTTCCTAAAACAGAAAAGTGAAATAGATCTCAGCATTTTCAAAGATGAACCTAGTATCGTCAACTACAACGAGGCCATCAAGCCGTACGACATGAAATTCGTGCCGGACGCAGCCACGGGACTCTTTGAGCTTCAGGTATTCGGCGCACTGGGAAACCTCCAAATTCTTGCCGATCCGGCCATGGATAAGAAGGGACTGATCCTGCGCGACGGAAAAGTTTACCTTGCCCCAGGAGCAAAACCCGAACTGTTCATCACCCGTGAAGAGTTCTTCACACCTTTTGCACAACAGGGGTCCCCGATGAACACCATCGTCACCATCACCGACAATCCAAAACGTTCACGCCCCCAGATCAAGAGCGAACTCATGGAAAGAGGAGCATACATGTATCAAAAAGCCATTTTGGATCCGTCCAATCCTACAAAAATCACCCATGCACAATGGGAAATCATGTCCGCCCCCGGCGCGACCGGAGGCAACACCATGGACTGGGCAACCTACCAGGCCAACAAGGACAAATACGGAACTTTCAGCGAAAAAATCGCCGGTTTCGACAGGACACAATGGGATGCGTATGAGGCAAAGGTCAACGGCCTGCCATTCATGAGAGACCCTGAAGCTGAACTTACCAAGGAAAAACAAACGGAACTCAAGGATTTCAGCAAGAAATTCATGGCGAGGAATCTCGCGAAGTTCAAGGAGTACATGACCGTCAAGCCGGAAGACAACGAAGCGACGATCACCAAGAAACGCCAGGATCTTGCGGCGCTTATCCAGGCGGAATCCGGAAAGAAAGCTCCTGCCGGCTACGGCTCCGGAGAAAAACTTTCCGACCTCCAGATGAACTTCGTGATGTCCGAACTGATGGATTTGAGTTTCAGCGAACTTGATAAAGCTCCCGACAAACGCGCACGTTTTGAATCAAATCTTGAATGGTCAAAAAACGCGGTACTTCTGCCATTCTTCCGCGCCAAAAAGGAGGAACTCGCCAAACGCACTCCACCAATCATCATCAACAGCACTCCGGAACAGATGGTCGACTTTTTGGTCAAGCGTCTGCTGGAGAACGTCAAGGACGAAGATCTTGGAAAACCGGGTAAGCCCCTGGGCCCAAACTGGTTATTCAGCTCCGTGGCAGGCGCCATCGGAACCGGTCTCAGAGGAGTCCCCGGCTACATCTCACAAGATCAGTATGGTGTATTGGGACTTCATGAAGAGGATTTGAGCAAACCGGGACTTGAAGGAGATTTTGCAAAACTCATCCTGGAAATGGAAAGCCCGATGGACACCGCCAACGACAAGACCTTCATGGAATCCCCTCTCGCCAAAAGAGTCCTTTCCATGCAGGGTCTGTGGTTCGTCCTTGGAGACGCCAACGCAAACCAGGCCGTTGAAGGAGCCCAAAAAGCCCTCAAAGGTGAAGCCGTGGGTGACAACGCAGGATGGAAAGCCTTCAAAGAACTCGTACGCGACATCCGCAACACCCAGCTGAAAGGCGGTAACGTTCTCATTTTCAACGCTCCGAACGGGAACTCATTTGAATTCAGAATCAAAACCAAAGTCGCCGACGCCGCGCACGCACGCTGCGGAAACGCATCGTTCGGAGTTTCGGAAGACATTGAAATCTGGGTCCGCACCAAGAAAGATGCCGGATTTGTGGTCGCGGCCGGCAAAGAGTCCGTCGCCAGCGTATCGGCCGAAACAGCAACCCGCTTTACTTCATTCGGCCTTGCGGGAGTGGTCATCATGGACACCGGAAGCAAACCTGAAGAAGGCGGAGGAAGCGATGACGCAAGCTCCGGCGGTGGCGGTAATGTTGGCCAGGGAGAAGAAGAAAACCCAAATCCTCCTAAAGTTCCTGGCGGTGGAGGAGGCGAAAATTAATTCATGATAACGACCCAAATATATGAAAAACAAAAATCTTTCCACCATCATCGTACTGATTATCATTGCTGCCGTCGTCATCGTAGCGGTCATGATAAACCAGGCTCCGCAAAACGCAGCGGAAACCGCCATGCCCCGGCAAACGGTAAACGGCAATGCGGGTGAATAAATATACATAAAAATTAATATCTACACTATGCGAAATCGAAACCTCCCAAGACATATTGGGCTCATCATTGCCCTGGTAACAATGATACAGCCAATCGTTGCCCAGGCAGCCTATGCTCCCGTATCGCGCAACCTGTGTTCACTGGGTATCTACCCATACAACGCAAGCGCCGTAGGCGGGGATGTTGTCGACCAATACGCAACAAGCTGGTTCAATTTATTCAACCAGGCGGACTCACAATGCACCGACCGTCTTTTTCCATGGGAAAAGGCCTACACCCCTCAACCTCCGCTGGACGGACAAACGCCCCTAAAAAGCGTTGCGGGAGTGGAAAACAAAAAAGCGCCCTACGCGCTCCACAACCACCGGTACTACAACGACAGCGTGGAATCGGACGGAAAAGTTTACAAATCTTTCATAGACAAATTCGTTGTCACGATCCAGAGTGACGGAAGAAACTCAACACATTTTGAAAACCTCAGCCCGGTCTGCTACACATGGGACTGGAATCAGGGAGGCGAAGCCGGAGCTGTTAAAACCGTAGGATGCAACACGCACCTGAGTATGTACGGGGGAACCAACATTTCCTACAACTCATCAACGGGCGTCATCACCTGGGAATTCGGAGTTGATTCAAGCCCAAAATCCGGAAGACCTTACCGCTTCGGTAACGATCCGACCATTGACAGTAGAGGAAACAATATGGTCCCATACAACACAAGTCTTGAAGAAAATCGAAAATTCCCTGTCGCAGTCAAACTTGTCACCAAAAATAATCCCGATGAAATCTGGAGCGGAACCACAACATCAAAAGTATTGGTCCGTGATCTTGCGTTACGTACGGATTCACTCGCAAACTGGGCAGGCAGCAGCTGTTCCAGCGCCGGAGACTATACCCACTGGTGCACGCCCCCACGACCGGCGATCAGTTCAATTAATGGAATTTTAGGATGGGACAGTATCGACGGAAAAGATTACTACTGGATCAAAATCGGTTCCGTAGGAACAGTATGGAAAAAACCAACCCCTCCGGGCCCGCCAAGCTGTTCGAACCTCACCCTGACTCCGGCAACGTTAAACGCATCCGGATCAACGGCCATGACCGCCAAAGTCACGCTCAGTGACGGCAGCGTTCACAACGCAACCATCCAGTGGACTCCTGTGGGAGGAACCATGTCCGGCCCGCTCACCCAGACCGGCCCGACCAACTCAAATTTGAACAACACCTATAACCTTGCCGATCCGAACATCGGAGGAAGCGTTCATGCTAAAGTCACCAGCATCGCCGACGGAGTCATTCTTCCGCTGGGTGGCGTCTGCAGCGACGGAAAAACCGTCAAAACGCCTCCTATCACCCCGGACTGTTTAAGTCTGACCATCAGCCCGACCGGACCGTTCACGGAAATTGATATTCCAACGACCGCCCCGGGTAAAACCATCACCGTCACTTCCTCAACCAAGGGCGGATTAAATCTTTCATACAAATGGGAATCCAGCGTTCCGGGCCTGATCAAATTCGACGGAAACCCGGGGACGTACGTCGACCTCGACAAAACGACGAACCTCACCAGAACCGGAGCAATCACCGCGCCGGTCACCGTAACCGTTACGGGCGTAAACGCCAGCAACACTGCTGAAGCTTTTGCACCAATTTGCCGAAAGACACTCACCATCAATCCCCCTCCAAAACCGTACTGTGAATACGTTACGCTCAATAAACTGACCATCTCAAACACGAGCAGCGACTCCGTAAGCGCCACCGTCCACTACAACGACGGCGTAGACCGCAATACCGAAGTCACCTGGACACCCGCGAACCTCGCACTCACCCCGGCAACCAATCCGGAAACCCACAACAGCGTAGTTCCGTTCACCAAAACAACCAACCCGCTCATTCCGGGAAGCCCGGTATCGTTGAACGCAAAAGTCACGGGAGTTCCTGCGGGCATCGATAACTCCGCGGCATGTCAGGTCGGCCTGACCGCAAGCTCCGGCGGCGGAAACCAGTGTCTCAGTCTCAACAATACCGGCTATACGGGAACAACCGTCGCCGGAGGAGCACAAGTGCTTCTTGCCCCGAACCCAAGCAATGTTAATCCTCCGCCTCCACCACAGGTTACCTGGACGGTCAGCGGACAGGGTGTACTCATCCGCAACGACTTGGCACCATTCCCGTTCAACCAGGACTGGATGTGCCCTGCGGTCCTCAGCAACACCTCGGTGTCACTGCCCCGCGGATGCCAGTATTTCTACTCAACCACCAGTACAACCGGTACCAGCGGATTTGTCAGCATGACTGCGAACCCAAACCTTGGAGGCGTAGCCGCTTGTACCCAAACGACCAGTTTCAACAATAATCCGAGCGGCGGATCCTGCGTGGGACTGAACTGGTCCCAGCAACCGGACGGCAAACTGTGCGTCAGCCCGATCGGAACCTTCACCGGTGATTATCAGTGGACCATCGGCAGCTCAACATTCACGAACGGAACCTGCCAGAACGTTCCTCCAAACACCGCGGTCCATGTAGAAGGTATTGGAGCTCCGCAATGTTCCGTCAACATTCCTCCACAGACACAAAACAACCAGTGTAACTACATCACTCCAAGCTACGACGGAACCCAGCTCTGTCTAAACGTCAACGGCGTCTACAACGGCCCGTTCACCTGGCAAATTAATGGAGGCACACCATTCAACAACGGACTCTGCCAGAACGTTGCACCGGACAGCACGGTCAACGTCAACGGCCCGAATCCGGCCTGCAGCCTGGTCAACTACAAAACTCCGCCGAACCCGCCAAAATTCAGTAAATCAGTCAGGGCTCTCTACACCGTTGAATCCGGCCAGGGAGAAAAATCGGGAACCAAGCCTTTGACGCTCGTTCCTGAGATAGACGGAAAAATCGTTGAATACAAACTCGTCTTCACCCCGACCTCACCGTTCACCACCACAACCATTACGGATGACATCAGCAAGGGCTACATCCAGGGAAAAACCAACACCGGCTCGGACGGAGGAAGAATCGTCTATAACGACAATATGTCCGTCAGCGTTCCGTTCTGCGGAACCGGCTCAGGTGCGCTCAAATCAAACTGCTACACCGGGGACATCGGAACTCCTGCAGGCATCACGCTGCTGAAAGTCAGCAATGCCGTGACCATTACCTATCAGGGCAAAGTCACCGGAAGCCTGCTTACGGAAGAAAACTGCACCGACAACGCCAGCAACATCTGTCAGGAAAAGTATCCGAACATGGCCAGCGCGAACTACGCGGTGTATCCGAACATATCGAGCACCACGCCTTCGTTCACCGGCCTGCTCAACGCCAACGCGATCGTCCAGAGCTTCTGCCAGTACATCCTGACCCGTGCTGCGGGAGATATCTACCTTGAAACCGATCTCACCTTCGGCAAAGACATCCGCCTCTGCACGGACTACACCAGCAGCACGGGCTTGATCGTCACCCCGGGGCCGGAAGTTCCTCCGGGAGCTCCATCAACAGGTCCTGGAACCGTACCGATCGGACATGAAGTCTGCAGCCAAGGCTTAAGTATCCCAACGAGCGGAAAAGTGTACGGTGAAAACGCCGCATCAGAATTCCTTTCCAGCCAGATCTGTGAAGTCAAACTCCGACCGGGCGAAAGCTGGTCCAAGAGTACCATCACCTCAACGATCAACGAAAACAAGACCCGCATTTCCCGCTGGGCTCCAAATCTGGATACCTCCGGAACCACCCAGGTCACGTCATTTGAGACCGATCTTCCGGAATCAAACACCGGCGTCTACCACATCACCAACAATAACCTCACGTTGGGCAGTGGAATGGACGGCGCGGACGTCACCCTCAACAAGGGAGCAAAAACCTTCATCGTTGAAGGACACGACCTGATCATCAAAAACAACATCACTTACGGAGACTGCGCGGACTGTACCGTCCGCAACACGCCTTCCCTGGCATTCATTATCCTGGGAGGAAATGTCTACATTGACCCAAGTGTCACGGAAGTTTCCGGCGTGTTCTTTGTCCAGCAGGGCGCCCAGGGTTCCGATACCGGTAAACTCAAGGCACTCGGCAGCGGAACAGGCGCCGATTCCTACACCAAGCTCACCATTTACGGATCTGTCTACGGCGACATCCAGGATCTCTTCACCCACCACAAGTTCGCGGGAGACCCTGCGGCCAACGACGGTTCAGTGGTTATCCGCTTCGATGAACGCATCATTTTGAACACTCCTCCGGGCTTGCAGGACATCCTCCAGCTCAGCCAGAGTGAAGTGGCCCGCTAACAAAAGTCTGAAGCCAAAACCATCACCAAAAATCACACAAAAAAAACCTCTCGAAACACGGGAGGTTTTTTTCGTAGATCACAACGCCGAAAGCCTGCCTCCAGTGAAAGGACTCATAAAATGTACAGCAAAAAGACAGCAAATTCATGAGTGGTCTTGATACGAGGCCCGCTTTGGTCAATTCACATGATTCCAGAACCAAAAAAACCTGGAATGTCAGCCGGAAAACATGTAATCTGAAAACCCGATATCATGAAACCAATGCCCAAAGCCAACATTCACCTTTTTTACGGCGAGGACACCTACTCTTCCTGGCACAAAAGCCGGTTCTGGCGCAAAGAGTTCGAAAAAAAATACGGGGAGTTCAACGTACTAACTTTTGAGGGCGAAACCATGACCGCCGCGGACTTCCGCGAGGCCGTCGACTCCGTCCCCTTTCTTGGTGAAAAAAAGTTCATTCTCGTCCGGGACTTTTTACTGGACGGCAAAGAGGCGGACCAGAAAGCCGTAGCCGAAAAACTGGAAGACGTCGCCGACTTCAGCTTTGTCCTCTTTCTGGAACAGGAAAAACCGGATGCCCGGACCACTCTCTTCAAAACACTCAAGAAAATTGCAACCATCCAGGAGTTCGAACCGTTGATCGGTCCAAAACTCACGGCATGGGTTCAGACCCAGGTGCAGGAACGCGGAGCACAAATCGGGACACGTGAAGCCGGCCAACTGGCGGAAACCGTAGGCCCGAACCTGTGGCAGATGACCCAGGAGATCGACAAGCTCGCCCTCTACGCAAACGGGAAACCGATCCCAAGTGAAGCCATCGAAAACATGGCCAGCCCGAACCTCGCCACCTCCATCTTCAAACTCACGGACTATCTGGGACAGCGCAACGCAAAACTGGCCATCAAAACCCTGGACATTCTCCTCAGCAGCGGCGAAGACATCGTCAAAAGCCTGTTCATGGTCGTCCGCCACTTCCGAATCCTGATCCAGGTCAAAGCATGCGTGGACCAAAAGCTCGACAAAACAGCCATCACCCAAAAAGTCAAAGAACACCCCTTCGTGATCATGACCGCCATGGGACAAAGTAAAAATTTCAACCATGAACTCCTGGCAAAAACCTACGGAAAACTGCTGGACATCGACAACAACATGAAAAGCGGAAAAATCCGGATGCTTGCGGGTGACAACACCGAAATGCGCCTGGCGCTGGAAAAACTGATCACGGAAATCTGCCTGCGTTAGAGACCCGGCTTCATGGTGTGCCATTCAGTGGCCTGCTCATACGCGGACGCGAACTGGAACAGTTTGTTTTCGCTGAACTGCGGGCCGATAATCTGCAAGCCGACCGGGAGTTTCTTCCCGCCGGAATGGGTCCCGTCCGTAAGGCCGCACGGAACGCTAATCGCCGGAACTCCCGCGCAGCTGACCGGAATCGTAAACACGTCCGCCAGATACATGGCCAGAGGATCGTCCTTCTTTTCACCGATCGTAAAGGCAGGAAAAGGAGAAACCGGTGTCATGATCACATCGACGTTCTTGAAAGCGTTGTCAAAATCCTGACGGATGAGCGTGCGCACTTTTTGCGCTCGGACGTAGTAGGCATCATAATATCCCGCGCTCAACACGTAGGTTCCAATCATGATGCGGCGTTTGATCTCATCGCCGAACCCTTCGTTGCGAGCCTGATAGTAGTAATCGATCATGTCTTTGACCGGGGCTTTTGGTTTGGAACCAAAACGGATGCCGTCAAACCTGGCCAGGTTCGCGGAAAGCTCCGCAGGCATGGCAACGTAATACACCGCCACGGCATAGGAAGTGTACGGCAGGCTGATTTCGACAACCGTCGCCCCCATTTTTTCATACTCTTTCAGTGCCGTGCGGATAATCTTTTCAACTTCGGGATCGATGCCCTCGCCAAAATACTCCTTGGGCACGCCAATCTTTAACCCTTTCACGGACTGGCCGAGTGATTTGGAATAATCCGGTACCTCAACGTCCGGGGTCGTGGCGTCGCGGGAATCTTTACCGGCAATGTGCTGCAGAACCGTGGCAACATCGGCCACCGTTTTGCCGAAAGGGCCCACGGTATCCCACGAAGACGCCATGGCGGTAACTCCGCTGCGGGAAACACGGCCATAGGTCACCTTCAACCCCACGACGCCGCATAATGAAGCCGGCTGACGTATGGACCCGCCCGTATCCGTCCCAAGGGAATAAAAACTCATATCCGCTGCCACGGAAGCCGCAGACCCGCCGGAAGATCCCCCCGCCACGCGGGCAAGATCCCAGGGATTCTTGGTCGGACCGTAACAGGAATGCTCGGTGGAACCTCCGCACGCAAACTCGTCCATATTCTGCTTACCCAACAGGACGTATCCTGCTTCCTTCAGCTTTCTGACAACCGTGGCGTCGTAAGGCGGCACAAAACTTTTCAAAAAAGGCGAACCACAAGTGGTACGCACCCCCTGAGTATTAAAAATATCCTTGATGCCCACCGGAACACCGGTAAGGGCGGTCACGTTTTTCCCTTCGGCCAGACGCGCATCGGCACCGGCGGCCATCATCAACGCGCCTTCCTCGTTCACGGTCACATAGGCATTCAATCCCTGATTCAGGGCCTTCACCCGTTCAAGCATCGCCTTGGTCAGTTCAACGGAAGAAAATTTCTTGTCGCGCAATCCCTGCGTGGCTTCGGCCAACGTTAAAGTGTGCAGCATATATTTACATCGTAATAACGGATTTTACCTGGATCTGATCGTTCTGTACCGGAAGCTCGGTCGCTTTCAGGAGGTCTTCGCGGTTGGAAAAGCGTTCTTCAACGTCTTCACGCATCACATTTTCCAAACCCGTAACTTGTGACGTCGGAGCAACGTCCTTCACATCCACCTCATTCAATTTTTCAACATATTCCATAATGCTGCTCAGCTGCCTGGCAAATTTCTCGACATCCGCGTCCAGCAGACCAAGACGGGCCAGCTTGGCGATATGTTTCACCTGTTCGGGAGTAATCATAGGAAAAAATAACAACAGCCAGAGTATAAACGCCGGAAGCAACTTGTGCAAACCTCCAAAAACGTGCTTCCCAATCGGACCCTCCGTCGCTATAATACAACATGCAACTTTCCAACAATTATGGCGACGAAAACCGCAGAAAATCTTAAAAAAGTTTCACTTATCCTCTTCATCATCCTCGGTCTGATCCATATTCTGACCGGATTCCTGATGACGAGCGGCATCGGGCTGCCCTACACGTTCATCGTGAACCACGTCATGGACATCCCGTTCGCCATGACAGCGCTTATCTACGGCCTTTCAAGCATCAAAACCGGCCTCAAGGACGGTGGACACAAAGTCATCAATATTCTGTTTATCATACTTGCCCTTCTCATTTTTGTCGGACTCGTCTATATTAACGTCTTCGTCCCCGACAAAATAACCGTTTAATCCCATGCAAAACCCGGAAAACACGAACGCAACAAACAAAACAGTAATGGCCTTTGGAACGTTCGACCTCTTCCACGCCGGCCACGAGAACTATCTTCAACAAGCCAAAGAGCTTGGAGACCATCTGATCGTCATCATCGCCCGCGACGAGACCGTCCAGAAAATCAAGGGACACGCCCCGGCTCATAACGAACAGGAGCGGATGAAAAACGTGAAACTGTCGGGAATCGCGGACAAGGTGGTCCTGGGATTCAAGGACGACAAACACAAAGTCCTCAAGAAATTCCGCCCGGACGTCCTGGCCCTGGGATACGACCAGTTCGTATTCACCCAGCGTCTGGAGAAAACCCTCATCGACATCAAACTGAACGCGCAGGTTGTCCGTCTCCTGCCATACTTCCCGCAGATGTACAAATCCTCGCTCATCCGGAAAAGCCTCCAGCCCCGGGAAGACGAAGTAGTCACGAAGCTCAAATCGTTCGAAGCAAAAAGCAACGTCCTGCTCTAACAAACATTCATGCCTCAAACAAAACTCAAACCACAAGACTTCAACAGCAACATTTTCGTCGCCTTTTTGCGGAGCCTCCAGCTTGGAGTGACCAATTTCTGGCGCAACAAATTCCTGTCCATGGCCACCATTGGGGTCATCGCGGTTATTCTTTTCATATTCAACGTCATCCTCGCCGTCCATTTCATCGGAAACCAAGCGCTCCAGGCACTGAGTGAACGGGTGGACATCGTCATCTACCTGCGTGACGACATCCAGCTCTACGACGCGCAAAACCTCACCCAGTCCCTGCAGAACATTGACGGAGTCAAAACCGTCAAATTCACCTCAAAAGAGGAGGCCCTGGATATTGTGGCCAGGACTCACCCCAAAACCGCAGAGTTTTTGAAGAAATTCAACCTCACCAATCCCCTGCCCCCAAGCATCAGCATCATCACCCAACGTCCGGAAGACTACAAAACCGTCGAAACCTTCCTCCAGCAGGGCCAGTACAAATCTTTCATGCAGAATTACGTCGCGGAAGGGAGCGGCAGCGACAGTCAGATCCTTTCCAGCGTCGCCCAAAACCTGCTCAACATCAGCCGATTCATCCGTCAGGTCATCTTCTGGCTCGTACTGGTTTTCGTGCTTGGAGGAACCCTGGTCATCGTGAACGGAATCCAGCTGACCATCTACACCCGCCGACAGGAGATCACCATCATGCGCCTGGTCGGAGCGACCCCTGTTTTTATCCGCATGCCGTTCATCTTTGAAGGAATACTGTACGGTGCGCTCGCCGTACTCACGAGTTTTTTGTTCCTGTTCATTCTCGGGAAAACCATCCATATCGACGACAACACCATGTGGAGCTACTACAACAGTCTTGAACTCAATAAAGTGTTTATCGCCGAAATGATCATCACCATCGGGCTCGGGATCATGAGCAGCTACGCGGCCGTAGAACAGCACGTTCACGGCAAAATAACGAACGCATAAACACCTCACGGCACAAAGCTTCTATGGCCGAACAACGGAATGTCCATACCCGCGGCATCATCATCAAAAAACACCCGCTCGGGGAAAACGATTTTTCGGTGACGCTGTACAGTCCGGACCTCGGGAAAATCCAGGCCGCCGCCAAAGGGGCGCGCAAAATGAACGGATCCCTGGCCGGACACATCGAAACGCTGAACCTCTGCGAATTCCAGCTCTACAAAAGTCCCGTAAGGTACACGATCGTGCAGTGCCAGGTCCGGGAAAACTTTAAATCCATCCGTGAAGATTTCGACCGCGCCATGATGGCGAGCCTCATCATGGAAATTTTCCATAAAAGCACCCAAAGCAGCGAGCACTCCGCGGAACTCTACCGCCTGCTGGAACAAAGCCTGTTCAAACTCGGGAACTCCGACCAGCATTTTCTGACCGTGGAAAGCTTTAAACTGAACCTCCTCCAGCACATCGGCGTGCTTCCGAATCTTGAAAATTGCGGCACCTGCCACCGGCGATGGAACGACGAACAAAAAATCTGGCTGGAACCGAACGGCCACATGGTCTGCGGCGAATGCAGATACCCCCTGGCCACGGGCGCGGACAGGAACGTAACGGCACACCTCCCGAACGACGCCAAATCCATTGAATTCAACATCATCAAACTCATCCGGTACCTGAGCCAGCCCCCGGAACTGCAAAAAAACAAGATCTCATTCAGCGGGGAACAAAAAAAACAGCTGGAACACATCACCCGCTTCTTTCTCCAGCACTTCCTGGAGCGTGAAATCGTAAGCGAAAGAATCCTTCAGGATTTTGCCTGAAACCCGGTTTTCTAAAAACCGGCTTTTTCCTTCTCAAGAGGACTAACTTCAAGCACGTTGCGCACCTGCCGGAGCCTGCTTAAAATTTTCTCGGACTGCTCCTCGTCTACAACCTCCAGGATCATGTGCCGGTGGATAAGATTGTCCCGGCGTTCCTTCAGCGTGAAATCAAGAATATTGACGTTAAAACTGGCGATGGTTGCGGCAATATCCCTCAGCAGACCCACGCGGTCGATCGCCTTCAGATCGATGACGACGGGCAAAAGCTTGCGGCGATGGATCTGGAAACCCCAACTCGCCTCAAGTATGCGCTTGGGATCGGCCTTCATCAGAAAAGCGCAATTCGGGAGATGAATACGCACCGCATTCCCCCTCGTCACATAACCGACCACTTCCTGCCCCGCCCGGGGTTTGCAGCATGAGGATAGTTTAAAAGGAACTCCGGTTTCACCGGCTATCAGAATTTCATCTTCCCTGCGTTCGGTCATGCCGGAACTTTTTTTCACGACGGTCACCTCAGGCCCGATCTTTCTCTCGGGAAAATCCCTGATGGAAAAGATCTTCTTCAGCACGACGGAGGCATTCACGGCACCGTTGCCGATGTCCTCAACCAGCGACTGGCGTTCCTTGAGCGAAAGCTTGTGGCCCGAGTACTTCCGGAAAATGGAAAGATTATCATCCAGCTGGGGATGACCCATACTCACAAGATACTTGTTAATGAGCTCCTTTCCATCCTTGAAACTCTGATCGTTATCAAGCCCCTTGAAATAACTCTTGATTTTGGCCTTGGCGTGGGAAGATTTCACAAACGAAAGCCAGTGCGGTTTGGGGTCCGCCTTATTCTTTGTCAGAATCTCAACCCGATCACCGTTTTTCAGCTGGTAGTCCAAAGGAACGATCGACCCGTTCACCTTTGCCCCATGGCAGTGATGTCCGATATCGGTATGCACCTGATAGGCAAAATCCACCGGGGTCGCTCCCTGGGGAAGATCTTTCACCTCACCATCCGGGGTAAAAACAAAAATATGATCATGGAACATGTTCAGTTTCATTTTGCTCCCGAGGTCCTTGCCGTGCGCCAATTCTTCCTGAACACTCACGAGACCGTCCAGCCATTCCTGATACCTCTTGGCTTTCATATCCTGCGCATCAAGGACGCTCTTCTGATCCATCCGGGTTGAATACCCCCTGGTATCCTCATACAACCAGTGGGCGGCGAAACCATATTCCGCCTGCTGGTGCATCGACTCAGACCTGATCTGAACCTCAAAGGGCTGGGCAAAACTCTTTTCACCGTCACCGACCAGCGTGGTGTGGAGACTCCGGTACCCATTCGATTTCGGCACGGCGACATAATCCTTGAAACGGTCAGAAAGCGCAGTCCAATGGCTGTGAATAAGACCAAGAAGCGTATAAAGTTTTTCGGTGTTTTCCGTGCCGTTCCGATGGTGCCGGGTGGGCAGAATAACCCTGAAGGCGTAAATATCGTAGATTTCGTTCAGATACGCCTTACTTTTTTTCTTCATTTTGCGGTACACGCTGTAGAGATTCTTGCGACGGCCTTCCACCCTCGCCTCAATCCCCTGTTCGGCCAAAAAGTCCGTCAGCTTTTTCTTGACCTTCTCCAGAAACTTTTCCTGCTTGCGGATATATTCATCAAGCTGAGCGCGAAGGTCCTCGTGCTTGTCGGGATAAAGATACTTGAAAGCCAAATCCTCCAGCTGACACTTCACGCCGTAGATACCCAGACGGGAAGCTATCGGCGCGTAAACGTCCAACATCTCCCGGGCCACTTCCTTGCGGCGAATCTGGGGAACATAGTCAAGAGACTCGACGTCATGAAGCAGGTCCGCCAGACGGATGAGAACCAGGCGCAAATCCTGCGCCAAAGATAAAAGCATCCTTCTGAAAGCCTCCAGATCGCTCTTGCCTCCCTTCAAATGAACACTTTGAAGTTTTTGCATGCCGGAAACCAGCAGCGCCACGTCGTCACCGAACTTCAGAATAATGTCCTGCGGACTGTATGCCGGTGTCTTGGAAAGATCGTGAAGCAAAGATGCCAGAATACTGTTCTGATCGGGTTTAAACGCCAAAAGATTGTCCGTAACCGCAAGGGCGTGAATGAGCATGGAATCGCCCGTCACGCGGTACATCCCCCTTAGATGGTTTTTTGCATAATCAAAAGCCTGCCGAACGAGTGCGACGTCGATATCAGGCTTGTATGCCTGAATTTTCTCGATTAAATGGTCGATTGTTACCATAACAAACGCTCAGGGATAAGTTATCCTATCATTCCGGGCAGACAATGGCAACTTTTTCTTAAGCTGAAGACCTTCCCGCCATTATTAAGGCGTTTCCTTGATGATGATATCAAGATTCGCCCCGGGAATATCCACGACATGGATGCCCTGGACAAGAACCTGATAGTTTTTTTCTATGGCCGTGATGCGGATCGCAAGCTTGGCAAGCGAAGAATTATAATACCCTGACAATTTGTCCAAAGCAGCAAGATGGGCCTTAAGCGAACTCTGCTTCTGGGAAACATCAATAAAGCTTTTCAGAAGGAAATCGGACTTTTCACCGGCAAGCCCCTGCAGGGCGACGAAGAAATCCGTCTCGGCCCTGGCTTTTTCCGGGTTAAGACTTTCGAGCGAAATTTTGAGGTCATCGATCTCGGTATTGATCTCGCGAAGCATGGTGGTACTTTTTTCCTGAACCTCCTTCAGTTTCGCCACATGGGCGTTCATCGCTTTTTCACGTTCCGTGGTCTGATCAAGCATCTGGTACACATCGACGTCATAAACACTTACGAGTTCACGGAGATTTTTGACATATGCGATAAAACGGTTGGTTTCGGCAACGAGGTCTTCACCCTTCCCGTAATAATACGCGGGGGTAATCCCCGTCTCCCCCTCCACTCTCGGTTCGCTCAGGTAGCCGAAGTAGTAGGCATTGAAAAGTTGTGAAGCAAAGAGATCACTGGTGCTTCCCCGGTTATCCCCGAAAAGTAAGGCAGTGGTAATGCCCCACTCGCGCAAAAGCTGATCGTCGAGGTGAACTTCTACCGGCGGCGGCGCTTTGAAAAAATCCGCCACGTAGTTATAAACCTTTTCATGGACCTTCAACAGATACCCCGCGTACAAGCCGCCGCCGATCACCATCAGAACCAAAAAGAGCCCCAATTTCTTCACGTCAAATTTCAGGCGGAAATTATGCAAAGCCGTCCCAACGGACTTGAGGACTCCCGCGGAAAATCCCCCCGCGGCCTGGAGAAAAGATTTCCGCACATTCAAACCCTCCGACTCGGACATGGTCTCCTTGGAGGATTCCTTCTTTTCGGCCTTATGTTCCTTTTCTTCAACTTTTTTAACCTTCTTCAAAGGCTTGATCTCTTCGGCCTCTGACTCTTCCTCAAGAACTTTTTTTTCTTCCGGAGGCTGCGGATAGGGGAAAATCGGAGGTAGTTCATTCTCTTTTTCCTTCTCCGTGTGAACTTCCTCCATGCTCACAGGCGGACGGGACTCTTGATGCGGGTCCTTGATAATGACATCACTTTCCTCTTCCGATTCTCCCGTTGGAAAAATCGGCGGAAGATTTTCAAGACTCACATCCTCAGGTTCGGGTTCCGGCTCAGGAGGCGCGGCAATCTGTTGAACATCAGGATAAACTTCAGGCTGAACCGCCGGTTCAGGTTTTGGTTCCGGCTTTGATTCGGGCACCTCCGGCGTGACCACCGGTTCAGGCCTCGGTTCAGGCTTCTCCTCAGGAGTGGTACCCAATTCCTTCGCTTCAACCTTCGGAGGTTCTGATTTTTGCACGGGCACCTCGTCCGAATGAATCAAAGGACCCGCAAAACTGTGCGTTTTATGACTCAGGGGAGGAAGCTCCTTCACAGGCTCCTCAGGTTTCTGGACGGTTTTTTCAAGCGGCTTCCGGACAGGTTCCCGAACAAGTTTCTGAGGTTTCTCCTCCTTCTGCTGAGCCTGGGGAACGATCACTTTTGACCTCGGGGCATGCTCCTCGGACCGCTTGGCAATAGGATGCTCCACCGGGGGCAATGCCTCCTTTTTTCTTTCGGGAACAACCTTTTCCGCCTGTTTTTCCACAACAGCCCCTTCGGGCTTCTCCGGCTTGGAAACAACAGACTGGGGAAGATCCCCGGCCTGCTGCAAAGTCTCACGTTCAAGACGCTTCAATTCGGCCTTCTTCCTGCGGCGGCGGCGGCGGCGTTCACGTTCCTTGGCGGCACGATCAAGTTTTGCCTGATCCACAACCTCGGATTTGACCTCAGTAGACGGATCGAGCGGGCCGGACTGCCCCTGCTTTCCCTGATTTTGAGCACCATCACCCTCAGCCATATGACGAATACATAGAATCCTTCTATTTTAGCACAAAAAGCCCCGTTTGAAAACGGGGCTTTTGAAGGATTGCTAGGGAAAAACCGGCTGTTTTTAGGTCAAACTGAAGGCGGCACCGCCCATAGCGGAAAGACCCAGGGCGCCAATAACCGCCGTGAGGGCGATAAAGACCACAATGGTCACGATAATCGTCAGGACCGCATTGGTTGAATTCAGCTTGTGAATGTTGGTCAGTGCCATATAGTTCACAACCAGGAGCCAGATGGACGCGATGGTCGTCAAAACCGGTACCACGGTCAGGAAACCAACAACGTTCAAAAGCGCCGCATAACCCATCACGCGGAAATACTGCGGGAACTTCGCCTGTCCGTGAAACATTTTCTCTGCAACCATACTCGTCACATAAAACACCACAGCTCCCATCACAATCGAGAGAACCGCTCCGATAAGAGCGCTCACAATTGGAGTGCGGAAAGTGGTGTTCAAAAAGGTGTACCCCAAAATTGCGCCGCCAAGCGGAGCACCGATGGCACCCACGGCAAGGTAAACCAGCGCAAGACTGATTCCCTCTGCATCACGATGGGCGACCTTCTCCATGGCCGCTTTGTTCAGTTTGAGAATCTCGATGATATCGCCAAACCCGCCCTTCAGGCTGTCGGCATTAACATTTTTCATATCGATTTTTGGAATCTCGGGCATACCGCCGTGAGCCGGTTTATGTTCGGGCTGATGTTCCGGAGTGTGGTGGGCGGGTGTGTGATGTTCCGAATGTTGTTCCTCGATCATAGAAGAAAATAATGAATAGGTAAAACACGCCTTATTGTAAAAGAAAGCCGACGTAATTGCAACAAACCGATCGGCAAAATGCGCCACGGGTAAACCAAAACATAAAAGTGACAATCCATCAAATCAAAGTAGCGGTAAAACATTCCTACAATGCGGACTCTTCGTTACAATTCCTCCCTGGATTTATTAATTCTTAACCCCAACCTATGCAAGTCCCTCTTGTTGCGATCGGCATAAGCGTTTTTGCGCTTTTATATGCCGTTGTTCTCATCGTTTCGATCCTTAAGCGTTCCACGGGAAACGAAAAAATGCGTGAAATCGCCAAATCGATCCAGGAAGGCGCCATGGCATATCTCAACCGCCAATCGATAACCATCACCATCATCGCCACCATTATTTTCCTGGCGATGGCTTTCATTCTTCCGAAGGGTTCCCATAACGATAACATTCTCACCGCAATTGGCTTTGTCGTGGGCGCACTCTTTTCAGCCCTCGCGGGATACATTGGCATGAGTGTTTCGGTCCGCGCCAATGTCCGCACCACTGAAGCCGCAAAAAATTCCCTTCAGGACGCTCTGTCCGTCGCGTTCAAGGGAGGTTCGGTCACCGGACTTGCGGTCGTAGGCCTTGCACTCCTTGGGGTAAGCGGCTTCTACTATGTATTTACGAACAACCTTGGTATCCCTTTGAACGAAGCGCCAAAACTCCTCATCGGTTTCGGATTTGGAGCATCCCTCGTTTCCCTCTTCGCGCGTATCGGCGGAGGCATCTTCACCAAAGCAGCCGACGTCGGAGCGGACATCGTGGGTAAAGTTGAAAAAAACATTCCTGAGGATGATCCAAGAAATCCGGCCGTGATCGCGGACAACGTCGGCGACAACGTCGGCGACTGCGCCGGCATGGGAGCCGATCTTTTCGAAACGTACGCCGTAACGCTGATCGCCGCCATGATCCTTGCGGCCTCAACCCTCATGGATAAAGTCGGAGCAAACGGCATTGAATATCCCCTCGCTCTCGGCGCCATTGCCGTCATCACTTCCATTATCGGAACCTTCTTTGTGAAACTCGGAAAAAAGAAGAACATCATGGGCGCCCTATATAAGGGAATGCTCGTCACGGGACTTCTCGCGGCCGTGGGTTTCTATTTCCTCAATAGCTACTTCATCGGCGACATCTTCATTTATTACGCAGCACTGGTCGGTCTGGGCGTCACGTTCTTCATCACGATCATTACTGAATACTACACATCAACCGCTTACAGCCCGGTAAAGAAAATCGCGAAATCCTCGGAGACCGGCGCAGGCACCAACGTCATCACAGGGCTCGCCGTGGGTCTGCAAAGCACCGCCGCTCCGGTCATTCTTGTGGTGGTCGCCATCTTCCTTGCATACTACTTCGGTGACAATTCATCCCTGCACAACGGCGTATACGGTATTGCCATCGCCGCCGTTGCCATGCTTTCAACAACCGGCATGGTGATCGCCACCGACTCCTACGGCCCGATTACCGACAACGCCGGGGGAATTGCGGAAATGGCCGGCCTTCCGGAAAAAGTCCGCAAACACACCGACGCTCTGGATGCCGTAGGTAACACCACCAAAGCGGTCACCAAAGGTTACGCCATCGCTTCCGCTGCCCTTGCCGCACTCGTACTCTTCCAGGCGTACACGGAAGACCTGTCGGCACACGCACCGAACGTGAATTTCGTTTTTGACATCACCAACCCGATGGTACTGATCGGACTCTTCATCGGAGGACTTCTTCCGTTCCTCTTTGCGGCTTCCCTCATGGAATCCGTCGGCAAAACCGCTTACAAAGTTGTTGAAGAGGTACGCCGCCAGTTCAAAGAGATCAAAGGCATCATGAGCGGAAAAGAAAAACCGGACTATGGACGCTGCGTGGACATCGTCACCAAAGCTGCTCTGGGAGAAATGGTGTTCCCGGCCGTCAGCGCGGTTGCCGTCACTATTGCCGTAGGATGGCTTCTCGGCCCTCTGGCCCTGGGCGGTCTCCTGGGCGGTATTATCGTTTCCGGCTTCCTTCTGGCACTTATGATGTGCACGGGCGGCGGCGCGTGGGATAACGGCAAGAAATACATCGAATCGGGCCACTTTGGAGGAAAAGGTTCCGACGCGCACAAAGCCGCCGTGGTCGGTGACACCGTCGGTGACCCGTTCAAGGATACCGCAGGCCCAGCGATCAACTCTCTCATCAAGGTCGTCAACACTATCGCGCTCATCATGGCGCCTATGCTCGCAGCAATGCTCATAAAGTAACAATTGAAAGGGGGCCCCGCCGTAGCGGGGCCCTTTCCATATCTCCCACCATTTCACCTCATTTTTACCCATGGAAATATCCGCAAACAACCAGTCCCTTTCCAGGGTTGAAGCCGTGGTGACCTCCATGGATGAAAACTTTGCTGAACTTCAGATCGCCGGCAGTTACGAAACCTTCCTGTGGCCCAGAAAGGAAATCCTGCCAAACATCGCCGTCGGACAAAAAATCCTGATCGAACTCAAAAACCACCCGCTCACCGGAATCCAGAAAACAGTGGAAAAAGCCCGGGAAGAAAACAAAGACCCCGTGCAGCAAATCAAACTTCTGGAAAGCCTGATCAACTGAGCCGCCGACCGGCAATAAACACATCAAAGAAAAGAGCCCCGCCTTGTCAGCGGGGCTCTTGATAATCTCAAAACAGAAACCGTGCCTATTTTTTCTCTTCAGCAGCCGGAGCAGCGGCACCTTCAGCGGGAACTGCCGGAGTACCGGAAGCGGCAGCGCTTTCAGCGACGGCGGCCTCCATGGTGGTCGTCGGTTCAACCTCTTCCTTCACGACTGAGATGGAAACGACAACGTCATCAGGATTGCCGGTAAGCTTCACGCCGGAAGGCAATTGAAGATCGCTCAAATGGATGGAGCTGTGGAGAGTCTCAAGACCGGAAACATCCACCTCGATGCTCTGAGGCAAATCCGCAGGAAGACACTTTACTTCGAGTTCATGACGGAGCGTGGTCAAAATACCGCCGAGATTCTTCACGGCTGGGGCAAGACCCACAATCACGACCGGAATGTCAGCCTTCACTTCAACATTCATGTTCACGGACACAAAATCGATATGGTCAAAATTGTCGGTCAAAGGGTTGTACTGAACGTCGTGGACAAGGACCGGCTTCTTTTTGCCGTCAATGTTGAGTTCGATCACCTGGTTTCCGCCGGCTCTTTCAAAAGCTTTGCGGAAAGTCTGGTAATCAACCTGGAGAGCCACGCTCTTCTCTTTATCCCCGTAGAAAACAGCCGGGATTTGGCGCTGTTTGCGAAGGTAGTTTGGAGAAACCTTCACGTCACGGACCTTCACGTCCAAAAGTATCTTTTCCATAGTATTAAAATATAATAAATTTCATTTTAAGACAAAAGCACGAGCAGTTTACCTGAACGAATTGAGGAAAGCAACGTTTTTTGTTGACGCCCGGGAAAGGCTTCCGTACAATTAAAAAGTACAGACCGCCGGGCCGGCCCCGTCGCTTGTAAAAGCACAAAAAGCCCACATATCCACTAACAAAAACCACCATGGGAATGTTTGACCAGGCCAAGAACCTCTATCAGCTCCAAAAACAGGCCAAAGAGATCAAAAAAGAGCTCCAAAACATCCATATTGAAGCGGAAGTTGAGGGGGTCATCGTCATCATCAACGGGGAACAGGAGGTCGTTTCCGTGACCATTTCCGAAGACGCCCAGCAAAATCCGGGAAAACTCCAGGAAAACCTGGTGAAAGCCTTCAACAAAGCCATCAAAAAATCCCAACAGATCGCGGCCGAAAAAATGAAGGGAGTCATGGGCGGACTGGGACTTCCGGGGGCCTGAGAACAACCCGTAAACACGGAAGGCCCCTCAAACTACACCCTAACCCGTTTCGCCATGCACCGACGCCGGAACTCAAAAACCACGCTTGTTATTCTTGGAGCCCTTGCCGTACTCGCCCTGGGTTATTTTTGGTATGCCCAAAGCCGCTACCAGTACTTTATCACCACGCCCGTCAACCCGGGAAACACCATTGACGCGCCCTTCGTCATCAAGCGCGGCGACAACGTCGCGGGCATTGCCAAAAACCTCAAGGGCAAAGAGTTCATCCTGGACGAAGACGCCTTTAAAACCTATGCCAGACAAAACGACGTCGACCGCAAAATCATTGCCGGACGTTTCCTGTTGAACCAAAGTCTCACCATTCCCCAGATCGTTGAAAAAATCACGAACCCCAAACAGGGCGAACTCACTCTTACGGTTCCCGAGGGCACCACCATCCGCGGCATCGATGAAAAACTTGTCGGCCTGGGAGCCATTGATGAAGGAGAGTTCATCCGGGCGACCAAAGAGTTCAACAACTACGCCAAATACCCCTTTCTGGACGGACAAAAGATGAAAGCGCTCCCCCATCCCCTGGAAGGGTTTCTTTTCCCGGACACCTACTTCATCGACATCGCCCACTTTAGCGCGCAGGATTTGATCGACCTCATGCTCAAGGATTTCCAGTCAAGACTCCCCGACGAACTATTGGCCGACAAAGGGGCAAAACTCACCGGAACGGGCGGCGAAGCCCAGTTCGTTTCACTGTACGACATCATCACCATGGCCTCGATCGTGGAAAAGGAGGTCAGGACGGAAGGTGACCGCAGAACCGTTGCGGGCATCCTCTGGAAGCGCGTGGAGGAAAACTGGTTCATGGGAGCCGACGCCACCCTGCTCTACCTTAAAAGCGACCGCACCATCGATTACGAGGATTTAAAGGAAGACTCCCCGTACAACACCCGCAACCATCACGGCCTCCCCCCGGGCCCCATCAACAATCCCGGACTCAAGAGCATAGAGGCGGCAGCCAGCCCGGAACATTCCCCATACTATTTCTACCTCACCAAACCGGGAACGGGCGAAGTGGTCTACGGAAAAACCAACGACGAACACAACGCCAACAAAGCAAGGTACCTGAACTGATTCACCAGCACACACGCAAAACACAACCCGTGAAACAAACCGGACCGTTTTGCACTACGACAATTAGAAACCCTGAGGTACATCGTTTCCCGAAGTCGACGTCGTCGTGGTCGCAGGCGGGGTCGTTGTTACCGGCTGCTGGGTTGTTCCCGTTGTCGTGGTGACGGTTCCTGCGGGTTTGTTGTACGTGATCGTGAACTTCACTGTCTCACTCTTGTTTCCCTGCAGATCGACGGAATACATTTCGTACGTGTTCTCTCCGGAAACCAGATTGCCGCCGGCTTCGTTGGCATAGTAGGTCCAGGATGTCGAGCCGGAAACGAACTTGCTCAGAGTATAGCCATTCACCACAACCTTATCGGCACCGTGAACCTCCCCGTCGACCTTCACCACGCCGGTCGTGGTGGTGGAGTCCGTGGTTCCGTTATATTTCAAAACTTTGGGGGCGGATAAAGCCTCCGTAATAGCCGCTGCAGCCTTGGTATAGGTGATACGGACATCGGCGGAGTCGCTCTTGTTTCCCGCGGCATCAACGGCGTAAAACCGGTAAATATTTTCCCCGGACTTATAGTTTCCCAGCGCTTCGGAAACGTTGTAGGTGAAACCCGCATCGCCCGCCTTGAACTTGCTCAGAGCATACTCGTCGGTATTGCCCGAAACCGTCTGGCTCACAATAACTTTGGAAGTGCCGGAACCGACAGTCCCAATGATAACCATCTTATTCTGATCCGAAGATACGGCGGATTCGGCAGGCTGAGTAATGACCGGCGACGACAACTGTCCCGGAGTTTCAACCGTCTGCTGGGTGGACGAGACGACCGCTCCGGACTCCTGTGTCATTCCCTCCTGGGTGCTGCCGACAGGCAAAAGCTGATTACTGATCTGACTGAAGTCCGTCGGACTTTCATCCTCGCGGCTATTCCACAGATACCAGTCCGAAAGCTTGAACTGGTCACTCAGGGCCATGAGCACGGAAGGAGTTTCGCGGTTCTGGAAGGCCTTCATCACCGCCTCGTCAAGATTCAGCTCCTGTCCGACGCCGACCTGAATGGTGTCCAGAATGGAACTCTTATCGTTATCGGTTCCAAGAATTTGAACATTCACATTTCCCTTCATCACGCGCACGGTTTCAACACTGCCGCTTTCAACTTCAAAGGTCGTTCCCACATCAATGACCAGCATGTGGGACGTTCTCACCTGTAAATCCGACTGATCCACTCCATCACTCCGGACCTTGTTCACCCAGACGGACCCGTGGTTGAGGGTTAACCCGATTTTTTCGACGTCATTGCGTTTGGTGATATCGGTAAGAACAACTTCGGTATCATCACCCAGTCGGACCATCGTCCCGTTGAAAAATTTCAAAACGCCACGGCTGTTCACTCCCGTTTTCACCGCGTCCCCCAGGAGCATTTTGGTGCCGCTGTAGCCGGTCTCCCATTCCTTGGTGCCATACTGGAGCATCTTGGCTTTTCCCTGGGCAACGTAAAAATACACGTCGCCTTTTGCCGCCTGTAAATTGCTCCAGAGCTGAAAACCGAGCACCCCGATCACACCCACCCCCACAAAAATGAGAAAGGGAAGCAAATACTCAAACGGACGTTTGCGACGGTACACTCGGCGCATAAAAAGCTCAATAACAAAACCGCAGATAGTATAACAAGAACCGTATTGCTGTAAAGATAAAACGCGCGAATTGGGAAAGTAAGTTTTCACCAAGCACACGCCTGAAAACTCTATCGTGCAAACTTTCCCAATTCGCGCAACCAGTTTTGTTTAAAATTGCTATTTAAAACAAACACGCAACTCTCAAAATTCTCATTATGCAAGGAGACGAGATGAAACCGACTGAACCGTATTCGATATACGGTGAAGAAGGTTTCATCGCAGACGACGCAGCAGAATGAAATTTTCAAAGTTGCGCTCTAAAAGCCCATTTCGCGCTTGAGGGTATTCACGTCGCGCATCAAACGCTGATCCTCCTTGATCTGCGCCATGATCTTATTGCAGGAATGCAGGACCGTCGTATGGTTCTTTCCGCCGAAATTTTCGCCGATGGTTTCGTACGACTGATTCAAAAGTTCGCGGATGAGATACATGCAGATCTGGCGCGGAATAATGACCTCGCGGCGGCGTTCAAGTCCTGTAAGCACGTTGCGGTCAATTTTGTAGTAGCTGGAAACCGCGTTGATGACGTCGTCCAGCGTACGGACGGACTGGCGCTGCGGGGTATTCCCCTGCATCTGCCCGTTCATCCCGCCCTGGCCGTTGTTGTTCACAATGGCACCGTTCCCGGAAGCGGCATTGCCGATAACCAGTTGGGCCTTGTTCAGTTTCTGCAAAGCGTGCATCACGGAATTCATGGTCGGGTTCGTATTTTCCAACTGCGCCTGCCCGATGAGATTGATCAAAACGCCGATCATCTCCCGGACGCTGGTGGTGACATTGTTGGCAATAAAACTCAAGATTTCCGGATCGATAAGTTCGCCGTGTTCCTGGCATTTGCGCTGCAAAATAGCAACTCGGGTCTCAAAATCCGGAACGCAAACCTCGATGACCATGCCCATGGCAAAACGGCTGCGGAGACGGTCATCCAGCCCGTTCAAATCACGGGGCGGACGATCGGCACTCATAATGATCTGCTTACCGGCATCGTAGAGTTCGTTGAACGTGTGGAAAAACTCCTGTTCGGACGTGGCCTTGTTGGCAAAAAACTGGATGTCGTCAACAATGAGACAATCCACATTGCGGTACTTGTCCTTGAAAGGTTTGGTGTGGCGCTTTCCGATGGCTTCGATAATTTCGTTGATAAAATTTTCCGCCGTCATGTAGATGACGCGCATATTGGGATGGTTCTTCTGGATCTGGTTGCCGGTCGCCTGAAGCAGATGGGTCTTCCCGAGTCCAACCCCTCCGTAGATGTACAAAGGATTGTAAATATTTCCCGGCTTGGCCGCGACAGCCATGCACGCCGCGTGAACCAGTCGGTTGTCCCCGCCGGGGATATAACTGTCCAGCGAATACTTCATCATCTTGCTCCGCATTCCGTCCACCAGCACCTCCTGCTTGTTGGGAACCTTGCGGACCTTGGGCGCCTCATCCATCAGAATATTTTTCAGATCCACTTTGTCCGGATGCCCGTCGCTTAAGAGTGTGGAAATAACTTCGTACTCGATCTGGGAAATACCCGGATCCAACGACTTGACGATATCCAGAAGTTTGATGTGATAGCGGTGGCGGATGTTGTCACGGGAAACAATTCCCGAAACCCCAACGGTCAAAATGCCGTCAACGTAATTCGCAACGATGGTGTCCTTAAAAAAAGTCAGAAGGTGAGCCTTTCCGGCTTTTGGCGCCAATGTCAGAAGTACCTGTTCCCAAAAAACTTTCTTATCCATCTTTTCCATCGGGCCGGGGAAATCAACTAAAAAGATTTAAAAAAGTCATTAAATAATGACCTTCAAAACAGGCTGAATACTAATGACTTTTTTTGGCTTCTACAAGTGCAAAATTCCAAACGGCATCACTACAATCCCTAGCGATCTTGACACCCATTCCCTACTAGATCTTGGGAAAATCTCTAACCAAGAAACAATTAGAAATTTCTATCAATAATCACCCCGAACTAAAAGAGTCCGGGGCGCAAGAAATTTTATAAAATTCTTAAAACAATTTGATGATATCACTATAGGTCACCGCCACGATGAGGATCATCAACAGAGCAAACCCGATGGTGTGGATCACGGCCTCCCACTTCCCGTTCACCTTCCTGCCGATAACCAGTTCGACGAGAATAAAGAAGAGTCTTCCTCCATCCAGCGCGGGGAACGGCAATATATTGATGATCGCCAGACTCAACGAAAGCAGCGCCATAAAACGCAGCAGCGAAAGCACACCCTGCTGCACGAACGTGTACGTGAGCTGGGCGATTCCCACCGGCCCGGCCACCCCATCCGGAATGGTGAACTTGGTAAAGAACGACTTCAAAACATTCCCGAACATCTGCACCGTGAGCCCGCCGAGGCGGAAAGATTCGTCAAACGCCTTCAACGGAGCAATCCACAACGGATAACGGACGTCCTGAATCTTCAGCACAGTGGTCGGTTCATCCTTGTTATAAAGCGTCATGAACTGATTCTCGTGGGGATACAACACCGAAAGGCCCACGCCGATCAGCCCGTTCTTGTCCGGCTGAACCTGGATCGTTTTTTGCTCGCCGTTCCGTTCAAGAATATACGTTAATGTTTTTCCGGGATTCTGCTTGGTAATACCGATAACATCCTGCGGAACCGAAATCTCCTGCCCGTCCACCTGCAGCAGAACATCACCTGACCGGAAGGCGGCCTTCTCCGCGGGACTGTCCGGGAAAATATCGGAAATAATCACCCGCTGACTGACCGGCAAATCAACCACGGTGTTCACCGTGGTATCCCCGCGCCACAACGTCATCGTAACCTGCTTGGACTTTGCCAGTTCGGCGACATACTCATCATAGGTATAAAGAGGCTTACCGTTCAAAGTCAGAAGAATGTCACCGGGCAGAAGATTCCCGGTCGCAAACTTCACGTCAGGAGCAACTTCCCGCACCACCATCCTCGGCAAAAAGATAAGTTCATAGGAGGAAAAACCCAGTCCGTCCTTCTCTCCGGCTTTAACGTTCAAAAATTGATGCTGCCCGTTTCTTTCGATCTCCGCGACCACCGTGGCGTTCTTGGTATTATTGACCGCGGCCAAAAGTTCATCCGCGGAAAAAATCTCTTTTCCATTCAGCTGCAACAGCTTATCCCCCGGGAGCATCCCGGCCGTTTCCGCCGCACCACCCGGTTTCACCTCTTTCACGGTCACCCCCTGCTGGGTCTGGATCGTACCATCCTGGATGGAAGCCAGAACATCGTCACCACTCAAAATCAGAGGCTGGATGCCGAACGTAAATCCGATCGTCAAAAGCAGCCAGGCCAGCAGAAAGTTCATGATCACCCCGGCGATCACCACCAGAATACGGACCCTTGCCGGTTTGCTGATAAAACTCCTTGGATTTTTCTTCACCTTGTCGTCGTGCCCGTCCTCACCCAGCAGGCGCACGAACCCCCCGAACGGAATCGCGTTGATGGAATAGAGCGTCTCCCCTTTTTTGACCCCCCAAAGTCGCGGAGGAAGCCCGAACCCGAACTCCTCGATCTTGATCCCGCTCTTTTTGGCCACGATATAGTGACCCCACTCGTGAATAAGAACCAGCGCGGAAAAAACCAGGATAAAAACAATCGCGGTAAGAAAAAAACTCATGGAGAAAATAATAATTCATTAGCTACACCTTCATCACGTCTGCTTCTTTGCCCTTGGCCAGGGTTTCGATTTCCTGGTTCACGGCATCCACCTTGTCTTGAAGCTTCTTTTCCAGGCCCTTGGCCATGTCTTCACTGATCTCTTTGGCCTTTTCCTGTCCTTTGATTTTGTCCATCACCCCCTGGCGGGCATGCCGCACGCTGATGCGGGCATCCTCGGCAAGTTTGTGAACCACTTTGGTCAAATCACGGCGGCGTTCCTCGGTAAGCGGCGGAATGTTGATGCGGACCACAATCCCGTCGTTGCTTGGGTTAAGCCCCAAATTGGCCATCATGATCCCCTTTTCAATGGCCTGGAGCACGCCCTTGTCCCAGGGCTGGATTTGAATGGTTTTGGCATCGGGAACGGAAATATGGGCAAGTCCCTTCAGGGATTGCATGGAACCGTACGCCTCCACCATCACGCCCTCAACGAGCGAGGCGGACGCGCGTCCGATCTGCAGATGGGAATACTCCGTCTTCAGATGGTCGATGATCTTTTTCATTTCAACCTCCCCGAGTGCAATAAAATCCGACATAGTTTTGAAATTACGAATTACTGATTACGATATTAACGTACCCACCTGTTCCCCTTTCACCACGCGGGCGATGTTCCCTTTTTTGTGAAGATTGAAAACCACGATCGGCAGCCGTTTTTCAAGACAAAGCGAAACGGCCGTCAGGTCCATGACCCCGAGTTCTTTGCTCAAAACATCGTTATAGGAAAGCCTGGTAAACTTCTTCGCGTCCTTGTACTTCATCGGATCCTTATCGTAGATGTAGTCCACCTTGGTGGCCTTGAGCATGATATCGCAGTTCAGTTCCATCGCGCGCAAAGCCCCGGCCGTGTCCGTGGTAAAATACGGGTTCCCCGTGCCGCCGGCGCAGATAAGGATCTTTCCTTTCTTGAGATAATCCAAAGCTTTGGGCCTCAAATACTGGCCCACGACAATCGGCATGCTGATGGCGGAACCGATCGGAGCGCCAATCCCAATCTTTTCAAACTGGTCCTGGAGCGCCATGGAGTTCATCACGGTCGCAAGCATTCCCATGTAGTCCGAGGTCACACGGTCGACACCGGAATCTTTGGAATCGCGGTAACGCCAGATGTTCCCGCCGCCGATCACGATGGCGATCTCCACGCCGAGTTTTTTCACCTCCGCGACTTCCGAACAGAGCTCGCGGACCACCTTAAAATCAATACCCCCGTCCCTGCCGCCCTGGAGGACCTCCCCGGACAGCTTGAGCAGAATGCGCTTATACTTCAGCTTCGTAGCCATGCTATTTCATGATCAAAATGTAAGTAAGAACCACGCCAATGGCGAGGCCAACCAGAAAGACCAAAGGAATTTTCTTCTCTTCGCGCTCGTCGTGGGTTCCCGCAAGCTCGGTGAGCAGGTTGGAACTCATCACCACGTCCTCGTCCAGATTCGCGTTCACCACGTCGGCGCAGTCGCGGGTGGAAACCAGCTGCACGAATTTGGCGAACTTCACCCTTACAAAATCGCGGGGCTCAACATCCTCCACCGGAGGTTTTGAGTCATACTTTACGTCATCCATCTCCGCCAGCGCCTCCTCCACCTCTTCCTCAATATCTTTCACCTCATTTTGAAACTCCTGGGGTTCGGCCAAAGACCTGGCCGGGACCGCGTTCTGGGGACTCTCTTCGTTGATGCGGTGAACCTGAAAAGCGTCTTCATCCTGTTTTACCTTTTTCACCGTAATGTCACGAACGGTTGTGGCCCTCCTGGCCGAAGTTTTCTTTTGGGTAGTTGGCATAGAAAAGTTCAAAGGTTAGCTGCCAAACACTATACCACAACCCCACAAAGAAAAAAATAAAAGAAGGTCACATCCGGACACCTTCATCCCGGACCGAACCCGGGTCAAAATAAGCAATGACTTTTTCGAGCATCCTGTTCATGCGGTCAATCTCCTCACGGGTACGCATGGCCTGCCAGTCCACCTGCGTCCGGAAAAAGTGAATGCCCTCCTCAAGTTCGGAAAACAAGGGATCGGTAATCTGCCCCATGCACGCGTCAATGCCGTTGAGGCTGGAATTAAACCAGCTCTCACGGCACTTATACCGGTTATAGTTCGGATCATCCTGACGCACCCGTTCGGCAGGAATATCATCGATGCACAAATACCGGTTCGCCCTAAACACCGGCAACAAAACCTGTCTGATCGTTTCGACGGGGATAAGCGGATATTTGGCAAGGCTGGGTTCTTTGTCCATAAATCAAAATGAAAGGATCGCATGATAATCTCATGACAAATAACTGTCAAACATACAAAAAGGGGCCGCACAACGCGACCCCCTCTATTCTCAATTCTACCTTCCCCGTTACATCATCCCCATACCGCCCATGCCCCCCATACCGCCCATGCCTCCGCCCATTCCGGCGGGAGCTTCCGGCTTTTCTTCCGGGATATCGGTAATGGCGGCCTCCGTGGTCAGGAAAATGCCGGCAATCGACGCGGCGTTCTGGAGCGCGGAACGAACAACCTTTTTCGGATCGATAATACCGGCTTTCACCATGTCGACATAATCGTCTTTGGCGGCGTCGTATCCGATGCCCGCCTTGGCCTCCATCACCTTGTGTACGACCACCGCACCATCTTTGCCCGCATTCACGGCGATCTGGTAGAGCGGAGAAGAAAGCGCACGCATCACAATCCCGATACCGGTCATTTCATCGGTATCACCCGTCAGTTTTCCCAAAACTTTTGAGGCATACAGAAGCGCAACCCCGCCACCCGGGACAATGCCCTCTTCCACGGCCGCTTTGGTCGCGGAAACCGCATCTTCAATACGCAATTTTTTCTCCTTCAATTCGGTTTCCGTCGCGGCACCCACCTTGATGACGCCGACGCCTCCGGCAAGTTTTGCCATACGTTCCAGAAGTTTTTCCTTATCGAAGTCGGAAGAAGATTTGTCGAGCAGAACCTTGATCTCATCCACGCGGGTCTGAACATCCTTCTTATTCCCCTTTCCTTCCACGATGATACATTTGTCTTTGTCGGCAATAACCTTGCGGGCTTCCCCAAGGTCGGTGAGTTCCACCGTTTCCAGTTTCATCCCGAGCTCTTCCGTCACCACGTTGCCTCCGGTAAGGGCGGCAATATCCTTGAGCATCTCCTTGCGGCGATCACCATATGCCGGAGCCTTGACCGCCAGCACGCTGAAAATACCGCGGAGCTTGTTCAAAACAAACGTCGCCAGAGCCTCGCCCTCAACATCTTCGGCAATAATCACGAGCTCCTTGCGTCCGTTCTGGGCAAGTTTCTCAATGAGCGGAAGCAGTTCCTGAATGGAAGAAAGCTTCTTGTCGGTAATCAAAATCTTCACGTCTTCGTATACCGCCTCCATGCGGGCGGCATCCGTGACCATGTAGGCGGAAAGGTATCCGTTATCAAACTGCATCCCCTTCACCACCTCTTTGCTGAGTCCCATGGCCTGGGACTCTTCCACGGTAATGACCCCGTCGTGACCAACCTCTTCAAGCACATCGGCAATAAGCTGACCCACCTCGGCGTCCTGGGCGGAAATGGTGGCGACCTGGGCGATCTTTTCCTTGGAATCACCGATGTCCACCTTCATGTTGTCGAGCTCCTCACACACTTTGTTCGTGGCCATATCAATGCCGCGCTTGAGCTGAACCGGATTGGCGCCCGCGGTCACGTTGCGCAGACCTTCGGCAATAATCGCCGAGGCAAGAACCGTCGCTGTCGTCGTTCCGTCACCCGCCACATCATTGGTCTTGGTCGCGACCTCCTTCACGAGCTGCGCCCCCATGTTTTCGTAGGGGTCTTTGAGGTCAATCTCCTTGGCGATGGTCACCCCGTCGTTCGTGATCATCGGTGCCCCATACTTCCGGTCCAAAATAACATTTCGTCCTTTTGGACCAAGGGTGATGCGAACCGCCTGGGCAAGCTGGTTCACCCCGTGAATAATCTTCTGGCGGGAGTTATCCCCAAAAATAATCTGTTTTGCCATATATAGAGGAGTAATTATTGAATAAAAAATTTGTACAAACCTAAGCTTTCTCGGCTTCCATAAAGCCAGCGCCAACTATTCCAGTATCGCCAAAACGCGCCCGGCATCAATAACATAGAGCTCTTTTCCGTCAATTTTCACCTCGGTGGCTCCCCAGTCCTCAAGAAGGACAACGTCCCCCACTTTAATATCCATCGGGACACGTTTTCCGTTATTGTCGAACTTGCCGTCGCCCACAGCAACGACCTTCCCCTTCTTGGGCTTCCCCTTGGAAACGGTATCCGGAATAATGATCCCCGACGCGGTGGTTTCCATCTCGCTCATCGGTTCAACCACGATGCGGTCCTCCAGCGGACGAAGTTTATGAGATTTTTTCTCTGTCATAGTTTGATATTGGTTAAAAAGATAAAAATTGACATATTACCGTGCAGTTTTCTAACTGGCACTCTCAAAAAAAGACTGCTAATTCCATTGTACCGTTTAGCACCCGCGGGGGTCAAGTGCTAAAACACAACTTCTCACCCCAAAGACTACAACGGACTCACAACCCGGCCGATCGCTGTCGAACTCACCTGCGTATACCGCTGGGTCGTTCGGATATTGGCGTGCCCGAGCAAAGATTGAATCAGACGGATGTCCGTCCCGTTTTCGAGCAGATGGGTCGCAAAACTGTGCCGGAGCGAATGGAACGTTGCGGGCTTCACGATGTTCGCCCGCTTCATCGCGTTCTCAAAAACTTTCTGCGCCGTACGGGAAGAAAGCTTTCCTCCCCTTTCGCTTTCAAAAACATACTCGTCGGGCGCGCGAACGGCGCAATAGCTCCGTAAATCGCCCAGCAGCTTCTCCGGCAACAGTGTCATACGATCCTTGGCCCCTTTCCCCTGGCGGACACAAAGAAGATTCCGCTCAAAATCCACATCGCGCACGCGGACGGAAATCACCTCGCTCACCCGCAGTCCCGCGCCATACGCCAAAGAGATCAGCAGTTTGTGCTTCCGGTTCCGCACAACATCAATCACCCGCAATAATTCGTCATGGGAAAGCACCACCGGGAGTTTCCCTCCCCGCCTGGCAAAACGAAGCTCAATCCTCTGCGGGGACTTCACCACCCAGCGGTAAAAAAACTTGATGGCGTTCAGGTACAGATTCACCGTCTGCGGAGCCGACCCCAGACTCTGGCGGTGCAGCAGAAAAGCTTTCACCTTTTCGGGATCCAGAACCGCAAAATCCGTCTCCAGAAAACGCAAATAATAGCCGACACACGACCGGTAGGCCTTGATGGTTTTGGGACTCATCCCGCGGAGTTTGAGCTCATTTTCCAGTTTTTGAAGCCAATCATCCATCATGCGAAACACAATAAAAAACTATCAAAAATGGCCCCCAAAGAAGACTCGATGGAGGCCGGCAGCAGGTTGCTGCAAGAAGGGAATTGCCAACTCAATTATACTCGTCCTCAAGATTGACCGTCAAATCTTCACGGGGCTAGCCCGTGGTGGAGATGAGGGGAGTCGAACCCCTAGGAAGTGGAATGGCAATTCCCTTCCTGCGACCTGCCATCCCCACCCGAGCCAGCTAAAACCAAAATACGCCCCGGAGATGAACGCCCAATGATCAGAACCTGAAAAAATCCTAAAATCGATACCCTTCACATAGGCGCCCCCCTGCTGATACAATCCGTAATGACCGCGCGAAGAAAGGAGTTAGGCGTCATTGTACAGCGACACTACAAACGGACAATACATTGAAAAGCCACGACTACTGAAAACTTTTCGTTACGTGTGAAGAATGAGATTCATTAACAATTAAAATTATGGCAAATATCAATCCACACATTAATTTCAACGGGAATGCTGAAGAAGCATTCAACTTTTACAAATCAGTATTTGGCGGAGAGTTCTCAAAAATAATGCGTTTCAAAGATTTAGCAAGTGCTGAATTTCCAGTAGCGGAACATGAAGCGAACAAAATAATGCACATTGCTCTACCAATCGGTAAAAGTATTTTAATGGCTAATGATGTACCTGAAATATTGGGAAGAACAAACGAAAATGAGAACAGAAGCAAAATTGCAATTAGTGCAGAAAGCAAAGAAGAAGCTGACAAATTATTCAATGGACTTTCGGCAGGCGGACAAATTGAAATGCCTATTTCTGACAGCCCTTGGGGTTCCTATTTTGGTATGTTTAGAGACAAATATGGAATTGAATGGATGGTCGAATTTGACTCGAATTATAAGGGACAAATATAGCCGAAGAAAAACAACGAACGCCTAACAGCAGTTTGGCAAAAAAGCGGGTTCAGTGGTTATATAAACAGTTGTGCATCTAATATACTTTTCGTTTCTTTCTTGTGATATGCAACCGAGACTAAAAAGATACAAACAATTCATTGAAACGCAATACGTGCAGGGATTGCTGCGGCATGACGAGTACTCTCTGGAAAAACTGGACAAGAAGATCCAAAAGAAAATCTCATCCGGTCAATATGAGCGTATTTTGTTTACGGGGATGGGCTGTTCCGCCATTGTTTCCGACATTATCAAAGGATTTTTTGCCGTTCAAAATATTCCGATTTATGTGGAAGTCATCAATGATTACGAGATTGATTTTCTTTTGAATATTGCAGAGTTGAAAAGAAGAAAAACGCTGATCATCATAAGTTCTTATTCAGGACATTCTCAAGAGCCGATCAATGCGTATCAGAAAATCAAAGAGTATACCGATGACATCATATTTCTTACGACCGGCGGTAAGCTTGAGAAAATTGCCCAGGAGGAGAATGTTTCGCTTATTTATTGGCGTATAACAAACCCAGACAGAGAATACCCATTATTCCACGCTCCGCAATATTTCAGCATTTTGCTCGACATTTTTCATAAGCTCGGTTTACTCGAGACAAATTTTCAAAAAGAGATCGGAGAAGCGGCAAAATCCGTTCAACGCGAATTTTCAAATAAAAAAATAGGCGAAGCCAAAAAAACAGCACAACAACTGCAAGATAGAGATATCATTTTGCTCGCTTCTCCCAAGTGGTATTTGTCCCTCCTTAAACTGGTAAAAATGCACGTCAATGAAATGGCAATGGCCCCCTGTCATAGAAATTACTTTCACGAGTTCGGGCATAGCGAAGTTGCCATTTTCACCGATCCAAAAGAAAAACAGGTGCTTTGGTTATTCCGTGACAAAGACGAAGATGCCTACACTCAAAAGAAAATGGGCAGCCTCGTCAAACTTCTCACTGCAAAAGCACCCCAAAACAAGAACGTCGCCATTGCCATAACCGAACTTCATCAGAACAATTTTTTTAAACAGTTTTTTTCAACCCTGCAATTTGTCCAGTATGTGAGCTATTTTCTCGGTGAGTATTACAACTATGAATCGAGAGAGCTCATTTCAACAGCCGCAGACAATCCCTGGTATAATCAAAAGACCATTCAGAAGGAAGCTTAAACTCTATTTTGAAGACATCAAATGACAAAACATCGAATCTTTACCACGAGCTTCGCAAGTGTCTACCCCCTCTATATCGCCAAGGCGGAGAAAAAGGGACGCACGAAAGCGGAAGTAGACACCATTGTTTTTTGGCTAACAGGTTACAATAAAAAAACGCTGCAAAAACAAATCGACGAAAAAAGTGATTTTGAAACATTTTTCGCCCAGGCACCGCAAATGAATCCGAATGTTTCAAAAATTACAGGCATCATTTGCGGATATCGTGTGGAAGAGATCAAGGATAAGCTCATGCAAAAGATTCGTTATTTGGACAAGTTGATCGATGAGTTAGCAAAAGGAAAGTCGATGGAAAAGATTTTACGGAAATGATAAAATTTCTGCTGCGGGACTATGGTAAAATGACAATAACAATGAACCCCGTCTGTTCCCTTAACATACAAACGATGACCAAAAAGATGCTCTCACCGGAACAGCGTGAAGAACTCCTCAAAACGCTGAAGGTCCGTTTCGGGAAAAACACCAACCGCCATAAAGGTCTTGAATGGGCAAAAGTACAGGCAAGACTGGAAGCCGACACCGGAAAACTCTGGTCGCTCAACGAAATGGAAAGAACCGGCGGCGAACCGGATGTTGTCGATTATGATAAAAAGACCGCCGAATACCTGTTTTACGACTGCTCTGCGGAAAGTCCAAGCGGACGCAGGAGTTTTTGCTATGACCGCGAAGCGCTGGAATCAAGAAAAGAACATAAACCCAAAAACAGCGCCATGGATATGGCCGCTGAGATGGGCATTGAACTTTTAACGGAAGAACAATACCGGGAGCTGCAGAATCTTGGGAGTTTCGACACCAAAACATCGAGCTGGGTACAAACGCCTTCCGGGATCAGAAAACTCGGCGGAGCCATTTTCTGCGACCGCCGCTACAACACGGTCTTTACGTACCACAACGGCGCGGAATCTTACTACGCCGCCAGAGGGTTCCGCGGCTCACTGAAGGTATAAATTCGTAATGAACTACCCCATATGGACAACAAAGAAACCATCACCGTTCAGGCCACAGTCAAAGCGCCCGCGAAAAAAGTCTGGAAGCTCTATACCGGCACGGAACACGTGACACACTGGAACAATGCCTCCGATGACTGGCACACTCCAAGGGCGGAAAACGACCTGAAAGCCGGAGGGAAATTCCTTTTCCGGATGGAAGCCAAAGACGGCAGCGCCGGATTTGATTTCAGCGGCGTGTACGACGAGGTTGAAACGAACAAGCTCATCGCGTACACCATGGACGACGGAAGAAAAGCCAAAATTACCTTCACCGGGGAGAATGACAAAACAACAATAGCGGTGACTTTTGAAGCGGAAAACGAAAATTCAATCGAAATGCAGCGCAGCGGTTGGCAGGCCATTCTGGACAACTTCAAAAAATACGCCGATGCGTGACCAACGATGGGTGGCAGAACACCGCGGAGGACCGCTCAAAAAAGAGCAGCACCGGCAGCTCATTCTGTGGGCCTGCGAATGCGCCGAACATGTTTTACCGCTCCTGGGCGGAGAAATTGACGTGCGGCTGAAGAACGCGCTGCTGGTTGCAAAAGCGTGGGCACAGGGAAAGGCCACGACGGGTGAAGCCATGAAAGCGGCAGTGGAGGCCCACGCGGCGGCAAGAGCATCGGCCGATCCTGTCGCGAAAGCCGTAGCCCGGTGCATTGGACACGCGGTGGCAACGGCCCACATGGCCGACCATTCACTAGGAGTGATCTATGCCCTGAAAGCCGTGGAAATTGCGGGAAAACCGGTAAACGAAGAAAAGAAATGGCAGAATGAACACTTGCCGCCGGGAATCAGGGAGCTTATCCTGTCCACAAGGGGTGCGAAAGAGAAAGCCTTTCAACTTAAATAATATTTCGCCGGCCCGACTGCCTTTTAGAGTACGCTATCCGCAGGATCATTATCCATCACATTCAAAAAACGTATCGTAGAGGAAGCTTCGCATGGTACTATACCAGTGTATCCGCGCAAAAACGACATGTCTTCAATCGATCAATACAACCACCGGCTTTTAGGATTCATCAAATGCCCCAGCAGCCTTGATTTTGTCGACAACAACGCGACCAGAGACATTGCGGTCTATGAACTGCTGGAGGACATCCCCTCAGACGAAACATATTTTGATGGGAAAAAAGGTGACATCATCGTTGGAGGAGGAAGCGGAGAAGCGCCCGCGTTGAGAATTTCTATGCCCGAATGTTCCAATTATTTTATTCTCAAAAAGGAAGACAAATCCGGAAGCGGCAAAAAACTCTTCAAGTCCTTCTGGACACCGACTCAAAGAGAAATCCTCTGCGAGGGCTTCAAGAAAACGGGGTGGAATACCGAAACCCCTATTGAATCGTGGCTGGCGGAAAACGTCTGCAAAACCATGAACGGCAATGAACACACACCCCTGCAATGGACAAACATAACCGACACCTCATTATGACCGACATCAAACGGAGCTGGGACATGCTCCCGAAAGAAAAACGTAAAGCGCTGATCGACGAAATCATCACGTTTTTTAAACAGGAACGGGACGAAGAGATCGGCATCATCGCCGCGGAAGACATTCTGGACTTCTTTCTGCAAAACGCGGCAAAGGACATTTACAATAAAGGGATTGCGGACTCCAAAGAGCTGCTCAAGAAACAGTTTGAGGACCTGGAAGTCAATCTGGACCTTCTATTACATCATTAACCGTATGAGAAAAATTATTATCGTCTCACTAGCTCTGTTTTTAAGTATCGGCTGCATTACGCCCGCATTCGGAGAAGAAGGGGCTTTCCCCCAATCCGATTTTTTTCTTTATCTTGGCGTCCGGAATCCAGGAGCCGGCATCAGCGCGGAAAGAATTGAAAGGATATTATTCAGTTCCGCGCATATTGACGTGAAAGGAGGCAAAATAGTCTCGGACCGGCTGATTCCCATCAACTTCACGAAAGGGATTCAGGACTTTACGGGTACGGCAAGCATAAAAATGGACGGCGACTACGACAAAACCGACGGACGACTTTCCGGCACTTTCAGTATCACGGAAGATATGAAAGACGTCTGGCACGGTGATGTTGCCGACGTTCCCTCCACATGGATCGATACGATGAGCGGAACATTTAACGGCCAGGTCGTGGGTGACAAAGTGGTCATCCGATACAAAGGGAAAACCGCCGAGGAAGCTCACCTGGGCATGGCTGACGGCTCCGTAAAAGACGAATCACTCTCCTACGATTATAGTTCGGTTGTTGCATGGCGACTGAACGACTATGTGGTACCCGAACCTCCAAAGATTTCCGATCTGGACAAGGAATTTCTGGATAAGTACGGCAAAGCGACCGATTCCGGCGGCAGGTTCTATATGCCAAAAGGCCAGATCGAAATACACATTCCTGGAGAACCGGAAGATTCATGGCACAGCGTTGACCCTCTCACGGCTATCCCCTACGGAGCCCAAATCAAAACCGACGAGGACAGCGAGGCGATCATTTCCTTTAAGGACGGCACCACCTACATGATGAAACCAGAATCCACCATTATCATATCCGGCCCGCCCGGAGAAAGAAGCCTCACAAAACTGGTAGCCGGAAATATCTGGGTCAACATCAAAAAAATGGTTAAAGACGGATCCATGGAAATCGACCTCAACCAGGCCGTGGCCGGAATCAAAGGAACAACATTGGTAGCTTCGGTACAGGGAGACAAATCAACCTTCAAGGTGATTGAAGGGAAAATCAGCGTTACCGCCAAAAACAGCGACGAATCGATTGAAATAACAGGGGGACAAACGGCAACGGTCGACAGTGCCGGAAAAATCGAGAAAGAGAGTTTTGACATTCTTGAAGAGCAAAATACCTGGGACAATCCAGAAAAGATCGATTTTGCCGCCCTTGAAAAAATGATACCGCCGGAACAAGCACAGGCAGCACCGGCAGCGGAAACCAGAGACGCATCCCCTTCTCCATCACCTGCCGCCGCCGGAGGAAACAGCCAAAATCAAACAACCGCCATCGCCATATTCGGAGGAATAGTGATCGCGGGAGCCATTCTGGCATTGGTCTTACGCAAGAAAAAATAACGTTAATCCACAGCACAGGATGAACAAACCGAAAAACATCGATGAATATGTATCAGCTTTCCCCAGGGAAACGCAAAAGCTGCTGGAACAACTCCGTGAAACCATCAAGAAGGCCGCCCCGAAGGCGGAAGAGGTCATCAGTTATGGAATGCCGGCATTCAAAATGAAGCGGGTGCTGGTGTACTTTGCCAGCTACTCAAAACACATCGGATTCTACCCCACACCTTCGGGAATACAGGCATTTAAAAAAGAACTTTCCGTTTATAAAGGATCAAAAGGGGCCGTCCAGTTCCCGATCGACAAGCCCATGCCGCTGGGATTAATCACCAGAATCGTAAAGTTCAGGGTCGCTGAATCATCAATATAATCCGATGGAAAACAAACCCCTCAATAAGGCAAAACTGGTACGGAAAGCCGTGGCGATATTTTTCATGGGCTTCGCGGGAATAGGACTCACGCTCTTCCTGCCGGCCTGGACCCCGGCATACTGGCCCGGGTGGCTTTTTATGGCAACCGTATGTATTCCCGCCATCTTTGTCGTAGGATACTTCCTGAAACACGACCCAAAACTCCTGGAAAGAAGAATGCAGTACAAGGAAAAAGAGATTCAGCAGAAGCTGATCATCAAGATCGCGACACTGTTCTTCCTGGCGGGAATGGTGGTTCCGGGATTCGACTTCCGGTATGGATGGTCAAACGTACCTGCATGGCTGGTGATTGCCGCAAACGCGCTTGTTTTGGGCGGATACATCCTCATTTTTTTCGTCTTCAAGGAAAACAGCTACGCTTCAAGAATCATCACGGTGGAAAAAGGACAGAAAGTTATTTCCACCGGACCGTACGCCGTCGTCAGGCACCCGATGTACGTGGGGGCCGTAATCATGTATGCAGCGATGCCGATCGCCCTCGGCTCCTACTGGGCCCTGATTTTTTACCTTCCGATTATCCCAATCCTCGTTTTCAGAATCCTCAACGAGGAAAAAGTATTGTCCAGAGATCTTGAAGGATACAAAGAATACTGCAAAAAGGTAAAATACCGGATGATTCCCGGAATCTGGTAAAAACGGCGTCCTGACCCAACTTCCCTAACCCCAAACTCATGAAAAGAAATACGGTTCTGACTTTACTCCTGATCCTCCTGATCCCCGGAATCGCCATGGCACACCAGCCGAGAATCGTTGAAGGAACGCAAATCACCGTGGAAGACCCGGAAGTGTCAAAAGCTTACTACGGCAAGCTTTCCGGCGAACCCCACACCTTCCACGTCACTTCTGACACACGCTTTACGCTTTACGCGGGACTGCTGGTTCCCGACCGGGAGGGACAACAGAAAGACGTATCCGCCGTCATTGTCGTTCCAAGCCAGGAAAACCCTCCGGTCGCTTTTTTGGACGGAATAAACTTTGAATGGAAACCGCTCTACGAGGAGTTCGGGGCCGACCATTACTTCCTGGGGCCGGAATTTCAAAAACAAGTGTCCGCCGGTAGCTACGACATCCGGGTCGGAAGCAAAGACATGAACAGCAGGTACGTCCTGGTCATAGGGGAAACAGAGACATTCCCATTGATGGAAACCCTCAACGCCATGACAACCATCCCAAGGCTGAAGCATGATTTTTTCGGCTCCTCCCCCCTGACGTTTCTCCTGACCCCGTTTGGCGTCGGGTACCTGATCATCCTGCTTATTCTTGGCGTTGTCGCGGGGTTTGCCTACCGTGCCATCCTCAAAAAAACGGCAAAAAGCAAAATCAGAAAAAGAAGTCACAACATCGGCACCAATGACCGGATTTTCCGGGCGGTACTGGGTGCCGTTCTTCTGGGTGCGGGCATCTGGACCTGGAACCCTGCCATGCTCTTCTTTGCCGGATTCTGCTTCTTTGAGGCCGTATTCAGCTGGTGCGGATTCTACGCCGCCATTGGGAAAAACAGCTGCCCGATCAACTGATAACTGTTTACCGTCACCTTTCACCACACACTCATGATAACTAAAAACATCAAAAAACTTCCCGTGGTATTGCTCCTCGGCATCATGACACTGATGTTGAGCGGATGTGTCGGGGAAGTCATCATCAGCCAGCACCTGCAGGAACAGGAACGCGCGGAAGAAAAAGCCAGACTCAACAAAGAATTAAAGGCCCAGGGTCTGCCCCCGATGGAAGAACCGAAACCGGCGGACGACACAACCCCGCAAGCCGCCGCCGAACCGGAAATCAACCCAATCGCCCTGCTCTATGAAGACCGCCCCGAAGGCAAACCCGAAGAAATTTTCGCCCTGAATACCCTCATGGCGGTATTCAATGGAGGAACGTCCCCCACCGTCACATTCAAACAAAACTACTATCTCACCGAAATCCTGACGTACCACTGGAACGACAGCAAAGGATCACCGGCCGGCACGATTGCCCTCAAAGACGGCAAAGGCACGATGTACGGCCCGTGGCAGGCAACGCTGGTGAGCGGAGTGTACTGGACAGCCCAGCCATCGGTCACCATTCCCGCGGGAACATACACGGTGATCGATTCAGATCCATCCACCTGGTCCCAGAACAGTGAGACCGGAGGAAATGGAATAGCAAACGCCCATGGAATCCCGATGAAATAACCCTCACTTCTTCAACAATACCGGACACACCATGAACGAACGCAACCACCACCACCGCGAAACCTGGGTACGATCCCTGACCAAAACGCTCACCTACCGCGTCCTGATCCTGATCCTCGACTTCACCGTCATTTATTTCCTCACGGGAAAATTTGAAGTTGCCCTTGGATTTATGATCATCAGCAACATCTACACGAGCGTTGGCTATTATTTCCATGAAAGAGTCTGGGACATCGTCAAATGGGGCAAAGTGAAAACCGCGAACGGCAAAAAAGCATGAAGCGCAAAATGCCGGAATTTCCGCCGGAAACGCCGCCGGACATTAATCCTTTTTCGTGGCGATCTGAACGACCTTGCGGCCCGCGAGCATCGCGAGCTCCCCGCCGGGTACGAAATTGGCCACGGCTTTGGCGAAATCGAACAACTCGTCACTGGTGAAGGAGTTCCTCAGGCGATCGCTGATTTTGCGACCTTTTCGGATCTCCCCGGTCACACCGTCAAACTCCACCATGGACTTTTTGTTCTTGGCCTCCCAGGAAAACTCAAAGGTGTAGATCGGGTAAAAATAAAGGCAGAGTTCCTCAATGGCGATCTTCTCATCCAGGATCTGATCGGCCTTGATCGGCTTCACCAGCTGATTCAGAATTTTCCGTACCAAAAATGAAGCCTTGGTTTCCAGATTCACCACTGGAGTACCGTCGGCGGTCAATTCATCCGTACTCTGCAGCTCCTTCGTGGGAAACTGAAGGTATTTTTTAAAATCGGCTGGCTGGTCCGTCTGGGCATCCACCATGATCTCCTCCTTATAACTCTCCTTGCAGTGCTCAATGCCCTCAATTTCAAACGTATGGGCCTTATCCACCTTGTAATCTTTGCCCTCGTAATTCACGTCCTCCACGACCGTTTCCACAGGAACGCGGTAACGCGCCTTGCGTTTGTACTCAAAAAAAGATGATCCCACGATATTCCAGAAAGCCTGATAACGCTTTTCCTCGTAACTGATGGTGATATCCTCTTTTTTGGGCTGGAACAGAAAAGACTGGAGCATACCCATGGCTTTGACCTTATGCTCCTCAGCCATACTGCGGGCCTTTTCCCATCCCATGGAATCCAGGATGAGCAAAAGCTTTTCACCCTGGACCTGAATGTTGCTGATGCCACTGCCCTGAGTCATATGCTTAAGATTAAACCGCAAAGGCTTCCTGACGCGTCTCACGGATCACCGTAACCTTGATCTGACCCGGATACTGCAGATCTCGTTCGATCTTGCGGGAGATATCATGACTCAGCTTGATGGCACCAAGATCATCCATATCGGAAGCGACAAAAATTCGCACCTCCGCGCCGGCCTGAATGGCATAACACTTAATAACGCCTTCAAAGGAACGGGCGGTGTTTTCAAGTTCATCGAGACGCTTGATGAAGGAATCCAGGTTTTCGCGGTTCGCACCGGGGCGGGATTCGGAAATCGCGTTCGCCGCCTGAACAATCATGGATTCAAGCGAAGCGGTATTTGGATCGCCCATTTCGCCTTCAATCGCGCGGGTGACGTTATCCGGCAGACCAAACTTCTTGGCGATGTCACGGCCGATCACAGCGGGGTTCCCCTGGATTTCATGATCAACGGCCTTGCCAATGTCATGGAGCAGTCCGGCCTTGCGGCAGATGTTCACGTCGGCGCCGAGTTCGGAAGCAAGATTGGCGGCCAGGAAAGAAACCTCCATGGAGTGCTTCAAAACATTCTGCCCGAAGCTGGTGCGGAACTTGAGACGGCCAAGCAGTTTGATAAGGTTCGGATGGAGCCCGGCAACGCCTGTTTCATACGCGGCCTTTTCACCAAGTTCCTTGATCATGTTATTGACCTCTTCCTTGGTCTTTTCCACGGCCTCTTCAATACGCGCCGGATGGATACGGCCGTCGGCAATCAGTTTTTCCAAAGCCATCTTTGCAATGTACCGGCGGACCAGATCGAACCCGGAAATCACGATGGAGCCCGGGGTATCGTCAACGATGACATCAATACCGGTCGCCTCTTCAAACGAATTGATGTTGCGGCCTTCACGTCCGATAATACGGCCTTTCAGATCATCGCTCGGAAGATTGATGACCGTAACAGTGGATTCCGTAGCGGTCTCGGCCGCGTACTTCTGAATGGCATCCGCCAGAATGAACTTGGCCTTTTCCTTGGCGCGGTCCAGAAGCTCTTTTTCCGACCGTTTAATGTGCTCGACGATCTCGGCTTTGGAATCCTCCTCCACCTGTTTCAGGAGAATGGTCTTTGCCTCTTCACGGGAAAGGTTCGCGACCTTTTCCAGCTCCGCGGATTGCAGATCATGAATCTTCTGAACATCCTCGCGCAGCTGCTTGACCGACAAAACCTTGGCATCCAGTTCAGTCTTGAGATGGTCTGAAGCCTGGATCTTTTTATCCAGCGCCTCCTCCTTTTGCACCAGGCGTTCTTCGAGTTTATCCAGCTGCTGACGCTTTTTTTCTTCTTCCGATTTTACCTTCTCGAGTTCCTTGAACGCGTCGTTCTTGGCCTCGTAAAGAATCTCTTTGGCTTTTGATTGAGCCTGCTGGAGCACTTTCTCGCCCTGGTCCACGGTATCTTTATTTTTGGCCTCAACCTGTTTCTTCTGGACAAAATATCCGACAACCGCACCAAGGACGAGAGCTACCAGCGCAACAATGATTGCACTCGGTGACATATTTTTAAAAGTGAGGGAATAAGGTCATCCCAAAAGGTGCGTTCAAATTTCGACATCAAAGAGTCCTGCTAGATAAGCAGTTTCATCAACCTGAAACCTGGTTGGTTAACGTTTGGAGAAATCATGTGAAGTACGTCTCTGATCGGATTTTTCCCCTGACTCGATGTGATGAAAATTGAATAAAACACCTCCTGTGACTTTTTACTGATAGCATCATAAAATACCTCGTTATGGCAAGTCAAACGGGCCTTTCCGGGGGCTTGGCATAGCTTTGTGGAAAACCAGCCTTTTGGTTCCAAAAATAGAATTGACGGAAAAACACAATATTACACAACAACCAAATGTATGGGAAGCGATATACCCCTCCCGATACTCAAAAAATCTAAAAAACACATTCCCCGGGGAACCCGGCCAAAATTTACAAAAAATTTAAAAGTTGATCATAACCCGGGCGTAGGTTGAAAGAACATCAATAACTCCACTACCATGAAAAACAAAATCATCAGGCTGCTGCCGGTCATCACCATTCTGGCGCTGGTCTCACTGTTCTACAAAATCGCGTATGCCCAAACTCTGACCGAAAATCCCGCGACTCCCGAAGTATTCAGCGAACCGGGGGCAATACTGCTCATCACCGAGGTGAACCTCAAAAACAAGGAGGCAGACTGGGTGGAAATATACTATGAGTCCCCCACCCGCAAACCGCTCAACTTTAAGAATTTTCAGTTCCAGGACGACAACGCGTTCAAAAAAATAACCGGGGATTACTGGATGAGTTCGGGCGAATACCATGTCCTGAAATTCAAAAACACGGGCGTGGACAACCAGCAAACACACCTGCTGACCACCACGCGAACCGGACTCACCTCCACGAGTGAACAGATCATCCTCAAAGACCCCGGAGACACAATCATCGACGCGCTCTGCTGGAGTAGTGCCACGCCAACAACCGACGAGATAAAAGACATGGAAGAACTTTTCCAGAATGAAGGCTGGGTCTCGGCCAGCCCCGCCAGCTGCTTCCCCGGCGCAAACATCAGCACGAACCAAAGCCTCATCCGGACCGGCACCGCGGACACGGACTCCGTTGGCGACTGGACGGTAACCGACGACGGAACCCCCGGAAATGCTAACAGTGAAACACCTGATGAAACACCGGGGGAAACCGCAACAACATCCGCAAGCACGCAACCAACCGCAGTCACCGGCGGAACCCAAACTTCATCCACAAAAACGCCGGTCATTTCCACAACAAACACGACGTCTCCCACACCTGTCCCGAACCAGCCACAGGCCGCCGCTCAAAAAACAGCAACCGCCACCAAGACGACGGCAACAAAAAAAACATCAACCGCCAAAACCACGGCGGCCAAGAAAACCGCCGCAAAAAAATACTCGGACGGAGACCTCAGTGAAAACATCGTCATTTCGGAAATTTTTCCCCGCGCGGCCAAAGACGACCGCAACAACGAATGGATTGAACTCACCAACACGGGCGACAAAGAGGTAAACCTGGGGAACTGGCAGCTGGACGACATGGAGGGAGGCAGTAAACCTTACGCACTTCCGGACACCCTGACCATCGCACCGCAAAGTTCCGTTGTCATCAAAGCTACAGAGTCCAAACTTTCCCTTTCCAACACCAAAGACCAGGTCCGGCTTTTTGACCACACGGGAGCACTCCTGCAAACCGTTGAGTTCGAAGAAGCGCCCAAGGAACAGTCCTACTCCCGGATCACCGTGACCCGCGCACCGGAAACATCAACACAGGAATCGCAAAATCCGGAAGAGCCGTTTTGGGTCTGGGAAACCCTGCCCACTCCCGGCGAACCGAACCCATCATACCTGGAATTGACCGGCCCCATAACACAGGAAGCAGCTTTCGAAGAAAATTATTCATTCATCATGGAAGACGTGAACGGCCGGGACCACACCGTGCTGTTCAACGAAGCCCTTATTGCCGGCCCGTTGGCAAAAATCACGTTCACCGCCGGAACGGAAATAAAAATCCTCGGCATACAGACACAGGAAGAACCATCCCTCATCGAACTGAAAAAATACGAAGTGCTCAGCGCAGGAACCCCGGCCCCACCCCAGGCTTCGCCATGGGCGCTGCTGGGTCTGATCCCGCCGGGAGGGGCCGGGGCATGGTACGGTTTGAAGAAATTAAAAAAGATATATGGTAAAATGTAGGCATGTATTCACCTGGAATTGTCATCGCGTTTTTTGCGGGCGTCCTCTCCGTGGCCTCGCCGTGCATCCTCCCGATCATCCCGTCATTCATGGGATACATCACGGGGGTATCGCTTTCCGACGGCTACAGCAAACTGCATAAAAAGGTGGCCAGACGGAAACTTTTCATCAACACGCTCATTTTTGGGGCGGGATTTTCGCTCGTCTTCCTGATGTTCGGAGCGGTCATCGGAGTCATCGGTCAAACGCTGGTTCTCAACCGTCCGATTTTCCAAACCATAGGCGGAATCATCATCATATTTTTCGGCCTCCAGCTGACCGGACTCATCAACCTCAAGTTCCTCATGAAAGAGAAAAAGCTGGAACTCAGCCCGAAACTCAAAAAAATGGAGTACCTTCGCTCGCTTCTGGTGGGCATACTTTTCGCCTTCGGCTGGGCTCCGTGCTACGGACCCATCATCGGAGCGATTTTTACGCTCGCTGCGACCGAAGCCAGCTTTGGACAGGCGATGATGCTTTTCTTCTTCTACTCGCTCGGATTTTTGGTGCCATTACTGCTCTTTACGTACTTGATCGCCCACGCGTCCCAGAAACTGAAAAAATTCCAGAAATTGGCGAAATACACTTCCATCGTCGCCGGCATATTCGTCATACTGCTCGGATTCCTCCTGATGACGAACAACTTAAACATCCTGGTGAACTGGATCAATGTGTCCTATAATATCAATAATATTTCACCTCTTTAATCCAACTTATGAATAAGAATACCAACCCGTGGATGCTTGCGACCATTTTCCTGCTCGGCATCGTGATCGGATTCGGCACGGGAAGATACGTTCCGGGAGGAGTCAACCAGGCGGTCACCGCCCCCGCCGTCAACAACGGCAACGCTGTCGGGGCTGCCAACACCCTGGGAACACAACCGGCGACGCTGCAAACCGATCCTCAAAACAGCTATGCGAACACCGACAAATCCACCGACACCACGGGGCATTATTCGGTCGGCAATAAAAACGCCAAGGTGAAAATAGTCGAGTTCAGCGACTTCCAGTGCCCGTTCTGCTACCGGTATTTCGCCGGCGCGTTTCCAAAAATCCTGAACGACTATGTAGCAACCGGAAAAGTGTACTACAGCTACTACAACTTCCCGCTCAACATCCATCCTCAGGCGCCAAAAGCGGCGGAAGCCTCCCTTTGCGCGGGTGAACAGAACAAGTACTGGGAATATCACGATCTGCTTTTTGCAAACCAGAACGTATGGTCCGGAAACGACAACGATACGGAAGTGTACGCCAAACTGGCCCAGTCTCTCAGCCTTGACGGCGGGAAATTCAGCCAGTGCCTGACGTCCGGCAAATTTGCCAGCGCGGTGAGCACGGACACCCAGGCCGGTGAAGGAAAAGGGATCTCCGGAACCCCGACCCTGTTCATCAACGACCAAAAGATCGTCGGGGCCCAGGACTACTACGTATTCAAAAAAGCCATCGAGGACGAACTCAAGAAATAACTATTTCATGAGCCGGTACAGTATCTCCGCCAAATGCGCCCGCTTGAGCAGCGCTTTTGTGACGGTGCCTTTGGTAAGATTCGGCACCTGCGCGGGAACAACGAACGTCTCCCACGTAATGAATTTTTTCTCGTAGGCGGTCCAGACATACTGCGCATACCAGGCCCCCGCATCAAAATGGAGAGCGGTGGAAGGCGGCACTTCCAGGAACTTGGTGTTGTACGCCATCAAAATTATTTTTAAAGCTTCCACAACCTTCACATCATTGCCGGGACCAAAAGTCCCGTCCGCGTACCCCTGAACCAAACCCTTTGCTTTGGCATAACACGCATACGGAGCATACCAGTCGTCCTTGGCGTCCTTGAAGCATGCCCGGTAAACGGCGGGGCTCGGGAACACCTTCTGGGCTTCGAACAAAAGCTTCACCAGCTCCGCGCGGGTCACCAGTTTGTCCGGCTTAAAGCTCCCGTCGACATACCCCGATATCACGTGTTTTTCCTTTAAATAACTTATGGCGGCCGCATTCGGATGACGGGTATCGACATCCGTAAATATCGGAGTGGGAGGAGCTTCGCCGCTCAAAACGCTTGCCGGGGCAAACCCCGTAAGCAATGCGGAATTGTGCAACATGGAACGCACCGAGGGAAAGAAAAACATTCCAAACATCAGCAGAAGGGACGTGACAAAAAACACCGTCCCGAAAGAAACAACGTGTTCCCTCTTCACCGTCAGCATTGGAAAAAATTTCGCCGCTTTATAGATTTTGTTTTTGTTTTTGAAAGTCATAACTCAAGATAAAACCTTATCTTGAAATTATAACATAAATTAAAGATTTAGCAAACCAGCAAATACTCAAAATCTATCAATGATGGAGAATATGCTTATACTCCAGCTCATAAATATGGAGGAACGTGAAGAAAATGGTCAAAATCAGGGGGCCGAAAATCACGCCCAAAAGCCCGAAAAGCCCGATTCCTCCAAAAACGGCCATAAACACGAGCAACGGATTGAGATTCGCCTGGTTTCCGATGAAGAAAGCCTGAAAAATATTATCAATGGTACTCACCACCAGCGTTCCCCATATCAGCAGGAACACCCCCGGAACCATATGCCCGTTCACAATCAGAAGAAGCGCCGCCGGCAACCAGATGATGGTCGCCCCAAACAAGGGAACGAGGGAAAAAATGCCGATCGCCGTCCCCCAGAAAAGCGGATTGGGAATACCGGCGATCAAAAAACCGATCCCTCCCAAAATACCTTTAATAATGGACACCAGGAAAATACCGTACACCGTCGCACGGCTCATCTCCTTGAACTTCTTGAAAAGTTCGAGCTCGTACTCCAAAGGCAAAGGACTGACCTTCATGAGTTTCTTGGTGATTTCCTTATGATCCTTCAGCATATAGTACATCGCGAACAGCAAGATGAAAAAACTGAACAGGATACCACCGACGCCCTTGAGCAGGGAGGCGCTCTGCCCCACCAAAAACGTACTCACGCTGCGGGCGAGTTCCGTCAGATTTTTCTTCAAGTCCAGGGTATTCACGTCAATGAGCGAATTAAGCTGGGTTAAATTCGCCTGATAATAGTCGTAGAGGAAATTTCCCGACTGCCACTTTAAATATTGATCAAAACCTCCGCTCGAAACCTGATGCTGGATAAAAGTGTAAATATCGACGGCCTGACGCGCCAGAAGCAGAACAAAAAGCAGCAGCGGAATAATGATGAGTGTCAGAACAAGAAAACAGGTGACCAGGGCGGAAAGCGTCGCCCTGTTCTTAAAAAGTTTATAAATCCACTTATAGAGAGGATAAAACGTAGTCGCAAATATGGCCGCCAGAATGAGCACTGTTAAAAACGGCTTCATCACCAGGTAAAGAAAGATGAACGCGAAAACGAGACACCCGATCAGGAAATACCCCGGAAAATATTGTAAGACTACGCCGTTGCCTTTGTGTTTTGGTATCATAAGAAAAAGTTATTTATGCTGATGGTGTAAACATGAACCCGATGCCATATCCGGCCAACGCCGAAACCATGCCGATAAGCGCCATCTCCAACCCGCTCCTTCCCCAGTTGCCGATTGTCAGCCTCGCCTTAATGACCCCCACAAAGAACAGCGCGATGGCCGAAACGATCATGGAGGAATAAATCCCCTCCTGCACCGGAAGAAAAAAGAAGGGCCACAAAGGGATCAGTGAACCGACGATGGCGGAAAAGCCGACGACGAACGCCGCGATGAAAGGCCGTTTTTCCTCCACCGGAGTCAGTTTCAGTTCATCGCTCATCATGGTATCCAGCCAGACCTTTTCATCTGATGTTATCACCTTCACGATGTCTTCAAGCAGTTTTCCTTTAAAACCTTTTTGGCGGTAAATCTCACGGATTTCTTCAATCTCCATCTCCGGAACATCCTTAATTTCACGTTTTTCGCGAGCCAATTCACGATAATAATAATCGCGCTCCGCCACCTTGGAGGTATAAGCGACCGCGGCCATGGAAATGGATTCGGCAAAAGTGGCCGCCAGACCTCCCGCAAGCACGATGCGCGTATCCTGCGAAGCCGCTGCAACGCCCAAAATAACCCCGAGCACATTCACGAGCCCGTCCTGCCCACCAAGAATCACTTCACTGAGCCTGTTGCCCCGATGACTCTCACTGGCGAACGCCTGTTGCTTCCCCGGCTTGTGATGAGGATCTTTTTTTGTCATAAACTGAATTCCTAAAAAACACCGGCATTATAACCCAGAACAGCCTCAAAAACCAATTTCAACGCAGTTTGAGAATATGGAAAATCCCCGCGCGCTTATAAGGCCACAAAACACGTTTAGTGTGTTGAAACCCCGCACGCTGCTGAAACCGCAGCGAATCCTTAAAACGCGGAGTCGTGGAGGTCCAGATCTCCCGATACCCCTTCCTGCGGACAAAAACCAAAGCTTTTTTATACAACAGTATCCCCCACCCCCGGTGACGGTACCTTTTGGAGATATAAAACCTCCTCAGCTTACAAACAGTTCCCTTTACGCGACTGATCCCCAGCGTACCGACAATCCTTCCGTTGTGCGCGAGAACCCAAAAATTCCCGCCGCGCCGGAAATAGTACTGCGGAATATTCAGAAGGTCCCGGTCCAGCTGCCTGGAGTACTTATACCCGAACTCACCCAAAACGCGTGAAATCAGGCGAACGACATGACGTTTGTCTTCATCACGGTATGGTCGGATTTCCATAATCACTGGGTTAGCAACCGGTCGATTTTTGCCGCCAGAATAAAATCGTTGTCGGAAAGCCCGCCAATCACGTGCGTCGTCAATTGCAGCTTGACCCTCCCGTAAAAAATCGTCATGTCGGGATGATGCCCCTCCTCTTCGGCGACGGCAGCGACCCTTGCGACGAAATCCATGGACTCCTTAAAATTTTTGAACCGGAACTCCCTTTCAATCGACTTCTGGTGCAGCGTCCACTCGGGAATTTCCTTATGAAGATCCTGAGCCTCACGTTTTGAGATCGACTGCATGCCTCCTTGAGAGGAAACGCAATGTTTTTGAACTAACGGCATAAATGATTAATAAGAATCAAAATGAATCTCGGACCTGGACATTTTTCGGCTGAACTCCAGTTCCGGTTTTTTGGATTTGGCGTCATAGAATATCTGATCGCAACCATACCACACCAGGAACCACCCGGCCGGCTCCATAACCACGCGCACAAACTCAAGCAGCAGAGTCTGAGTCGGCTGATGGGCGATGTACGACGACAGGAACATCAAAACAAACCCCAGGAGAGCCAAGAATGCCCCGTTCCGCACCAGCCCACGGGTTTCCTTAGTTATCTGCAAAGACTGCTTGTGAAAATAGTGATGAAGACGGTCCCTGATGATCTCTTCCTCATGGGCGTTTTTAAGGTGCTTGGGAATCAGGAACCTCATCTCAAGAGTACCGGGTTCGGCCTCACGGATCGCACGTTTCGCCTCGACCAAAAAATCGTCAGAAATGGCCCTCTCGGGATACGGACGGGGGTCAAAGTCCGAAAACAGGGCGTCGTATCCGTCCAGAATCAGGCTGATATGCGCCTTATCCAAAAGAGTTTTCAGTTCTGGAACCATGAACGGAAGGTCTAACTTGTAAGATCGCCAATATGCATGCGTTCCATATAACCCCGTGCCTTATCGGAATGCGGAGTGCCGGAACCCATGGGACGCGTTTCAAAAAACTGGGTCGCATCCATGCCGCAACCCTGGTAGATGGCCTCTTCCCCCGGATGCATGTTGCCGTATCCGCTCACGTCGTACACCTTTCCGTGAATGATAAACCAGCAATCGTTCGGCGTCTTATGAGACGCAACGTCAGCAGCCGTATACAGCTTCACCTCGGCCTGCTGGGATGCCCCCTCCTGCTGACTGGAACCGCCCACCGAAAGCGAAGCGGAACTTGCGACCGTGGAAACCGGTTGCTGCGTTGGAACCGTCGTATTTGCCGATTGAGTCTCACCGGTGTCCGCGCACCCGGCAAACAATACTCCCGTAACGGTAACCAGTAAGAGAAAAGAACGGATAGCCTTCATAGAATGGGTTAAAAATAAAAAAAACAGCCACAGTTTACCCCGCTCCACGGGAAAATGCTATGCGATAGAATGTTCCCTGGCCGCAGCACCGTTTTTCAGGTGAAACTGCAAAAAAATGATCAAACTCAAAATCGCCGCAAAAAAGCACCAGACCGAAAAACAACTCACGCTGTAAAAGCGGTACGCGATAACAAAGGAAACAAAAAGACAAAAAGCAAAAAACTTCACCATGCGGTGACTTGAAACGGCGCAGCTCATACAGGTCGCCACCAGGTAGAGAAACATCATGAGGGTACCGAACGAACTTGGAACGGAATACACGATATTGTAAACGATGCTGTTAAGGGAGATGAAAGAGGTCACCGGAGTCGTCAGCACGTAATAAAACTGGGAAAGGCCCACGGTAAGACCAACGCCCAAAAAGAGCACCAACACTTTTCTCCTCACCTTGTCGTGCTCCAGGAGCATGACGGAAAAAGGGACCCAGATAGGCCAGAGCACATGGGAAAACATCACAAACGCGTAGGTGGCGACGGTATGGAACAAGGCGGAACCAAAAGAGATCCATACGAACCCCTCAATCAACTGCTGTACCCCGAAAAACAAAGGAATGAGGGCAAAGGGAAGTTCAAACCTGTTCTTTGCCTTTTTTACGGTAACCCTGCCCATCGCGGCCAACGACGCACCCGCAACAAAACTCGCCGGAGCGGAAAAACACATAATCGATCATTATCTATTGAACCGAGCATGACACGCCGGAAGCGCGTTTGCAAGACTGTCCATTTCCAAACCCCAAAAGCCATGTTACCATGCTGTGCGCAAAACCCTCTCACCGACTTAACCCAGCCACAGAATGTTAGTGACCCTCCACGTCGCCCTGGCGATAATCAGTACCGGCATGACAACCTACACCGCATGGAAACCGTCACGGATAAAACTGCACACCACCTATGGCTTAAGCTTGGCAACGATCATAACAGGCATCATTTTAACGGCCTACAGCCCCCACATGATTCTGCAGGCCTGCACGATGGGGCTCTTTTATATCGGCTTTATGCTCTCGACCGTCGGCATGGCCAACCGCAGGCTGCGAGCCAACATGTAATTGGCTTTCCGCCTATTTATCAAGATCGAGTGTTTCATCGATCCGGATTTGGGAAACAAATTCCGGAACGTGTGAAACAAGAATCATGGCACCTTCGTACTCATTGAGCGCGGCGGCAATAACGGGAATGTGTCGGAAATTTATGTGGTTCGTCGGTTCATCCAGAATCAGCAGCCCCGGCTTCTGTAAAACCAGCCGAGCAAATGCGACCAGCCCTTTCTGCCCCTCCGAAAGGTGCCCGATTTTGCTGTGGATCACCTCTTTGGTCAGGAGAAAACCCGCCGCGACCGAGCGGAGATTTTCCTCAAGCACTTCGTCACCCGACGACTTTAAAGCGGCATGAAGGGACTGATGAACCGTATCTTCAAAATTCAGGGTGGAAAAATCCTGACGGTAGTAACCGACCCGGATATCCCGCGCAATGACGGCATTTTTTGACTTCCCGGTGGCCAGAGACTCAAGCAGCGTACTCTTGCCGATGCCGTTTGGCCCCGTAAGGAGCAGATGCTGATTTTTCTTCAGGACGATATTCCCCTTCTTCAGGGTCGGTTTATGGTTTTTGATGACGTTGTAGGCTGAAATGTTCATAATCTCCCCGGCCATGTCCTCCTGGGCCGGAATGGTAAAGCTCCTGATGGTTTTGTCCTCCCTGCGGACTTCTACTTTATTTTCCTCGAACTCCTCGGCCTTTTCACGCATGCGCTTTGCCACAAGTCTCAACTTACCCCCCTTGTGGGCAAAAACGTTCGCCTGCTCCTTGTTTTCCTGGATTCCCTTGGCGAGCTGGGCATTCTTTCTATTTTCCTTTTCGATGCGGATGGCAATTTCCGCCACCGCGTCATAATAGTTGCCCACATACTGCTCCACCGTTTTGGTAAAAACATCCAGATACAAAACCCCCTCGGTAAAAGCGTTCAGAAAGTCCTCGTCATGTGAAATCACAATGCAGGTTTTCTCGTAGTTGATGAGAAATTCGGTAAGATGCTCGATACCGGCCCTGTCCAGATTATTGGTGGGCTCATCAAGCAGCAGCAGATCGGGGTCCTGAATCAGCGCCGAAGCTAGCAGCAACCTTGCCTGCTGACCGCCTGAAAAGGAGTTGATGATACGGTCATGGGGAGCATGAAGATTGACGATTTCAAGAACGTCATCGATGCGGCGCCCGATATCGTATTTCTTTTCCTTAAAATTTTTCTGGAAAAATTCCTCAACGGTCAGATCCCTGTCTTCCGGACGGATAACCTGATGGGCAGTAGCGATGGTAAGGCGAGGCACCACGTTCACGGAACCGGATTCCGGCCTGATGACCCCGCTGATGAGTTTAAGAATAGTGCTTTTCCCCGCACCGTTCTGCCCCATGAAGGTGATCTTCGTCCCGCGGCGCACGGAAAAACTTGCCTCTTTCAGAAGCGGTTTATCGTGGACGAACTCAAACGACACGGCATCAAAACTGACGATGGTTTCATGGTAAGACATAATGTTGGATATGCGGCAAAAATAAAATCAGGCCAAGAGAGTATCCTATTTGGCTAGAATTAGAAAGTACTATAGTCTGAGACCGATTTCCCACACCTACCGACCGAATGAATCCGATCTACAAATGCCCGGTTTGCGGCAATGGACTGATAAAAACAGACAATGTGTTTGTATGCGGCCAAAAACACAGCTACGACATTTCCAGCCGGGGCTACGTGAACCTGCTCCTGGCGAACCAGAAAAGAACAAAAGAACCCGGAGACAACAAAGAGATGGTTGAAAACAGGAAATATTTCCTGGAACAGGGATACTACGATCATTTATCCGACAGGCTGAATGAAATAATCTCGGCACATGTCTCCAAATCCTTCTCCCATGATGACAAAGAAATGAATATTTTGGATTTGGGCTGCGGCGAGGGATTTTACAGTGCCCGGCTGCTGTCGAAGCTCAGGTCGGTTTTTGAAAAATCAAAACAGGCCGGACCGATCCGGCTGTGGGGAATCGATATTTCCAAAGCCGCGATCCAAAATGCGTCCAAAAGAGATCCGGAAATTCAATACTGCATTGGAAGCAATTTCCAGTTACCGTATCTGGACGAGTCCTTTGCCTGTATTTTTTCCATTTTTTCACCTTTTGACCCAAAAGAATTACTGAGAGTACTCAAACCTGGAGGAAAACTCATTATCGTCCGAGCCGGGACAAACCATCTTAAAGAACTCGCTTCATTGATCTATGAAAAATTCGCACTGCAGGGTAACCCGTCCACTCTGGCGGCGGACCTGAACCTGCAACCTGTTCAAACATTCGAGGTTAAATATCAGATTCACCTGAAGAACACCCGGGACATTGAAAGCCTGATCGGCATGACCCCCTACTTCTGGAGCCTGGGCGAAGAAAAAAAACTGCTCCTGTCACAGAAACAAGAGCTCACCGTGACGGCGGATTTCCGGTTGTCATTATTTCAAAAATAACGAGGAACCATCCATCCATGCATACATTGCTCAAGACCTATTTTGGCTATGACTCGTTTCGTCCCCTCCAGGAAGATATTATTTCGCATATCCTTGCAAAAAAAGAGGCACTGGTCATTATGGCCACCGGAGGAGGAAAATCGCTCTGCTACCAGTTACCGGCCCTGAAATTCAAGGGTCTGACTCTGGTTATTTCACCTTTGATCGCATTGATGAAAGACCAGGTCGACGGCTTAAACGCCAACGGCATTGCCGCCGAATTTATCAACAGCAGCCTATCGTATGAAGCGATCCGGGAAATCCAGACCCGATTGAAAAAAGGACACATTAAAATCCTGTACGTTGCGCCGGAGCGATTGGCCATTCCCGAATTTCAGGATTTTCTGGGCACACTCAAGGTTGATCTGATCGCAATTGATGAAGCCCACTGCATTTCGGAATGGGGTCACGACTTTCGTCCGGAATACCGCAATCTCAAATCATTGCGGAAAAACTTCCCCAACGTCCCGCTGATCGCGCTTACCGCAACAGCTACAAGCAAAGTACGTACGGATATCCTGGAACAGCTTCAACTGGGGGACGCCAGGGTGTTCCTTTCAAGTTTTAACCGGAGCAACCTCAACTACCAGGTCAGGCCAAAAAAAGACGCGCGAAACGAGTTAAAAGCCCTGTTAAAAAAATACGCGGGAGAATCCGTCATTATCTACTGTTTTTCGCGCAAAAGTACCGAAGAGCTTGCTGCCGCCCTGCGTGAGGAAAACTTCAGGGCGCTCCCCTACCACGCGGGCCTTGATGTTGAGAAAAGAAGAAAAACACAGGAGAAATTCATCAACGACGAGGTTTCCATCATCGTGGCGACCGTTGCTTTTGGAATGGGCATAGACAAGCCAAATGTACGGCTGGTAGTCCACTACGACCTGCCAAAAAGCGTCGAGGGGTATTACCAGGAAACGGGGCGCGCGGGACGCGATGGATTGCCGAGCGAATGCGTTTTGTTCTATTCCTACGGCGACAAAATCAAACATCATTTTTTCATCAACCAGATCGAAGATCCCGCCCAGCGGCAGGCCGTGGCGGAAAAACTGGCCCGAATCATCGAGTACGCCGAGATGCAGTCCTGTCGGAGGGCCTACCTTCTGGAATATTTCGGGGAAAACCCGGATATACTGTTGGGAGGACGCAACTGCTCCAGCTGTGATCATTGCCTCACCCCCAGGGAAGAGTTTGACGCCACGGACATCACCCAGAAAATTCTTTCCACCGTCATCCGGACAGAAGAACGTTTCGGACTCAGCTACGTCATTGATATTTTGAGAGGACACGAAACCAAAAAGGTGCAGGAAAGGCAGCACGGCAGACTGCCGGTTTTCGGCATTGCAAAAGAGCAAAAACAGGCCGACCTCCAGGAGATCATCGAGCTTCTGATTTCCGGGAAAATTCTCCAGAAAACTTCAGGGGAATATCCGATTCTCAAGGTAACCGACGAAGGAAAAGCACTGTTGAGAACGCGTCAAAAAGTCACTCTCATCAAATCAACGGTGCAAAAAGACTATTTACATGCCGCAACAACCACCAGGGCCAAAATTAAAAAAGATTCGGACAGTATCGTTTCAGACTACCATCAGCCGCTTTTTGAACAGCTGAGGGTGTTGCGAAAGGAGATCGCCGATGAAAAACGGGTACCCCCCTTCATCATATTCGGTGACGTTTCACTGCGCGAAATGGCTTTTTACCTGCCGCAAAGCAATGAAAGCTTTTCATTTATCACCGGCGTAGGCAGGGTCAAACTGGCCGAGTACGGGGAAGATTTTCTGACCGTGATCCGGGAATACGCCCGGAGCAATAATCTTGAAGATCGTTTAAACAAGGATTTACTGCTATGATGCGCCTATGGAAATAAGATCAGCAAAATTCATCAAGAGTATCGTGGCCGCCAATGAGATTTTGGAGGAGGACAAACTCCAGATTGCCTTCATCGGCCGCTCCAACGTAGGGAAGTCCAGCGTCATCAACTCGCTGACCAAACAGAAAGATCTGGCCAGAACCAGTTCCTTTCCGGGACGCACCCAGCAGATAAACATATTTTTGATCAACAAAAACTACTATTTCATCGATCTTCCCGGATACGGGTACGCCAGGCTCTCGGGCAAGGAACGGAAGCAGCTGGCACTGTTGATCAACTGGTACCTGTTCGAATCGGAATATGAACAGGAAAAAGTCGTCTTCATCATCGACGCGGACACGGGACTTACCGAAAAGGATTTGGATATGCTCAGATGTCTGGAGGACGGACAAAAGGATATTGTCGTGGTCGCGAACAAAGTCGACAAGATCAAGAAATCGGAATACGGCAGACAGATGAAAAAAATCCAGGAATCGGTGGGCGGACACAAAGTGATCCCCTACTCCTCGGAAAAAAGGACCGGAATTAAAGAGCTCCTGGGCGAAATCCTGCGCGGGTAGAAGGATGAAATATTGGCTGGGGATGAGGGATTCGAACCCCCGATGCCGCCTCCAGAGGGCGGTGCCTTACCACTTGGCGAATCCCCAACGTTTCAAGAAGACGGGACAAAACATACACGATATCCCCGAAAAACTCAAAACAAACTTTACAACAATCAAAATAAATGTAAAATAACCCCTTAAGCCAAATTCTAACCAAACACCCCTATGGCAAGCCCGAAAAAAGGCCCACAGCCGTTCCAGGGACCGGAATCCATTGACGCAGCAATGGCACAAGGCATCCGGCTTCTCAACGGTTCACTGGTTTTCAACACCCCAGGAGGACAAAACGAAGTGGAAATCGTTGAAGTGGAACCTTATGTACACAGGGAACATGATAAATTCGTTGATCTGTTCAACAAAAAACCACGCCAATCAGGTGAAATGATGGTTACCTGGATGATGGGAAACCCTGTGGTATTCCTGGTTGTCAGCCCGGAACAGCAGCGCATCGTCCATCTCAAAAAATTCCGCCTGGGAAACAAAGTGACGACATTCAAAAGCATTTGCGACACCCTTGGGATCGAAAAAGACCAGATTGACAGGCTCGACGGCCAAAGAATGATGGGGGCCGGCCCGGAAGCATTGGTCCGCCTCACAGAAAAACCTTCAGCTGAAATCGCCGATATCCGGGTAAAAACCGGAAAGTCGGTCAACAGCCTGGGAATCCTGTCAAAAGGGAAATAAACATTCTACTTTTTCCCGGTTTCATGGTTGGCAAAATCCAGCATGAATATCTTTGGGAACTCGGAATGTTTGGAGTAGAGCATAAAGGCTATCTTGGTCACATAAGCCTCCGACTTTCGTTTCTTCTTTTTTCCGGACTTGGGCATGGTCGGATCAAGCTGCTGGTCAGGTTCCCCTTCAAGTTTGATATGAATATTATGCAGCATAATGCCCCGGGCAGCCAACTCGACCCTGGTTTCTTCGGTCAAATCCTTAAAACTTCCGCCGTTCTTTTCGTAAATATCCTTGAGAAACGCTTCAGCTTCCTGTGCCTCGGCATAATAAGCTTCCTGGGCCTTAATGTGTTCAATGTCACGTGAAACCTCAAGTTCCGTCCCGTTGATCCTGAAATTCGTGTGAATATACCCCTTGGATTCATTCACCTTGTTCTGGTCAACGGTTTTGCGTTTTCCATTCACAATCTGCGAAGTTCTGGTGAAAACAAGATTGCTTAAATCAAGCCCTGCAAGGTTCGGTTTTCCGGTTTTTTTGCAAACAAGAGTGTAATTATGGAACGGAGCCTCATCACCCGTATCAACGGCCTCAGCACGGCCGGAGTAGTCCTCCAGCACTTCAAATCCGAAATGTTTGGAAAGCTGCTCCTGGAAAACCGCGAACTGTTCCGGACTGCAGACGCGGCTTGTCATGGTCAATAGAAGCACACCGCCCTCCCTCAACACCCTGTTGAATTCAAGAAGCGCTTTCACCCGTTCAACATTTTCCGGATTCTTGAAGCTCTGATCGAGCCTGGTGAACTCAAAAGCAAGTGCGCAGTTGGCCGCATCAAGCTGGCCATCCTTGAGGAACCTTCTCATGTCGGTCATCGATCCCACGCGGGGAGTAAGCTTCGGTTCAATCATCCTTCCCCCAAAATCAAGCATGTGCTGATTTAAATCCAAACTCTGCACAGCCCGGTCTTTGCCATCCTGGTCGTACAGCTCAAAACTCCGCTCAAGCACAAGCGGTCCCGAGGCGATGTCGCCGAAATTCCTGCCGGTAATAATCCCTTTTTCCTCAAGTTCACGGATAAGTCCGACGACAAAACGCGCGTTGTTGCCGCTCATGGAAGGTTCCCAGTTCTCGCAATAGATTTCGGCGATCATGCGGCCGTACTGGGCAAAAACTTCCTGGATATACTCCACTCCACGGTTCTGCAAGGCACCCATGACCATGGCGAGCGTACGTTTGCGGCTCAAGAGATAGTTCATGATGGCCGTTCCCACAAACAACCGTCCTTCCACCACGCGGATAGATTCCGAAATATCGGTACTATTTAATCTTTCGAGCAGAGCATAATCGTTCTCGGTAATGGAACCGCCGTATTTCAACAGTTCCGTGAGTGAATACTTGTATTCGGCATGTTCACGGATGCCCTGGTGAACGGTACCGGACGCCTGGAGAACCGTCACCTCTACATCACGGTTGGAACCCCTCGCAAACCGTTTAACGAGCTGCGCGGTGTCGGCCTTGTTGAACGTAGGCTCCAGGACAACCGCACGGTGGATATGTTCAAACTCATTCGTCCCTTCCCTCATCGTACCGCTCACGGAAAAAATAATCGTCTTCCGGTCTTTCCGCTTGGACTTCTGTATGATTTCCTTCCGTTCTTCATCGGTCGTGGAACCGTCATAAACCAGAACATCGACCCTGTCGCCAAAATACTCCCTAAGCCTTCTGGCGAAGGACGGATCGCGGTACTCCTCATGTTCACGGGTGACACCGTATTTATACATATTCTCCGTGACGACGACCGCGTCATACTCCTGAAGATACTGTTCGAGTGTCTCAACGGCCTTGTCAAAAAGCGCCGACTTCACTTCCCTGCCCGGAGCGAAGTAAGAAGGGTTCATGATACAAAGCGAAAGCATGTTGAGCTTCTGCGTTGAATCCAAAGCGTCATTTTCAAAAATGGCCTTGTAGATTTCCCGCTCCTCCTTGTTCAGTTCGTAATCGACATATTCCACATATTTCTCCTCCCAATCTTCCGGCTCATCAAGCAGCAGATAAAAATCCAGGAGCACGTTCCTCACCACGAGCGGATCGTTATTCCTGACGGTTGACGCAAGGGTGCTTAAACTTCCGTACTTCACCCGGTCGGCAATACGAAGCTGGGGAACAATGTCATCGGGGCCGTTGGGGGTAGGATCGCCGGACATCAGCATGATGTGGCCATTCTCGTAAAGCCCCGGAATTTCCGTCGCCAGACGGTAAATGGAATCGGTATAGGTGCCGTCCGGATTCCTTGCCCACTGGACTTCATCCACAGTCATAAAATCAAACTGCTGCGTCTTCAGGAGCTCGACGACATCATCGCGGAGCATGCTGTAAGGGACTATGACGATTTCAGCTTCAAGTTCCCTGGCTTTCTGTTCATCGGTCATGTTGGCAACAATCCTCCCGATGGACGGAGCACCTTCCGCATCCTTCTTATAATACTTCCTGATCTCATTTGGCAATTCATCGACGATCATCGTGGGACAGACGTAAAGCATTTTTTTTGCTCCCACATGCTCTTTGGAGAGAAACGCCGTACCGGTTTTTCCCAAACCCATAAAAAATCCGAGGAGTTTCCTGTTTCCCGACCGGACAACCTCATCCTGACCGGTCTCTTCATTCTTGCGGATAACGCGGTTCCCGTCCTTCATCTCCTTCATCGCCACGCGCTGCCGGAGGGAAGGAAAGGTGGCAAACGTCCCATCCTTTTTCTGAATCGCCGAAACCATCCTGCCTGACGGAGCAATAGATAAAACATCTTTCCAGTACGCGATCAGATCATCGAATATCTCTTTCTGTCTGGGCTTGGCCGGATCGAACTCCTTTCTCAATTCTTTCTCGATCGTCTCAAAACGGGCAACGTATGACTCAATCGGACGGCCGTCATATCCGTCTTTTATCAGGTCTTTGTACACACGGTTGCGGTACATGATGAAAACGAGCAGACGAATTTCCGTGAGTTCAAGAAACTGATCCGGAGTCCCCACAATGCCTATCGGATTGCTTTGCGGAACCCTGTGCTTGCCGAGGTATTCAGACAAAATACGCACAACCTGTGAAAACCCCATTTTTACCCTCCCGGATGAAATAAGAAACTGTGCGACGGCATCCGTACCAAACTTTTCGATAAGCGGCTTAAACTCCTGAATGATATGCGCAAGCTCCTTGTCACGGACGACGGTATAGCTGATGTCAAAATGTTCCCGCAAATCACGCGGAAGCATATCCCGGAGAACTTCCCAGGACTGTACGCCGGTACATCTGTCCGTCACACCGGCCTTCAGGCGTTCAAAAAGACCGCTGCCGTTGGCCTCAAGCTGAATCCATTGCTGGTTGAACTTCCAGTTCTTGTCCACCGGTTTGGGCATCTTTGCGCGGACCTGGGGAACAAGTTCCGCAAGACACATCGCAAGATCTTTTCTCCTTTCCAAATCCTGCACCAGGCGGAACTCACCGAATGTCTCCCGTTTCTTTTCCTGAAAAAACAGCTCAATCAGGGATTCCTGGATCTGTTTTCTGGCCTGCGAAACAACTTCAAGGAGGGGGCCTTTCAGTCGATCCAGACGCAGACGCTTATCCACAAGAGCGCAAAGCTCGAATACATCTGATACCTCCCCGACGCCAAAATCCGAAAAACGGACATGGAACGAATCGACGACGGTCGTAATTTCATCCGCCAGACCGGGATTCCGCTCTGAAGCCGCCTTTGCCTGGTCTTCGACCACTTTCCCGATTTTCGTGAAATCAATCATAATTCAGTGAACTAATAAGAACATCGACTTGTGCAATAAATTCCTTCCGTTTCGCCATGAGCTGGTCAAGACGAGTCTTGACTGCCGTGCTGTCCCGCTGGAGCTTCTGAAAAGGTTCAACCTCGTGGCAGAGATCATCGGTCTCTTGACCCAGCCTGAGAATGAGAGCCTTCATGTTTTCAGCCGTTGCCTGAAGCGTTTCGGCCTCAGAAACCAAAGGCTCCAAAACCGTTTCGTCCGGTTCCTCAGCGTACAGCAGAGCTCTGATCTTCATTTTCACGACCTCAAGCCTCCGGGTACCGGATTCAACACTTTCCCGCAGACTCGAACACTCTACTGTTTTGCTTCGCAACACTTCTTTTCTCCCGTCCAAAGCTTCCAAAATAACGGCGTATTCGGCCAATTTTTCGGTGCACGACGCAATTTTCTGATCAAGGGTTTTGAGAACAAAAGCGAACTTGTCGATCTCCGGAGTGGATTCGTGCACCTCAACTCTTTTGTTCGGAGCTTCCTGCATAAGTTCGGCAAAATCCTCAGGCGTCAGCTTCAAACTGATAAACCCTCGCATATCCTCTTCTTCACCGCTGTCATCCGACTTTCTTTTCGCCTGTGTCACCTCATAATTCGCACGGACCTTCTCCAGAAAAGGAAGTACCTGGAACTCCACAACGTCAATCGGACATGCCACCCTCCCTTTTTCAAGATCAACCGTGCCGAGAATACTGACATACAACTCAACCATGTCATATAAAAAACCTTTTCTTCGCCGCTTCACGAACTGCACCTCGTCGGCCCACTGGAGAACATTCTTGATGCGTCCACCCATAAAGCTCAAACGCTCTTCCACAACCATCAACTCCTTTGCCTTCTCCTCCCTTTCCCTGGCAACGAGCTTTTCTTCAAGGCAGGCGGTGATGAGGGGATAAAAATCACTTTCCTTGCGGACAGGATATCCCCCGTGCAAACTGCCGTTGATATTCTGCGCCCATTGCCCGACTTTCCCCTGGGCAACGAACTCTTTAAGGTGACCGGCCGCATCAAGGCCTTTTTGGAATGGCACCTGATCCAGATAACGCTTGAGCAACATTACTTCCTGCGGGTAAAGAGGTCCGTCGAAATCTTCACGGTGCCGTTCCCCCAGCATGGCCGCGTAGACCATTCCGGTCTCATCGTTCTCACAAGCCCCTTCCGTCCCTCCCACAGATTTCCCGTCATGCAATTGGGCGACAAGACTGCCGTAATCCAGATTCAACTGACGGAAATCAAAAGAATCCGCTTCACCAAAATAGACGGCGAAATCCTCACAGGTGCTCACCGATTGAGCAAGTTCATCCGTCAACCCGCGTTCAAACTGCCAAACCTGTTCGGTAAAATACCGCTTAAGTCTGCGCGTATTTCCAACCATTCCATGAAGTTTTGCGAAATACCGCTGAATGGCATGTCTCAACAAGACACCAACCTCCGCCATGGCCTCAACTTCCCGTTTATTGATACATATGGACATTGAATTTGGGCCGGCATGATCGTCTCTGTTGTTCAGGAAGAACTTTTCCAGAAGTTTTTTCAAAATCCCCGCATGCACGTCGGCGGCAAATGACCTCAAAATATCGCCATGGACATCGGCAAGTTTGACTCCGCTCAATTCCGGATCCAAAACAGGAGGAATCGGACTTCCTTTGCCGGCACATCGGTCTCCAAGGAAAGCTTCGTCCCTGACCGGGAGACCTCCGTGGATAACGTCATTAAGCATCGCCGCAATTTCGCCGTTCTCCAAACCGTTCTTCAGAGCGTGCTTCTTAAGGGCATGTTCGGCCGGAGAACAATCCACCACGGCTTCCTTGTTTCCGTCCGGGTCCACGAGCGGATATTTATGTTTCTTGGGCATCACAAGCGCCACGGGAGTATGAATATCGTATTCATATCCCTTTTGATACTGTTGAAAAACATCGACATCGAGAGCACCGATAACCGCAATCAAAGATTGAAGACTTTCATGAAGAACATCAACAAGTCTTTCAGCTTCGCGATGCGTAGAAAAAGCGGCCTGTATCCTGGTTTCTGTCACTCCCTTCAACAAACGACCCCAGTAATTCCTGAAAGAATCGAAACCGCATCCCCCTTTCGCCTCATAAGAATGCCTCATGAAAAGCTTCAGGTTGTCATTTTCAGCGGCCACCAGCTGGAAAAAATGGACGATAATATCCAGCAGATCTTTTGAAATAATTTCCGTATCAGCACCGGACTGACCGATGAATCTCATATTGCGCAACCTTGCCGCGACATCCCGCCCCCAATTGGTTTCGAGAATTACAATCTGTTCAAGATAAAAACTTTCCACATCGTCAGGACAGCCTTCAAAAAGCTTATACATGTCCTGCGAAATTTCACCGACCTCCTCATCGTCTTCCGGCAATTCCTCCTCCGCGGGACGATTCTGGAAATTTGCGTTTCTTCTGACCTCGGCGCAAACATCCGTAGTATAGGTGTTCACAAGTACGGAAAGAGGCTTTTCAAGTGAAATAAACGGAGTCGAAATGAGCGACTTGCGCAAACCCCTGAGACCGGCCCGAACTTCATCGGAAACGGCCAGCAGATCCTCATGGTAAAGCACCCGTTCTCCGGGAATGCTGTCAAGAACGCCCAAAACCGCGTCACGAACCTCAATTAATTTACTGGCGATATCCCTTTCAAACTCACCACGGTCACGCCTGCCATTCGCTTCAAAAAGACCCTTCACCTTGTCGTATCCTGCGTGAATCTTGGTTCGTAACACATTCTTGCTGACTCCGTCCATCTTGTTCATAGTCACGTTTGGTTAGGTCAATCGTTCGGCTTCGCCGGGACATCCTCCCGGGGCGATATAATATCCTGGGTTCTTGACCGTTCGACCAGATCGGCAAGGGATTCATCAAATATTCTCTGTTTTTCAGCCTCAAGTTTTTCCCTCGTCTCACGTTCAGTGCGTTCTTTTTCAATAAGCTGGTCCAAACGGTCAGCCTCCACCTGCGTGGCTGCGACCTCCGCTTCAAGAGCAACTTTTTTCCCCTGAAGGATATCCGCCTCCTGCTTTTTTGAAGCCATCTGGGCGCCCAAATTCTGCAACATGACATAATCGTCGCTATCCATTGCCGCCGTGGATTTGGTGCGTAACATACTGAGATCGGCCCTGAGAGAAACGATTTGGGCACCAACCTCCGCAAGTTCACGGCGTTTTCCAACAACCCGTTGAAGCAGCGTCACAAATCGGGCCTGAGATTCTTCCCTTTGCGCTTTGGCCATTTCATCCTCAGCAGGCTGCTGAAAATCCCCCCTCACTTCATCGATCAGGCTTGGCAAATCACTGTCTCCGCCGCTGAGTGTACGCTCCAGATTGCGAAAAATCGCCACGTGCGCGTCAAAAATCTTTTGCTGGTTTGGCTTGGCGGATACGGCGTCGCGTCCGTTAATGGTAACGACCTCTACCGACTGCATGAAATCCTCGATTTTCAAAAGTGAAAACATGACCAGCTTGCGATCATAACAGGCCTGGTCCGCGAGAATCTTCCTGGCAGCCTCGATCTCATGGCGGACATACGAATTCCTCTGCGTTTTGGGCAGCCCGGCAATCCATTCCAGAGCCTGCAAAATGCGCCTGTCGATTTCGAGGTTCAGCTCCCCATTCCTGATATCCACCGTTACATCCAAATCATCCAGTACCGGCATGGGCACGGAATCCGGAACTTCATTATCTTCATTCCGGACAATCTTTGCTTCTTCGTGAACTTCAACCCCGGAAGAACAAACCGCCTGTGCGGACCTTCGGTATTCATGGAACGGTCCTCCATAAACACTGGAAAAATCCGCAAACTGCCGGGTGAAATGATCTCTCGCCCACTTATTACCCGAACAACTATAATCCGGCTTATAATCAACAAATTCATCGACAGACATGTTTTGAAAGACCTCAATGAGCCTTGCAGTGACGGTAAAAAGATAACCTTTCGTTTTGGAATCCAGTTTGTCGTTACCAAGGGTATCCCGCTGCCGCCTCAAAACGGCCAAAACAAAATCCCGTAACTGTTCAAAACTCATCCTATAACCGCGATCGCGTGCACCATCGACAAAACGATCAAGCTTGAGGAGCCAAGGTACGAAATGCTTAACCTCCTCGTTATACCTTTCAATTTTTCTTGATACATCTTTTGGAAATACCTGACGGTCAAGCAAATCAGTACCTACCACTCCTCCATCGAGTGAAATATGACTCGCAATGCCGATCTCGACGGCATGCTTGTAGAGGAAAAAAGTCACGATATTTCCCAGTTGCAATTTGATCAAAGTCGAAGACGCCTCCCTCTTGTTCCTGTCCTTTTCTTCGATATACAAATCCCGTCCCCCCGTTGAAAAATCATAACCCTCCGCTAGAGATTTCTGTATTTTACGTTTGTGGGCACCGACAAGTCCGAGCGCAAAATCTTTAAGTTCCCGGGGCACGCCATCCAGATTTTCCACCGATGAGGCGAACTCCGCGAACTTCGCCGCCACAGGTTTACAAAGCGATTCCAGGTCTTCCGGGAAATCAATGGAAAACGCAAATGTGCCGGATAATATTGCGGCGAGATCCCGTCGTAAAGCCTGAACCCTGTCGCGGACGGCCTGGACGCCTTCATAATCCACGGCAAGCTCAGCATTGACCTCCTGGACGGAAGACTCAAACATGCCCATGAGCGTATCTATTCCCAATTGTCGGGGTTTCTGTGTCATGCTTTTGATGAATGAAATTGGGCCGACTCTTGATAGGTATGCAGAAGCAAAACCCTCACATCACGGACAAATTGACGCCTTCTCTGGTGCACCGCCTCAAGCCGGGATTTTACGGAAGCCATCTGCCCGGCCGTTTTTCTCCGCAAGTCGCGTGATTCCACCAAAGCTCCCAGCTCCTTTTGAATCTCATCGATGCGGGCGTCAATTTCCCCGATGCGGGCTTTCAGTTTCCTGGACTCGGAAATATGAACTCTCATCTCCGTAAAATGATCCTCCTTCAGCAAAGAAGGGAGTGATTCGAACAAAGCGGACCTCCGACCGTCAGCCAAAGCCTTTTCCGCAAATAAACCGGCACGTTCGCTTTCAAACGACAGTATTGCCTGTTCAGCGCCGTCAACCCCATCGCCAAAATCGGATTCAAGCCTGAAATACTCTTCCTCAAGACCTGAAATGACAGCCTGAAATTCCCGCAGCCTTTCCTGCACGATTCTTGCGGAAGCGCTTCTGGCAGGATTTTCAAAACTCAATTCCCTGAAAATCCTGACGTACAGGGACATCAGCTCATCACTGTCCAGACTCGTGCTGAACGCCTTGGTCGTTTCCTCAAAATCAATTTGGTCACGGAATGCCTCCAGTTTGAGGAGTGCGTAAGTGACGAGACTTTTGGGATGCTCCTCCGGGGCAGAAAGTACCTGGATCAATGCGGCGATTTCATGCCTTATATAAGTCTTTTTTTGCATTTCCGGGAACTGTCCGAACCATTCAACCACCGATTGAATACGCGTCTCCCTACCGGCAATCACGGGATCCGGCAAAACCGGGGCCTCAACGGGCCCCGACTCGCCGCCGGTAACGTCTTCATTGGCATCTTCGGTGACCGCGTCGCCGGTAACGTCTTCGGACGCCACCTCGCAGGTTACGCTTTCGGCCGCCTGCACCGGCTCTTCCTCAGGTTGAGCCGCCGGCTTTTCCCCAACTGCTTTTGCATCCAAAACATCCTTCCATAATGCGGCCTTGCAGGGAGTCGGATCAAATGCATACATCGACATGCGGAGGTTGACGGCCTGCAAAACACCCGGAGCCATACCCTCAAACCGCATTGCTCCAAAATCCTCAATCGGCATGTGTGCAATTCGTGCAATAACTTTCTCAAGAAGTTCCTGCTTTTTTTGAGTATGGCCGCATAATTTCGATTTCGAGTTCGACTGAACGTATGTGGACAATCGTGACCCTAAAAACTCAAGGACTCTATCCCTCAACTGACCCAACCCAAACCCTTCGGCGGCCCCCTGGTTCAACAAAGGTTTTACCTGCTCATCAACGATCTGCAACGTTTTCCATAGAAACGTATCGACAGTCTTGAAATCAACGATCAGAGTGGCATCATTGGCATGAAGGTCATTACATCTTGTGCAGCAGTACAACCCCTGCTGTAGTGCCTCGGTAAAAAAAGGTTCATAGATCAAAAGCGCGAGCCGGTTGGAAAACTCATCCGGACTCTCCCTGTAAGCATCAGGAATCGGCTGAAAAGGTGAAGGTGGAGCTTCCGGTAAAGGGGAAACTTCCGGTGAAGCCGCTGGGGGCTCGCATTCAACGACCGGGACATCCGCGTCTGTCCCCGGTACCTGGACCTGCGGAACTCCAAGAGCGGATACCGCGGAATCCGGATCGCATTCATCAACCTCTGCGCAAAGATTCCGGAGCTCATGTCTTTTCATCCCATCAAGAACTTTTTTTCTGTAAAAAGCCCTGGTATTCCCGAAAATCGCTGAAAACTTCGGATGAATCCCGGCCTCCAAAAAATCACTTTCAGCCAGATGTTCCGTGTCCGTAAAAACCCCGTTGGCAAAATCTCTCAGTTCAGCAAGCGCCGGGCCTTTTATTCCGTAACACATCTTCAAATTCCCGCGCCTTTTGTTTAAAAAATTACGGAACGTGCGAACCAGATCTGAAAACCGGAAAGGTTTCTTCAAATACTGCATGTGCTTCACATCTTCGATAATTTTATTCAACGCATCGTCAGCGAGCTGCTGCATGACATTGAGAAGGTCCTGATCGGAGGTACTCTTCGTATGAATTCTCTCGCATCTCCCGCACAAATATCCACCTTTGTCCTCATAAACGGGAGACAAAAGCTTCGAAAAATAGATTTGAAACTGAAGCAACGCGGGTTCCAGGTTATACATGTAATCATCTCCCAACTCCAACTTCTGCTCCCCCATCTCCAAATCATACTTCTCACCAATCATTGCTTTCACCTTGCGGCGTTCGCTGAAAATAGCCCCGGTGAGATCGGTAACAACCATCGGAGAAAGCCCATACTTGGCCGCCGCTTCCTCCATGCTCGTTTTAACCGTGGCACCGATTAACTCACAGACATGATCTAATTCAGACTGCCTCCCGATAGCCCCCGGAACCGCTTGACCTATTGAAGCGATAACATCGTCTCTTATTCGAGCCAAAGTCTTAACAATAAGCAGACTTTCCTCAGATACATCATAAGAACCGGCAATTTCGCTGTATGAAGCAGCGACGGCCTTGGTCAGGTAGTTCTGGCTTAAAATAGTCTGTTTTTTTGCCTCAGCACGCACAATTACGTACAAAAAAGGAGGTTATTATAAATAAAAATACGTATTTGTCAATAGGCAGTTGGAAACCACAAAAACTGCCAAAAAGCATGACAAAACCATGAAAACCTTATCAGATCGCGCCATACTGAAAACTACATCACCAAGCCCGCTTTTTGGGCACAATCCAGAATAACCTTTTCGACGTCTCCGACACACAGGGGAATCTTGTTTTCCAGACTCCAAACCTGGTAGTCAAAAAGGTCGGCCGCCGCCATCTCGCGCTGGGCGCTTTCCATGCGCCGCTGCAGCTCCTCTTCGGGAAGTTTCCCCCGCTTTGCAATGCGTTCAAGCAGTTTCTCGGGACTTTCCGCTTTCAAAAAGATCGTCACCAGATTTTCCCTGGGCATCACCTTCCGGATCGAATGAAACCCCTGGACATCAACTTCCCTCACCACGATTTTACCGGCCTCCAGCGAATCGATGATCGGCTTCTTCAACGTCCCGTAATAGTCCTTCTTATGGACCTGGGCCCATTCCAGAAAATTGCCCTTATCGATTTCGGACTTAAACCTCTGCTCACTGATGAAGTGGTACACCTCACCGTCCTTTTCCCCCGGCCGGATAGCTCGCGTCGTATGGGAAATCGGAAAAACAAACCGGGGATATTTTTCCTTGAGGGCGCGGATAACCGTCCCTTTTCCAACGCCCGACGGACCTGAAATAATAAAGAGAATTCCTTTCATGGCTCCGCCTGCGAGGCTATTGACTAAAAAGTAAGAATATTTTATAATACTATAATGCTCTGAAGCACCAAAACCAAGTATAGCAAAAAAAAACTCATCCGTCGCAACCCCTTCTAAGAGCATTGAAGAAAACGGGAAAAAATGCTAGAATAATGAGATAACAAAAAGCAAAAAATGTTCCTTGAAAACTAAAACCAACGTCGAAAAGTAGTCAGACACAAGCTATCCGGTGGAAAATGGCTTCTGCCTCCCTACTTTTCGATGCAGTCGGCGCGACAACCGACTCACCTAAAGTAGCCTCCGTCACTACCGCCCGCCGAATATTCTTTTGCGGGCCGACGGCAGGAACTTACCCCGAGCACACAGTGCTCAACAAAACAAAAACACACTCAACCAAAAAGTTTACTTCTCCTCGCTTCGGCCGGGAGAGAAACACAAAAAACCAAAATACAAATGGACGGCGGTGTAACCAGCGTCCTAAAATAATGCACCAAAGAACGGTAGGGAGCAAAGTTTTTCAGCATTCATGCTGAAAGACGGTAACAGGGCACATTTGTTCGCGGCCTTGTTGCCAACCGCTCCTTGATCTTCTTTATCCTCAGCGCTTCGAAAACAAGCAGCTGATAGGGTAAGATCAGAGAGCTATAAAAGGACCAGCATCTTTACGAAGCTGGTCCTTTTTCCTATGCCCCACAAGGGTCAGTTCAATTAAAACGGAAGATCCTCAATCGCAACCTCATCGGCGGCGCCTGCGGCAACGGCCGGCCCCATGTCCACGCCTTCGGCCGCCTGATTTTGCTGAATCCCGGCGGCTTTGCGCGGAGCGCCAGTGTATCCGCCGCCCATTTCATCATCCCCGGACGAAGCGCCTTTTCTATCGAGAATAATGACATTTTCGGCAACAATTTCCGTCCGGTAGCGTTTCACGCCGTCTTCGCCCTCCCAATCGCGGGTCTGCATGCGTCCTTCGACATAAACCTTTGTCCCCTTCTTCACATACTGTCCAACGATTTCAGCGAGCCTTCTCCAGACCACGACGTTGTGGAACTCAGCCTTCTCCTGTTTCTGGCCAGACTGGTCCTTCCAGACAAAGTTCGTCGCGACGCTGAAAGAGGCCACGGTCTGTCCTCCCGGAATCTGGCGGAGTTCCGGATCGCGGGTAACGTTCCCGATAATCTGGGCACGGTTCAATGACATTGCCATACTGGTGTGAATTAAAAAATGATATGCCAAACAAGCAAAAGCTACTATATAAACTCGGCCATGCCAAAACAAGCAAGTTACGCTTGCCAAAATATCGCATTAATGTTGACCTCCGCTTCCCCCGTCACGCCGGCTCGCAATTCACATCGGGAATCGGCTTCAACAAGGATTTGTTCAGTTCAATCTGCTCATACCTTCCGAAAAAATACCCATACCCGAAAGCAAGAACGAACAGCACAAAAACAGCCACCGCCCATAAAACCAAATTCCGCCGGGACCATTGAACCGTTTGATGTTGCTTTTTCATAAAAACATGAAATGATACACGGGTATGACAACCTACGCATTTATTCTTGGCCGGAAACACCTGCTTTCCATAGCAGAACTCTGCACCGTACTGGGCTCCGTAAAGGGATCGAAAATCATCGACCTCGTCCCGGAAGCCCTCATCGCGGAACTCCCGCAGCCCCTCGCCAATCCGCAAGAGAGCCTGAACCGTCTTGGCGGAACCATCAGCATCGCAGAAATTTTCAGCCAGTCAAAAAAAGATAAGTCTGCCATCGTCCCGGCAGTCGGCGAATTTCTGACGACAAAATTCCAGGGAAGACCGAACAAGCTCAATTACGGAATAAGCCTCTCCAGTTTTACAGAAAGACATGAAGAAATTTTAAAAAGAACCTTAATTTCCCTTAAAAAAGAACTGGTCAAAGCGGAAATTAAATCCCGTTTCATCAACAAGAACTTCAAAAATCCCGAAAGCGCCGCCATACACGGAGAAGAACTCCTCAAAGACGGTTCCCACATCACTGTCATTCAGGGCAATAACCACTATTTCTACGGTGAAACGAAAGCGCTCCAGGACATTGAAAAATACAGCCAGCGCGACTATCAACGGCCGGGCCGGGACCCCCACCTGGGCATGCTCCCTCCAAAACTGGCCCAGATGATGATCAACCTCGCCGGAAAAACCCCGCTGGAAGAAAAAATCCCGGACAACAGCCTGCTCTATGACCCGTTCACCGGCATTGGGACGGTACTCACCGAAGGACTGCTCCTGGGATTCAACGCGCTCGGTTCCGACATCAACGAACAAGCACTCCAAAAAGCCCACAATAACATCGACTGGATGATAAGGAAATACAACATCCTCACCCCCCAGCCCCGGCTCTTCATCAAAGACGCGACCCAGCTCACCAAAAAAGAGATACCCCAGTCCCCCGCCCTCATCGTGACTGAATCGTACCTTGGACCTCCGGTAAGCCAGTTCCCCGTCCCGGAAAACATCAGAAAAACCTTCAGCAGTATCCACGAAACGCTGTTCAGATTTTTCAGAACGGTCAAGCCGCTCATAGACAAAGAGACCCCCGTCGTCATCAGTTTCCTGGCCTACAAACGCAAGGACCGGTACTTCTTCCTGGAAGACCTGGTTGAAGAAATTGCGCAAATGGGATACCGGGCAGAACCGCTCATTCCCCATGAAATCAGCAAAAAATACGGCTTGAAGGTCTACGAGCGGCTGGGACTCATCTATGACCGTCCGGACCAGATCGTCTGCCGCGAGATATGGAAGTTCGTCAAAACATAAACCATAATAAAATAATCTTCCCCCATGAATCTCCCTCAAAAAACCGCCGAGAAACTCAAAAAAATAATGAAAATCCACACGGGTGTCCATCAGGAACTGGTCAAACACCGCCGCGAAAAAATCAAAAGTTTCAAGGCGAAAATGGACCTCAAGCGCGGACTCACCGACAAAATAGCCGATTACCTGACTGAATTTTTCGGTTCGGTGTGGTTTTTGATTTTCAACATGGCCTGGTTCGCAAGCTGGATGTTCATCAATACGGGTCTTATTCCGGGAATACCGGCTTTTGACTCATTTCCATACGGACTCCTGACCATGATCGTGTCACTCGAGGCCATCTTCCTGGCCATCGTTGTTTTGATCAGCCAGAACCGTGCGGCCCACATCGCGGACCTGCGTGAAGAGGTCGACCTGCACCTGAACGTGCTGGCGGAACAGGAAATCACCAAAATGCTCATCATCATAGATGAAATCCACGACCACCTGGGCATGCCCCCGGAAGACGACGAAGAACTGGCCATGATGAAGAAAAAAACCGACCTCAACGAAATTGAAAAAGAGCTTGCCGCAGAGATGGGCAGAAATAAGTAAAAAATTCGTTGATAATTACTTCTAGCTTGGCTATAGTGTCCCTGCTCCACGTTTGGGGCTTATTGAAAACTCGGCATTCCCCTGTAGCTCAGTGGTAGAGCAACCGGCTGTGAACACAATCTTTCCTCATTATGAAAGATAAAAGATCCTATGCCGACCGTGCTGAATATCTAAAGCAGGCTGTGGCCAAGAGAAGAAAATCTCTTCGCAAGCAGGCTATAGACCTTAAGGGCGGTCAGTGTCAGCTTTGCGGATATAAACGGTGCACCGACGCACTCGAATTCCATCACTTTCTCGACGAAAAAAACTTCGGGATATCCCGGAAGGGATACACCAGGAGTTGGGAAAAAGTGAAACAGGAACTCGATATATGTGTCTTATTATGCGCCAATTGTCACCGTGAAGTCGAAAACGGCATAACGCAGCTTCCCCGAGAAATCGGGGTTGAAACTCGTCTGGATAACGGTGAAAGCTAAGGTCTAAGACATAGACTAAGCCAATACCGTGGGAACCCCGCTTTGGCGGGGGCACCGTAGAGACTAGATACAGACGCACCTGACCTTTCAACAGAAAGAAGGTGAAGATATAGTCCACCCTTTATGGAAACATAGAGATACGTGTAACCGGTAGGTCACTGGTTCGAGCCCAGTCGGGGGAGCCATTCTTGAAACTCAGCACATTTGAGCAATGCCTCAAATGGCTTTTTCAAGTCCAGGACGAGATTAATTGCAGCTTTGACTCAGAGGTTCTCCGTTTTCCTTCCAGGCGTTGATACCTCCGGCAAGTTCAAGAATATTGGTGAATCCCATTTCTCTCATTTTAGCGACCGCCAGAGCACTTCGCCGGCCCGAACGGCAATACACCAGATAATTGGCGCTTTTATCCAGTGAAGCAAGTTTCGTTTCAAAATCCGCCGCCTCAAAATCAATATTTGCAGCGCCTTTTACACATCCGGAATGAAATTCATCGGGGGTCCTCACATCCAAAACATGTACACCCGCGGCAAGCTGCTCATCCCCAAGAATGGCCCCAACCTCGGTTGAACTCATAAGATAATTATCCGCATGAAAAAGATCCGCCGTTAAACTTTTTGGAGAGCCGGAACAGGCCGAAACAACGGCCAGAGCAATGAATGCGACCAAAAATAATTTCAGTTTATTCATAGAATCATGTGAAGAAATAAAGGTGTGGATTTTTCAGCACTCAGCCCAGGTCGTGTTTCCTGATGAACGCGCCTACGTCGGGATTCCGGCCCATAAAGTCCCTAAATATTGCCATACCCTCTTTCTTCGCCCCCGGCGCCAATACTTTATGAGCATAACCCAAGCCGGTCTTCCGCTTTAAAATCCCCATCTTTTTCATCTTCAGGAAAACATCCGCCTCCAAAATTTCAGCCCAGATATAACTATAGTACCCCGCCGCATAGCCTCCCGCAAAAACATGATCGAAACTGGTATACATGCTGTACCCTTTAAACTTGGGCAAAACGCTGCACCGGCCGGTGATGTTCCTGCACGTTCGGTCAAGCATCGCGACCGAAGACGACACCTTTCCCGTATGCAAACCCAAATCCAGCAGGGCAAATTCCAGCTGACGCAGCGTGGAATACCCGCCCATAAAAGTTTTTGACGCACGCAGCTTTTGTATCAGCCCCGGCGGCAGGACTTTTCCGGTTTTATAATGTTTGGCAAAAAGCCGGAGGGAATCCATTTCCCAGCACCAGTTTTCAAGCAGTTGAGAAGGAAACTCCACAAAATCCCACTCGGTACTGAAACCATTCAGATTCGCGTACGTTTTGGAACTGAAGATCACGTGGAGTGCATGTCCGAACTCATGAAAAAGCGTCTCGACGTCCCTGTGGCTCAACAGGGCCGGCTGTTTCCCGGACGCCTGGGGAAAGTTCATCACATTGATGACGGTCGGAACTTCATAACCACCCCCGGTATACACCGGAGAACGCAAAAGATCGCACCAGGCTCCGTTTTTCTTGGTCGGACGGGCGGTAAAATCGGCAATGTAGTAAGCAAGGAGTTCTTTTTTTCTCCTCACCTCAAAAACCCTCAGATCCGGATGGTAGCTTTCAACCTTTTTGGGTTTCATTTCAACGTCAAACAAAAGGGATACGACCGTAAAAAGCCCGTTGATCACCTGATCCAGCGGGAAATACTCCTTCAGCTCCTTCTCTTCGACCTGAAATTTTTTCCGTTTCAGCTTCTCGCTGTAGTACGAAACATCCCACTCCTCCATCTTGTTAAGTTCGGAAAAAGCCGCCAGCTCCCTGATCTCCTTCTGAGCCTTCAACCTGGATTTCCTGAAAACCTTGGCCAGAAGAGACTCGATTTGCCGCGTACTCTTGGCCATTCTTTCCTGCAGAATAAAATCGGCGTAGTTTTTGAACCCCAACAGTTTTGATTTTTCCCGGCGAAGCTCAAGAATTTTCTTGACCAGCGGACGGTTGTCATACTTGCCGGCACAGGCGACCGTAAGGGATTTCTTATAAAACAACTCGCGGATGGAACGGTCCGAACAGTACTTCAAAATTGCCCGTAAAGAAGGCGGACTCAGGGTAAAGACATAGGCCGCCCCGCTTTTCCTGGTTTTGGCCTCTGCGGCGGCCAGATCAAGTTCCGACCGGGGCATCTCCCCGAGAGCGGTTCCATCTTTGAATTCATGGAAAAACTGCTTCTTTCCGTCGATAATATTATTCCGGAACTTCTGGGATATTTTACTAAGATCCTTGTTGATTTTCTTGAGGATTTTTCTTTTGTCGTCCGGTAAATCAATCCCCGCGATCCTCATGTTCCGAAGAAGAAGGAAAACGGACCGTCGTTGATCCGGTGTGAGTTCTTGTCGTGAAACCCTCTTCAACAAGGCATAATAGTCCTTATTCAGGGCCGTTTTGTGATAATAATCCACCATTTTCGGTTCGAACCGCTCAATGATTTTCCGGGTAGCCGGAGCACTGTTCGTGTTATCAAGACTCGTCAGAAAAGCATAAAGGCTGCCCAAATCATGATCGTGGGTAAAAGAGTATTCAACCACATTGGTAAAATTGACCCGGTCATTTTTCAGTTGAAGAATGCCGTTAAACGATTGCTCCGCTTTTTTCAACAGCTCACCGAGTATTGAAGGATATTCGGCGATACTGCCCTTCAGGGAAAGGAACTTATAATCAAGAAACCCTTTCCGGGAAAGTTCTTTGAGGATTTTCATATCGGTCATTGCCATCGGATAAATGCTTATCCGACTCTAACGACTTTCACAAAAAAAATAAATAGGATACAATACCAATATCACTTTACCCCCACCATTATGGCTAAAGGAAACGCAGGACGAAGAAAGGAAAAAAAGAAGCCAAAGCAAAAAAAGGACAAGAAAAAATAACGGATGCGGATTATTCGTCCCAGCCGTTATCGATCCTGCCCATATCGACAAATGAATCGCGACGCTCCGGGCTTGCTCCGGCGGGTCTAACTCCCTGAAAATCCTCGTCGGTCAACAACGATGCGATGTTCAACCGGTCCAAAACCTCGGAATCAAGCTGGATAACGGAAAAACCGTTACAGCTACCCATAAAAGCGAGGTTGGATTTTTGAAGTGTTCCGGCAATTTCCAGTACGCGTTCCTGCTGCCGCTCATTTTCGCAGCGCATGATAAATTTGTTGACGATGGCCTCGCGGGCGATTTCAAAATAATCCTCACCGATGTAGGATAAATAAAGTTTTCCAAAGAAGAAAAATTCCCTTTCCAAATTTAGATGAGGAGCTCCGTCAACGGGCGGTACGACGGCCACCATTTCCCCCGGCGTGCCCAGCTGTCCATCCTGAAGATTATATAAACGCAATAATCTTTTCCGAATAGCGGGAACCACACTTGTGTCTTTCAAAGCCCTCTGCGATTGCTTGATCTTGGCGAACAACCGGACAACCCTTTCCTGAACGGCCCGGATTATTCTTTCACGTTCCTCCCCGCCTTCGTTAAATCTGATTTCCGCAAGCGAGACCTGCTCCGTCAAAACACGGCGGGTTAACCCATCCACGTCTTGTTTGAACTGTTCCTCGGGTGTCGCGGCCTTACGTCGCCGTTCGGGACCTTCGTATGGAGGCATGTGATGTAAATATTAGTAGGTTTCAATCCACTTTCCATCCTTATAATCAGCGACTCCGCCTCCCGCCTCAGTCATGGAAAAGTCCTCACCCGATGTCCACCCCCATTCAATCGTGGTGCTCCTGGCGGCATCCAGTTTCCCGTGCCTTCCCTCAACGGCGTAGGTGATAACCGTGTTCCCCCCATCCGCATTCGCAATTCTGACATCCAGGATAACCACCGTTCCCGCACTGTCACGAACAACCTGGTGAACCTTCATGCTTTTGAGATCAAATTTCTCACGGCCGGCATCGAGGGCATCGAGAACATATTTTACCGCACGCTCAAGAATGTCTCTTTTCATCGGAGGAAGTTTTTCACGGACGACCGAATCCTCACACACCCTTTCCACCGCCGGAGTCTGGGAATCCAATGCATCAACGTATACGCCCAGCTTCACCGCGTTCTGAAGCATATCCACCTTGGTATCGGCGCCAACCGAATCCGCAACGGGCTTGTCTGAATGTTCAGGAGCGGCTGTAACTGCATCTTCTGGGGGTATTTGAGCACTCATAATTCAAGGAGAATGAGGTAAAAGACAACGTGTACATAATCATGAACTATTTCCAGGAACCTGTCAATCCTGACCCTGGCACAGACGAGAATTGCAAAGCAATCCCATAATGCTAGACTGGGATCAGAATCTGTTTACCAACATTTTATGACTCCTCCCGTCCGGATTCCAAAAAAACAGTATTACCTTCAGATTGCCCAGGAAGTGGCAACCAGGGCCACCTGCATGAGCGCCCACTTTGGTTCACTGATCGTAAAAGACGACCAGATTATTTCGACGGGATACAACGGGGCCCCCAGGATGACTAAAGACTGCTATGAAATCGGCTTCTGCCTCCGCAGAAAACTGCAGATCCCCTCGGGAACGCAATACGAAATGTGCAGGAGCGTCCATGCCGAACAGAACGCGATCATCAACGCCGCCCGCGCGGGCGTGAGTCTCTTTGGAGCTGACATGTATTTGTACGGTGAAAGAGTGCTCCAGGGACAGGCGGGATATCTGAAGGCCCTTCCCTGTTTCATTTGCAAAAAAATGATCCTCAACGCGGGGATCAAACATATATACGCCAACGACGAAAAAGGAGAGCTCGCCGAATACGACGTGGAACAATGGACCAAAGAGTGGGCGGAAAATGACATGATCGAAGATCCGAACAAATACTCGGCAAATTATAAAACAACTGCATGAATAACATCATCGCCCTGGTCGGAATGTGCGGTTCCGGAAAATCAGTCGTAAACGATTACTTCAAGGATCTCGGATACGCTTCCGTCTATTTTGGAGGAGTCACGATGGACGAACTCCAAAAAAGGGGGCTTGAAGTCAATCCAGCAAACGAAAAAACGGTAAGGGAAGAACTCAGGAAAGTCCACGGCCCGGCCGCGTACGCCATTCTCAATCTGCCAAAAATCGAGGAAGCGGTAAAAACCGCCAATGTAATCATCGACGGTCTCTACAGCTGGTCGGAATACAAAATCCTCAAGGACAAATTCGGCGACTCGCTGAAAGTCATTTCAGTGTACGCTCCTCCGGCATTGCGATACCAAAGACTCTCACAGCGCCCGGTACGTCCGATCTCAAACGAGGACGCCAAGAAACGCGACCATGCGGAAATCGAGAACATTGAAAAAGGAGGCCCGATAGCCATGGCCGACGATACGCTGGTGAACGACGGAAGCGTTGAACATTTACTCTCACAGCTCCAATCAAAATACACCCGATGAAAAAACTCCCCGTTGTCCGCGCGGTTGTCGGCACCCTCGCCGCCCTCGCGACAATAATCAGTCTCGGCACTCTTCCGGCCCTGGCCGACACCATCCCGGTCAGATACGAAGTGCTGAAGGGAAACACGCTGGAGATCAAAATCCCCCGTGGAAACAACACCTACATCGCCGGTGATTTCGAGGGGCAATCCATTCTCTTTCAAAAAGAAAAAGAATATTTCACGGGGTTCCTTGGCATAAATCGGCTCAGCAAAACCGAAACAAAAGATCTCACCATCAGCCTGTTCACCCCGGGGATAGGATCTGAAAAATTCTCCATTCCGGTGACGATTCAAAACAGGAATTTCGCCACCAAATATTTCCGCTTGCCCACATCAACCCGGAAACTTTTCGGAAAGAATTATCAGGACCCCACATGGAACCTGATTTACGGTTCCATGTCCGACCCGGTAAAAGAACAGCTTTGGAACGATGCGTTTATCGTCCCGACCACCGGGAAAATCACCCTCGGATTCGGCGATAAACTCTACATCAACAAAAAATATTCCGGATCACATTTCGGCATCGACTACGCCAATAAAAAAGATACGCCTGTCTATGCCGCGAATTCGGGTATCGTGAAACTGGCAAGCAACACACCCGCGTACGGGAACGTCATCGTCATCGACCATGGACTCAATATCTTCAGCATGTACCTTCACCTGAACAGCCTTGACGTCAAAGCCGGGGACAAGATCACCCGCGGCGACCTCATCGGAAAAATGGGCAGCACCGGCCTTTCCAACGGCGACCATCTGCATTTCACCATGTTCGTGGACAAAACCATTGTCGACCCGGCTCAGTGGATCGGTAAATTATAATGCCTTCAGGCGGTAGATCATTTCCGCCATCTCACCCCGGTTTACAATATGCGCCGGAGTGGCATCACTGATATTCGCCAAAATAACAAGTTCGTTGGCGGTGTTCATGTAAACGTCATACCAATTTGAACCGGTGTTTTTTGACAAACTCACGTGCAGGGCCAACAAAATAATTTTCAGTGCTTCAGCCATTTTTACGCTTTGGGTGGGCTTGAAAGTGCCATCTGGATATCCGCCGATGATACCGTTCTTTTTCGCATAACAGACATAAGGCGCAAACCACTCCCCTTTCACATCCGTAAAACAGTCAGAACCTACCGGCCCCGTAGCGATGGTCGCGATCACTATTTTTGTAAATTCTGCCCTGTTAATCTCACTTGAGGGCTTAAATGTACCGTCACTATAACCCTGTACGATGTTGTTATTCTTTAAATACCCGATGGCGTCAAAAAACTTATGATCAATGCCCACATCGGAAAACGGCTGAACATCCTTATACCAGTTATCCGCAGGGGTTAACTGAAGTTTGGTCTGGGACCCGAACACACCGTTGCTGTCTACGGTAAGCTGATACCCGGCCTGCACCTGAACCGTCTTCGTATTTCCAATGTCTGAAACATCAAGTGTTCCCTCCAGCATTTTGACCGTCGTCTCTCCATTTGCGCCCGTATCGACAAGAAAATAGGTCCCCCGAACGGCAAGAGCCACGGTAGGTGTACGTACGGTGAATTTCCTCAGCCTGAAATCGGTCAACTTTTTGAGATAGAAGGCAAACTTTCCCAACCCGTTCGTAGTCACCAAGTCCTGAGTGTTGTAGGTAAAGGATGAATTCCTTCCGATCTGAACTTTACTGCCGTCCGAAAACGCTATGATTTTAATCTCATTGGCACCGGTATTGATGATATCGCCTTCGTGCACATCGGTTCCTATGACCAAAGTTTTGACGGTGACCGGAGCAGTAGTTGTCGTGGTAGTCTGCCCGGCAGTGCTTTGCTGACACGTCAAATAAGCATCCCAGTCCGCTTGTGACGTATAATTCGTATTGCAATCATTGACGCAGAAATCGTAAGCCTCGGGAGCATCCAGGTACTTTGCGCAACCCTGCTGGCATTGCTCGGGCGGACTGAAACATTGGGACGCCGCCGATACCGCCTGCACCATCAAAAACACGGAGAGGGCTGCAATGGTCAAAACTATGGTCATCCTTCCAAAAACAAACAGTCTGTTTTTCATTTGAAATGTTTATGAAATAAAATGTACAAAAGACCATCGCTCAAAATACCATAAAACCGCTGGGTTATCAAAAACGATCATCATTTATAGAGCGAAATGCTCCCCGATACCCCGCCGGTCGCCGACGAACTTCCGCTGAAACGCAAACTCATCGCGTTGTCGTAAATGCCGCCGGAAAAAGACCCGCTGACGGTTACGGTAGACCCCCCGGACTTCTGGCTTCCGGAAAAACGGCCGGAAACTTTTCCGTCATCGTTCACCGAACCGGAAACATTGAGACCGATGGTGAAAGATTGACCCTGTATGGATTCACGGTACGTCACCCTCCCTGAAAGCGTTCCTCCGCTCACCGTCACCGAACCGGATGCCACGCCGACTGCCGCGGTGGATGAACCTGAATAGGTTCCGTCGTAGGCGGGTTTTTCGATGACCGGTTCCGGTTGTTGTTGAGGCTGAGGCGCTGGAGAGGGCTGGACGGGAGGCAAAACGACAACCGGAGGCTCCGTGACGACCGGAGGCTGAACCACAAGCGGCTGATCGACTGGCACTGGCTGCCCCGTCGGTTGTACAGCCGGAAGAGTCAACTGCACCTCCGAGTCAGAAATCCCGCCACCAACCTGTGCTCCCGAATATAATTGCCGCATTAAACCGCCCATTTCCTGAAGTTTCTGGTTGCTCTCCAAATCACTGATCGGAACCCCCTGGTCGTTGAGCTGAACCGTTTCGTTTCCGCCAGCCTGTACGGTGACCGTCCCGTCGCTCTGCATCTGAAGCGAAACGGACTGTGCATCGGGATGAGCCGAAAGATAGTCCAGAACCTTACCGCCAAGATCGTAGCTGGTCTGGACGTTCCCGATTCCTCCCTGAATCAGCTCTTTATACTTGTCGTTGGCCGTCATCAGATTTTTAAAAGCCTGTTTGGCCAGCTCAGCTTCGTCCACAACCTCCCCTCCGATCTCCTTCAATCTCCTGAGGGTTTCTTTCCCTTCCTTGTATGACGTATACACCTCCTTATAATCACTAATGGCCTTATTGATGTCCTTAATGCTGGACCACACCTTCAGATATTTGAAAAAATCGGCATCCGCCGCGTCCGCCATTCTCTTACCGGTTTCCTCGCTGATCAGATCCAGCTGAACTCCCTTTTTCGTTAGGGAAAAGGTTAAATCCGCTCCGCTGATCGCGGTGGAAATAAGATTATAGGCATTCTTCAGTTTACCGGCACTGCCAAATACGGCCAATTCACTGCCTCCGGTTGCCAGGCCGCCAACGAACAACGCCACCTCGGAAGCCAACTTAATATCTTCGGCGGCAGCCGAGAGATCACCGTAAGCCTGCGCCCATTGATAATTCTCATCGGAAATTTTACCGCGGAGTTCCTGCAATTTTCCGTACGCCCCCTGAATATCGGTATTAAAAATCTTGGCCGCGGCTTCAAGCATTTGCCGTGGAGGAACTTTATCGATGACCTCCGTTATGCCCTCATTCAAAACCTGGACTTCTTCACCCTGCCCCGGTTCCGTCAAACCTTTCGGCTGAATTTGACCGGCCTTATCCAGACTGTTCTGTACCTCCTGATCGGAAATCTCGATGGGAATGGTATTCTGGGCGAACGCGACCGGTACCAGAGACCACTGCGGGATAGAACCCGCCATATTCAGGGAAATTTCCCGGTTGGGAAAAAGACCCGCAACTTCTTCGAACCTCTTGGCCGCCTGCTGCGCATCTTCCCATTTTTTGTTGGTCATGTCGGAAAAGCCCAGCCACTCCTCTTTGGAAATTTTGCCGGGATCTGCGGTCAATAAAGCCGTGGTGTATACCTGCGCATCAGCATAACGAAGACTCACGTCGGCCAGCGACCCCTGGTAAAAAACAACGAACATTCCCTGCTCGTCCGCACTCTGTCCCGTGGTTTGCATCGTACTCCCCGGCAAATCTTGCTGGGTGGGTTGCACAGCAGTCTGCCCCGGCGACTGGGGGAGAACCTGAGACTGACACCCCGAAAACGCCATACTGACGAGAACCAGAACAGTTGCGGATCTTTTCATCGTGGAGTTGTTAAAACGCATGAATTATAGCAAAAATACACGGACAACGTCCATACCTGAAGCCATATTCCACCGATATGTTATACTTGGAGCCATGAATCAAACACTCTCCGAAATTCTCCTGGTCATCGTCCTCATCCTGTTGAACGGATTTTTTTCCGGAACGGAAATCGCGCTCATTTCGATAAGAAAAACACGGATAAGGCAGCTGGTGAAAGAAGGAAACAAAAAAGCGGTCCTGGCGGAAAAAATCCTCAAAAACCCGGAGGAATTCCTGGCAACCGTCCAGGTCGGAATAACGCTGATCAGCACCATCGCATCGGCCTTCGCGGGTGCCAATATCGCGGATGCGATCACTCCCATCCTCCAGCAGACACCCTGGCCATTTATCGCGAATAACGCGGCCGGACTGAGTCTGACCGCCGTCGTGCTCGTCATCACATACCTGAGTGTTATTCTGGGCGAACTTATCCCAAAATCCCTCGGAATCAAATTTTCGGAAAAATTTTCGCTCTTCGCGGTGTACCCGATGTATTTCCTTTCCAAAATCGCCTATCCGGTCACAAAAATCCTCACCGGTTCGAGCAATATCGTTCTCAAACTCTTTGGTGATAAAACGAGCTTCATGGAATCAAAACTCACGGAAGAGGAGTTACGCGCCATCCTGTACGAAAGCCACAAAGCCGGAACCCTCAAAAAGGACGAACACGAAATCCTGGACAACATTTTCGACTTTTCGGACATTGCAGCGGGACAAATCATGACACCACGTTCCAAAATCTTCGCCGTGGACATCGATGAACCGTACGAAAAAAACATCCAGGCAATCATCGAATCAGGATTCACCAGGATCCCGGTGTTTAAAGACAACATGGATAAAGTCCTAGGAATCCTCAATATCAAGGATCTCCTCAGGGAACTTCAAACGCGCAAACACCTCAACTCGCTGGAGAACCTCATAAAAAAAGTCCACTTCGTACCCAACACCCAGCGCATCAGCGAGTTGCTGAAAATATTTCAAAAAGGAAAACTGCACCTGGCGATGGTCACCGACGAACACGGCGACATCGACGGGCTGGTGACCATTGAAGACGTCCTTGAAGAAATCGTCGGCGATATTTCCGACGAAAGCGACGAAACGGCAAAACTCATCGTACAACAGAAAGACGGGGCCTACACCGTCGACGGAAGCATAAGCATCGTAGACTATAACCGCTACTTCAAATCATCGCTGCCCGAAGACCAGCAATTCACCACCATCTCCGGATTGCTGCTGGACAAATTTGAAAAAATCCCCGACGCGGGTACGCAAACCACTATCGAAAATTTTGAATTCGTGATCAAAGAAAAAACCGAACGCATGATTAAGACGGTTACCGTGCGGAAACTCCCGAAAGAATAGCCGCATCGAATGGATTTGTCATTTTCCGCCAATGATGTAAAAATTCATATATTCCTAACCCCAAAACCAATGAAAATCAAAACCATCGTCACCGCGAGTCTGATCACCCTGTCACTGGCCGGCTGTGCGTCCGGGGCAAAACTCGGAAACGTGGGAATTCCGGGGGACGCGTCAAACGTCTCCACGAACACCATCGGAAAAAACAACCAGCTGGTGTATATGACCGGCCTGGGAATGAATGAAGCATGCACGGCCCAGGAAAAAATCATTGTGGCGGCAAACCTGAAACCCACGGAAGACTCACGGACGGAAGCCACCTATAAAAGGACCTCCTTCAAGGACGAAAAATCTCTTCTCACCGTCGTGTGCAGCGAACAAAGAGAAGGTGAAAAATTCATGGGGACAAAAGTCACCCTGACACTTGAGAATCTTTCCGAATAACCATTCAGCCCACCCGCCGATGGCACAGGTGAAAATCGATCCTTCATGGCAGGCCGTCCTCCGGGAGGAGTTCGACAAAGAGTACTTTGAAAAGCTCATCGCGTTCGTAAAAAAAGAGTACGCGTCCGCCAGGGTGTACCCTGAAGGAAAAAATATTTTCCGGGCATTTGAACTGTGCCCCTTTGACGCCGTAAAAGTGGTGATTCTGGGACAGGATCCGTACCATGGTCCCCGCCAGGCGAACGGACTGTGCTTTTCGGTCAACGACGGCATTCCCCTGCCGCCGTCGCTCCAGAATATCTACAAAGAAATAGAGGATGATCTTGGCGTGCAGATGCCGAAGACAGGGAACCTGGACAACTGGAGCCGGCAGGGAGTTCTTCTTCTGAACGCGACCCTTACCGTTCGGGCGAATACCGCGGGGTCCCACCAGCACCGGGGCTGGGAAGAGTTTACCGACGCCGTGGTGAAAACGGTCTCCGGAAAAAAAGACCACGTGGTATTTCTGCTCTGGGGAAAATACGCGCAGGAAAAGGGAAAAATGATCGACCGCTCAAAACATTGCGTCCTCACCGCCGCGCACCCGTCGCCCTTCTCGGCGTACGGCGGATTCTTCGGCTGCAAACATTTCAGCAAAACAAACGACTATCTGATTTCCGGGGGAGAAAAACCGGTCGACTGGGCGGCCCTCTAATGGGCACCGCTATCGAATATTGAAAAAAAAAATATTCGTACTATGCTGGTAACTGCCCATAAACCATTCAACAAATGCCAAACCTTCAACTTACCGAATTTCTCCTCAAACATAACCAAAAACAAAGCGCTCTGTTCTGCAGTCCTGACGAAGCGCTGTCTCGGAGGCAATACCGGTTCAAACACCCCACGGCGATCGCCGCGATGAAATGCATGGACGGCCGCCTTAACCTTTCGATCATCACGAAAACTCCTCCCGGCATCATCCAACCCTTCCGGAACATCGGAGGAATGTTTGACCTGGGCTGGCCGTACTTTGGTGAACTACTGAATGACTGGGTGAAAAACACCATCAGCATGGGAGCCGACTGTGTGATTCTGGTGACCTACCACTGGTCAAAAGACAGCAAAGGAAGAGGATGCAAAGGTTTTCACTACGACGTTCAGTCTTCGTTCGAATACACTAAAAACCTCAAACATCAGGTCGAAAGGGTCTTCGGAAAACTCCACAGCACGGTCTATCCAATCCAGGTGGGCATCGAAACCGACGAAGACGCCCTGATTCTTCACGGTGAAAACGGTGAAACGTTGAACCTCGCAAACGAACCGGAAATCCAGGAAATGGAGTTGTATCTTCAACTTCAAAGACTGTTTCCCGACATGAAACAGCGTATTCTGGAAGACCTTATTCCCCTGCTGTTGGGAAATCTGCGCCACATTTCCGAAGTCAGGGAAACAAAACGCCCGATCGAAGACACCCAGCACAAAGAGCAAATCCTTGCCATCGGACGCGGTTTTGACTGGCTGCACCTGCCGAACAAAGCCCTGATCATCGGGCCATACAGTTACAACCTCAGCGAATCGATCATCACCGCGGCAAATATTTTGATGGATAACCTGAAAAAGAAACGCATCCCTCAAAACAACGGCATTGTACTGATGTCCTCGGCCGCCTACCGGGACGAAGCCGGGCCCGAACGGTTCCGTGCCATCGAAAAAACTCAGTCCCTCGCAAACTTCTCGCTGGAAACCATCAAGACCAACGTCCCCAAACTCATCCCCCACATCAGGCTCCTGATGGGAATCGTGAATCTGAACACGAGGCTTTTCAAGAAGATGAGTTAAGTAAAAAAATACAGACCGTCGAGAATCTATGCCCGTTGCCTCAACCCGCGCTGGACGTAAATCCCCCGTTGCTTTTTGACTTGAAACGATTCAAAATACGAAACGTTTAAGGCTTCTTTACAATATATTTATGAAAAAGAAATTCAGCCAGCTGTCGCCCGGACTCAAAAAATACATCGTTGCTGAACGGGGCGGCGGAAAAACGGGAACATTAAGTTCATACACTAAAAAAAGCAAAACCCCTGTTTCAACCTTTGCAGACCACACCCTCAACCACACGAACGGCGGGGCCTCTTACCAGGCGGCAATGTGGCTCAAAAACCACCTGGATAAAGGAGGGAAACTCGTCGTCACCATCGCGGGGGCATTAAGCTCCTTCCAGGTCGGCGTCATGCTTGCGGATCTTATCCGGCAGAACAAAGTCCACCTCATCTCCGCTACCGGAGCGAACCACGAAGAGTCGTACTACCGCTACGTCGCCCATTCCCACTACGCATACATTCCCCGCTATACGGAACTCACCCCGGAACAGGAAGCGGAACTCCGCGACGCCGGACTCCGCCGCATCACCGACACGTTCCTGCCGGAAGACGAAAGCGTCCGCATCATGGAACCTCACCTTTTGAAAATGTGGAAAAAAGCTCAGAAAGAAGGGAAACGCTACTTTCCCCATGAATATTTCCGCCGCCTCTTTTCCGAAGGGCTCATCAAACCGGACCCCCAGGCAAACCCGGAAGACTGCTGGACCTACGCGGCCTACAAGAAAAACATTCCCGTTATTATCCCGGGATTTGAGGATTCAACGATGGGAAACATTTTCGCCAGCTACACCTACGGGGGAAAATACCGAACAGACAAAAGCGTCATTCTTGACCAGTCTGTCATGAAAAGCGGACTTGAGTACTTTACCTACATGTACGACTGGTACATGGAAAACTCCAAAAACAGTCCCATCGCCTTCCTCCAGCTCGGGGGAGGAATCGCCGCGGACTTCCCCATTTGCGTTGTCCCCTCGCTCAAACACGACCTTCAATACCCCAAAGTCCGCGACTGGGCGGGCTTCATTGAAATCGGGTCCTCCCCGATGTCCTACGGTTCCTATTCCGGCGCGGGCGGCAAGGAAAAAATCACCTGGGACAAACTCTCCACCCAAAGCTATTACCAGATCATCCAGAGCGACGTAACCGTCGTATTCCCATGGATCGCCGCGGTACTGCTTGGTTTATAAATCAATGATGTAAAATCCCCACTAACCCAACATATATGTCACAATCAAAATCTCAGCTTGGCATCTGGATAGCCATTATCGCGGTCATCAGCGTAACGGGCCTTGCCGTGATGTACGGACAGGGACAACTCAATCTGGGCGCCGTGGGGGTACAGCCCAAAAAGGTGTCAAGAGTGGCGCTCACGGAGTGTCCTCCCGGATCAAAAAGTCAGGATAAGTTCTGTATTTTCACCCTGGAACCCCTTGAATATTACGTCACCAAAGATGGAGATAAGTTTGTGATCCACGGACCGAAAGTGACGGAAATCTTCACAAGCAACGCGTGGAACTTCAAGGAAGGAACAACATTCAAAGGCGACGCATACTCAGTTGCCAAATTCGCGTTCACCATGATGGATCTCACCTTCAAACCAACGGAGAGGGGCGGAGAAAAAATCCCGTCATTCGTTTTTGACCGGACGACCGCCGTAAAAATCCAGGGTTCCAGGTTCGTTGAAGTTGAACTTCCGGACTCCGTAAAACTGAGATTCAACACCTTCAATATTCCCGACAAAGACCTGAACAACCAATAGTTTATTTCTCTTTCGTCTCCTGCGAGGCAATGAGCTGCTTCATGAGGTCCGAGGCCTTGCCGATTTGGGTGTCCATAAAGATCACTTTGTTGTTCGGCGCCTGCCCGATGCCTTTCAGCGTGTCCAGATACTGGGTCAGGGTCAGAATCGCCATGATCTCCTTGGATTCCTGATGCGTCGCGACCTTCATGATCTCAAAAGACTCCTTCAGACCGCGGGCAATGGCCTCACGCTCAAGCGCGATACCTTCACCCTGAAGCTGCTTGCGGATCTTGTCGGCCTCCGCTTCCTTCACAGCCTGAATTTTGATGGCCTCACCCTTGTTTTCGGCCGCTTTGCGCAACTGTTCCGAAGCCACCACCTCAGACATCGCCTGGGTAATGGTACTTGGGAAATTCACGTTCACGATCTGGAAGCTTTTGATGATAACCCCCCACTCCTCGAGCTGCTTCTCGAGATCTGTTTTGATATGAAGGGCGAGCTCCTCCTTCTTTTCCAGAATCCCTTCGTGCGTTTCCTTTGCAATGTACGTTCTGAGCGAATTTTCGATGATCGCGCCAATGGACTGCTCCCGGTTCTGAAGCACATAGGTAAAACGCTTTATGCCGTCGGCGGTTGAGTCCACGGCATAGATAAGATTGGTCGCAACATCCACGATGACCTTGTCTTTTGACGGGTACTTGCCGTTGATGGCAAAATTCTGCTGCCTGAGTGAAACCTTGGCCGCAACCCTTTCAATCAAAGGAAGCTTAAAATTAATACCCGCGGTCATAATGCGGTTGAACCTCCCCAGATACTCGATGACAAAAACGGTGTTCTGCTGGATAATCCTGACGTTCTTGAGTATGACAAAAAGAACAAGTGCCCCGATGACAAACGTTGAAAACATTGAAAATTCATCCATAGAGTTGAAACATAATCAATAAGACACGCCCAGCATAGCGGGGCTTCATGATTATGACAACTCATGAAACGTCAGTTCGTCTTCTTCTTCATGGTCAGTTCAGCCTTCCCCTTACTGACCGTAAGCTTGTGATATTTGGTGTCTATCCGGAAATAGTTTCTGCCCCTCTCGACAAACTGATGTTCAATCTTCGTCGGGAAAAAATACAGTTTACAAAACTTTTCAGCCTGCTTGGGATCAAAAGGGCGGCATGAGTAAATATCGATGGTAATAAACCTTTTTTTGGAAAGCGTATGAATCACGACGGAACTTTCGATTAAAGGCACCCACCCGGAAAGACCGGCCTTTTCGGGGTACAGCTCCTGATCACTGCGAAAAACATCGGGGGGAGCCTGTTTCTTCATTCCAAGATCGTCAACAATATCGTCCAAAAAGTCGTAACAAAGATCCAGATCGTTGCAAACTCCCGGCTTGCAACCATAAAAATCCAACAAAAGCTGGAACCCGAACACGTGATCAGACTTCTTGGGAGCCTTCATGATGAAGCATTAAGAATCCACCCATTATACACGAAAAAGACCTCCAAATCCAGAAGGCAGAGGGGGATTATTTATCCTTCAGCATCGAAAAGAATCCGTTCACGAGCGACAATACGAGGGAAAACAGGAGTGCCCACCAAAAGCCGTCCACAACAAAACCCGGCACAAGTCGTGCAGCCAGCAATATCAGTAGCCCGTTGATGACGAGTGAAAAAAGTCCCAGGGTTAAAATGGTAATAGGAAGAGCAAGCAGATGAAGGATCGGCTTCAAAATGGCATTGATGAGCCCCACGACAACGGCAAGGACCAAAAGAGTCGCCACTCCCCCCTGTATATGAACACCTGGAAGAAGGTATGCCGCGACGCCCAAGGACGCCGCCGAAAGAATCCAGTTGATCAGAATATTCATAGCCCGCAAGTTATGAGTTATTGTAACCCGATCATACCACAAAACCGCTCAAATAACCTCGGGAACATACCCTTCTTGAAAATGAGGAGGGATGTTAAGATAGTCCCCGTATGACAACTATGAAAAGAATCTTGACGATGCTCACCGCCCTCGTGCTGTTGGGAACGACCGGAATAACAATTCCCCCGGCCTTTGCCCAAACCGAAGACCAAGCGCAAATTCAGGAAACCCAGCAGGAGTTCTTTAAAGCGCGGATCATAAAGGTGACCGACGAAGGCCAACAGATCGGGCTGGACGGCATTAAAACCTATCTCCAGTCGTACCTGCTCAAAGGGCTGGACGAAGAATGGAAAAACAAAGAAGTCACCGTCACCAACAGCGAGTTCAATACTATAGGACTGGAGGCGTTCAAACCGGGCGACGTGTTGATTGTCGCCCAAAACACCAACGAACAAGGGGTAAGCCAGTATTATGTCGTGGACTTCGTCCGGGAATCCCCGATCTACATCCTGACGTTCCTTTTCATGGGAATGGTGATCCTCATCGGAAAAATGAAGGGGATCAAGGCTTTGCTTTCACTTGCGGTAAGCTTCATCGTCATCATCTGGTTCATTCTCCCGCAAATCGTCCAGGGCAACGACCCGGTATTGATCAGCATCATCGGGGCCATCATCATCACCATCATTTCCCTGTACCTGACGTACGGATTCAAATATTTCACCCACGTCGGTGTAGTAAGCATGGGCATCAGCCTCATTATCACCGTCATTATCACCACCGTCTTCACCGAATGGACCAAACTGACCGGTAACGTGGATGAACAGGCCACGCTGCTCACCCAGATGCTCGGATCAAACTTCAACGTCAAGGGACTGCTGCTTGCGGCGTTCATCATCGGCGCCATCGGCGTCCTCGACGACATCGTCATCAACCAGATCTCGTTGATCGAGGAACTTCACCGCGCCGACCGTTCCATGTCATGGCAAAAACTTTTCCAGCGGGGACTCAAAGTGGGAGTCGACCACATCTCCGCCATCGTGAACACGCTATTCCTGGCATACGTTGGCGCTTCCCTCCCCCTCCTGCTGCTTTTTTCCGCGGACCAGATCAGCAAATACAACTACTCAACCATCATCAATCTTGAAGTCATCGCCACCGAAATCGTCCGTACGCTGACAGGGTCCCTCGGCCTCATCGTTGCCGTACCGATCGCCACGTTCATCGCTGCCATCTTCATTCCGAAATATTTCCAGAAACACCAGGACGAGCTCAAAAGAAAAACATTTTCCCCACACGTTCACTAAACCGGGCAAAACCCGACCTATATGCGAATCAACAAATTTCTGGCCTCCAGCGGCATGTGTTCACGCCGCCAGGCTGACGAACTTATCAAAAACGGCAAAGTCACGATCAACGGAAAGAAAGCCGAACTCGGCGACCAGGTTGAAGGAACGGAAGATGTCCGGATCAACGGGAAACCGGCAAAACCCATCGAACAAAAAGTCTATATCGCGTTCCACAAACCGTACGGCGTCATCTGCACCACGGACCCGAACGCCGACAACAACATCATCGATTACATCAAATTCCCCACGAGGATCTTCCCGATCGGAAGACTGGACGTTGAGTCATCGGGACTGATTCTCCTGACCAACGACGGCGACATCGTGAACAAAATCTCCAAGGCCCAGAACGGATTCCAGAAAGAGTACCATGTGACCGTGGACAAACCGATCACTCCGGAGGGGCTCACAAAACTGAGTGAAGGAGTCGTCATCCTTGGAAAAAAAACGCTGCCGGCCATCACCGAAAGAATCAGCCCGAACCAGTTTTCCATCATCATCGTCCAGGGCATGAACCGGCAGATCCGCAGAATGTGTGAAGCAGTCGGATATAACGTCAAAATCCTCAAACGCGTCCGCATCAAAAACATCACCCTCGATGAACTCCCCAGGGGAAAATGGCGGGAACTGACGCCCGAGGAGGTCAAAGCCCTTCTGCAATAATGAATAAAACACCATAATAAAAGCGGCTTGTCATTACCGCCGGTCTCTTTTATTATGTGCGAGCTTTAAAAAACGCTATGGAAAAAGGATTCTGGAACAATTTGAAAAGACCGATCATCGCCCTCTCCCCCATGGATGGCGTGACCGACGCCCCATTCCGCATGATAACGGCGAAATACGGGAAACCGGACGTGATGATTACGGAATTCACCTCGGTTGAAGGAATCTGCGCGGGCGCCACAAAAACCTTGAACACGTTTCTCTACGACGAATCGGAGCGCCCCGTGGCGGCACAGCTCTTTGGATCAACGCCTGAAGCGTTCTACAAAGCGGCATTCGTGCTGTGCGAACTGGGATTTGACGGCATAGACATCAACATGGGTTGCCCCGCCAAAAGTATCGCGTCAAAAGGGGCCGGCGCTTCGTTAATCCTGACCCCTGTACTGGCAAAAGAGATCGTCAGCAAAACCCGGCAGGGCTGTGAAGACTGGGCCGCCGGAAAAACCATGGAAGATGCCGGGCTGCATGAAAACATCATCGTCTGGGTTCAACAAAACCGGCACGCTGTCTCCAGGAAAATCCTCCCGGTGTCCGTAAAAACCCGCGTTGGTTACGACCAAATCACCATCGAAGAGTGGGTCAAACACCTGCTGGAAACCGAACCCGCGGCCATTTCCATCCACGGCCGCACCCTCAAACAGATGTACACCGGAAAAGCCGACTGGGAAGCCATCGCCCGCGCCGCGACCATCATCCATCAGACCGGAACCACGGTGCTCGGGAACGGAGACATCCAAAGCATCCCGCAGGCCCATGAGTACATCAAAAAATACGGCGTGGACGGAGTACTGATCGGCAGGGCCGCTTTCGGCAATCCCTGGGTCTTTAAGAACAAAGAAGGAACCGTGGATGAACGCCTGGAAATCGCCAAAGAACACGCGGAACTGCACCAAAAAATCTTCGGTGAAAGCTATTTTATGCCCATGCGCAAGCACTTAAGCTGGTACTGCAAGGGATTCACCGGCGCCGCCGAAATCCGCCAAAAACTCATGACCGCCAAAAATGCATCTGACGTTGAAAACATCTTAAATTCTGTTATAATCCGCCAGCCGGTTACCCAAGAAACCCAGGAACCGGATTCCAAACCCCAAATTTTTCAGCCAATTTCCTAGTCCAACCCTACTCTATGTCGAAAATCATCAACATCGCCATCATCGCTCACGTTGACCATGGCAAAACAACATTAACAGACTTCTTGCTCCGCCAGGGCGGCGCCTTCAACTCTCACGAAAAAGTGGGTGAACTGGTGATGGACTCGAACGCGTTGGAAAGAGAACGCGGTATTACCATTCTGGCAAAAAACTCCTCCATTCATTACAAGGACATCAAGATCAACATCGTGGACACCCCCGGGCATGCCGACTTCGGGTCGGAGGTCGAACGCGTGCTCAAAATGGTGGATACGGTTTTATTGCTGGTGGACGCCAAAGAAGGGCCGATGCCACAGACCAAATTCGTACTCCAGAAGTCCCTGAAACTGGGCATCCGCCCGATCGTGGTCATCAACAAAATCGACCGCAAAGACCAGCGCGCCCATGCGGTCGTGGACATGGTTTTTGATCTTTTCGTAAAACTCGGTGCCAACGACCAGCAGCTGGACTTCCCGATCATTTACACCATCGGACGCGAAGGCATCGCCAAAATGAACATGGAGGACGAGGGAAAAGATCTCACTCCTCTTTTTGAAATGATCCTCAAACACGTTCAGCCCTACCCGGACAAATCAGCCGAATCATTACAGCTCCAGATCACCAACCTGGCCTACGACGATTATATCGGCCGCATCGGCATCGGCCGGATTACGCGCGGTACGATCAAAAACAACTCAAGCGTGAGCGTCTGCAAACGCGACGGAAAAATCGGCAGCGGTAAAATTTCCAAACTCTACAGCTTCCAGGGTTTGCACAAAGTCGAAGTTCCCGAATCCGAATGCGGAGACATCGTTGCCATCGCGGGCATACCGGACCTTTCCATCGGTGAAACCGTCTGTAACGTGGACCAGGCAGATCCCCTCCCGCTGCTCGAAATCGATGAACCGACCATGACCATGAACTTTCTGGTCAACAACTCCCCTTTTGCCGGAAAAGAAGGGAAATTCGTCACCACCCGGCACCTCAAAGACAGGCTTGAACGCGAACTCCAGACCAACGTGGGTTTAAAGGTTGAACCATTGGAAGGCACCGACGGATACACCGTATCGGGCCGCGGAGAACTTCACCTCTCCATTCTGATTGAAAACATGCGCCGTGAAGGGTTTGAGCTCCAGATTTCACAACCCCAGGTGATCATGAAAACCATCAACGGGGAAAAAATGGAACCCGTTGAACAGCTCGTCATCAACGTCCCCGAAGAATACAGCGGAACCGTCATCGAAAAACTCGGAAAGCGCAAAGGTGAAATGCAGAACATGGCCACCGACAACGGACAAACCCAGCTCGAATATCTGATCCCGACCCGCGGCCTCCTCGGCTTGCGCTCGGAATTTATCATGGATACCCGCGGACAGGGTTTGATGGACCACAGTTTCTACCACTATGAACGGTACAAGGGAGACCTGACCCGCCGCGTGAACGGTGTGATGATTTCCGGCGAAATGGGAACGACCGTCGCCTTTGCCCTCTGGAATCTCCAGGAACGCGGAATGATGTTCCTCGGCCCGGGCGTTTCCGTCTACGAAGGGATGATCATCGGCCAAAACTCCAAGAGCGACGACCTCGTGGTGAATCCATGCAAGGAAAAGAAACTTTCCAACATGCGCACCACCTCATCGGATGAAGCCATCCGCCTGGTTCCGCACCTGGACATGTCCCTCGAGCAGGCCATGGAATACATCTCCGGCGACGAACTTGTCGAGATTACGCCAAAATCCATCCGCATCCGCAAAAAGTATCTGACGGAAAACGAACGGAAGAGGCAGAATAAATCCGCCTAAGTTTCGCTTCGGGCTTTACGCTTCGGCATTCGGTTTCTCTACGGCAGTGATCCGGCCCAGATTTTCATGAAACCGCTGAAAATTTTGCGGATCCACAACGGCCTGATGCAATACGTTGACGGCTTTTTCATAGTCGGGTTCATTGATGATGAACGTGACGTTCCGGTCCCCGTCCCCTCCGTCAAACTCGATGTTGATACCGTTGGCCGCCAGCACCCCCGAAAGCCAGCTCAATAAGCCCTTCCGGTCCGCCATCTGGTTGCCGATACAACAAACAATCGCCATTTTGTCCTTCATATCGACCCGGCCGTATCTGGAAAGAAGCATGGCTAAAGGCTCGTTGTGGGCATCCTTGCCATCCACGCTGAAGGCCACGGTCCTTGCGGAGGTCGTAATGGCGTCCACGGAAATACCCTGCTGCCTGCAAACCTGAAAAATATCAGCCGCAACACCTTTTTGTTCAATCATTTTTCCGCTGCTCACGCGGAACATCGTCTGCCCTCTCTTCCCGCTGATAAAACGAACTCCGGTCACTTCCGGATCGTCGCTCAATGAAATCAACGTCCCCGGACCGTCCGGATTGAACGTATTTTTCACGTGAATATCGACCCCCTGCCCGTCCAGTACCCAAATCCCATGAGGATTGATGGCCTTCATACCGGCAAGATCGGACAGTTCCGCCGCCTCATCAAAATGCGCCCTGGTCCTCAATCGGGCATTATCCTTTCCCACAAGCTTTGGATCGGCGGAAAGCAACCCGTCGACCTCTTTCATGATCGTCAGAACTACGCGACCGTCTTTGCCCCTTGACTGCTTAAGTCCGCGGGCAGCCATAGCTGCCGTTGAGTCTGTGTACCCGCGATCGATGGTGTTCAAAATTCCGCCTGGAATATACCCCGCATATCCGGTGACGATCGGCGTGCTCCCGCGGGCAAGAACATCGTTGACTCTCATGGCTATCTCCTGACTCAACGTGGTGTAGAGCACCTCCTGATCAATCTCACCCTCATAACCGTTCTTGAACAGGACGGGAGGAGCCGAAGCTTCAAAAACATCACCAAGATTCACGTCCTCATACACCGTGTCGATCTTGCTGCGGATAGTAAAGACCTTTGCGAGCACATGGGCGGAAAACACTTCCCCCAAACCGACGATGCGGTCAACGATATAATTTTTGCGCTGAACATCGGTTGAACCATAGTACTCATAAGCCCACAAAATCTGCGCTTCAAGATGATCAATTTGCCCTTTCAGATAACCGGCAATACCTAAAAGCACCCTTTCCCGCGCATCTTCAGGAACATGATCTTCGCCCAATAAACGACCGGCACGGTCCAAAGTCCCCTGTACAACCTCCTGAAAAAGTCCACTAAAAGCCCCGGGCGTCTTAAAAATGTCTTCATCGGCAAGAACCGTATCCGCGATTTTCAGAAGTTTATTGGTCTCTCCGCTGAAGGCGGAAACCACGGCCACAACTTTTTTGCCGGTCAACGCCTCTTTTCCAACAATATCACCGACAAGATCCATCCTGTCCACCGAGGTTCCGCCGAATTTCATCACATTAATGTCCATCAAAACAAAAAAAGAAGGTACAAAAAAGAAACAGACGAGAACTTAACCAAGAATCGAAGCTATGTCAACACAACTTCTGACCTTAGTTCTGTACGTCGACGACCTTCTCCCCGAACTGTCCGGCAATCTGCTGCTGGGTGGAATAAAAATCGCGCAACGCCGTATTTTCCTGCGAACTAAACTGTGCAAAAGCGTCGGAGAACGACTTCCTTGCCGCAGGGTCATCCTCCTTTCCCTGAAGATACTGCACCCCCAGAATGACCTGCTGGATTCCGCTTAATTCAACGGTAAAAAACTTCTCCATGGCCTCCGCGAGCCTTTCTCCCCCGGCTGGTACTTCCATGGACCGGAATCTGTCATGACTCCTGTTGATCTCGGACTGAACACCCTGGAGGGTCTGTAAAACCTGCTCCGAATTCACGTCCTTCCCGTCAAACACCTTGCTGATCTCCTGCGCCTTGGTAAACATCTCCTTCTGGACCTGAACGATGCTGTTGTTGTAATCCTTCACCGTGGAAGCCTTATCCTGTGAACAGGAAGCCATAAACAGCCCGAGCACCAAAACCGCAAAAACAAAAACCCGCGCGCGAATCAATGATTTCATAAGGGAAAAAACAGAGAAAACATCCGCATTATAGACAAACAAAACGGCCTCCGCCAGTTTTCAGCCGTCCCGGATTGAATAAAAACCCAATTTTTGGTATAATGTTGAGAAAAAACAAAAACTCTCGTCATGCCCTATGGCACAACCTTTAACAACAACGGGCGTATCCACGGATGGAGTGAATGCCGGCGGAAACCTTGATTTCGGCTCGCTGATACCTCAAATCCTTGAAAAATTCCTGCTGGTTCTGGAGGGAGCGGCCATCGTTGCGGGAGGTTTTTTCCTGATCCGGTATATCCGGGCAAGGCTCCGGAAGATCGAAATAACCCATGAACCTCAACGGAACGCCATCAACCTGCTCGAAAAAATCACCACGGGGTTCATCGTGGTGATCTCCATCACGCTGTCGCTCAAGGTAGTGGGAATCGACATGAGCCTCCTGGTAAGCGTGGCGATTTTGGGCCTGAGTTACGGTCTTCAGGATATCATCAAAAACTACGTTGCTGGCATTTTGATCCTGTTCAAGGCGCCCTTCAAAATCGGAGAAACCGTGATGATCCGCAATTTCACGGGACGGGTATTCAAAATGGATTTCCAGTCCACGACGCTGGAAACCTTTGATCACAGATACATCACGATTTACAACAGCGACGTCATGACCCAATCCATCGTCAATTACTCCAACAACACCATCCGCCGCATCGACATCGACGTCATGCTGGGATACGGCACAGACATGAAAACGGCGCTGTATGTTTTTGACAAAATTCTGTACAACCACCCGTCGGTGTTAAAAAGCCCCAAATACTCGATCATTTTCAAAAAGTTTTCCGATTCGGCCGTTACGGTCACCCTCAAATTCTGGGTACAACGTCCGTGCAACATCCTGAAAATACGGTCCGAAATCGGACTCCAGATCAACCAGTCGTTCGACGAGCAGAAAATCTTCATGCCATACACCAAGGACGTTCAGGGGGCGGAAGAAAACGACCTCACCAAAACCACGGAACAGCACAAAAAACAGATCCAGGAATTCTACAGCCTTCCCATGTTTGCCCAGCAGCCAGTGGTCCAGCCGGGGGCCGAAGGCGTCCCGGGAGCCGACGGTCAAATCCAGCCCGCGGAGGAAATTGATACCGAAGAACCCGAATAAAAAACAATCCACTCCCCGCGAAAAAATTTTTGCAGTAGAATAGGGACAACCTAAACTTATCCCTATGAAATTTCGCAAAGAAAAAGACGTCATCGGCTGGGTGAACGTTCCTTTTGACGCATATTACGGTTCATTCACCGTGCGTGCGCACGAAAACTTCCGGATCAGCGGAATTCAGGCGCCGGTAAGATTCAAAAACGCGCTGGGAATCATCAAAATGGCGGCGGCCATGACCAACAAAGAACTCGGGGAAGTGGAACCGAAAATCGCCGACGCCATCATCAAGGCGGCCGACGAATTTATTGAGGGAAAGTTCGACGACCAGTTTACCCTGGATGTTTTCCAAGCCGGGGCTGGAACCCCGTTTAACATGAACGCCAATGAAATCATCGCCAACCGTGCCAACGAACTGCTCGGTGGGAAAAAAGGCGAATACAAACCGGTCACGCCCAACAACCACGTCAACTGGGGACAGTCCTCGAACGACGTCATTCCCACCGCCATAAGGATTGCCGCTCTTTACCATGCGAATGAACTCCTGCCGGAAGTTGAAAAACTCGGCAAAGCCCTGATGAAAAAAGGGAAAGAATTCAATGCCGTCATCAAGGTGGGAAGAACCCACATCCAGGACGCGGTGCCCATCCGCCTGGGCCAGGAGTTCGAAGCGTACGGATCCGCGGTTTTGCGCAGCCACCGGTTCATCAAGGAATCTTTTGACCATCTCAAAGAGCTTGGAATCGGGGCGACAGCGCTCGGCACCGGAATAACCACGCACCCAAAATACCGCCCGCTCATGGTCAAAAACCTGAGTAAACTCACCGGAATCACATTCAGGGCCACCCAATACCCGATGGAACTGACTCACGGGATGAATGCGTTTGCCGTGGCCTCCAACAGCCTCAAAATCCTCGCGAACGACCTCGTGAGAATCGCCAACGACTTCAAGCTGCTGGTTTCCGGACCGATCGGCGGAATCGCGGAAATTATCATTCCCGAAGTTGAACCCGGTTCCTCCATCATGCCGGGAAAAATCAACCCTTCCATCCCCGAATGCATGAACATGATCGGATTCCAGGTCGTCGGCAACGACACCGCCATCAACTACGGCGTCCAGGCAAGCCAGCTGGAACTCAACGTCATGACCCCGATGATCATGCACAACCTCATGTGGTCCATGAAACTGCTCACCAACGGATGCGACATGTTCAGAACATTCTGCGTGGAAGGCATAAAAGCCGACAAAAAACGGTGCCAAAAACTCCTGGATGACAGTTTGTGCCTTGCGACCGGGCTCTCCCCGTACCTGGGCTACAAAGTCACCGCAGAACTCGTCAAAGATGCCCTCCACAAAGGAAAAACCCTCAAGCAGGAGATCACTGATCAACAATTCATGGACACCAAAGAACTGGAGAACATTCTGTCCCCTTCCAAACTCACGGCCCCGAGTCTGACCGACAAAACGCTCGTTCAGCGGATCAAAAAGAACAAAAACTACCAAAACTACCTTCAACGCCTCGGGTAAAAGTGAGCTTGACTTAAAATGGCTTCTCGGCTTAAATACTAAGGCCTTAACCACATTTTTGTATGTCGAATAAACACATCACCCACCAGCACGGACTCGCAACCATGAACGCGACACGCCCAAAGAGCAAACTCCGCAAACGTGCCAACAAGGCCAAAGCAAAAGTCCGCAAAGAAGTACTTCTGAAAGCCCTTCGCGACGCCGTGAAAGCTCATTCCTAAGGGAATGATGTCGTTTTGAGCGATCACCAGGGAACCCCGCAAGCGGGGTTCCCTTTTTGTTCAAAAAATGGTACAATGATGCGATAAAAACAAAATCCTATGGATATTTTCAACATACTCATCCCCATCGGCACCAGCATCCTAATGGGAGCGCTGATCGGCCTGGAACGCGAAAAAGCGAAGCAGGTCAGGCACGGAGGCGTCAGTGCCATAGGAATCAGGACGGACATCCTCATCTGCCTGTTCGGGGCCATCGCGGCCTTCCTTGGAAAAACATTCAGCCCGGTACTTTTTCTGGTCTGTCTGATCGCCATGATCATTTTGACCATCGCGAGTTACATCTACCTTTCCTTCTCACTGAAAAAAATCGGCGTCACGACGGAAATCAGCACCATACTAGTCTTTTTGCTGGGAGGGCTGGCCATGGTCGGATACATGCAGCTCGCCGTTATACTCGCCATCGTCATCACGCTGGTGCTCTCACTTCGGACCGCACTGCACAGAGCGGTAACCCAGATCAACACCCGTGAGATATACGACACGATCAAATTCGCGATCATCGCGTTTATCATCCTGCCTTTTCTTCCAAACCAGAACTTCGACCACACCATTTTCGACTACCTTTTCCCCGGAGCGACGGTCCCTGAATCGTTCGACCATATCCAGGTCCTGAACCCATACCGGATCTGGTTCCTGGTGGTCCTGGTTTCGGGCATCAGTTTCCTGGGGTATGTGCTCGTCAAGACCATTGGAAATAAAAAAGGAATCAGCATTGCCGGCCTCATCGGAGGACTGTATTCAAGTACCGCCACTTCCATTTCTCTGGCCCACAAAAGCAAGTCTCACCCGGAAATTACCTCCCCTTTCATCACAGGAATCGTCCTGGCATGCGGAATCAGTTTTCTGCGGACATTCATTTTCATACGCGCACTGAATGAAGAACTGTTCACTAAAACATTCATCCCGGTAGCCATGATGTTCGTCTATCTTATGGCGGTGGGACTCTTTATGCTTTTCAACAAGAAAAAGGAAAAACTCACCACGCAGACCGCGGAACTCAAAACGCCTTTTGAACTGACGGAAGCCCTGAAACTTGGAGGGTTCATCACCGGAACATTGCTGTTGGCCAAAATCGTGCTTTCATACGCCAGCATCAATCTTTACTACTTTTTCGCTTCCATCATGGCGTTTTTCGCCATCGACGACCCGGTGATCATTTCCGCCGCGACCAGCGCGGGAAAACTCATCACCATGACCGAGGCCAAAAACGTAGTCCTCCTGGTGCTGTTCCTCAACATGATCCAGAAAGTATTCATGGTTTACCTCTTCGGAAACCGCAAACTGTTCAAACCTTTGCTCAAAATTTACGGCGGACTTTTCCTTGTCAGTTTGATCGGTTTCATCTATTTTTAGGTGGCGTGCGCTGACGCTGCGAAGTGCACTATTTTAAGGCCCACCATGGCGATTTTTTCGTTTTTAAGTAAAAGGAACCGGACGCACGGCACAAAGAAGAAGACGGCCCCTCCCTGGCGGGGTCCCGGAACGTTCAAAAAAAGCGGCACTTCCAGCAACATCGCCGAACTACGTTCACCGTACATGAAAAAACCGGTGATCACGGGGAAATTTTTCAAGCGCGGCAGACGGAAAAAGTCCCTGGTCATGCCCACCATCCAGCCCAAAACGCTTTCAAAGGCGAAAGGGATACTTACACTCCTCGTCGCGCTGGCCGTCGCCGGAGGACTTGTTTACCTTGTCGGCTTCTCCGGTTTTTTTGACGTCAAAAGCTGGGAAATAACAGAAGACGGAAACAAAATCACCAATGACGAACCGCTCAACGACCTGATGAAAAAACAGAAATACAAAAATCTCATTTTCATCGATGATAAGCAGATTACGACACAGATCAAAGCGCTCCACCCGGAAGTCAAAAAAGTGGTCGTCAAAAAGATCTTCCCCCAGAAAATCAAGGTTGAAATTGAAAAATATCCAATTGTTGCTAACATAGTGAATGTCGTGCAGGGCATCCAGAAAAAATTCCTGGTGGATACCCAGGGATTTCTGGCCGACGAAAACATTGAAAACCCGGAACTTCCATTCATCAAAATCTTCACGAACGAGGTCTACACGGTTCGGACAACCGGCATAGAGGAGGATAAACTGGCGTATATCATGAACGCCATCAACCTCTTTCAGGAAAAATTCGCCATGAAGGTCATCAACGCGGAATACCACGTGCGCGAACGGGAAGTACATCTCCAGACTGAAAAAAACTTCATGGTCTGGATCGACATGGAAAAAGACCTGAACGAACAGATGGAAAAACTGAAAAAAGCGCTTCCTAAACTGAACATCTACAACACTCCCCTGGAATACATCGACCTCAGAATCGCAGGAACCGACAACCAAAAAGTCATCTTCAAGCGCCGCAAATAGCCCCACATTCTAAATTCTACATTCTAAACCCTAAATTCTAAACCCTACCCCCTACTCATATGATCTGGGCAATCGTCGGCATCATCATCGGCATCATCCTGGGACTTGGCATCAACTTCCCGATTCCCCTGGAACTCACCAAGTATTCCGCCGTGGTCATCATGGGCATTCTGGACTCGCTTTTCGGCGCCATCCGTGCGGAAATAACGAACGACCGGTTTGACGCGATCATTTTCATCACTGGACTCTTCTTTAACATCATTCTCTCCATCGCCATCACGCTGCTGGGCGACAAACTGGGCCTGGATCTCTACCTGGCGGCCACATTCGTCTTCACGTTCCGCATCTTCTCCAACATCGGTACGACCCGCCGCGCCGTTCTCCAAAGTTTGATCGAAAACAAGGAAAAAACGTCCACCCTTTCGACCTAAAGTCGGGTTGAAGAAAAAGGCCAAATCTGGTATACTAAAGAAAAGCAAACAAAGCTCTCAAAAAAACACCAAATCTTTAAAAAGAAACAAAATGTCACAAGCTTCAAAAATCGCCCTTCTTAAAGAAATGCTGGATTCCGCCGAATCCAACGTACGTTCGGCAAAACAGATCCTCAACGAAATGACCGGCGGATCCTCAAAAACGCAATACACCGCCATGGCCGAAAAAGTCGGTTCCATGAGCAGCAACAACGAACGCCACGTCATCGAAGGTGTTTTCGACGGCCAGAATATGATCGGACCGGACAAGAAAACCTATTCCGTTCCGGCCAACTATGCCAGCAAATCCAAACTCGTCCCCGGTGATATTCTCAAACTCACCATCATGGAGGACGGGTCTTTTGTGTATAAACAGATCGGCCCGGTGGAACGCAAAAAGATCATCGGCACGCTTACCTACGAAGACGGCCAGTACAAAGTGATCGCCAACGGCAAGGCCTACAAAGTCCTCCTGGCGTCGGTAACGTACTTCCGCGCGGAGGTCGGCGACCGCATCACCATCATCATTCCCGAACTCGAAGACAGCGACTGGTCGGCCATCGAAAACGTCCTTCCCAAAAGCCTGGACGACGATGACAAAGACTTCGCCGACCTGGACATCTAAAACCGGCGATGTGGTAAAAACCAAAACTAAAAACTAAAACTAAAACTATGGCAGTACAACTTGAAAAAATATTCAGGACGGCCGTCCAGTACAAGGCTTCCGATATTTACATCACCACAGGTTCAAAACCGGTGCTCCGCATCAACGGAGACATCGTTTTGATCGAAGAACATCCGGTTCTCACCAAAAAAATGGCCGAGGACTATCTTCTGGAACTCATGACCGACGAACAGAAGAAGTTTTTCGCGACAAACCTCGACCTGGATTTCTCCATCGATATCGAAAGCATCGCCCGCTTCCGCGTGAACATGTTTGTTCAGCGCAAAGGTATGGGCGCCGCTTTCCGTCTGATTCCGGAAGTCGTGTACAGCCTCGACGAACTCGGGCTCCCGGAACAGCTCAAGAAGATTACCAAATTCAGCAACGGAATCATTATTGTCACGGGACCCACCGGTTCGGGCAAATCGACCACCATGGCGGCGGTACTCAACGAAATCAACAATACCGATGCCATGCACGTCATCACGGTCGAAGACCCGATCGAATTTGTGCATGAAAACAAAAAATGCATCTTTGAACAGCGCGAAGTCAAAAGCCACACCAAGAGCTTCCACAACGCGCTCCGATCGGTTCTGCGCGAAGATCCCGACGTCGTCTACATCGGTGAAATGCGCGATCTTGAAACCATCGCGTTGGCCATCACCGCCGCCGAAACGGGCCAGCTGGTGCTCGCGACCCTGCATACCAGTGGAGCCGCAAAATCCGTCGACCGTATCATCGACGCCTTTCCGTTTGAACAGCAAAACCAGATCCGCGCCCAGCTTTCCGAAAGTCTCCGGGCCGTGGTATGGCAGAACCTGCTCAAAACCAAAGACGGAAAAGGACGAATCGCCGCACTGGAAATCATGTTCAACAACACCGCCATCGCCAACATGATCCGCAAATCCAAGACCCACCAGATCGACTCCGCCATTGAAACGGGCTTTAAGGAAGGGATGCAGACCATGAAAAAGTCCGTCACCGACCTTCTGGAAGCCGACCTCATCACCGAAGAAGAAGCCCTCAAGAACGTTCCCGTCGAATTCGAGGCGTAGAAATTCCCGCAAATCTCAAACAAAAGTACGTCCTATGCGCCGTACTTTTTTGTTGAACATATAAAAAACTTCAGGTACTCCCCTTCCGGAAAATTAATGTTCAGCGGGTGATCATGCGGCTGGCTTTTCTGTTCCAGAACGACCAATTCCCGGTGGCACTGAAGGGCGGCTTTGAATAAAATCGTCCGGAAAAGTTCCTGGGAAACGTGGGAAGAACAGGAAGAAGTCACCAAAATACCATCATCGCTCAAAAGTTCCAACGCCTTGTGGTTGAGCTTTATGTAGGCATTCGCCCCATGATTGAGACTCTCCTTGTTCTTCACGAACGCAGGAGGATCAACGACAACCACATCATATCGTTCCTTATTCTTGGCTTGTTCATCAAGAAAATCAAAAACATCCTTCGTCTCAAAAACATGTTTGGACGGGTCAAAACCGTTCAACGAAAAATTTTCGCGGGCAAGCTCCAGTGCCGGTCCGGAAATATCGACACTCGTCACTTTCTTTGCGCCACCGGCCAAAGCAGAAACGGAAAACCCGCCAGAATAGGAAAAAAGATTCAGAACATTTTTCTTCGGCACATACTTGCGCAAAGCCAGACGGTTTTCCCTCTGATCAAGGAAAAAACCGGTCTTCTGCCCGGCCTTGAGATCGATGAGGAACTTCAGCCCGTGCTCGGTAATTTCGTACGCCGGAGGCGGTTCCTGCCCATACAAAACCCCCACGGGCATGGTAAAAAGCCCATCCTTTTTCCGGACCTCCACATCACTTCGCTCATAAATTCCTTTTGGCTTCAAAACCTTCACCAAAGCATCCACAACCGTGGAACGCAGACGATCCATCCCAAGGGTATGAATCTGGACAACAACAAAATCTCCGTAAACATCGACGATCAAGCCCGGAAGGCCGTCACTCTCGCTGAATGCCAGGCGAAAGGCATTCGTTGTGGATAAATCCAAAAAACGCTTCCTAAAAGCCAGATTTTCCTGGAATTTTTCACTGAAAAACTTCACGTCAATCACCCGTTTTTCAAAAGCCAGAAAGCGAAGCGCAATCTGGGAACGGACGTTGTAATACGCGGTTCCGACACACTTTCCGGAAAAATCCTCGACCAGGACAAGAGCCCCGTTTTCAATCCCTTTCGGGACATGCTGGATCGCCCGGGAAAACACCCAGGGATGGCGGAAATGCAAAGATTTTTCTCTGCCGGAATGGAGCTGAATTCGTGGATACACAGCAAAAGGTGTGTTATTCGTGCGAAATGGTGGACCTTAGGGGACTTGAACCCCTGGCCTCTTCCATGCCATGGAAGCGCTCTAGCCAACTGAGCTAAAGGCCCGAGAAATACACGAAAGTGTAACGGAGGGCTTTTAGCTTGCGCTAAAGGCCCCAAAACAGCCAACAGTCTAGCCAAACTTTGGCAATTTCACAAGCCCAGGTTCGTCATTGTCAAAAAAGCCAAAAAGTGATAAAATACTAAGAAAGAAATAAAAACCAACTATGCGCATCCAAACGATGAAAAACATCTCCTGGGGAACATTGATTCTGCAAACATTGCTGAGCATTGCGCTCGCACTGGGAATCCACGGAGCAGTATTGGCCGAAGATCCGGCACCGCCGGCCTCAGGATCGTCAACCACAGCCAACACGGATACGTTCAGCGTCGGCAAGTACCTCAAAGCACCGGATCAGGGGCAGAAATATTTTGAAGGAACGAACAAAGGGAACCCCATCGCGAGCTTTATCATTCAGGCCATCAATTTCCTCATCCTCCTGATCGGTTCGGTCAGTTTTGTCGCCATCGTCATCGGTGGTTTCACCCTCATGACATCCCACGGAAACGAAAACCAGTTAACCAAGGGAAAGGACATTATCACCTACGCCATCATCGGACTGGTCATCACGCTCACCGCATATTATATCGTCGCCTTTGTTCAAAGCACTTTCTATGAATTACCTGCAAAATAAACTCGCCAAAAAAATACCGTACACCATTCTGTGCGCAATGATGTTGCTCCAGTTGGTAGTGTTGAACATTCCCACGGCACTGGCGGCGGAATTAAGTTGCGAGGACTCAAAGGATCCCGCAAAAAACAAAGGGTACGTGGTAACCACCCTCGAAGAACAGATCGGTGAACCAAAATCCGACTCGGGGGAAAGCGTCATCAACTGTTTCCGCGAAACAAAATGCACGACCGTGACGGACGACAAAGGAACCAAGTCCCAGGAATGCAAATCGGAAGTAAAGACAAGCTGCTCCATAAGCGCGGACACGCAGTGCAAACGCATCCAGATCATTTTTGCCAAATCCGGCGCGGGCCTCCTGTATTCATACATCCAGCGCATCTACGTCTGGGCGGCCAGCACCATCGGCATCGTCGCCGTATTCTTCATCGTGCTGGGAGGTATTGAAATGTCCACGGCCCAGGCCGATTCAGGAAAGATCGAAAAAGCCAAGGAACGCATTATGCAATCCCTGGGAGGTCTGGTCATCCTGTTCCTCTCCGCACTGATCCTCTACACCATCAATCCGAACTTTTTCACGCAATAACCATGAATAAAATCGTGGGCACCATCCTGGGAATCCTGCTTCTGTCGTCATTCATGGCCGGTACCGCACTGGCTGCCGATACGCTGACCCTGACGAAACCGCCGATCATCCCGACCGGAGCAAGTTCCGATCTCAAGATCCCCGGCGCAGGAAAAGACAGCGCGTCGGTCTTACAGGGCAGCGTCCTGCCGACCTTCACCAACACCGTCATCGGACTCACCGGGGGGTTGTCACTCCTGTTCGTTATTATTTCAGGCATCCAGATCCTGACCGCATATGGCAACGAAGAAGCTGTCGGAAAAGGAAAAAAGACACTGACGTTCGCCCTGATAGGACTGGTTATCTCACTACTGTCCTACGCGATCGTCCAGATTATCGTATCGATAAAAATCAAATAACATGAAAAAACACAACATACCAACAATCATTCTTACCATCTTCACGGCATTCGCCACCCTTATGGGCATGGCGGCTCCGGCACTGGCGGTAACCACGGAAGATCTCCTCCGGCCTTTTAAATACACCAGCGGGGCCCCGGCCGATTCAAAAATCAACATCGTCGCCAAAATTTCGGAACAGACACAGGGCGACTGGCCGACGATCCTGGGAGCGGTCATCCGGTTCATTTTGGCCATCACCGGGGCACTGGCGTTCACTTCTTTCACCTATGCCGGAGTACTCATGGTGTCCGCACGCGGAAATGAAGAACAGATAAAAAAAGGAAAAGACATGCTGCTCTGGTCACTTATCGCGCTGACTATCATCGCCACTTCGTACGCGCTTGTCCTGGGCGTTTCTCAACTCAAATTCGGATAAACCTATGAAAAAACTCATCACCACCATTCTGTTTCTATTCGCGATCATGTCGGTAACCATACCGTCGGCTATTGCCGCCGTGCAAATCGATCCGCAACTGCATCCCGAATATGCCCCGGTCGTGGTGATTACGGGAGGGAACGAAGCGGACTACGGAAACTACTTCCTCCAGCTCATCGCGGGAGGGCTGCTGTATCTGGCCGCCCCAACGGCGGTGCTTATCATAGCCGTATCAGGTTTACGATACGCAACGTCGCACGGTGACGAAAACTCCATGGAAGGCGCAAAAAAAACGCTCATGTGGGCGATCATCGGGCTGGTCGTGGTCATAGGCGCCTGGGCCATCGTCCGCATCATCATCGATACGATCGTCACCAAGATCGGCTAAACGGGCTTATCGATAACCTTGGGAAACAGCGGTTCGGCTTTTTGAAGTTGGGCCCCGGGTTTGAGCTGCGCCCATTCACGACCATTGCCGTACACTTCCACATCGCCGTACCCCAAATATTCCAGAATCTTACGTGAAGCGGCGGGGATAAACGGCAGCAACAGGAAAGCCAGGTGACGGATCATTTCCAGAAGATTGTACAGAACAACTGCCAGCGCTTTTTGATCAGTTTTGGCAAGTGCCCAGGGTTTTTGCGACTCCACGTATTTGTTTGCGTCGTAGGCGAGTTCGACCACATGCTCCAGCGCGCGTTTCAAATCAAAAGCGGCAATCGCGGCATCATAGTTCTTCCAGAGCGCGGCAAGCTTGGGAGCAAATTCCGGATCATCTGAAGAGGCACCCGCTTCCGGAACTTTTCCGTCAAAATACTTATGGGTCATGGCCAACACGCGACTCACCAGATTCCCCAGACTGTCGGCAAGTTCAGACTCATACACCGTGGTAAACCGTGTCTGGCTGAAGTCACCGTCATCCGTCGTAGGAATCTCCTTGAGCAGAAAATACCGCAGCGCGTCGATCCCGTACTGATCGACCACCGTCACCGGATCAACCACGTTATTCAGACTCTTGCTCATCTTCATGCCTTCGGAAGTGATGAACCCGTGCACGTAAATCGCACGGGGCAGAGGTATGCCGGCGGACAACAACATGCCGATCCAGATCGCGGAATGGAATCGAAGAATATCCTTGCCGATCAAATGAACGTCGGCCGGCCAGTAGGTCTTGAACTTCTCCTCGTCGTGGCCGTAACCGACGCCGGTAATATAGTTGGACAAAGCGTCGCACCACACATACATCACCTGGGTAGGATCGTCCGGCACCTCAATCCCCCACTCCAGAACCTTCCTGGGACGGGAAAAACTGACGTCCTTCAGCCCTTCATCAAGCACCGACAAAATTTCATGCTTGCGGGCCTCGGGCAAAATCACGAGCTGTCCCGTTTCAATTCTCCGTTTGATCTCGTCGCTGTATTTGGAAAGCTTGAAAAAATAGTTTTCCTCCTTCAGTTTTTGCGGAGCGGTCTTGTGCAACGGACACATGCCGTCAACAATCTCCTTCTCGGTCTTAAAGGACTCGCAACCCACGCAATAGACGCCTTCATAAGAACCTTTGTACATGTCCCCCGTCTCCACCATTTTCTTCCAGAGCTTTTGCGCCCCCTTCACGTGATAATCGTCGGTCGTGCGGATAAAATGATCAAAGGAAAGACCGAGCAGACTTTGCAGCGCGCGGAAAGAAGCCGAATTTTCATCCACCAAGGCCTGGGGAGTTTTACCCTGATCCTTGGCAGTCTGTTCGAGCTTCATGCCATGCTCGTCCGTCCCGGTCATGGCAAAAGTGTTATCACCCGATAACCGGTGATAACGGGCCAAAACATCCGCCTGGATAACCTCCATGGCAAAACCGATATGAGGACGGGCGTTCACATAAGCAATCGACGTGGTAACGTAAAACTTTCCAGGATTCTCCATTCTAAATTCTTAAATAAAAAAGACCCCTTTATTGAAGCAACAAGCATGCCAACTGTCAATTGGCAGATTAAAACCCAGGAGCCCCGGAATTTTTTCCGTGGACATTTGCCGAGTGCAGCTGTCGAGGCATCATGCATGCCGAGACATTCGTGAGGGCGTACATGTAGCCCGAACGAAACGCGAAACGTTCCACGGAAAAAATTCCGGGGCTCCTGGTATAAAACTATTAATTCGTCTTCGTATGATAGAGCGAAAAGTTGAAGACGGGAAGGAAAGAGCTCTGGTTAATCTGCACGTCAATGCTCTGCTTCACCTGGCCGTTCGCGGCAAAGCCGTCCGCGCTGATGGAAGCGGCCTCACGCACCAGCTTGGGCTCGGTATCACCCGGCTTGGCAACAACCCGGTAGTGAATCGTCAGCCTCTTTTTTGCCTGAGCGGTATCAAGTGATTGCCCAGGCATCAGAACATCGGGGTTGATGACGTTCGTCAGAACCAGATAGTTCTGAATATGGCTCTGGACAAAACTCTGGATGGTACAACCGCCGTAGTTTGCCGTCTGAATATCGTTCAACTGACCTTTGATGCCGGAATCGCTCAAATAACACTCGCGGGCCGCGCCCCATAAATTGTAGTCGTCATTCGCGCCGTCGCTCGAAAGAATCGGAAACTGGCATCCCTGCCCCTGACCGGTAGGCTGCAGAGACTGGTCCGTTCCGATGCACATCGGTGAGTCCGCCGAAGAGTCGAACGTCGCCGGAAAAAAGTCCGAAATAGCGTCCGTCTTGGAAGGATCTCCCCCCTGGGCAGGATCCGGTTTACCAAAAATCTTCCAGCGCAACACATCCAAATTCCTGAACTGATCCTGGGGAATACCCGAAGAAGCCAGTTCGTCGGTATCATAATTCACGTAGTACTCGATCAGGAAATTATCCACTCGTTCCGGAGCGCCGTCCTTTTCGGAATACAGGGGAATAACCACCGATTCACTCAGTGGAAGATCCTTATACGTGGCTTCGGAATAAAAATCATAAACAAAATTGACGTTGGTCGGAACTTCATTCGTCCCGAGGAATATCGGCTTGTCGGTATCAAAGGAAGGAACCTTATCCGCTTTATTGACAATACGATAACGGGCATCAAGTCCGGTGGCGGTGTCCTGCACCTTCACGAACTTGTCGGAAGGATCGGAAGGATTTTTTGTTTCAAATCCCGGCAGGTTTTCATGTAAATCCATCAGTGCGTTCTCAACTCCCGCTTCGGCGGCAAAGTAAGCTTTCCCCGCCGACACGGCATCGCCGGTCTGACGGATCTCGCGTATGACCAGATCGCTCAGCCCCAGCGTCAGCGTAAGCAAAATCCCCATCACTAAAATGGCGATCAGCAGCGCGCTGCCCTGCTTTGCGGCAGTCAAACGTTTGCTTTGCCAAATTGTTGAGTGATTATTCATGAGCTTGCGCGGCTATAAACACGGGACGAGAGCGTAGTTTGGAAATCCAGATGGAACGGAGGAAGATTCTGGTTGGCATTTTCCACCGTGATGGTCAGCGTCACTTTGGGCTGAAATTGATACTGATTCTTGGCATAATTGGCGGAAATATAGGGATTGACGGCCGGATTGACCGAAAACGTCAGATTCTTCACATGAATATTTTCCGAAAACAACGACCTGGAACCCGTAACCGGATCAACGCCCTCGTCACCGGACGAATACCCAAGGGCATCGCCCCACTGGGAAATATCCACCTCGTCGCTCGCTCCGCCGCGCTGATACCTCTTCACGTTGAGCTTCCCAAGATCTTTATCAAACCAGTACACGACCTTCCGGGTGTGGTCCTTGTTCACAATGGCAAGATAGGGACTCTGATCCGCCGTCGAACTCTGCGGATCGATGATCGTGCTGAACGGGCAGGGATTCGTCAAGAATTCCGAACCATCGGTGCCACCCTTATAGCAATCGTAATCCACCGTGCCAAGGCGCATGTCTTCGGACAGGGATTCAACAAACGTCCGGACGTCCGAATACATCTTCCGGACTTCATTCGCCTGACGCTGGGAACGGACGATGCCGATGTAGGCGACGGAAACAACTCCCAGGAAAATCACGAAAATGGCGATGCTCACCAAAAGTTCAATAAGGGTAAAACCTTTTTTCAATTCGTAATTATTCATAGAGGGCCTCCTTTCCAGTCAGTGAGTTCAGTGGTTAAACGTACCTCTTTTGGCCTGACCCCCTCCTGCCAGCGGACAACGGAACTCACGCGGTACTTCTGTACCTTGTTTGGTTCCGCGGTTCCATAGGACATCGGATCAACCTCGATATATCTTGAAAACAGACTCGGCTTGAGCGTACAGAATGAAAAACACGGCTGATACCAGACGTCACTGCTTCCCGGTGAAGAAAAAATATAAAGCTGGGTTTCCTGCACCGAAACCGGCTCCATCGGACTCGGCGGAGTCACCTCCTTAAGCTCCCAGGGAGCATAATTCGGAATCTCGTTTAAGCCGACCGGGCCGGACCCCATGCTCTGGATCTGGTTAAATTTCACGGCAAAATACTTTTTCAAACCGACGGCGCCCGGTAAACACTGGTTATCCGGCCACAGACACGTTCCTCCGACCTTACCCTGAAAATCGGCGCCCAAAAGCCAGTTACTGTCGCGGATATTCCTTATCGCTTCCAGTCCCTCCTGGGCGAGACCATATGCCTCAAGGGTATTCACGTTTTCATTGTTGCTGCGGATGATGGAAACAAGCAGATTCGTCGCCGCCAAAATAACGAGGACTATCACGCTGAACGCGACGATAATCTCAATCAAACTGAACGCCGGTTTGTAAGATCGACGGTTGATCATGGCGTTACGGGTGAAGGAAGAATTTTGCGGACGGTTCCGGAAAAAGCGTCATACGTAATCCCCCGCTGGTCCTGGGGATCGGTACTTCCCTGGTTGAAAAACAACTGGACGGGATTTTTGTTTCCCACAGGGACTCCATAGGCTTCGGTAATTTCCTCAATCTCATTCACCTCCAGAACGGACCCGAATGGAGGCTTATACAACAAAACCAATTTTTCCACCGGATTACTTCCCTGCTGAATCGTGTGCAAGACAACGTCCTCCGACACGACAAGATCCTTCAGCGTAGGCTGAGTCGTCGAAGCGTCGCAATAGTCGGCCTTCTTGGTGTTGTCGTTCGCGATCGCGCGGTAAGGTACCGTAATAGACTGAACGTACGGAGCAACTTTCTGAAAAACAAGACCGTAACACAAGGTCTGCCCGCCCGAAGAAGCGTCAACGACCTGTCTGCCCGTCTTGGCCTTTCCCTGCTGTTCCTTCATCATGCTCATAATGGTTTCAAGGGCGATGTCCAAACGGGCCTGCTTGCGGGCGGAACCAAAACTGCTCACCGCAATCATGGCCAGGAGACCGATGATCACGATCACGATCAACATTTCAATCAGCGTGAATCCCCCGCGGGCTTTTTTCAAATTGTAGAAACCTGTTTTCATAATCAATATTCTACTATTCAAAATCCAATGTTTTTGACTAAATCAACTGGGTCAGACGGAAGATCGGCGTCAGAATCGCGAGCGCCAAAAGAGCTACCGTAAACCCGACAAAAACGATCAACAGCGGCTCAATGAGCGCCATGACCCTCTTCAGGGAATAATCGATTTCCATATCGTACTGAACACCCACTTTTTGGGTAATAAAGCCGATCGAAGCCGACTGCTCGCCCACCGCCATCATCTGAATAATGGTTTCAGGGAACAGGAAAGGCGTATCCATCAAACTGGTGGATATTTTTTCACCCTGTTGAACCTTGGCGATGACCTCAAAAACCTTGAGCCGGTAAATCTCGTTATCAAGTGAGGTCGCCACGATGGTCAGGGCCTGGACCACCGGAAGACCCGCCTCAATCAAAATACCGAGCATGCTCACGAAACGTAAAATCAAAACTTTGCGCAACAGCAGACCCACCACCGGGATCCTGAGTTTGATGAGGTCCCAGCGGTACTTGCCGTTTTCCGTGGCAATGGCATATTTGGCAAACAAAAACAGAATCGCAATACCCAAAAACACCGCCCACCAGTAGTTCGACATCACATAACTCAGTGTCACCAGAAGCTTGGTGGCAAAAGGCAAATCCCCTTCGCTCAACCCCCCTTCGGTAAGCAAAGAGAGCAGACTGGGGATGACCCAGATAAGCATGCCCGATCCAGCCAAAACCAAAACGACGAGTACGACCGCGGGATAGACCGAAGCAGTCACCAGTTTCGTCTGAAGTTCATGGGTTTTTGCCAGCTGTGTGGCAAGACGGGAAAGCATTTTATCCAGATGACCTGCGGCTTCACCGGCCTTCACCACGCCGATTTCAATTTCACTGAAAACCTGGGGGAAACGGGCCATGGAAACGGACAGCGTCTTCCCCTGTGAAACGGTATACGCGACGGTATTCAAAACCCTGCGGAAACGGTCGCTCTCCGTACGGCGGGCGAGCATTTTCACCGCCTGAATGACGGGAATGCCGGCATCGACCATAACGGCCAGCAGCTGGAAAAAATAAGCCTTTTCCTGAAGCGGCACCTTGCTGTGATCGATCAGAAAATCGTTCAATCGGGTGAACATGGGCTGATGCGCGGAGTCATACAACCCGTAAATAACATCGGAACCCTTCGGAGCCGATGTTTTACCCAGCTTTTTGAGCAAAGTATCTACCGCGTTCTTCTGTGTTTTTTCCGGTTTATGTGGTTGTTCCGGAAGTTGTGAAATTTCCATAGGAATGAGAAAACAACAGGATTAAAGACGTTCGAGATAATAGGCATCCATAGTCACGTTAAAATTGACGCGGGGAATGCCGGTATCCGTGCTGCCGGTCTGGACACTGACCGTTTTGACGGAGAGTTTGCGCGGATTCGCTTCAACCCCTTTCAAAAAACCGAGAAGGCCCCCAAGATCGCCGGTCAAATTCGCATTCACGCCTGCACGCTTGATCTGTTCTGAACTTGCCGCATTGAGACTGAAATTGACGTTGTTCAGAATAATATCGTTCGTTTTGGCGATAGCTGTAAGATCAGTGATCAGTTTATCCTGTTCCATTCTCTGGGGAATGGCGTTCAGCGTCGTCTGCTGGGAAACCTCCGAAGATTCACCCATCGATGCCTGAATGGACTGCAGATTCTGGAGTTCGGTTTCGAGCCGGGTTTTCTGGGCCATTTTGTCGTCGCGTCCCAGAGTCAAACTGCTCACGTCATCCCAGAGCGGTTTCACGTAAAAGACGGCAGCCAGCAAAACCACGATAAAAATGATGAGGCTTATCAGAGACTTTTGTGAAGACTGTTGCGGTGCCGACGTCATTGTTGATGTAGTCATACCATGGAAAATTAGAAAATATTTTTAATTGGTGCGGGGAACTTTTACCGTACTGTCAGTGGTCGTTTGCTGGGTTGAACTCTTTGGAACCGCCACCCCGCCGGATTGAGCCTGAACTTCGGGAAGCTGTTCCTCGTACGAGACATTGAAAACAAACGTCAAAAGATCCTGTCCGGACTGGCTGATGCCATGATTCACTGAAGGAATATAAGCATCCTTGAAGTAGGCGCTGTTGTTGTAAACATTCAAAAGCGTGGAAACATCCCCGAACGGATCGGCGGAACCGGTGAGCGTCTGGGAATTCATCGTGAGCTTACCTCCCGGTGCACCTGAGTATGAGAGGAACTGAACGCGGGGGGTCTGAGTCAAAGAATCGACGGGAAGAAGATCCTGGACGGTCTTGATGACCTTCGACCAGCGGATTTCGGTCCTTTCAAGCTGGGCAAGCCATTGTTTGGCAAACTGCTGACCTTCCAGATTCAGGGCTTTGAGCTGGGAAATCTGCGTATTCAGCGCGACCATCTGATCATCAAGCTGCTTTTGCTGTTCCAGAATTGCCGTTTTCGCAAAAGACAGATACAATGCGGAAGCCACGAGGCCTACCAAAAGAAGAACGGAGAGCATAAAGAGCATTGGACGGTTTTTTTGGGTCTCAACGACACTCGAGACCGATTTTTTGATTTCCATATATTAGTGTTTAAAAGATTTATCTAGTTATTATACCACAAAACCAGTGACAGCTCAAATCCCCAAAAACACCATTCACCGCAACGACCCCTTCGTCTGCAAAAAGTGCAAAGAAGCAAATCCTAAAGCCCAAAAGGGCTGCCGGAACCATTGCAGAAACTGCCTCTATTCACTGCACGTCGACGAATTGGTGCCCGGCGACCGGCAAAGTACCTGTTTGGGCCTTATGGAACCCATCGACATCGAACAGAACCAGAAAAAGGGATTCAAAATTCTCCACCGGTGCCAAAACTGCAAAAAAATGATGTGGAACATGGTTTCCGAAGACGATGATCTTTACCTTGTCACGCAGCTTATCAAACACCACAATGAAAGAACCCAAAAAATCGAACGGAGGGACGAAAAGCGACGATTTCACAAGAAGCATAAGTGAATACGTATCCCCCAAAAGCTCGCTCATTCTCGGCGTATCGGGAGGAGCCGATTCGGTGTACCTGTTCGAACGCTGTCTCCGTCTGAAAAATAAAATTCCCTTCACCATGACTGTTGCGCACGTGAACCACGGACTCCGGGGGAAAGAAAGCGACGGAGACGAAAAGTTCGTAAAAAACCTCTGCGCGCAAAACCATATTCCTTTTCACGTCATCAGTCTTGATCTCAAAAATATCAAAAAAAAGGGGGCAAAAAACGCCGCAAAAAACCTGGAGGAAGAGGGACGGGACGCAAGGTACGAATATTTTGAATCGCTCAGGAAAAAGACCGGGGCGCAATGGATTTTGACCGCGCACCACCTCAACGACAACATAGAAACCATGCTGTTCAACCTCATCCGCGGTGCCCACTTCAACGGAATAAAAGGTATGGAGGTTGTTTCACCCGGACGTCACCTTTTACGTCCGCTCCTTGGAGTCACCAAACGGGAAATCCTCGACTATCTGAAAAAGCACAGGATCGCCCACCGGCACGACGCAAGCAACGACAACACGGATTTTTCCAGGAACTGGTTAAGGAAAAACATTATTCCCCTCTTCCCAAAGCTGAACGCCAACTTCGAACAAACGTTCAAGGAGACCCTCCACAACCTTTCACAAACAACACGTTACCTCGAAGAACAATGCGAAAAATGGCTCGAAGCTCAGGCGAAACCCCATTTAAAGCAAAAACTTACCATCGATCTCGACGCGTTCCTCAAAGAGCACCGGGCTTTTCAAAAACATCTTCTGGTCCATCTGTACAAAACCATCCACAAGTCCACAAAAAGACTGACCAACAAGCACCTGGAAGAGGTTCTCAGCGTCCTTCATCTGCGCCGGGCCAACCGGAAAAAAGAGTTTGGTCCGGGATCATTTATCGGAGTCGTATGGGAACGTCAAAAAACGGGACGAAACAAAAAGAGATACATTAGACTCATCGGCAAAAAATAGGTAAAATAAAGCCACTTTGTTTTTCAAATCTATCTCTTTCTCCTTTTCGCGATTATGGACGATCAGCCTCCAATGTTCAAAATGCCCAACCGCAAGCCGGGAAACAGTTTTATCTATCTCGTCATCGTAGCCCTGCTCGTCGCGGCCGCATACATTATCTTCAACCCGGGAACCAGCAATATCAAAAAAATCACGCTCGACCAGTTTGTCCAGCAGGCGAAATCCGGTGAAATCGCCAAAGTCATCGTCAAAGACGACAAACTGAACATCACGAGAATCGACGACAGCCTGGAATACGCCTATAAAGAACCGACGGCAACGCTGGACGACCTGCTGAAGGACGTACCGGAACAGGTCAAAAAAGATATCGTCCGGGAAGTACAGCCTTCGGACGGACAGGACTTCTGGCTGAACCTCTTCATCAGCGTATTGCCGTTCCTTCTGCTCGTGGGCTTCTTCGCATTCATGATGAAACAGGCACAGAACAGCAACAACCAGGCGATGTCTTTCGGCAAAAGCAAGGCGCGCCTGTACGACAAGGAAAAACAAAAAACCACCTTTGAAGACGTCGCCGGGGCCAAAGAGGCAAAGGAGGAACTCGTGGAAATCGTGGACTTTCTGAAGAACCCGAGCAAATACACCACCATGGGAGCAAAAATCCCCAAGGGGGTTCTGCTGGTGGGCGCGCCGGGTACCGGTAAAACACTGCTCGCCCGTGCGGTGGCAGGTGAAGCCAACGTCCCTTTCTTTAATATTTCCGGTTCGGAATTTGTTGAAATGTTCGTGGGTGTAGGCGCAAGCCGCGTCCGCGACCTGTTCAAAAGAGCAAAACGGAACGCCCCCTGCATCGTGTTCATTGATGAAATCGACGCCGTGGGACGCCAGCGCGGCGCGGGACTGGGCGGCGGACATGATGAACGCGAACAGACCCTGAACCAGATCCTCACCGAAATGGACGGTTTCGAAAAAGACACGAACGTCATCGTCATGGCGGCAACAAACCGCCCCGATGTTCTTGATCCGGCTCTGCTGCGCCCGGGACGTTTTGACCGCCGCATCGTGGTGGACGTTCCCGACATCGCGGACCGCGAAGCGATTCTCAAGGTACATAGCCGCAACAAACCCATCGGCAAAAACGTGGACTTCAACAAAATTGCGCAGCACACACCGGGATTCGCAGGCGCCGACTTGGAAAACCTCATGAACGAGGCGGCCATCCTGTCCGCCCGCCGCAACAAAAAAATCATCGAAATGTCCGAGCTGGAAGAAGCCATCGAAAAAGTGGTGATGGGACCGGAACGCAAATCCAGGGTACTCAGCAAGGAGGAAAAAAAGATCACCGCCTACCATGAAGTCGGCCACGCCCTCGTGGGACAGCTCCTCCCGAACTGCGACCCCGTCCACAAAGTTTCCATCGTCTCCCGCGGCATGGCCCTTGGGGTCACATGGTTCCTACCCGAAGAGGACAAACATCTCAAATCCAAGAGCAAATTCGAAGACGAACTCTGCTCGCTCCTCGGCGGATATATTTCAGAAATCACCTTCTTCGGCGAAATGAGCACCGGCGCTTCCAATGATCTGGAAAAAGCCACGAACATCGCCCGGGCCATGGTCACCAAATATGGCATGAGCTCGCTCGGCCCGATCATTTACGGTGAACAGAACAATGAAGTGTTCCTGGGACGGGACTTTGGGCATGTCCGCAACTATTCGGAAGATATTGCCGGAAAGATCGACGCGGAGATGAAAAAAATCCTTCAGAAAGCCGAAGACCGCACCCGGCAGATCATCACCACGCATAAGGACAAAATGGATGAAATCGTGGCGTTGCTCCTCAAAAAAGAGACGATCAACCGCAAGGAGTTCATCAAATTCTTCGGCGAAAAAGAGGAAAAAGAGATCGAGAAGAAGCGCCGCAGAATAGAAGAGCTCAACGAGGAGGGTGAACCGTCAGGAGAACTCACACCGGCAAAATCAAAAAAATAAACACTTACCCAACACCCCATGGCTTCAAAAATGCCGCTCCAAAAACAGGCTTTCCGTAAAACGCCGGTCAATCCGGTTCCGCAGCAACCCGAAGAAGAAAACGTGGAAGGACAACTGGCGCTGGACGTCTACCAGACCCAGAACGAAATCGTCATCGTAGCACCCATCGCCGGCGTCAAAATGAACGACATCAGCGTTACCGTGACGGAAGACGTTCTCACCATTAAAGGAAAACGCTACCTGGAGTTCAACATCCCGGATGAAGACTACCTGACCCAGGAATGTTTCTGGGGAGATTTCTCACGCTCTATCGTACTGCCATCCTCGGCCGACACCAGCAAAATAAACGCCAGCATGAAGGACGCCGTGCTGAAAATCAGCATCCCCCGCACCGAGCGCACCAAAACGCGCCTGATCAGAATCAAAACAGAGTAGCCCCAAACCCTAAGACCTAGGACCTAAGACCTCCCTTCTATGAAGATCCGCAAAGCCGTATTCCCTGCAGCCGGTTTCGGAACCCGTTTTCTCCCCGTCACCAAATCCCAGCCAAAGGAGATGCTCCCCATCGTGGATAAACCGGTCATCCAGTATCTCGTCGAAGAAGCGGTTGCTTCCGGCATCACCGAAATCATCATCGTCACCGGCCGCGGCAAACGTTCCATTGAAGACCACTTCGATTATTCCTTCGAACTTGAACACACCCTGGTCGAAAAAGGAAAACATTCCCTATTAAAGGAGGTGCGCGACGTCGCCAGACTGGCAAAGTTCGTATATGTCCGGCAGCCGATGCCTCTGGGAGACGGGCATGCCATCCTTTGCGCCAAGGAGGTCGTAGGAGACGAACCATTTGCCGTCCTGTTCGGCGACGACATCGTGGACTTCAAAGTACCCGCCATTCAACAGCTGATAAACGTTTATGAAAAAACAGGCGGCTCCGTCATGGCGCTCCAGAAAATCAACAAGAAGGACAGCGAAAGCTACGGCATGATCAAACCCCGGTGGTCAAAAGGGCGCCTCCATGAAGTGGAGAAGCTCGTGGAAAAGCCAAAACCGAACCAGGCCCCTTCCGACTTGGCTATTATAGGTAAATACGTCGTCACCCCGGAAATCATCGCCGCCCTGGAAAAAGCAAAACCGGGCCACGGAGGAGAGATCCGCCTGATCGACGGTTTCATGCAGCTCCAGAAAAAGCAAAAAATATACGGCTATGAGGTGGAAGGCAAACGATATGACACCGGAACCAAGCTCGGACTCCTCACGGCGAGCATCGATTTTGCGCTTAAAAGAAAGGACCTCGGCCCAGATTTAAGAAAGTATCTCAAGTCTCTTGATTTATAGTCGAAAAAAAGATATAATTTCCTGATTTAGTTCAGAAGTTATATCCGCCCTTGTAAGGGTAAAAACAAAAAACAAAAATGAAAACCGAAAAGAAAAACGATGTCGAGCTTTTGTTGGATGAAGCCGACCGGAAAAAAATGCAGGGAGAACACCATGACGCCATCAAGATCTGTGAAAAGATTCTGATGAGCGACCTTGGCTGTATAGAGGCCTATGAAGAGATCGGCGACAATTACCTGAGTATGCGCCAGTACGAAAAAGCCAAGAAAGCCCTCCAAAGGGCCCTGCAGCTTCACCCGCGCAGCGCCAACGGCAACTATCTGCTCGGTTTTGTCCATTCCGCCCTCGGAAACTGGAAGAAGTCCATTGAACTTCTTGAAAAGTCCGACGACATTCAGCCGAACCATCCGGAAATCCTGCGCTGCCTTGGTTGGTCCATCTTCCACGAAGGCCAAAAAAAACGCGGGATCATCATTCTTGAACGCGCACTCAACCTGAGCAAGGAAGATCCTCTCATTTTAAGCGACCTGGGCATCTGCCACCTGAACGACAAAAACTTCGAACGGGCATCCATGCTCTTCAAAAGACTGCTGGACATTGAACCGAACAATGAAAAAGCCCGCGAATGTTTGAACGCGGTAAGATTCTTCCAGAAAGAGTACAAGAGGATCAAGAACAGGAACACCTAGCACCTCAAATGCAGGGTAAAGCTGCCGAATGGCGGCTATTTTTTTGCACCGGACACAGCATCCCCCTTCGCTTCATACTGGTAGAGATAACAGCGGATAGTTCCGTTAAACAGCTTCCGGTTCTTATCCGGCTGGCGGCCCGTTCCTTCGGCAAAAAGCTTAGGGAACATGTCATCCGAGGTAATCAGATACATGGAACAATTGTTCGTCAGGGCAAATTGTTGACCAAGCCGGCGGTACATCTGCCTCACGCGTGCGGTGTCTTCCAGACGTTCGCCGTACGGCGGATTGCAGATAAACGTGCAGTCCTGGAATTTGCTGAAATCCAGTTCATTAAAGTCCGAGCGCTTAAAATTCAACCGCGCAATACCTGCCCGGTTGGCATTGTCTTCAGCCACCTTCAAAGCTTCCGCATCAATATCAAAGCCATAAATCGGCAACTTCTGCGGAACCACCGTAACCTGCTCTCCGGTCGTCAAAGAGGCCGCCTGAAAACCTTTCGCCAGTTTTTGAGCCTCCGCCCTTGCAACGGCAACATTCGCCTTATCGATCCACGGCCAGTCTTCAAAAGCAAACGACCGTAGAATTCCCGGCGCAACATTCATGGCAATCAGCGCGGCCTCAATGGGAATCGTCCCGCTCCCGCAAAAAAGGTCGACCAACGGCCTGTCGGGAGTCCACCCTGAAAGTTTCACCAAAGCCGAAGCCAACGTTTCCTTGATGGGAGCAACACCGGCGCTTATCCTGTACCCCCGTTTATGCAAACTGACACCGGAAGTGTTCAACCCGATCACAACCTGATCCTTGTTCAGCTTCACCAATATCTCGAAAACCAATCCTGAATTTTCAGGCAGACTTTCCGTATGATGGCCGGACTGAAGCCTCTTCACGATGGCCTTTTTCACAATACTCTGAATTGCCGGTTCGGAATGCAACACCGACCTCACGCTCGATCCATAAACCGGAAAAGCATCATTGGGACCGATATATTTCTCCCACTCAATGGCGAAAACGGCATCAAAAAGCTGATCAAAAGTCACCGCCACAAAGTCGCCCGTTTTCATCAATATCCTGTCGGCGCATCGGGACCACATATTCGCGCGGATCATCGCCATTTCCTCACCCCGAAAGGTCACACGTCCGTCTTCGGTTTTTATCACCCACAAACCTATCTTTTTCAGCTCGTCAAAAACCAGTTTTTCCAGCCCGAAGGGGCATGTTGCAAGTAATTCCATACCCGCCAACCATAACAGAAAAAAGCACGGCACTCAAAGGCTCTTGAGGTCTGCGGCGAATTCACCTTCTTTTCTCATTGCCAAAAAGCCTCAAAGCGCTACAATAAGCCTGATTTTACCAGTGAGTGATCGCCCCGCCTTGGCGGGGAGGAAAGTCCGAGCACCCAGGAACAGGATAACTCCTAACAGGAGCGCGTTCCGCCTCATAAGCGGAATGACGGAAAGTACCACAGAGACGCATCAAAGGTGAAACGCCCCGCTATGGCGAGGGATCCTCCGGAGACGGAGAGATCAGGTAAACCCTATCCGGTGCAAGGTGGGATGGAAGCGATGGGACAAGCTGTGTTCCTCAGTCCAAAGCTTCCCGCCGCATGAGACGCTTAGCAATAAGCGCCCAAGAGAGATGATCACGCGCCTTCGCAAGAAGACGACAAAACTCGGCTTATGATCTGGTAAAATCATAATGGGAATCCCCCTCTGATACCGTTCTCCATGAAACCTTCCGAAATCGCCTTTGGCCTGATCCGCATCCCATCGGATTTCCTGATGACGCTGCTGGCGTTCATCCTGGCGTACCGCATCCGTTCCATCAGCGGATTCATCCCGGGAATCAACCTCCCTTTTGACGTCGGCTCTTTCCCCCCCATCGATGAGTACATCAACTTCAGCATATTTGCCGCTGGATTTCTCGTCCTGATCTCGGTCATCCGGCGCATGTACTCGCTCAAATCCACCGTCCGAACCGGAAGGGAGATCAAACAGATCATCATCACGACCTCCATGTGGCTCATGGCGATCATCGCGTACTTCTTTCTGATAAGGACATTCCCCTTTTCACGGCTTGCCCTGATTTACACCTGGCTTCTCGCCATCATCCTGATCTGCAGCGGCAGACTGCTCATCAGATCCATCCAGTATGTCACGCTGCAGGCAGGTATCGGGAAAAAGCCGATCCTCTTCATCGGCCATAACGTCATCACCCAAAGGCTTGCGATGGATTTCAGAAAAGACATCAGCTATGACGTCATCGGCTACATTGAAAATAAAAAAGAGGAGACCGAAAAAAACTTTCACCACCTCGGAACGCTCCAGGATCTGGCGCATATCGTCTCCAGACACAAAATCGAAGAGATCATCCAGACCAAAACCGACCTTACCCACCATGAAGGGGCGGACCTTTTGGCATTCTGCCGCGAACACCATATCCAGTTCAGTTTTGTCCCCGACCTCCTTGAGATCCAGCAGGCAAACATCGAAACCGAAACCTGGGGCGACATTCCGGTCATCAAGCTCAAACCCACCCCATTGGACGGCTGGGGGAAAGTCGGAAAAAGGGCTTTTGATATTATCGGGGCTACCGTCGGGCTGCTCATCCTCTCGCCTTTCCTGCTCATCACGGCCATCGCCATCAAACTGGATTCCAAAGGCACGATCTTTTTCAAATTCCTGGACGACGGCAGCCGGGTAAAACGCGTGGGCGAACGGGGAAAACCGTTCAACTTCTACAAATTCCGGACCATGTACCCCAACACCCACAACCTCCGATACACCAAGCTCGCCGAACAGAACACCCGCAAAGACTCTCCTCTCGTAAAAATCAAGGACGACCCCCGGATCACCAGGGTCGGAAAATTCCTCCGCAAAACCAGCATCGATGAACTTCCGCAGCTTATCAACGTTCTCAAAGGCGAAATGAGCCTGGTGGGGCCCCGCCCGCACCTCCCGGAAGAGGTCGCCAAATACCAGAAACACCATAAATTCGTCCTAGAGATCAAACCGGGCATCACCGGCCTGGCCCAGACCAGCGGCCGCAGCGACCTCAATTTTGAAGAGGAAGTGCGCCTGGACACCTATTACATTGAACACTGGTCCCTCTGGATGGATATCGGCATCATTTTCAAAACGTTCGGAGTGGTTTTCAAATCCTACAACGAATAAGTATGTAATACTTTTAGGATCTGTCCAGTTATGAGAAGCGAATATTCCTTCTCTCCCCTTTTATGAATCCCAAAATCGTCACCGCAATCGTCAGTGCAAACTTTATTGCCAACCTGGTACTGGTCGGCTGCAGCACTCAAAACACTCAACAGGCGGCAACGCCCCAAAAAGACAACGTCACAACGCAGCAATCAAGCCAAACGCAACAAGCGGAACAAAAAACCGGGTCATACGCCTACGTGGAGAAAAACATCACCAAAGCCATAAACCTGCAAACCGGGGAAATAACGACCCTCCTTCCCAAAGAATATGAAATCATCAACCAACACGGTTACGGTGATCTTCCGGAATATTTCATCGTCCAAAAAGAAGAGACCCTATTGGCATACAACATCAGGAATAAAACATTCCAGCCGATCACCATCAACCCGGTAATAAAAGAAAAAGCACGAGCCTGGGTATACCCGTCGATCACGGAAAAGAATAAATTTATCATCCAAATAAACCACGGAAAACCTGTGGATGGCATGTACGACTTTGAAATCAAAAGCATCGAGGAGTTCACCTACGACGCCAATACCAACACCATTCAAAAAATTCAAGCCACCGAGTCCGCCGCCGGAGCCTATTCGACATGCAAAGAATACGACTCAAAGAACGACAAAATCTACTTTTGGCTCTGTGGGGAAGGCATAGGAAGTTCAGCCCCGCTCATATCCTTCGACCTCAAAACCAGAAAGGAAACAACATTGGCCTCCGAAAGCGAGTTGGGAATAACTGACGATCTGTTCGTGCACGTGTGGTTCAATCAGGGGAAATTTTACCTTCAGCCAGAATCCTGGTTCAAAGATGAAAAATTCGGAAAAATCATGGTAGTGGAAACAAGCGGAAAAACACCAATCAAAACCATGTACACCTTCACCGGGGAAACTTTTGAAAAAATAAAACAATTGAAAGAAACAGGGGTATTTCCCTACTCTATGATGCAGGTGAAAGAAAAAAACAGCTTCATCATCGGAATGGCTGCCGGAGTCATTGTTATGAAGTATGACGACCAAAAGAGGTTCACCGACATAACGGTCACACATGAAGACGCCATCTACCTCAACTTTTTATCCACAGACGGCAACGCTTTTTACTATAAAGGACGTAACAGCTTAAAAACCGTCGACCTGGAAAGTACAACCGTGACAAGCATCCCGTTTACCGGGCCATTCGAAGAAATCGGACTGATAAACAACGAACAGTGATCATTTCAACGTCAGCAAAGACCTCAATTTTGACAAGGGTTACCAAGAATAGATCTTGCCACTGTGAATTATTGATTATTAAATACAGCTAAAGTATCATCGGGAGGATGACAACAAAAGAACAGGTTGAAAGATTCAAAAATTCCCTGAAAGGAGCGGCGCTTCTGGTGGCAATAAATTTGGGCCTCTTAGTAGTCTACTTCGGATTAATGCAATTGGTTGATGTTTTCAACTTACCAATGCCTTCAGACTCCGCCTATTTCCTGATCGATACACTCCGAAGCGTCGGTTATTTTCTGGTCCTTGTAGCCGGAGCTTTAGGCTACCTTGCAGGAAGAAAAACAATAAACGACTCAATCATGCTTACAATCGGGTTTACACTTGGTATAGTTTACGGAATAGACATAATACTGCTGAACAATCTAAAGACCCAGGGAGACGCATTTGGAGCAGCGTTCTTAATGGTATATCAGATTCCACCTCTTCTTCTAAGTTTTTTGGGTTACAGTATAGCCAAAGCGCAATTAAAACTTCAAAAAAAATAACTTATCTCATCTCCATTTTTTATGACAAAAAGAATACTCTCACTCCTGGCCGTTGGAACATTCCTCATGACTGGCTGTACTCAGCCAATAAGCCAAACCCCTGGAACTACAACGGAAAAAAGTGACCAATCAACTTCAGTTCAAAAAACTTCCCTGGAAATTCTGCCGGCGGGAAAAACAACGGAACAAACGAGCACTCCGGGAGTTACAAAAATAAGCAGCGGTTCGGGCTTCCGGTTCGGACCGAAGATATACGGAAATTACGCGGCATGGCAGGAGTCGCCTACTCTCAATTCACAAACGGAGACACTGGACCTTTATCTCTACGATTTATCCAAATCGCAACTTAAACGTGTCGGCATAACAAAATCGCTTTTCGGTAATGATGTTGCGGTTGATGAATCGGATTTTACCACCCACGATCAATATAATAGGGGCGCGGCTTCATTCAACAACAGTTTTCTTGTCTGGAATGAGATAAATCCGAAAGGTGAGGTTTCTGACAGCGGAGTCTACTATTCACCGCTTGGAGGGAAATTGGAGAAAAATCTTATCGTAAAAGGCGTTTATCTCAATCCTGGTGATGGTTTAAGCAGTCTTTTGGATGGAAATACATTTTATTATGCTCTTCCACAGATTGTAGATGGTTTAATTGCCCCTGGTGAATCACAGGTAATGGAAGCTTTTGATCTGGCGACCTCAAAAAAACTGCCTCAGATTCCATGGGAAGAGTTCATGAAAAAATTACCGAAAGAAGATTTTGTAAGCATTTATGACAATTCATCCGCGGTTAAGGCGGGAACTCTGCCTCCTTCATCTGATTCAAAAATAAGGGGATTTGCACGTTCAGGAGATAATTTACTGGTGGTGATCGCGTCGGGTGATCAAAATATTGACCTTTTCGTGTTGAACCTTAAAGACGGATCGGTCAAAAATCCTTTGGAAAAGAGCAATATTCATCCTTCACCCATTATGAGAGAGGATTACATCAAAGGTATGATGAATGGAAATAAAATTATTTTCGCGGGATTTGAAGGAACACTGAAAGAAGACTTCTCCAACATTGATATTTACGTTGCAACCCTCTAAGGATTGCCTTCTCAATTAAACTCCTCTAGACTGTATTTTGCGCTCAAAAGCGTGTAGAATCGCTATGCTTTAGATTTAAAAATATGATTCATAAACTTATCAATAAAATCCTGGGGGACCAGAACGAAAAGGAGCTGAAAAAGATCTGGCCCACCGTGGAGAAAATCAACAAAATTGAGGAAGGATACCAACAAACACTGACCGAAGCGGACATCATCAAAAAGACCGCGGAGTTCAAAGAACGAATCCAGAATGGCGAGACACTGGATGAGCTGCTCCCGGAAGCCTTTGCGTTGGTAAAATTTGCGTGCCGCAAACTGGTCGGGCAGAAATGGCTCGTCCGTGGTCACGAAATCACCTGGGACATCATCCCTTTCGACGTTCAGCTTTTGGGAGGCATTGTCCTCCATCAGGGAAAGATCTCCGAAATGCGAACGGGTGAAGGAAAAACGTTCGTCTGTACCATGCCTGTCTACCTCAACGCGCTCACCGGAAAAGGAGTCCACCTGGTGACCGTCAACGACTACCTCGCCAACCGCGACGCCGAATGGATGGGAGGACTTTACCGATTTCTGGGTTTAAGCGTGGGCGTGATCGTACACGACCAGCCCCGTACCGAAAAAAAGGCGGCTTACCAGGCCGACATCACCTACGGAACCAACAACGAATACGGATTCGACTACCTGCGCGACAACATGTCGCAGACCATGGAGAACATCGTCCAGAGGGAACTCCACTACGCTATCGTAGATGAGGTGGACTCCATTTTGATCGACGAAGCCAGGACCCCGCTCATCATATCCTCCCCCGCCGAAGAGTCCACATCCAAGTACCAGCGGTATTCCCAGCTCGTACGCCAGCTCGAAGAGACCAAAGACTATGTCATCGACGAAAAGCTCAAAACCGCCACGCTGACGGAAGAAGGCATCGCCAAAATGGAACAGCTCATGGGGGTGGAAAACATCTATACGGACGCGGGCTTTATGGAAGTCCATCACCTGGAGCAGGGGCTCAAGGCCATGACCGTTTACAAAAACGAAATCGACTATGTGATCAAAGACGGTGAAATCATTATCGTGGACGAATTCACCGGGCGCCTGATGCCAGGACGCCGCTATTCCGACGGTCTTCACCAGGCCATTGAAGCCAAAGAAGGCGTTGAAGTGAAACGCGAAAGCAAAACGTTTGCCACTATTACCTTCCAGAACTACTTCCGTCTGTTCAAAAAACTCGCGGGCATGGCCGGTACCGCCGCCACCGAATCGGAAGAGTTCCTGCAGATTTACGGACTGGAAACGATTATCATCCCGCCGAACAAGCCGGTCGTCCGCAAGGACGAACCGGACCTGGTCTTCAAAAACCAGAAAGGGAAATACCTGGCCGTGGCAAAAACCGTGAAAGAGCTCCACGACAAAGGCCAGCCGGTACTCATCGGCACGATCTCCATCGAAAAGTCGGAAATCATGAGCAAATTATTGAGCATCCATGGAGTTCCCCACAACGTTTTGAATGCCAAATACCACGAACGGGAAGCGGAAATCGTATCCAAAGCCGGACAAAAAGGAGCAGTCACCGTGGCTACCAACATGGCCGGCCGCGGTACCGACATTAAACTCGGCGAAGGGGTCACCGACCTGGGAGGCCTTGTGATCATCGGAACCGAACGCCACGAATCCCGCCGCATCGACAACCAGCTCCGCGGCCGTGCCGGCCGCCAGGGAGACCCCGGATTGAGCCAGTTCTACGTTTCCATGGAGGACGACCTCATGCGCATGTTCGGTTCGGAAAGGATCCAGAGTGTCATGGAAGCCATGAAGGTTCCCGACGACATGCCGATCCAGAACAAGTGGATCAGCAACTCCATCGAAAGCGCGCAGAAAAAAGTGGAAGGACGCAACTTTGACATCCGCAAACACCTGGTTGAGTACGACGACGTCGCCAACAAGCACCGCGAAATCATTTACTCAAGACGCCGCAAGGTTCTCCACAGCGACAACATTAAAAATGATATCATCATCCTCATCGAAAAAGAGGTGGAAAAAATTGTTTTGGCCCATACTTCCCTTCACCACACCCGTGACGAAGAAGGCTGGAACTACGAGGAAATCCATGCCGACCTCAACGCCATTCACCGCGACCCGGTGGAACCGATAGCCGTTGAAACACTCAAAAAACATGCCGTACAGGAAGACCTCATCCAAGAGATCAAGCTCTATCTTTTCCGCGAATACGATGAGAAAGAGAAACTCCTCAAAGATCCGGCCACCATGCGCCAGATCGAGCGCGGAGTCTATCTGAACGTCATCGACACGCTATGGATGGAACACATCGACAACATGCAGCACCTCCGTGAGGCCGTGTCGCTCCGCGGCTACGGACAACGCGATCCGCTGATATCCTACAAGGAGGAGGGTTACCTGATGTTCGCGAAGATGATGAGCGACATCCAGAGCAACGCCATCGGGACCATTTTCAAAATCGATTTCAAAAAGCAGCTTCCCGAACAGTTCCTGAAATTGGGCATGAACGAGCCGGAAGTGATCAACACGAACGTCGACCAGATCGAAGAGGTCCTTTCGGGACACAAAAGCCACGCGTCCAATGTTTCGGCATCCGGGGTGACCGCCTCAACGCCCGTCATGGGAGAAAACCACGTGGTCGTGAAAGCGACTCCCCGACCCCAGCAAGCCCAGCCGGAAGCCGGCCGCAACGATCCCTGCCCGTGCGGCAGCGGAAAAAAGTACAAAAAGTGCCACGGAAGTTAGCCGAAGGCTAACCGCGGCTGCCGGAAGCAGTCATAACGATACAACCGTTTAAGAAGCAAAACCTTCCCAAACAAACCATGCTGAAAACGACGGCTCTCAATAAAATCCTCTTTGGCATTATTGGCGCCCTTCTGGCGCTGTTTCTCTTCATCGCCGCGGTAATGATGGGAACGAACCTCATCGGGTTCCAGGCCGTCGCCGTCATTGAACTCGGGATAAGCATCGCCGCGGGATTTCTCTGTTCAAAAAAATTCGCGAAAGATGAAATGCTGAAAAGCATAAGCCTGGGGGCGTTTTATGGAAGCATCGGGTACCTGGTACTGATCGTCATCGGCAAAACTGTGCTGTTTTCTCTTCTCAGCGGAATCACCGGCTAAACCCGTCGGGATGATTTTTATGCCATTTCCAGGCGGTTCCCACAATATCTTCAAGTTGATAAAGCTTGGGGTTCCATCCCAGAACCTTTTTCGCCCTGGCGGAATCCGCCACCAGCACCGCAGGATCGCCTTCACGGCGCGGGCCAACCCCAACCTTCAAAGGTAAGCCTGTGATCTTGCGGGCCGTTTCGATGACTTCAAGCACGGAAAATCCATTGCCGTTGCCAAGATTAAACACTTCGCTGGCTCCCCCGTCGAACAGATATTCCAGTGCGAGCAGATGCGCATCCACCAGATCGTTCACGTGAATATAGTCCCTCACGCACGTACCGTCTTCCGTCAGAAAATCGTCGCCGTAAATTTTAAAATCTTTGATTTTGCCGAGGGCGTACTGAAGAACCCGGGGAACAATATGGGTTGAAGGCTCATAGTCCTGGCCTATTTCCCCGCTCGGATCCGCGCCCGCCGCGTTAAAATAACGCAATGCCGCAAACCGGAATCCGTAAAACTCATCATACTTCCTTAAAATATTTTCGAAAAAAAGTTTGGATTGTCCGTAAAAATTGGTCTGGGAAAGCTCAGCGTCCTCCCTGATCGGAATAATTTTCGGACTTCCATACACTGCCGCCGTCGATGAAAAAATAATATTTTTGACGTCAGCCGCCCTCATCGCTTCCAGAAGATTTACGCCGTAAACAACATTGGTCTGAAAAAACTTTTCGGGCTGTTTCATGGAAAGTCCCACCTCGATCAACCCGGCGAAATGCATGACGGCATCAAAAGATTCTTTTTGAAAAAGTCCGTGCAGTCCCGCTGCATCCGACAAATCCATTTCAACAAACCCGGCATCGGGATGAACGGCCGGACGGTGTCCTTTGGAAAGATTATCCAACACCGTCACGCGATAATTTTTGTTCACCAAAGCCCGCACGGCATGGGAACCGATGTAACCGGCCCCGCCGGTAACCAATAGATGACGTTGAGTTTTCATAAGTTTTTTTAGGAAAGCGGCGCCCGGGGTAAAGAATATACCACAGGCGCCTGCTTGCCCAGCAAGCGTGAGCTCGCAGTGAATCCCGACTGACGGAAGACCAGTCTTGGCACGCGCATACAAACCTCTGTTCAGTACACGATTTCGTACAAGACGGCGCTTCCGGAACATGCCGGGGCGGTAAGGGTGTAGCTGGTTCCGACCTTGGAAACACCCGGAACGGACCAACCCGTCGGAAGCCCCAACTCCACCTTCAGCTGGGTGAGCGACGGTGGAATGGCCGCCGTGTAGAGCGAACAGTGCGCCGCAAACGAGACGGGGGCCGTAACCGAAGTGAAGAGTCCGCTGTTCGTGGTCTCCTGGACCCAGAGGACTTCCACATCCCCACTCTTGGGAGAGTTGGCGCACGTGCCGGTCTGACACGTGGGAGTGTCCAAAGACGAATCCGGTGACGGAAGGAAATTCCCGCCCCGGAAGATACCATGCTTGTAGCAAGGCATCTTTGAATCGAACACCACCGTCCCGCTGGAACTGCAGACGGGACCCGCATCAACACCCGTGTCGACACCTGAATCGGCACCGGTGTCTCCACCGGCGTCCGAATCCGGAGCCGCATCTGCCTCCATGGTCACATCCGCCTGTGCGTCCGCATCCACGAAGGCATCAGGCTTGGTGTCGATGACGGCATCGGCAGTGGCCTCACTGTCCAAGGCACTGTCATCGCCCCCGTCGGCACACACCCCAGAATCGGTACCCTCGGGTGGGCACACAGGGTCATCAAACAGCCCACCGTACTCCAATCCGCAATGCACCAAAGTCAGGGACGCAACCGCGAGAAATCCAACCTTATATCTCATGAAATACCTCCTGTCCGAATGGTCAAAAAAATACTGCGAGAACCTATAAACTTGCTGTCAAGCAACACGTTTTGAGACACAAACTGCCGCTGAAAAGCGCAATCGGCGAATACACCAAAACGAGTATGCTAGAGTATAACTTTTACATAATAAAGTCAAACACTATGGATTGCGAAGATAAAGGGAAAAGGCGCCCAAGACGAATCTTGAGCGCCCCATGCCCAGTAAGCTAAGAAAGTGATCGAAAGCTAGTAGATGATCTCGTACAGCGCGGACTGGCCGGGCGTGCACGAAACAGCGATGAGCGTGTAGCTGTCGCCGACCTTGGACACCCCGGGGATGAACCATCCCGTCGGGAGCGCCAGGTCTGCCTTCAGTTGAGTGAGCGTGGGGGGACTTGCGGCCGTATAGGACATACAGTGTGCCGCATAACTGACGGGCTGACTCACCGAGGTGAACAGCCCGTTGCTCAGGGTCTCCTGGACCCAGAGGATCTCCAGATCCCCCGCCATCGGGGTGTTCGCGCAGGTACCGGTCTGGCACGCCGCGGTATCGGAGGAAGAGTCGGGCTCGGGGAGGAAGTCTCCGCTCCGGTAAAGCCCGTGCTTGTAGCACGGCATAACGGAATCGAAAACCACCGTCCCGAACTGTCCGCACCCGCCGCCGGAACCTCCCGTGCCGCCGGTGCCACCAGTCCCTGCGTCCCCGCCGGTACCACCCTGGCCGCCGACAGAACCACCGGTCCCTGCATCCCCGCCGGTGCCACCCTGGCCACCAACGGATCCGCCGGTACCTGCGTCCCCGCCGGTACCACCCTGGCCGCCGACAGAACCGCCGGTCCCTGCATCCCCGCCGGTGCCACCCTGGCCACCAACGGATCCGCCGGAACCTGCCGTTCCACCGGTGCCACCGACTCCAGCCAGACCGCTGGAGTCCAGGAAACAACCGGCCATCATGAGGCCGGTCGCCACGATGAACATACACCTCACAAACACCTCCAGGTGAATTGCACCACGTACTCGAATCAAATCAATAAGCTTACTGTCAAGTATCACTGATCCGCCAGCCTATCGATACTGCCGTTAAGCACACCGATTGGACACAGCAAATCAGTCCACTAGCATAAAACTTTTCAAAAAAAAGTCAATCCTAAAAGGCATAGGGAAAAGGCGCTCAAGACGAATCTTGAGCGCCCCTTGCCCAGTAAGCTAAGAAAGTGATCGAAAGCTAGTAGATGACCTCGTACAGCGCCGACTGACCGGCCCCGCACGAAACCGCGATGAGCGTGTAACTGTCCCCGACCTGCGACACACCGGGGATGAACCACCCGGTCGGCAGGCCCAACTCCGCCTTCATCTGCGCGAGAGTAGGAGGGCCCGCAGCCGTGTACGTCGTGCACCTCGCGGCATAACTGGCGGGCTGACTCACCGAGGTGAACAACCCGTCGCTCTGGCCCTCCTGGACCCAGAGAACTTCGAGGTCCCCCACCTGAGGGGTGTTGGCACATGAACCATTCTCGCACATGGCGGTGTCGGACGAGGAGTCGGGCTCGGGGAGGAAATCCCCGTTCCGGTAAAGGCCGTGCTTGTAGCACGACATGGCCGAATCGAAGACCACCGTGCCGGACTGACTGCAACCGCCGCCGGAACCACCCGTTCCACCGGTACCGCCAGTGCCGCCCATACCGCCGGTACCACCCTGGCCACCGGTCGAACTCGTGGAACCACCCGAACCACCCTGACCGCCGGTGCCACCCTGGCCACCCGACGAACTCGTGGAACCACCCGAACCGCCGGTGCCACCCTGACCACCAGTGCCACCGGCCCCGGCTTCTCCGAACAGATCGTCAACGCTGCTATCCAGGACACACCCGGACAGAGAAACCATCATCGCGGCGAGCGCGACAGTAACAGGAAACTTCATACACACCTGCTTTCCGGCCATTGCTGGCCTCTAGAGACGTTTAGAAACTACAATTCAAAGCTTACTGTCAAGCATCGTGACTCTACCGGACAACCAATGATGCCAAAGGCACACCTGTTGTACACAGTAAAACCAGAATAGTATTATAAAATAAACAGAAGAAAAGTCAATACATCGTCACCGGACGAGACTCCACTATTCAGTGTAGAAAACTAGTAAATTACTTCATAGAGCGCAGACTGGCCGGGCGCACACGAAACTGCCTTGAGCGTATAGCTGGTTCCTACCTTCGACACACCGGGAACAAACCATCCTGTCGGCGATTCCAATTCAGTCTTCATCTGAGTCAAAGAAGGAGGAGTAGCTGAGGTGTAGGTCGTACAACGTGCAGCATAGGACACGGGAGTCGATACCGAGGTAAAAAGACCGTCATTATTCGTCTCCTGGACCCAAAGGACTTCGACATCTCCACTCACCGGAGAGTTGGCACAAAGGCCGGTCTGGCAAGCAGCAGTATCCGGAGAAGAATCAGGCGCAGGGAGAAAATTCCCGGACCGGAAAATCCCTTCTTTGTAGCACAACATGGCGGAATCAAAAACCACTGTTCCTGTATCACCGCAAACCGGGCCGGCATCCGCATCAGGCATCGCATCGGCTTCCACGGGTGCGTCAACGGGTGAATCAACGGGGGCATCCACCGCAACGTCGGCATCCGCGTCAGTCATCGCATCAGCTTCCACTGGTGCGTCAACAGGTGCATCGACGGGGGCATCCACCGCAACATCGGCATCCGCGTCAAACATCGCATCGGCTTCCATGGGTGCGTCAACAGGGGCATCCACAGCTACGTCGGCATCCGCGTCGCTCATCGCATCGGCTTCCACCGGTGCATCAACAGGTGAATCCACCGGCACATCGCCATCAATCTCAGCATCGGTCATCGCAACATCAGCATCAGCATCGTCATGCACGGTTCCATCGGGGAAATTCGCGGAATCACCGAGCACCATGGCGTCCTGTCCGCCCCCTTCGCCACCGGCCCCTCCTGAGTCCTGTTCGGAAAACTTACCGGTTCCATAGGTATCAAGGGTGCATCCATATTGTGAAGCCCCCGAAAGAACGGCAGGTGCAATAAAAGACCCCACAACCAACAATCTGCGAGTGGAAGTCCGGACACTGTTCGTCGCTCTGAGTACAGACTCTCCTGCACTCCTCAAAGACCCGCGAAGAAAATTCTTCAAACCGGACTGTTCACTGGAACGTTCACTCCCCTGTCCTTGCGACAACCTGTTCATAATCAATGAATCAAAAAATAATATGGAACACAAAATAGACGAATGTTCTCTCTATTAAAAGAGAAAATGAACAAAACATTACAGACATTCCATTGCGCCTGCCCCAAAATATTACATATAGATATCGCGCGGTTTGGCTCCATTCACAGGCCCGATAACCCCGTTCTGCTCCATCATATCGAGCAACCTTGCCGCCCGGGCATAACCAACCTTCAACCGGCGCTGCAGAAGCGAAGCGGAGGCTTTCCGGCTTTCTGCCACCAACTGCAAAGCCTGGTGGTAAAGACCCTCATCGTCGTCATCATCCTCCGCAAAAGAGCTTTCGGGGATACCCTGCACCCTGTCGTGGGCAACTTTTGGCGAGACAATATCCTCAACGTAGTTTGGCGGAGCGGCTATTTTAATGTTGTTGATGACGCGCTCGATCTCCTTGGTGGAAACATAAATCCCCTGAATACGGACAGGTCTGCTCATTCCACCGGGCAAATAGAGCATATCCCCCTTTCCGAGCAGATCTTCGGCGCCGATACCATCCAGAATAGTGCGGGAATCCACGGAAGAACTCACCGCAAAAGCGATGCGTGCCGGTATATTCGCCTTAATAAGACCGGTAATAACATCAACGGACGGTCTCTGGGTCGCAACGATCAAATGCATTCCCACCGCGCGGGCCATCTGGGCGATACGGCAAATGGAAGCTTCAACCTCCTTGCCGGCAGCCATCATGAGGTCGGCCAGCTCATCGATCACGATCACGATATTCTGCATCTTCTGATGCCCCGGAAGCTCACGGCCATCCTCATGGATCTCCTGGCAGCCGTTGAACTCTCCGATATTTTTGTGACCAAGATCCGCGCACAACTGGTAACGGCGGTTCATCTCCGCAACGGCCCATCGTAACCCGATCGCCGCCTTTTCCGGATCGGTGATCACCGGGGTGAGCAGATGGGGAATTCCGTTATAGGGGGTCAATTCCACGCGCTTCGGATCGATCATGATGAACCGGAGCTCCGCGGGCGAGTTCTGATAAATAAGCGAAATTAAAAACGTATTCATGCCGACGGACTTGCCCGAACCCGTGGCACCGGCAATAAGCAAATGAGGCATGGAAGCCAGATCCCCGCACATCGGCTTGCCGGAAACATCGCGGCCGAGAGGCAAACGCAGGCTTGATTCGATATCCTTATACTCCTTGCTCTCCAGAATTTCCCTCAGGTGTACCAGAGAACGCTGATCGTTGGGTACTTCAATGCCGACCAATGATTTGCCCGGGATCGGCGCCTCAATACGAACGGCCTTTGCCGCAAGAGCCAAAGCAAGATCGTTTTTCAAACCCGTTATTTTAGAAAGTTTGATTCCTTCGTGCGGACGCAAAGTATACTGAATAACCGTTGGCCCCACATGAACTTCATGCATCGCCACGTCAAGACCGAACTGGGAAAGTTTGTCATGAATCTTCTGGGCATTGTCTTTCAGCAATGAATCGTCGGATCCGACATCCGTCACCGCGGGATTCAACAAATCCAACGGAGGTGCGGTCCATCCCACATACTCACCCTCTTTTTCCACCAGGGCCTCTTCCTTCTCCTCTTTAATGGGGACGACTCGTGTTTTCAGCTGTTCCTCCTTCTCACCCGGCGCATCATCGTCATCGGCATGGAGACGGTGGATTTTCAGTGAAGCCAAAGAAGGAGCGGCGTCTTCATCATCCTGATCAAATACGCGCCCGGTATCTTCAGCGTCATCCTCATCCTCAACCGCGCTATCCTCAATATCATCGTCGTCATCCCCACGCGCAACCCGGGCAGCTCCGCGTTTGCGGACAATCCTGATCTGGGGATTGAAAAACGCGAACAAACTCTGGAGAGACACCTCAAAGGTCAGAAGGACCGAAACCATAAACAGTGTGACGAAAATGGCGCCCGCCCCAAGACTCCCCACATTAAGCATCTGACGTAAAAGGAAGTTCGTAACAAACCCCACGTACCCTCCGTAAGTCCCCTGCATCGCGGCAAGGTAAATCTCATCCATCGGAACGGAAAGATGGAAGATGCTCAAAACCGAAACGAGCATAAAAAAGATCCCCAAGATTCTCGAAAGAGGAAATGCGAACTGCTTCGCCAAAAAAAGCATGAGAGCGGAGCCGAAAAACATATAGGGAAGTCCCTGAATCCCCCAGCCCAGAATCGGCCGCAAAATACCCACCCAGATCTCACCGGCCAGTCCGAAATTGTTCCACAGACTTAACAGGGTGATAAAGCCCAAACCCAGATAGGTCACGGCCCAAATCTCACGCAGAACGGAAGATTTTACTTCAAGGGTTAATTGTCTTTTTCGGGAGGAACGTCGGCGCGCGGTAGCTTTTTGGCGTCTCTTAGCCATAGATAGAGATAAAAAGTACCAAAACTATACACCAAAACAGTTCTTTTGAAAAGCTGCAGTTCAATAATTGTCCGGAAAGACAAATAAATCCCTAAACGACTTCCCGCAAAGGATTGATGACCTCCCGATCGATATCGACAAGACTGAAAGGTTTATGAACAATCCTCAGTCCCTTTGTTTGAAGGCCCTCCAGTACCCCTTTTCCGCAGGCCCTGACCAGATTTTCCTTATATTGGGCGGTCATTAATACCACGTTTGGAACCTGAACGCCGAACGCCGCATTCGCCACCTGTATTCCATCACGATAAGGCATGTTGAAATCCGTCAGAACACCGGCAAACCTTTTTCGCCGATCATCCATGATCGCCTCTATGGCCTCCTTGCCGTTGCACGCTTCAACAATCTCGATCGCATCACCCATCTCCGCGCGGACATAATCGACCAGACATGTCCGGATCGGATCGGTGTCGTCAACAATAAGTAATCTTGGTATCATGTTGTTTTCATCAAATGAATAATATTGAGTGGGGCATGATACCGTCGGACGAAGAATTGTCAAATACCATGTTCCCTGTGGTCAAATCCAGCGTTTCTGCTATGATGTCAGCGAATTTTTAACCGAATGTTATGGTAAGAACCCGCTTTGCACCGTCCCCCACCGGCTACCTTCACGTGGGAGGCCTCAGGACCGCTCTCTACAGCTATCTGTTTGCCCGGAAAAACAACGGAAAATTTTTGTTGCGGATCGAAGACACCGACCAAAAACGTTATGTGGAAGGCGCGGTGGAAAATCTCATCAAAACACTGGAATGGGCCGGACTGAACTACGACGAAGGCCCACACAAGGACGGAGGTTTTGGACCGTATGTCCAGTCCGAGCGCACGGAAATGTACCGGAATCACGCCGCGATACTGCTTGAAAAGGGCTCAGCGTACCGCTGTTTCTGCACGGCGGAAAGACTTGAACAGATGCGCGAACAGCAGACCAAACTCAAACAGGCACCCATGTACGACCGCACCTGCCTCAAACTCTCCAAAGAAGAGATCGAAAAGAAAATCGCGGACGAAGTACCTTTCGTGATCCGCCAGAAAATCCCGCATGATGAAAAACTGATGTTCAAGGACCTGATCCGGGGCATCGTAACTTTCGATACAAGCACGATTGACGACCAGGTCCTGATGAAATCCGACAACTTTCCGACCTACCACCTGGCCAACGTGGTTGACGATCATTTCATGGAAATCACCCACGTCATCCGAGGGGAAGAATGGCTTCCGTCAACGCCGAAACACATTCTTCTCTACCGGGATTTCGGATGGAAACCGCCGGAATACGCGCACCTTCCGCTGCTTTTAAACAAGGACAAAACCAAACTTTCCAAGCGGCAGGGCGACGTGAGCGTGGAAGACTACATCAACAAAGGATACAGCAAAGAGACCATCATCAATTTCATCGCGCTCCTGGGATGGCACCCGGGCGCCGGCGTGGAGCAGGAAATCTTTTCGCTGGAAGAACTCGTGGAAAAATTCAGCATCGAGCAGATTCACAAGGCCGGCGCCGTATTCGACCTGGAAAAACTGAACTGGTTCAGCTTCCAGTGGAACAAGCGCAACTATCTGGAAAAACTGGAACGGATGGCCAAAGAAGTGGAAAGCCGGTGCGAAATCGGACTCAACGAAAAGAAGGAAAAATACTTCAAATTCTCCACTCCCGAAAAAGAAAAAATGTTCACGGAAGTTCGCGGAGAATTGCTCGGTGAAATGGCAAATCAGTACATACCAAGCCCCTGGCGCGACCAGGGCGACCGGCTCCGCAGGGGGCTCATCACCATCGAGGAAAAAGTCCTTAAAAACGCTTCGGAAAGCGCCCTGAACCTGAAATTCTATTTCGAAACCAGCCCGCTGAACGTCACCATGCTGCTGAATCCGAAAATGAAAGTGGAAAAAGAAACAGCGCTGAACGCACTCCAAAAAAGCATGGAATCACTCGTCAATCTGGAGAATTTTGAGAGCATGGAAGAGATCAAAAACCGCCTGACACAGGTCGTCGCAGACTTGGGGTACAAGAACGGACAGGTCTTCTGGCCGGTGCGCGTAGCGCTCACCAATGAACAGTTCACCCCCGGGGTTTTTGAGGTCATTTGGACGCTCGGAAAAGTTGAAACGCTCAAAAGGCTGGAAAAAGCCATGGATGAGCTCAAAGCAGCGTGAATCACCGACTCTTTACATTCTAAAAAAACGGTGCAATATTAGGGGTACAAACGGATGAATTATCCAAATTTCTTAATCTCATCCCTATGAACTATCCCGAACTGAAAGCTATTCTCAAACAGCTCAAAAAGACCGTTCCCTGCAACGTTTGCCAGAAAAAATTCACGGACGAAGATGTCCAGGTCGTCTCGACCTACCAGAACGAAGGACTTTTCCACTTCAACTGTCACAACTGCAAAAACCAGCTGATGGTCCATGTTTCCATCACCGCCGGACAAAACGACGAACGGAGCGCCAATTTCAACATCAAAACGCACTCCCCGGATCACGTGAACCCGAATGAAGTACTGGATATGCACAATTTCCTGAACAAATTCAACGGAGACTTCAAAGAACTTTTCTCACTCTAAACCATGAAAAAAATCCTCTTCGCATCGGGCATCATCGGGATGCTCGCGCTGACCGGCTGCCAGCAGCTCCAGGACTCCGCAGAAACCCTCCGCAAACAAAGCGAGGGTACCATCAACGGTCTTTCACAGCAGGCCGACAACGTCAAAACGCAGGTACTCAACACTAAGGCCGCGTACGACGAAAAATCACAGCAGGTGGTTGAAGCCGTCGGCGCTGTAAACAAAGTTTTGAAATAATTCCATTTTGCGCCCTGATCCGTCCGGGTACAAAAACCCTGGGCAAGCCGCCATGCCTCATTCTTCTATGCGCAAACTCAAAATCAACTTTCATCTCCATACGGGACAAGATCCGATTGATGCGATCAAACATTCCGAACACCAGCTCATTGATGAAGCGGCCCGCCTCGGCTACGACGTCCTGAGCATCACCTGCCACAACGCGCTCATTTTCAGCGACGACCTGAAGGAATATGCGGAGAAAAAAGGAATTTTACTGATTCCCGGAATCGAAAAAAGCATCCACAAAAAACACGTGCTCATCATCAACGCGAAAGTCGAAGCGCAAAAAATCCAAAACTTTGAGGACCTTCGCGAATACCGTAAAAAACACCCGGAATGTTTAACGATCGCCGCCCACCCCTACTACCCCGGGCCGATCTCCCTCCAGAAAAACCTTGAAAAGCATATCGACCTTTTCGACGCCGTGGAATACTCATGGTACCACTCCAAACGCCTGAACGGCCCGAACAAAAAGGCCGTGAAAATGGCGGAAAAACACGAAAAACCAGTACTCGGAACCGCGGACAATCACATTCTCAAATATGTGAACCATACCTACAGCCTGGTTCGTGCAGAAAAAACGACCGAAGCGGTTTTCAAGGCCATCAAAGACAACCACATCGAGATCGTGAGCCACGACCTCCCATGGTGGAAACTGGGGACGATCATCAGCTACATGCTCCTCATGAGCTGGGTAAAAAGCGTCACGCTCAAAGGGTAAAATCACTCATCACCGGTATCAACTCCTAGATCCACAGGGATATTTGACAAATCAATAAGTGGAATTCCTGCATTCCTTTCCAAATACTCATAAATCGACCCTTCAGGTCTACCCTTAATGACAGGAGGCAAATAATCAGGAAGATCCACTTTGTCCGTGTCAGGCTGCACCTTGGATCTTGCAGGGTTATCAGTATTTATTCCGAGAGCGTCTTCCAACAACCACATTTTGGACTCAATCGTTCGGAGCCTCTTTAACCCGCTCTCCGCATTCGGACGATCAACTAACAGATAGAGATTCTGATCCTTCACTACACTGGTCCCGTACAAATCTTTTATTTTTGCCTGTACGGCGGAAATTTCATTTGGATCGGCATTTTGCTCTTTCAAAGACTTACAATGATCAACCAATAAACCAAGTAATACGTAATTACGCTCCGCCCTATCAAGCCGGACTCGGGCTTTTGCATCTCTTTCATAACAATCTTTTTGCGCATCGGGAAGCAACGCCTTAAAACTTTCATAACTTTTCGTAAGTTCGGCACGAACAGTTTCCTCAAGCTGTTTACGAAGTGCATCAGCAGTTTTTTTTGCCTGCTCAGCCTTCATGGTATCAAATTCCGGCGTCTCCGATTTTTTCAATGCGGCTTCGATACGGCCTTTCTGATCAGGAGACAAATGCTGCGTATCCAAAGCCCTCATCGCCTTTTCACGTGCGGCATTCAAATCAGCCTGCGAATCCGTCCATCCCTTTTGCGCACCACCCTCAAGCTGCTGCCCCTCAACCTTCTGTTGAAAAACAAATCGATTTTCCGAAAAATAATTTCCCATAAAAAAAAATTAGGTATTATTTAATTGATCCTCCAGGTTGGATAGAAGACTTTTTTCAGACTTTCTCAATTTTTGTTCACGCCTTCTGTTTGCACCCAAACGTTCTTTTTGAATATCGCGCAGAACGCCATGAAGCTCTTCAACAGAATCTTTTGCCTGCTGTTGAGCAAAATCCTGAACCTTCTGCTGATAATCCTCTTCGGCATCCTGAACCATTTTTGATGCCTTCTCGATAAGACGATCGTCGGCCAAAGCTATCAGTTTATGAAGGTCATCAAGATGTTTTGACTGAAATTGCCCGCCAAAGGACGTTTTTGCGATTTGATCAATGATATTTATCATTTCTGTAACATGAGTAATCTTATAATTATACAACATTATAATAATAATGACAAATACTACTTTATCGATTACATAAAATGTGGTAAAATATCGAAAAGAAATAAACAAATTATTTGATGATGGAGAAAACAAAAAATGACCTTTTAAGGGTCATAAAATCGAAGGCTCAAAAAATCCAAAGTTACATCTGCTATCCCGAGGCGCTCGACGAACGGACCTTGAAGGCGATGGAGATCATTTTGAAAGAGAAAACCGCCAAGCCCATCCTCATCGCAAGTCACCGGGAGGTTGAAGCACGGATCAAAGAACTTGGACTCAAACTGGACATCGACCGGATCAGAATCATTGACCCGGCGAACAAAGAAATCCGGGAAAGATACATCGATGAACTCTTCCGTCTGCGCAAAGACAAAGGCATGACCAAAGATGAAGCCGCGGAACTGATGAAAGATCCGAACTATGTCGGCGTCATGGCGGTACACCTCAAAGAAGCCGACGGCATGATCTCCGGAGCCGTGGGCACAACGGCCATGACCGCACGCCCGGCTTTGCAGATCATCGGCACCAAGGAAAAGTTCCACAAGGTGTCCGGGCTCTTTTTTATGATTTTTGAAAACAGGCTGCTGTTGTTCGCCGACTGCGCCATTACGCCGGACCCGAATTCGCACGACCTCGCTGATATCGCCATCGATACCGCCGAAACGGCAAAGAGATTCGGTCTTACCCCAAAAATCGCCATGCTTTCCTTTTCCACCAACGGCTCGGCAAAACATCCGATGGCGGACAAAATGCGTGAGGCCACGGCACTGGTCAAAGACCGCAAACCTGAATTGATGATTGACGGGGAAATGCAGGTGGACGCCGCGCTGGTTCCATGGATCGGGAAACAAAAATTCCCGGGTTCCAAAGTGCAGGGCGACGCGAACATTCTTATTTTCCCGGACCTCAACGCGGCAAACATCGCCTATAAACTCGTGGAAAGACTTGCCGGCGCAAAAGCCATCGGCCCGATGCTTCAGGGTTTGCAAAAACCCGTGAACGACCTCTCCCGCGGATGCACCGCCCAGGACATCGCCGACCTTACGGCAATCACAACCTGCGAAACGACGGAAGCCACCTATGAACTCGATTTCCTATGATCATTCTCGTCATCAACTCGGGATCATCGTCACTGAAATTCCAGCTTTTTGAAAACAAAGGAAAGAATTTCCGGGTCCTCTGCAAAGGAATCATTGACGGCATCGGACTCAAAACCTGCGAATTCCGGATGGAAAACGGCAAAATAAAAATCGCCGAACATGTTTTGTGCAAAGGACACAAGGAAGCGCTGAACATGGCGCTCAACGCAATGCTCAAACATCAATTCATTCCTTCGCTCGACGCCATCAAAGCAATCGGACACCGCGTCGTCCACGGAGGAGAACATTACCGCAAGGCCGTAAAAATAACGCCGCACGTGATTCAGGTCATCCACGAACTCAGCGAACTCGCGCCACTCCACAACCCTCCGAACCTCAAAGGCATCCTGGCATGTAAAAAATTCCTCCCCAAAGTTCCACAGATCGCGGTTTTTGACACCGCATTCCACGAAACGCTTCCGCCAAAAGCATACCTGTACGCGCTCCCCTATGAGCTTTACCAACAACACGGAATCAGAAGATACGGCTTTCACGGAACCAGTCATCAGTACGTGAGCGAAAAAGCCGGGAGACTCCTCAGAAAAATGCAACCCCGGAAGGGAGCATCCGGTAAAATCGTCAGCTGCCACATGGGAAACGGATCAAGCATCGCGGCCGTCCTGAACGGAAAATCCGTCGACACCAGCATGGGACTGACTCCCCTTGAAGGCATACCCATGGGAACACGAAGCGGGGACATCGACTCGGCCATCATTTTTCACCTGCTCAAACAGCACCGCCAGTCGGCGGAAAAGATAGAAAAAATGCTCATCTACGAATCGGGCCTCAAGGGACTCTCCGGAATGAGTTCCGACGTCCGAGACCTTTGGGCTGCGGTGAAAAAAGGGAACAAACGGGCAATACTCACGTTCGAGATCCTCTGTTACCGCATCGCAAAGTATATCGGAGGCTACGCCGCGGCCATGAACGGCCTCGACGCGGTGGTCTTCACGGCCGGCATCGGAGAAAACGCCTATTATCTCCGCACCCAGGTCTGCGGATACCTTGAACACCTGGGCGTCCGCCTCGACGAACGAAAAAACAGGAAAAACCAGGAAGTCATCAGCGCAAAAAACAGCAGGGTGAAAATTTTCGTGATTCCGACCAACGAGGAGGAACAGATAGCCAAAGAAACTCTTAAAGTACTCCAATAACCAAACAACCATGTACTATTTCCGTCCCAAAAAAATCGACATCCGCGCGGGCAACAAATACATCGTGCTCATGAACGAAAACGCGGCGCATCTGCTGGACCTGCACGCGTCCGACCGCGTGACCCTCAGGAACGCAGGGAAAGAGGTCACGGCGATTCTGGACGTCAGCTCCGGACACAACCTCAAAGACCACGAGATCGGAATGTATGTGGAAACATGGGATAAACTGGCGATCTCCCCGGGAGACCGCAGGGTATCCGTGGGACTGGCCGAACGGCCGAAATCCGTGCTCTTCATCCGCGAAAAACTTGACGGCAAGGAACTCAACGCCGCCCAGATCGACGCAATAGTCAAAGACGTGGTCGCGGACAAACTGTCCGACGTGGAAATGACCTATTTTGTTTCCGCCAACTACTGCCGCGGCATGACCGACAGGGAAACGGTGGCCCTGACGAAAGCCGTGGTCAATAACGGCGGACATCTGAAGTTCAAAGACAAAATCGTCATCGACAAACACTGCATCGGAGGCGTACCCGGCAATCGTTCCACCATGCTGGCCGTGCCGATTCTGGTAAGCCTGGGGCTGAGATTCCCCAAAACATCCTCCCGCGCCATCACGAGCCCGGCCGGAACCGCGGACACCATGGAAGTTATGGCAAATGTTACCAACACCTCACAAAAACTTAAGAAAATTGCAGCCAAAGTCGGAGGATTTATCACCTGGGGAGGTGGCGTGGACATCGCCAGCGCCGACGATAAACTCATCAAAATCCGCAACCCGATGAGCCTGGACCCGATGGGAATGCTGCTGGCATCCATCCTTGCCAAGAAACACGCGGTCTCTTCCACTCACGTTCTCATCGATATCCCGTACGGCCCCGACGTTAAAGTAAAGTCCGCGAAAGAGGCCGAACCCCTCAAAAAGAAATTCGAGAAAATCGGTGCGATGCTCGGTATGAAAGTAAAAGTGGTCTTCACCGACGGAAGCCAGCCCATAGGGAACGGTGTCGGCCCGGTTCTGGAAGCCCTGGACGTCCTCAAAGTGCTGAAAAACGCGCCGGACGCTCCCCAGGACCTCGTCAAAAAGACCATATGGATGTGCGGAGTCATGCTGGAAATGGTCGGCAAAGCCACCAAGGGCCGGGGCGAGCAAATGGCGCGCGAAGCCATCACATCGGGCCGGGCCTACAAAAAATTCCAGGAAATGATCGACGCGCAGGGCAGGAACAAAAAGCCGCTCAAAGTCGGAGAAATCACCTTTGAAGTCAAAGCCCCGAAATCGGGAAAAATCACCTCCATCAACAACAAACTCATTTCCCGTTACGCCCGCCTTGCCGGGGCTCCGGTCAATGCCGGGGCGGGACTGTACGTCAACAAAAAAATCGGGGACAAAGTCAAAAAAGGAGACACCCTCTTCACGCTCTACTGTGAAAGCAAGGCCCGTCTCAACAACACCCTGGAATACGTAAACCCGTCTGAAATCTACAAAATCAAATAAAAAAACCATTATCCAATAACAAAAACAAAAATATGCCAACACCGGAATCACATCAAAAGCTCACCACAAAGGAAGAGCTTGAAACCGCGCTCAACGAAACCGCGGACACAAAAATATCGGAACTTAACGACCGCTACGGCAAGTCCCCGGAACTCAAGGATATTCTGGAAGGCACCATCGGGCGCATCGAAACCGAAAGGGAAAACTTTCACCGCATCGAAATGAACAAAATCCTCAGATTCACCGGAAACACCTTTGAAGACGTCTATGATATCTTCAACAACCGCATAAAACTGCACTGTTTGGACATCCATAACGCAGCCGGGAACCTGGACCTGGACGAACCAAAATCGGGCATCCATCAGCTTCAGGCCGGAATCAAAAAAGACGTCAAAAAAGTCGCATAATTCCATTCAAACGCCGCCATGACCTTCGAAGAAATCGTCCAAAAAATCAAGAACCTGGAAATCCAGGGCGCGGAAAAAATCGCCGTCGCCGCCGTGGAAGCTTTTGAAATGAAACTGAAGGAAACACAGGACCCGAAACTGCTCCGGCAGGCACACGACGAACTCGTTGCCACCCGGCCCACGGAACCCGCGCTCCGGAACGCCGTCCGGTACTGCCTCGAAAACTATGCGAAAAACCCCGGTGTCGGCAGCTACGTCATCGACCATTTTAAAACCTCAAAAGAAAAAATCGCCGAATATGGATCGCAAAAGGTCCAGGACGGCATGATAGTTTTCACCCATTGCCATTCCTCCACAGTGGAAGCCATTCTGGCAAAGGCCAAAGCCCAGGGGAAAAATTTCACCGTCTACAACACCGAAACCCGCCCCAGATTCCAGGGACGCATCACCGCGGAAAACATCGCAAAGATGGGCATTCCCGTCGTCCATTTTGTGGACAACGCGGCACGGATGTTCCTCAAGAAAGCCGATCTGTTCCTCTTTGGATGCGACGCCATCACCGCCGAAGGCAAAATTTTCAACAAAATCGGCACCGAACAGATCGCGCAGTTCGCGCAGGAAAACCGCATAGATTCATACTCCTGCACCAATTCATGGAAATTCGACCCCCAAACCGTCTACGGATTTGAAGAGGTCATCGAGGAAAGGGACCCCAAAGAGGTCTGGGAGAATCCCCCGCCCGGTGTTACCATAAAAAACCCGGCATTCGAAATCACCTCGCCGGACGTGGTCACCGGAATGATCACCGAACTCGGAATCAGCAAGCCGGAAGCCCTCATCACCCAGATCCAAACCCATTACCCATGGATGATAAAATAAGAAATCCGTCGTCGGGAACATCCGGAGCCGCGGAAAAATACCGGGAAGCAGACCATATCCCCCCCGAAGATGCGCCCCCTGCCGACGCGAACCTCGAACTTCAACAAGCCGCCTCGCACACTCAGCTGATGAATGTTCTTGCCAACCTGCGGAACGGTGAAGGCACCGTCTTCGGGGAATTTGAAGTGGAAGGACAAAAATATTCCATCGTCAAAGCCGCCGAAGCCGACCTGGGGGAAGTCGCAAAATTCGAAGAAACCCATTACGACGCCGGAACTCCGTACACGGAAAAAGAATGGCGCGAAAATATTTTCAGCATCGGTGAAATTTTCCTGATCCGTAACGAAAACGGAAAACTCATCGGACTTACCTCCATCATCTACGGACGGGAATCACATGATAAAATCGAACTGAACGACGATGACGCCTACTTCAGCGGATCGGTATTGCTCCCCGAAATGCGGGGCAAAGGTATCTCCAGACGGATCAACTCGCTGCGTGAGCAGTGCGCAAAATCCAAAGGAATGAAAAGATTATTCACCATCGTGAAACCCGATAACATGCGGAGCATCAAAGCACTGAAAAAATCCGGATTCGACATCATAGACATCAAAAAAGACATGCACGCGAAAAGCGAACACGACAACGGCAACCGCTGTATTTTGATGAAAAATATTGAGTCCGCCGACCACATTTAGTCCGGGGATCCCATCGCACGGAGAACAGTTTCAAACTCCCCTTTTCCGGCTCCGGCCATCACCCGCCTGGAGACAAACTTCACAATGTTGTCTTTTACAACATTCACGTAACCCGATTTCCAGACGTATAAAAGAGCAGCGGCAACTTCACGAAATACCATGTCGGGAACACCCGGAGACTTTTCAAACAACCCCCTGTACACACACCCCAAATCCTCAAGCTCCCGGGCCGTTCTTTCAATCAACCATTTTCTGCTCCCACTGTTCTCAAAATCCTCGGCAACATAGTCGTGGATTTTCCCGTAGAGCCCATAAACCTCAGAGATCCCGCTCCTGCGGGCATACTCCAGTTTTTCGGGTGAATCCCCTGTTGTTCCCCACTGCGCCTTGGTGGCATGACGGAAAGCCGCCGAAGCCGAAAAGGCCGCAAAGGGATCAAGTTTTGAAACAAATGCCGTAACACCTTCCTGAGTGGGGAACTCCTTCAGCCAGGTAGCCGACCTCATGTGTTCCTTCACGACCTCCCAATCATTTTTTCCATCCCAAAGGACAATTGCCTTCGACAAAGTCCGTTCATCCGCCTCGAGCCGCAGCAAAGAAAGCAGATACCTCACAAGCATCATTCGCCGTTTTGCCGCAACCGTCTCACGCCTCACTCCCGCATCAACATCGTCCTTCCCAAAGACAAGATCGATATTCACCTTATCGTAAAGCTCATACAGCAGAGCTTTGATCTCCTGTTGACGATCAACAACCTCCACGGCATCAAGAGCCGCGGCGGCAGTGAGACTCCTGCCTTTTTGAACGGAAGCATCGGGCTCCCCGCCGGATCCAACACCGGGACGAGCCACACCCTCCCCGGGCTGTTCCCCTGCCGCTAATCTGTCCTTCAAGCGAATAGCCATAAAAAGAATCGAGTAGATGGGGAGATTACAACAGTAATATATTGTTGTCAACCCCGCATAGCCATCCCCGGAAAGAAGAGCTATAATGCCAGCATCCCCAACCGATTGAGATGGCCATTACCGCAGAAGATTACCAATTTCTGGAAGAGATCGACCGCATTGAACCCGGTACGCTTTGCCTCCGTGCCCAAATAGCCTGCCTGATTGTGAAAGACGGAAAAATCCTGGTCAAACACACCAACGACTGGCTTCCCGGGTACGCGTGCTCAAAAATCGGGTGCGTGCGGGACATGTACCAGACCCCTTCCGGCACCCGCCGCGAAATCTGCTACGGGATCTGCGCCGAACAATGGGTCATCAGCCTCGCCGCAAAACAGGGCATCAACGTGGAGGGAGGAACGCTCTACTGCACCAAACACCCCTGCCGGGTCTGCGCGAGCATCATCGCCGTCTCCGGAATCAAACGCGTGGTTTACCAGGAAGGATACCCCGAGGTACTCCCGCACTTTGACGTGCTCCGTTCCAACGGGATCGTGGTGGAACAGGGACCCAACACGGAATTCAAGAGCACCAAGATTTCCAAGAGCCCTACTGTTTAGCCGCCGCACCGCCTCCCTATGAAAAAGATTCTGATCCTGACGGCCAACATGGGGCAAGGACACATGAGCGCGGCCAAATCCATCAAGCAGGCCATTGAACACCTGTACGATCATACCTACGACGTGGAGATCGTTGACCTTATGGAACTCCTGAGCCGTTCCATCAACAGGGTAAGCATGAAAACCTATGACAGTCTTTCCCGCCGCGCCCCAATCGTTTGCGAGTTCATTTTTGAATCCTGGGACAAACAGTGGAAAATGAAAATGCTGAATCGCCTGAACTACGCGATCGTCCTCAGAAAGGTGAAAAAATTCATCAACGAAAAAAAACCGGACCTCGTGGTATCCACCTTTCCCGTCTGGGACTATTTGATGCGGAAAATGCTCAGGAAATACAACCCCGCGGTGAAGTTCATCAGCGTCATCACCGACTCCATTTTCATCCACAGCGCCTGGATCATCGGCAACGCGGACGAACAGATCGTACCGAACCAGGACACCGCCGAGGCCATCGTCAAACTCGGGTTCAATCCGAATAAAATCAGGAACCTGGGCTTCCCGGTCAAACTCGAATTTCTGAAAAAAATCGACAGGAAAGCGTTTCTTGAAGAGCAGAACCTGAATCCCGACCAGTTCACCATTCTTTTTCTCCCGACCGCCCAAAAACCGCGGAGAAACGTAAAACTCATGGAGGAACTGGTGGAAAATTTTAAAAACTGCAACATCGTGGTTATCGCGGGCAGGGACTCAAAAATCAAGGACAAACTGGAAGGATACAGCCTCTTCGAAAACGTCAAAGTCATCGGCTGGACGGACAGGATGCCGGATTTCCTCAAAGCCGCGGACGTGGTCCTGACCAAAGCAGGCGGAGCGACCGTAATGGAATGCATTGCCGCCGAAAGACCCATGATCATCACCTCAACCATCGCCCGCCACGAAAAGGGCAACGCGGAACTGGTCAAAAGATACAAACTCGGCATCGTGGAAAACAAGCGGAAGCCCGAAATCACCAAGAGCATCCGGACTATCCAGAAAAACCAGAAAATGTACGAAAAAAACCTGAAAAAAATGAGCAACCCGGAAGCCGCGCTGACCATTGCCAAACACCTTATTGATGTTCTTGGCTAAGCAAGTTGAAATGCTTGAACCAAAAGCCGTTCAATGCTAGTTTATGCTTTGGAAATTTCATCGGAAACCGCACAAAATCCCAGTTCCTAACGAGCATGTTATGGCAAAGACGTATTCACACAAGAAACCGGTCCTGAGCATCGTCATCCCGACCCTGAACGAAGAAGGTTATATCGGCGACCTCCTCCAGGAGATCATCAACCAGGAAATGAATTATGAAATCATCGTTTCCGACAGCGGCAGCACCGACAAGACCGAAACGATCGTCAAAGAGTACGCCGCACTCCACCCCGAAAAAAGCATCCGGTTCATCCCCGCTCCCATCAAGGGGGTTTCCATCGCGCGGAATAACGGAGCCGCCCATGCAAAAGCCGACTACATCATGTTCCTGGATGCGGATACCCGCCTGCCCGCGGACTTCATTCACCGGACATATCTGGAGGTCAACCGCAGAGACCTGGACGGAGCCGGATGTTACATGCAGCCGAATTCAGAAAGACTCGTGGACAGAGCCGTCTTTTCCTTTTACACCCACTGCATCCTGAACCCGCTGCAGTACACCAAACGGCCCGGAGCGGCAGGGGCCGGAATCATCGTAAAGCGCGGAATTCACCACGCCATCGGCGGATTCAACCCCAACCTTCCGACCTGTGAAGACCTGGACTACATCAAAAAAATCAGCGAGATCGGAAAGTTCCGCATGCTCAAATCCACCAACATCATCTTCAACACCCGCAGGTTCGACGAAGAGGGACGCGCCCGCGTCTGGTTCAAATACGCGGTATGGGGATCCTGCTATCTTCTCAACATCAAACGGGTGAAATTCGAATACGAATTCGGCAAATTCAGCAGCGACAAAAACGAAGACATCCTGCTCAGGAGATAAGTGCCAAAACTTCATCACGCTTGAACGGTGAAATTTCTTAAGATACTTCAGTATTTCATAATTGTAGCCATCGTCGCCCTGGCCGTAAGCAGGCTGGCTCCGCATCTCAACGACTTTTCGAAACTCTGGGAACTGAAGGATAACCTGAAACTCGGGTGGATCTATGCGGCACTCTTTTCCCAGGTGTTCCAATACGTGGGAGACGGATGGTTTTCGCAGATTCTGCTGAAAATTTCCGACATCAAAGTCAGGTTCAAGGACTCGATGCGCATCGCGTCGTTGAACGTTTTCGCCGCGCACATACTGCCGGTCGGTGAAGCGGGCGGACTTGCGGCGGCCTACCACTTTTACCGCAAACTCGGGGTGGATACGGAAAAATTCATTTTCCTGACCATCTGCTGGACGGCCATCACCCACATGATCCTCTTCCTGCTCTTTTTAATTCCGGGATTCTTCCTGCAGGAAATAACCGCCACGCTGAACACCTCCATCATTTTCATCAGCATCCTGATCGTGACGCTCGTGTCGTTCAGTCTGTATATCAGCCGCCACCACCTCTTGAAAAAGATGGAAAAAGTGCTGGGAAAATACAAATGGGCAAAACCCTTCATCTCTTTCGCACACAACAGGGCAATCTACAAGGAAAGGCTTCTGAAGCACCCCTGGCTGATTCTTCAAAGCCTCCTGGCGAGCCTTATTTACTACGCCTCAAACATCGCCACACTGGCCTTTTCATTCCTGGCCTTCGGAACATTGCCTTCCATGACCGTGATCATTTTTGCCTACGCCGCTTCCCTGCTCTTCAGCAAAATAACCCTTGCCCCTGCCGGCATCGGAGCCGCAGAAGCTTCACTCATTTTGATATTTCTCGAAGCCCACATTGATCCTCCCATTGCCGTGGGAGCGACGCTCATTTACCGTTTCATTTCATTCTGGCTGCCTATTCCGGCAGGCTTCCTCTCCTTCTATTCGCTCAAAAAAGAGGCCAAACAAAACGTGGACATCAAAGCCTTTGAAGATCAGATATTCTAGAACAAATTAGTTCGTGGGAGCGGACGAAGCCTGCGTGGTACCGGATGCAGGGGCTGTTTGCGTTGTGCCGGTTGCGACCGGGGTTGTCGTCGCAGGAGCTGTAGTCACCGGAGCAGTGGCGGCCGGGGCCGGCGTTACCGTCGTCGCGGGAACCGTCGTAGTCGTTGTGCTCGCCGGAGCCTGCTGATTCATGTCCACCTCGTACACGCGAGTGGCATCCATCAGATACAACTTGTTGGTATCCTTATCCACATAGAGATCGCGGATATCGGTGATATCGTCAAACACATACTGGGCCTGGTACGTCAGTCCCTGGGTCTTGTCGTCCTTATAGTAGATCATGACGCGGCGTTCGCTCGGCTCAAGAATGTACACCTGCGCCATATCCAGTTCGGTATAAATCTTGCTCGGGGTAGTGACGGGTTCCACCGGCTGACGCTTGAGGGTCAGACTCTGGGTATTTCCGCTGTAAAGCTTCATCAAAGAACCGTCCTTGTTTGCCACGTAAACATTTCCGTCGATGGCAAAAGAAACGGCGTTCTTCAGATCCGCGTTGATGTTGTACTGTTCCGCATTATCAAACTTGTCGCGGCGGCGGGTATACTTCCAGATCTGGTTGGAATCCGGATCAAGGATATAGAACTTGTTGTTGTAAGCCTGGACCGCGACGCCTTTATGGAAAAATCCTTCGGCCGCCTGGACAAAACTGACGCGGTTGTCTTTATATTCAAGGACCTTCCCCGACTTCGTGTAGAAAAGAAGAGAATTCTGGTCGTCAAACGTGGAACCCGCGACCACGGTCTCGTTGTCATCGAGAGTCATGGGATCCTGAACCGCATTGGCCAAAATCGGATAGAGGGCGTTGTATTCAAAAGCATAAAGTCCGCCCTGAAGGTGAAGCAAACCCAGGGCGCTCACATTGGCACGCTTCGTGGTAAGGTCAGCCAGGACGCGGGCAACGGGATGAAATACTCCGTCAAGCTTGTCGCGGCTCTGCTGGATCATATCCAGATATTTTTTCGCGTCGCTGCGGGCATAACCCGAATTCAATACCGTCAAAGCTTTCTGCTGGGCGTCCGCAAGCATCTGGCTGGCCTGATCTTTGTTATACTGGCCGGTCGTTTCCGCGGAACCGATCTCCTCGCGGACCTCGTTTAAAACGGCAACGTACTGATCGATCTTTGCCTGCTCGTCGGCCCGGCTGCGGAGCCACCAGACTCCGGCGGTAAGTACCAGAACGATGACAATAATGGCCGCGAGAATTTTATCCCGGGACCAGTTGCTGAAACTGAAAAAGCTTCCTCCGCCCTGCCCGCGGACCACTCTCCCCTGGGTTTCCCCGCCCTTGGTTTTGGCGGCAAGACGCCGGCTCAAATCTTTTACGGCACCCGAGAGCTTTTTGACGGCGTCCATGAGCACGACGTTCACGGACTGCTTGTTTTTTGAATCCGAATCCGCGGCACCATACACCCGCTCCTGCTTCTCTAGATGGGCGGACGCCTTGGACTTCTCTTCACTGCTCAGCTCAACCGGGAATCCGGCACGGATACCGATAAAAGCCATCTTTCCCAAGACCTCGGCGGAAAGAAAATCACGGAGTTCGCCGAGCGAGGCAACAAGGCTCTTGGAAGAACCAATCCTCGCAAAGTCGTTCTTATTGATATAGCGGAGAAGACGGGTCGAGCTCAAAAGAACAAAATCTTCCGGTTCAAGCGTACCATTGGCAATGTTGGTGAAAAAGTCCTTGGATTCAGGATCATACAGGTCATCGCTGATGACGCTGCAGAAGCGGCGGCGGATCAAATAAGCCTCGGCCTCACCGCACTGGGTCAGCAAAAGATTGTTTCCAACAATGGCGGCGATAATCACGTGAAGGTTTCCGATAAACTGGGTGCTCTTTCCCGCCCGGAAATTTTTCAACTCGCGGTTCACCTCTTTTAAGGCTTTTTCAAAACGGACATACGGATCAACGTCCAGATCCGCAAAAAACTTCTTGCGGAGCGTATCAAAAATCAGCTCGCCTATGTCCTCCGCCTCGGCGGGATTATTCTGAATTTCCAGGTTGATAAAAATCTTGCCGCTGTTTTCCCCTCCTTCACCAAGATCGTAGGCGTAATTTTCAACAAAACTGTCTTCATCCCTTCCTACGAATAAAAATTCATATTGAGTCCGTAGAGACATAGTTTTTAGTTTTGAAATACTTCCCGCCAAAGATACAATAAAATCCGCAAAACTGCAAATTCCGAATCATGAAAACACTCATCATCGACAACTACGATTCGTTCACGTACAACCTCTACCAATACTTTGCCGAACTCAAAGCCGGCCCGGTGGTGTTCCAAAACGACCGGATCACCTTAAAAGAAATCGGCAAACTGAACCCGACCCACATCGTTATCTCGCCCGGGCCGGGCACGGTGGAAAACCCGGAGGACTTCGGTATCTGCAGGGAGGTGATCCTGGAATGTGGACCAAAAATCCCGCTTCTTGGGGTTTGCCTTGGGCATCAGGGCATTGCCCACGCCTTTGGAGCCTCCATAGAACATGCCCCAACGATCGTCCACGGCAAAACCAGCGAAATAAAACACGACGGGAAAGCCATATTCAAGGGGGTATCAAATCCCTTCACCGCCATGCGCTACCACTCCCTGTGCGTCTCAGAAAAAAAATTCCCGAAGGAGCTTACGATAACCGCCCGCACGGTCAAAGACGGCACCATCATGGCACTCCAGCATGGCAAATATCCCATTTTCGGGATACAATTTCACCCGGAATCTTTCGGAACCTCCGAAGGAAAAACCATCCTCAAAAACTTTCTGACCTTTTAACCCCAAAAACCATGCTCAAAAAAACACTGTTCAACAAGGTCATCTATAAGGGCATCATCGGCGGCATTGTCGGAATTATTGCCGGACTTATGCTCGGACTCCTGATCTGGGGGCTGGAAACGACCGTCATACTCCTGAAAAATATGATCACCCATAATCCATCCGGGGGAGACATCATCCCGGTTGAAGCCCTTACCATGCTGGGAATGGGTTTTGGGGCGCTCATCGGCACTATGAACGGGGCGGCAACAGTCATGACCGAGGAAAAACGCTCCTCCTGAGCCCGGTAAAATAAGGAATTGACATCCAGACGCCCAAAAGCTATCCTCTCTGAGCTGCACGCATAAGCAAGCAGGCGGGCAAATACTTCCGACCATATCACTTCATAATATTCGTCACCATGTTAGCGAAAATCAAGAAAAGCAAGCATGCCAAGACCCATGGATTTTTATCCAGGATGGCCACCAAAAACGGACGTAATGTTCTAGCTCGCAGGCGCGCAAAAGGACGCTACAGCTTAACGGTAAGCGACCGCAAAGGTTAACACGTATACAGTATAAGGTAGAAGGTATGGGGGAAATAATCGGCCCCCTTATACCATATACTATATACCCTATACACCCCTTCCATGTTGCCAAAGAATCAACGCTTAACGAGCAGTCGTATAGAATACCTTTTAAAAAAGGGCAAAAAAAACGGAAACGAGTTCTTCACCGTCAAATATCTCCCAAACCGCCAGAAAAAGAGTCGTTTCTGCGCCGTCGTAAGCCTGAAGATTACACCAAAAGCTGTCCAGAGAAACCGTCTCCGTCGCCAGATATTCGAAATCTTCCGCCTTCATCCTGATCTTCCCTCCGTTCCGACCGACATTGTTGTGATTGCAAAGCTCCCCCTGACCAAACTGAACTTTCAGGAACTCACCAAAACCCTCGTCCAAACTTTGCAAAATATCACTTCTTCATCATGAAAAAACACTTCCAAAACATATTGAGTTTCGTCATCATCTTTTTGGTGGTGAACCTGGTCATTAATTTTTTCTTTAAGCCCAACACCCAGGAAGAGGTCCAGAACACCATCGTCCTCACCCCGATCCACAACGATTTCGAACTTGGAAGTGCCGTAAGCGCTGAACTCAAGAACAACACCCAATCCCCCGTCACCCTCAAAAACAACTGCCCCAACGAACCGATCAACGTACTAAAGAAAGAGAATGACCAGTGGGCCCAGAAACGAAACCTGGCCCAGATTTCCTGCGAAGGCACCGCGGACGTCATCGTAAAACCCGGTGAAAAACACACCGTCTCATTTTCAAACTGGAACCATGCCCTCTTCGGTACGCTCGGAACCTATAAAGTCCAGGCCGTCGTTTGGGTTGAAGAAACACCAAGCGTCAATGCCGGAACCCAGCAAACTACGCAACAAACGGGTACGGTCGCGGTAACCCCGACCCAGCAGACCCAGGAATCGGTGCAACCCACCGTCCCGGCCACGCTGCAGTCCAAAATCATCGAATCGAAAGAGTTTGAAGTCAAACCCCAGGGAGCCATCGGCTGGATATGGACCACCATCTTCTACCAACCGATCTACAACCTCCTTATTTTCCTCATCAGCTTTATCCCGGGCCACGGTCTTGGATTTGCCATCATTCTGCTGACACTCGTCATCAGAACCATCCTGCTCATTCCAAACCAGAAGGCTTTGGAATCACAGAGGAAAATGCAGGACGTCCAGCCAAAACTGAACCACATCCGCGAAAAGTACAAGGACAACCAGGAAATGATCGGCAAGGAAACACTGGCCATTATGCAGGAACACAAAGTGAACCCCATGGGCAGCTGCCTGCCGCTGCTTATCCAGTTCCCGATCCTCATCGCGCTCTACTATGTAGTGCAGAACGGATTGAACCCGGACAACGCCAATCTTCTGTACGGAGGACTCCAGAATTTTGATTACAGCAAAATCAACGTCATATTCCTCAACATTCTGGACCTTACCAAAATCAATATCTTTGTCCTCCCGCTGTTTGTGGGCGGACTCCAGTTCCTTCAGATGAAACTGGCCCTGGTCAGAAACAAGAAGAAAGCCGAATCCAACAAAGACCAGGCTCCCAAGAAATCCGAGATGGACGCCGCGAACGGAATGATGCTGTACTTCATGCCCGCCATGATCGCCGTATTCACCGCATCGGTCCCTGCCGGCGTGGGCCTGTACTGGAGCACCTCCACACTGTACGGCATCGCGCAGCAAATGGTCGTGAACGCGAAAGCCGACAAGGACAAAACCAAAGTCCGCGTCATCGAATCCCCCAAGCCCTAAGACCTAAATTCTAAGACCTAAGCCCTAAATTCTACCTTCTACCTTCTAATCCCTAACTCCCCATGGAAACCCTCCTCCAGGAAACCGTCGAAGAAATCTTGAACCGGATTTCCACTCCATTCAGAAAAATCAAGATCGACAAAAAGGACGACACGTACCGCATCAACATCGAAAGCGAAGAACCGAGCCTTTTGATCGGACACCACGGAGAAAACATTTTCGCGCTCCAGAACCTCCTCAAAATCATGATCTGGAACAAACAACCGGGCGAGTACAAAATCCTTGTGGATGTCGATGACTACCGCAAACGCCAGGAAGAAAATGTCATCAGACTCGCCGAACGCAAAGCCGATATGGTAATAAAAACGCAACAGCCCCAGGCGCTCCCGGCAATGTCTCCATACTTCCGCCGCGTGGTACACCTCCACCTTGCCGAAAAGTTCGCGAATCTTATGACGGAAAGTGCCGGTGAAGGCGACTTCCGCCACATCACGATCAAGCCAAAAGCATAGTCTTTTGAGTATGAAAACTTCGTTCAGAATCATCGGCTTCATCTGTGCGTTCGGACTCGCGGCCCAAACCTTTTCTCTGACCTCGGCGCAAGCCATATCTCCCGAACAACCCCTTGAGGCGGCCTTTAAAGACGTGGACGTTGGAGACACCCATTACGTCGCCATTAAATTTCTCAAAGACCGCAATATTATTCAGGGATACGAGGACGGAACCTTCCAGCCGGGACGGGAAATCAACCGGGCGGAAGCTTTGAAAATCATCCTCGGAACCGTCAATAAAACCGGCGCAAAAACGGCGGCGCCGGAAAGAATGAACTTTCCCGATGTTCCCGCCGACGCCTGGTTCGCCCCGTACGTGCAAAAAGGTCTTGAAAACGGCATAGTGGCGGGCTACCCGGACGGCACTTTTCACCCGGAAAACACCATCAACAAAGTGGAAAGCCTCAAAATGGTGCTGCTCCAGGAAAACCACCCGCTGCCGGTCACCATAGCCGAACCGCCATACAGCGACGTGCCCGTTGACGAATGGTTCGCCGCGTACGCGCAGGTATCCAAAGAACGGGGACTCTTCCTGGAAAACCGGTCCGAAGGAGCCCTGACCCCGGGGGAAAAACTGAACCGCGGCAATTTTGCCGAGCTTATCTACAGACTTTTAGAAAGCACCAACGGATACCAATTCGGACGCGCGACCTATTACGCCGACATCCTGGCGGGCCGCGGAACCTCCAGCGGAGACCCGTACGACCCCCGGATTTATACCGTAGCCCACAAAACCCTGCCGTTCGGCACCATGATGCTGGTCACCAACCTTGCCAACGGCCAAAGCGTCCAGGTCAAAGTCAACGACCGCGGCCCCTACGCCACCGGCGTTGAACTCGATCTCTCCAGATCCGCGTTTGAAGCGATCGCCAGCGCAAGTACGGGCATTATTTTCACGCAATTCAAAATCCTTTCGACCCCATAAAGTGTGCCGCCAATGGCAGAAACACTCTCTTTTGAGGACATCAAGTACCGGAAAAAGGAAGGGAAGATCATTCCCCGAAAAGCCACGTTGTCCCAGGAGGTCAAAAAAAGCATCTATTTATTGGTTTTCACCCTGCTCGGCATCATCGTGCTTCTGAGCATCGTCTTCCTGTTAAACACCAGCCAGGCCACCCAGAAAGGATACATTCTGCAGCAACAGCAGATCGACAAAGAAAACTTTTTGAGCCGCAACCGCGACCTCATCGAAAAAATCATCCAGGTTCAGGCATACAAAACCATCTACGAAAAAATCGCCGGCAAAAACATGCTGCCCCCGACCGGCCTCACCTACATCGAAGATCCGAACACTCCCAAAAACTCCGCCAAGAAAAAATAAGGTTTCACGGGGAAAAATGGGGCCCCCAAACGAGTCTAGCGAAGCGTACCGCTAAGGCGGCATGCCGATTCTAGAGCAAGGAGGCAATCGTTTGGGGAGAGGAGCAGCCGACAAAACCCGAAGAAATCTTGCGAAGCAAGAATTCGAAGGGTAAAGTCGGGCAAGCGACGAGTACCTGTAGCTCAGCTGGAAGAGCGCAGCCCTCCGAAGGCTGAGGTCGTGGGTTCGAGCCCCGCCAGGTACACCATTTCCATCACCACCTTGTTCAGAGAGAGGTAAACTGATAAATTTACCGCGTCTGTTATTCACTTATCCCAAAAAAAACTATGAAAAATCCCCTTTGGATAGTACTCGGTGTTATTGGAGGACTCATTGTCATGATCGGATTATGGCTCATGGGTAGCTACAACGGCCTGGTCGCCTTAAACGAAAGCGCCGACGGACAATGGGCGCAGGTTGAATCCCAATACCAGAGAAGATTTGATCTCATCCCGAACCTCGTTGGTTCCGTCCAGGGCTCCATGCAGCAGGAAAAAGAGGTGTTCGGACTGATTGCCGACGCACGAACAAAATATAGCGGAGCCAGGACCGTCGATGAAAAAGTGGCGGCAGCAGGCCAGGTGGATTCCGCACTGAGCAGACTCCTGGTCGTCATGGAAAACTATCCGGAACTCAAAAGCAACCAGAACGTCCAGACGCTCATGTCCCAGCTGGAAGGCACCGAAAACCGCATCAGTGTGGAACGCATGAGATTTAACGAAATGATCAAGGATTACAACCAACGGATCAAAACGTTCCCGACCGTCATGATTGCCGGAATGTTCGGCTTCAAGGAAAGAACGTACTTTGCCGCAGAAAACGGCGCGGAAAAAGCTCCAAAAGTCGACCTTATCACCAAATAAATGAGGTTTCTCCAAAAGTTTCTTGCGGCAGTTCTTGTCTCGCTGAGTTTTGGGGCGCTCGCTTTGGGATACGTGAGTCCGGGCACCCCCGTGGGATACGTCAACGACTTTGCCGGGACGCTCGACCCTTCATGGAGACAAACCCAAAACAGCTCTCTCCAATCGTTTGAATCCCAAACAAGCGTGGAAATAGCCGTCGTCACCATCCCAAGCCTGGGCGGAGACACCATCGAAAACTTCGCCGTCAAACTGTTTGAGGAATGGAAAATCGGTAAAAAAGGCAAAGACAACGGGATACTGATTTTGCTGGCCATGTCGGACCGGGAAGTCCGCATTGAAGTCGGGTACGGCCTGGAAGGTACCATTACCGATTCTGAATCCTTTCACATCATTCAGGACCTCATGCTTCCGGAACTCAAAGCCGGAAACACTGAAAACGCCGTTTCTTTGGCCATAAATGAAATACGGACGAAAATCACCGGATCAGGATCCACAACCTCCCCCCGGGAGATGGAGTACGAACAGGCTCTCAAACTTTTGCAACAAAAAGCCCTGGAAAACGAAAAAATGGCCCTGCCTTTCATCATCGCCTTCATCGGCGCCTTTCTGGTCGGGATCATGCGCCTCATCGAATTCTTCGTCCACGGACGAGAAAAAAGACTCTGGTGGGTGGCGTGCATCCTGGCTGTTGCCATCGGGTTTGGAGTCCTCCTCATCCCCGGCATCACCTCCGGCGACGCTCTTACGGTAGGATTCATCAACTTTATCGTCTATAACATTATTTACTGGTTCGGGGGCACCCTCATCTACATTCTACAATTTCTTTCCATATTCAGCGGCCGTTCCGGCGGCGGCGGATTCGGAGGCTTCGGTGGCGGCCGATCCGGCGGAGGTGGCGCCAGCGGAAGATGGTAATAAATAAACAAAAAAACACTATCGCATTCACAATAAACCCTTAGGAATCACCACATGAATGTTCTCAAAAAACTCGCAACGGCGATCATAGTATCCCTTACGATCACATCATTCGCATTTGCGTACACCAGTCCCGGAAAACCAACCGGCTTCATCAACGATTATGCTAAAATCCTCGACACCTCATGGATTCAAACCCAGGAAGCGAACCTCAGCACCTTTGAAAAACAAACGGGAGCCGAAATTTCCATCGTCACCATCCCGACCCTGAACGACGAACCTATTGAAAACTACGCCGTCAAACTGTTTGAGGAATGGAAAATCGGTAAAAAAGGCAAAGACAACGGGATTCTCATCCTGATTGCTCAAGCTGAGCACGGCATACGATTGGAAATCGGATACGGTCTGGAAGGCACTATAACCGACGCAGACTCATCCCGGATTATCCAGGAACAGATGATCCCGAAAATGAAAATGAATAACCCGACCGGGGCACTGGATGCGGCGATTCAAGAACTGACCGCTCAAATCAAAGGAGAAACAAGCGATGATGCCGCTTCCAGAACCATTCCCGACTCAGACTCCAGTACCGACTCATCCGAAATCTGGATTATCGCCTACATAGTCTCCATAGTCATCGGAATGTTCTTAACAGTGACCATTGGAATTGCTGAAACGAAAAAAAACACTCACAAGAAAAAATATAGAAACTGGTGGCTTATCGTCCTCATCTCTGTGGCCATCGGAATGGGTACATCATTCTCGCCCGACAGTGAAACAACAGATGTATTTTTCAAAACCCTCATCGCGCTGGCAATGAACATGCTTGTGTACGCTGGAACGCTTAATCCAGGTTCAGGCAGCGGAACCGGCGGATCGAGTGGGCATTCCGGAAACACCACTGGTGGAAGTTCCAGCGGAGGCTCCTCCAGCAGTTCCGGCAGTAGTTTTGGAGGCTTTGGCGGCGGACGATCCGGCGGAGGCGGCGCCAGCGGGAAGTGGTAGCCTTTGAATTGACAACAAAGCCCGAATCGCTATACTTTCATAGCAAAATTTGGCCGAAAACATGGAAAAAGGAACGGCCAAGGTAAACCGGAAAAATGGGGGACCCCAAACGGGTCTAGGGAGCGAAGCGACCGAACCGGTTGGGGAAAAGGAGTGGCCGACCGAAATCGGAGCAGACCGTGCAAGCGGGATGCATAGATGCAGGTCGGGCAAACGACGCCGAGGCGCCATCGTCTAGTGGTTAGGACAGCGGATTTTCAATCCGTCAACAGGGGTTCAATTCCCCTTGGCGCTACCAAAATTGACCACAAAAAAGAGCCCCGACATAACAGGGCTCTTTTTCAATATCCATCAACAGTTTACCCGTTCATTCCCGAACTCAACACCGCGAACTGCCAGAACAGCAGGGTAAAGAGCAGAAGCATGATGTACGGTGCCACCGCCGAAACAAAATTCTTTTTACCCGGCCGGAAGTACCTCAGCAGCAGAGAATTTGAAACCACGGACACCGAACTCAATGCCATGGCAAGACCCGCAAGTTCCGGTTTTAACACCAGACCCAACCCCGCAAACAACCTCGCGGCAATCGGTATGCCGATCACATTGTAGAACAACGCAAAAAACATATTCTGTCTGATTTTCGCCATCGTCTCGCGGGAAAGCTGCAATGCCGAAACCACGTCATTGAGATCGTTTTTGATAATGACGATCCCGCCGGTCTCCATGGCAACGTCCGTGCCGGAACCCATGGCAATGCCAAGATCGGCCTGCGCCAGCGCCGGAGCGTCGTTGATTCCGTCCCCCACCATGGCGACCTTTAAACCTTTGTCCTGAAGTTTCTTCACTTCACCGGCTTTGTCCTCCGGCAGCACTTCGGCCAGAACGTTATCAATGCCGACTTCGCGGGCTATGGCATCAGCCGTACGTTTATTGTCACCAGTAACCATGTAAATCTGGAGCCCCAAGTCTTTTAACCTTTTCACGGCCTCCCTGGAACTTTCCTTCACCCGGTCCGCCACGGCGATGAGCCCCAGAATTTCCTGTTTTGAACTCAAGATCATAACCGTTTTCCCCTGTTCCTCAAGCCGGGCGATCTTGCGGTCGATCTTGGAAATATCAAGATTCGGATAATCCATGATCAGCTTTCTGTTCCCCAGATAATAGGTTTCACCCGCAATTTTTCCGGAAACCCCGTGACCGGGAACGGCGGCAAAATCTTCAACCTCATCAAGCTTGATCCCCTCCTCCTCGGCATAACCGTAAATGGCCTCAGCCAGGGAATGTTCGGATAATCTTTCCATTGAAGCGGCCACGGCCAGCACATCGTCTTCATCGCTCTTCCCAAGAGTCACCACATCCGTCACCTCCGGTTTGCCTTTGGTCAGCGTACCGGTCTTGTCAAAGATGATCGCTTTGATTTTCTGGGCGGCTTCAAGCGGCTCGCCGCCTTTCACCAGAATCCCATATTCAGCGCCCTTGCCGGTTCCCACCATAATGGCGGTCGGCGTCGCGAGGCCCAGCGCACAAGGGCAGGCAATGACGATAACTGCGGTAAATGCCAACAGAGCAAAATCGAGCGGCGCCTTAAGAATAAAGAACCACACCAGAAACGTCAGAATAGCGATGCCGATCACCGCAGGCACAAACCAGGAAGATATCCTGTCCGCGAAAGCCTGAATGGGAGCCTTTGACCCCTGCGCCTCTTCGATCAAACGGACAATCTGTGCCAAGGTGGTTTCCGCGCCGACCCTTGTGGCCTCAAACTCAAACGTCCCGGTTTTATTGATCGTTGCGCCAATCACCATATCCCCTATCTTCTTTTCAACCGGAATACTTTCACCCGTGACCATGGACTCATCGATGGCCGAAGATCCTTTGGTAATGTTTCCATCCACTGGAACCTTTTCACCCGGTCTCACCAGCACCGTATCTCCGTGAACGACCTGTTCCACCGGAATATCCTGCGTCACACCGTTGCGGATAACACGCGCGGTTTTTGCCTGCAGTCCCATGAGTTTTTTGATCGCCTCGGAGGTCCTGCCTTTGGCTTTGGCTTCCAGCCACTTCCCCAGAAGCACGAACGTGACCAGGAACGCGGAAGTTTCAAAGTACAGCTCCGGAATCTTTTCACCGTTCAGCCCCAGCAGCGTCCCGTTTTGCAGAACGAAGAACAGGTAGCTGAAAAAGCTGTAAATAAAGGCCGTGCTGGTTCCGATGGCAATCAGACTGTCCATGTTGAAAGATTTCATCCTCAGACTGGACCACATCCCCTTATAGAACCCCGCGCCCAGGATAAACTGGACGGGAATGGTAAGAATCAACGAAACGATCCCCACGTACGGAGGGAAAAAACCGGCCCCCGGAAGCCACTTGAAGAAATCCAGAAGCATGAAGTAGAGCATCGGAATGCTCAATACCATGGAAACTAGGAACGATTTCCGGTATTTGGCGATCCCCTCTTCCCTCTTTTTACTTTCGGCCTCCGATGAAACATCCGTTGCCTCCGTCGCTTCGTATCCGGCCTTTTTCACGACCAGGATCAAGTCCGCGATGGAACCTTTCGTCTCGTCAAAAACGACCGAAGCTTTCTCCGCGGCAAAGTTCACATGGGCTTCTTTCACCACCGGATTCTTCATCAGGGCTTTTTCAATGATGAGCGCGCACGAAGCGCAATGCATCCCGGAAAGGGACAGGTGAACCCTCTTGTTGATGTCTTTTTTCCCGCTTTGCACGGACATCATGCTTTCCATGGAATGGCCGCCCTCAGCCCCACCGCCCTGCGGGGCAGAACCGGACAACGTATCGAACAGCCTGGAGAAGTTCAAAGCTTTCACGAACTTTCCGATAAACTCCGAAGATTTCTCATCCTCTTCAGGAAGATGAAACTCCGCAGATTTTCCATTCTGGATTTTTCCCTTAAAAACCAGCTTGCCGTTCTCATCCTCCTGCATCTGACCTTCCGCTTCAATCGTCGACTCAAGTTTAATTTTAAGAGGCTTGCCGGGGAGACTTTTTTTCACCGCTATCGCCATTTTTTCGTCGGCAACGATGGTTTCCCCCGTTATTTTCGTGGGATACCCCGTTTTCCCTATGACATCGGCTATCTTTTCCGGAGTCACAAGATCGGAATCCGCGACAACTTTCCCGATGCCCGTCCGGTGATCGATCTCAACGCTTTTTACACCGTTTTCATCGGCAAGAGCGGCTTTGATCAGTTTTTCACAGGACTCGCAATGCATCCCCGTTACCTGGATTTCATACTGTTTCAACATGGTGGTATTCATTAAATTCTAAAGTGTATTTTCCCTCGCTGTTGATTTCGTTCCGGAATTGGCCGGGATCAAACCCGTCCTCATATTCCAGGACACCCTGGCCGGTTTTTTCATCAACATCGCATTTTTTGATCTGGGGATAATCGCCGGCGACCATTTCAATAAGTTTTTTGCAGGCGACGCACGTCATCCCCTGAACGGTAAACTGTTTCCTTTGCATAATGAAGAGAAGATTAATCAATAACTTTTATGGTCGTTTCCTTGATCCCCATCGGACAGATAACATCGAACTCACCCGTCTGATTTGGGGTAAACGTAAACGTATTTATGCCCATCTGAAGACTCTTGGAGACGTCAAATGCAGGGATAACCATCACACTCATACATCCGCTCAGTCTTGTCTGGACGTTTACCGTAACCTCAACCGGAACTCCTTTTTTGACAATAACTGGGTCCGGTTCAAATCCCAAGGTCGTGACATTAATTTGCACCTTTTGGACACTTCCGGCCCTCGGAACCGCCTGTACCCCATCCAGAACGATAGTGCCATTTTGCTTACCCGCATCCACAACTGCCGTTTCACTGGTGTTTGGCACTACGACAAATGCTGAATTGGGCGTCATCATCCCCATGGAGCAATTAAAGGAATACTCGCCAACCTCTTTGGGCGTAAACGTAATGGTCTTGACCGCATCCGGAGGCATAAATTCGGTGATGCCCATGGACGGCATCGTGATCACGCGGCCGCAACCCTCGGCCCTTTTCCCATCAATCCTCCACTCAACCGGAATCCCCTGGACCACCCTGAAACGATTGGGAGTATAGGTATACCCTTCGACCTTCATGTTCACGATCTGTTTCCCGTTTTCAATCTGGGGCAACGTTCCATCGCTTGCCTGGGCGACATCCGTTGTTCCCGGCCGAAAAATATCCGAAAATCCGGCCCCATTGATCCCCAGCAAAGAGAAACTGTTCCCGATATTCGAAAGACCGATAATCAACACGAGCACCCCCGAAAACTTCAGGAAGTACCGTTGGAACCAACCTTTCGCAAAGCTGGAAACCACGCTGAGCGACAATAATGCCGGGAGCGTACCAAGAGCGAAGAAGAACATCGTCAGGGCTCCCTGCATCCAGTTTCCCTGACTCAGGACGTAAATCTGAAGCGATTGGGTAAACCCGCACGGCAGGAAAAACGTGAACGCCCCCATGGCAAACGGAACCCACTTTCCCGTCTTCCCTTCCAGATCCAGAATCTTGTTACTCAGGAATTTTGGCGGTTTTGGCATAAGTTTCCCGAGCCACGGGAACAATCTGAGAATATTAAGACCCATGATGATCATGAAGACCGACGCGATCAGACTGACCGCCCCGGTAACGGCCGGAGAAATGGAGAACGCGGACCCCAAAAGGCCAAGGACTCCTCCCAAAACAGTATAGGAAATAATTCTTCCGGCATTGAAGTACAGATGCGGTTTGAACTTTTTCCAGGCGGTTGGGGCGACGACATTCTGGTTGTATTTTGCCGCGACCGAAAGAAGCACTCCTCCGGTAACCGCGACGCAGCTTGAAGCTCCCGCCACCAGGCCTATGAGCAAAACAAACCACAAACTCATGTTCTCGGATACTCCGAACCCGCTTCCCAGCAGGTTGAATTGTCTGAGAATAAGATACAGACCAAAAATGACCAGTATCATGGCGCTCATTTCGCAGTAATCCTTGAAGGTGTTTTTTGCCCCGTGGGACGCGATACCTTCCTGAACCGGCCGTCCATCAACCAAGACTTTATAACCGTCGGCCGCGATGGCCTCCTGAAGAACCTGGGCCGAAGGCCTCTGATCACAGTACAGCACGGCTTTCCCCTGGGACTGGCTGACCTTGACCTCCTTCACCCCGGGAATCTTTTTGAATTTTCTTTCAATGAGGATCTCGCAGCTTCCGCAAGTCATACCCTCAATCTGGACCTCCAGTTTTTTCTTGTGAGACATAATCAAAAACAGTAAAGAGTTAAAACGTTCATGAGTTACCCCACAACGTTCATTCTCTCTTTACGATCTGGCCGGCAAGACCCGGGAAGGATGGAAACCCGCCATACCGGCGGAAATGGCGGAAATGTTCGTTTTCAAAAAGCTTCAGCGGATCAACGGCTTCAAACTTCATCGGAACCGTCCGCATTGGATGACGATGGTCAACCGACACCCTGGACTCAAAGGTTTTTTCAGCACCATGCTTGTTTGGAGTAAAACAGCAGTTGAAACCCACACTCAGATCCATATTGACGCAGTCGGTGAAAGTCTCAGTTTTCATCATGGCATCGTGAGCCATGGGAGGCTCGGCCATTTTTTCCATACCTTCCATTTCATGCATAGCAACCGGCTGAACCACGGGCATAGCCATGGCAACCCTAGGGGCAAGGAGATTCACGCAAAAACCGTTCAGGGCCAGGCCTAAAACCAAAAACCATTGAACCAGTTTTTTCGTCTTCGTCATGTTGGTTGGTGATAACAATGACATTCGTGGTTTATTGTAGCACAAATCCAGATTTTATCAAGCAAAAGCGGCTATAAGACCGCAACGCCCAGCTACACAACATACCTTCCCGCCAGCATTGCCGCCCCCATGGTCGCGGGATTTTCCAACCGGGCGACCTCAATCGCCAGACCCTGCATGCTCTGGGGAACGACCCTGGCTTTGATCTCTTCCCACGTCACTTTTTGAACACGGTCGAAATCCTTGCTCACCGAACCGCCAAGCACAATAACCTCCGGGTTAAAAATATGGATGACGTTGCTCAGCAACACCCCAAGGTACACTCCCAATTCCTCCCGTTTCCCCTTTCCGGAAACAAAATCCTCAAACTCGTGCTTGTAATCAAAGGAGGAATGCCCGAACTCCCCCGCAAAACCGTCGCGTCCACGGTACAACTCCCCGTTCAAAATTAGGCCTCCGCCCAATCCCGTTCCCATCGCCAGACCCACCAGATTCTTCACCTTATGCTTCCAGTTTTTCTCGTACTCCGCGAGCGTAAAAAGCTTGGCATCGTTATCCACCGACACCGGCAGATCGATCTGATCCCTTAAAAACTCCAGAACGTTCATGGGCTTCTTGAGGGGAAGATTCGGCGTCCGGTACAGCATGCCTGTCGTATGGTTGATGTACCCGGGAAATCCCACGCCCACACCCACGGTATCCTTGCCTTTCAGGTCATGCACCAGCTGAACGACCTCATAAAGCACGTCGTCAAACCCGCCATTCAGAGGAGTCTGGATGCGTTTCTCTTCCAGCATCCCAAAATCTTCCGCGTAATATAACGCCGCATGGATTTTCGTCCCGCCCACGTCAACGCCGATAAGAGTTTTTTGCTGTTTCATAAACACTCAAAAAATACCACTATCTACACCCTGAACATACCCTTTTTTGAAAGCAGCAGACGGTTGAGTTCCATGTTGGCTGGAGGAAACTCATAATCGGCCAGCTCCTCCGGAGCCACCCACCGGACCTCCTGGACCTGCAGCGGACGGGCCTCGCCCAAAAGAACCGAACAGCGGTGAAAAGTGAGCATGACCGGACTCCCCTGGGATTCCGTCAGCGTCTCATAAAACGCCGGCCGAACGGAAACCTCGATCCCCAGCTCCTCCATCAGCTCCCGCTTGAGGCAGTGCCGCGCATCTTCGCCAAATTCCAGTTTGCCCCCGGGGAACTCCCACAGTCCGCCATGAGGTTTATGACGCAGACGTTTGGAAATCAACACCTTCCCCTTATGAATGACCACCCCCGCCGCGACCTTGATGACATCGGCCCGGGAACTCCCATGACTCCCGGAACTGTCGGCAAAACCAAGAGACCTCAACCCACGGGGGAAACGGTACACCTTCTCCTTTTGAGGCTGAAGATTCATCCCATCCTTCACATACGCGCAATGTTTCTGAAAACAACATTCCCCGCATTTTGGCTGACGGGAGCTACAAACGGCCGACCCCAAATCCATGAGAGCATAATTAAAATCCCGCCCGGATAAAGACCCGATGTACTTTTTCGCGAACTCAAACCGTTCACGGGGCTTCAACGTTTCAAACGTCTCCCCGAAAACCCTTTCAAAAATCCGTGAAATATTCGTATCCAGCGCCGGCACCTTTTCCCCAAAAGCAAAACTCGCGATTGCCGCCGCGGTGTAGGGGCCGATCCCCGAAAGCTTTTTCAAATCGTCAAATCCGCCAGGGAATTTTCCACCAAACTCTTCCACGACCACCTGCGCAGCCTTGTGCATATTCCTGGCCCGCCGGTAATAACCTAAGCCGCGCCAGCACACCAGTACGTCTTCCCACGAACCGCGCGCCAAATCCCCCACCGTTGGAAACCGCTTTAAAAACCTGCCATAAAAATCCTTCACCCGTTCCACCTGGGTCTGCTGGAGCATGATTTCGGACACCCAAATCCGGTAAGGGTCATGGATAGCTCGCCAGGGCAGATCGCGTTTGTGCATTGCGTACCATCCGGCCAGCAACCCGCCGAATTGTGAAGGTGAATTTGTCTTCATTGGGAGCAAGTGTATACTAAAAACATCCCTAACTTCAATTGCCTATGCCAACCATCGATCCTCAAATCATTGCGGCAAACATGGTATGGATTATTCCCCTGGCCATCTGGGATCTGACGTGGAAAGCCGTGAGCATGTGGTATGCCGCCCGGAACGGTCAAAAAGCCTGGTACATCGCCCTCCTGATCATCAACTCCGTCGGCATTTTGCCGATCGTCTACCTGCAATTTTTCCGGAAGAAACACCAATGATCCATGGAAAAATCACCTGGAATAAACTAAAAATCCAAAAAGTCCTGCTTGGAATCCTCATCGCTTTTGGGGCCTGGTTTGGAATTCACACCATATATACCATCGCGGACGGACTCAATGACAACCTCAAAACCGCCGACATGATGGTGGTCTTCGGCAACGAAGTTTTACCCACCGGAGAACCGTCCGACCGCCTCAAAGCCCGCCTGGACAAAGCACTCGAAATCTACCGACAGGGATACTCAAAAACGATCGTAGTCAGCGGTGGAACCGGAAAATCAGGTTTCGACGAAGCGGACGTCATGAAAAAATACCTCACCGATCACGGAGTTCCCGAGTCCCAAATCCTGGAGGATCACAATGGCACAAACACCCTCAAAACCGCCCAGAACGTGGCACAACTCAAGCCGCAATCCGTCATCCTCGTCTCCCAATATTTCCACATCACCCGGGCAAAACTGGCCTTCCAAAAAAACGGCATCCAGCAAACCTATTCAGCCCACGCGGACTACTACGAACTCCGCGACGTCTATTCAACCATCAGGGAATTTTTCGGATTCTACGGATATCTATTCTACTGATTTTAGTGAAGCCAACACGTACGCCCACGAGAAGACTCAAAAAATGTACAGCAAAAAGACAGCAAAATCATGAGTGGGTGTCGAAGGACATTACTGACAAATCAACGAGACAAAATCGGCTGCCACCGAATTCTTGGAATTCATCTCTTAAACTGCTCCCTGATCTTTTCCAGCTTTTCTTTGATCCGCGCTTCAATCCCCCGGTCCGTGGGTTCATAAAACCGCCGCCCTTTGAGTTGATCCGGCAAATGGACCTGCCCGGCCACGCCGCCGTCAAAATCATGGGCATACTGGTAGTTTTTTCCGTAGCCCCATTCTTTCATCAGCTTGGTCGGTGCGTTGCGGATGTGAAAAGGGACCTCCAGATTTCCGGTCTGACGGATTTCGCGCTGGATCTGCCCGTAGGCTGAATACAGGGCATTGCTTTTGGGCGCCATACTCAAATACACCACGCACTGCGCAAGGTTCACACCGCACTCCGGCATGCCGTTAAAATGGCAGGCCTGCTGCGCCACAACGGCCTGGCTCAAAGCGTTAGGATCGGCCATGCCAATGTCCTCGGACGCAAAACGGATCAAACGGCGGGCAATGTACAACGGGTCTTCCCCGCCCTCCAGCATGCGCACCATCCAGTACAGCGCCCCGTCCGGATCACTGTCCCTCATGCTTTTATGCAGCGCCGAAATAATATTGAAATGCTCCTCCCCTTTTTTGTCGTACCGCAGATTTTTCCGCTGGAGAACTTTCTGGATTTCGTCATGGGAAATCTTGTCTTTCTTCACCATCTTCAAAACGATTTCGAGGGTGTTCAGCAGCGACCTGGCGTCCCCGTTCGCGAACTGAACCAGAAAATCGCGTCCTTTCTCATCGATCTCCAACCCCGGACGTTTTTCCAGCCCGGCAACCTTTTCCACTCCGCGGAGCAAAATTTTCCCCAAAGCTTCCTCATCCAAAGACTTGAAAACAAAAACCTGGGACCTGGAAAGCAAAGCGGAAATCACCTCAAAGGAAGGGTTCTCCGTCGTGGCGCCAATCAAAATAATCGTTCCATCTTCAACGTGCGGCAACAGCGCGTCCTGCTGGGATTTGCTGAACCGGTGAATTTCATCCACGAACAGCACCGTGCGTTCGTTCATCTTCCTGCGTTCGCGGGCACGTTCCACCACCTTGCGGACTTCGGGAACGCCGCCGGTCACCGCGGACATCGTCTCAAACTCCGCCGAAGTTTCCTGGGCAACAATCATCGCCAGGGTCGTCTTCCCCGTACCCGGCGGCCCATAAAAAATCATCGAGTGAAGCTTGTCCTCTTTAATCAGTTCGCGCAGCAGTTTGCCGTCGCCCACGATCTCCTCCTGGCCAAAGTACTCCTCAAGGTTCTTCGGCCTCAATAAATGTGCCAGTGGCTGCGACCACAAAGAGCCTTGTTGTTCTTCAAACAGGTTACTCATACGCATTCATGATGACCCTTTTTGCAAAACCGGGTCAAGAGACAAAATATTTTTTTGAGGAATAACAAACAAAACCCGGGGCGGTTCCAACCTAACCCCGGGCTTTCATACTTTTTATGAAACCGTCATGAATCTATTTTTTCTTCCCCATATCCATACTGCAGCCGTTTTTGCACCCGCAGAACAATTTATGCAATCCAAGCGCGATGAAAACCAGCGGCCAATACTTCATAAGGGTGAATTCCGGCCATACCCCCATGGTACCAAGTAAAAAGAGCACACCGAAGACGAGCATGACCGCGCCGTTGCACATCCGATGGCAACCACAGTGACCCATCATCATAAAAGAAAGAATGAAGAAATAAAAAGGGAGAACGAATATCCGAATTCTAAGCCACTTCCGGCCCGGAGTAAAGAAAAGCGCGCAGAATATTGATTAAACACCTGGAAAAGCTTAGCATGGTGTCCAATTTTATGTTTCCACCCATGGAACGGCAAAACGACTACAGCGAATTTCACGGCCCGGAATTCGGCCCAATTACCGACGTCATCTGGGACGGTGACAACACCATCTGGGACTGGATGAAGTACGCTGTGGAGGCCTACGAAGCCATGGCTCAAACCATCGCGGACGAAACGGGAATTCCCGAACCGGAGGTCGCCGCGGCCATGAAAAGGTACTACACCCAGGCGGGAACCATCGAAGACGAACGCATGATTCAGGGTCTTGAGGCGGAAGGATTTTTCAGGGACGTCCCCGGTTTCAACATGGATCAACTCATTGAAAAAGCCCAAAAGGTTTTTACCGACGTCCGTGACAAAAATTTCCATGTGTATCCCGGAGCCTATAAAGTCATCAAAACCGTCCGCGAACACGGCATCAACAACCGTGTCCTGACAGACGCCCCCGCACGCCAGGCAAAAGCCCGTCTGAAACACAAACGGTTCGGGAAAAAACTCCTCAAGCATGTGAACGCCATGCCTTCGCCTGATCCCGACAACCTCCCCGAAATATTCCGCCAGCGTGAAAGAGAGGGGAAATACAAAGTTGACTTCGAAATCACGGAAATCCCCTGGGAAAAGCCCCACAGCAACCTTGAGGAGATCCTCCGGATGACGCGCGACCAGATCCGCAAACATGTGGTCATCATCGGTGACAACGACCGCAAAGACATGGAGCTGGTCCGCCGCTACGGATGCCGCGGCATCCACGCCGTGTACGGCGAAACCACGGAAGATCTGCTCAAAAGACTGCTGCGGTTCGCGCCGGAAAGGGTCGCCAGAAAAAACAGTTCGCCGGGCATGGACGCACCGGCCAGAAACTTTCCTTCTACCAGGGAAGAACAGATCAACCTGGCAGACGGCGCAACGGACAAATCCGGCCAGGGCTTGATCATCAAAGTCAAAAACCCGCACGAAATCCTGAAGGTGCTTGGAATCAAACCATAGGGAAGAATGCTTGCAAAAAGCCATCTTTTCTCGTACGCTTGAATTTGATCCGATACGTTGCCATTGCGGATCTCATTCATTTATTTTTACCCCATGAAATACGAACCAAAACCGCTCCCATTCCGCAAACAGCTAACGGGAATTTCGGAAAAAACCATGCAGATCCATCACGACAAGCTCTACGTGGGCTACGTAAACAAACGGAACGAAATCGAGGAAAAACTGGCCAAGGCCGACCGTTCCCTGGCCAACGCCACCTACAGCGAATACGGCGAACTCAAGCGTGAAGAAAGCTTTGCCGCCAACGGCATTTTCCTCCACGAATACTATTTCAACGTCCTGGGCGGAGAAGGGCAACAGGGCGGCGAACTCGTGAAAGCCATAGAAGCCGAATTCGGATCATACGACAAATGGCTGGAAGATTTCAAAGCCGCCGGCATGGTCGCACGCGGCTGGGTCGTGCTCGCATACGATTTCAACGACGCCCGACTCCACAACTATCTTTGCGATTCCCACAATCACGGCGGCATCTGGGGCGCCATGCCGATCGTCGTGCTGGATATGTACGAACACGCCTACTTTATTGACTACGGTTCCGACCGCAAAACCTACATCGAGGACTACATGAAAAACCTCAACTGGGATTCGGCCAACGATCTCTACAAAAAAGTGATGACCATGGTACCAAAGGCCTAGAGATTCTTCACAAAAACAGCAAAAGGAGGTACAATATTCACAATCGGTCATTGGCCATTCGTAATTCGTAATTTTATTTCACATGCCTGCAAAAAAAAGCAAATCCGAACCACGGAGCGGTGGAGCATCAACATTTCTCAGAAGCAAAAAAGGAGGACGCCTCAAGCTTCTCTGCCGCTACTGCCACGCGGTGTATGAAGGCAAAGGCTGGATCCCATTCGAAAAAATGAATCCGGCGATTATTGACGATCTCAAAGCCAGCACCTGCCCGGCATGCCACGAAATCAACGACCACGTCTCCGACGGAGTACTCCACATCGGCGGAGCGGGAGTGAAACCGCACCTCAGGGAAATCCAGGGCCTCATCGCCCACATGGGAAAACAGGCCGAAGCCAAAAACATCCTCGACCGCGTGGAGCGGGTTGATGCCGAAGGCACCGGACTCGTGGTCTACACCACACTGAACCAGCTTGCAGTCAAAATCGGCAAAGCCGTGGCAAGCTCGCTCAAAGGCGGAAAACTTGTCATTAAATGGTCCAAGAACGACAAACCAGCCGAGGTCTGGTGGACGTACGACAAGGTAAAAAAGTAAAAATCTAAAATTATAAAATTTTAGATTTTTAGATTTTAGCGGCCGCTCAGGGGACACACTCCCTCCCCCAAACCTGCCCGGACTTTACATTCCTGAGGATTTTCTCTATCTTCTGTGGGCAATTTGACCAGAACCCATGAAAGTCATTGTTGACCGAGACCTCTGTATTGGTGCAGCCCCGTGCGTCGCCATCGCGGGATCCGTATTCCAGCTGGACGATGAAGGCAAAGCCATCGTGATCGATGCCCACGCGGCCGATGACGAAACCATCAAACTCGCCGCGGAAGCCTGCCCCGTCCGGGCCATTATCCTGTTCGACGAAGAAACCGGAAAGCAGATCTACCCCCCGGAAGCTTAAACTCGGCCCGGTCATCCTGCCCGGCCCGAAGAGTTTTGAACATCAAACAAAACCCTCCTCCCCTTTCATCAAGAGGATTTTTTTACGAAACCTTGCTACTCCAAACCCCTGAGGTTAGTCTGATTTCTTGACCTTTTGCGCGCCCCCATACCCCGCCCCCATGGAAATAGACCCTACAATCGCCGGTGAAATCCTCAGTGCGTGGCAAAAAGCCCGGAGAATAACCATCATCTCCCACCGCAACCCCGACGCGGACTCCATCGGAAGCAACCTGGCCATACGGCAACTTCTTGAAGCCATGGGGAAAGAGGTCATTTCTGCATGCGTGGACCCGATTCCACAGGAACTCCACTTCCTTCCGAACGCCATCACATACCAGACCTCGTTCGACCTCAACGCCACGGACCTCATCATCTGCGTAGACGCGGGGTCAACAGCCCAAACCGGCTTTTTAGACCGCCAGCCCGAAATTCTGCAAAGCGGAGTCCCCATCATCAACATCGACCACCACCCGTCCAACAACGGCTACGGTTCCATCAATCTGGTCATCCCCGATGCCGCTTCGGCCACCCTGGTCATCTACAACCTTTTCAAACTCATCAACGCGCCCATAACCCCATGCATCGCCTCCTGCCTGCTCTGCGGACTCTATTTTGACACCGGAAGCTTCATGCACTCCAACACCGGCGAAGAGGTCTACCGGACCGCAGGGGAACTCATGCAGCTGGGTGCCGACATGCCGACCATCGTCAAAAATATGTACAAAAACCGCAGCATCAAACAGCTCAAAACCTGGGGCAAAATCCTGGACGGTATGAAGGTCACGCCCAACAACGTGGTCGTTTCGGGAATCACCTGCGACGAACTCGATGCCTGCTGCGCCAGTTCCGCGGACACGAGCGGAGTCATCGACTACCTGAGCACGGTCAAAGACGCCGAATTCGCCACCCTGCTGGTGGAAGACGGCAAAGGCAACATCCGCGGCTCCTTCCGCACCCGGAAAAACGAGATCAACCTGAGCGAAATGGCCGGGATGTTCGGCGGCGGCGGCCACAAAAAAGCTTCGGGCTTCACCATCCCCGGGGAACTCAAAAAGGAAACCATCTGGAGCATTCGACCGAATTGACAACACAAAGGCGGCCAAAACGTCAACATATCTTCGGGAAAAACGCCTTCCATCCGGGCCTGCCATTTGCTACCATCCAGACACTAGGAATAGTATCTTACAATAGCTATGACACCTATTCGTCATGTCCAAAAAAGGGACGGTCAGACCGTGGCCTTCGAGCAGAACAAAATCACCGAAGCCATCTGGAAAGCGGCCCAAAGCGTGGGCGGCACCGACCGCGAAATGGCGGAAAAAATCTCCAACCAGGTGACGGCGGTACTGGAGGTGTTTTTCAAGGAGAACGGGCCGGCCCCGAGCGTTGAACAGATCCAGGACCTCGTGGAGAAAATCCTCATCGAAAACGGCCACGCCAAAACCGCCAAAGCCTACATCATCTACCGCGAGGAGCACAAAAAACTCCGTGAGAAAAAAGAGGAGATTTTGGGAGTGGAAAGACTCAAACTCTCGACCGTGGACGGCCAGAACAAACAGCTCGGCGACTTTATCATCCTGGACATTGAAGACGACCTGGAAGCCATTTTTGAAGGCATGAAAGAGACGGTCATCATCCACCAGAATAACGAAAAAGCCTGCGTGAACTTTTCGGCCCTCAGGCCGAAAGGTGAAAACGTCAAAGACCACGGAGGCCTGGCCAGCGGCCCGATGGCGTTCATGAAGCTCTACGACACCGCCCTCAGCACCATCAAAACCCCGGACCAAAAAAAGAACGTCCACGTCATGCTCCTCAACGTCAACCACCCGAACATCCAGGAGTTCCTGGACTACGAACAGGCAAACGGCAGACTGGAAAACTTCACCCTCATGGTGGAAGTCACCGAATCTTTCATGCACGCCGTGGAGGGGAAAACCGACTACGAACTCATCAACCCGGCCAGCCAGAAAGCGGTAAAATTCATCAACGCCCAGCTGATTTTTGAACAGCTGATGAAAAACTCACAGACGAACACCGGACCCAAGCCGATCGTCATCGAATATCCCGAAAGTAAACAGCGGAAACACAGCAGCATCCAGGTCAATCTGCCTTTCGGCGACGAAGCCCAACATGACGCCAAGTCCCCGTCAAAACAGAACGCCCAGGAGGTGGCCCTTCCTCCAATTGAAACTTTAGCATAAACACCACATGGGAAACGCAGCTCGCAAACTTGACCAGCCTGATTTGACCGACGAACAGCTCGATTCGCTGGCCTCCAACGATAATGGCATGGACGCCAAATCGCTCGAGGAGATCACCAAAGTCAGCGGCGGCATCAAAGAGAAAATCAAGGATGCTGAACTGAAGGGAATCCTGGATCAGAAAGCCGCCGACCAGCTCCGGACGCGCCTGGATAAGAACAGCACCAACAAACAGGCCATCGAAAAAATCGGCGACGAAGTCGATGTCATCATCAATTTCATCAGGAAACTCAAAAGCCACAAAGAGATCGACAAAAAAACGGCTATCGAAAACGAAATCAGCGAATTCCTCGCCAAATCGCCGGATGAACAGCGCAAGTACGAACGGGGCCTCGCGGACAACCTCAAGGTCCTCGATGAGCTCTACGAAAAAGTCACCAAACTGGCTCCGGACAAAGTCCAGGAGTTCAAGAACACCACCAGAGGCAAAATCGAGTTCGTCCAGAAAATCCTCAAGGAACGGGAAGCCAACAAAAAAACGTACCAGGACCTTATTGAAGGCAACGCCGAACTTTTCAGCAAAGAATCAAAAGACGAATGGATCAAAGAGTTTGAAAACCTGAGCGGCGACGCGGAGCAAAAAAGATACATCGCGGAGTTTCAGAAACAGATCGACGCGAAAAAAAGCGTCATGAAAACGTTCAAGGCGTTCCCCGAGGCGATCCAGAAAAAGTTTGAAGCGCAGTTTGCCAAAGCCCGCCGTCCGGAACGGACCGTCGTCCTCCAGGACATGGAACGCGCGCTGGAAGAAGAGGTTTTGAACGTCCTGAACAGCGACCCGAACGCCAAACACTTTTCGGAGATCGAACGGGCTTCGGCCATGAAAACGTTCAAATCCAAAAAAATTGAAGAACGGACGGAAATGTTCGGACTCATCCGCGGAATGCTCAAATACAACGCGGGAATGAGCAAAAAATACGAAGATCTGGAGCCCGAAATCAAACTGGAAGTCCAGGAACGGATGGGCTTCACCAACTATTACCAGCTCTCTTTCGAAGATAAAACCAAAGCGATCGAAACCGGCGAAAAAATGAAGGAACCCAACGCCAGAGTGGAAAATCTGTACGAAGACAAACTCAACAAAGCCGTGGAACGGAAATACATGTCCCGGCCGAGCGCCGACAAATTCAAGCAGGAGTTCAAAGACCGCGACTCGGCCGGAAAAGCCGAATGGCTGGCCCTGTTCGACAGCCAGGAACTGTCCCCGCGCAAACAGGTGACGGAAGACTACCAAAAGGCTGTCCAGGAAAAACACGCGGACGAACCGGCAAAACAGGATCAGCTGATGAACGAATTCTACGAACTCGGACTCACGGCGCGGTACCAAAAGCTCGAAGGCATTCTGGGAGAGAGTCTAAAGAATGCGCCAAGCGCAAAGGTAAAAAAGGCCGCCGCAACCTCAACCGGACCTGAAGAAGAAAAATCGGTCACCGGCGCGACGGACAAACAGATGGATGAAGAGTCCGTGGACGATGAAGCTCTCGAACAGGCGCTCGAAAAAGCCTCCGGCGGCGAACTTATGAAAGACCGCAGAAAACGTTTCACGATCGCCAAAGAACTCACCGACCGCGAACGTACCAGCGAGCAGATCAACTCCAACACTTTCAGGGCCACGCAGAAAACCGGCCGCCTGAAATCCGGATTCGAAAAGAACCTCAACGAAGAACTGGCCGAACACACCGGCAACGAAATGATTCTGGACCGCGACGGAAAAGCCCAGGAAGTCCGCAGGGTAGACCTGAAGCGGATGAACAAAGCCGAAACCGGCGAAATCTTTAAACTGCAGAAAGAGGTCACGCACTCCCGCGGGGAAAAAGCTAGAAAGGTGGACAATATCCAGTTTATGAGCACGGAAAGCGGCCAGCTCCAGAACGCGCAGATGGCCAACAAGCAGCTGGATTCACTTGAAGGATCACTCCAAACCCAGGCGGCGGAACGCGCGGCACACCTCCTGAAATCCCAGGGCATCAAAATAACCCCGGCGCTCCTCAAAGCCCTCCAGTCACAGGCCGCGAACACCAACATGGAGGTCGAACTCGAACAAACCGGGTAATTTTTTACCAACCAAATAACTTTCCAACATCATCGGGAGTTTCGCGACGCCGCGCCACGGTAACGATGCCGTTTTGCAAAACGATTTTGGCCGGTGAAGAAAGCAGACAGTGATGGGAAGAAAACGCGTCCTGGTAAGCTCCCGTATCAAAAATGGCAATGTACTGGGATTCACCTTCCGGTAAATCCTCAAGGGAAGGTAACAGCAAGTACCCGTCGCTGGCGGCGTATTTGTCGTCGGAATCGCAACTCAAACCCGCCAGCCACACCCTGTGGCGGCGTTTGGCATCCATCCTGTTCACCGGGGTAATATGCCACTTCTGGTGGATGGCCCAGGTATCCAGAAGATCGTTCATAAAGCTGCCGTCGATGATGTACCACTGTTTGGCGACTACGGCGTTGGAGATCGGTTTGGAAGCGACAATACGGTACACGGTGATCTGGGCCGGCGCGGTAATGTGCCTTCCCCACTCCACGATGATGTTCGGATGTGGAATCGCGGCCTTGTCGCTGCAGTCCTTGAGCGTCTTCATGGTGCGGTAGATCACGGACTCGACGCTGTACATCTTTTTCTTCTCGTAAGGAATGGCAAAGCCGCCGCCCATGTTGATGGTATCGAGCGTCGGATTGATCTCACGGATCTTGCGGTACGCGTTAAAGGCCTCGCGCAAAGCCACAATAATATCGTTCTCAACGGTAATCTGCGAACCAATGTGGTAATGCAAAACTTTCAGATTGCGGATCTTCCCGAGCTCCAGAATTTCGTCGAGCATCAGACCGAAACGGTCGATCTTTTTATCCCAGTGGGACTTCACTTTGGACTGAAGATTGATGCGGATTCCAAGATCCCCGCTGAAACCCTTGAACAGCTTGAGTTCCTCGGCGTCCTCAATGATCGGAATAATGGTGAGTCCCGCCTCGCGGAGTTTTTTGATCAACGCGATGTACTGTTCCGTCTTGGGCCCGTTGCAGAGCACCTTGATTTTTGAATGGAAATTCTCGCCTTCCCACAGTTTCTTCACGATCCACAGATCGTTGGCGGAAGCACATTCAAGATGAGCCCCTTCGGAAACCAGCGGAAGCATGAACTCTTTGTTCTGGTTCACTTTCATCGGAAAGTGGTACATGAATTTCCCCTTGTAGCCGAGACGTTTCGTGTTGAAAGCGACCGTTCTGAACAGGTGGCTTAAACGTTCTTCAAGAATGGAAGGGAGAAAAATTTCGACGGCGGACCCGAATTTTCTGGCCAGATCATAGACGTTATACTGGTAGTTTCCCTCACGTATAATCAGCTCTCCGTCCTTATTGGTGTCGAAGTATTGCGTGTTGAATTCCCTTTGGCCAAGTTTCCAATATTTCTTATAGTTTTTCTTCGCGGGCGGCCGCTGACGTTTTTTCACTTCGGGCTTGAGGTAAAAGAAACACCGTAATTCTGTTTTTATCAAATTATGATGCGAAGCGCAAGGAATTTTTCAAAAAAACTCACCTGGTACTATGCAAAAAACTTTTCGGAAAAATCCCAGACCATCTCAAAAATCGCGCGCTGCGTGTCGGCGATCTCGGCGTTCTCGATAATCATTCCGATCGGCTCGTGCCGGAAAGAAATGATAGCGACCTTATCGTCGTAAACATTGATGTCGTTGCTGAAATTATATTTGTCGCGCGGAAGAAGACGGATCTCACGGAACATGGAATCGTCCGCCGCGCGGACCTTCTGCCCCAGCCGGTCGTCGGGCGCGATGCCGCGCAAATAAATCTTCCGCTTCACGCGTTCGGAAACGTACTCTTCATCGTACCCGGGCCAAAATTCCCGGATCTCACGCGAGTTGCAAAAGTTCAAAATCTCCGTCTTCGCCATCAGAGTATCCTGGTAGATGGTTTTGATCCCCTCAACCCCTTCAAAATAGTTCACCTTTGGATGGGGAGTTTCCCCGTACAAGCGCTTAAGGTCCGGCAGCGCCTTTTCAAGATCGCGGAGGCGTTTCTGATACTCCTTCAGCAACAGTTCGGGGTCCGTGGCATGAAAATATCTGATCTTCCGTTTGATCATGAAATTCACCATTCCCTTCCGCACCAGTTTTTCCAGTATACCGTACGCCGTCACCCGGTTCATGCGGGCCTTCTCGGCAATCAGCGAAACCGGACTCGACCCGACCTCAAGGGCCGCCAGATAAATTTTTGCCTCCTTCTCATCGACCCCCAGGTTATGAAACAACCGCTGCAGCATAAAAATTCGGAATAAGAACAAATATATCGATGCCACACCCGCAATTCGGAGTCAATAAAATCTGTTGTCGGGAGTTACGACAAGAAAAAGAAAACACACGGGACAACCGCCCAGAACAATGAGAAAATCATGACTGTAGAACTTTCATAACAGGAAAATCGCTGCACGGGTTTCCCTTGAGTTTCAGAACATTTCATTTACATTGCGTGCATACTCAATTTCTCATCATTTTTTCACCAATATGCCAACCGCAGAAGGGTCTGAACAACCCGAAACACCAGCCGAACCTCAAAAACTTTCAGCCGAAGAAAAAGCGCAACTCGAACTACAAGCCAAGGCGCAACGTGAACAAATCGAAAAAGAAGCATTTTCAGCCTTTGATACTGCGGTCGCATCCGTTCGCTCAAGCCTGACCAAAGCCGGACATCTTGAACTGGTCACCAGCGAGGGATACCGCGCCGCTCAAAAACAGCTGATCGAAACGGTGGGCAGAAGACCTGCGGAACTCTTCCTCAACAACTGGTTCGCCAGGAACGGCTCGAACTGAAACGTTTACGATTCTGATTTTTCCAGCGGATCAAAAAAATAGTTCCGGTAACCGTCCCTTCTCATGGAATCGGCCATTTCCTTTATCTCCGCATCGTAACTGGCATCAAAATCCACCGTATCCACGTCAACACCCTCCTTCTTTAACTTGGATAAAAGCCAGGCAGCACACTTTTCCTTCGGATTCCGAATTCTCATTTCAACCTCCATCGGCTGTTCCTTCATCCCGAGCTTTAAACATTTTTGGGCTATTTTGTCCGTGAGCGTCGTCACGATAATGGGATCGTTGGGCCAGGCATCGCGAATCTTCCGGAAACGGTGCTCCATCAATTGTGAAGCAAATCCCCTGCCCTCAAACTCGGGGAGAACGACCAGATTTCCCATCTCATTGAGCGTACGACCATCGGAATATTTTCCCACAATATTGACCGCCCCCAGGGCCGCGGGCTCACCGTCGGCAAGCAAAAGGGTAACCCTGCCCTGCGCCAGCCGGTGCTCGAACCCGTACAGGTACCGTTTGAAATACTTCTCATCAAAAACACCATTGTTATTGGCAATGATCAGCGTGCGGATAAATCTCTGCTTCAGTTCGGGCGTCAGATATTTCGCGACATCCTGCCCTTCAACGAGTTCAATGACCGGTTCATCCTCCGTGCCTTTCAATCCTTCCGGCATACAAAAAAGATACAAAATGATCTCAATATCATAGCACAAAAGAGCCCAAAAATCACTGCAGAGCAATAGAAACTACAACTTCGGCGGTTGCGGAGCAATTGCTTACCGGGCACCCCTCCAGGAGGGGTCGGGCGGTTGCGCAGCAATTGCTTACCGCTAAGGAGGCATGCCGATTCTTAGCGAGGAGGCTACCGGGCACCCCGCCAAGCGGGGTCGGGCTGCTGCTGTGTTGAACAGTGGAGGGTTCCGAGCCCCCACACCAGATCCCGGCAATCGATGCCGACAATTTTACGATCCGGGAAACAGTCCGCCAAAACATCCAAAGCCTCCCGATCGTGCCCGCACCGAAACGTCGGAACCAGAACGGCCTTGTTCGTGATGAGAAAATTGGCATAACTTGCGGGCAACCGCTGCCCTTCGTGAACAACCGGCTCCGGCATCGGCAGCTTCACCACTTTCAAAGGATTGCCGTCCTGATCGGTCATTTTCAAAAGATCGTTATAACACTCCAGGAGAATCGGATAATTGTCATCGTTCGTATCGGTTTCAAAAGCGCACACCACGGTATCCGCAGCGACAAAACGGGCAATGTCATCAATGTGTCCGTCGGTATCATCGCCGACGATTCCCTCTTTGAGCCACAAAACTTTTTTCACGCCAAGATACCGGCCCAGATACTCCTCGATCTGCCCGCGACTCAACTTTGGATTCCTGTTCTTGTTCAGCAGACACTGCTCGGTCGTTAACAACGTTCCGCGACCGTTCACGTCGATCGAGCCACCCTCCATCACAATACCGGGTTCAACAACCTCCATCTCCAAAACTTCCCCGATCTTTTGAGGAACAACATCGTCCCGGTCATACGGCTTGTACTTGTCGCCCCAGGCATTAAAAACCCAGTCGGTGATGACCAGTTTGCCCGTTTCATTCCGGACAAAAATCGGACCGATATCGCGCATCCACGAAGAATCGGTAGGAATATGATAAAAAATAACGTTCTTCATCAGATCGGCCGGCAAACCTGCGATAGTTCTCTCTCCGATCCTGCCTCCGGCTGTCAAAAAACTTCGGGCTTCGTCCTCCATCTTCTGATCCTTCACGATCAAAAACACTTTCTCGCTTTCTGCCACGGCACGGACAATTTCAACGTAATTCAAAGGAGTCGGTTCAAATTTCCCGGGCCAGTGCTCCTTATTATGGGGCCAGGCAAGCCACGTTCCTTCGTGCGGCTCCCACTCGGCGGGCATCAGGTAGCTCATGACGGATTCATGTTATCGGCTGCCTTGGCGTAATCGTTATGGAACGGCCAGTCGGTGGCCTTGCGGTTGATAAGATCGAGATCGCATGTGCCGATGATCACCGTTTCCCGGTCCATCGGAGCCTCGGCAATAACCTGACCGTATGGATCGCTCACAAACGAACTGCCCCAGAAAATGAGTCCTTCATGGAGCTGTACCTGGTTCACGGCGGCAACGAAACAGTTGTTGTCGATGCCGTGACTGATCTGGGTGGTCTTCCACATCGTATTTTCCGCCTTGTTGAGCCATTCCTCCCGCTGGTTCACCGGCCATCCGATCGCGGTGGGATAAAACAGAATTTCCGCCCCCTGGAGCCCCGCCATCCTTGCGCCCTCAGGGAACCACTGGTCGTAACAGATCTGGGGAGCGACCCTGGCATAACGGGTCTGAAAAACTCCAACGCCCAGATCTCCTTTGGAAAAATAGTACGCCTCGTCGTAACCGTGCTCGGGATCGTCCGGAATATGGATTTTACGGTATTTACCGGCCAGCGAGCCGTCGGCATCAATGACCACCGCGGTATTGAAATACTTGTCGCCCGCTTTCTCGTAAATGGAAGTGATCACGACCACCTGAAGCTCTTTTGCGAGAGCACTCAACGCCCCAAGTGTGGGACCCGGAAAAGGTTCGGCCAGAGCGAAAAATTTATCATCCTTCTTCTGGCAAAAATACGGGGCACGGAAAAGCTCCGGAAGCGCGATAATCTGAGCCCCCTTCGCAGCGGCTTCGCGGATGCCCTTTATACCGCTTTCAAGGTTTGTATCGATATCGTCGCCCGAGTGCATTTGCACAAGGCCTACGGTAACTTCTCTTGGCATAATAGAAAGAAAATTGACGATGTTCACGTTACCAAAACTTCGAGGTTTTGGGAACAACATTTAAAAAATCCGCATTCCATGGTAAACTGTAAGGAAATTCTCATCATTCTATGGAGCTCTTCAAGGAAATGCTGGCGCTTGTCGTACTGATAGGAACCCTCCTCATGCTGGTCACGGCCATGGTAAGCCTGTTCATCAGGGTGCCGTTCGTTCCGACAAAAAAACGGGTCATGCAAAAAATGATCAAAGTCGCCGGATTGAAAAAGAACGACGTGGTCTACGACCTAGGCTGCGGTGACGGAAGACTGCTGTTTGAAGCCGAAAAAAACAAAGATATTCAGGCAAAAGGATATGAACTGGCCCCCATCCCGTACCTGCTGGCGCAGATGAATAAAATCATCACACGTTCCAAAACCACCATCCACCTCTCCAATTTCTTCAACGCGAACCTCAAAGACGCCAACATCATCTTCTGTTACCTGGGGCCGGAGACCATGAACCAGCTCTATAAAAAGATCAAACACGAATGCAAAAAGGGAACCAAAATCATCAGCAACACCTTTACCGTCAACGGCGTAACACCGACAAAAATCTGGGCAAAAAACCCGGAGCAAAAACTCCCAAGCATCTACCTCTATGAAATCTAAAGCAAAAACAAACAAAATCCTGGATTTTATCACCTTCTTCGCGATCTCCATATCCGGCGTGGTCATCGTCGCCATTGGCACCCAGACTTTTCAAAGCCCCTGGGCCATTGCGTTGATGATCATTATCATCATCCCGACCATCATCGCCATGAGTTCCGGAGCGCCGTTTGTCCCCACCCCCATGGCCCGCGTCAAAAAAATGATCGCCCTGGCGAAAATCAAACCCGGGGAAAAAGTGTACGACATCGGCTGCGGCGACGGACGCATGGTATACGTGGCCGCCAACGACTATGGCGCAAACGCCACGGGATACGAACTTTCCCCTCTGGTATACGGCCTCGCGAGACTCCGCAAATTTTTCTGGAGGTCAAAAGCTAAAATCCAGTTCACCGATTTCAGATATAAAAACCTCGGGGACGCCGACGTCATCGTCTGCTACCTGCTGCCCGAAAGCCTCGCAAGGCTCCAGCCAAAACTCGAAGCCGAACTCAAACAGGGGGCGCGCGTTGTTTCGTACGCGTTTCCGATAGGAACATGGGAAGTCACCCACCGCGAAGAACGCGACCCCGCCAACAATCTGGCCCCGATCTGGATGTACAAAAGATAGTTTAAAACTGCAGGGCCGCCAGAGGAAGCCGCGCGAAAAAATCTACAAGGACCAGCATCACGGTAACCAGGACATAGGCCCCGTAACTCAGGAGCTGGCCTATTGGAAATAGTAAAAAAGAGACCGCCAGCCCCGCAAAACTGAAAAGCATGATCCAGGGCACGAGCGGCAGCACAAAAATGTTGGCCACGGGGGCAATGACGGAAAACCTCCCGAATTGGTAAAAAAGCAGCGGAGTGGTAAAAACCTGGGCGGCCAGGGTGACGTAAAAACCTTCCCGCATGAACGAAGGAATTTTTGAAAGCCACCTGAAACCCGGCCTCACAGTGAGTTTCGCCTCAAACGCCTCAATTTTTGGCATAAATAAAAGAATCCCGAGAGTGGAAAGAAAAGAAAGCTGAAAAGAAAGGTCCACGAGGATCATCCGGGGACTGAACAAAACCATGATCACCCCGCTCACGAGTAAAAGATGAAGACCGCTCCCCTTACGACCCACCATCTGGGCGACAAGCGTGATACACCCCATCCAGGCCGCGCGGAGGACGCTGGCCGAAAACCCGGTGAACGCCACAAGGCCCAGAACTCCGCAAAACATTCCCGCATACCTCCGGCGCCGCGCGGCCCCCTGAAAAAGATATCCGAACACGGTGATCATCATCGAGACGTTGTAGCCCGAAATCGCCAGCACGTGGGTAAGTCCCGCCGTATTGAAATCGTCCAAAATATCCGCCGGAATTGCACGGCGGGCCCCGACCAGAATCCCGGCCGCAAGGCTCGCCTGCGGCTCCGCATACAACTCGTTCACCCTTGAAAGCACCACGGATTTAAGGGAAAACACAGTCCTCCAGAACCCGCGCCGCGCCTGACCCAAAATTCCAAAAATCCCGCCGGAAGGCTGTATTCCCCCCTCCCCGATGCCTAAGGAAACCTCCTTGACGACCGGCCGAGTGCAAAACGAAAAAATATCGTCCTTCGCAAGCAGCGCCGCGTACGAAAACTTTTCAAACACCGGCGGAGTCTGGAGCCTGCAGCTGATATCAAGAAAACCCCCATACGAACGCTCAGGATAGCGGTCTGCTTTGACCATGACCTTCCCCGACGCCTCTGCCATCTCCGGGGCCACCGTCATCCCTGCCACCCCTCCGGTCTTCAAGCCGGGAACATACATCTGACGTGCCTCAACGACCAGATTCTGTCCATCACTGCGTAAATCCGGCTCACCGACGACCTCAGCGATGAAACGAATATTTTGATCCAGATCCCGGTAATAAGATATATTTTCCGGCAAAAAAGAAGACGGCCGCAGCCACGTCTGCAAGAAGATATCCAGCGCCAGAACCGCGATACAGCCGATCTTCACTTTGAATGAAACAGTATTTTTCATTCCACCATCTTGAACCCGGAAAATGACGAATTGATGAAAAGAGGTTAAAATTACAATAAAATTTGACTGTGTCAAAAAATCGTCCTATATTAGAGGCTTTCAAAGACCCATTCACCAACCGCACGTATGGACAAGCTTATTCAAACACTGAAAGGCGTCGGCCTTCAGGATAAAGAAGCAAAAACATACCTTTCCCTTCTGAGACTCGGACCTCAACCGGTGAGTGTCACAGCGAAAAAAAACGGACTGAACCGTTCAAGCTGTTACGCAATCCTGGAACGTCTTCTCCAAAAGGGATTCGTGGAAAAAGTGATCCAGGAAAACAACACGTCGTTTCAGGCCGTCGAACCGATCTACGTTCTGGACCAGCTCAAGACCAAGCAATATGAACTGGAATCCAACATAGAGAATCTGGGATTGGCCCTGAAAGACTTCGACCAGCTCAAGGGCGGATACGAAGTGAAGCCGAAAGTCGTCTTCTTCCAGGACGAAACCGGACTCCAGAACGTACTCGAAAACACTTTCAGTTCTTCCGAGCCGCTGCGCTGCTATGCCGCCCTGGACGAACTCTCATCGATGCTCCCCAAGTACATGCCGCTCTATTATCAGAAACGTGTAAAACAGGGACTCAGGGTCCGCGCGATGTATCCCGCCACCGAAAAAAGCTACCTTCACAAAAAAAGGGACAAGAATGAACTGCGCGAAAGCCGGCTCATCCCCAAGGAATTCAACTTTCACCTCGATATCATGATCTACGACCACAAAGTGGTCATCACCTCCCTCAAGGAAAAATTCGGAGTGCTTATTGAAAGCAAACAGATGGCCGAAGCGCAAAAGCATATCTTCGACCTTATCTGGAAATCGACGGAAGAATATGACAAAACAATTACTGAACACTTTGAAAAAGAGTTCCGGGAAAGGTTCCTCGAACTTCAAAAATTCCACAACCGGAAAGAATCAAAACGCACAAAATGAAATGAACTACAAAGGGCCCCGCAAGCGGGGCCCTTTGTTTCATTACCTGAGAAAATCTGTTACTCGCTGACCGGTACAGCATCAAACGAACCTGCGTCGAGAGTACTGCCGTCAAGACTCAGACTGGCATCAGCCCCGCTGAGATCAGCCGGAGCAACCCCGCCCAGCAATGCGCCCATAATCTCCTGGATTGGGAACTCTTCTGCACCTGTCGGAGCCGTAACGGAAACAGGCTTATTGAAGTTCCACAGACTGAGTTTGACCGTGACGGTGCCGCTTGGTTCATCCGTAGCGCCAACGAGTTTAACGTCACCGGAAACCTGGTTCAGAATTTCACCATCCTTGGTAACCCAGACATTCCCGACGAAATCAAACTTCTTCATGGCCGCCTGCATATCGGCCTTATCGGTCTCGGACATCTCCTGACCCTGTTCCGCTGCCGCCTTTAAGGCGAAAGCCGCAAACGCGTCCTTATCGAGTTCGGCGGAGTAATGATAACTCTGCGCGCCCTTCACGTCTTCCATCGCGACAAACTTGATGTTCTTGAAGAACTGTGTGCCTTCAAACAACTCCCTCATTCTTTTCTGTTCCGGAGTCATAGCCTCCTGGCTGCCTCCTTCCGGAATCGAGGAAGTGATTTCATCCAAAGCCTCCGGTGGGATCGGGAGCATCCACCACTTGCCGACGTACAGATCAACAAACTCCTTTGGAACCTCGCCGCCGCTGGAAGTAAGTTTTGCGAGAGTAAAATACACGGCTTCCTTATTCAAACGGATCTCTGCCGAACCCGATGCGGTCTGCTCATCGGCATTGCCCGAACCTTCAAACTTGAGATTGATTTTTGGATCCTTGTTATCCTTCAGATCGGCCGAACCGCCAAGAGACAGATTGAACTTCACACTTTCAGGTTTCTCACCCTGCGGACCCTTCAAATCCCCTTTGACGGAAAGGTCAAACTCATGAGAAGTCACCGCAACCAGATTTTTCATACCCGCTTTCACAACCTCTTCTGGAGCCCTTTGTGGTACCTGCTGACATCCGGAAAAAACCAGCGCCGCAGTCAAAGCGATCACCCCACCGCTAACGAGAGACTTTCTTTGCATAAAGTGCGATAAAAAATAATAAAGATTTCCCAGCCATAATAGTGTCTCCGCCCAAGACTGTAAATTGACTAATATAAAGGTATATTTTGTAATTTAGAGATCGGGTATGTATGAAAACAAAATGTGCCCTATAATAGTTGAAAAGATACCGTAACGTCATCATTCCCATTACCAAACAACCCTCCATGAAAAATATTCCTCGCCGTTCACGGCAAACGGGCACACGTCTCACCAGCGCTCTCATTCTGACGATGTTGTTTTTCTCGGCGCTTCCCACGGCATTCGCCCAAAGCTTCTCGGACGTTTCAAGCATCAACCGCAACGGAACGGCCATTGAATTTCTCGCGAAATACAACATTATCAGCGGCTACCCCGACGGAACGTTCCAGCCGGACAAACCGGTATCACGCGTGGAATTTTTAAAACTGGCCCTCCTCAGCTCACAGGTCGAACTCGACGTGAACACACCCAGCGGATTTAAGGACGTGGACGAAAACGCCTGGTACGCGCCATACCTGCGGAAAGCAAAAAAAGAGGGCTGGGTTCAGGGATACGCCGACAACACGTTCAAACCCACGCAAAACGTCAATAAAGTTGAAGGACTCAAAATGATCGCGGAAATCCAGGGGTGGCAGATTCCTTCGGTATACGAACTCCCCTTCAAAGACACCGCCGTCACCGAATGGTACACGCCATTCGTCGCGTACGGAAAATGGCACAACTTCCTGGAAGAAACGGGAAGCTACTTCATTCCGTCAGCAAGCCTCTCACGCGCAAAAACCAGCGAAATCCTGTTCCGCGCGCTCGTGACAAAAGTCACCTCAAGCACAAACTACAGCCCGGAACTGATCGCCAAAGTTCCGGCTGACTTGCCGGTTTTTACGACCACCACCACAAACACCACGCCCGCGACGACCACCGTCACCCCGGTAAACTTCACGCCGGTGAGTTACAAAACCGAGCCCAAAACCTATTTCGACAACATCACCCTGGATGAAGATTTCCCGAATACGTTCTACGCGAACGAGTTCTATACGTTCCAGGGAAAAATCAACAGCGGAACCTACGACAACGCGTTCGTTTTTGTAAGAAACGACATCGATGAAACGTTCGAAAACACTTCCGATACGATCAGTAACGGAACGTTCACCATCCCCGTGATGTTCAGGACACCCGGCAACTACAAACTCGGCGTCGTTCCCGGAAACGTGGGGCAAAGCAAGTATGTGGAGATCTCCGTACTGGCGAGCCTCCCCGCGGCGGCAACGGGAGGATCATCCACCGTCCCCACGAACGCCAAGATCCAGTATTCCAACCAGAAAACCACGTTCAGCTGGAACAACGGAACCGACAACCTCGCAAAAGTAACCGTCTCCCAGGGAAGCCTCACCAAATCTTTCTTCACGCGCCAGAACACGAAAAAATTCGACGTGATCTACGAAGATTTCCAGAATTTCAAACCGGGCCAGATCTCCTACAAAATCGAAAGCGCAAAAGCCAGTCAGGTAAAACCGTTAAGCATCGACACCCCGTGGGTGAGCGGTTCATCGCAAACCTTCACGGCGACCGAACACACCTTCAGTGAAATCCACAAAGACCAAATCACCTATGGCACCCTTCCGGAAACGATGTCCTCACCCGGAAATATCGCCCTTTCCGGAAAAGTGCTCACCAATGTCGCCAAAGAAGCTTCGGTAATCAGGCCCGACGGAAAAGTAGACACCGTTACCCTGCAAACATCATCCCCCACCCTGAATATCCTCGGAATGACGGTCATATCGTCCGGAGGAAACTACAGTTTCAGTTATAACGCTGCGACCACCGGAAGATACATCGTGGAAATAAACGGCGAAGACGGACTGGCAGTCATCAACAGCCCCGTATACATCGGAATCGGAATTCCCCTGATTCCCGATTTTTTCGATCTTGAAAACGCCTCGCTTCCCGACGGAAACGTCAGCAACAACATCCTCATCAGCAACCTGTTCAAACTCATCAACCAGGAACGGACGAAATACGGAGTCGGACAAATCACCGCGGACGCGGCACTCAACCAGCTCGCCCAAAAACACTCCGACGACATGAATGCGCGCGACTTCTTCGGACACATGAACCCGGACGGCAAAAGCCCCGACGACCGCAGACTGGCATTGGGAATAAGCACCGAAGTCGGAGAAAACCTGGCCAAGGCCCCAAACCTGCTCTATGCCCACAACGGCCTCATGCGCAGTGCCATCCACCGCAGCAACATCCTCAACTCAGACTGGACAAGACTGGGGATCGGCATCACCAAAACGGGCGACGGATACCTGCTGGTGGTGGAAGAGTTTTCCACGGACGTCCTCGACGCCGCAAAGCTGAGTTCAATGAAAAGCGCTATGTATACCGAAATAAACCAGAAACGCCAGAACAGCGGGGTTGTTGCGGCCGGAAAAGACACCACCCTGGAAAACGTCGCCGAGAACTGGAGTATTGCCATGGCAACCAAAAAATTCTTCGACTTTGTCGCTCCGGACGGATCATCCCTCTCGGCAAACGTCCAGAAGGCCATACCCAGCCGGTCGGTACAGATGTACATTCTGGAATCCACCAGCCAGAGCCAGCTCCTCAGCCAGATGTACGCCTCGACCCAGGTGCTGTCCGGCAGCTGGAAAACCATCGGAATCGGCCTCCAGACGGACGACAAAGGGATGCTGAAGCTTACTTTGCTGCTCTCGACGTAAAACCGGAAAAATCAACTATTTTTTCCCAAAAAAACGTCTACAATAGTGGCGGCGCCTGGAAAGCCGGGTGAATATTCCAGCTCGTCACTTTTCTGTATTTTTTTCTGATGCCATGGACCTCAAAAGTAAAAAAATCTCCTCTTCAAAAGAAAAAGCCCAGCTCATCACCGTCGGAATCGGAATTGTCGTACTCTGCATCCTGATCTTCGGAATTTTCGGACTCATCAAGAGCCTGGATTTTTCAGGTATTATTTTCTCCTTCGGCAAAAGCCTGCGCACCGACGCCAACGGCCACACCAACATTCTTCTGGCCGGAATCGGCGGAGAGGGGCATGACGGCGGACTGCTGACCGACACCATCATCGTCGCCAGCATCGATTACAACAAAAAACTCGTATCCATGCTTTCCATTCCGCGCGACCTCTACGTCAAAAGCGAAAAACTGAAAACCGGGGAACGCATCAATCAGGTGTACGCCGTCGTTAAAAACAGCGTGAACTCCAAAGCCGGCATGGAAGCACTCAAAGAAATTGCCAGCGGCATAGCAGGGGTTCCGATCGATTACTACGCCAAAGTGGACTTCGAGGGATTTGAAAAGATCGTCGACAGCCTCGGAGGCATCGACATCATGGTGGAAAAAGACATCTATGACCCATACTATCCGCTTGGGGAAACCGTCCAGTACCAGACCTTTTCCATCAAAGCCGGTCCCCAGCATCTTGACGGGGCGACCGCGCTCAAATACGCCCGCACCCGCAAGGGAACGAACAGCGGAGGAGACTTCGGCCGCGCCCGGCGCCAGCAGGAAATCATCAATGCCATCAAAGAAAAAGCGCTGAGCATGAACGTGCTCACCGATCCGGGAAAAATCCAGTCCCTCTATAACTCGCTCCAGGACAGCATCGAAACCAACTTCACCGTCGACGAAATCATCGAACTCGCCAGGGTCGCCAAGGACTTCGGCAAGGAAAGCATGCTTTCTACCGTATTAAGCGTGGATCCCGACGAATGTGGAGGGTTCCTCTACTTCCCCGCCCGGGAATATTTTGCCGACGCGTCCGTCGAACTCCCAGCCGGAAAAAATTACGACAGCATTCATGAAATGACCGATTTGATCTTCAACTACCCGGATGTCATCAAAGCGCGGACTCCCATTCAGGTGCGCAACGGAACAAAAAAGGAAGGGATCGCGAGCGAAGTCGGGGAATATTTGTACCGGGACTGTTTCAATGTCACGCGGGTTGCCAACGCGGAAGCCAAAGATGTCACCGCCACCGCCATATACTACCTTCCGGGTCCCAAAGGTGAAAAACCTGCCGTCGTCGACGTACTGACCAAAATCATGCCATACCCCCAGGTGGCCGGCATCCCCCCCAAATATCTTGAAACCGAAAAGGACGCCGGGACGGAAGTAGTCATCGAGATCGGTGCGGACTATCTTCAGAACAGGCTGAAAGATCCTTTCTCGGTTCTTCCGTATCTCACGGCGCCAAAACCCGTGACCCAACAGGGAACCCAGCAATAACACACCGCATGATCACTTCACTCATCAGCCTTTACGCATCCACCCAACTCTTCGGAGCGGAACTCCCCGGGGACAGGATGAACACCTTTAACAGCAGTACGCTGCTGGAGGCGACGGCCATACCAAAAGAAGATCCCCTCAATATCGCCCCGATCCTCAAGGCAAAATCCGTTCTCGCCGTGGATCTGAACAACGGCATGGTTTTGTATGAACAGAACGGATACGACCGCCGCGCCATCGCGAGCATCACCAAACTGATGACCACGACCATCATCCTGGAAGAAAACAAACTCGGCGACGTCGTAACCGTATCCAAAGCCGCGTCGCAGGTGGAGGGGTCCAAAGCCTGGCTGGCTCCGGGTGAAAAAATCTCCGTCGAAAACCTGTTGTACTCTGCGCTCATCCATTCGGCCAACGACGCGGCGTACGCTCTCGCCGAATACAACAGCAACGGCGAAATCGCGAACTTCGTCGCCAAAATGAACCAGAAAGCGCAGGAACTGGGACTTCGCGACACCCACTTCACGAACCCCGTCGGACTCGATGAACCGGAAAACTACTCCAGCGCCTACGACCTTGCCATTCTCGGTCGCTACGCCTATGGCAAAAGTTTCATACGCCGGGCCACCGTCATCAAGGAAATGGAAGTCAGCTCCACCAACGGCAAATTCACCCACAAACTCAAAAGCACCAACGATCTTCTCGGCAGCTACCTCAAAGTGCTCGGACTCAAAACCGGGACGACGGACCTCGCGGGGCAGTGCCTCATCGCGATCATTGAAAACGGAAGCGGAGACGACATTCTCACGGTGGTCTTGGACAGCCCGTCGCGCTATAGTGAAACCAAACTCCTGGCCGACTGGGTTTTCCGAACATTTAACTGGTCCTGATTATGGTACTCATGAACGGCGATTTCACGTCAACCATCCGCAACCTTTCCCTCATCTTCGGTTCGCAGATTGCCGCGTTTGTCATAACCATCATCATCGCGCCGAAATTCATCAAACTCCTCCACAAATACAAAATCGGGAAACAACTGCGCGAAGTTGCTTCAAGCGGAGAAAAAGCCACCATCTTTCAGGAACTGCACGCAAAAAAAGCCGGAACCCCGACCATGGGGGGAATTCTCATCTGGGGGGTGACCCTGCTCGTTATTTTACTCTCGGGCCTTTCCAGCGAACTCAAATTCACGGAACACTCGTTGTTTAACAGACAGGAAACACTGCTGCCGATCTTCACACTGCTCGCCACGGCCATTTTGGGAGCGGTTGACGACTACCTCAACCTCAAGGGTGCGGGGAAAAGCAAAGGTCTGAACATCAAGCCGAAGTTCCTGTGGCTCACCCTGCTTTCTGCACTCGGAGCCTGGTGGTTCCACTACCGCCTGGGATACGACCAGATCCACATTCCCGGCATGGGGGACGTTTCCCTCGGCCTCTGGTACATTCCCCTTTTCATTTTTGTCATTACGGCGACGGCGAACGCCGTCAACATTACTGACGGACTCGACGGACTGGCCGGAGGACTGCTGGTCATGGCCTTTGGAGCCTTCGCGATCCTGGCGTTTGCCAAAGGGCTCTTTATTTTGTCCGCCCTTTGCGCGGTCATCGTGGGAGCGCTGCTTGGTTTTTTGTGGTTCAACATTTTCCCCGCGCACTTTTACATGGGTGACACAGGGGCCATATCGCTGGGAGCCACGCTGGGGGTTATTGCCATGATGACCGACTCGGTGGCGGTACTGCCGGTGATCGGATTTATCTTTGTGATCGAAACCATTTCCGTCATCATGCAGCTCACCTCAAAAAAATTCTTCAAACGTAAAATCTTCAAAATCGCCCCGCTCCATCACCACTTCGAAAAATGCGGCTGGAGCGAACCGAACATCGTCATGCGTTTCTGGATTATCGGAGCCTTCTGCGCGACACTGGGAGTCATTCTGGGACTCCTCGCCATCGGGGTTTAAACCTGCTCCTGGGTACACTGCTGGGTACCGCACCCGCCGGCGGGATTTTGTGAACCCGTCTGCCCGGTTGATGAACCCGCCGTCGCCTGAACCTCCGGCGTTGCGTTCTCTTCGATAATCGTCACGACTCCAAGATTGGAAGGCAGCTTCGTGCGCTTCTGAACATTCTTGCCGTACTTCATGAGCATCGAGTTCAACAGGTCGATGAAGTCATCGTCATAAGCGCCGTTATCAACATAAGTTTGCAACAGATCGCGGAGCTCCTGAATCAAACTGAACGGTACTCCCCCATTCATTTTTTCCAGGGCGCCCATCAGTTTTTCCAGGACCTGCTGGCGGAGTCCACGGACCTGTTTCAACAGATCGGGCTGGGTCTCAAACAAAGATTTCTCGATGGTCGTCAGCACTTTGATCTGTTCAATCTGCTGATCGAACAACGACACCAGTTTATCCTGCAGTTCCGAAGCGTTGCCGCTGTGCACCTTCACGACCAGATTGTCGATCTGGCGCTGGTAACGCACGAGCACCGCCTGCGCCTGTTCAAACTTCGCCTTCTCAAGCAAATCCTGGACCTCCAGAAGTTTGTCTTCGGACTGGGAAAGCTGCATCCTGGCCTTTTCAACATCGCTCCCGGTCAAAAAGAGCGTCGTGTTTTCGAGCTGCTCCTTCACAGGATACAAAGGATCTCCGGGCAATAAAGTCGCCAGATCCTTCCGCTGCTGTTCTATATGCGACTGGATAAACGAAAGAAGCAAATTCGCGTTGAGGGGATCCTGTTTTTCAAGCTCGGGATAACGGGCCATAATACTCCGGACCGTGGATTCAAAATTCAGCACCAGCTGCATGCCCTCATGACCCTGCTGACGCATCATGTACGTTTCACCCAGCAACAACTGACGGTAGGAGTCCATAAAAGTATCCTTCAGGCGATCGATTTCAGGATTCACAAGGCTCTTCACGTCCGCGCTATCATCACCAGGATGCAGGACGTCCGCCATGACGGTGGTATTTTCCAGATCCTTTTGCGTTTCGGCCGCCAAAACCGCGGTATGAATCTTATCCTTGGCCAGATTGGACTCAACCCATTGGGCCACTTCCCTGTTCCCCTGGATGCCCTCGCCCACCGGAACAATCTTGGTCACGTTGGCCCCGTTCTCCTGGGAAACCTGGGCCTGGAAACCGGCCAGGACCGGGCGGGTTTCAGTCGTATAATTCCTGCCGAGCGCGAAATCGACCACGTTATCAAAAACGGACAGCGTCGTACTGTACACATGGGTTTGCAGATCAAAAGCGGCCTTTTTGGTCACAATGGCCGCCGTCCCCTGGGTCGCAACCATAAAATGGGAATTCTCGTCAATCAGATTCAAAACGCGGGTCCACACACGCCCCTCTTCCAGCAACAGTTCGATCTGGGTCGCCACGGGATTAAACGGTTCGGAATACAAGCGCTTCACCTCAAGCTGGGTGTTCGCATCAAGACGGCTCACGCTGTCGTCAAAGAACCTCACGGTCACATAACTGTTCTCCTTGGTGACAAGAATATCCCCTTCCTCGAGCGAAAAATCTTTTTTGGCTTCCAGAAGATCACCCGAACGCAAAACAAAAACCTTCCCGGAAACTTCATCGATGTATGTCAGCCGGGCGGCATACGTCAGAGGAATCTGAAACGGAAAAATCAAAACCGATGTCGTAACAAAAAACAGCAGAAGCGCCGAACTCACTGCCGTCTTGAGAAAACGCGGATTGAGGAACGGTCCAAAAGCCAACCCAAGCCAGTTCGTCTGCTGAATGAAAGACAAAAGACGTTCCTTCATCCTCGCCTTCTGGGGAATACTCAGCATGGTTCGCTCACCGACCTCTTTCAGATTCGCCCCCACGGAACGCAAACTTTGCGGCAGCAACCCTTCTTCCTTTTCATGAGCAAGAGAAGTAAACAACTGGCGCTTCAAAGCCTGTTGCTGCTTTACGGGCAGCTCAATTTTACCCACCTGGCGCAGCTGTTTTTCAAGCTGTTCAAGTTCCTCGGAATCGAATTGTTCACGGTGCCAGAACGACATAATAATGGGGAGGTAAGCGCTCTCTAATACGTTAAGAAAGCTCATCCGTTACAGATTTACTGTTGAATATTCATATCTCGCATAACCTTTCTTAGTGCTTGTAAAGCCCTAAACTTCAGAATCCTTAAACTGCCCTCGCTCCTGCGCATAATCCGGGCAATCTCCCGGTGCTCAAGCCCGTTGACATAACGCAAAAGCAGGACATCCTGATGTTTCTTCTTCAGCTTGGAAAGCGCCGCACGAAGCACCTCCTGATTTAAACGGTTTTCGGTCATGAATTTGGGGTCGGACTCCCTGCTTTCATCGGGCAGAACCACATCGTCCAGATCCACGTGCTCACGCTGCAAACGGTAGTAGTCCACCACTACATTGTGCGCAATCTTGAACACCCAGGAGGAAAAAGCCCCCTTCAGCTTGCTGTAGGACTTCAAGTGCTCCCAGACCTTCAAAAACACCGACTCGGTAAGGTCCAGTGCATCATTTTTTGACACTTTGAAGAAAATGTAGCGGTATACCGGCTGAACAAAGTAATCGTAAAGTTTGGCAAAAGCGTCGGTATCTCCAACCTGAGCCTTCTGCACGAGGACGTTGATTTCGGGTTCCAGGCTTTTCAGATCCTTGTGCTCCATAAATTCAAAAGTGACTCTTGTTAGAGATAACTCAAAAATAGCCGAATTGTTACGAAAAGGGAAGGAGAAGAATGGCGTTAAACGGCTTTATTAAAACAAGATTTTATGATAAAATAGTAAGATATTTAAAAGCCAAAATTATGGCTGGAGAACAGGACAAAGATAAAGACCAAAAAGCCCCGGAGAAACAGGAAGGCCAAAAACCTCCCGAGGGGCAAAAAAAGCCGGAGGACAAAGACACCACGGTCCACGCCGCCGCGCGCATGGAGTGGAAAGATTTCATGAGCAAGGAAGGACTCGACCGGATGCAGAAAATCAAAGAACGCAAGGACCAGATCGACGCGGAACAGAAAAAACTGCAGGACGAAGCGCGGGCAAAACGTGAAAAGGAGAGCTGGATCAACAATCCCGCCTCTTCGCCGGTATTCAATCCCCGGGGTACAATCAGCGAAAAAGTGGAAGAAAAATCGGGAACCATCAAAGCAAAGCTGGACACGGCCGGACTTGGAAACGACACGAACATCAATGCCGTCAAGCAGGTACTCAAAGACATCGTCTACGAACAGTACACCAAAACCGGTAAAGATCAGGACATCACGACGGCCTTCGCGGATTCTCTCGACGGAAAAATCACCTATCTCTTCGAAGAACTCAACAAGATCTTTGAATCAAAAAAACACCCGTTCGCCAAACCGGAACAACTCGTGGAAAACTTCAGTGAATTCACGGCGACGAATTTCTGCAAAAAAGGATTCCTGCAGGCGGGCGAGCTCAAAGAGTTCTTTTTGCTCGAACGCTCGAACTACGAAAGTTTCATCACCGGATATGGGAAATACCTTGGACTGGGAGTCGAAAAGAAACAGCTGGAAGGCGAAGAAACCACCCTGATGGGCAAAGGACTCGAACCCAGGGAACTCATCGAACAAAAGAAAATCACGTTCACCAAAACACGCTTCACTTCACCAAAAGACGGTAAGGACCTGGACAAGGTGCTCCAGGAAGAGATACCAAAAGCCCTGCCCCCGATCGCCGACGTGGCGACCAAGCAGAAAATCGTCGATTACCTTGCCGGCGAAGTCAAAAAAATGAACCCGCAGCCCGACGAAGTGTTCGAACTTTCACCGGACGGAAAATGGACAAAAATCGACACCGCCTCGGAAAACAAATCCAAAGACGATGCCAAGACGGACGCGGAAAAACAGACCGCAGAAACCACTACCACCAGTACCGCGGAGGAGACCAAACCTTTCAACCTCAAAGACAGTTTCAAGAGTTTCGGGGAGACCATCATGGAGTTCCTGAAGTGGATTCTCGGGCTGTTCGGCATGAAACTCGGCGGAGGCGGAATCGAAGATCTTCTGAAAGAATGGAAAGACATCACTCCCGAAGAAAAAAACCAGATCAAAGAGTTTTACGCCTCCGGGAAAAAATATTTCAGCAAGATGGACAATGTGAACAAGCTCATCAAGAGCCCGGAAGAAACCCGCAGGCTTCTGGCGGCAAGGAAAACCGACGCCAAAGAAAACGAAACCTGGGACGGATGGATGCAGCGCCACCTCAACGAACCCGAAAAATCAGAAATAGGCTACAGCACGACCATAGAAGCCAAAACCGTCGCCAACTTTTTCATCAGCGAAAACGGCCCGGGCGATCAGCCCGCGCTGCCATTGGAGCAGGAACAGACCGGCCCACCGAAACAGAACCCTGACGCGGCCACCCAACCCGGATCTCAAAAAGCCGTGAACGAACGGGCGCTGTTCATCATGGACCGCCTTGAAACAGCAACATACGGGACGGAACTTAAAACTCTCATGGAAAAATACATTGCCGCCAAAGGACGGCCGGAAATACAAGCAGCCCTCGCAAAAACCAAATCCGAAGGAAAAAAACTGAACATGAGGGAATACATGGAGCTCCTGTCGGAAAACTTCCTCCGCGCACAAAAAGAGATTGCGGACAAGTACCAAAAGGGAGAAATCAGCCTTCTTGATACGACTGGAGAAATTTATGACGATATCTTCCGGTTCGCGCTGGCCGAAGCAAAAACACCTCCGGAAAAAGCAGCGGTCAACAAATTATTGGAACAGTTCAAAGCAACCCTCGCCCAAATCATGGCGGAAAAAGGGAAACCCGGAAACCCGCAACCAAAACAGGACCCCGACGTCACGCACAAACCGGGCACACCAACAGCCCCGGGGACAAAACCCGACGAACCAAAACCAGTTACTTCCTGAAGTAGCTCTGCACCAGTTCAACTTCCTTTTTGGAACCGATAAAGATCGGCGTACGCTGATCCAGTTTTTCGAGAGTTAAATCCAGGACAGGGCCATCGGCAGTAAACGCCACACCGCCGGCCTGCTCCATTAACAATGCCATCGGAGCGCATTCATAGAGCACGCGCAACTTGCCGTTCGGCATTTCGCTATAGGCCGGATAGGTAAACACCCCTCCGCCTTTTTTTAAAATCTGGTTGATGTCCGGGACCATGCCGCCGGAATATCGCAAAGTATAATCGTTCTTGAGCCAGTACTGCATCAAATCCACGTACCATTTCACGGCCGGGTCGGAACACGCGCGCAAATTGCCGGGAGCAAACATCTTCTTGCTCTCCCCCACCTTCACATCCTCAACATTCACGACAAAATCTTTTTTGCCCTCATCGTAAATGAACTCCGTCACGCCGTGCCCAACAGTGACCATAAACGTCAGGCGCGGCCCGTACACGGCAATGATCGCCGCGAGCTGATCCGATCCCCTGCGTCCCAAAAAACCTTTCCCTTTGTACACGCCCACGATGGTCCCGACCGCAAGGTTCACATCCACGAGCGAAGACCCGTCCAGAGGGTCGTAAGCCACGCTGTAGCCTTCCTCACCGGCCGCGCCGTCCATACTCTCCTCCAGCTCCTCAGACGCCACCATGGCGACGTACGGATGCTTGGTTAAAGCCTGGGTAAAAAGATCGTTGGAATAGACATCCAGCTTCAGCTGTTTTTCTCCATAAACGTTCTGCGTGCCTCCTGCAGCGGCCCCTTCCATTCCCCCGCGCATGACTTCAGCGATCTTCGGAAAAATATCGGTGACGGTTTTCAACACATCCCGTAAATTGGACTCAACGCCGTGGTGCTGAAGATATTCACCAAAAGTCATGGCAATACATGATGGGATAAGATCACCGAAACATTAACAACGGCACGCCAAAAGATCAAGCTCGCCCAAAACGCGGAAAAATCAAATTTTCAGCGGTTTAGATTGAATCGGCCTTGGCCAGAGCCGTATCCCCGCGGACAAAAGACACGTTATTCGCTTTCACCATTCTTTGAATCCGTGAACTCCCCATAATCGAATCCATGGACTTCACCTTATCAATATTGATATTGCTCATCTGGTTCTGATCCATCAGTTGCTGGCGGTCAACCTCAAGGCGTTTGAGATCATAACCTTTGGTCGCCACCTGGTTAAAATGCATAAGGTAGAGCATGCTCATCGCCACGGCCACAAAGACCAAACCCACGATCAGCGTCATCGGGCCGAACTGAAGCTGCCACTTGATGGCGGACACCCGGGTACGGCGAAATCTTCTCATTCCGGAGTTTATAAAGTCCTGACGGTACGGGCTGCGGGTGAGAAGGAGGTGCGACATCGGTACGGAAGCGTTAAGGGTAAGGAAAAATTAAAGGGAATTTTTGTTTTTGTTTTGGTTTGGGATTGCTAGAAAAGCCGTGGGGAAGGGCCAAATCATTTATCTTTTTTCGGCGACGCGCAGTTTGGCGCTGCGGCTGCGGGGATTTTTTAATACTTCGGATTCGGACGGGACGATCGGTTTCTTGGTGATAATGCTGAGCGTCGGATTCAGATGGGTCGTGGTCAGCTTGTCGGGTTCATTGATAAATTCGAGGGCGCATTCCCTGAAATACTGTTTCACCACGCGGTCTTCAAGGGAGTGGTAGGCGATGACGGCCAGACGGCCTTTTTTCTTCAATACTTCAACCGCCTGTTTCAGCGTACTCAGGAGAACATCCAGTTCGTGATTCACCTCAATGCGGAGTGCCTGGAACACGCGGGTTGCCGGATGAATATGCCCCTGGCGCCCGATCAGTTTTTCAATAAAATTGGCGAGCTCGGTGGTCGTTTTAAAGGAACGGGCCTTGCGGCGGCGGACAATCTCCGTCGCGATTTTGCGGGCAAAACGTTCTTCGCCGAACTCAAAGAAAATCCGCATGAGGTCCTTGAGGGTGTAACCGTTAATAACGTCGGCGGCGGTCAGCGGCTGGTTTTTGTCGAAGCGCATGTCCAGTGGACCTTCCCTCAGGAACGAAAACCCTTTCACCGGATTATCAACCTGTGGGGAAGAAAGCCCAAGATCCAACAAAATCGCGTCAACGCTCTTCACCCCCAGTTTCCTGAGTTCTTCCTGCAAATTGCTGAAGTTGGAACGCACAAACATCACCCGGTCGCCAAAAGACTGCAGATTGGCGCGGGCTCTTGCCAGATTATCGTCATCAACGTCAAACCCGATGAGTTTGCCTTCCGCAGGCATCTTTTCAAGCATCGCCCTGGAATGACCACCCAGACCCAGGGTGCCGTCAACAACGACCTTTTTATCGGCAAGTTCCAGACTCTGCAAAACCTCCTGAATCAAGACTGGTTCATGGGTAAACCCGGAATCTTCCACGGTTGCCTGAATCGCAGGAACCGGAGCAGAAACAACTGACGGTGCCGAAGACGATGCCGGTGCCGCGACAACCTTCACTTTTTGAACTTTGGAGGGTTTCACTTTCACGACCTTCGCGACGACTTTTTTGGAACTCACTTTTTTGGAACTGGCTTTCTTCGCCGTGGCCTTCCTGCCCGCCGGTTTCCTGGCGGATTTCTTCAATACCTTCTTCACCGGCTTCTTTGCCGGTTTTTTAACCACTTTTCTGACGATTTTCTTTGTGACTTTCTTGAGTTTCTTTTTGGAAATGTTCCTCTTTTGAACCTTCTTCTTCAAAACCTTCACCTTTTTCTTCAAGGCGGGCCTCTTTTTTGCAACAGGCTTTCTCTTGGCACCTTTCAGTCTCTTTTTCAAACCGCTCATGAATTTCTTCACGAGTCCCTTTTTCTTGGTGTTCTTCTTGGACTTTTTCTGTGTTTTTTTCTTCATATGTTCAAAAGTTGTGAACGATATGTGTATAATTTTTTTATACTGTGAAATTAAGTTAAAAATAGGGAAATTCACCCCATAAGTCAAACCCTAACAACCAAACGGTGCAAAAATTGTAGTCGGACAACGGGTAATCAAACAACTTTACGGCTCTGTATAAAGAATACCACCGGGTATCAAAAAATATTGCAGCCCATGAGGTTTGTTGCATAATATTTTTATACTCAAAAACAATAAACAGCTTCTGTAAAATAAAAAACAGGCTATTGATCATTGCATGAGCACAAAAGTGGAACACAAGCCTCTCCATGCAAACAAGAAGACCAAAAAGCTTTCTTCCCGCGGAACAAAAACATAGAATACCGGTATGCTCCAACTCCCGCGTGAAATACTCGTTTTTCTTGCTTCGATGATGCCCATCGGCGAACTTCGCGCAGGTATACCGCTCGGACTGTTATTGGGAATGCCGGCGGAATCGGTCTTTTTTTGGGCGGAACTCGGAAACATCCTCATTATTCTCCTGCTTCTGAAAGCATTTGGACCGGTATCGGGCTGGCTGATGAAGCATTCGGTCTGGTGCAAACGGTTTTTCGAGAAACTTTTTAACCACACCCGGAAAAAACATTCGGAAAAATTTGAAAAAATGGGGGCGGTGTTCATCGTGATGCTCGTGGCCATTCCGCTTCCCGGCACCGGGGCCTGGACGGGGGCGCTCCTGGCGTTTCTATTTGATCTTCCCTACTGGAAATCCATCGGCCTCATTCTCATCGGGAACATTATCGCCGGAATCCTGATCACGCTGGGATTCGGAGGCGCCATGGAGTTCACGAAAATTTTCATCAAATAAAGGATCGCATAAAAAACAAACGAAAATATATACATTTCAAACAAAATTTCCCTACTGTAAAGAGTAATTGTCAATTGCTTTTGGCCGGGGAAGTTCGACATGCCTCACGGCCTGCATATATAGTGTGCCCGGCATATTTCTTAACCCTCACATCAATGAAAGCTCGTGTTGGTATTAACGGCTTCGGACGAATCGGACGGCAAATGTTCCGCATCGCCATGGACCGAAAGGATATTGAAATTGTTGCGATCAACAACCTCAGCGACAACGCAACCCTTGCCCACCTTTTGAAATACGACTCGAGCTACGGGACGCTGGATGCCGAAGTAACAACCGACGGACCGGGATACATTGTGGTGAACGGGAAGAAAATCAGATATTTCCAGGAAAAAGATCCGGCAAAAATCCCCTGGGGCGAAGAAAAAGTGGATATCGTTCTGGAGGCAACCGGCGTCTTCAACGACAAAGAAAACGGCGGCAAGCACCTGCGCGACACGGTAAAAAAAGTGATCTTCACCGCCGCGGCAAAAGGCTCCGACGTGACCATGGTCATGGGCGTGAACGAGAAATCATATGACCCCGCAAAGCACCATCTGATCTCCAACGCTTCCTGCACCACGAACTGCCTCGCACCGGTCGTAAAAGTCCTCAACGATAACCTCAAAATCAAACGGGGCATGATGACCACCGTCCACTCCTATACCAACGACCAGAACATCCTGGATCTCCCGCACAAAGACCTCCGCCGAGCCCGCGCAGCAGCGCTTTCCATGATTCCGACCACCACCAACGCGGCAACCGCCGTCACCCTTGTTCTCCCGGAACTCACCGGAAAACTGAACGGCTACGCCATCCGCGTACCAACCGCGACCGTTTCCGTCGTTGACTTTGTCTGCGAGACCGAAAAATCCGCCACCGTTGAAGAGGTGAACGCTCTGTTTAAAAAAGCCGCAGCGGGTGAAATGAAGGGAATCCTGGACTACACCGAAGTCCCCCTCGTTTCCGTTGACTTCAAAGGAAATCCGAACTCATCTATTGTTGACGGACCGCTCACCATGATCATGGAAGGCAACATGATCAAAGTCGTGGCCTGGTACGACAACGAATGGGGTTATTCCGTCCGCGTGGTCGACCTGGCCGAAATGGTGGCAAGCAAGATGTAAACGTTAAAAACAAAACAAGGTCCAACTTCCCTGACCCCCTCTTTTCCCATATGTTCAATCCCCAAGCCAAACGAAAAATCCCCCACGTCATGGCCACCCAGCACCCGGACAACGCCGGAGTCCCCTTCTGGCACAACGAGGCCTTTGTGGGCGAACAGTACGAAAACGAAGAAATCTACCAGAACTTTTTCCACCTGGGGGCCGACGAATACATGTGGGACTGGGAAGGCAAAATCGCGGATGAAGCCATCATCGAAAAGCTGATGGGCAAACACCTGGACGACTTCAGCAAAAAACAGCTCGGCCGCGACCTTTTTGTAACTCTCCGCATCCCGAACATCTGGGAAGAAAAAACGTTTAAACTCGCCCGCACCTATATGAGCGTGCTCTCCGCGGCGGAACTCATGCAGTCGCTCAAGCTCAACAGTCCGCCGGTGTTCGAGTTCATCCTGCCCATGACCAAAAGAGCCGACCAGCTGATCCACATCCAGGATACGTTCCAGAAAACCGCCAAAGTCCACGAGGAAATTTTCAAAACCTCCGAATTCGGACAGGGGTACATCCACATAATTCCCCTCTTTGAAAGTATCGACGACCTGGCCGGCTGCGCCTCCGTCCTCACCGACTTCATCAACGCGCACAAAAAACAGTTCAAAAAAAATCCGGTCTATATGCGCCCGTTCATCGCCCGTTCGGACCCGGCGCTCAACGCGGGCTTTGTCCCGTCCGTCGTCGCAAGCCGCATGGCATTGCGCGAAATGTATCGAATGGAGAAAAAATTCGGCGTGCCGATGCATCCGATTATCGGGACCGGCTCGCTCCCCTTCCGCGGAGGCATCAACCCGGAAAATATTGAAAAAACGCTGGAGCAGTACCGGGGCATCAAGACCGTGACCATCCAGTCCGCATACCGTTACGATTACCCCCTGGACGATGTGAAAAAATCGCTCGACTATATCAAGAAAACCCTTGCCGTAGACAGTCCCGTCACCTTCAGCGACGAAGAGTTCAACAAACTCAGGGAAATCAACGAGATCTTCAAAAATGCATACTGCCCGGTGATAGAAAAAGCCGCGGGCATGATCAACGAAATGGCGGCACAGGTGCCAAAACGCCGCTCCCGCATGCAGCACATCGGCCTCTTTGGATACAACCGCGGCGTGGGCAAAACCACCCTCCCCCGCGCCATCAACTTCACGGCGGCCTGGTACAGCATGGGCGTACCGCCGGAGTTCATCGGAACGGGCCGCGCCCTCAAGATCGTCAAAGCCAAAGGACTCCTGCCCCTTTTGGAAAAACATTTCTTCACCCTGCGCTGGGAACTCAAGCACGCGGGCAAATATCTGAACATCGAAAACCTGGAAGATCTGGCCTCCAGACACCCGTGGGCAAAACTGGTGCTGGAAGACATCCTTCTCACCGCCGAAATCCTCAAAATCGAAATCGGCCCGCAAAAAGACCACCACTTCATCCACCGTAACCTTACCTCCACCATCATGCTCAAAAAACACATGGGGCTGGAGTTCGGCAAAGAACTGGTGGAAGCCGGTGTGATGAGAAAAAGCCTGGGCTAACTCCCCGCCGGAAATTGACTTCCAGAATCGTATTTCCCAGCCTCAATGACCAATATCGTACCAGGCGCGCCCAGACCGGATGATGATAATGAACTCTTCGGGGATGAAGCAACCAAACCGGCCAGCAGCCCCAGAAGTTCACGAGCCATTTTCCCACCGTCCTCCCCGGCTACTGCCTCATACGTCCCGTCATCCATCTCCCAACCGCCAGTTCCAGATTTTGAACGTAAAATCGCCGCCGTTTCTCGTTCGACCAGGACCCGGCTCGAAGAACGGGGATTCAAACCCAATACCCTGCCGGAAAACACCATCATCTGTTCCACAAGAATCGACTGGTTGCTTCAGAACCCGCTGAGCAGCACCCTGCCCCCTGCCATTAGAAACCGCTGGAAAAACGACAAAGTTCATCCCAGGGAGTTTCCCCTTCTCCGGCGGGCAATGGCCGTGGCGGATATCACCTTTATCGGAGACATCCCTGACCTGGACCATCGGCAATTCATCCAAACCCTCACAGAGTATGGATTTGAAGAGGACATTCTGGATGTCATTCTCGAGTTTCTGGACTCCATTTATAGAAGGCTGGGAATCACCTTCGGCGTACCCATTGGAAAAAGTGAGCGAAAGCATTTTGAACTGCTCAAAGACCTGGCCACCGAAGAGTGCGATGCCCCTCCGCTCGGCGTTCTTCTTTCCCCTCTCTCCACGCTTCTTCAAAAAATCAAACCGGCAAAAATCAGGGACATCGTGAAATACAAACTCGAAGAGATTGGTTGCACGCTGATCGGCGACTTTGTGGAACTGAGCGGACGTGACCTGGACAACTGCGACCTGAACGACGTCTACGCCCCCATGATCACGACCATGGTGGAAGGAATCGAAAAACTGGGGTTACGAATGGGGATGAAACTCACATCCGAAACCAAAAAAGCCATCCAGAGGCACAAAGCGATGCGGACCTGATAGATTGACAAAAACATGGAAAAAGAGCATAATAAAGCCTTATTCCACGTCACAGAAAACATGGCCGAAACAGCCCATTCGATACCAGAAACCGGACACGACTCCGGCCATGATCAAACTCCAAAAAAATCGGAGAGTCTTTGGAAATGGCTCACCAGAAACGTGAAAGAACAGGTGGGCAAACTTCTGGGCTGGAACGAAGGCGCCCACGACCATGCGCACGCACACGATTCCCACGGATCGAAGGAGGACGAGGCCAAAGCAGGAGATAGACTCAAAAAACTCGCGGTAAAAGAAGCGCAACTCGAAGAAGGCGAATTAAAAGGAGCGGAACTGCTGATCGAAAAATTCAAACCGGAACTCAAATACATTCTGTACCCCTGTTGCGCGACCCACAGCCTCAAAAAAACATTCCCGGACAGTCATGTGACCTATGTTGATATTGATGAACGCTCAATAAACGCCCTCAAAAAAGCCGGATACGATGCCCATACCATGTCCGCCCTGGATTTCAAACCCGCGCATGACCCCGACCTGCTGGTCCTGCTCAACCAGAACCTCAAGAAGGAGGAGATCCATAAGGTTGCCGAACATGTGAAGCCGGGCAAATACGTACTGTGCAACGACTACCATCACGCCGCCGAAGCCATGATGAGCCACCCTGATTTCGAATTCGTGGGGATAGTGGAAAAATCCGGAACGTTTGACGGAAGAACCGGAGGAAACAAACTGGTCACCGAAAACCTGGAAAAATACTCAAAGAAAAAAGAAGGAAAAGCGACCCCCTTCCGGCGGAACTTTGAAGCCGGAGGCATCGACGACTACTACTTCTTCCGCCGGAAAACCACAAAATCCTGACCCGGTCGCCCCCCGGGAACCTTGTTTCAAAGCCGAAAATATTGTATAATTATACCTTAAGGATCAACAAGGTATTTTGCGATATGGAAAACAATAAACCCAAAAAACCGGTGCGTCCTGCAAGTAATGAGCGCAAGGAGAAAATCCGGAAAATTGCCGACGCCGAAAAAACAAAAATTTTGCAGAACAAAAGCCACCGGGAACGCCTTGAAAAAGGTCACGATCTCAAGAAAGCCATCGCGGAGTCGCCACTGCTGCAGGCGGACCACGAAGGCCTTTCCGACGAAGAAAAACAGATGAGATTTGAGGAGGACCTGATAACCGCGGAAGTAAGGCGGAGGGTTTCCAAAGTCATGTACGAACAGGACAGACAGCTTTCCCCGGAAGAACAGGAAGAAATCATCGAACGGCAAATTGACCGGTACTACAACTCCAACATTCAGAATAATACTCTCCGGGCGCACGTCGAAGCCCCCCACGGGACCAAAGCCTCGGAAAAGGTGGAAAAATGGTGCGAAACAAACAAAATATCCGACTACGAAACGAACACCAACGAAATAACCGGGGAAACGACGAACTGGATGATTTTCAAACGCTCACGCCTCGTTGCGGACGTCAACAGCCTGCCAAAGGATGTTGAATCCTCATTGCGCTCGGAAGGAACCGTGTATACCCAGGAAGACAACTTGAACGCGGTAAAGGCACAGCGGGACCTCACGAAAAAACTCTTGAGAGAACAGGACAACCTGGACGGAGAAGAAAAAGCAAAAAACCCGTACCTCGCCATTTATCTCCACGGAAAAGTGGACACCCGCGGCCACGACTTTGAAATTGCGGCTAAGGAGGAGAACGGGCAAGGGCCGATCGATCCCCTCCTGGCTTTCTGGATCGCCGAAAAACTCAAGGAAAAAGTCGCGGCCAAAGGACTCAAAAATCTCAAGGGGGAAACACCGACCGTGAACGTGGTCGCCTACAAGGGTGCCTATTCCGGAAGCCCCGCTTTAACCCGGCTCCGGCACGGAGACGGGACTTTTGACTTCAAAGGATTCGGGAAAAACTTCCAGGCGCTCCAGCTTGAAGTGGGGGCGCACCTGCGCAAAACCAAACAGAAGGAACTTTCCGAAATCCTCAACGAACTCATGCAGGAATTCTCGGAGGAATTCAAAACCGCTGAAGATTACGCCAAAGCGGAAAAGTACCGTGAACCGTACGAAAAAAAACTCCAGAAAGAAAAGGACGACCTGTTCAGCACCAAAAACCTGGGTTTGAGCGAGGAGATACCGGAAGACAAAATAGCTCTCAGCAAAGCCCTGCGTGAAGCCCTGGAAGTCGACAAGGGTGACACCGTCACCGTCAACGGGAAAGAACTGCAAGTCATGATGATGAAAGCGGCGGACATGAAAAGCGGAATAACGATGATGTTGAACCCAAAACACAAGGAAGCCATCGGCGAAAAACTTCTGATCGAAGCGAAAACAACGAAAACGGCAACACAAGAACCGCAGGAAAAGACCACAGCAGAACCAGACACAAACAATAATCACGGGGAAAAGTCGCCCCATGCCGAAGTAAAAAAGGAATCGACCTGGTCCAAAGTCAAAAAAAAGCTGAAATTCTTTTTCGGCCTGTTCGGAGGCGGGCACCATTAGACCTATTTGTCAAAAGCCGCTTAGCACTCTATAATAGATAGTGCTTAACGCCTTTTCGGCGAATTGACCAATTCGTTATGGACCGCAAACAGGAAGTTTTGAAAGCCATCATCCAGCATTTCATCCAGACGGGCGAACCCGTGGGATCGAACACCATCATCGTCAGTTACAAGTTTTCGGTGAGCCCGGCCACCATCCGCAACGACATGGCCGCGCTGGAACACGAAGAGTTTATTTTCCAGCCCCACACCTCCGCCGGACGCGTGCCAACGGACAAGGGATACCGAACCTACGTCAACGAACTCGCCGACGTGAATGCCGAAAGGGCCGGGGCTATCCAGGTGCTCCATGAACTCCAGCGGGAGTTTGCCGTGGAACGCGCCAAAGAAAAAATCTACGAAGGGGTTTCCCTCCTTTCACGCGCCACGCAGAACGTAAGCTTTGCCACACTTCCGGACAATGCCCGCACCTTTTACCTTGGCCTCTCCAACGTTTTGCGCCAACCCGAATTTTTGAACGACACCATGCGCGCGTCGCAGGTTATCGAAGTCCTGGAAAAGCATGACAATTTCGTGACCTTACTCAAAAAACTCCACATCGACGACACTATCCAAAGTTTTATCGGAAAAGAAAATATTCTTCCGCAAATCCAAAGCTGCAGCCTGATGGTCACCAAATATGAACTCAAAGGGTTCCACGGATACATCGGCCTTTTGGGCTCAACCCGCACCAACTACCCCTTCAACCAGGTCATCCTGGAAGAGGTCAAAAAAATGCTCACCTGAGAGCAGAATCTGAATTGCACCTTATTCCCCACCACGACACCTCCCCTTTCCCCACTCAATAAAATCTAAAAAAAATAAATTTTAGATTTTTAGAATTTATTTCCTTCTCAGCAGACATACCCTATGGAAGATAAAGATCAATCAACCGCGGCTTCCGGAGCCGCTGCCGCAAACAACGGCGACGCGGACCTCAACACGCTCAAACAGGAACTGGAAGACACCCAAAGCAAACTCAAGGAGATGACCACCATCACCCAGCACGCTCTGGCCGATCTGCAGAACTTTCGCCGCCGCGCCGACGAAGAACGCGCCGGCTACGTAGCATACGCCAACGCCGACCTCATGAACGAGCTCCTTCCGGTCCTGGAAAACATCAATAAGGCGCTCGCCCACGAACCCAAGGATGCTGAATGGATCAAGGGCGCCACCCAGATTTTTCTGCAGTTCCAACAGTCCCTCCAGAAACGCGGCCTCACCCCGATAGAAGCAAAAGACAAGCCTTTCGACCCCAAAATCCATGAAGCCCTAATGGTCGGACCCGGTCCAAAAGACCAGGTCGTGGAAGAGTACGAAAAAGGGTACACCCTCGGGGACAAGGTTCTCAAACGAAGCCGGGTCCGCGTCGGCAATGGAGAAACAAGCGGAGAAACAGCGGCATAACCCATAAGAAAAGCCCCGGATCCGGACAGGACCCCCGGGGCTTTTTTCATTTCAACATCTTTTAGTTCGGACTGACCAGATACAGTCTCTCGGCCGAAGCGAGGGAATTTCCCGAAGCGTCGTAGGCAACAACGCGCCAGTAATAACTGCTCGTCGCCCCCGGAGCATTTTGGTACGAGCCATACGACGTGTTCGTCGTCGTCTGATCAAAGTAGTAAGAACTCGAAGCCGAATTACGAATCTGAATCCTGTAGTACGTAGCTCCGGTCACCGGAGTCCAGTAAAAATTGATGGTTTGCGACCCGTGGAAAACCGTCTCAACCGCCGGGGAAATCAGCGTCGGCGCCGAAGACAAGGTAACGGGGACATAGCTCACGCAGGGATACCCATACGTTGATGAAAGATAGTTTGTTCCGGTCTTTTCCAATTTCCAGCAGAATGTCTTGTAATTCGTGAAATCCGTCTGGTAATCGTTCAGGTACAACGTCTTGGAATATCCGGAAGCGGAAGTAAATTTCGACGTTTTTGTCACTGTTGAAATATTATTCGGATCACGGTACTCAAGCACGAGAGTGGAATCCGTCACATTCGCGGACCACTGGAACGTGATCTGCGAAGGCATGGAAGTATAGTTCGCGGTGGGTGCCTGATACGTGATGTTCACGTTGGTAGGCACCAAGTAGGAATACATCGTCCAGACGTCCGAATCGGTGTAGGAAGTGCGGTCGGAATTCCACGCACGGATCTTCCAGGTATACACGCCGTCCGTATTCAAAAATCCGGACGTCCCTTTACTGAAAAAATATGCCACATATCCGTTCCCGTTCAGCGTCGTATTCGTAATATCCCACCAGCCGAAGTCGTTGTTGCCCGGCATCTTGAGCGCCAGCTGATAGCTGGAAACGCCAGTCGTCGGTAGAAACTGAAAATTCACCCCGGTGGTGGTAGGATCAAGCTGGAGCCCGTTCGCGGGAAGTGTTAAGACCGGTTTTCCAGCCGCCGGAACTGGTGATGGAGCCGGCGTCGGCGTCGAACCCATAAAGGTACTGGTGCGGTAAAGCATCTCGGCAACCTCTTTTCTGGTCATGGAACCGCCGGGGAAAAACTTGATGGCATAGACGTTCGCCGCGGAAGAGGCTGCGGTATCATATTCGGTGTGATCGGTTCCCATGAGCCGGTTTTTGAACATCAGTCTGGCATATGGAGCGTACCAGGAAAAAATCTCCACATCGGTCACCAGTTTGTTGTCGTACATCACCGGATTCCCGCTCGAATCCATGCCGACATTGGGAAGAAGACTGAACGCGGCGATTTTCATCGCCTCGGCGCGGTTCACGCAAATATTCGGACGGAAAGTACCATCCGGATATCCCTGCAGGTAATTCTTGTACTTGGCCTCCTTCACAAACGGATAATACCAGGCGGCGGAAGAAACATCGGAAAAACCAGGGTCGGAACCCTGTGACCCCACCAAACCGGTACCGGTATGGGTATAGTTTACAATCATCTTGGCAAATTCAGACCGGCGGACACAGTTATCCGGTCCAAAATTTCCGTTCCCGTAACCCTGAAGAATCCCGTGATCATAAGCCCACATAATACCCTGATAATAACTCGTGCTTCCGTTCACATCATTAAACGTCGCGGCGCTCACGGCAGGAACCGCGGCAAAAACTGAACTGACCAGGGTAACAGCCGTAGTAAGCCAGGCCGCTCCCCTCTTGAGACGATCTTTCATATATTTGGGGTAAAAAATTAAGAAGATCCAGAACAGTATAAACCCGCTGCCCAAAAATGTATTACAAAAACGGGGAAAAACCTTGAACCCGCCCCCTCTCCGGGCATCTTGACATAAGTAAATTAATATAGTAGAATAGCACTCCTTCGTATATCTTTTTTAACAGCAATATGTCCGAAGAACCAACCCAAGACATCATCATCCAGTTTTCGGAGGCGAATCTCCCACCAGAAATGCGAACCGCCGCAAATACGCAGCGTCCAGCCATAATCCCTCCCCCATCCCAAGACGGCTGGGCCCAAAAAAGAATGGAAAGACTCGAAGCCGAAATCGCAACCCCCGCCTTTCAATACGCATCCGAAGCAACCCTCCTGCAACTTAGACAGATGGTAACGGTGGGCGGTATTTTCCCTGCAAACGCCAGGAATCTCATCGGGGCACGGGCAAGAATTCTAGAAGCGGAAAATTTTCCATCCGAACTTTTCCGGATCCGTCGCTCAGACCTTCCGGAACAAACCGGACCGGCGCATCTTGCCTACAGCCCCCTGGATTACCTCGCTTCATCGATGCCCGGAGCAACCCTGTTTCCGCTCAAGGCCATTCAGAGAATGCAATACAGCCGCGAACGGAATAAAACGCGTGACGAAGACCCGATCACCCTGCGTGAAAAATACCGCATGGGCCTTATGCAGGTCATCACCGGCCTCAATTCCAGCTCATATGACGTCAAAACCCTCCGTGGAGTAACCGCTCCCGCCGACATCATCGAAATCGTTGAAGCCGCCACTTTCTGCTACGGCGAACCGGCCAAAGAAGAGATGTTCATCCGTGTACTTTCAAACCAGCTCCAGATCAAAATCGATACCTACAACCGCGCCATCAGGGCAAAAACCGGTAAGCCTGAAGCCGAATCCTATACAAGCCAGGAACTTGGGGAACTCATCCGTCCCGAGAATATCCGCTACCTCATGAAACGGATTGCGGAAACAAGCAGGGAATGGGTTGAAGCCAGAAAACAGCCCGCCGAGATTCTCCCCCTTCGTCCGAATCTGCAGTTCTACGCCGACCTGATCAAACGGAACCCGTTCTGGTTTACACGCCTTTCCTCACAAGAAATGAAGAAAAAATGTGGAGAACTGGAAGCACTGCTGGAAGAATATGTCGACATTCAGACTTGCGAACGGATGACCACGAACGCGAACCACTATCTCAAAGATAACCGTCCCACACGGTACGACCCGTATCTCACCAGACCTTTTGCGGCAATTGCCGGAGAAAAGGTGGAAAAAGAGATTCAGGGACTCGTACAAATGTCTGAAGACATGTTTGAAGACGCCATCCAGGGCGGAACCTACGTTCCGGATATGGCAAATCTCATGGACACAATATCGGAAGCCATGAAAGAACTCATTGATAAAATACAGGAAAGGGCCCGGCAACAAAAAGCGGGGAAAACCGAAGCCGTTGAGACGAATGAAGAAGCCGAAGCCGCGGCGGAACAAGCCGAGGAAAAAACCGATGACAACATCCTGTACTTCCCTGAACGGGGACGGCAAGAAAATACGCCCCCAAAAGAACTGGGCTGGCAGCTGGCAAAACTGACGGAACTCACCATCATGGTCAGCCGCAGCGTCTCGCCGGAACTCGTCGGCAGATTCCACAACATCTTACGCCGGATACTGGAGACCCAAATCAACGAAATGGTCTCAAATGCCAAAAACGGTGCAAAACCCATGAGCACCGGTGACATCTATGCCGTCGGAAAAGAAGGAAAAAAACTGTACCCCATGTTCCGGCTCTTTTCACGAATTCACGGAGAAGAAAAAGCCCTGCAACTCATCGACAGCGTCATTGAGGAAAAACTTGGCAACCTCACCGACGAAGAGTTCGCAAAACTCTACGCGGACATGTTTACCAACACCGCAATGCAGGGAAGACAGGTATTCGCACAGTTCATTTTGCCGGCTGAATTTGTTGCACCGGGAACCGATAAAATGATGATTCCCAACCGCCTGCCCGTCACGCGCAGACGTCTGCTCGACTTGGTGATCCAGAGACCGGAACTGTTCCACGAACGTCTCGTAAAAATGGGCCGGGAGCGGTTCATGAAAGAGAACGTGGAGAATTAAAACGGGGCTCTTTTTCCAAACTTCTTGACTCTCCATCCTTAGCACTCTATAATTATGAGTGCTAATTTTGAATGCGCCCGCCCGGCGCGCCCTACATTCTACAATTCTAAATTCTAACATTCTAAAATTATGAGCAAAATCATCGGCATCGACCTTGGGACCACCAACTCCTGCGTTGCGGTCATGCAAGGTACCGAAACCATCGTCATCCCCAACACGGAGGGTAACCGCACCACCCCGTCGGTTGTGGCCATCAAAAACAACGAACGTCTGGTGGGCGTGACGGCAAAAGCCCAGGCGGTCACCAATCCGGAAAACACCATCTACTCCGCCAAACGTCTCATCGGACGCCAGTTCGACGAAGTCACCCACGAAATCAAACAGATCCCCTATAAGGTCGTGAGTGGACGCAGCGGCGAAGCCGAAATCGTGCTCAACGGCAAAGAACACCGTCCGGCGGAAATTGCCGCCATGGTCCTCGCCAAATTAAAAGCGGATGCTGAAGCATTCCTCGGTGAAAAAGTGACCGAAGCGGTCATCACCGTTCCCGCATACTTCAACGACTCACAGCGCCAGGCCACCAAAGACGCGGGCAAAATCGCGGGCCTGGACGTGAAAAGAATTATTAACGAACCAACAGCCGCCGCACTCGCGTACGGCCTCGACAAGAACAAAGCCAAAGACAAGAAAATCGCGGTCTACGACTTCGGAGGAGGTACATTCGACATCTCCATTCTCGAACTCGGCGAAGGCGTGTTTGAAGTACTCTCAACGAACGGAGACACCCACCTGGGCGGTGACGACATCGACCAGGCCATCGTGAGCTACCTCATCGGCGAATTTAAAAAACAGTCCGGCATCGATCTTTCCGGAGACAAAGTCGCCCTCCAGCGTCTGCGCGACGAAGCGGAAAAAGCCAAGATCGCTCTTTCCCAGGTTCACGAAGCGGACATCATGCTCCAGTTCATCGCCATGGACAAAGGCGGAGCGGCCCAACATTTCAACACCAAACTCACCCGCGCCAAGCTGGAAGATCTGGCGGCGGACTTTGTTGAACGCTCGGTCCAGCCCTGCAAAAAAGCCATCGAAGACGCCAAAGTCTATTTGAGCGACATTGACGAAGTGATCCTCGTGGGAGGCATGACCCGCATGCCGGCCATCCAGGCAAAAGTGAAAGAAATTTTTGGAAAAGAACCACACCGCGGCATCAACCCGGATGAAGTCGTAGCTTTGGGCGCGGCCATCCAGGGCGGCGTGCTCCAGGGCAATGTGAAAGACATTATTCTGCTCGACGTCACTCCCCTTTCTTTGGGTCTGGAAACCATGGGAAGCGTCATGACCAAACTCATCGAACGCAACACCACCATCCCGACCACCAAATCCCAGGTGTTCTCAACCGCGGCGGACAGCCAGCCCTCGGTGGAGATCCACGTGCTCCAGGGCGAACGCCCCATGGCCGCGGACAACAAATCGCTCGGCCGCTTCATCCTTGACGGCATCCCACCGGCTCCGCGCGGAGTTCCGCAGATTGAAGTCACCTTCGACATCGACGCCAACGGAATTTTGAACGTCAAAGCCAGCGACAAAGCCACCAACAAAGTTCAGCACATCACCATCACCGGCAGCTCCAACATGAGCGACGCCGAAATCGAAAAGATGCGCAAAGAGGCCGAACAGTTCGCGGAGGAGGACAAGAAAAAGAAAGAGTCTGTAGAAACCCGCAACAAGGCGGAAAGCCTGGTCTTGCAGGCCGAAAGAACATTAAAAGATGCCGGAGACAAAGTTGCCGACGATATCAAAAAGCCGGTGACCGAAAAAATAGACGCTCTCAAAAAACTGCTCGAAAGCAAAGACGATAAAGGTGCACCAAACGCCAAACCGGAAGACCTCCAGAAAGGCTACGAAGAACTTTCCGAAGTGATCCAAAAAGTTGGCGCGGAAATGTATAAAGCCGCGGGTGCACAGGGCGCCGCTGGTCCTGGAGCCACAGGCCCGGCCGCGGATGCCGCAGGCGCAACCACCGGAGAAACCACACCTCCACCGGCCGGAGCCTCGGAAGAAGACGTCAAAGTCTACGAAGCCGGCAAAAAGAAAATCCCGGTCGAACCTACCGACCCGCCAGCCGAAGGTGAAGTAGTCGATAAAAAATAACTCAACAACCCGAACTATGATCCACAACTCTTTTCCAGATTTCCCGGCACCAGACTTCCCGAAGCCGGATCTCCCAACTCCGGATTTTCCCGGACAAAACTTCGCCGAAAACAGTTAAACATTGTGGACCAATGCTTGAATACTAAAAGCCCCGCAATGCGGGGCTTTTGAGCATTAAAAAACTCCCTCAGAAGACTCTAAAGGAGTTTTGCAGGGCGCAGGAGTCGAACTCCTATTGCCTCCACCACCGAGGTAAGTAATAAAACTCCCTCAGACTAAAATTATATCGCTAACCCAAAAATCATGCAAAACCTCGCACTTCTCGCAACCATCTGCGGCCTGCACACCCTGGCCGTCATCAGCCCGGGCCCGGACTTTCTCATGGCCGTCAAAAACTCCCTCACCTACTCCCGCCGGACCGGCGTCTACACCGCCATCGGCTTTGCCCTTGGCATCGCCACGCACCTGCTGTACTGCGTGACCGGACTCGCCTTTGTGATCTCCAAATCCATCCTGCTCTTTAGCGTCATCAAATACCTTGGCGCCGCGTATTTGATCTACATCGGCTTCAAGGCCATCATGAGCAAAACCCCGCAGCAGCCCGCATCCCCAGGTGGAAGCAGCGACCCCGTCAAAAAACCGGATATCACTCCATTCCAGGCCGTCAAATCCGGATACCTCACGAATCTGTTAAACCCCAAAGCGACGCTCTTCATGCTGTCCATCTTCACGCTCGTCATCACACCGGAAACCCCGGCCGCCATACTCATCGCCGGAAGCGCCTACATGGTCATATTCACCGCCATCTGGTTCTCCCTTGTGGCCGTGTTCTTCAGCCACAAGCGCGTCCGCGGCCTCTACGAAAAGTTCGAAAAAGCCATCACCCGCACCTTCGGAGGACTGCTGATGCTGTTGGGCCTGAAACTGGCACTGGTAAAGGAATAAATATTGCCGTTCCCCCTGCCAAAGACAAATTTGTGCGCGCACACAAGCAAACGCCCCCCCAAACACACGGGGGGCGTTTCAATAATCGGACAGCCTCAACTCTTCCTTGATCCTGGCAAGATGATCGTTCCTCTCCTCAAGTGAAATATTCTCACGTTCATTTTTTGCATAAATACAGACCGGGATTAACAAACCTTCAATTTCCATGATCCAGATAAGCAGTCGGTAACCACCGGACTTTCCAATTCCATCCGCACCGATCCTAATCTTATAAACCCCATTGCCCAACGAGACAGCATGTTCTTTTCGAAAACCATTTAATGCTTCAATCATCTTCTTTTTGACTGAACGATGCTTCCTGGCAATTCTCTTCAATTGCTTCTGAAAATGATTGAGGATTAAGTAGCTATACATCTTTCAATTGTTCTTCTAAAGGAGTATTTATAAGCTTTCTGAATTTTTCTGACTTTAAAGCCTTTTTCACAGCGGCATCCAAATCTTTCGTTAATTTCTCAAACCGTTTTTCCTCGTATGATTTTGTAATTTTGTAAAACTTCATCAGAAAACGGAAGAATTCCGCCTTATTGGAGAAGCCTTCCTCTTTCATAAATTGTTTCATCTCCTTTTCCTGCACGTCGTTGACTTTAAAAAATACGGTCGTCATAAGCTATAAAATATAGAGTAAAAACATATATATTATATAGCAAATCTATAGTTTCATCAAATTATCCGAAAGACGACCTCACCGTACTCCTTCCACCATGACCAAAATGTAAAAACATCCTGAAATTCCCCTAAACCCCCATCGGTGCTAAACTCAGCCCAATAACCCACACCTGCGCCCGTTAACTTACCCCCATGCCCCTCCTCTTCCTGGACACCGAAACCACGGACAAAACCCCGGACTCCCGCCTCCTCCAGCTGGCCTACAAAGACACGACCACCGGCGAAAGCGTCAACGAATATTTCAAACCGCCCGCCGGCGTGACCATCTCCTTTGGCGCGATGGCCGTCCACCACATCACACCAAAAATGGTCGCGGACAAAGTCGAATTCCAGGGCAGCCCAGCCCGCTCCCGCCTCCAGGAACTCCTCAAAGACCACCTCCTGGTGGCCCACAACGCCCCCTTCGACGCCAAAATCCTCGCCAACGAAGGCATTACTGTGGAACCCGCCCGCACCATAGACACCCTTCGCGTTTCCAAACACCTCATCCCGGAAAGCGAACAGTACAAACTCCAGTACCTGCGCTACGCCCTCAACCTGGACGGCGCGCTGGAAGCCCCGGCCTTCCCTCACGACGCCGCGGGCGATGTCATCATCCTCGAATCCCTCTTCAACCACCTCGGCAGCGTTATCCAGCAAAAATTCACCCTGGGCGGCACGGACGAAATCATCAAAAAAATGCTGGAACTCACGCAAACCCCGGTCCTCCTCCAGACCTTTGCCTTTGGCAAATACATCAACAAAACCTTCCAGGAGGTCGCCTCCGCCGACCGCGGCTACCTTGAATGGCTTGCCGCCAGCGAATCCAAAAAACCAAAACCTGACCAGAACGAGGAGCTGGTGTATACGCTGGGGTGGTGGTTAAACAGAAAGATTACCCCTTGAACCGTCCTTTGTCCCGATCCGCTTCTTCACCTCCTCAATATGCTCCTGTGGCGGCAAATCTTCAGGCATCGCTCCACCAATGTCCTTAATGGCCTTTCTTACTTTACCACCAACCACATAATGAGTCCGCGAAGCATTGCTTTCTCCAATCAACTGCCCCTCATCCAGTTTCCCCTTGAGTTGTTCATCGGTTTGAGTAATACGAAAAAGGTTTGCAGCAAGCTCAGTTGCCCCGGCTCTATCCAACAACTTATCATCTCCAAGCTTTTTCTTTTCCTGAATCTGTTTATTGGTAAGACCATAGAGACCTAAATAGCCGGCGTCATTAAATTTACCAAAATTCTTAACTCCAGAATCTTTGGCGGTCCGAAAAAGCTTCTTGTTATGATCGATAACCTCACCACGAGTAAGAAATCGTTTTTCTTCCTCAGCAAGATTCTCAAAAAGTTCCTGCTTTCTGGTTTGGGTCGCAAAGTAAGTTTGAGCAAGCGCAATAGACTCTTTGGTAGAATCACCATTTTGAGCAACAAGATAACAAGCATACCTTGAAAGCTTATAGTCAAGTATGGATTTTGTGGCTCCCTTACCTACTTCGATCATCTTGCTGATTTCAGCAAAGTGATCAACAACATTTTGTCCACTTAATGTACAGGCTGATTTTGCTTTTTCAATAACATTTTCAAAATTACGCCATTGAGCATACTCAAGAATTTCCATCAATTCCCGCGCCTCCCAATACTCAACTCCATCCTCATCGATCTTTTTAATCTCCTCAAAATCTCTGTTCGGAGACCTTGGAGCTAAACTGTTATCCATAGTTGTTCACATAAATAATAAGTCACATGCAGCATACCACCCCTAAGTTAAAATCCATCTAAAAACATCCTGAATTTCTCGTAAACTCAGCTATAATAACGACACCTAAACCAACCCCATGGCCAAATTCCTAAAAACCAGGAGCAGGTACCTCACACTCATGAGCCTTAAATGGGTCTTAATAGCCCTTTTGATGCTTATCATCGTCATAGATATCACCTTTCTCTCCCCACTCATCAATCAAGCAACAAATGGGAATATGCTCGCCCAATGGATTGCTTTGGGAGTCGGAATAATAATCCCCATAGCCTTTATAGGACTGGCAAAACACTTTGAACGACGAAGCGACAATTTCTTCCTCGGAGACGACGGAGAACTGGAAGTCGAACGCATCCTCAAACAATTACCCGACGAATACCTCATCATCGCAGACCTGTTAAAACCAAGCGGAGGCAACATCGACTTTGTGGTTGTAGGCCCCACCGGAATTTTCGCCCTGGAAGTCAAAAAATGGTCCCGATCAAACAGAATATCGTTCGACGGGACAGACCTCACCTTTAACGGTAAACATTGGAAGAACAACCCCCTCAAACAAGCCCGGGGCAACGCCATCGAGCTTGGCCTTTACTTAAGAAAAAAACTCAACGAGCACCATATTTTTGTAAACTCATTGGTCGTCTTCGCAAGCAGGCAAAACGTACACTTCGGCCTCAAGGAGGTCGGAAAAGGAGCGTACGTAATCTGCAAAGAGTTCCTTTTGGAACTGCTGACGGCAAAAGGAAAAACTGAATTATCCGCAACAGAAAGAGAGAAGATTTCAGAAAAAATAATGGAGAGTTTCAGCAAAACCGAACAATAAGTTATAGTCTAATGACATTTTCATGAAATCCTGAAACCGCACCCTCAAAGGCGGCTCTTTTAAGCTAGAGATCACAAAAAAAAAGGGGTAACATACACATGATCTCCCATCTTCAAGACCCTTTATGCCCCCAAAAAACACCAAATCCACTGAAACCCTGGAAAAACAACTTTTCAAAGCCGCCGACAAACTCCGCAAAAATATTGATGCCGCTGAATACAAGCACATTGTCCTCGGCCTCATTTTCCTCAAATATATTTCCGACTCATTTGAAGAACTCCACAACAAGCTCAAAACCGGAAAAGGAGAATACCAAGGAGCCGATCCCGAAGACCAGGACGAATACAGCGCCCAAAACGTTTTCTGGGTCCCATCCAATGCCCGCTGGTCCCAACTCCACTCAAGAGCCAAACTCCCTTCCATTGGCACAGACCTCGACGAAGCCATGGAAGCGATTGAAAAAGAAAATCCCACGCTCAAAGGCATTCTCCCAAAAGTGTATGCCCGACCAAATCTCGACAAAGCCGCTCTCGGCAGCCTGATCGACCTCATCAGTAACATCGCCCTCGGCAACGAAGCTGCCAAATCCAAAGACATCCTCGGCCGCGTGTACGAATATTTCCTCGGTGAATTCGCCAATGCCGAAGGCAAAAAAGGCGGACAATTTTATACGCCAAAATCTATCGTCAAGCTTCTCGTTGGCATGGTTGAACCGTTCAACGGCAGAGTCTACGACCCATGTTGCGGTTCCGGCGGCATGTTCATCATGAGTGAAAAATTCGTGGAAGAACATCAGGGGAATCTCGACGATATCTCCATTTACGGCCAGGAAAGCAATCAAACCACCTACCGCCTCTGCCGGATGAACCTCGCCATTCGCGGCATTGATGGATCACAAATCAAATGGAACAGCGAAGGGTCATTTCTCAAAGATGAACAACCCGACCTCAAAGCTGATTTCATCATCGCCAATCCCCCATTCAACCAATCCGACTGGGGCCAAGATCTCCTCCGCAAAGATCCACGCTGGAAGTATGGTCTGCCACCGGCCAACAACGCCAACTTTGGCTGGATGCAGCACATGATCTATCACCTTGGCCCACACGGCATCATGGGCATGGTCTTAGCTAACGGCTCACTATCATCCAACACATCCGGCGAAGGAGAAATCAGAAAAAACATCGTCGAAGCCGACCTTGTCGATTGCATCGTCGCACTTCCAACACAGCTTTTCTACAACACCGGCATCCCGGCCTGTTTATGGTTCATTTCCCGCAAACGTACAGGCAACGGTGACCGCAAACGCACCGGAGAAATCCTTTTCATCGACGCCAGCAACCTCGGCCACATGGAAGACCGCACCCATCGCATTTTCACCGATGAAGACGTCGACAAAATCACCACCACCTACCACGAATGGCGCAAAAACGGAGGAAAATACGAAGACACCAAAGGCTTCAGCAAATCAGCAACCATGGACCAAATCCAAAAGCACAACTTTGTGCTCACCCCTGGCCGCTACGTCGGCATAGCCGATGAAATAGACGACGGCATCCCGTTCGAACAAAAAATAAAAGCACTCACCAGCCAGCTCAAACAGCAGATGGAAGACGAAAAAAGGCTCAATGATGAGATAAAAAAACAATTAGAGAAAGTGGGATTCAAAATTTAACAAACTAAAAATCAAGATGGAAATAAAAGACTCAACAATCGGCGAAATCCTCGACAGCGAACGTGACATGGTTATCCATGGAGCAGAACTTTACGGCGAATTCTTCACAAATGCTTCCGAGCTCAATGACCTACTGATTAATTCTATTAAATCCATAGATGATCCTGGTAAATTTATTTTTCTTGCATTTCTTTCACAGATAAGAAAACACCACACATTAGCGCTTTTTTCAACAGCACGGCGACATCATGTGCAAGCTGGGATGGACCTACGCCAAGTCTATGAGTCCACAGCTTGGGCCGCCTATGCCATGGGGAATTCAGAAGATAATAAATTTTATGAAATAGACAAACAAGGAACCATCCATACTCCTGACAGATTAGGAAACGCACGTAATGAATGGCTTAATGCGAACTACAAAACAAAATCTGATGAGATAAAAAATTTAAAAAAAATACTTAATGAGTCCATTGCCCATTCAAACGTTGTATATACATGCCAAAATTTCAAAGCAAAACCGAGTAGTAATCCAGGATTCTTACTAACTTTTTTCGATGAAGAAAATGAATATCAGAACAAAACTGACCTTTGGTTTATTGGCAATACAGCTATGGGAATCCTGGACCTTTTTTATGGCGTGAATAAAGATTATCGGGTTTTTACCCCAGTTGATGACTTCATCCCTCGATTGAGAAGCTTAATTGAGCAAAACAATCGACTAAAAGAAGAATTAATGAAACATCCAGATTTTCTGAAAACAACTCAAAATTCAAATTAATTTAATATTATGGCCTTAAATCAAGGGCAACAACTCAAAGTTACACGGGATTCATGTGCAAATGTAAAACTTCTCAAGAAATTAGAGCAAGAAGGTTTTATTAAAATATATGAAGTAATGACTGAAAACCAAACCAATAGCATTAAATCAAAAATTCTGCCTGTTGCGGTATATAACCACACAAAATACAACGAGTGTGTATATGGAGATGAAAATTCTTCTTATGGACCAATACGAGAAACTATAGGAAAACAAAATATTGGTGATGCAATAAAGCTCGAAGCTCATATAAGAAACAACCATGATTACTTCGTGACTGAGGACACAGATTTCCTTAATAAAAGGAGGGAATTAACCGAAAAATTTGGAATTACAATAGTTACACCACTAGAATTAGCATCAATTTGCAATAATTCATGATTACAGATCAAATACATTGGCAACAGACTAATCTTGGATCGATATCTTCCGATATTGCCTATGGCTATACAGAAAGTTCATCCAGCGAAAAAATCGGACCAAAATTCCTGCGCATTACCGATATACAAAACGATTTCATAAACTGGGATACAGTACCATATTGTCCGATTTCAGAGGAAAACCATAAAAAATATGCCTTAGAGGTCGGGGATGTAGTTATTGCCCGAACAGGCAACTCCACAGGAGCAACTGCAACAATAAAAAAGGATATTGATGCAGTATTTGCTTCCTATCTCATTAGATTCAAGATTGATCCCCAAAAAGCGGATTATAAATTTGTCAATTTTCTGTTGAGATCAAATCAATGGAAAAGTTTTGTAAAAAGCATCAAAACCGGTTCGGCACAAGGAGGAGCTAATGCTAAACAATTCGCAAGCTTTCCAATACCACTTCCTCCCTTCCCAGAACAGCGCGCGATTGCGACAATGCTTTCAAGTTTTGATGATAAAATCGAGCTTTTACAATCGCAGAATCAAACGCTGGAAGCTATAGCTCAAGCACTTTTCAAGGAATGGTTTGTCAATTTCAATTTCCCAAATGCGGAAGGCAAACCATACAAAAAAAGTGGCGGCAAAATAGTGGAAAGCGAATTGGGGGCTATTCCAAAAGATTGGGAAATTTCTAAATTAAAAGAACTAATAATAATTAAGAGAGGTGGCTCTCCAAGACCAATTCAAGATTTTATTTCAGAAAAAGGGCTTAGATGGCTCAAAATATCAGACGCAAGTGCAACAGTTTCCCCATATATATTCAAAATAAAAGAACATATAAAAATTGAAGGTTTAAAAAAAACTGTTCATTTAAAAGCAGGATCACTTGTCCTATCAAATAGCGCTACTCCCGGTATACCCAAATTTTTAGCCGTCGATTCCTGCATCCATGATGGATGGCTATTTTTCCCAGAATCTAAACTCTCATATAACTTTTTATATCTACTTTTCAAAGAAATAAAACCTAAACTTATTCAACAAGGAAGTGGAAGCGTTTTTACCAATTTAAAAACAGATATTTTAAAAGAATATAATTTTCCAATTGCTCAAAGTGGAATATTAAAAAGATTCGATAAATCAATAGAAACAGTTTTTAACAAAATTTATAATAATGCTCATCAAATTCAAGACTTAACCATACTCCGAGATACAATTATGCCAAAGTTATTAAATCGAGATATTACAACAAATTATTAACCAAATTTATGCGACTACATTCATTCCAAATAACTAACTTTAAATCAATTATCAACACTGGTGAGTGTAAAATTTCAAAAAATGACAATATTGTTGTACTTGCTGGACAAAACGAATCGGGAAAAACATCAGTACTTGAAGCATTAGAATTTTTTGGCAATGGGCCCAGTGAAAAATTTGAAAAATTTCAAAAAAGACAAGGAACCAACTACACAGAAGTTCGATGCAATTTCCTTATTGGAAAATCTGATAAAGAATATTTGGAAAACGAATTCCAAGGGTATGATGACGTTATAAAATTTTTAAAAAAGAAAAATGACATCCTATTAATCAGGAAATATGAAAATGGAGAAGATAAAAAAATTGAAATAGATAAAAACTTTTTTGACGATTTTCCAGGAAGTGAGACTGATGAATTAGATCAAAATCAAAAAAACGATATCCAAACCATCGCCCCAGACAAAACCCGCGAAACTTTAATAGGTGAGATGAATGAAAAAATAAAAATTGATTTATTGCCTACTTTTAGCCTTTACAGTTCATTCGAAGACTTACTCCCATCAGAAATAAATGTCAGTGAGTTAAACAAAAGCAAAGCCGTAAAAGATTTTGAAACCGTTTTTGAAACTAAATTATCAAATATTGCAAACATCAAAGATCCCCGTGAAAGAAAAATGGCTATAAGGCAACTAGAAAGTAAAGCAACAGACGATTTCAATGACAGATGGAGCCAAAAAATCGACAGTATAAATGAAACGACAAAATACAGATTCACAATTAACATCGACAACGCCGAACCCAAAAAAATCCAGTTCATGATTGAAGGAGAAGATGAAATACCTCAGTTTTTAGAACAAAGAAGCCTAGGGTTTCGATGGTTTAGCGCTTTTCACTTAAGGCTTCGCGCACTAATGAAACAATCAGAAGATTTTGAATATGAAGAAAATGACAATAATATAATCATTTTAATAGATGAACCTGGCCAAAACCTACACGATATCGCACAAAAAGACGTAAAAAAAATCTTAAACGAAACCGCTGATAAACAAATACAAATAGTCTATTCAACACACAACCCAAATTTAATCGGAGATATGAACACAAATGAAATTGAATACACCAGAATTAGACTAGTAACGAACGATAAGAAAAAAGGAACACTTGTTTATAATATTCCACAATTTATTTCTCAAAAAGGTGGTGGAAGCTTAGACACATTGTCACCTATTCGCACCGCTATGGGATTAAATTCTGTCGGCTCAATATTTGATAAAAATAAATATAACGTTGTAGTTGAAGGTATAACCGATAATTACTACTTATCGGCTTTACGGGACCTCCTTGGTCATAATAAAAATTTACATTTTATTCCAGTTTGTGGTGTTGATAATGTAAAAAGCATGGTCGGTCTACTTATTGGATGGGGAATGAATTACAAAGCTGTCTTTGACGATGATCCAAAACAAGGCCGAAAAGCATACAATGATCTAAAAAAACATTTTTTTGAAGACGATGACATGCTAGCACACAACCACATTTTAAAAATCAAAGATTGCAACGGCATTGAAGATATTTTTAGCAAACAAGATTTTAGAAAATTTATTTATTTAAAAGAACTAGACGCAGAAGAAAAAAAGAAACAAAATTCAGAACTAGTTAAAGATTCAAAAAAAGAATTAGTAGCAAGAGAATTTCTAGAAAAAACTAAAAAAGAACCGGGAAATATCAATCTTGATGAGACAAGCAAAAAGAAAATAAATGGAATTTTCAACTGGCTTAATGAAAAATTCGAAATCTAAAACCTCCCATGCCCCATCTCAACGAATCCGACGTCGAACAACTGACCATCGAACTCCTTGAAGCCGAAGGATACAAATACCTCGCCCCCGAAGTTCAAGAAACCGAACACCCCGACCTCACTGAAGTCGTGCTAAAAGATCGGCTCAAAGCCGCCCTCAATCGCATCAATCCAAATATCCCAGAAGAGACCCGCCAACAGGCATTCAAACAAATTCTCAACCTTCCAAGCCAAAACCTGGTTGATAACAACGAGGCTTTTCATCGCATGCTCACGGAAGGCATAAAGGTTGAACAATATGCAAAGGGTGAAACTCGCGGAGTGGAAGTAAAGCTTATTGATTTTGAAAACGAAAAAAACAATGAGTTTGTGGTTTGCAACCAGTTCACGGTCACACCCAGCGTGCACGGGCAAAACTTTGGAACCAAACGTCCCGACGTGGTGCTTTTGGTGAATGGGCTGCCACTTGTGGTCATTGAACTCAAAAATCCTGGAGACGAAAACGCAACCGTTCACAAAGCATTTACCCAGCTTCAAAACTACAAACAAGCCATTCCAAATCTTTTTAACTATAACGAAATCCTGGTTGCTTCCGACGGGCTGGATGCCAAAACTGGAACGCTCACCTCCAGCTGGTCGCGCTTTTTAGCCTGGAAAACAGTAAACGGCATACGTGAGGACAAAACAACGGTTCCACAAATTGAAACGCTTATCCGGGGCATGCTCCGACCAGATGTACTCTTAGATTTAATCCGAAATTTCACAGTTTTTGAAAAGTCCAAACATGAAGATCCACAAACCGGTCTTACCCAAATCGTAACCGAAAAGAAAACTGCCGCCTACCATCAGTATCATGCGGTGAATAAAGCCGTAGAATCAACAATTCGCGCAGCAACGCATACGGATGGACTGATGGTGCACGAAAGCCCGGCTTCGTATGGTCTCCAGGATACTTCAAACCAACCCAAAGGTGACCGCAAAGCCGGCGTAGTCTGGCACACCCAAGGAAGCGGAAAATCACTTTCCATGGTCTTTTATGCAGGTAAAATTGTCCTGGCCATGGACAACCCCACCATTGTGGTCATGACCGACCGCAATGACCTTGATGACCAGCTCTTTGATACCTTTGCTGGAAGCAAACAACTCCTACGACAAGAACCGGTCCAGGCTGAAAGCCGTGAACACTTAAAAAAACTCCTCAAAACCGCAGGAGGAGGAATCATTTTTACTACCATCCAAAAATTCTCACCGGAAGGAGTAGAAACAGTTTTTGACGAACTTTCCGACCGCAAAAACATCGTCGTCATCGCGGACGAAGCACACCGCAGCCAGTACGGATTCGGAGCTAAAACGACCATGAAAAATGGGCACGCTTTCACGAAATACGGCTTTGCCAAATACCTGCGTGATGCCTTACCCAACGCGTCCTTCATTGGTTTCACCGGAACTCCCATCGAAAAAGAAGATATCTCCACTCCAGCAGTCTTTGGCAATTACATAGATATCTACGACATCGAACAAGCCGTTGAAGATGGTGCAACGGTCCGCATTTACTACGAATCGCGGCTCGTCAAAATGCACCTCAACAATGAGGACATTGCGACATTAGACCAAGAGTTTGAAACACTCGAAACCGAAGAAACAACAATCAAAGAAAAAGCGAAAGCAAAATGGACTCAACTGGAAGCCATCGTCGGCAATAAAAAACGTCTGGAAGTCGTAGCAAAAGACATCATCGACCACTTTGAAAAACGCCAGGAAGTTTTTGAAGGCAAAGCCATGATCGTCACTATGAGCCGTCGCATCGCCGTTGACCTGTACGAAGCCATCATCAAGTTACGACCTCAATGGCACGATCAAGACAAGAAAAAAGGAACCATCAAAGTTGTGATGACATCCAGCTCCAGTGATCCAGAGAACTGGCAAATTCACCACACCACCAAAGACGAACGTCGCGAACTCGGCGACAGACTCAAAAACCCAGGCGATCCGCTCAAAATTGCCATTGTCCGCGACATGTGGCTGACCGGATTTGACGCACCATGTTTGAACACCATGTACGTGGACAAACCCATGCAGGGCCACAACCTGATGCAGGCTATTGCGCGCGTCAACCGCGTTTTTAAAGACAAACCTGGCGGTTTGATCGTTGACTACATCGGCATCGCCTCCGACCTTAAAAAGGCACTAGCAACCTACACGGAAAACGGAGGAAAAGGCTCCCCTGCCTTCGACCAGGAAGAAGCCGTTGCAACTATGCTCGAAAAATTTGAAATTGTTGAACAACTCTTCAATGGATTCGATTACAAAAAATATTTCAAAGCAGATACCAAAACCAAAATGACAACCATTTTGGAAGCCCAGGAATTCATTTTAGGATTGCATGATGGCAAAAACCGCTTCGTCAAAGAAGTCGGGCTCTTATCCAAAGCGTTTGCTCTTTCCGTCCCCCACCCCAAAGCCATGGAAATCAAAGACGAAGTTGGATTTTTCCAAGCAGTCAAAGCGCGTTTAATTAAATTTGAGCCGGGTGAAGGCAAAAAGAGCGACTTTGAAATTGAATCCGCCATCAAACAAATTGTGGACAAAGCTATCGTAGCCGAAGGAGTCGTGGATATTTTTGACGCAGCCGGAATCAAAAAACCAGATATTTCCATTTTGTCCGACGACTTCCTGGAAGAAATCAAAGGAATGGAACGCAAAAACCTTGCCGTTGAATTGCTGAAAAAAATCCTGGGAGACGAAATAAAAACACGAACGAAAAAGAATCTCATCATGAGCCGAAAACTTTCCGAAATGCTCGAAAACGCCATCAAACGCTACCAAAACAACCTTCTCACAGCAGCCCAGGTCATCGAAGAACTCATCAAACTCGCCAAAGACATCAAACAAGAGGATGAACGTAGCAAAAACTTAGGCCTCACTGATGATGAAGTAGCTTTTTACGATGCATTAGCCAATAACGACAGCGCTCGTGAAGTCATGAAAGACGAAACCCTGCGCGACCTCGCCCGCTTGCTCGTTGAAAAAGTAAAAGCCAACACCAGCATTGACTGGACGATAAAAGAAAGCGCACAAGCCAAACTCCGCGTCATCGTCAAACGAACACTCAAACAGTTCGGATATCCACCAGATCAACAAGCATTGGCCACCGAAAATCTGCTGAAACAAGCGGAGCTCTTGGCGGATGAGTGGACGAAATAAATTCAATTGCGTTTTACAAAAACATCGCTATAGTAAACCTTACCCAATATGGGGAATTTATCATTTATCATACCTCCGGTATGCTCAAATTTTTGAATTCCCCTGCGCTCTAGGGCCACGAATTGTGTGCGAGATCGTACGCACCGTGAATCGCTGTTCGCTAAAGGGGATACCATCTCCCCCAAGCTGGGGAAAGGAACAGCTAGCCAGATAAAGGACGTTTCATGTTCCCTCAGGCAACCTATGAATCAGAAACCTCAGTTAGAGGAGACTGATCACGGCCCTGCGTAAGGCGACAAGAGCATAATAGGCTTAAGCAAGACCAACCGAAAATGAAACTTTCGGAGTCTTAGCTTTGAACGACAAAACGACCCCACCCGCACAATCGCCCCCTTTTTATCGAAAGACGGCCAGAGCACAGGCTTTAGCGACCCGTCAGCAATCTGCCGCAAGGTAAGGTGCGAAGTCCAGGAAGGATAAACAAGGTCCATCCGCCTCAATCGATTAAAGGAGGCAACTGGAAAACTGTTTCAGGATTGATCCACGAACGGGTGAAGATTTACTGACGAAAGCAGCCCATGGGAGGAATTGGAGGAAATCTGTACTAAAATTGACCTTCCAATAGTGGCTATAAGATGATATTATTTAAGTAAGAAGTTGTATTTCATTACTAATTTCGACGTGAAAACATACGTAACACGTATTAACGGAAAAGAGTACTTATACGCACACGACCAAATCTTTATTGCAAAAGGAAAAAGCATTCCGAAAAGAAAATCTTTGGGCAATATTCAGGTACCGACGGACATCAGCAAAAAAAAGGCTGATTTTGCCGAAGTTCTCATCAAAGAAGAGGCGCACCTGCGCGTAAAACATTGGGAGAAGAAACTTCACAACGATAAATTCCACAAATACGTCCCGCTCGAAAAAATTGAAGAGCTGCGCGCAAGACTGTACCGGGGGAAAGAATCACTGGGAGAGACAGGAAAATCAGCAATGGAAACGGCTTTCCTTGTAGACTTCATATATAATTCAAATAAAATCGAAGGAAGTAAAGTTCCAAGAGAAAGCGTGGAAAAAATCGTCCAATCCGGAGCTAAAAAAAATGAAGAAGTAAACAACACCATTCAGGCCTTACACTTTGTAAATTCTCATTTCAAAGTGTCATTAAAAAATATTCTTAAACTTCATCGCATCCTTCTCCAGCATGAACCGGCAAAACACGGCTTGAGACAGGAAAAAGTTATCGTTCATAACGAAGAAGTTCTTCCGTGGGAAAAAATCAAAGATGAACTCCATGAACTGTTGGAATGGTACAAAAAAGCAAACAAAACATGGTACCCGCCTGAACTTGCGTTTACTTTTCACTACCGCTTTGAACGTATCCACCCATTTATCGACGGCAACGGCCGAATAGGGAGACTCATCATGAATAAAATCCTGAAAGACCATCGGTATCACCCGATAATTGTTTGGAATGATCATTCACAGTCATTTGTCGGCGCATTCAAAAAAGCCATGGAAGGGCGAAAAGAATACTATTTCAAATGTATGGGTGATGAAATGTGGGAAACCTATGACATTTACTCAACGAAAATTCAAAAAGCGGACAACCTGGAAGCACAAGTAAAATTCTTCCTAAGCCCTTCAAGATAATCAGCCCCATGCCCCGAAAATCCGCCCTCTACTCCCCTGCCAACACCGATCCGTTCAAGCTCTCCCGCAGCAAGATTGAACTGTTCTTAAAATGTCCGCGCACCTTTTACCTGGACCGCCGCCTGGGCGTCAAAACGCCCGGTATGCCGGGGTTCAGCCTCAACTCCGCCGTAGACGCCCTGCTCAAAAAAGAGTTCGATACGTACCGCAAAAAACAGCAGCCGCACCCTTTGATGGTCGCAAACCACATCGACTCGATCCCCTTCACCCACCCCTCCCTGGAGACCTGGCGCGAAAACTTCAAAGGGGTCCAGTTCCTGCACCAACCAACGAACTTCCTGGTCACCGGCGCCGTGGACGACATCTGGATCAACCGCAAAGGCGAACTCCACGTAGTGGACTACAAAAGCACCTCCACCAAAGAAGCAATCACCCTGGACGGCAAATACAAACAGGGCTACAAACGCCAGATGGAGGTCTACCAATGGCTCCTGCGCGCAAACGGCTTCAAAGTGAGCACCACCGCCTACTTCTTCTACGTCAACGGTCTCAAAACGCCAAGAAAATTCGGCGGAAAGCTGAAATTTGAGGAGCAGATCATTCCGTACGTCGGGAACTGCGACTGGATTGAACCGACCCTTTTGGACATCAAGCGGTGCCTGGATTCCGACGAACTCCCCGCCTGGGGCGCGGACGAAGCCTGGCCCGACGGCAAAAACGAATACCGCCTCTTTGTGGAAGGGGCTATGGAGGCGATACGGCTTTAAGCTATAATAGAAGCACAAACTAACACCCAAACCCATGCTCGGAAAAATCAACCTCTTCCTCATCCTCAGCGTTTTCATGCTTATTGGCGCCGGTTACTACACCTGGTCCCAGTACAATTTCATCACCCACAGCCTTCGCGGCCCGGGAACAGTTGTTAATGTCACGTACAGCAGATCTTCATCCTCCAGAAGCAGCGGAAGCTACCACCCGGTTGTGGATTTCAGGACCCAGGACGGAACCATGGTGACCTTCACCTCAAACGTAGGATCAAACCCGGCCTCATACAAAAAAAATGAGCGCGTGGATGTTCTCTACAATCAGGACGATCCAAAATCCGCACAGATCGACAGACCCTTTGACCTCTGGATGGGCCCGGGAATCGTATGGATTCTGGGCATCGGATTCATGATCGCGGGAATATCCATCGGATTCGCAGCCCCCATCAGTCAAAAAGCGAAGGAAGAGTTGATGCGGTCCGGCCGCAAAATCGATACGACCATCGTGTCGCACAAAATCGCGTTCTACCTAAACCGCCGCCCCATCTGGGTCATCAAATCCACCTACACGGACGGAAGCAAAACCTACACGTTCAAAAGCCGGGGCCTGAATTTTGACGTATCGGGAATCATCAACCGCGAAGGGCTGAAGACCATCCCGGTCTGGGTCGATCACGCCAACATGAAAAAATACTACATGGCCGCGGAAGAGCTGAAAAATCTGGGCACACAACCCGAAAAACCGATCACGGAAACCCCACCTCCTACGCTCCCGGCACAAACTTCAGGAAAATTTTAAGTTCTTTTCATCCGGATTTCATTTCGTTTCTTTACAATAGTAACGCGTCACGTTATTATTGTTATGATCAAAAGTTTTAAAGACCGGGAAACGGATAACATGGCCCTTATGAAACAACTTCACCCTCCTCACCCCGGCGAAATCCTCAACGAAGAATTTCTCAAATCAATGAGGATCAGTCAGTATAAACTGGCAAAAGACATCAGTGTTCCGCCCCGCAGGATTAACGAAATAATCCATGGAAAAAGAGCGATCAGCGCGGACACAGCCCTGCGTTTATCACGATATTTCGGCAATTCTCCTGAACTCTGGATGAATTTACAAGCTCACTACGATCTCGAAATAGCATCAAAAAAACTGAAAAACCGCCTCAATTTGGAAGTAAAAGTATACAAGTTTTCAAAACACAAAACTCCTCAGAACAAACCATGAGCAAACGCGAAAAAATGGGCTGGGACGAAAAAGGCCACTATATCGCGCTGGCCATAGGTTTGGCACTTGCTGTCTGGTGCGTCGTGGATTTTGACGGGCTGGCGCGGATCGTCACCTCCCCCGTCACTGCGGTGGTGGCACCAATCGTTGTCGGCGGAGCCCTGTTCCTGTTTCTGGGAGGGATGGCGTTTCCGTACGTCATTCTGCTCCGGGAACAAAGAAGAAATGCCACGCTCAAAGAAAAACTCGCCAAAACCGGACAAAAAATGTCGGCGACCATTCTCAAACTCAAAAAAGACGACCTTCAGGTCAACAACAGCCCGCTCGTGCGGGTAACGGTTGAAGCCCAGGACTACGGCAAAAAAACGTTCTGGATTTTTGCGAAAGAAAAAGAGTACACAACAAAAGTGGGCGATAAAATCACTCTGCTGTACAACCCGATGAACCCGGACGAAATGGTTCCGCTGGACGAGCTCAAATAACGCAGGCGCTGAAAAACAACCGCTCCCCGCTTCCAACTCGGGGCCGTTTCCGCTATCATGAGGGCGTACTCCATCATCCACCACTTTATGGAAACAGCACTTCTCATCGCCAGGATCGCGGCGGTTCTTTATCTGTGCGCCGGTTTGGGCGCGCTGTTCAATCAAAAATATGTACGGAGCGTCATTGAAAGCTATATCGGTAATCCGGGACTGGAATATCTGGGCGCGTTATTCGCGCTGATTCTCGGCTTTCTGATGATCACCGGATACAACGTCTGGGTGTGGCACTGGAGCGTGGCCGTCACCATCATGGGCTGGGCGGCACTGGTCAAAGGAATGTTTTTCCTGGTCTTCCCGACCTTCACGAACAAGATGATCGAAAAATTCCTGAAAATGAACCTCATGGGAGTGTTCGCCCCGGTTTGCATTCTCCTCGGCCTCTTCCTGGGATACTTCGGATTCGTTGCCATCCAATAAATATTCCATCACAAAAACCTATGCTGAAAAAAATATTGATGCCGGTCATCTTCGCGTTCACGCTTTCACTCGGACTCCTGGTGCACACCCAACCGGCCTTTGCCGAAGACTGCCTGCACGATCCGATCTACGACCGGGACTGGAACGCGGAAGTCACGACGGGAGCCCGCCTGCGGGACATTCCCTGCATGGAAACATCCGTGGTCATCACCACCCTGCCGGTGGGGGAAGTTGTCAAAGTGGTGGCGGAAACGGACGGATATTTCAAAGTCCGCCGAAGCAACGGCACGGAAGGATGGGTCGGCCAATGGCTCATCACGGCGACGAACAAAACATTCACCCCGGCGGGAACAACGCCTCCCCCGGCCGTCCCCAAAGAAAAACTGTACGACATCGTGGGCCACAAATATGAAACCGCGATCCGCTGGATGGATGTGAACGGCATTATTTCAGGATACCCCGACATGAGCTTCAAACCCGACGGTACGCTGAACCGCGCGGAAATGGTCAAAATCATGTCGCTCACGTACAACAAGGCCAACCCGGCAAACCTTTTTGAATCGGTGCGGAGCCAGTACAACATCGCGTGCTTCAAAGACATCGTCATGAACAAGTGGTACACGGAATACGTCTGTTACGCCAAAGCCATGGACATTCTGCAGGGATATCCCGACGGATACTTCCGCCCCGACCAGCCGATTTCCAGGGTTGAGGCATTGAAGATCGTTTTGGGCTCAATGGACATTACGGTGGAAACGCTGGGAACCGAACCTCCGGCAAACTACTTCGACGACACGGACGCCAACGCCTGGTACGCCCCGTACATCGCCACAGCGTACTTCAACAACCTCATCGAGGAAAAATCAGGCAACTACTACCCGGCAAAATCCATTCTCCGCGGTGAAGCGAGCAACCTGATCTATCTCACATTCCTGCTGCGGGCTCAGCCATAATTTTTCACTACATTATGATGAAAAAATCGCAAGGTCAGCACGGCCATTCGGGTCATCACGCCAACCCCCTGGAACAACTTGTCAATCCGTTCGCCAAGCGGGACAACCCCCCGCAGGAGCCAAAACTGAGCGGTTCGGTGATTGCCAAAACGGCCGTGTTATTCACACTGCTGGGTTCTTCCGCGGCATTCCTGGGATACACCTCCTCGCAACTCGTCAAAAACTACGGAACCGTTCTTTCCAGCCTGCAGGAACTTACCAATAACGGAATCGCGGCGCTCGTCGGGATTGTTCTTGTGGTGATCTTTTCGGCGCTGGTGGCGACGCTGGTCAGGCCTGCCTGGCTCGCGGCCATAGGATACGCGCTGTCCGCGGCCGCGCTGGTGATCGCCTGGGGCGCCGACACCGTGACCCTGATCCTGAGCGGCGTGCTCTTTGTGTTCAGCCTGCTCTACGCGACAGGCGTAAAGAAAAAAATCGGGAACCAGATCCACTTTTCCGCGCACGCGCTGGTGGAAGGCCAGATGCTGCTGTTTGTCGTTCTGGGAATTATCGTCAGTGCGAGCTTTGGCATCGGATACCGGCAGGACGCCGACCGGCGCAATTTTATTTTCCCTCCGGAACTCAAAGAGCAGGCGTTGAACTATATGAAAGAACAGGGAAAAGCCAGCATCGAAAAACAGGCCCCCGGCCTGGGAGAAAAAGAAAAGACCGCGGCCATCGAAGAAGGCACGAAAAAATTAAGCGAAAGCTGGACGGAAATGGAAAACGGCCTCAAACCGGCCGCAGTGTACATCCCGTACTTCCTCGCCCTGATGATCTACATGATGGTGATTTCTGTCATGCCCCTCATCGGACTTATTCTGCCGGTGTTCTACGCGGCAATTTTCCCCTTCCTCAGGGTCACCGGATTCGCGGGAGTGAAAACGGAAAACAGGGAGGTTCAGGAACTTGTCCTGACGTAACCTCCCCGGTTCCGGATAACTTGAAGAAAAACTTTTTTAGAATGCGTACTGATTCAGGAAGAACTCCCACTGGGTCATGTCCACCGTGGTGTCCCCTCCGCAGGTTGAAGCGACAATGTCTTTAATCATGCTGTCCAGGACGTCGTCGGACTGGTATGTCCCCGCCAGTTCATCGGCCTCCTCGGAAGTCAATACGCCGTCCTCGGCGAGTTTTGCCACGAACAGCGCCTGAAGTTCCGTATCGCTGACGCTCGGATTCTGAAGTTTGAGGCAGGCGGCAGTGGTGATGGCATGGGCATACTCGGTTCTTTCCATCATATAAGCCACCACGCGGAACATCATCTCGGCGACCTCTTTTCTGTACATCGGTTCACCCGGCTTGTAGCTGTATCCGTCAGCGGTGACCACCACGTGCTGTCCGTCCAGAAGCTGTTTGGCGACAGAGAACAAAAGATACTGGTGATACCATGCGCCGCTCTCCGCGTCCGTCGGCAAATCAAGCGCAAGTTCCTCATCGGTTGGAGAAGGCCAGTACTGTTCCGGTATCATGGCGTTCAAAATGATTTTCATCGCCTCCACACGGTTGACCGGATTCCCCGGCTTAAAAGTTTTGTCGGGATATCCGCTGACCCATCCCTTTTCCTTGGCATAGCAAACGTAAGGGGCAAACCACTCGGTTTTCACGTCGGGAAAGCAGTTTGCATACGTATCGGCCGAAGGAGCGGGGGCGCCGATCGTCATCGCCACGACGAGCATTTTGGTGAGCTCGGCGCGGTTAACGGCGGTATTTGGCTTAAAACTGCCGTCCTCGTAACCTTTGACGACACCCATGCCGTTGAGCATTTCTACCGCCCGGTAGTTCTTGTGTAATTTTCCGACGTCGGAAAAAACTTGTTCAGCGCTGCCCCATGTCTCATTGAGCGTTTCGCGGATGGTCACAGCCTGCGCTGAAAATGGCACTGCAAAAAGCACCGCCATCAGAAGAGCGACGATTTTTTTCATATGGTTTGGGTTAAGGAACTCTGTCAACAAAAAACACTACCCGACAAACGTTGAAAAAGCCAATAAAAAGGACAATAATAAAGCATCACTAACCTTTTGCTATGAAAAAATCCAAAGGATCGGGCAGTTGGGAGGAAACTTTCCACGTGAGCGGCGAGGACATGATCAAAAAAGTAAAGGAAATCGCCAAAGAAGCCAACGTGCGGAGAATTATTGTAAAAGATAAAAAAGGGAATATACTGGCGGAATTCCCTCTGGCGCTGGGAGCGGTCGTCACGGTACTTGTCCCGGTGCTCGCCGCCGTCGGCGCGCTGGCGGCGCTGCTGAGCGAATGTTCCATCACCGTCATCCGCGAGAAGAAAAAATAACCGGGAACGTTGCCACATCCCCACGAGCGGGCGTATAGTTGAAGTACCCCAAAATTAACAATTCAACTATGACTCTCCGTCGTTCCAAATATCTGGGAAGCATCCCGGCTTTTTTCGTATGCATCATGGTACTTACCGGCTGTTCACAGCAGCAAGCGGCAAACCCCGCAACGGCATCTCAACAAACGGACACGACTCCCACGGTCGCATCACAACAGGCAACGGTTGAGGAAATCGCCCTGGCGGACATGATGACCCTCATGATCGATCTCGAAGATCAATTCCAACTCCGGGACGTGAGGGCAAACCAGTCGGGAAAAACACTGATCGTTCGTTTCGCGGCCCCCACCATCACCGGCGATGAACTCTACGCGGGACTCGCCCAGATTTTCGCGTGGCTCAACGAAAAAATCCCTTCACCCATTACGGGAATCGACCTCGTGTTCACGATCCAGAACGTCGACTCCATGGTCATTCATGCCGAACGCGCCGAGATCGAAAACTGGAAAGCGGGAAAAATAGACAACGGCGCGTTCATCAATACATTCAAAAAAACCTCTTTACTGTAAACCTCCATGCATAAAAAACTCCGCCTCCTTATCCTTGGGATCTACACGCTTTCCCTGTTCAACTTTTCAACGGTTCCCGCGGTCACCTTCGCATCGGTCGAAACCTGCGATTTGATACCAAACTCGCATCAGGAGGGTGATCAGTGTGTCTGTAACGCGGGCTACACGGCAAAAAACATTTCCTGCGTCCCCTTTACCTGCGATGACGTGGCAAACTCCCACCAGGTGGGAAGCCAGTGTATCTGCGACACGGGTTATACGGCGCAAAGCGGGAGCTGCGTTCCTTTCGGCTGCGATGACATAGCCAACTCGCATCTGGAAGGAAGCCAGTGCATCTGCGACACGGGTTATACGGCACAAAGCGGGAGCTGCATTCCTTTCGGCTGCGACAACATAGCCAACTCGCACCTGGTGGGAAGCCAGTGTATCTGCGACACCGGTTATACGGCGAAAAGCGGAAGCTGCGTCCCCTTTACCTGTGACCACATAGCCAACTCGCACCTGGAAGGAAGCCAGTGTATCTGCGACGACAATTTCAAGGCTGAGAACGGACAGTGCGTGGCGGTAACCTGCGATAAATTCCCCAATTCCCACCCGGAAGGGCGTGACTGCATCTGCGACGATTTTTTCAGGGCTTCAGGAGGACAATGCGTCCCCATGTCTGATGAAGAGGTCTGCCCCAAAGCCAATACCCACCGCGAAGGTGACAAATGCGTATGCAACGAAGGATATGGATCCGTCAACGGAGTCTGTACTTCAAAAACTTTGCTCTGCTCACAAAACCACGCCACCTACGACGCCTCAATCGACGACTGCAAATGCAACACGGGCTACGCAATGAACGAAGCAGGAAACGGATGCGATCCCGTAAGTAAAAGCGGAGGCTCCACTCCTCCCCCGATTCCAAATCCAACTTCCCTCGTACCGACCCCGGATCCGTCAATTCCAAACCCGACCTCTCTTGTGCCCGAACCGGGAAGTCAGCCGTTGAACACCTCCCTCGTTCCGACCCCGGGAAGCGAGCCCTCAACGACACCACCCCCGCAGGACCCGCTTCAGCTCCTGCTCCAGCTTAAAACCGACCCTAATACACAAATCAACATGGACGACGCACTCAAAGCCGCGCTCCAGAACGCCACCAAGGAGGAAGCGGCCCTGGCCCAGAAACAACAGGAAGCCTACGACAACATGGTGAAATCCAGCGACGGTGAAATGGAGCTTCCGCCAAGTGCCGAACAAAAATTGAACGTCATCAAGGGGGCAACCATCCAGGTCGCGCTGGATGACGAAAAGGAATGGCAAAACGAAGTCAACAAAGCTGAAGCGGAAGGAAGAGTCAAAAACGAAGCGGACAAAAAAACCTTCGACGACCTGAAAAATCAGGAACAGGCTTTACTGACCCAGTATAAGCAAAATCAGAACGCCCTGAACAATCTGAACAAACAGACCTTCCAGATCATGACCCTCACCCAGATCCCCACGGTCCCAAACACGGAAATGATATTTAAACCCGATCCCAACGTTCCTCAGCGCAACTTTATCAAAGAGAACGACGGCGATTTAAAAGGTGCCATGGCGTCGGTTGCCGAGGCAACGGCGGGACAGTTGAAACTCCTGAACGATTATAAGGAACAGATGCGCAAGGTGAAGGAGCAAAAACGTGCCCTGCTGAACGTTCCCCCAAAACCCGACACCGAAGCAAAACTGAATAAAGAAGGTGAAAAGATGGGTTGGGAAAAAAACTGGTACAAATAACACCCTGACGCGACCGATGCAACCGGGCAAACCCTCTCTGCCGGAGCCACTCATTCTATCCCTGTAAAAAAAGTTGGCAAGGGTAAAATTTTATGAACTTTTCGGCTTGCGTTAGCCGTTTCTTGCTGCTATACCGTGTGTGAATAACCCTTAAGTTCCAACTATGGCAGGCGCTGAAAAAACCGACAGGAAAACCGTCGAGAAAATTTACGAATTCATCAAAACCGTCCAGGAGAAAAATCCGAACGAGCCCGAGTTCCTCCAGGCCGTCAAAGAAGTTGCCGTCTCCGTCATTCCGTTCGTGGAGGAGCACCCGGAATACGAAAAAGCGAAAATCCTGGAAAGAATGTGCGAACCTGAACGAATCGTGGTATTCCGCGTGCCCTGGATCGACGACAAAGGGGAATACCGGATCAACCGCGGCTACCGCATCCAGATGAACAGCGCGATCGGGCCATACAAGGGAGGTCTGCGCTTTCACCCGAGCGTCAACTGCAGCATCCTCAAATTTCTGGCGTTCGAACAGGTGTTTAAAAACAGCCTCACTTCCCTGCCCATGGGCGGCGGAAAAGGCGGATCAGACTTCGATCCCAAGGGAAAATCCGACAACGAAATCATGAAATTCTGCCAGAGCTTCATGACCGAACTCTCAAAACACATCGGCCCGGACACGGACGTGCCCGCGGGCGACATCGGCGTGGGCGGGCGCGAAATCGGATATATGTTCGGCCAGTACAAAAGAATCCGGAACGAATTCACCGGCGTGCTCACCGGCAAAGGCGCAAGCTTCGGCGGAAGTTTACTGCGGCCGGAAGCAACGGGCTACGGGGTAGTCTACTTCGCGCAGTTCATGCTCGGCGCCCGCGGCGAGGGACTCAAAGACAAAGTCTGCGTCGTTTCCGGATCCGGGAACGTGGCGCAGTTCACCGTGGAAAAACTGCTCCAGCTGGGGGCAAAAGTGGTGACCATGTCCGACTCTGACGGCTACATCCACGACAAAGACGGCTTTACCCAGGAAAAACTCGACTACGTGAAACAGCTCAAAAACAAAGACCGCGCGCGCATCAAAGACTATACGAAAAAATTCAACGCCGGCTACTATCCCAACGCCAAACCCTGGGAAGTCGCCTGCGACATCGCGTTCCCGTGCGCCACGCAGAACGAACTCAACCTGGAGGACGCAAAAAAACTGGTGGCCAACGGCTGCAAGGCCGTGGTGGAAGGCGCAAATATGCCAACACTCGCTGAAGCCGTGGATTTCCTTATCCAATCGCGCGTGCTGTTCTCACCGGGCAAAGCTTCCAACGCGGGCGGCGTCGCCGTATCCGGTCTGGAAATGAGCCAGAACTCCGGCCGGCTGGCCTGGACCGCGGAAGAGGTGGATAAAAAACTCAAACACATCATGGAAAATATCCACCAGACGTGCATCAAATACGGCAAGGAAGACGGCTACATCAACTATGTTAAAGGCGCCAACATCGGCGGATTCATCAAGGTCGCCGACGCCATGCTGGCACAGGGGTTGGTGTAACCGCGCCCGGCTCAGTCGATCCGGGCAAAAAAAATAGCCTTCCTCATGCAAACCGTTTATAATAAACGGCAGCTTATTGAAGTCCATAACAAGTCCACCCATGAAAAAACAAACGGCTCTTTTGATCCTCGGAACCCTCGGCGCGATGGCACTTTCCGCGTGTCAGGCTTCGCCTGAACAGAAAACCGCGGAGATCCAAAACGTCGCCAAAACAAGCAAAATAGAACTGAACACCTGTTCCATGCTGACACCCGAAGACCTTGCGCTCATCACCAAACTGCCCGTCGAAAGACTGCAGCCAAAAGTCACCCCGGTCAGTGAGGGCGAATGGACATGCACGTACGGGGAAGACGCGGCCGCATCCTTTACCGTGACCGTCTCCCGGAACCGGGAGGAATCGGTCAAAGAGATGAAAAACTACCGCGACAATCTCGAACTTGCCGCAGAAACCGTGCCGGAAGGCAAATACCCCGAGGGCGCATACAGCGACGTGACCGGAGTCGGAGAAGAAGCCATTTATTCCTACATGGGCAACACCTTCTTTGCGCGGGAAAACGCGGTGTCAATCCTGGTCATGAGCCCCCAGGACAAAGTCCAGAAAATCAACATCGCATCGGCCTTCTTTTCCAAAGTAAAATGAAGCTCAAAGAGTATTTTGCCGCAATAGCGCACGTGCTCCACGAACACGAAACCGAAGGGCAGGTGCTGAATGCCGTTCTCGAATGTAAAGAAGGACAGGGAAAAGTCCTGAACGAATTTCAGCGTGCCATTGCCGCAGTCCGCGAATCACTCCTGAACAACAAAAATCTGCTGGGTATTTTTGACCCTCCCCAGGCCAAAGAAGAGATGATGGAAAAAGAGATCACCGAAAAAAACATGCGGCGCCATCTGTTAAAGGTGCGCCGTGACCTGGTGAAGCACAAGCCAAAAAATTGTGAAGACAAGTCACAGCTCACCCAGTTCACGGAGTTCGAATGGATCATGGTCAGAATGCTCACCGACATCACCAGGGTGTGCGGGAATGGCTTCCCCGAGCTCGGAGGAGTATTCAGTAGAATGGAGGAAAAAGCTTTCACGGCGGAGTTCAGGGAAGAAACAACCCACACCACGCCACCGCAGCCACCGGTCGAAGACAATCCCCTCCGCAGCGCTTTTCCGGCACACCAGCCCTCCAGCGGAGCGAGTCCCGAACTCGAAAAACTGACCGAAGAAGCCATAAAAGCCAGATCAAAATCTTACCAGGAGCAAACCGCCGCGATCGAAGCGCTCAACGCCCAGCTCCGCAAAGAAGGAAAAATCCTCTAAATTCAAAATATGCTGAACCCAACGCTCCGGAATTTCATCAAAGGCATTCCCAAAGCCGAACTTCACCTCCACATTGAAGGCACGTTCGAGCCGGAACTCATGTTCCAAATCGCCCGCCGCAATAACATCTCCCTCAAATACAAATCCGTGGAGGAGATCCGCGAGGCCTATAACTTCGGCAACCTCCAGGACTTTCTGGACATCTATTACCAGGGCGCGAGCGTACTCACCACCGAGCAGGATTTTTACGACCTCGCCTGGGCCTATCTGCAAAAGGCGCATTCGCAAAACGTGCGGGTGGCGGAAATATTTTTCGACCCTCAGACCCACACGGACCGCGGCATCCCGTTCAAGACCGTTATTCAAGGGTTGCACCGGGCATGCGACGATGCGCACACCCAATTCGCCATGAACGCCCGGCTGATTCTCTGCTTTTTGCGGCATCTCCCGGAAGAGGCCGCCATGAAAACACTTGAACAGGCGCTTCCTTACAAAGACAAATTTTTCGCGGTTGGACTGGACTCTTCGGAAGTCGGAAACCCTCCTTCCAAATTCAAAAACGTCTACAAAAAAGCCGGCGACGCGGGCCTGTTGCGTGTCGCCCACGCGGGGGAGGAAGGCCCCGCGGAATATGTTTGGGAAGCGTTAAGCCAGTTGGAAATCCTGCGCATTGACCATGGAAACCACGCCCTTGACGACGAAAAACTCGTCAAAGAACTGGCCGACCACCGGATTCCGTTAACCGTGTGTCCCCTCTCCAATCTCAAACTCAAAGTGGTCAAAGATCTCAGCGACCACCCGCTCAAAAAAATGCTCGCCAATAATCTGCTCGTCATGATCAACTCCGACGACCCGGCCTATTTTGGCGGATACGTTGAGGAAAACTACGAAGCCGTCGCCGAAGCGCTCAACCTCACCCGGGAAGAAATCGTCACCCTCGCGAAAAATTCTTTCAAAGCGACGTTCCTCCCCGAGGAGGAGAAACAAAAATATCTGAAGGCCATCGACGATTACGTCACGGCGCCCGGCTAAGCGTCAACGTTCCTTTGTCACCTCCTACAAAACTTCCGCCGCCGTAACCACCGGTTCCACTGATGTTGGTAACCCCGCTGACGTCATAATTGATTGTCACCGTTTCACCGTCGCAGCTGCCGGTAAAGCTTCCGCCGCCGCTCGATTTCCCCTTGATCTGACCCTTGATCGAACCGCCGCCGTTGACGGTTCCGCTCAGTTTTCCTTCGTTATCAACCGTTCCGTCCAGACCAAACGTCGTAGCCACCACCACGCCGTAATACGTCATCACATAGCTCCCGGCAGCGGTAAAACTGTTTCCTTCAATCTTTCCGGCGACCGGGAAAGCCCCGCCCGGGAATTTCCAGACACCGCCGTATGCTCCGTCGCACAGCACCACATTCCACGGAAACAGCGTGGACCCCAGCAACCCCTTGATCGTATCACTCACTTTATTGTCCAGGACACCGGCACAAACGTTGTTGAAGATTTCAAGCGGATTGCCCCCGACCATTGCCTTAAAGGCTTCGTAGTAACCCTTAATACCATGCCCGAACTGCTGGACCACGGCCCCCTTCAACGCTTCAAGCATCTCTTTCTCGGTGTTCTTCACAATACTTCCCGGCAGAAGCGGGCTGAAAATACTCTTCAGATTGTCCGTCAAAGCTTCGCCGTTTTTAATAAGCTGCCGCTCGTCACCCACCGCGTTTCCAAGCCACCCCGTAAGTTTTTTCTTCAGTGCCGCAGCAGCGGCCCTCGTATCCGAATCAAGCCCGGGAGTGGACAAAGCTCTTTTTGCGTCATCAAGCTGATTTTTCAGCGCTGCGACTTTCTTGCTGGCAAATTTCTTCGCCAGCCAATTCGCCGCTTTATCAATAAAACCCGTGGCGGCCTTGCTGGTTCCGGAAATCACGTCGGTGCCTTTCACGAACGACTTCGAACCGCCGATGAGAGAAAAACCGATATCAAAAAGCGCCCCGGCATTGTCCAAATTGCCGGACGTAGGATCAGCAAGCGTATACAGCCCCTTTGCCAATCCTGTAAACGCGCCGACCGCCATGTTCGTCACCTTGCCTGCGCTCCAGCTCATCCAGCCGGGATCAAAAACTTTCTCGAACCCTTTTTCAACCAATCCGGCCGTCACATTCTCCACTTTTTCCATCCCGATCTTGGCATTCTGCAAAGTTTCCGAACCCGCCCGGCCAATCAGAATATTCCCGAGCTGTCTCGTGCGTAACTCTTTTTCAAGGTCCGCAATGTGAGAGTCGCTTTTGCCGTAATAATATTTTCCGATGGTTTTTTCCAAAGCCAGACGGGTCTCCACGGACATCTCATCCAGAGCAGCCCCGACGAGTGTCTTCGGCAGACTCGAGAAAAATTTGATCTGCGCCCACGTTTCCGGGGAGAAAGGGTCAAGCGCGGTAGTGACGGTATTATAGCCCGAAGCAATGCCGTGCGCCGTCGACTGTGCCACACCGACGCCGTAATTCACCACGGTCGAAACACCCGATTCCACCACCTGATATCCCGCCTTTCCATACGCAACGCCCGTGTCTATCGCCGCAGCGGTGGCATTCTCAACCTTCGTCGCCATCGCGTCCGCGGTATCAACGATTCCACCGACCACCCATTTTGCCGTGTCCATGAAACCGGCCCGCGCGACGGGTACCAACGCCGTTTCGGAAGGCCCGATCTCCAGCGGCAGGGTGTACTTCAGATAATCATACTGCTCAAGTTTCGCCATCATTCCGGTGACATAACGCTCATAATACCCGATGTACTCCCCGATGATGTCGATATCCTCCTGTTCAATATCTTCCGTCGGCTTGAGCGAAGCCAGTTTTTCTTTCAAAGCCGGAAGGTTTTCCTGGATGTACTGCAGCCCCGCCAGGGTCATATAGTAATCGCCGGTATCAATCTGCCGCAGCGCGACGCTCGTCAGGACAATATTTTTCTGGATGCCCACGATCGGTCCGTTCACGCTATCCCCCGCTTTTTCCATCAGTGCGTTAAAATCGGCCAGTGGCTGCTTAAGTGCTTCGTTTTGGAGCAACTCCAGGGCCTGCGCGAGTTTGGCACTGTTCGCCAGAAAGACATAAAAATCCTCCGTCACCGCGGCGCCATACTCCATCTCAATACCGGTCTTGATGTACTCGGTGGTGGAAGGACTGAACGCGTTCGAAGCATCGGCCTGCATGCTTTCCAGAGAGGCTTCAAGCATTTTTTCCTTGGCCTGGTAAAAACCGAACTCAGCCGTCACTCCCTCCGCAAATTTCTGGAGCTTCACGTCTTTTTCCAGCGCCTGCGCCAAAAGACCCAAATGGGCTTCCTTCAAAGGAACCATCGCGTCGCGCAGCTTTTGTGCTTCAGCATAAATATTTCCTGAAAGTTTGATCGCCTCCTCTACTTTTGCGGCGCGCAATTTTGTAAACTCGGTGAGAATCGGTAACGGCATGACCTGGGCCCCGCCGTAATACGAAGTAGAAAACGCCGCGTCCTCCACCGAATCTCCGTCGGCAAGAATCTTCATGATATTTTCATCCATGGTGTAATCCCCTTTGAATGGATCGGCAGGCAAAACCGCCGCCTGCTGCGACTGATTCTGCTGACTTGTTTGAGATCCCGGCGGACCTCCCTGGCACGCGGTAAGCACGACGAAAGAGATCACCAGGAGTGACGAAAGATATTTTTTCATATTGGCTTGGGGGTAAAGGTCGCCCAGAAGTATACACCTCAACCGCGAGCCGGTAAATTTTACAAAAGGTACAAACAAAAAGAGCCCCGCCGTGGCGGGGCTCTTTTCAATCGCAAACCTTATTCTATTTCGTAGGTGACGCTCACGCTCATCGAAAGCTCTTTCTGCCCGGGCTCGATGCTTGGAGCCGGAGCCGCGTCGGAAACCATGCTTCTGGCCTCCATGGCAAACTGGGTGTAGTTCGGGAAGTATGATGGCGACTCCTCGCTGAAGGTCACCACGCGGCCCAGGCGGACTCCCGCCATGCCTGCCATCTCTTCGGCCTTTTCCTTGGCTTTTTTGAATGCCACCTCGCGTGCCTGTTTCTTAACGGAGCCCGTATCATCAATATCAAAATTCAGGGAACCGACCTGGTTCGCCCCGGCCTTGGTAGCAGTATCCAGAATATCGTCGACCTTCTGCAGATCGCGGACCTTCACCGTAATCTCCTGGGTCAGATTATACCCTTTGATCTTCGTACTCCCGGCAGTATACAAATAGTCATAATCCGGATACAGGCTGTACTGGCTTGTCGTAATATCTTTTGAGTCAACCCCCTGGGATTTTACGGCGGCCAAAACCGCGTTCATTTTGGTATTGTTGTCATTGGTCACCTGTTTGACCGTCGCCCCCTTGGAAACCACGGAAAGACTGATATTGGCAATATCCGGCTTGGCGGTGATCTTACCTTCGCCGCTCACGGTAATCGTGCGCGCATAGGGCTGATTGGTTATTTCGGCCCGGATATTTTTGAACCAGCTCGGTCCCGTCATCTGCCAAACCAGCATGCCTGCAGCCGCAAGCAAAAACAGACTGCCCGCATAGCGGACAACTTTCATTGAAACATCCTTTTCCATATACAATGGTGTTAGTAAATAAAAATATTCCTTGATCTCAGCCAATTATAATACGGATCACGCACCCTATTACCAACTTTCCCTGGACAAAAAGCCAAAGTTTAGGTAAACATCTGCCCTAAAAATCATATATTTATCACAATTGTGACACTCGAACTTCCGGGACGGCTCAGGGAAAACATCATCGAAACTCAGCGGGGAATATCCGTCGAAACCCCCGCCAATCCGATGTACCCGGCAAAAAGAACAGAACATCTGGTCCAGGTCCCGCGGCCCGACGCGGGCAAACTCAGCCCGGCCCAGATCGAATGGGGAGTAAAACTCCTCACCACCCCGTACTACACCAGAACAATTCACGAAATCAAAAAATTCGAAGATCTGGATGTTGATGAGCTTCGCCGTTTCGGAGGAGGTCTGGTCCTTGATGTTCACGGCACTCTTCTTGGATATGGCAGCGCCGCCTTTTCCCCGTCGGTGGTTGAAAAACTGAGGGAAGTCCGGGCAAAGCTCAAGGTATGCGTATTCCCCGACCACGACGAAGAATATTCCATATTCCAGGAGCTCAGAATTCCCGTGATGAAACATTCGGTTCCAAAACCTGAACCTGCCGGGTTTGAACGCGCGGCACACAACTACCTCAATCTCAAGCCGCAACAATGCGTCATGGTCGGTGACAACCTGCTGACCGACGGAGGAGCCAAACAAACAGGCATGGGCATGATTCTTGTCGACCCTCTGCCGGGCTCGGAAGGCCTGGGATACAAACTAGGACGGGCCTACGCTCGGGCGGTCAAAAGATTCCACGAAAAAATGTTCAAGAGGAAAAAATAATGTCCATTCTGTAATAGGTTTTTTAAAAGGCCGTTACCAAGTACGGGCTTGATTTTATAGCTGCGGGGACTATAATCGGCCCCAACCTATCCATTAATAACCATATATGAGACAGCCTGAAGAAACCCTTACAATGCAATCAGCAGCACGTTCCGCCGATACTGCCGGCCCTCGTCCAACCGCCGTGGATCAGGTGAGATCATCCCGGAGAAAACGCATCGCGACCCTTCTTTTTATTGGAGCGACAAACCTTCTCGGCGCAATCAGCGCATCGGGTGCCGCCGGATGCGGAGGTAAAGTTGTTATTGACGACCAGGGTACCTACGAGAACCCGGGGCTTGATGGGGGAACCGACGAAGGCGGGTCAAAACCGGGCATTGACGGTGGTGGATCAAAACCCGACGCCGGCCCGGACGGTTCCATGGGTATCGATGGCGGCGGATCCAAACCGGATGCCGGCCCGGACGGTTCCATGGGCATTGACGGTGGCATCGGCTGCAACCATGTTGAAATCAATTACGGCGGCCCTTTGAACGAAACTTCGGCGAAAGGAACAACCAACATTCAAGCCATGTGTGTCACCGTCTTAAACGGCTGCGTGGAAGGAGATCTTAAGAATCTGACCTTTGAGGTGGAAGGAACCATCGATCCAACAAATATCGAATTCGCCCTCGCCGACAATTCTGGAGCACGATTCACACCATTTTCCGGAACAGGCGTTTCCAAAACAAAATTCACCTTCAATGAACACCTCGAACCCAATGAACATAAAACCATCTGCACCACGGTAAATATCGGCCCAAACGCCGCCACGGACGACACTTTCCGCATCAACATGATCAAACCGCTACCTTCCGATCATTTCATATCCAACGACGCCGACACCAGTCTTGTACCCGATACACTGGACGGAAACCCATTCACCGTTGGAAGCCCTGAGATCGGAACCGTCACGGTAACGGACAACTCCGCTCCAACCGGACTGGCCCCGCTTTTGAGCGGACAGGCAAACGGCAAGATTGCCGCATTTTCAGTGGCGTCCGTCGATTATGAAACTCCTCCCGGTCCGACGGAAAACTCCAATCTTTCAAGGGCGAGCCTGCACCTTGGCGGAACCTGCGATCCAAGTTCTATCAACAACATTCAACTGTATGAGGAAGGAAACCCGTCCGCCATTGCCACCGTTGACGGAGTAAACGCCATTGATCTCGCTCACTTAAAAACTTCCGCCCCATTGCCATTTATTCCAATGGGTGGAACCAGAAATTTCTACGTGACCGCGAACCAGACCTGTCCTCCCGGAACCTATATCTCAACGAGTCTCGATCATCCAAGCGATCTCTACTCGGCAAGCCAACCGTATGGATTCGGCGAACAGGTCAACGGCTACGACGGAGAAGGCAGCAAAGGCGGCGCTTCATACGTGGAGATCAAATAGAGAAATCGTCCCGTTCCCATTTTCGGACACTTGACCTCTCCTCTAGCCCGGTCAGTACAGTCGTGATAGGATAATTCACGACTGTACTTTCGCAAGACCCCCCATTCTCCACCCTCACGTATGATCGACCTCAAACTTCTCATCGAAAACCCGGAAAAAGTCAAAAAAGCCATTCTCAAAAAACGGTACAGTGGTGATCTTGACGCCGTCATCAAAATGGACGAAGACCGCCGCAAGCTCATGAAAGAGGTCGAAGATTTAAAAGCCCAGCAGAATAAAATTTCCAAGGAGATCGCGACCGCTGCGGACAAAAAACCTCTGCTCGAAGAATCAAAAAATCTCAAGGAACGCCTCAAAGAACTGGAACCCAAACTGGAAAAACTCAAGCTGGATCTTGAAGCGGAAACATTGCTCATCCCGAACCCCACGCTCGATTCCGTTCCGGAAGGCAAGGATGACACAGACAACAAACCGATCAAAACCGTGGGCAAACCCAGAAAGTTCGACTTCGAACCGCTCGACCACATGGAGCTCGGCAAAAAATGGGACCTCATCGACATGGAAACCGCGGCGGAAATGTCCGGAACCCGTTTCTACTACCTTAAAAACGATCTCGTTTTACTGGAACTCGCGCTCCTGCAGTTTGTCGTTCAGAAACTCGTCAGCAAAGGGTTCGCTCCAATTTTGCCTCCGGTGCTGGTGAAAGAAAAAGCGATGATCGCCACCGGATTTTTCCCGGCCGACCGCAACGAGATCTACCACGTGAATCCCGAGGACGATAACCTCTACCTGGTCGGTACGTCCGAAGTTCCTTTGTGCATGCTCCACGCGGACAAAATCGTGGACCCGGCAAAACTGCCGATGCGCTACATGGGCTTCTCCAGCTGTTTCCGACGCGAAGCCGGCAGCTACAGCAAAGACACCTACGGCATCATCCGCGTCCACCAGTTCGACAAGATCGAGATGTTCAGCTTCTGCCACCCGGACAAATCCCTGGAAGAGCACGAACTTATTTTAGCCACCGAAGAAGAGATCATGACCGAACTCGGTTTCCACTACCAGGTCGTGAATATCTGCGCCGGCGATCTCGGAAACCCAGCCGCCAAAAAGTACGACATCGAGGTCTGGATTCCGACCCAGAAAAAGTTCCGCGAACTCACGAGCTGCTCCAACTGCACCGACTACCAGGCCCGCCGCGCCAACATCCGCATGAAAGGCGAAAAAGGGAACGAAATCATCCACACCCTCAACGGAACGGCCGTCGCCATGAGCCGCACCCTGGTGGCCATCATGGAAAACTACCAGCAAAAGGATGGAACCATCGCCATTCCGGAAGTTCTCCAGGGCTACATGGGCGGCCGGACGCATATCGGGAAATAACCAAGAAACAAAGCTTAAATTCGTCAATAGGGTCTCTGTTGAAAGAAAAAAAGCGTTCCTTGATAGAAGGGGCATTTTTGTGCTATAATTCAATGAAACTAATAAACACCAAAACCATGCTCGTACTATCCTCAGATTCACTCCGCGGCTATGGGCTCAACCGTATCTTCAACTTCGTCAAACAGGCGGGGTACGGCGGTATCGATCTCCAGATCGATTTCAAGAACTTCGATACGCAAAATACCGAGTATGTGAAGCTTCTTTCCGACCAGTACCAGATTCCGGTCGTGGCCATTCAGGCCCCCCCGGTTTCGAGTCCCAAAAAACTGATGGAATGCGTCAAGATGGCAAAAACCCTGGGCTGCCGCATTATTGTGGTCCAGCCCCCCAAGATTTTCGACTTCAAATACATCCAGTGGCTTAAAAACGAAATCCCGAAGATCCGCCAGAAGGAGAATATTTCCATTGCCCTGGAAAACGCCCCGTCCGAAACCTTTTTGGGAATTATTCCGGAACATGCCATGGGGAACATCAACGAAATGAAGAAATTCAAGCACGCCTGCATCGATACGACCCGCGTCGCGCAGAAACACGACGACCTCATCCGTGTCTACAAAACCCTGAAGAAATTCATGGTGCATGTTCATCTTTCCAATGTGAAGCTTGGCCGCCAGTACTATCTTCCGAACGAAGGAATTCTGCCGATCGAAAGCTTCCTCACCAAACTCAAGCAGGACAGCTACCCGGGAAACATCGCCGTAAAAGTGAACCCAAAATTTATTGAAGCCGGCGATGACGAAAAGGTTCTCAAGGGCCTGCTCGACATCAAAAAATTCTACGACACCTACTTCACCAACGTCCAGGTCATGGCGCAAACCGAACCTGATGTTCCGGAAGAGATCGAACCCCCCGCCAAAAAACCCGGACTGTTTTAAATCAAAGGGCTCGAAAGCGATCATCCCTCTGAAGGGCTCTTTTATTGAACCAAAAACACCTTTCCCCCGTACCCACTCCTGCCCATGCAATAAATTCTAAAAATCTAAAATTTTAGATTTTTATTTTTTATTCGCAGCCGCAAAGAGATACCCCCCACCGGAATCAACCTCAAGGCCACGATTTGGAAACTTCCCCAAAAAAGGCTAATATTGCCTCATGATCGAACTCCTGAACGTCCACAAAGTGTACCGTACCGGCGACGAAACGGTTGAAGCCCTCAAAAACATCACCCTCACCATTGCAGACGGAGAATTCGTGGCCATTGTGGGGCCGTCCGGTTCGGGAAAATCCACACTTCTGCATCTGATTGCCGGGCTGGACAAAACCACGGAAGGAACCATCACCGTGGAGGGAAAAAATCTTCAGAAACTGAAAGACAGGGAGATATCCAAATACCGGAACAAAACCATCGGCCTGGTATTCCAGGATTTTCACCTGCAGCAGCACCTCACGCTCCTCGAAAACGTGGAAGTCCCTTTGATGTTCGCCCCAGGAAAAAAACGCAAGGAGGCGACGATGCAAAAGAAGGGAAAAGAACTCCTGGAACTCGTCGACGTGGGCGACCGCATGCACCATCGCCCTTCGGAAATTTCCGGAGGACAAAAACAGCGCACAGCCATTGCGAGGGCAATCATCAACAAACCGGCCATCCTTCTCGCCGACGAACCCACGGGGAACCTGGATTCGGTGACGGGACAAAGCATCATTGCGCTCCTGAAGAAACTTCATAAAAAAGAGAGTATGACGCTGGTGGTCGTGACCCATGACCGGGAAATCGCCAAATACGCCGACCGGACCATTGAAATAAAAGACGGACGACTGCTGGAAAAAAACCGCTTTGAAAAATTCACAAGATAATATGTACTACCGCCTCGCCATCAGGAACCTCAAAAGCCAGCGTCTGCGGACCGCGCTCACGACCCTCGGACTCACCGTAGGCATCGGCTCGCTGGTGGTTTTTACCGGATTGAGCGCGGGCCTCCGTGAAGCGATCTATACCAACATCCTCAGCAACGGCCCGCTCACCGAACTCACCGTCCAGGGAAAAAGTTCCGGAGGATCGCTGCTGAATTTAATCCCAACCTCCGCGAGCAAATCCCGCGTCACTCCGCAAATGATGGAGGATATCCAAAAAATCCCGCACGTCACCAAAGTGTATCCCGAAATGAACTATGGCAACGTCAGTTCACTCCAGATCTCCATCGCCGGACAAACCTTCCAGACCGACACCATGATCTTCGGTCTGCCGACGGAGTATATTCAGGACACGCTTAAAACTCCGCAACAGCGGGAGGAGTGGAAAAACGCCATTCAAAACTACCCCGGAACCCATTATCCCGCCATCATCTCCCGCAGGATCATCGACATCTATAATTTTACAATCGCCGCGTCCAGCAAACTCCCCCACCTGAGCGAAAAAGACCTCACCGGCCTTGATCTCGTCGTCCTTCCTGATGAATCCACGTTCCTGAACAACGCCAACACCACAAGCAACCCTGTCCTGGCGAAACTTACGGGATTTTCCGACAAAACATCCCTCGTCGGAGTCACGCTGCCGCTGGACGTCGTGAGGAAACTGAACAAAGATCACGACCCAGGCTACCAGGATAATTACCTGCGCCTGTACGTCCAAACGGACGCAGCTGAACATACCGAAGAGGTTCAAGTAGCCATCGAAACCATGGGCCTCGACGTCACATCCGCGCAGCAGCAGATCAAGGCGTTCGAACAGAATTTCCGTTTCGTAAACATCGGACTGAACATGATCAGTCTGGTGATCCTGATCGTCGCGGGCCTCATGATCGCCAACACCTTTTTCTCGGCGGCTTCCGAACGCAGGAATGAAATCGGAATCTTCCGGGCACTCGGGGCGACCCGCGGCAACATCCAGTTGATGTTCCTCACCGAAGCGGGCCTGCTTGGAATATTCGGAGGAGCCATAGGGATCGTCCTTGGGCTTCTGGGTGAAGTCGTGATGAACATGGTTGCCCTGAACATCCTCCCCGATATCACCGGCAAACCGCTATCCATTTTTTCTAACGACCCGGCGACCATATTCGGCATTTTTGTCTTTTCGATTCTGCTCAGTACGATTTTCGCATTCATACCCGCTTCACGCGCCGCACACCTTGAACCGTTGGAAGCACTGAACGAATAGAAAGTAACGACGGACAGTTTCCAGCGTTATAAAGGACACGACATAATAAATCTCCTTCTATCCATTAACTTATTCCTCATGAAAGGAAAAATCTCCCTGCTGGTCATCGGATCGATGGCGGCAACCTTGCTCAACGCGGGCATTGCCGGCGCGGCAACCTCAAGCCTGGGCTACAGCGATGTCAGCGGAACCGACCCGCACTACAAAGCCATTGAATGGCTCAGCGTCAACGGAGTCATCAAAGGATACGGCGATAACACCTTCCGTCCGAACAATCCGGTCAACCGTGCGGAAATGCTCAAGATGATCTTCATCGCCGACGGTAATGAAGACGACGCCGATGCCGCTCTTGCCGGCGCGCAGATGTTCCCTGACACCCCAAAAACCGAATGGTACGCCAAATATGTGGCTCTCGCCCGCCAACGTGGAACGGTCCAGGGTTACCCGGACGGAAAATTCCGCCCCGCCAACAACATCAATAAGGCTGAAGCATACAAAATCGTCCTCAAGGAGTTCTACAACGAAAGCACCATGTCCTTTGCCGTTTCCCGCGGAGGCATTCCAGGATCCGGATCCATCGCCCCTGACGTCAAAAAGACCGACTGGTTTGTTTCGTACGTCAACTTTGCGGCGATCAAGAATATTTACGACGCCTACAAAACCACAACGGGTACCCAGACTCCTGTTCTGTTCTACCCGGGGAACAGCCTCACGCGCGGCGAACTTGCTGAACTCATTTACCGTGCAAAAGCCGTTTCCGACAACTTCCCGAATAACATCGAAGACAACAGCAGCGTCTTTGCCACCGATATCATTCCTTTCTCGGTAAATCTGTACGCGTATACGTTCCTGGAAAGTTCCGGCAAACCGACGTTCACCATCCTGGATGCCGCCCATCCAAACGCACTTTTTGGGTACGCAACCAGATATCCGCAATCTTTGCTCATCTCCAACGGCGACACCCCGAACATGCTCAAATTCCTCTCGAGTCTTGACCAAAAAGTTTTGGACATCAGCATTAGCATCAAGGAGAACCCTGACAAACTGACCATGGATAAATTCTTCGGGGCAACCCCGACCACGAATCCCTACACACTTTCCAACGGTATCGACAACCTGCTGATCAACACGCGTCCGGCCATTTGGTTCCATAAAGTAAACCAAGTCGGCACCAGCGTTGATGAAGTCGTTGCGGTCCAGTTCGAAAACGCCATCGCCGTCATCACTGACCACGGCAGCAAGCACCAGGCGGACGGAATATTCAACTATATTGTCCACAACTTCTGGTTCAAAAACTTCGCAATCTAATAAGCGACCGAATAAACCGTCGAAAATAAAAGCACTCCGGCCAAAAACCGGGGTGCTTTTTTAGTTGACATGAGGCCGAAAATAAATAGAATGGACTAAGCTATCAGATTTCTCCTTAATATAAGGAGTTGCAGAGTGAGTTATGAGCGATAGCATTATTCCCGCAATTTATTCACTCTTCTTTCAATATGGCCAAGAAAAGTAAAAAAGCTCCATTGAAGTCAGCGAAGAAGGCTTCCAAGCCTTTGAAAAAAGTCGCGAAGGCTTTAAAAAAGCTTGTGAAAAAAGTGAGCAAACCGGTTGGAAAAGCCGTAAAGGCGGTTCCTCCGAAGAAGACGGCAAAAAAACCGGTGAAAGTTGTAAAAAAGGCGGCTCCAAAGAAGGCTGCAAAACCGGTAAAGAAAGTCGCTCCAAAAGCTGTCAAACCCGTAAAAGCCGCAAAACCGGCAAAAGCGGTGAAACCGGCACCAAAAGCAAAGGTTCCGGCAAAAGTTGAACCGAAAAAAGTGGAAGTCAAAGTTGAACAAAAAAAACAGATGTACCAGAGACCGGCTCCCAAAAAACCGGCAATTATTGATGAAAAAGCCGTAAAAGCGGCACAGGCAAAAGTCGCCAAGGCTACGGCAAAAATGAAAGTTTCAACATCCGTCGCGGAAGAGATCTCCAAGCTCCTTCCAAAAGAAAACATCGTGATGAAGGAAGCCAGCAACCGCAAATATTTCAATGCCCGTCTGGATCAGGATGTCGTTCTTCCGAACCTCATCGAAATCCAGATCGATTCATACCGCTGGTTCCTGGAAGACGGAATCCGCGAACTTCTGGACGAAATCAACCCGATTTCTGACTTTTCCGGAAAAAAACTTGAACTTCACTTTCTGGAACACTCCATCGGAGAGCCAAAATGGGACGCAGAAACCTGCAAATCCAAGAACCTGACCTACGAAGCCCCTCTCAAGGTACACGTCCAGTTAATCAACAAAGAGTCCGGTGAAATTAAGGAACAGGACGTATTCCTCGGAGGCGTACCGCTCATGACCAACCGCGGAACCTTCATCATCAACGGCATTGAACGCGTGGTGGTGAGCCAGCTCGTGCGCTCACCGGGTGTGTTCTTCTCAAAAAACGCCGCCGCTCCCACCTACCACAACGCCAAGATCATTCCAAAACGCGGCGCCTGGCTGGAAATCGAAACGGACAAAAAAGGTATTATCACCGTCAAGATCGACCGCAAACGCAAGATTCCGATCACTTCCCTCCTCCGTATCTTTGGACACAACACGGACAAAGAGATTCTGGAGATCTTCAAGAGTATCACCCTTGATCCCCAGCACGACTACATTTTCAACACCCTCGAAAAAGACAGCGCAAAAACGACCGACGAGGCGTACCAGAGCATCTACCGCAAAATCCGCCCCGGAGATCTGGCAACACCAGAAAACGCCAAATCACTCATCCAGTCCATGTTCTTCGACTACCGCAAATACGACATGGGACCGGTTGCCCGCTACAAACTGAACAAGCGTTTCAAGATCGATATCCCGAACAATAAAGAGTTCCATACCTTCCAGATCGCCGACCTCATTGAAATCATCAAATATTTGATCCGCCTCAACAACGGGGAAATGGCTCCGGATGACATCGATCACCTCTCGAACCGCCGCATCCGCGCCGTAGGTGAACTCGTACAGAACAAATTCCGCGTGGGTCTCCTGAGAACCGACCGTATCGCCAAGGACCGCATGACCGTGATGGATCTTGAAACGGTCACTCCAACACAACTGATAAACTCCCGCCCGATCACGGCGGCGCTCCGTGAATTCTTTGCGAGCTCACAGCTTTCACAGTTCATGGATCAGACCAACCCGCTCGCCGAACTGGCGCACAAACGCCGCCTCTCCGCGATGGGTCCCGGAGGTTTGTCACGCGAACGCGCATCCTTCGATGTCCGTGACGTGCATCCTTCCCACTATGGACGTATCTGTCCTATCGCCACGCCGGAAGGTCCGAACATCGGTCTCGTCGTTCACCTTGCAAGTTACGCCCGCGTGAACAAATACGGATTTATCGAAACTCCGTTCCGCGAAATCGGGCATTTTGTCTTCAACAAAGCAAAGGAACTCACGGGACGCACGATCACGGAAAGCGTCAAACATCCCAAAACGGATAAACTGATCGCCAAATCCGGCACCGTCATCGACGAAAAACTGGCCAAGGAGATCGAAAAACTCGCCATCGAAAAAATCGCCGTCCGCCCGTACATCACCAAACACGTCCGCTACTACGACGCCGACGAAGAACGTGATCTCGTCATCGCCCAGGCGAACACCCCGTACAACGACAAGGACGAAATCCTCGTTGACCTGGTTTCCGCACGTAAAAACAGCGAACCTGCCATGTCCACCGTCGAAGACATCACGCACATCGACGTTTCCCCGAAACAGATTATTTCCGAAACGACCTCACTCATTCCATTCCTTGAACATGACGATAACACCCGCGCGTCCATGGGTTCCAACATGCAGCGCCAGGCCGTATCGCTCATCACTCCTTCCGCTCCGGTGGTTGGAACGGGTATTGAAGAAGTGGTCGCCAAAAGCTCCGGGCAGGTTGTCCTGGCGGAAGACAACGGAACCATTTCTTACGTTGACGGCGAACAGATCACCGTCATCTATGACTCCGGGAAGAAATCCATCTATAAACTCCTCATTTACGAACGAAGCAACCAGGGAACCTGCATCCACCAGCGCGCGCGCGTCAACAAAGGACAGCGCGTCCACAAAGGCGACGTTCTCGCCGACGGTCCGGCCATTGAAAACGGCGAACTCGCACTGGGTCAAAACGTACTCGTAGCCTACATGTCATGGCAGGGTTACAACTTTGAAGATGCGGTCATTATTTCCGACCGCGTGGTGAAAGACGGCTACTTTGATTCCGTCCATATTGAAACATTCACGATGGATGTCCGCGATACCAAGCTCGGACCTGAAATCATCACCCGCGATATTCCGAACGTCGGTGAAGCACGCCTCAAAGACCTCGATGAAAACGGCATTATCCGTATCGGTGCGAACGTCCGCGAAGGCGACATTCTCGTCGGTAAAATTACCCCGAAGGGTGAAACCGAACTCACGGCGGAAGAAAGACTGCTCCGCGCGATCTTCGGTGAAAAAGCCCGCGACGTCAAAGACACCTCTCTCCGCCTCCCCGGTGGTGAAGGCGGTAAGATCGTCGGCATCCAGATTTTCTCACGCAAAAACGGCGACGAACTTGCGACGGGAGTCAACCAGCAGATCCGCGTCAACGTTGCCCAGACCCGTAAAATCTCCATCGGCGACAAAGTCGCCGGCCGCCACGGAAACAAGGGTGTCATCTCCATCATCGTTCCACAGGAAGACATGCCTTTCCTCCCCGACGGAACTCCAATCGACATTATTTTGAACCCGCTCGGTGTGTCCGCCCGTATGAATATCGGACAGATTCTTGAAACACACGCCGGTTGGGCTGCCCGCAAACTCGGTATCAAGATTGCCACCCCAGCCCTCAACGGTGTCACCACGGAGCAGATTACGGAACTTCTCAAAAAAGCGGATCTTCCGGAAGACGGAAAGCTTCAGCTCTACGACGGTCTGAGCGGCGAACCTTTTGATCACAAAACAACCGTAGGTATCGCCTACATCATGAAACTGAGCCACTTGATTGAAGACAAGATTCACGCCCGTTCGGTTGGTCCATACTCCCTCGTCACCCAACAGCCTTTGGGAGGTAAAGCCCAGCACGGAGGACAACGCTTCGGAGAAATGGAAGTATGGGCGCTCGAAGCATACGGTGCAGCCCACACCCTCCAGGAAATGCTCACCATCAAATCCGATGACGTCTATGGCCGCGCAAAAGCTTATGAGTCCATCGTGAAGGGTGAAGCCATCCGCAAACCGCACACTCCTGAATCCTTCAACGTATTGGTGAAGGAACTTCAGTCCCTGGGTTTGAACGTCCAGCTCCAGGTAACGGAAAATGCCGAGAAGCTTGCCGAAGAAGACGAATACACCCTGGAACAGGCAGAAAAAGAAGAAACTTCCTTCCTGCACGAAAACGATCCAAACCGCGCCGAAGTTGATCCTGAAGTTGAAAAAATCCTGGAAGCGGAAATCGAACCGGTGGTAGCAAACGTACCAGGCATGGAAACGGAAACCACGGATGAACTGGAAGTTGTTGAAGAACAGGAAATGAACAAAATGGGCGTCAAAGTTCCTCAGGAAGGCGACGAAGGTTACATAGAAGAAGAACCTGAAGTCGATTTTGAAAGCATCGAAGGTCCAACGGCGGAAGAACTCGCGGAAGCCGCCAAATTGGAAAAAGAACTGTTGGAGGAGGACGAGGCGTAAAGCGGACTCTGCATCCGGCAAGATGCCGGACCAGCGAAAAACTTCCCCACTCTACGACCTACATTCTACTTCCTACATTCTAAGACCTACATTCTACTTCCTACCCTCCTGAACCATGAGAAGTGTCAACAAAGTTATTTTGATCGGAAACCTGACCCGCGACCCTGAAGTCCGCCAAACCCCCAACGGCCAGTCCGTTACCACCTTCGGTATTGCCACCAACCGCGAATGGGTCACCCGCGACGGGCAACGCCACACCTCCAGCGAATACCACGAAATCGTCGCCTGGTCCCGCCTGGCGGAAATCTGCGGGCAGTACCTCAAAAAAGGCAAACTTGTCTACATCGAGGGGTACCTCAAAACCAGGAGCTGGGACACCCCCGAAGGTATAAAGAAATTCAAAACGGAAATTGTCATCCAGGACATGATCATGCTGGAAAAACGCCTGCAGAACGGCGACAGCGACCAGGCCGATTACATCCCTGAAGAAGGTGCCATGGAACAGGGCGGCGGCATGCAAGGCATGCAGATGGAAGAACCCCAGCATGAAATGCGCCACACCCCGAAAGTCCATCACAGGCCGGTACATAAAGAACCTGTGGCAGCAGCTCCGGCACCTCAAAGCACGACTCCGTCAGCAACACCGGCAGCCCCCGCTCTTCCCGTGGCAACCGGCCCCATCGACATCGACCAGGACCTTGGCCTCTAGTCCCCCCCCAACCCGGAGCCTAAGCCCTAAATTCTACATTCTACATTCTAAATACTAATTTCTAATTTCCCATCCACATGTCAATGAATCCAAATGACAAAAAGGATACGCTTCTCGACAATTTCGACGCGATTGCGGTATCCGTGGCTTCTCCCGAGGAGATGCTGTCATGGTCATACGGCGAAGTGAAGAAACCGGAAACCATCAACTACCGGACGCAGAAACCTGAACGCGACGGTCTGTTCTGCGAACGCATTTTCGGCCCCACCAAGAACTGGGAATGTTACTGCGGAAAATATAAAAGAATCCGCTACCGCGGAGTTATTTGTGAAAAGTGCGGCGTCGAAGTCACCCGTTCCGCAGTCCGCCGTACCCGCATGGGCCACATCAAACTAGCCGTACCGGTCACCCACATCTGGTTCCTCCGTTCCACCCCGAGCCGTATCGGTCTTTTGATCGATCTGCCGATCAAGGCTATTGAACAGGTGGTGTATTTTGCCGCCTACATCGTCACCGCCATGGACGACAAGGCAAAAGCTGAAGCCAAAGAACAGCTCACCGCCGAATACAAGACCCTTCGCAAAAAACTCCAGGAGGAGTTCGGTAAGAAATCCGACGACAACAAGGATGCCGACGCTGAAGTGGGTTCCAAACAAGAAAAAATGGAAAAAGGGTACGCGTCCAAACTTGAAGAACTCGACGAACAGCACCGCACGACCAAGGATGAACTTGAAGGCATCAAGATCGGAAAAATCTACTCCGAACTCGAGTACCGCGACATGTCCATGAAGTTCGGCCAGATCTTTAAAGCGGGCATCGGCGCCGAAGCCATCCGCAATATTATCCAGAACCTTGATCTGCAAAAACTCACAGAACAGCTCGAAAAAGATCTCAAGAAAGCTTCCGGCCAGAAACAGAAGAAGATCATCAAGAGAATCAAACTCGCCGGATCCCTCATGAAGGCGGCCATCAAAGCCGAATGGATGGTCATGACCGTGCTTCCGGTTATCCCTCCCGACCTTCGTCCGATGGTTCAGCTGGATGGAGGACGCTTCGCGGCTTCCGACCTGAACGACCTGTACCGCCGCGTCATCAACCGCAACAACCGTCTCAAGAGACTGATGGCCATCGGCGCTCCGGAAGTTATCTGCCGCAACGAAAAACGTATGCTCCAGGAAGCCGTGGACACACTTTTGAACAACTCCGCCCGCCAGGGTAAAACCGTATTCAACTCCGGCGACAAGCGCAAACTCCGCTCCCTTTCCGACATGCTCAAAGGTAAGCAGGGACGCTTCCGCCAGAACCTCCTTGGTAAACGTGTGGACTACTCCGGCCGTTCCGTCATTGTGGTCGGTCCTAAGCTCAAGCTCCACCAGTGCGGTCTTCCAAAATCCATGGCGCTGGAACTTTTCAAGCCTTTCGTCATCGGACGTTTGATCCGCGACGGATACGCCCACAACATCAAGAACGCCGAAAAACTCATTCAGGGAAACCGCAAAGAGGTTTGGGACATCCTGGAAGAAGTTACCCAGAACCACTACGTACTTTTGAACCGCGCTCCGACGCTTCACCGCCTGGGTATCCAGGCTTTCCAGCCGGTACTCGTGGAAGGCAAGGCCATCCAGATTCACCCGCTCGTTTGTGCGGCCTTCAACGCGGACTTTGACGGCGACCAGATGGCCGTTCACGTCCCGCTTTCACGCCAGGCGCAAACCGAAGCCCGCGAACTCATCGTCTCAGCAAGAAACCTTCTCAAACCTTCCGCCGGCGAACCGATCGTGGCTCCGATCCAGGACATGGTCCTCGGATGCTACTACCTGACCAAAATGGTAAAGGGCAAAAAGGGCGAAGGCATGACGCTCTGCTCCCTTGAAGAAGGAATGCTCGCCTACAACCTCGGACATCTCCATCTTCAGGCTCCGATCAACGCCCGCGTTGATGGCAGTCGCGAAGCGATTGCTTCCGGGGAACCCAGCAAAGTTGGGTCGGGTAAGATTATTGAAAACACGAGTCTTGGACGCATGATTTTCAACAGTTTCATTCCGCCGGAACTCGGATACATCAACGACACCGTCGGCAAAAAACAGCTTTCGGGAATCATTGCCAAGAGCTTCAACAAGTGCGGCATCGACCGCACCGCCGTCGTTGCCGATGATCTCAAGCGTATCGGCTTCATGTTCGCCACCAAATCCGGCATTTCCACCTCGGCCGCGGACATGCTCATTCCAAAAGAAAAGGTCAAGATCGTCGATGTCGCCTCCGACAAAGTCCAGGGAATTACGGATCTTTATCAGCAGGGTCTGGTCACGGACGACGAACGCTACAACCAGACGATCAAAGTCTGGTCCAGGGCCAAATCGGACATTACCGACCTCATGATCAAGAACATTCCGGAAGATAACGATCTTTACTACCTCGTGGACTCCGGCGCCCGCGGTAACTGGGGACAAATCACCCAGCTCTGCGGTATCAAAGGCCTGGTTGCCAACCCTGCCGGCCGCACGATCGAACTCCCGATTAAATCGAACCTCAAGGAAGGATTTACGATTCTTGAATACTTCATTGCCACGCACGGAGGACGCAAGGGTAAATCCGATACCGCTCTGAAAACGGCTGAAGCCGGTTACCTTACCCGCCGTCTCGTTGACGCGGTTCAGGACATCATTATCAAGGAAGATGACTGTGGTGCGACAGAAGCCCACCTGGTTACCCGCGCGGAAAGTGAAAAGATCGGTGAAAAATTTGAAAACCGCATTTACGGCCGAGTACTGGCCAAACCGGTAGTGGATCCGAAAACCGGTGAAGTAATTCTGGAAAAAGATACGGAAATCGACACGGAATCCATCCAGGCCATCCAGAAATGCAAAGCTGACCACGTCGAAGTGTTCAGTGTCATGACCTGCCGAACGGAAGGCGGTATCTGCGTAAAATGTTACGGAAAAGACCTCGGCAACAACAAGACCGTGAAGATCGGTACCCCTGTCGGAATCATTGCCGCACAGTCCATCGGTGAACCCGGTACCCAGCTGACGATGCGTACGTTCCACATGGGTGGTGTAGCCGGCGAAGGCGATATTACCCAGGGTCTTACCCGCGTGGAAGAACTGTTTGAAGCCCGCAATCCCAAGGCGGTGGCCGTACTTTCCGAAATTGGAGGAAAAGTAAAAGTCGTCACGAAGGGAAACATCACGGAAATCACGGTGGTTTCTGAAAAGCCCATCGAAAAATCCTACGAAATCTCCGCCGACTTTGCTCCGACCGTCAAACAGGGTGACAAAGTGAAGGAGAAAGAGGTCATCGCAAAATCCACCGTAAACAAGAACGTTGTCCGCTCGGAAGAGAACGGAAAAGTGGTAAAGATAACGGCCGACGAAATCATCATCCTTACCGACAACAACGTCGAAAAAAACTACAAGATACCGTTCGGCAAAACGCTCAGAGTGAAGACAAACTCCATCGTGAAAAAAGGCGAAGCTTTGACCACTGGACACTTCAACCTCCGCGAACTCATGAAACTCACGGACATCTACACCGTCCAGAAGTACATCATGACCGAAGTACAAAGCATTTACGCTTCCCAGGGTCAGACGATCAACGACAAACACATTGAAATCATTGCCCGCCAGATGCTCTCCAAGGTCCGCATCATGGACGCCGGCGATTCCAAGTTCCTCCCGGGCGAAATCACGGACATCATCAGCTACGACATGACCAACCGCCAACTCGAAAAAAACGACAAGAAGAAAGCAAAGGCAGAACGTCTGCTTCTGGGTCTGACCCGTATCGCCCTCCATACCGAAAGCTGGCTGTCAGCAGCATCCTTCCAGGAAACCATCCGCGTACTCGTGGAAGCCGCGACAACCAAGAAGATCGACATTCTGGAAGGTCTGAAGGAAAACGTGATCATCGGCAAACTCATCCCGGCCGGTGAAACCTACCGCAAGCGCCATCTTGAAGAAACGAAAGGAAAAGAGGCCGCAGCGGCGCAAATTTCAGCCGAAAAACCGGTAACCGAGGAAGCGGTGAGAAAATTCGCGGTCGTATAGCCGATTCTCCGCAAACTCCCCTTGCATTTAGGGCTGTCAGCATGTAAATTAGCCCAGCATTCTAAATCCTAAACCCTACATTCCACTCAAATGCCAACCATAAACCAACTCGTCCGCCGACGCCGCAGAAATCAGACCAGAAAGAGTAAAGCTCCGGCTCTGCTCAGCATCAAGAACACGATCAAAAACCGGAACTTCAATCTGAACTGCCCGCAGAAACGCGGCGTATGCATCAAAGTTGGCACGATGACTCCAAAGAAACCGAACTCCGCGCTCCGCAAGTTCGCCAAGGTACGTTTAACCAACGGACTTGAAGTGAACGCCTACATCCCGGGCGAAGGCCACAACCTCCAGGAACACAGCGTCGTGCTGATCCGCGGCGGCCGCGTAAAGGACCTTCCGGGTGTACGTTACCACATCGTCCGCGGAAAACTGGATACCCAGGGTGTTCAAAACCGCAAACAGAGCCGTTCATTGTACGGCCAGAAGAAACCCAAGAAATAAATTCCAATTCAACTCAACGACTTACATTCTACGACCTAAATTCTAAAACAATGGCACAAAAACGACCCACATTCATTCCGGAAGGTTCCAACCCACTTCAGGAGAAATTCATCAACTACATCATGAAGGAAGGGAAAAAGAACATCGCCCGCAGAATCTTTAAAGAAACGCTTCAGGTGTTGACCGAGAAAGGCCAGAAGGAACCGGTGAAGGTTTTCGAACGCGCGATTGAAAACGTGAAACCTACCCTGGAAATCCGCCCAAAACGTATCGGCGGCGCCGTCTACCAGATTCCGATCGAAGTCAAACCGGGACGCCAGCTCATGCTTTCCTTCCGCTGGATACTGGATTCGGCACGAAGCAAGAAGGGCTCTCCTATGGCTAAGAAACTCGCCGACGAACTCCTGAATGCATCCAACAATGAAGGGAACGCCATCAAAAAGAAAGAAGACACCATCAGAATGGCACAGGCCAACAAAGCGTTTGCTCACTACGCCAAGTACTAAGAAACATTCCCCACTGCAAAATAAAAAAGCCCCGGTTCACGGGGCTTTTTTTGTGGCTTCAAAAACTAACAGGTACAGGTAAAACTTTCCTCATTGTTCTTTATCAGTTCCCAGGCATCCCCATTTCGTTTTGTCCCCTTCCAGCGGGTTCCGTCTTTAGAGGTTTCTATCTGGACTTCGGATGGCAACCCCATCGCCCCCACAACCTTCAATTCAGCCAGAACCTTCTGTGCGTGCACGTTTATCATAAGAATAATTAGAGATATTACCCGCACTATACACCGTATATCCCGCCCCGAACATGAAAAATATTTGTACGGGATGCGCCACGGGTGTAAAAATAGGAAGCACACCACATAACCACCACCATCATGAGATGCTGTTCAATCATGGACAAGGTCGCCGACTGGATTATGCGCATAGCACTGGCATTTATTTTTATCCTCGCGGGTTACCACAAGCTGTTCATTGTCGGGCCGGATACATTCGCCGCCGCACTGAACATGCCGGTTTTCCTGGGGTGGTGCGCAACTCTGGGTGAACTCGCCGCGGGAATCGGAATCATCGCGGGAGGTTTGCTCAAGAACAAGACCGGAGACGTGATCACCCGCGTCAGCGGCGGTCTCATCGCCTTCATCATGGTCGTCGCGTTTTTTATGGTAAAAATCAAAGGGTACAACACCGACTTCTTCAAAGGACTCCAGGGTTCGGGGGACATCATCGCCCTCTTCGCCATGGGACTCTACTACACCTTAAGCAAAGACCATTCCCGTGCTGAAAGCCATACTCATTGATTGCATTCCTCCGCAGACCACCAGGGAAGAAGCCGAATATCGCCTTGCCGAAGCCGAAAGCCTCATTAAAACGTACGGTGGTTTGGTCGTGATCAAAAAAATCCAGAAACGGCAGACACCGGACTATAAAACCTTCATCGGAAGCGGAAAACTGGAGGAAATTATCGAAGAAAGCAAAAGCCTGGATGGGAATATTCTGATTATCAACAACGAACTCAAACCCCACCAGACCTACAACATCAACGAACGTCTCCGCAAATTCGCCGAGGAAGAACGCAAAAAAGCCACCGATCCCTCAAGACGGGGGAAAATCGAAAAGACCTTCAAAGAACCCCTGCAGGCCTGGGACCGCATCGATCTCATCCTTAAAATATTCCAGAAGCACGCGTCGACCCGTGAAGCCCGCCTGGAAATTGAACTTGCGAGCATCAAACACATGGGGCCGCGCATCTTCGGTATGGGTATGCAACTCTCCCGCCAGGGCGGGGGCATCGGAACCCGCGGCTCGGGCGAAACCAACATCGAAGCCATGAAGCGACACCTCTCCAAAATGGAATACCGCATCAAGGAAGAACTGGAAGCCTGCAAAAAAGTCCGCAAGGTCCACCGTGCCGGCCGAAAACGCCGGGAACTCAAAACGGTCGGGATCATCGGATACACCAACGCGGGCAAATCCACGCTCCTCAACGCGCTGACCAAAAAAGGCGCGTACGCCGCGGACAAGTTGTTCGCCACGCTGGATACCCGGGTCGGAAAAATGTACATCATGCCGCACGAAATCCTCATCTCCGACACGATCGGCTTCATCCAGAACCTGCCCACCACACTCATCAAATCTTTCCAGTCCACCCTGGAAGAAACCATCGACGCCGACCTGCTCCTCCACGTTATTGACGTCAGCGACCCGCACTTTCTTTCCAAAATCGAAGTGGTCAACGAAATCCTGTTCCAGATCGACGGACTGTTGAAACCCACCATCTACGTCTTCAACAAAACCGACCGGGCCGCGGATCTTGACCGGACATCACTCGAAGAGCAGTTCAAGGTCTTTCACCCGTGTTTCGTTTCGGCGACAAGCAAGGAAGGCATCACCGCGCTCAAAGAATCCATCCGTGACGCCATCTTTCCGGAAACAACCCCTCCAAGCGCGACGGGCGTATTGAACGTCATCAAAGACCTCAGACAGCAGCGAAAGCAAAAAACCTGATGTTCGACCCAAGACTGGAGTTGGGATCAATCGACGGAGCGCCGCCTGCCGGAAGGTTATTTTGTTCGTTGACAAATAAGTCCAACAACCCTAGCATACTTCCCAATTCCACCTTAATTTTTTTACCGACATGGGACTCGATACCGGAAACCAAGAAGACAGAATCACGCTGGATGTCGTAGACCAGAACACAACCCCGACACCCACGGCGGCTCCAACCGGCACCCCCGACCTTACGGCAACCGTCGGAGTCATCGCCAGTAAAGACGGGGAAACCATGCCATTTGCACCCGTATCACCCGGCGCGCTCACCAAACGACATGCCATGGACGTTCTTGACGGTGTTTTTAAGCCTGCAGCAGAAGGTGTAAAACAAACCGCCGCCGAAATAACCTCGACAAGCTGCTACCAGTGGGCATCGTGGTTCTCCCAATATCCTGCCTCCACACCGGACAAAAGCTACGATGACGCCGAAAAACTCCTGGGAGCGCTCTACCTGGGCATCACGCAGCTTCAAGTCGGTATTCCGGAAGAAATAAGGACAAAAATCCAAAGCCTGAAAACCATCATCACCGCATACGGAACAGAATACTACCGCCTCGTTCAAACCAGCAGAACCGGCGAAATCTCCCCGCTACAGCAGCGGACATTCAGCTCACCGGAGTTCATTGCGGCCGCAGGTGTTATTGAAGACCTCAAAAGGTTCGGACAATCCATTTACGGGCGGCTGGCGGAAAGAACGGCAAAAGAGGAACAGAGAGCATACCTCAAATCGGACGAAGGCAAAGCCGTGGCAGGAAGATACCCTCAATTCGCCATACCGTACGAAGCTGCGCCGCACAAAGTGGAAACCGCAAAAAAGAATTACGAAGAAAAATTGCGGCAGACGGTGCTGAAGCATTTCGCCCACATCGAGGAAGAGAACCGGCTGCTCCTTCATCAGCAGTTCCCGCCGGAAAAAATCGCCGACTTCATTGCCTTCAAAACCACCCAGTTCATCCATAAAGCCGTTGAAGGAGTCAAATCAAGACTCTCGGACGAAGAAGAGGCAAAGCTCTACGAAAGCCTTCCGGTAACGCTGACGTCCATGAGGAAGGATGAAGTCACGGAGACAGCACACGTCGTTTTTGGAACGGACCGGCAGATCCCCGCCGAATACGGGACGGAATTCCAGCTGCTCGTCGCGCAGGCACTGTTAAAAGCAAAAGCCCTTGAACTCGCCGCCACGGGAAATCAGGAGGACAATGTCCATTTTCTCCAGCACTACGGACACGCCATGAAAGGAGACGGAGTTCAGTTTACACAGGACCAAAACGCCTGCATCCACCTCCGGCATGAATCCAAAGGAGGGAAATTCGAAGCGGAAAACTTCTATACTCCGATCGCGGACAGAGATGCCGACTTTTTTGCCGACTACCTGGTACTCGCCCAAAAAAACGGAAATGTTGAAGGATTGAAAAGGATTTTCCAAGCCGCGATGGAAACAAGTTTTTCCCACGGAAGAACCATGATGGCCTACGGACAAGCCGCCGAGCTCAAAATCAAATTCTTTAAAAACCTCGAATTCTTCTCCGTAAAAAAAAGAACGGACTCCCAAAACCCACCCCCGACGTACATAGAAGATACTGACGAAGCCATCGGAACGCTGGCCGACCTTCAGGCAAAAGTACTGTGTCTGCTCGCCCTCAAAGACCGGACGCTCTCACAACAGGCCGCAGAGCTGGCTGAATTACGAAAAAAAACAGACGCGCACCTCGGTGAAAAAATCAAAATCGGAAACGACGCCAACGTGGCCATCCGCACCGCGCAGGAAGAAGCAAAAACGGCCAGGGACGCACTCACAAAAGAACGCGAACAGCATACGCAGTTCCTCAGGGAGATCCGTGCAAAGACCGGCGTCATGAGCAGGGATATCGCGGCACTCATCGACACCAAACTCAGGGATTCGGACAAACCCGGAAATCCCCAGAACACGTAAAACCTGCCAACCTTGACTTCAAAGTCAAAAAACCTATAATACCAAAGCTTGAAATCGCCTTGGCGATTGAACCTGCGACAATTCTCCATTCATAACCCTTAATCATCTATTTCCATGTCAGACGACCTCAGTAAACTGCGTAACTTCGGAATTATTGCGCACATCGATGCCGGTAAAACCACAACAACGGAACGCATCCTCTTTTATACCGGCAAGAACTACAAAATCGGTGAAGTGCACGAAGGGGCCGCAACCATGGACTGGATGGAACAGGAACGCGAACGCGGAATTACCATTACCTCCGCCGCCACGACCTGCTCATGGAAAGAGTGCCGGTACAACATTATCGACACTCCGGGGCACGTGGACTTCACGGCTGAAGTTGAACGTTCTTTGCGCGTACTGGATGGAGGTGTCGTGGTATTTGACGGTTCCCAGGGTGTTGAACCACAGTCCGAAACCGTATGGCGCCAAGCCGATAAATACGAAGTGCCCCGCATGGCCTTCGTGAACAAGATGGATAAAATCGGTGCGGACTTTTATATGTCACTCGATTCGATTTTTGAACGTCTGAGTAAGGAAGCCGTAGCGGTACAACTTCCGATCGGCCAGGAAAACACCTTCAGCGGTGTGGTGGATCTCGTCCAAATGAAGGCATTCGAGTTTGAAGGCAAACACGGAGAAATCATCAAGGAAATCCCCGTTCCGGAAGACATGAAAGCCAAGGCCGAGGAATACCGCCACCGCCTGGAGGAAAAAGTTTCCGAAATGAACGACGACCTCATGGAAAAATATTTGAACGGCGTAAAACTGACGCAGGAAGAAATTGTTCGGGGCATGCGCCACGCCGTGGTACAAAACAAACTCTATCCGGTGTATTGCGGATCAGCTTTGGCCAACAAGGGTGTCCAGCTCGTACTCGACGGCGTAAACGCCTACCTTCCTTCCCCTCTCGACATCGGAGCGGTCAAAGGAACCAATCCCGACACCGGAGCCGAAGAAGAACGCAACATGCAGGAAAATCAGCCATTCTCCGCGCTTATTTTCAAAATCATGACGGATCCGTTTGTGGGTAAACTTGCCTACTTCCGCGTGTACTCAGGTAAACTCACGTCCGGCAGTTATGTCCTGAACAGCAGCACCGGCAACAAGGAACGCATCAGCCGTCTTATTCAGATGCACGCCAACAACCGCAACGAAATCAAGGAGGTTCATGCCGGCGACATCGCCGCAACCGTGGGCTTAAAAGGAACCTTCACTGGCCACACCCTGTGCGACGAGGATAAACCAATCATTCTTGAATCCATCACCTTCCCTGAACCGGTTATCCAGATTGCCATCGAACCGAAGACCAAGGCCGATCAGGAAAAGATGGGTATCGCCCTCCAGAAACTTGCCGAAGAAGATCCGACATTCCAGGTTAAATCCAACGAAGAGACCGGACAGACCCTCATCGCGGGTATGGGAGAACTCCACCTGGACATTATCGTCGACCGTATGAAGCGCGAATTCAAGGTGGAAGCGAACATCGGACGTCCGCAGGTTGCCTACCGTGAAACCATCACCACCGAAGTCGACGCCGAAGAGAAGTACGTCAAACAGTCCGGCGGTCGCGGTCAGTACGGCCACGTCAAAATCACCCTTAGCCCGAACGAACCTGGCAAGGGATACGAATTTATCAACAAGGTGATCGGAGGTAAAATTCCCCGTGAATTTATTCCCGCCGTCGACAAGGGTATTAAAGAAGCTCTGACCCGCGGCATTCTTGCCGGCTATCCGGTCGTGGACGTAAAAGTAGAACTGTACGACGGAAGCTACCATGACGTGGATTCCAACGAACTTGCGTTTAAGATCGCCGGTTCCATGGCGTTCCAGAAAGGCGCCAGACAAGCCTCCCCTGTCATCCTTGAACCGATCATGAAGGTGGAAGTCACCACTCCGGAAAACTTCTTCGGTGACGTCATGGGCAACCTCAGCTCAAAGCGCGGCCAGATTTACGAAACCACCAACCGCGGTATGGCCAAGGTCATTCACGCCCGCGTTCCGCTCGCCGAAATGTTCGGCTACGCAACCGACCTCCGCTCCATGACCCAGGGCCGCGCGGCCTACTCCATGGAGTTCGACCACTACGAAAAAGCTCCGACCAACGTCGCCGAAAAGATCATCGCGGACAAGGCGAAATAGTACCGACACAAGATGTATAAAAGGGCGGTTCCAAAGAACTGCCCTTTTTTATTTTAAAAATAACCTGCTAAGATATGAACAATTAATCACACCCCAATGAAAAAAATTATTGAAAAAATTGAACAGGACCGGATATTCATGAATCTTCTGTCCGGAGCATCAGTGGGATTTATTGTATGGCTGTTGAGCATTTTTACCGATAAATTATTCGGCCTTTCCACCTTCTACTACGCCTTAAGCTATTTTGTAACGGGAGGACTCGTCATCGGCGGAATCACCGGACTGATTTCGCGAGAAGTACGATGGCACAAAAAAAATCAGATTAAATAATAACGAATATGTCCCAATCCTCCATCGGTGTCATCGGACTCGCCGTCATGGGCGCCAACCTCGCCCGTAATTTTGCGAGCCGGAACATCCACACCTCCGTCTTCAACCGCACCTACGAAAAAACGGAAACTCTTCTGAAGGAACACGGCAACGACTACCTCCACGGATTCCCGGAACTCAAGGATTTTGTAAATTCCCTGGAAAAACCCCGCCGAGTGCTCCTGATGGTGCAGGCCGGTCAGGCGGTCGACGATGTGATTACCCAACTTGCTCCCCTGCTGGAAAAAGACGACATTATTATTGACGGAGGAAATTCCGATTACCACGACACGATCCGCCGCACCAAAAACCTGGAACCCACGGGACTCCACTTTGTGGGCATGGGAGTATCAGGAGGTGAAGAAGGCGCACTCAAAGGCCCCAGCATCATGCCCGGGGGGACCGACCATTCCTGGACCGCGCTCAGACCGCTCCTGGAAAAAATCGCGGCCAGGGACTTTGACGGCAACGCCTGCGTCAGCCACATCGGCACGGACGGGGCGGGCCACTACGTAAAGATGATCCACAACGGCATCGAGTACGCCATCATGGAGATCATGTCGGAGATTTACGATTCCCTTCGGAAATTCAACCACCTGGACGCCAAAGAAATCAGCGACATCTTTGCCAAACTCCACGACGGCAAACTCAAATCATTTCTTTTCGAAATAGCCGTTCCCGTGCTGGCCCAGAAAGACAACGTGGGCGAAGGATTCTTGATCGACAAGATTCTGGATAAAGCCGGACAAAAAGGAACCGGGGCCTGGACGGTTGTTGACGGCGCGCTCAGGGGCATTCCGGTATCTGCGGTGGCGCAGGCCGTATTCGCCCGCTCAACTTCCGCGCAAAAAGACCTGCGTCTCAAACTGGGCACCCAATATAAAAAACTCAAAGACCAAACCACGGCGGAAATCCCCACCGCAAAAACACCTATCACCGCCGAACTCATCAATATTCTCGAACAGGCTTTGTACTGCGCTGTCATGCTTTGCTACGCAGAAGGGCTGTTTCTTATCAAAAACACGGCCCGGGAACAGCAATGGAAGATAGACCCATCCGAAGTCTGCCGTATCTGGCAGGGAGGATGCATCATCAGGTCCGAACTGCTCATCACCCTCACGAAGATCTATACGTCGAACCCGGCGATAGAACATCTCCTGCTGGCACCCGAAATGCAAACCATCGTCGAAGAGAACATCGTATCCCTACGCAGAATTGCGTCCGACAGCGTCCGTCTGGGCCTGCCGATGCCATCCCTGGTGGCCACCGTAAACTCTTTCGACGCGCTCACCTCCGGAGAACTTCCCGCAAACCTGATTCAGGGGCTTCGGGACTACTTCGGCGCTCACACTTTTGAACGGAAAGATCAGAAAGGAATCTTCCATTTCAATTGGTACTAGGAAAACGTGCAAAATTCCCTTGCATTGGCATTTTTTTTCCTATAATATCCTTTCGCATTCGACGGCAAAGATTTAGTTCGTGCTCCAAAAAAAGATGAGAAACATGCCGTCCCAGACGTATCAACAAAATTTAAATTAATAATTACTAAATCTTAATTACTCAATACATATGGCAGACGTATTTAACAGAAATAAGGTCCACGTAAACGTTGGTACAATTGGTCACGTCGACCACGGAAAAACAACTTTGACAGCGGCAATCACGATGTATTGCGCGACCAAAGGCATGGCTAAGGCCCGCAAATACGATGAAATCGACAACGCTCCAGAAGAGAAGGCTCGCGGTATTACCATTGCGACCTCCCACCAGGAATATGAAACCGACAAGCGTCACTATGCCCACGTTGACTGTCCGGGGCATGCCGACTACGTAAAGAACATGATTACCGGTGCCGCTCAGATGGACGGCGCTATTCTCGTTTGTTCCGCTGCCGATGGCCCGATGCCTCAGACACGTGAACACATCCTCCTGGCAAAACAGGTGAACGTTCCATACATTGTGGTGTTCATGAACAAGATGGACATGGCTGATCCTGAAATCGCTGAACTCTCCGAAATGGAAGTAAAAGAGCTCCTCAAGAAATATGGTTTCGACGCAGACAAAACTCCTTTCATCCGCGGGTCCGCTCTCAAGGCTATGGAAAACCCTGGTGACGCAACTGCCACCAAGTGCATCCAGGAGCTTCTTGATGCTCTGGACAGCTACATCCCGGATCCAAAGCGTGAACTCGACAAACCATTCCTTATGCCGGTAGAAGATGTCTTCTCCATTAAGGGACGCGGTACCGTAGCTACAGGCCGTATTGAAACCGGTATCGTAAAGATCAATGACGAAGTTGAAGTTCTCGGTATTCTCCCGACACGCAAGGTTATTGTAACCGGTGTTGAAATGTTCAAGAAACTTCTCGACCAGGGCCAGGCAGGTGACAACGTCGGTCTTCTCCTCCGCGGTGTTGAACGTGAAGACATCGTCCGCGGCCAGGTTCTTGCCAAGGCAGGTTCCATTAAGCCTCACACAAAATTTGAATCCCAGGTGTACGTTCTGACCAAGGAAGAAGGTGGACGTCATACTCCATTCTTCAAGGGTTACAAACCTCAGTTCTACGTCCGCACAACGGATGTAACCGGTGCTATTGAACTCCCTCCGAACGTCGAAATGGTTATGCCGGGCGACGACATCAAGATGGTCGTTGAACTCGGAGCTCCAATCGCTCTCGACGAAGGAACCCGCTTCGCCATCCGCGAAGGTGGACGCACGGTTGGTTCAGGCGTTGTCACTAAGATCGTCGCCTAATCGACCCTCCCAAACCCTACATTCTACATTCTATATTCTCGACCTTCCAAATGGCTACAGCTAAGCAGAAAATCCGCATCAAGATCCAGGCATACGACCACAAGGTAGCCGATGACTCAGCCAGACTCATCATTGAAACTGCGGAACGCACCGGTGCCATCGTGGCCGGTCCAATCCCTCTCCCGACAAAGATTGAAAAATACACCGTCAACCGTTCAACCTTTGTTCACAAGAACGCAAGAGACCAGTTTGAAATGAGAACGCACAAAAGATTGATCGATATCACCGAAAGTACCCCGAAGACCATTGACTCACTCACTAATCTAAGTCTCCCTGCCGGCGTCGACATTGAAATCAAGATGCTCCAGGCGGCTTAACAACTCAACATACAACAAGCATGTTGAAAAGAAGCGCGGGTTCTCAGGGATCACATCCCCAACGCCATATGGCAAGAATCTTCACTTCCGTCCCCTCCCATTCGGGAGCTAAGACTTAACCTCTACTCTTATGACCGGTTTGATCGGTAAAAAATTAGGCATGACGAGAGTCATTCAAGACGATGGCCGCGTGATCCCAATGACGGTGATCCAGTGTGAACCAAATGTAATCGCACAGATCAAAACCGTTGAAAAAGATGGATATCCGGCGATAGTCCTGGGATTTTCCCAGTTAAAAAAACCTACAAAGACCCGGAAGTTCTACGTACTGAAAGAGTTCCGCATCAAAGGCGACGAACAGGTAAAAACAGGAGACACCGTCACCATCGAGATGTTTAAGGAAGGTGATGTAGTCAGCGTGACCGGAACATCCAAAGGTAAAGGTTTCCAGGGTGTCGTCAAACGCCATCATATGGCCGGCGGCCCCGCATCCCACGGCTCACACTTCCACCGCGAACCCGGTTCAGTAGGCGCCCGCGCAAAACCGGGAAAGATCCTGCGCGGTAAACGCATGGCCGGCCACATGGGTGACGAAACCACAACGATCCGCACCTCTGTAGTCTACCTCGACAGTAAAAAGAACCTCGTCGGTATCAAGGGCGCCGTTCCTGGAGGGAACAACGGCATTGTATCACTCAAGAAACTTAACTAATCGCAACTTACGTCATCATGGCTAAAATTACACTTTACAACCAGCAGGGAGAAAAAAAAGGAGATGTTCAAGTTTCTGACACCATCTTTGGTGCGAAATTTAACGAGGATCTCATTCACCAGGCACTTGTGCGCCAACAGGCCAACGCCCGCGTAAGTGAAATTACCCACACCAAGACCAAGGGTGAAGTCCGCGGCGGCGGTAAAAAACCTTTCCCTCAGAAGGGTACGGGCCGCGCCCGCCAGGGTTCCATCCGCAATCCCCACTGGAAGGGCGGCGGCGTAGCTTTCGGTCCGAGAAATAACCGTAACTACACCCAGATGATGCCGAAGAAGCAGCGCCGTCTGGCACTCTTCTCCGCACTCTCGTCAAAACTGACGGACGGAAAAATCATCGCCCTGGACAAGTATGAAGCAAAAGAGGCGAAAACGAAGAACTTCATGGCAATGCTCCACAAACTCCCGATTGAAAAAGACGTTCTCATTCTCATTCCTGAAAAAGACGACACCGTTCAAAAATCAAGCGCAAACCTTCCATACGTCAAAACCATGCTCGTCAACTACCTGAACATCCGTGATCTTCAACGTTTTGATCAGATCCTGTTTTTCGAAAAATCCCTCAAGAAAATGGAAGAACTTTTTACCACGCAAGAAGCGTAATCCTGCGACCTACATTCTACCGACCTAAGCCCTAAACTATGGAAACACTGTACACACTCATCAAGCCCGTCGTCACCGAAAAGGCAACCGCGCTGAGCACCAAACTCAAGTACGCGTTCTGGGTCAACCGCAAGGCGACAAAGATCGACATCAAGCGTGCCATCAAAGAGGCTTACGGCGTTGACGTCGCGACAGTTCACATTATGAACACGCCCGCCAAAACCCGCGTTGCCCGCCGCATGATCGTAGACAAAAGACCTAAAATGAGAAAAGCCATCGTTACCATCAAGGGAGGGAAAAAGCTTGATGTCACGACTATTTCCAAAGACGCCAAAAAATAACCTCTAAGACCTAAATTCTAAATTCTCTATTCTACCAACATGGGATTCAAGAAATTTAAAGCAACTACGCCGTCACGAAGATTCATGAGCTCCAACACGTTCGAGGAGATCACGAAATCCAGTCCCGAGAAACGTTTGACCAAGAGTTTCAAACGCCGCGCAGGTCGCAATCACCAGGGTAAAATTACCGTTCGCCACCAGGGCGGCGGGCACAAACAACTCTATCGTTTGGTGGACTTCAGCCAGCGCGACAAAGTGAACATTCCGGGCAAAATCGTGGCGGTTGAATACGATCCGAACCGCACCTGTTTCATCATGCTGGTGAACTACAAGGACGGAGACAAGCGCTACCACCTGGCTCCGGACCAGATCAAGGTCGGAACTCAGATTTCCACAAGCGACAGAGGTGAAATCAAGGTCGGAAACCGTATGTCACTGAAGTATATCCCGGTAGGTTTTGAAATCCACAACATTGAACTCAACAAAGGCCGCGGAGGTCAAATCGTACGCTCCGCAGGTTCAAAAGCCTCGGTCGTGGCCATCGAAGGCGAATACGCGCAAATCCAGATGCCTTCGGGAGAAATCCGCAAGATCGACAAAAACTGCTATGCGACCATCGGAGCCGTCAGCAACCCTGACCACTTCCATATCAAACTCGGGAAAGCCGGCCGCAAACGCTGGATGGGATGGAGACCGGAAGTCCGTGGTAAAGCCATGAACCCGATCGACCACCCACATGGTGGTGGTGAAGGTAACCAGCCAACGGGTATGCCGGGACCAAAAACCCCATGGGGTATGCCTGCACTCGGCTTCAAGACCCGCAAGCGCAAATACAGCGACCAGTTCATCATCAAGAGGAAGACTGACGGTAAGTTTAGAGGCTCCGCGTAACCCCCAACCCCCAAACCCTAAATTCTAAGCCCTAAATCCTAAGCCCTAAACCCTAAATTCTACCATTCTAAACTAACCAACCATGTCACGAAGTACTAAAAAAGGACCTCACGTCGACCCAAAACTGCTCAAGAAGATTGAAACTCTCAACAGCGGCAGTCAGAAGAAAATTATCAAAACCTGGGCTCGCGGATCGGCTATCGCCCCTGAGTTCGTTGGGCACACCATCGCCGTACACAACGGAAAACAGCACATTCCGGTCTTCGTAACGGAAAACATGGTCGGCCACAAACTGGGAGAGTTCGCGCACACACGCAAATTCAAGGGACACGGAGGAAAACTCGCCAAGGCTGAAAGCGGCGCTGCTGCTCCTGCCGCCGCTCCGGCTCCAGCTGCTAAATAACTCAATCACTTACGTTTTTAAAACCTCAACATGAAAGCAATCGGACGATCATTACGCATCACTTCCAAGAAAATCAATCTTATCGCTGACCTCGTCCGCAATAAGAACGCCCAGGAAGCACTGGATATCCTCAAATTCACCCCAAAAAAAGGCGCACGGATTTTACGGAAGATTGTTCACAGCGCGGTAGCAAACGCCGAAAATAATTTCAAACAAGAGAAAGGTTCACTGTTTCTGAAAGAGATCATCGTCACGCAAGCCTCAACCCTGAAACGCAGCGTGCCGATCTCCCGCGGGCGCATGCATCCGATTTTAAAAAGAATGGCGCACGCCACGGTAATCCTCGGTGTCCGTGAAGAAGCGGAAGGCGAAAAGAAGTCGAAAAAGGCCTCGGCCGCACAGGAACCGGTAACGGCAACCGAAGAAGCTCCAAAGAAAAAAACTCCTGCCAAAAAAACCGCCGCCCCCAAGAAACCGGCGGCCAAGAAAGGCGTTCAAACTATCAAAGCTTAATAATCACCATTAATTTCCATCTTCTATGGGTCAAAAAGTTAATCCTAACATCCTCCGCATCGGTATTATCCGCTCCTGGGACTCAAAATGGTTCGCCAACAAGCGCAACTATGCAAAAATGATCCACCAGGACATCCAGATCCGCAAACTCATTGAAGAAAGGCTTGCTGATGCCGCCGTTTCAAGAATTGAAATCCAGCGCAGCGCGGGAAAAGTAAACGTGTTCATCCACTCGGCAAAACCCGGCGTTATCATCGGCCGACAGGGTGCAAGCATCGAAACGCTCCGCGATGAACTCAAGAAAAAATTCCGTGAAGATTTTACCCTCAGCATCAAGGAAATTAAGAAACCGACGCTTGACGCCAAACTCCTTGCCGACAGTATCGCCCAGCAGATTGAAAAACGCGTCTCCTACCGCCGTGCAGCAAAAATGGCCGTGGACAAAGCACTGGAAAGCGGCGCCCGCGGAGCAAAGATCTTCCTCGCGGGACGTCTGAACGGTGTGGAAATCGCCCGTTCCGAATTCTTCGCTGCCGGCAAAATCCCCCTTCATACGCTCCGTGCTGATATCGATTACGCCTGCATCCACGCAAAAACCGCCTATGGAACCATCGGCGTAAAGGTCTGGATCTACAAAGGCGATATATTCAAGAAACGCGGGGAAACACTGCTCGCCGAACAGGCACAATAATCTTGATTCTTAAACAAAAATCGCTATACTCTGCTAGCTCAATTCTCATCCTATGTTTACTCCCAAAAAGCTCAAATATCGCAAGTCACACCGTCTCCGCGGAAGCACCGTAGGCGTGGCGACAAAAGGCACGCTCGTTTCATTCGGAGCATATGCCCTTAAAGCCATTGAAGGCGGAGAGATCAACAGCCGCCAGATCGAAGCTGCACGCCGTGCCATGACCCACTTCATCAAACGCGGAGGAAAGATTTGGATTCGCATTTTCCCCCACAAACCGGTCACCCAGAAAGCTGCTGAAGTCCCCATGGGCAGCGGAAAAGGAACTGTAGAAAAATATGTGGCGGCTATCCGCGCGGGCACGGTCCTGTTTGAAATGGACGGTGTGGAAACATCCGTCGCAAAAGAAGCCATGCGCCTCGCTTCCCAGAAATTACCGGTTAAATGCCGTTTCATTGATAGCCACGTAAAACACTAATTCACTATGCTGACCAACCAAGAAATCCGCCAACTCGGAAATAAGGAAATGATGGAAGAGCTCCAGAGATCACGCCGTGAACTTCTGAGATCACAGTTTGATGTCCGCAACGGCACGTCAAAAGAGGTCCATGCAGTTACAAACCTCAAGCGTTACATCGCGCGGCTCCAGACCATCGCAAAGGAGATGAAGATGGACGTAATATCGAACATGAGCAAAGCTGTCGCTGCCCCTGCCGCCGCTGAAGAAAAAGCTCCGGAAAAAGCTCCGGCCAAAAAAACGGCCGCCAAGAAAACCGCGGCGCCAAAGACTCCTGCGAAGAAGACTAAAGTTACCAAAAAATAACTCATCTCCCTAATCTAACGAAAACATGAGAACCAAAAAAGGAATTGTCACCAGCGATAAGATGGACAAAACCCGTGTTGTAACGGTCCACAGCTACAAGGTCCATCCAAAGTACAAAAAACGCTACCGCGTTTCCAAGAAATTCTACGCCGACGATCCTCAAAATACCTTTAAAATGGGCGATGAAGTGACCATCTATGAAACAAGACCTCTCAGCAAACTCAAGCGCTGGACCGTGATCAAACCCGAAGTTCAACCTGCCAATAAATAATCTAAGACCTCTTTTAAGACACTCCCATGATTCAATTACGTAGCATGATCGAAATCGCGGACAACTCCGGTGCCAAACTGGCACAGTGCATCAAAGTCCTCGGTGGATCCCGCCGCCGTTATGCCGGCATCGGCGATATCGTCGTTGTAACCATCAAACAGGCCTCCCCCCGCGGTGCCGTCAAAGCGCACAGCGTGGAAAAAGGTGTCGTGGTACGCACAAAGAAAGAGACCAAACGCAAGGACGGCACATATATCCGTTTCGACGAAAACGCCATCGTGATCATCACCAAGGACAATGAACCAAAGGGAACCCGTATTTTTGGACCCGTCGGCCGCGAACTCCGTGAAAAAGGCTACCAGAAGATCGTTTCCCTGGCCCCCGAAGTACTGTAAACCTCTATTCTCCATTCTAAATCCTACGTTTCAACTATGAAAATCAAGGCTAACGACAAAGTATTGGTCATCAGCGGAAAAGACAAAGGAAAGATCAGCAAGGTCATCCGCGTCATCGCAAAGCACAACCAGATCGTGGTTGAAAAGGTCAATATGCGCACCAAGCACATCAAGAAAACCTCGACCCGCGCAGGTGAAAAAATCACGTTCGAGGCTCCGATGGACGCTTCCAACGTCATGGTGATGGACCCGAAAGAGAACAAACCTACCCGCGTCGGTTACAGAATCCTCGAGAACGGGAAGAAAGAACGCATTTCAAAACTGTCCGGCACCTCACTCGACGCCCTGCCGGAAGCATCAAAGCCTAAAGCCGCCCCCAAGAAAAAAGCAATTTAACAACCTACCATGGCACAATTACTCACATTAAGAGAAAGATTCACAAAAACCATCCTTCCTGAACTCCAGAAGGAATTGAAGGTCAAAAACGTATCAGCGGTACCCCGCGTCAAGATGGTTAAGCTCAACGTTGGTATCGGTAAGCTGACCGGAATGGGAAAAGATTATACCTACGTTGTGGAAAATCTTGCATCCATCGCCGCGCAAAAACCCATGGTTGCCAAAGCCCGCATCGCTATTTCCAACTTCAAACTGAAGAAGGGACAGGCGGTAGGAGTATACGTCACCCTTCGCGGCGACCGCATGTACGACTTTCTGAACAAACTCGTCAACGTTGTGTTTCCACGCGTCCGCGACTTCCGGGGTATATCACCGAGAAGCTTCGACGGACAGGGCAACTACACCGTTGCCATCAAGGAAAGCACCGTGTTCCCGGAAATCAACCCCGACGACCTCTCAAAGATCCACGGCATTGAAGTCACGATTGTCACAACAGCCAAAAACAACGAACAGGGACATAAACTTTTGAAAGCGCTCGGTTTCCCGTTCCAGGAACAAAAGAAACGCGAAGCAAAATAACCCCGCCCCCTAAATTCTAAATTCTACCTTCTCAATCCTAAATTCTATCAACCTCTCAAATGGCAAGACTCTCCCTTAAAGTGAAAACGGCGCGCAAACAGAAGGCGCTTCTCGACTCCCTGGCGGCTGGAAAGAAACCAAAGTTTTCTACCCGCGTATACAACCGCTGCAAACTGTGCGGCCGCAGAGGAGGATTCATGAGAAAATTCGAAATGTGCCGCATCTGTTTCCGTGAACACGCGGTAAAGGGCATGATTATGGGCATCAAAAAATCTTCCTGGTAGACACGAGCTCGCGAGTGTCCTAGCCAACAACGTCCCGCGGAGCGGGACAACCCGAAGCGACCAAGGGGAGCGGAGGCCTACCAACTCATCACACAAATTTTACTCAAAAACTATGATGTTAACAGACCCGATTGCAGACCTTTTGACCAGAATCCGCAATGCCTCAATGGCAAGAAAGGACACTGTCACCGTGCCATATTCCACCATGAAGATGGCCGTACTCAAGGTTTTGCAAAACCGCGGATTCGTCCAGGAATTCAACAATGTAAAAAACAACGATTTCGAAGAGATTAACATAGTACTGAACCCGGCACGCAAAGAGATCTCCCTTAAAAAAATCAGCAAGCCCGGCCAGCGCATCTACGTAAAAACCTCCCAGCTCAAGAAAATCAACGGAGGACTGGGCGTCGCCGTTCTTTCCACACCGAAAGGTGTCATGAGCGGTGAAGAGGCAAAGAAACAGAACCTCGGAGGCGAACTCATCTGTGAAGTCTTCTAAATTTATAACAAGTAAGTATGTCAAGAATCGGAAAACTCCCCATCGCAATCCCGGCAGGCGTCACCGTTGAAAAACGTGACGGCAACCTTGTGGCCGTAAAAGGTCCAAAAGGAGAACTCAGCTTCAATGTCCCAAAAAACATTGCCGTAGAAATCTCCGACGGAAAAATCGAACTGAAGCGCGGCAGCAACACCGCGGCAGACAAGAGCATGCACGGCCTCAGCCGCACCCTTGTAGCTAACATGGTCCAGGGCGTCACCAAGGGTTTCAGCAAACAGCTCGAAATCCAGGGGGTTGGTTACCGCGCAGCCACTCAGGGATCAAAACTCGTACTCACCCTCGGATATTCCCATCCGATCGAATTCCAGCCTCCGGCCGGAATCCAGATCACAATCGACCCTGAAAAAAAGAACATTTTGACCGTCAGCGGCGCCAACAAACAGATGGTCGGCGAAGTTGCGGCGAAAATCCGCGGATACCGCAAACCTGAACCTTATAAGGGCAAAGGTATTCGTTATCTCGGTGAACACGTGGTCCGCAAGGCAGGTAAGGCTGCCGCCAAGGAGAAATAACACGCACAAGTCATTCGTAATCAGTAATTCGTCATTCAAATGTCTACCTCCAAAAAAGAACTCAACCGTGTCAACAGACACAAACGCATCCGCTCAAAAATTGACGGCACTTCGGAAAAACCACGTCTGGTGGTCTACCGCAGTCTGAACAACCACTACGCCCAACTGGTGGATGACGTAAAACATGTCACGATCGTAAGCTGTGACGACCTCAAGTTGAAACTGAAGGGAACAAAAAGCGAACGTGCCAAAACGGTAGGAATGGAACTCGCAAAACTTGCGAAGGAAAAAAACATCACCACCTGCGTTTTCGACCGCAACGGATACAGGTACCATGGCCGTGTCAAAGCGGTCGCCGAAGGTGCCCGTGAAGGCGGCCTCCAGTTCTAAACCCTACGACCTTCATTCTAAGACCTCAACTCAAAACCCTACATTCTAATCTAAAACAACCGTGCCAAAACCTCAAATGTCCAGAAAAGGCAGACCAGCCCGTGAACCAAGTGAATTCGAAGAAGAAGTGATACAGATCGACCGCGTAACCCGCGTGGTAAAAGGCGGACGCAGACTTCGTTTTCGCGCAACCGTGGTTATCGGCAACAAAAAGGGCAGGGTCGGCATGGGTATCGGTAAATCCGTTGAAGTACAGGGTGCAATCAAAAAGGCCGTCGCCCAGGCAAAAAAGTCCCTGATCGAAGTGCCTATCGTCGGTGAAACGATCCCTCATCGGGTACAGATTAAATTCAAGAGTGCAAAGATGATCATTATGCCGGGCTGCCCCGGTACGGGAATCATTGCGGGAGGACCTCTGCGCAAGATCCTTGAACTCGCGGGCGTTAAAGACGTATTGAGCAAAGTTCTCGGATGCAAAAACCGCCTGAGCAACAGCCAGGCCGCTATCATGGCTTTGGGAAAACTCAAGACATTCCCGTGGAGAAAAGTTGTTGCCAAACCGGTAGCAGTTGCCCCGGCAGCACCAAAGATGAACGCACCTCACGCTTCTCAAGCCCCGAAGGCACCGGTCCACCAGGCTCCAAAAGCCGCTCCGGCACAGAAACCTGCGGCTCCCGCCCAGCAACCGGCGGCTCCAAAAGGACCAACTCCAGGAACTGCGAAATAGACTATCAACTCATTACTCTAAATAACGACTATGGACAGACTTCTGAAACTTGAAAGCAACCCCGGGGCACGCAAACGCCGCAAAGTGGTTGGACGCGGTGTGGGATCGGGACACGGTACGTACTCAACCCGCGGAATGAACGGCCAACGCCAGCGTACTGGCAGCGGCAAAAAACCCGGATTTGAAGGAGGACAGACTCCCCTTTTCCGCCGCCTCCCAAAATTCAAAGGATTCACCAACGTCAACCACGTATCTTTCCAGGTGGTGAATGTTGAAAAACTGAACGTATTCAGCGACAATGAAGAAGTGGATGTCGTAAAACTCTTCGAAAAAAACCTTATCAACAGCAAGGAAAAGCCCGTGAAAGTTCTCGGAGACGGCGAACTCACCAAAAAACTCAACGTAAAAGTTGACCGGATTTCTGGGGGCGCTAAACTGAAGATTGAAAAAGCCAAAGGTACGGCTACCGAACTTATGGCCACTCACAAGGCAGAACCAAGTGTGACTGAAAAAACTGAAAAAAAAGTTGCGTAAGCAACACCGCGTTGCCGGCAGGCGCGATGAGATAAAATTCCCACAAGATTCTGCCGTTCCGTAACTGACACTCCCGATGTTTAAATACTTAGAACAAATCTGGAACTCCAAAGAACTCCGCAACAAAATCCTCTTCACCATCGGCATCGTCGTCATTTGCCGCATCCTGGCACAGATCACCATCCCAGGAGCAAACATTGAGGCGCTCAAGGTGATTTTCAACCGCAACCAGATTCTCGGTCTTTTCAGCATGCTTACCGGCGGCAGCGCCGATAACTTCTCCATCATCCTGATGGGAATTTCCCCGTATATTAACGCGTCCATTATCATCCAGCTTCTGACGGTCATCGTACCGAAGCTCGAAAACCTTTCCAAGGAGGGTGAACAGGGACGCCGCCAGCTCAACAGCTATACCCGCTGGTTAAGCCTTCCACTCGCCTTCATCCAGTCATACGGAATGATCCTTCTGTTGAACTCCCAGTCCCCCGTCCCTCTTTTCCCCGACCTCAACACTCCGGGAGTAATCCTTCCGATCATGTTGACGGTTACCACGGGCACGCTGCTCTTAATGTGGCTCAGCGAACTGATTACGGAAAAAGGCATCGGAAACGGAAGTTCCATCATCATCTTTGTCGGTATCATCGCGGGAATTCCGGCAATCATCGGCCAAAGCCTGGCCCTATCGCAGCAATCCTCGGAAAAACTCATACCGTTCGTCATCACCCTGCTGGTCACCCTTGTTCTGACCATCGCGGTTATTCTGATTACCGAAGCCCAGCGCAATATTCCGATTATCTACGCCGGACGCGGCGTGCGCGGCCGCAGCGACAACTCTTCGCTCCCGATCCGCATCAACCAGGCGGGAATGGTGCCAATCATCTTCGCCGTGTCACTGGTAACTTTCCCCGGAATTATCGCCCAGTTCCTTCAAAACGCTCCACAGGAATGGCTGAAGAACACCGCAAGCTTTATCAGCACCTACTTCAGCCAAAATGGCGCACCTTACCTGATCGCATACTTCCTCTTGGTCATCGCCTTCACGTTCTTCTACGTCAACATCACCTTCAATCCTGAACAAGTGGCGGAAAACATCCAGAAGCGCGGCGGGTATATCCCGGGAATCCGACCGGGAAAACAGACCGCGGAATACCTCCAGAAGATATCCGACCGTCTGAACCTCTTTGGAGGCCTCTTCATCGCCTTCATCGCGATTCTCCCGATGATTCTTGAGAACATCTCCTCCAGCTTCTCATTCGGAAGCGTCCCCACCATCATCAGCGGCGCCGGATTGATCATTATCGTCGGTGTGGTTCTTGAACTCCTCCGCCAGGTCAACGCGCAGCTCGTGATGCACGATTACAACAAACTCTACTAATTCATGGATATCGTCCTCTTTGGAATTCAGGGCTCCGGAAAAGGCACACTGGGTAAACTGGTTGCCGAGAAGTACGGCCTTGTTGTTTTTGAAACGGGCGGAGAACTCCGGAAGCTGTCCGCCGAAGATTCGCAACTCGGCCGAAAAGTGAAAAGCATCGTCGAAGCCGGCCACCTGGTTCCCAACGAAGTGGTCATGGACATCATAGAAAACTTCATGAACAAACTGGCTTCGGGAAAAAACGTCCTCTTTGACGGCATTCCGAGAAAGATGGAACAGGCCGAAACATTCGACGCGCTCCTCAAAAAACTCGGGCGGGACATGCTCGGAATCCTTATCGAAGTACCCGAACAAACAGTGATGAAACGTCTGACAAGCCGCAGATTGTGCGAAAAATGCAAAACCGTCTACCCGGCCGCATACGAAAAAGATACCTGTGAAAAATGCGGAGGCAAGCTTATCAACCGCAGCGACGACAATCCCGAAAGCATCAAAACGCGCATCAAGGCGTACTACGATGAAACCATGCCGGTCATCGACCACTACAAAAAACAAAACAAAATGCTCACCATGAACGGCGACCTCAGCATCGACGACGCCGCGATAGAAATTTTCAAACTTTTGAACGGTAAGCTTTAAACATGCGTATCTGGAAAGAAGCTCACATGAAAATCGGCATCAAGGACGACCACGAACTCAAATTGATGCGCGAAAGCGGCAGAGTTCTGGGGCTTATTCTTCATGAGCTCGGAAAACAGATCAAGCCGGGAACAACAGGCCTGGAACTCGACGCCATGGCTGAAAAAATGATGAAAGAACACTGTGTTCTCCCCTCTTTCAAAGGATACAAAGGCTTCAAATACGTCACGTGCATCAATGTGAACGACGAGGTGGTTCACGGCATTCCCACGGACCGGCCATTTGCAGAGGGAGACATCGTAACTATCGACTGCGGCGTCATATACCAGGGATTCCACAGCGACTCCGCCATCACCAAAGGCGTCGGGAAAATCACCCCCGAACTCGTCAAGTTCATTGCAACGGCGGAAAAAGCACTGAAAAAAGCCATCGAAACGGCAAAACCCGGCATCAGGATCAGGGCCGTCAGCGGAGTCATCCAGGACATCATCGAAAAAAACGGATACCACATCGTCCACGACCTGATCGGCCACGGAATCGGCCTCCAGCTCCATGAAGATCCCCAGGTCCCAAACTTCCGCGACCGCGACCCCGGTCCCATATTACAGCCCGGAATGACCATTGCCATCGAACCCATTTTCACCATGGGAAAACCAGCCATAAAAACCCTCCATGACGGGTGGACGATTGTCACAGTTGACGGCTCTCCCGCAATCCAAGTTGAACACACCATCGCCATCACCGGTAAAGGGTCTGAAATCCTGACCAAACGACCGAACGAATCATAAATATTTAACCATAAAAAAAGTCTTGCAATGGTGAAATGAGTCATGTAGAATCCTAACGCTCTTTTGTATATTTTTGTACGAAAAAACAGGGAAAATAAGGCCTTAACCTCACTTAACACCACAGTATGGCGAAAGAGGTAATCGAAGTTTTGGGAGTGGTCGTAGAAGCCCTTCCAAATGCTATGTTTCGGGTCAAATTACTTGATGAACGCTATCCGGAAAACACCGTTCTGGCTCACATCTCCGGACGGATGAGGATCAATTACATCCGAATTCTCCCCGGCGACAAAGTAACCATCGAATTGACGCCGTACGACCTGACCAAGGGAAGAATCACCTTCCGCCACAAAGACCATCACACCATGACAATACCCGGACAGAGTCCGGCCCCGATAACACCGCCCGCCGCTCCGTCGGCACCGACAGAAGCTCCGGCTCAAACCCCTGAACAACCACCAGAAAAACCCACTGATTCAAACCCATCATGAAAGTACGCTCCTCAGTAAAAAAAATCTGCATCAAATGTAAAGTCATCCGCCGCAAAAACGTTGTGCGCGTTATCTGCGCGACCAAAAAGCACAAGCAAAGACAAGGCTAATTATATAACTTTCTGAACTATGGCAACGGTTGCCCGTATTGCAGGTGTAACACTCCCAAAGGAAAAACGTATCGAAATCGGTCTTACCGCCGTCTACGGCATTGGACGAAGCTTGAGCAATAAGATACTCAAGGAATCAAGCATCAACCCGGACACTCGCGTAAGCGATCTTACGGATGACCAGCTCAACATCCTCCGCGAAAAAGTTTCCAAAGTTGCGACAGAGGGTGACCTTCGTCGTAAGACACAAATGGATGTGAAGCGCCTCCAGGAAATCGGTTCATACCGCGGCTTCCGTCACCGCAAAGGACTTCCGGTACGCGGCCAGAACACCAAGACGAACGCCCGCACCAGAAAAGGCAAGAGAAAGACGGTGGCAAACAAGAAAATCGCCGCGAAATAACAACAAGTGACGCCACCCCTGCATTCTAAACCCCACATCCTAAGACCTAAACCCTACATTCTAAGACCTGCATCCTAAGACCTAAATCCTAAAATCCTAAACCCTCTATCCTCATCACATGGCAGAAGAAACGACAAAAAAAGACTCCACAACGGCTGAAGCGAAAGCTGAAGGCGCGGAAAAATCCGCAAAAGCCGCCGGATCGGAAAAATCCGAGACCAAAACGGCCGGCAAACCCACAAAAAAGAAGGGGAAGGCAAAGCGCCGCACGGTAGTGGAAGGCAAAGTATACATCCAGGCAACCTACAACAACACTCTCGTCAGCATCACCGACATGAACGGTGAAGTCATTGCGTGGAGCACCGCGGGTTCAAACGGATTCAAGGGGGCTAAAAAGGCTACTCCCTATGCCGCACAGGTTTCTTCTGAAAACGCCGCAAACAAAGCAAAGGTCTTCGGTCTGGAAAAGGTTCATGTTATTGTGAAAGGTGTTGGTTCCGGCCGCGAACAAGCTATCCGCGGACTCAACATCGCCGGACTTGCCATCGAATCACTCACCGACGTGACGGCAATCGCCCACAATGGGGTACGGAAGCGAAGAACCCGCCGCGTATAACAACCCCGGAGCGACCAGCGGAAGCGGAGCCCATCCCTATAGACCATACACTATCTACCTTATACTTTTCACAACATGTCACGATACACAGGCCCAAAAATGCGTTTAGTCAGAAGAGAAGGAATGAACCTCTTCGGAAACGAAAAATTCGACGCCAACAAGATCAAAAAGAATTACAAGCCCGGCATGCACGGACCAAAAGGGAGCTTCTCAAAGAAGTCCGAGTACGCACGCCAGCTTCGCGAAAAACAACGCATTAAGATCATGTTTGGCATTACCGAACGCCAACTTTTCAACTATTTCAAGAAAGCGAGCACGATGAAGGAAATTACCGGTAACGCCCTTCTGAAGCTCCTGGAAAAACGTCTCGACAGCGTCATTTTTAAAGCAGGCCTGGCAAAAAGCCGCCCTCAAGCCCGCCAGATGGTGAGCCACGGACTTTTTAAGGTCAATAACCGCAAAATCAATGTCCCTTCGTATCAGGTTGAAGCCGGTGATAAATTCGAAGTCATTGAACGCATGAAGAAATCCAAACTCTTTACGGACCTGGAAAAACAGAAATTCGCGCCCGCAAAATGGATCAACGTGGATTACAAATCCGTTTCGGGGCAAGTAAGCCGTGACGTCGAGCCGCAGGAACTGGAACAGGGAGTCCAGGCGAGCCTCGTGATTGAGTTCTACTCGAAAGCATAACATCCCTCTAAGGGATATTTCTTCTGTCCCCTTCCCGGGACGATTTCCAAAGGTTACGTAATCCTTTACACTCCAACCTAATGCATTACATTCAAGAAGAAATCGGCATTCCAAAGATTAAAACTGAGAAGGTCAGTGATAATCATGCCATTTTCACCGTCAGTCCGCTTCCTCCTGGATACGGAATGACCGTCGGTAATGCTTTTCGCCGTATTCTGCTCTCCTCTCTCCCGGGTGCCAGCGTAACGGGAATCAAAATTGACGGAGTCAGCCATGAGTATTCAACGGTGAAGGGCGTAAAAGAAAGCGTTCTCGACATCACGCTGAACCTGAAAGGACTCCACATCAGAAAAGCAAGCAAAGAACCGACAAACTGCACGCTGAACGTTTCAAAAGAAGGTCCCGTGTACGCAAAAGACATCAAATGCCCGAGCGACGTAGAAATCCTGAACAAGGACATGTACATCACCACCCTGGAAAAAGGAGCCAAGCTCAACATGGAGCTCCGGATCGAAAAAGGGGTGGGGTATCTGCCCGCACACAACCGCCAAAAAGAGGAAGGCGTGGATCCTTCAATCATGATCCTGGACGGTGTGTTCAGTCCGGTGAAAAAAGCCCGCTACGACGTTGAGGCAACCCGCGTCGGCCAGATGACCAACCTGGATAAACTCACCCTCGAAGTGATTACGGACGGATCAATTACTCCGGAAGACGCAGTGAAGTTCGCATCAAACATCCTCCAGTCATACTACAACCTCTTCAACCAGGAAAATGCGATGGTTGAGGCGGACTACATGTCCGATTTCAAAAAGATCGTTGAAAAAGAACAGGCCGAAGAGAAAAACAAGCCGGTTCAGGAAAGCTATACTCCGATTGAAATACTCGGATTCTCTCCAAGAACGCTCAATGCCCTCATCAACGGCGGCATCGGCTCCATTGAACAACTTTCCAAATGCACCGAAAGCAAGTTGACGAATCTCCGTGGGTTTGGTAAAAAGGCTCTCACCGAGGTAAAGAACGCGCTGAAGACACGCAACCTCACCTTATCCGAAGAATAAACCCATTCGTAATTCGTAATTCGTAATTAAAATGAGACACCAGAAAAAACAATCCAAACTCGGCGGAAGAAAACGCGACGAACGCAGACTTCTCCTTGGAAACCTCGCGACCTCGATTCTGATCCACGAAAAAATCCAGACCACCCAGGCAAAAGCGAAAGCCGTTCAGCCTCTGGTTGACGACCTTATCAACACTGCAAAGAGAAAAGAAAAGAGACTTGCCATCCGCGCCCTGGACAGCGTCCTGCACAGCGATCTCGCTTCCCGTAAAGTCATGGAAGAGCTCATCAAACGCTACGCGGAACGCAAGAGCGGCTACACACGCATCACTCCGATCAAATTTCGTGCGGGTGACGCGGCTCCGATCGTGCAAATTGAATTAGTTTAATCATCGCAACTTCAAATTACATATGAACAAGACATACTCCCCAAAACAGGAAGACATCAAACGAAAATGGTTTCTCGTTGATGCCAAAGGAAAAACGGTAGGCCGCATCGCAACAAAAATCGCAGATATTTTGCGTGGAAAACACAAACCGATGTACTCCCCTCACCTCGACTGCGGCGACTTTGTTGTCATCGTGAATGCCAAGGAAATCAGATTCAGCGGGAACAAAACGGAAGACAAGGAATATCACCACCATACCCGCTACGGAAACGGCCTCAGAACAACCACCCCGAAACGCTTGTTGGAAAAAGCCCCTGAACGGATCATTATGAATGCCGTTGCCGGGATGATTCCCCAGAACAAACTGAAGAAGGACATTCTCCGCAAACTCAAGGTATACGGCGGCAGCGAACACAAACAAACCGCACAGGAACCTCAACCTCTCGAACTGTAACAACCCGAACCCCACATTCTAAATTCTCTATTCTCAAAAAAATGGCAGAAACCACCAAGACGAAATCAAGCAAACTCCAGGAATATTTTTACGGCTGCGGAAAGCGCAAAACTGCGGTAGCACGCGTACGCCTCTATCCGAACGGCAAGGGGACCATCACGGTGAACGACAAACCGGTTGAAGAGTTCGTAAAAACGTCCACCGGACACACCATCATCAAATCTCCTCTCAAACTCACCGGGCTTGTCAAAACCTTCGATATTTCCGTGAAAGTGGACGGAGGAGGCTCAAGCGCACAAAATGATGCGATTCGTCATGGTATTTCCCGCGCACTTCTTGAATACAACGACACCCTTCGCGGAACTTTAAAGAAAGCCGGACTTCTTACCCGCGACGCCCGCGTAAAGGAACGCAAGAAACCTGGACTTAAACGTGCTCGCAGAGCACCTCAATTCAGCAAACGTTAAAGCGAAGGAACCAATACCATTGCAAACAAAAACCCCGCGTGACGCGGGGTTTTTTAGTCATATCTTAGTCATGGTCGACCAGAACGTAAGTCGTATTGTCCCAGGAACACACGGCTACCGGGGCTCCTCCGTCATCCGGATCATAATACCCCGCCCCAAACTCGTTCTCCTCGCGCTTTGCGTCCAGCAAATTCTCCACGGCCTTTTCAGGAGTATGCCCCATGACACATTCCAGAATCACCCCGTCGGACATGATCCCGCCGTCACTCATCAGAAGGATTTTATCCCCCTTTTGAAGTTGAAACTCATCAAAATCCGGCGCAAAACTCCCGACAAGGGTAGTGCTCACCGTGCTGCGCAATCCCGAAGTCATGGCTTCACGTTTGGTCATTTTTCCCATAGCAACCTGCTGGGCAACGACGGAATGCTCGCGGGACTTATACACGACCCTGTCACCGCGCACCACATAAATGACGGCGTCCCCAAGTACCATCGTTTTCATCGTATCTCCTTCAAAACGGACCGCTGCCATAACGGCGTCGGGGACGGGATATTTCGCCTTAACGTGGGCATCCTTCTGCGGCGATCCGCCCTGAAACCAGTCATCCTCCATGCTTTGCTGCTGAACCAGTTTCTGCTTACAAAAATCGACGAATGTATTTGCCCGTTCATGGGTTTCCTGAATAACCTTGCGGAAATCACCCCTTCCCGTAAGAACCGCCTCGGCCGCATAATCCGATAGAAGAGGCCCATAGGTGTTTCCACCCATACCGTCAACAACAACAGCGGTATCCGGATTATATCCGCCATTATCCTCATTCCTCAGCATATAGGAATCCTTGACCCTTCCAACCTCCCGGTAGCTTGCAACGACCACCTCGCGCCCCCCATTGATAACTCCGCGTAAAAACCCGTCTCGACCTGCCTGAATCTTCTGGTGTAAAGGAACCCGCTCAACGGCCAAAGTGACTTTCGGAGCCCCTTTGATAAGGAATTTTCCATTCCTGACGACATATTCCATCGTATTTGCTTTACTGTTGCCCGCTTCATACTCATCCCCCTCAAAAATATGGGCATGGGCCCGACCGGCCGGATCGCGGAGAATATACTCTGAGGCGTGCGCAGCCTTATATACACGCGCTAAAATGTCCCTCTTTTCATTGTACATCACCAGACACTGATCATCCTCCAGAGCAAACTCCTGCCATTCCTGTTTCAGCTCGCGGAATTCGGCAATCACCGGACGAACGGAAGAAACATCATGGTCTCTCTCATCGGCAACCCGGTACAACAACCTTGCCGAATTTGCCGGCAAAGCAAACTCAATATCCTCATTCTCACGTACATCCATAAAAAACCCCGAAACGGTGCAGAAATAAGGAACGGGAACGAGCGTTTTACGACCGTCGGGCAATTCAAGAGTATAAGACTTCTCCTGATCAGTATTCCCGGTGATATTCTTTCTGATGGCCGCAACAACCTCCCCTTTCTCATTCAGAATCTCGAGTTGGCGGCCCAAAAACATAGCCTTGGCCTCAACGACAACCGGAAAGCCGGGAATAAGTTCCAGCGCATCCGGGGGAATATTGGCCGATCCTGATTGTTCCGTAAGTTTAAGAGCCATAAACATACATGACCATGGTAAATAATTATACCATAATTCTTAAGCTATAACACCTGTGGTACAATATCGTTACCATGATTTTTCCGCCCTATGCGCTTCGATATTCTCACGATTTTCCCCAACATTTTCGACTCATACCTCCAGGAAAGCATCATCAAGCGCGCGATACAGTCGGAAAAAATAGAAATTCACATTCACGACATACGGACATACAGCAAGGAACGGCACCATAAGGTCGATGCCCCGCCCTTTGGCGGCGGCCCGGGGATGGTCATGATGGCCCAGCCGATCTATGACTGCATCCAGGCGGTGAAAAAACTCAATAAGGGGCCTGTGCTGTACATGAGCCCGCGGGGAAAAGTGTTGACCCAGAGCGGAGCCGAAAAACTGTACAAAAAGATCTCAAAAACAAAACCAAAGGCTTCCAGAAGCAAAAAGGGCATTATTTTGCTGTGCGGACGGTACGAAGGAGTGGACCAAAGAGTGATAGACCTCGCGGTGGACGAAGAACTTTCGATCGGCAAATACGTCCTGACCGGAGGTGAACTCCCGGCCATGGTGGTGGTGGACGTTCTCAGCCGGTTCGTGCCGGGAGTTCTTGGCGACGAGGCTTCGACCGAGGAAGAAAGTTTTTCCAGGGCCCTGAAAGGAAAAAAAGAGTACCCCCACTACACCCAACCAAGGGTATTCAAAGGAAAAAGTGTCCCGGAAGTACTCACCAGCGGCCACCACGGCAAGATCAAACAATGGAGAAACGATAACCTGAAATAAAATGATTATTGAACAACAAACGGCGCGGCTGGAAGCTTTTTTAAAGCATTTTCACTCCAATCCGTCGGGACTGAGCGCCGAAGACGCCGTCCAGATACTCGGGGAAAAGGGCCCAAACAGCCTGCTGCTCAAAAAAAAGAAGTCCCTGATCCTTGAATTCTTCGAGGAGTTCAAGGACCTCATGGTCATCATTTTGATCGCCGCCGCTATATTCGCTTTCTTCAGCGGTGAAACGACGGACGCGGTCATTATCATTTTTGTCGTCGTTCTCAACGCGGCAATCGGATTCATCCAAAAATACAAAGCAGAAAAGGCTATCGAAGCACTGAGAAGAATGATCACTCCGCAGGCGAGGGTTCTTCGAGACGGGAAACAGACCAAAATTGCGGCAGCCGACGTCGTTCCGGGAGACATTCTGATTCTGGAGGAAGGTGACACGGTCAATGCCGACGCCGTTATTTTTGAGGAAAATGAACTGGAAACCCAGGAAGCCATACTGACCGGCGAATCAATCCCGGTGGGGAAAAACTCGCTTTTTCATGAGGACAACCCCAAGCGCGACCCCGAAAAAATCCACACGGTTTTTATGGGAACCATGGTCACGCACGGAACCGGCAGAGCGGTGGTCATCCGAACCGGCATGCACACGGAAATGGGAAAAATCGCCAAACTGACGACGGAAACCAAAAAAGACAAAAGCCCGCTGGAAAAAGAGATCCAGAATATCGGGATGTTTGTGGGTAAAATCACCTTTCTGATCACCGGCATTCTTTTTGCCGTAGGGACCTTCGTCCAGAAAAAAGAGGTTATCGAAACACTGATTTTTGCGACATCGGTGGCCGTAGCCGCGGTTCCGGAAGGACTGCCCGCGACAATCACCATCGCGCTGGCCATCGGAGTCCAGCGGCTCGCAAAAAACAACGCCATCGTGAAACAACTGTCTTCCGTCGAAACACTTGGAGCCACCACGGTTATCTGCAGCGATAAAACCGGAACCCTCACGAAAAATGAAATGACGGTCAGGCAGATCTATTTTGACCGCTGCGAAGCCACTGTCCAGGGTGCAGGATACGATCCGAGAGGTTCGATCACCATGATGCAAAACGAAAAAAAACTCATGACCATCGGCGACGAAGAAAACCCCTATGAAGATTACGAGCAGAACAGGGCGGACCTTGAAACCATGTCCAAAGAACACCCGGAAGCCTTCAACTCGTTTGAACTCCTGTTGATCACCGCCGGTTTTTGCAACAACGCCGACCTTTCATACGAAAACCAGTCCTGGAAAGTTCTGGGTGACCCGACCGAAGCCGCGCTCATCACTGCGGTAAAAAAAAGCGGTTTTCACCTTGCCGAAGCCAAAGAGAAATTCGAAAAGATTCACGAATACCCTTTTGACTCAACGCGGAAACGGATGACCGTGCTGATGAAAGACGTAAATACCGGAAAATTCTTCGCCCTGTCCAAAGGGGCCCCCGGAAGCATTCTTGCGGCATGCAGCCACGTGATGCTCAACAACCATCCCGTACTCCTGGACCAGGATACATACAAGGAGTTTATCGGGAAGAACGAAAAAATGGCCGCGGAAGCCCTGCGCTGTCTGGGCTTCGCCTACCGTGAACTGACTCCCAACGAAATCCGCCAGCTCAAACACGAACAGGGCGGAAAAATCCAGCTGACCCAGAAGGAAACGGAGAAAAACCTGGTATTCCTGGGTTTGATGGGGATGGAAGATCCGCCCCGCGAGGAAGTTCCAATGGCCATCGAACTCGCTCAAAAAGCGGGAATCAAAGTATACATCATCACAGGAGATCAGGGAGCGACCGCAAAAGCCATTGCCGGACAAATCGGCCTTCTACAGGAAAAAACCCATCGGATCATCCTCGGCGAAGAGCTTGAAATCATGTCGGTCACCGAACTGAAAAAAATTCTCGGACAACAATACATCGACGTGATTTTCGCGCGCGTAAGCCCTGCCGACAAACTCAAAATCGTTTCGGCGCTCAAAGAACTCGGTGAAATCGTGGCGGTCACCGGCGACGGCGTCAACGACGCGCCCGCCCTTAAACGCGCGGACATCGGCGTAGCCATGGGCATCACGGGAACCGACGTCAGCAAGGAAGCGGCCAACATGATCCTGAGCGACGACAGCTTCGCGACAATCGTCAAAGCGGTTAAAGAGGGCCGAACCATCTATGAAAACCTGAAAAAATTCATCTTCTACGTTTTTGCCTCGAACATCGGAGAGTTGATCCTCATTTTTGCCGCGCTGCTCCTGAACCTCCCCATGCCGCTGACGGCCGTACTGATTTTATTCATCAACCTCACGACCGACGTGCTTCCCGCCATAGCCCTTGGAGTGGAACCGGGGGAAAAAGATGTCATGGACCGGCCTCCGCGACAACCCAAACAAAAAATCCTGAACCGGGAATTTATCCTTCACTTTGTGTACATCGGTCTCCTGATCGGAACCATGACCCTTATAGCCTACATGTGGGACCTCAGCCGCCTGCATGTCATTTTTGACCAGAACGTCGATAAAAACAGCATTGGATACATCAAGGCTTCGTCTCTCGCCTTCATGATGATGATCGCCACCCAACTTGCGCACTCGCTCAATTCCAGAAGCGTCACCAAATCCATCTTTACCCTCAAACCATGGAGCAATCTTAAACTGCTGGGCGCCATTGCCGTCTCCTTCATTATGGGGCTTGTCATTGTCGAGGTTCCCCTCTTCCAGCAGCTCTTCAGCACCACCGCCCTGGACGGCACGGAGTGGATGATCGTGGGAGGATGCTCGGTTCTCATTATCGTTGCCGAGGAAATCCGCAAGTTTATCAAACACCGCAGAAATCCAAAAATTAAAACCTCACCGTCATCACATGCTCACTGAACTCAAGAACACCCTGAAGAAAGGAAAAAAAATCACCCTGCGAGTCCGCGTGGTACCCAAAAGCGGGAAACACGAGTTCGGGGACATCATGGCGGACGGAACGATCAAGGTAAAACTCAAATCGGCGCCGGAAAAAAGCAAAGCGAACCAGGAACTCATTGAACTTCTCAGCGACTTCTTTGAAGTAAAATACCAGCACATCATGATCCTGAGCGGAGAAACCGCCCGCCTCAAACTGGTGGAAATCCACCCCGAATAATTTTTCCCATGATATACAACAACACCGAAGAACTTGTCGCCCTCCTCAAGAAGGAAAACCTCTGGGCGCAAAAACGGCTCGGTCAAAACTTTCTGGTAAATATGCAGGCCCTCGGCAACATTACGAAGGCCGCGGAATTAACCAAACAGGACCATGTGCTGGAAATCGGGCCGGGCCTCGGCATCCTCACCGAACAGCTTTGCCTGCACGCCGGAACGGTCACGGCCATCGAACTCGACGACTCGATCATTCCGACCCTGAAAAAAAATCTGAGGGGGAACGCGAACGTGGAAATCCTCCACCAGGACGCGCTTAAAACCGAACTCCCTTCACGAACCTACAAACTCGTCGCAAACATTCCCTACTACATCACCTCCCCGATCCTCAACCATTTTCTGCAACCGGAAAACCCGGAACAACAACGACCTTCCCTCATCGTCCTCCTGGTGCAAAAAGAGGTGGCGCAGAAAATCTGCGCCAGGGACGGCGACCAGTCCGTTTTAAGTCTCCAGGTCCAGGCCTTCGGAAAGCCGGAAATTGTATGCAACGTGGGTAAAAACAGTTTTTTCCCGCAGCCCAAAGTGGACTCCGCGGTGCTCAAAATCACAACCTTTCCCGTCCCGCGCATCAGCGATACAGAAACATTCTTCAAACTGATCAAAACCGCTTTCGGCCAGAAAAGAAAAACCCTCTCGAATTCACTCAAGGAACTGCTGTCGTCAAACCGGGAAAACGTCGGAGATTTCCTGAAACAGGCCGGAATAGACGCCCAGCGGCGCCCTCAGACACTCAGTCTTGAAGAATGGCAGAAACTGGTCGACATCTTCTCCAAACTTTCAAGGACTAGTTAGCGGTATCGGCAGTCACCTTCACCAGTGAAACCACCGTCGTTTGTTCATCCGTATCAAGAGCACAACTTAATGTCATGTTGTAGCCGGTTTTTTCATAAGCGGTGGAAACGGTGTTTTCAAACTCGGCGTTGAAACCTGATTTGCTCTCTGCCCATCCTGAACCTGTCAAAAGAGCCTTCTCCTGAGTACAAACATCTTTGAAAGTGGCGCTTTTCACCGTAAAGGTGAACATGCCCCCCTCCTTGGTTCCCAGCCAGCCAAAACCGGTAGCCCCGGAAACATTCGGCATATCGGAAGGAACCGAAGACGGACGCTGGTCACCGCCGCCCAGTTGCGCCTCGTTCCCCTTATCGTCCTTAAAATTCAAAGTCCCGTTTTTTTCGTCGATATTCACTTTACCGCCCGTTGCCTGACTGACCACCCCTTCAGCCACCTGCTTTGCTATCTGGTCCTGAATGCTCGCACAACCCGAAAGAAGCGTAAGAGCAAGCGTGGAAAGAACCACCGCTCCGAAAGTTTTTTTCGTCATAACAAAACTGGGTAAATAATAACACCCGAAGTATACCAAGCCCCCGAACGGGACGCTAGAGCACCGCATCCAGATCCTTTTTCATCCGTACCACCGCGTCACGGGCGGCTTCGGCATAATCTTTTTCGGTGAAGAGGTCGGAATTTTCCCATGCGAACATGATCCCCCGCGAAGAGTTCACCACCGCTCCCGTTCCGTCATCGTTGAAACACGGAACAACATCCACGGCGGTACCACCTTGAGCTCCATAACCCGGGACCAGAAAGATATTTTGGGGCATGATCTTGCGCAGTTTCCTGGCCTGTTCGGGATACGTCGCCCCGACGACGGCTCCCAGCAAAGAGTACCCGGACTCCCCAAGTTCATCGGCACCCCAGGAATCCACAAAATGCCCCATGATTTCGTACACCGCCTTGGAATCCCGCGGATGCAAAGCATTCGCTTGGGGGGCACCCCGCCCAGCGGGGTCGCGCATTTCCAGATCCTGCAAATCACCGGAAGAAGCGTTCGAAGTTTTCACCAGCACAAAGACCCCCTTCCCGTACTTGTGCGCCTGGATGACGAACGGTTTCACCCCGTCCCAACCCAGATAAGGGGCAATGGTGACCGCATCGGCGTCAAAAGAAAAAACCTCGTCCCCAAAAAGGTTAACCTTGCCCAAAAAAGCGCGGGCATAGGCCTCCGCCGTACTGCCGATGTCCCCTCTTTTAATGTCAGCGATTGTCAGAACGCCCTTTTCACGGGCATACCTCAAAGTCTCCTCAAATGCGCGCATACCCTCATGGCCATACTGCTCATAAAACGCGACCTGGGGCTTCACCACGGGAACCAGATCGGCCACCGCGTCGATAATCCCTTTGTTGAACTCCAAAAGAGCCTCCGCTGCGGCGGTCATTGGGTTGTTATGTTCCGACCGGGCCTTTTTTTTAATAAATTCCGGAAGCTGTTCCAGCCGCGGATCCAACCCCGCGCAAACCACCGACTTCTTCTTTTTGATGGCGCCGTTCAGCCTGTCCGCAAAATGAAAAGGCTTCTGAGATTTTTCATCGCGCTGTTGTGGTGGTTTATGCTCAGGCCGCTGAGCCTTTTGTGGGGAAGTTTCGTCCATAAAATTGGCTAAAGGTCAGAGCAATCTTAGCTCAATCAAGAGGCGACCGCAAAATATAAAGAGTACCACCCCCTGCTAAGTGTGGGCAGGGAACATCGCCCTGACCTGATCCTCGGCTATCGTATCCTTGATGATGGCCACCCCCAGATCAACCAGTTCCTTCAACCGCTCAAGCTTTGGGAGAAATTCCGGCCCCGGTTCAAACCGCATCCCCCTGATCTCAGCAATATCCGCTTCCAGCTCGGCAACAAGAGGAACATCCATCAACCTCACCATAAGTTCCCTGACGTCGATCCTGATCCCTGGATCACTATCCAGAACCTGACGAATGAGACCCTCCAGATATACGCGATAAGGACGCATGCAGGAGATATAATAATTCAAATCTTCAACATCCCTGACGGGCACCCCGTCAGGCGAATCAAGCCCCTCCATGACAAATTGAATATGAACGTGCATTCCGGCAAAGTTGTTCACAAAATCCCCGGGAATGCCTTTCCTTCCAAACTCCAATTTATTTTTAAAAGCTTCCGGCAAAGTGCTATAGTAAGCTCCCAGCTCCTCAAGGGCCGATGATTCCCCAACGCTTTCTCCCATAATGATCGAAATAGTGATACGAGCGGCAAACTTATGATAAAACAATGAAAAAATCAAGCAATAAATACGCTCACCTGGCAGAACCGGAAATCGCCCTGGATTTCCACAAAGCCGGAATTTTGACCTGGGAAGAGATTATCGCCCTCACCAAAAGATTCCTGGAAAGGTGTTCGCAAAAAAAAATCAAAAAAATCCTCATCATCACCGGCAAAGGTTTGCACTCCCAGAACGGCACGGCAGTGATCAAACCCATCGTTGAGAAACTCCTGCTGCGCAGCGAATTCGTAAAAACATACTCATGGGCGCCCCGGACGCGGGGAGGAGACGGAGCTTTTGAAATCAATCTGCTGTAAAAAACTAACCAACGCGTGGTGACTCCTCAGCAGGAAGCCTTGGTGTACCAACCGGAGCAGAAACCTGTGGCTGTTTTCCGGTGGCAACCTGAACCAGTTTCGGAAGGAGTTTATCTTTAATAATCTCCGCCATCGCGATCATAAAATCACGGGAAGCCAGCGATTCACCGATATTCGTCATTAATTGTTCCCCTGCCTCTTCCTGATCCATATCCTCAAGATTTTGGAGATAACCTTCGATCAAAGGCCGTAATCCGACGGCAGTACAAAGTTCTGTCCGAACGCCACGGACATCGTGGATCAAAAAATCCCTGACAATCTGATCTGTCTTCATGCCAGGTCTTACCATAAGCGTGGCATACCGGTTATATAAAAACTTGCCTTCATGTAAGCCATATTTCGCAATCAGATCCCCAACTCTCTCTCTTTCTCCGGACTCCATAAGAATCTCATCATCAGGATCCTGCCTGTTTTCACCACTCATCAGCTTGAATATTTCAGGGTCAATAACCCCCATACCGATCAGCATATATTCGCCGATAATATTTGCGGCACCCACATTGAGCTTCTCAAAAGTAAGGTCCGATTTCCTTCTGCTGAATACTGCCTTAAACCTTTTCAGTAAACGGTTCGACACCAAAAAACCGGCGCGATCAAGCATGTACAGATCGACCATCGCCCTGCGTAACGGATTGGCGGTCTGGGAAGGAAAACCAACGACTAATTCGATGAACTCAACGACCTGTTCAAAATGTTCCTTATACGCTTCGTAAAAAGCCAGCAGCCTCTTTGCCTTCGCCAACTCATTGACGGCATTATCCGTGGACTGATTCACGCCCAGGGCATCAATAATGCTTTTCATTTCAGCCGCTCTTTTGGAAACGGCTTGGGGTGAAACAAGCAATTCACGGATTTCTCCTTCAGTTATATCTTTGAGTTCCGGAACAGACGCCATCGTCAAATTTTTAGAGGCTAACCGTGCGGTCAATTGCTTGATTCCCTCCTTGCCGTCAAAAAGGACTGAAGATGAATTGGCAAGGAGCCCCTCAATAAACGCAGCCTCTTTACCGAAAAAAAGTCCTTTCAGCGATTCCCTCATCAGAGCAACCTGTTCTGGATCCAAAACTTTGGCCATTTCCGTAAAAGTCTGATCAAGTCCCGCGGCAAGCCGCTGATCGTCGGGATCAACCTCATTTCTCAAATCCCGAAGCATCTGACCTATTCTCTGAACCAGTTTGAGGGAAATTTTCTGTTCAATCTGAACTCGCTGTTCCAGTTCCAGCTTTTGACGCTGTTCAAGAGCGGGACTAAGGGTCATTTTCATTTCCATATGCGCAAAATTATCAAATCAGGAGAGGTAATATACAATATTTCTACGTAAAAAGCAAGTCTTCCTGACAATACTGTTGCCCAGAAACAAGAACGTCCCTTATAGTAATCATCAAATACCCTCTACTTCACCAATGGCCGCACTCGATACAGCTCGTCTTGAAGCTGAAATCCCGGCATCACCCTCCTTTGCTCCGGACAAAGGAACAAACGGACACGGATGTTCACCGGAGACACAAACCCCAACCGACGTCGACCAGCTCCGCCGCGAAATCCGCCAGCGGCTCATCATTTTTACCAATGAAGGCCGCGGCAGAAAGCTCGTTGAACACGGCCGTATCTGGCACGAAGCCATGGCGGCCGTCAACCGCCTGGACATATCCATGGGAACCGACCCCGCCTCAACGGAACAACTCGGCGACGAAGCCAAAACCATCGTTATGGCGGCAAGAAAAAGTCACCCCTCAATCCTTACGCAGGCAACAATCGCGGAAATCCGGTCCACAATAGCCAAAAATCCGGCAGCCAAACAAATGGTGCTGGAAGAACTCCGGCGCATCGGGAAAGATGACCTGGCGGCCGAGTTCATATAAACCGGAACCTTTTCATTTACTCTTCTTTCCGGCTTTCTTCTGCTCAACCTCCCATCTCTTGGGGCTGTAACTTCTGCCGGCCTCGATCTTGAAAAGTTTCATAAAAAAACCGGGCTTGGCGGGAACATAAATCTCCTTATCCTGGGGATAAAAAAGATCCCTCGGAAAGCCGTTTTCTTCCAGTGCCCTTTGTAACTCCTCAAACTGCTGGACTGTAAGGTCAATGTTCCAACAACAGGGCTCGTAATAGGAAAATTTCTCACCTCCTTCAAAATTATTACGTTCAAGATGCTCGGTATCCATGACCAATCGGAAATCATCATGGATCATGGAATTGCTCGACAACCAATGAACAATCTCCTTTAAAAATTTGTTAAGATCCCCTGGATCTTTCGGTAGCTCACCCGACCGCTGGGTGTCTTTCATCCCCTTCGGAGGATTCAGGATCTCTGCTGAATAATAGCCGCACCAGCGGCCAATCGTCAGAACGCTGAACAAAAAAGCTTTATCAGAAGGAAAATCTTTTTGGTCCCAAAAATAATACAGTTCCGGCAAATACAACATAGGCATTTATGAAGAAACCCCATACTGTTGACGATAAGCCTTGATCTTGGCCATTTTTTCGTCGTCAATGTACACCTGGCCATCAACCTCCTTGTTGTAGAGATATTCAACGATCTCTTCAATATTCACGATGGAATAAACGTCGATGCCAAACTCCGCTTTCAACTCCTGTATCGCGGTTTTTTCTCCCTGACCCTTTTCCATACGGTCAACAGCCACCACAACGCCCTGCACTTTCGGCGACCCAACCCCCTTCAGCAGATCCAGAACCATGCGGAGAGCCGTTCCAGCGGTAATCACGTCGTCAAGAATCACCAGTCTGGTGTCTTTGGTGATCGGGGCCCCGATGAGCATACCGCCTTCGCCGTGGTCCTTGGCTTCCTTGCGGTTATAGGCGTACGCCACGTCCTTGCCCAGCTTGTCGTTCATGGCGATCACGGCAGCCACGGCAAGATGGATCCCCTTATACGCCGGACCAAAAACCACATCAAAATCCTTCACTTTTTCATTGATGGTCTGGGCATAGTAATATCCAAGTTCACTGATGGCGGCACCGGAATTAAACATCCCGATATTCAAAAAATACGGGCCGATTCTTCCGCTTTTGAGCTTGAATTCACCGAATTTGAGCGCACCCGTTTTGACGAGAAACTTAATGAAGTCTTCTTTGTACTGCTGCATTGTTGTGCTGGAAGTTACAAATTAAAAATTGTGCATCTTGCCGGTCCGGTCGCGGTGGTATTTGCCGAACTCGGTAATCTTACGGGCATGGGCGTTATCCACGCAGGGGCCTTCAACGCACGTCCGCTCACCCGTCCCGTCCACCACGCACTGTCCGCAAACCCCAAAACCGCATTTCATAAACCTTTCGATGGAAATCTGCGCGTTCACCTTGTCGGCGAAACACATGTCGGACACCTTCTTCATCATAAGTTCCGGCCCACAGGCATACACGCAATCGATCTTCTTGGATTCCTCAAGCAGATCGGCGAGAATAAACGTGTTATACCCTTTCCTGCCCACGCTGCCATCATCCGTGGCAATGTGCAGTTTCACGGACGGGCCCAGTTTTTTGATTCGGTTCAGATACAACAGATGCTCTTTCCCACGCGCCCCGACGACAAAATCCACCGTGCAGCCCGCCTTCACGGCGCGAACGGTCAGGTTATACAGCGGCGCGGCTCCATAACCACCGGCCATCATCACCAAACGGCCCCCCTTTTTAAACGTGAACGGTTTTCCATACGGGCCGCGCACCCCCACCAGATCCCCCACTTTCAGCCGGTGCATGGTTTTGGAAAAAGGTCCGACGGCAAAAATCGTCACCCAGAACTCTTTCCCTCCGTCGTAAGCGATGCTCATCGGTTTCTCATCCACCCGGGGAATCCACAAATTCACGAACTGCCCCGGAAGCGAATGCAACGTATGTTCAAAAACAAACGTCTTCACATACGGCGTTTCCTCGATAATCTTCTTGATCGGGATGGCTTTGGGGATGTCGCAGCGAATCATAGGAAACTAACTATAGTTTTGAAATTTCTTGGAATAGGCGCCGGCGTGGGCCGCGCCGCGAATCTCGTCCAGGCTCTTGAGGCCGTGAGCTTTGCCCCATGCCATCATCTCGTCGGCCATTTTCCGGAAACAGTCAATTCCGCGGTAATACACGGCCGTTCCGACACCAACCAGTGTCGCACCGACCATGATCATCTCCAGCGCGTCCTCTCCCGTCGTGATGCCACCGGTCCCGATGATCGGAACCTTTGGCAAAGCCTTATGAATGTCGTACACGGCTTTAAGTGACAACGGTTTTATGGCCGGCCCGGAAACCCCGCCCACCTTGTTGGCCAGAATCGGCTCGCGGGTCTCCAGATCAATCAATAATCCTGGACCGACGGTATTGATGGCGCAAATACCATCCGCACCCGCATCAACACAGGACTTGGCAATCTCCGCAATGTTCATCACATTCGGGGAAAGCTTAATCACGATCGGCAGCTTTGTTTTGGCGCGAACCGCCCTGGTAACCGCAGCCGCGTCACGGGTTGAACACGCAAAAGGCTTTCCGAACTCGTCCTCCACGTTCGGACAGGAGATGTTCACCTCAATAATATCCGGATGTAACGCCGTCACCTTCTCCGCGACCTCGGCAAAATCATCAATCCTCGCCTCAACGATGTTCGCAATCAACGGAGCAGGCTTATTCTTGAGATATTCGCCAATTTCTATATGTGCCTTGGCAATCCCGGCATCCGGCAGTCCGACGGCATTCAGCATAAAATGGTCATTCGCGATGATCACCGGATTGGGATGACCGGCATGGCCTTCCCTCCAAATGGATTTGGTCGTCACTCCCCCTGCACCGTTTTCAACGACATGCCGCAAACTCGCTCCGGTAACGCCCAAAACGCCGGAAGCCAGAACCAGGGGGTTCTTGAACTTCACGCCGCAGAAAGTGACTCCGAGTTGCATATCCATGGTTAAGATCGCTCCCATTTAAGCATTTTTCTTCGCATGATTCAAACGGAATTTCGTGAATAATTATCATTTATTTTTCACACTTAAGTCATATTATTAATAAAATAATGACATTGCTTTGACAATATATTGTCAGGAAAAACATTTGTGTTATGATTGGGACCTTGATGCACAAGCTCAAGGGCTTAGCATTCATCCAATTACTATGAAAATTCTTGTCGTCGAAGATGAAGAAAAAATTGCATCATTTATCCAGGAAATCCTGGAACATGAGGGGAACCTGGTAACCACCTGCGACTCCATCGAAGAGGTGACCAAAAAAGGATACGAAATGACCCACGATCTGATCATTCTGGACCTGATGCTCGCCGGAAAGCGCGGTGAGTTTTTCGTGAAGGAAGTAAGAAAACGTAGACTGAACATACCCATCCTCGTTCTCAGCGCCCTGGGAAGAATCAGCAATAAAATCGAACTGCTCAACCTGGGAGCGGACGACTACATGACCAAACCTTTTGATGCAGAAGAACTGATTGCAAGAATCAACGCAATGTACCGCCGCTATCTTCAGATGGAACGGAAAGACCAGATCGGCTACGCCGGATTTACTTTTTTCCGGAAACAAAACAAGATCAAGCGCGAAGGTAAGGTTATCGTTCTGACAAAAAAAGAGGGGGAACTGCTGGAGTTTCTGCTCCAGAACGAAGGAAAAACCGTACGAACCGAAGACATCATCCGGAAAATCTGGGGAGCCAAGATCACCTACCACTCCAATGTCGTGCAGGCCACCATCCGCAGGCTCAGGAAGAAAGTCGATGAAGGATTTTCGCATAAACTCATCGAAAACAGGCACGGTATAGGATACTGCCTGAACCTTCCGAATCAGTAATTTCCATTCATCAGGAAAAAGACGACACGGTTTCTTCACACTCCGCGAATTCAAGCCGTAATTTTAATTGTCATTATTTTCTCACATATTTTTCATAAATTAATCTTTAATATGTCATAGAAATCCATGAAACACAAAAAAAATGCAGGAAACAAAAATACACGAAGTAGAAGAGCAAAAAGAGCCCGCCAACATCTATGTTTTACCGCTGATCGAAGATCCATCGTCTGAAAATGATCTTCGCATTTTAGTTTTGGCCGACGGAAACAACCGGGCGAGCCTGGAAAACAAATCCTACGACGACGGAGGACGAAACGTCATCAGTCATGCCGAAGCACTTGCCAAGGAGGGAGGAGTATCCGTCATGGCAGCGTGCATCCTGGGACCCGACAATGTCACCAAAAGACCCCCCGAATTCAAAAGAAAAATCACCGTCGCCTTCCGGATGCTTTGTGAAAGAATGGATAAAAAAGGAACGCTCATCAACTCCCGTATCAGACTGGAAACCTATGGAGACCTGGACGGCATGGCCCAAAACAGCCCCGCCGACGCTGAACTTGTGGAAATCATCAGGGAGGCATGTCAAAAAACCGAACACATCGACCGTCCGGCACTGAGGCTCGTACTGGGTATCAATTACGACCGCGACATCGCCATCAACCTTGGAATCCATATGATGAACCGGAGCGGGCTGGAAACGGCAAACAACTACCGCACGAGCGGAATCAGTGTCCATCAGGGAATGCGAAACTATGGAACCCAAACACTTTGGCCCGACGTACAGGAAGAAGATACTCTTGCGGCCATCCGGGACTGCAGGGAAAAAATACGACCCTTCCTCCGGACGGGATATCAGGCGGAAAAAATCCCGGAAATGGTACAGGCTCTTGACCAAAAACCGGACACCAAAAGCCCGGTAAACATCACGATTCCGTACCAATCCGATCTGGCAAAGCTTGAAAAGGAACTTCGGTCTCATCTTCAAACTTCGCCTCTGCGACACACCACCGTGGAACTGTACGGGACGGACGGAAAGGTGCACCAAACACTGGGTGCCGCCGCAGAAAACTCCATTACCATAAAACTGGTTCACGGAGCGCATCAGCATGAAAATACAACATACACGGCATTCATAGCCCCGGGCCAAACCATCAACGCCCTGACGCTCCCCTCCGAACCGCAAATAGAATATGCCAATGTTCATGCCTGCGGGGAAAATCCCGAATCAATCGCAAATGGGGTAAAGGAGGCCATCGGATTCGCCCTGAACACCACCCAGCTGAAGGGCGCCGAGCGCGCGGCAAAAATGAACGAGCTGCCGGAATTCAGCGGATACTACCAACTGATAAAAGCACTTTCACAGCACGGCGCGAAGCCGCTCGAGGAGATAGCCGAAATATTACGTGATGATGGAAAAACTGACCGGTACAACCTGATGGCTGACCTTTTCACCGCAAAAATGATCGACTGGTCGGATAAGGCGGGGATCCCCTGGCCGTCGGCACCGGCATTCAGGGCATTCATCAACTATGTTTTTACCAGCTTTTTCTTCGCGTACTTTCCCAACCACCCGAAATGGGGAAAAGGCATAGAAGAGGAATGGGAACAAAAAGCGGAACTGCTCTCAAAATACATGGTTCTCACCTATGCGATGGATGACTTTATCTTTGACCTGCCCATTCCGGAAGAGCAGAAAAAAGCCCACCTTGACGAGTCGACGGCCGCATTGATCGATGCGGTTCAAAATCCAGACAAGCCACGAACACCCGTAGAAAACAAAACACTTGAACTGATATGCGAAGAGTTCCGGAGATTAACGGTCGAACTTCAGGCCATCGGAAGTCCCGAAACATTCAAAAACTGGCAACAAAGCATGATTGATATTATGAGCTGCATGCGGAACGAGTGGAGGGAGGACGTCCTGAACAACCGTGTTCTTGAAAATCCTGACGAAAACGAACCCGCACCGGACACGATTCAAGAATTTACAAACCGGTACCTCGGGGAGGCCGTTCCCGGACCCGTGCGGACCCTCATCGAACAATCGCTTCAAACCTATACCGACCGGAGCGCTCCGGAAGAAGAACGCCACTCCGCCTTTCACGACCTCAAACTCTTTGCCTACCTGGTGGATATCGAAAAAAGCATCGGGTCCGGAAACATCTATAAAACCATGGCATGCATCAACTCAAAAGATAAATCCCTGGATCCCGAAACCCTCAGGGAACTTGATGAAATCTGCGCATTGATCAACCATTATTTCCGTATCGCCAACGACCTAGCGGAATACTCGCGCAGCCCCGAAGACCGTGACGAGAAAACAAGTTCGGTCCAGATCCTTGGCGAAAAGTACAAAAACAGCGGGGACAGTGAAAAAGCGGGGGCGCAGTACCTTACGGGACTCATGCTTCATTTGAGAGAAAACCTCTATGGAATGATCGATGCTTTCCAGCATAAACACGACGGGGAACCGCTTATGGACGGAATCGGCGTGGCACTTCAAAGGGCACGGATCGGAGAACTCTTCTACCAGGGAACGCACTACCGTGAGGCAAAAAGGCCGATGGTGAAAAAATTCTTCCTAAAACTGCATGATTGTGGTATAAATGCAGCATGAAAAAGAAAAGTACAACAAAATTATCAAGTGTCAACGACCCCCGCCTGCTCAACGACATTTCCCAAATGATCCTGAGCAAGGGGAATCTTAAGAGTACCAGCTCAAACATCCTCACCCTTCTGAGTCAAAAGGTGGACTCACTGTTTTATATCTTCTTCCTGGTAGAAAACGACAATCTCATTCTGCAGTCATATGCAACCGGAGCCATGAACATACTGTCAAAAATCATCAAATTCGACGTCTTTAAAATCAGTTATCCGCTCTCGGTCAAAGAGATGCTGATCAGCAGATGCGTAAACGAAAAAAGAATCGTAAAATCCGCGCGGCTGCGGGATTTTTTTGCGCCGGTCTTCAAACCCGCCGTCCTCCTGGACACCATCCAGCAATTGACCGGCATCAAACAATGCGTGGGAATTCCGATTGTTCACAACGGAAAAGCCATCGGCGCCATCGGATTCGCCAGCAAAAAAAAAGAACTGACCGAAGACGAACTCAACACGCTCCAGCTGTACGCGAACCTCTCCGGAATAGCCGTCAACAACAGCCATCAGTTTGAACAAATCCAAAAACAGTACGAAATGGAAAAAACCACCACTTCGATGCTGGGACACGAACTCAAAACACCGATCGCCATAGCCCACAACGATGCCCAGCTTATAGCCAATTTCCTCACAAAAACCCCGAAGTCGCTGGATGACAGGACCCACCGGGAACTCCGGACAAAGGTGAAAGACATCAAGGATAACATCGACCGGGTGACCAAAATCTGCAACTCGATCTTCAGCCTCCGCGAAGTGGAATCCCACATCCCCGAAGACATCCATCAGCTTAAACTTGACCAGCAAATGGAACCCATTATCGCCAACTTCCGGAATAAGGCGGAAGACAGAGGTTTACGATTTATGACGAACATAAAAACAAAACCAGGTAAATATTATGCAGGGATCATCCAGCTGGAACAGATCATCTGCATCCTGCTGGACAACGCGATAAAATACACCGAAAAAGGAGAAATCACGCTTGAAACGACGATCATAAACATGAAACTGGTCGTGACGGTCACCGACACCGGCTGCGGAATCCCCAAATCCCAGTACGAAAAAATCTTCGACCAATTCTACCGGTACCACAAAGGAATCATGCAAAGGAAAAGAGGGCTCGGCCTTGGGCTGTACATAGCAAAAAAAATCGTCATGAAACTGAAAGGTTCCATATCAGTCGAAGGAAATCCGTCAGGAAAAGGGACCCGGTTCACCGTCAAAATCCCGGTATACGGCCCCTCCAGAAAATTAGCCAAGATAGCCCTTTAAGGTTTTTACCGATGCGGCGAGCATCGCCTGTTCGGCGTCATCAAGCGGAACCGTGATCATGTCGGAAACCCCGCGGCTGTCCAGGACGCACGGAACACTCAGGGCAACGCCGCTGTGACCGTAATAATTCTCCAACGAAACCGAAAGAGGCAGAACTATTTTGGAATGCTGAAAGATATTGATCATGATTTCGCGAATAACTGTCGCGATCGAATAGCAGGTGAAACCCATGTCATGAATAATCCGGTAAGCGGCGTTTTTGGTTTCCTCGTAACAAGCCTTGCCGACCTGTTCGGTAAAACCCTCAAACTCAAACAAAGGCTTGCCCGCGACGTTCGCCGAACTGAACACCGGAAAGGACGAATCCCCATGTTCACCAAGAACATACGCCTCAATACTCTTCGGATTCAAACAAAGACGTTCTGAAATATGAAAACGAAAACGGGCCGTGTCCAAAAGCGTCCCGGTTCCAAACACCCTGCCCGCCGGAAATCCGGAAAGCTTCAATGCTTCGTACGTTAAAACATCGACAGGATTCGAGACGATCAAAAGGATGCTGTTCGGAGCGACTTTTGCCAACTCGGGAATAATCTGGGCAAAAATTTTCCTGTTCTTCTCAATAAGCTGGAGCCGGGTCTCCCCCTCCTGCTGGCGCGCACCTGCGGTGACCACGATAAGATGGGAATCGGCGCAAGCGCTGTAATCGGTCGAAGCCACGATCTTGGAGTAATTCACGAACGGAAGGGAATGTTCAAAATCCAGAAGCAACCCTTCGACAAGATCCTTATTCCGGTCCACAAGAACAATCTCGGAAGGCGTACCGTCCAGAAGCATCGCGTAGGCGGCGGTCGCACCAACATTACCGCATCCGACGATGGATACTTTAAACTGGGACTTGAAAGTCGGCTTCATGGAACAGATTTTGGACATAACGTGGTATTAAAAATACATCATACTATTATAGAACAAAACCGCAAAAAAGTCACGGCGGCGTACCGGAGCATGACGGCAAATCAAACCATTGAGCCCACATCACCCGGCAAAAAACACTTCCGTCCCATGGTTCTTTCCGAACGTTTCCCTCCACTCATACATGCGTTCCCCCGCGACAAAAGTCATCACCGGCCAGCCGGTAAGCCACCAGCCGTGGAAAGGTGACCAGTCGGGCTTCGTCCATAAATAGTGGTGGCAGACCCTCTCGTGAAGTTCCGGATCAACTACGGTAAAATCCGCGTCCATACCGGCCTCAATGCTTCCCTTCCCTTCGATTCCAAACCTCCTGGCAGGATTGAACGAACACAGCTCCGCCACCCTCGACACCGATAATTTCTTCTGATGAACGGCAGTCAACAAAAGCGGCAGCATCGTTTGCACCCCCGGTACCCCCGACGGAGCCTTCCCGTAAGGCAGTTGTTTTTCTTCCATTAAATGAGGTGCGTGATCCGTAGCCACCATATCCACCGTCCCGTCGGCAATTCCTTCCCAGAGGGCATCCACGTCTTCCCTGCTGCGCAACGGAGGATTCACCTTCACCACGTTTCCATACGTTTCATAATCGCGGTCGCTTAAAAACAGGTGATGCGGCGTAACCTCAACGCTGACCAGTTTGGCGATATCCGCAGGCTGTTCCTTCTTAAAGCGCCTGATCAACTCAAGCTCACGGCGGGTTGAGACGTGACAAATATGCACGCGCGAGCGGTGCTTTTGCACCAGTTCCAGCACAGCCTTCACCGCCTGTTCAGCGCATTCCGGAGCACGGATTTTGGAATGGACGGACGGGTCCGATTCCCCTTCATGGGCATGAAAACCTTTCCGGATACAGTCCTCATTTTCCGCGTGGACGGCAAGAATTTTCCCAGAATCTTTCATGAACGCCTCAAGGGTCGCGAGATCATCCACCAGCAAATTTCCGGTTGAACTTCCCATATAAATTTTGATCCCGGCGACACTTTCAACTTTTTTCAGTTCATCAAGATTGGTTTTTGTCGCCCCGGCAAAAAAGCCGTAATTCACGAGTGCCTCCTTCTTCACGAGTTCCCTCTTCATATCCAGAGATGCCTGATCGACGGTTGGAGGATTGGTGTTGGGCATATCCAAAACGGTCGTGACCCCTCCGGCAAGCGCAGCCTTTGACCCGGTGGTCCAGTCCTCCTTCTGGGTCATTCCGGGAGTCCGGAAATGGACATGAACGTCAACAAGCCCGGGCATGAGATACTTGCCCTTCAGATCCACCGTTTCGGATTTTCCCCGAAACCCGCCCTTTTCCACCTGCTGAATCTTGCCATCCTTCACAACGACATAACCGTCAAAAACTTCCCGGTGAGTGACGATTTTCGCGTTGATAAAGACAAATTCCTTCATAAAAGACCGCTAAAAATTGCAATGGTCCGTGGCGCCAATTTTTCTACGCCTTCCCCAGCACAAGGGACAAAAGTGCCATGCGCACAGCCACCCCGTTCTGGGCCTGACGGAAGTAAGCCGCACCTGGTAAATCATCAACGTCCTGGTGAATTTCTCCAACGCGCGGAAGCGGATGCATAATCGTCAATTTAGGGTTGTACTTCTCAACAAGTTCCCGGGTCAGCACATAGTAGTGTTTGTACTTCTCATACTCATTCACGTCGGCGAAACGTTCCCTCTGCACGCGGGTGTCATAAAGCACCTGCGCATTCTTCAGCGCAACCTCAAGATTTTCCGTCTCTTCATAGGCAATCTTCTTACTCGAAAGATATTTGGTGATCTCTTCAGGCATCTTCAGCTTATCCGGAGAAACCAGGATCAACTTCACGTCAAAATGCGAAAGAAGATACGAGAGCGAATGGACGGTTCTTCCGTATTTCAAGTCGCCCACCAACGCGACGGTAAGGCCATCAACCTTTTTATGCTCCCGGGTAACGGTAAACACATCCAGCAAAGCCTGAGTGGGATGCTCCCCTCCCCCGTCGCCGGCATTGATCACGGGAACATTGGCACTCTCGGCAACCTCCCTCGGCGAACCCGGCTGCGGATGGCGCATCGCAATAACATCGACGTATTTTTCGATCATCTTGCCGGTATCCCAGAGCGTTTCCCCCTTGGAGAGTGACGAATACTCCGTCCCCACCACGGTCAACACGCGTCCGCCCAGCCGGTTCATCGCCGTCTCAAAACTCAGGCGGGTGCGGGTGCTCGGTTCATAAAAAAGGGCCGCCATCAGCTTCCCTTCCAGTAAATTTGAAGTTTTCTCCTTGAGGGCGACCGGCATAAACTGCTCGGAAACCTTGATGATATGTTCAACATCATCCCGCGTTAAATCCATGGTGGAGAGGATGTCCGACCCGGCAAAGTTCTTCATAGATGGAAGGGATAAAATAAAATTTACCGTCATTTTTATACCCCGAACCCCCGATAAAAGGAAAGGCCAAATTACCAACTACAACCTGGTAAACAAAAAGCCCCTGCTTGCAGGGGCTTTTTTGATAATTCCACTAAACTCTAGAGTGGCATGGGCTTACCATAATATATATTGTAGATCGTTCCGGCCAGTTCGATCATCTTCTTTTCCGTCAGATCGCCCAGCGCATTCGCCTTCACCACACCCTGGGAAACGGTATAGAGATTTTCGCCGATATACAGGACGCGTTGGATAAGCTTTTCGTAGTTGGTATAACCGTTGGTCTTCATATCCGCCTCGTCCTGCGCGTTATAGTGGGTGATCTTTCCTTTCAGCTTGAATCCGTCGGTCAGGTTCACGGTATAAACGTACGCTCCGTCAAAAACCGGCCTGGTGTAGGAACTGTCGAGGGAAACGCAGCTGTTCGCCCCGTCGCAATCGGCCGTGCACACCTTAATGCCGTTCGTCACGGTGCATGAACTTGGAACGCAAATCTTCTGGCAGGATGTCGGACAACTGGAATATTTGTAATCGGTGCACGCCACAGCGTCAGGAGTCCCGTACACGGTGATCGGCAGAGCCAAGAGCTGCTTGTTCTTATCGAACAGCAGAGCTTTATGGTTATAGCTCACATCACTGCTGGTCCCTCGTTCACCGATGACCTCCTTGAACATCTCCTTTGGGTTCGCCAGATCAGTGACGTCGAACATACTGATCTTGAAGCCTTTTTTGGCGTCATAGGGCAGGAAATCCGAATCCGGATCCACCAGGGTCTCATCGATGTCATCGCCAAACCCGAGGATATGATTGTCGTCGTACGGCTGCAAATAATTGCTGTATCCAGGAATCTTCAGTTTCCCGGTAATCTTTGGAGCACGTGGATCGCTCAAATCCAGAACAAAGAACGGATCAACACGCTTGAAAGTGACGAGATACGCCTTGTTCCCCATAAAACGCGCGGAATACAGCTTTTCACCCGGAGCAATATTCTCAATCTTTCCGGTCAGGAACATATTGGAATCCAAAACATAAAGATTGCTGTTGATCTGAGACCCGGGGACGTACTCGTTTTTCGTGGTCACGATGCGGAAGTATCCGTTAGACTCGTCCATGCTGAACTGATTGAGGAGCTGCCCCGGAACTTTTCCTTTATTCTTGTACTCAATGGTCCCGCTTCCCAGCGCGAACCGGTACACGGAAGTACCATAATCGCCGTAGGAACGGTAATACCCTCCGCCCCAGTCGTTCGCGGCCACATACAGATTGCTCTGCGAAGCATAAATGTTGTCGGAACTTCCCACGATGACGCTCCTGGAAACATCTTTGGTGAGGTCGTTGAGAGGAACGGCGGCGGTGATCAAATAGTTGAAGTTCCGCTCTTTCGGCAGAATGCGGATCTTGGAACATGGAGCGACCATTTCCTCGGCACCATTTTTGGTATCAAGCATTTTTGGAACAATCGAGTCGGCCGGAACCTCGGGAGCGGTTGTTGATCCGGTGGCGGAATCCGTCATCATCGGATAATCGTAGTATATAACCGGCGAATAACTGTGGTTCATGACCATATACAGGGTATTGCCGATCTTCCTGGAAGTATTGTAGTACCCGTCAAACTCAACGGCTCTCTTCACCAACGGCTTTGTTCTGTCGGTAATGTCCAGTACGAAAACCTTCGTGCGGTTATTGTTGTAGTAAGGAGGATAAATCATGCTGCTCGGAGCCATTTTTCCGGTCGCATCCATTGGTACCGCGGTCAGATCTTTGTAATCCGATCCGATAACGGTCAACGTGTTGGCGTCCACGTACATCTCCGACGGAGTGAACGTTTCGTTGGCATCCCCAAGAGTAAAATTCACGAGCTCCTTCATATTCTCCGCCGGATAAGCCTCCACCACGCGGAGTTCGCTCCCCTTGATGATATAGATAAACTTGCCGTCGTTCTTGATGACATCCGCTTCGTCAACACCGGCCACCTGCAAATTGGTGGTTGAAAAATCCGTCGCGGAACCCGCGGAGGTCGAAGAAGTTGCCGCGCTGTCAGCCGCTGCCGGAGCAGCCGCCGGCATTGGAGCAGCTTCACCCGCCATCGGTTCAGCCATTTTAAGCATCTCCCCGCTGCCCATTCCCTCCGGATAATACGATCCGTAAGAGTTAAAGTATGCGTTCTGCTCGTCAAAACGTTTTTTCAGATCAACGCAGGTCGGCACGGTGACAAAGTCATCCCCCACAACCTCGCTGTAGGTTCTGGAAGGCTTGTCCGTAACATCGGCCTTCAAACGGTACACCATTTCGGCCATGGCATCCCTCTGGACTTTTTCGTCAAAAAACTCCACGGAAAGAGGAATGTCATTCTTGCTTTCCAAAGCGGTAACGTAAGGCTTGAACCACTGTCCTCCCCCGGCACCTTCCTTCAGACCGTAAGCTTTGACGATAATTTTTGACGCCTCGGAAAAATTAATGGTGTCACCCGGCTTGAAGGTACCATCCGGATAACCTTCAACAATCCCACGGGACTTCGCCTCACAAACATAAGGGGCAAACCAATCGGTCGTCACATCCGGAAAACAGTTGGCACCCTTGAGATCCTTATAAAGGGACCCGACAATGATTTTAATAAATTCGGCGCGGTTGATCTCCGACGAAGGACGATACGTGCCGTCGGGATACCCCTGAACCACGCCGTTTTCCTTGAGATAACCGATCGCATCCGCATTCACGAAGGTCGTGGAAACGTCCGGAAACGTATTGGCGGGGTCCGGTGTTGACGTCGTGGTCTGCGCCATCGCCGTCGGCAAAAGTCCGATGACAAAAAGCATGAGCACGGCCGAGTGCAAAGTACGGGAGAATGTCTTCATAGAGATTCCGTAAAAAAATGTAAAACCTTTTTCTGTCAGATATAATGTATTGTCTAACAAAAATTACGGAAAATCCAATTTTTGGTTTGAAGACACCGGGGAAATGTTTTTTAATTCGTACTCAGACCGCACCGGAAACACGGTTAAAGTAAGGATCATCCTCCCCGTCGGTTTCCAAAGTAACCGCCGGATAGACCCCGCTTTTCTCAGCCGGAGGTACCGTATCGTTCTCATTCTCGGACTCAGCGGCGCCGTCAAACGCACGCTGCAGGGCCCCCGAAAAAAACTGCCGGGAATTTTCCAGCTCCTCGCGAAGCTCGGCCAAATCAACGCCCTCAAGGCGCAACTTTTGTTTGGGTTCGTTGCATGAACCGTCGTGGTCCGGTGTTCCCTCGCAGGGAAAGTGTGGATGTGATGTGCCCATGATAGAAAAATAAAAGAATAAAACGTGATGCTGAAGGGTAAACAAAAAATCCCGCGGTTGTCTGCGGGATTGAAGTTTTTTCAGCGGTTATAAAAAACTAGTCTCGCAGATGGCGGGAAATAATAATAAGACCAGTGTTGAGAAAAGTTTTCATAAACTTTCGTTAGTAAAACTACTTTAGCATCACCTTGACCCAAGTCAAGAAAAACGTCACAATCAACCCCTTTAATAGCCACGCCATGAAAGGAACGAGTCCCGAATCGGGTGAAAACCACGAAGGGTTCCTGCGGCAACTCCGGACACTCAATAAACAACGTGCGCAGTTCCTCTATCACAAAACGCAGATGGACCCGGACGGAATGGAAGAGTACCTGAACCGGGAACCGGCAGCTTTTGAAAAGTTCGCAAACTCTTTTATACTCGAATGCGCGCTGGAGTCCCTCGTCAACGGCGACGCCTACTTGGGTGCCCACGGCATTGCCCGAAGAATGGAGGAAAATCCGGCCCTCAGGCACCGCCTGATTCTGGAACTTTTCCAGAAACTCTTCGCCGAAGAACTCTACAACAGCGAATGGGACCTCGATCTTGCGAACGCCCACAACAATGACGGATTCAGAGCGTCCATCGCCAAACTGAAGGCATTGGTCCTGTTCTTCGGAAACGACCCCTCAATCATCGAAGGAATAAAAACCAGGTTCTGTCTGGCACTCGCGGCAGAAGGACTCACCAACGGCATGGAAATCCCTGACAGGCTCATCGCCATGCTCCCTGCCCGCGAAAAAAAAGAGTTCGGGGAAGCGATCCTTAGAAATGAGAGACAAAAAAAGGAAGAGGACCCCGATCAAAATCTCCGCATATTCATCAGCATGGGAGAGATCGACCAGTCCGTCCTCCTCCTCTCCGGAGAAGCAAAAAAAAGAGTTGTCGCCACGCTCCGGGAATCCCTCGCCGACAGATTCAGTGATATCGAAAGACAGGTGATCCGGGAGGAAAAGGACAAAATCCGCCTCGGTCTCGTCGAACTCCTTGAAAAATACCCCGACCCGGGCCGGATCATAGAAGCCCTTTTGCTGCCCTAAACACTACCGAATCATCACCATTCAAAAACCTTGCTCCCCCAGTGCAGGAAAGCTATAGTGTGCAGGAACTAACCCCAGATACATGAAAAAAGGCCGGCTCGTCCTCAAGGATGGTACCAGTTACGAAGGTTACATCTTTGGTGCGGAAAAAAGCACCGCGGGCGAAGTCGTTTTTTCAACGGGCATGGTGGGATACCCCGAAAGCCTGACCGACCCCTCGTTCCAGGGACAGCTTTTAACGTTCACCTATCCCCTTGTGGGCAATTACGGCGTACCCGATGAAAAACTGGATAAATATAAAATCAGCAAAGTGTTTGAAAGCGGCCGCATCCACGCCAAGGGGCTGATCGTGGGTGAATATTCGCAAAACTACAACCACTGGAACGCCGCACGAAGCTTAAGCGCGTGGCTCAAGGAAGAGGGCATAACCGGCATCACCGGAATCGACACCCGTGCGCTCACCCAGCTTTTGAGGGACAAAGGGTCACAGCTCGGGAAAATTCTGGTTGAAGACAAAGATGTTCCAGAATACAACCCAAACACCTATAACATCGTGGAGGAGGTCAGCCTCAAAAAGCCCAAAATCTACAAAGCAGGGCGGAGCTACGGCGACGTGCCATCCTCAAGCAGAGGGGGCCCAAAACGTATTATCATGATCGACTGCGGAGTCAAAAACAACACCATCCGCAACTTTTTAAACCGCGACATCACCGTCATCCGCGTGCCATGGAACTATGACTATTTTGCCCCGGGCGCACGCGCGACCATCGGCAAATTCCACGGCGTGTTCATCTCCAACGGCCCGGGCGACCCGGCCATGTGCAAAGAGACGATAGCCATAATCCAAAAAGGTTTCGAGGAAAAAATCCCGACCTTTGGAATCTGCCTGGGCAACCAGCTCATGGGGCTGGCCGCCGGCGCGAAAACGTATAAACTCCGCTACGGCAACCGCGGCCAGAACCAGCCCTGCGTGGACCTGGAAACCGGGCGCTGCTACATGACGTCCCAGAACCACGGCTTCGCCATCAATCCGAAAACTCTGCCAAAGGACTGGAAAGTCTGGTTTGAAAACGCCAACGACAAAACCGTGGAAGGGATAAAGCACAAGAAACTCCCCTTCTTTTCCGTACAGTTCCACCCTGAAGCCTCACCCGGCCCGATGGATACTGAATACCTTTTCGATACATTCGTAAAAACTTTATAAAAACCTTTATCACCTAGCCAAAATTTATGAAAAAGGATCACATTATCTCGGGCCTGAGCATCATCGCAATAAGCGCGGCGACATTCGGGCAGTTGGCGTTCGCACAAACGGCAACCAGTACAACAAACCTGGCGCAGCTTGTTCCTGCCGACATCGACCAGTATATGGAATTCAATACCGGCGTCGCCAACCCGTTCGGTGAAATGCTCACCGCCATGTTCGACAATTTCAGCCTCGCAAGCGGAGACGGCATGACCGAGGAAGAAGTTCTGTCCATGAAAGAAATTCTCAGCAGCGAACTCAAGAGCAACACCATCAGCGTCGCCACAAAAAACGTCATGCAAAAATCGGAATACAGTGATTACAGCTACCCAGTGGCCGAAGCATACGCCTCATTACGGATAACCCAGGAAGACTTCAATAAAATAATCACACTCATCGGCACCAATGTAACGAAGGAAACCATCAACGGGATGACGGTCTACACCAGTTCACCCGACACCTGGTTCACCATGGTCGGCGACCTTGCGGTAGTGACAAGCACGAAAGAAAGAATGACCGGCCTCCTGGATATGTACACCAAGCAGACGGGAACACCACTGTCCCGGAACGAAAACTACATGGCCGTCCGCGGCAAAGATCTTCCTGGAAGTTTCATGAACATGTACATCAACCCCGACCAATACCTCACCACCATGGACGGAGTGGCGGATATGACGGGCGCATTCGGCGGTTTACTCAGCGCGGAGAAAGAACTCCTCGGAGCGCTCAAGGCTGAAGGCGTAAGCGTAAGCCAAACCGGCACCGGTTTTCAATTCAGCGTTTATGTGAAAGGAGACGGCGCAAAACTCACCCAGCTCAACCTCAACTTTGACCGCTACAATTTTGTCCCTGAACTCTACAAATACGTGAACAGCAGCAACATCATGCTCTTTGGCGAAGAAAGTAACCTCAGAGTAAAAGTTCAGGACATGCTGAAACTCTTCATGACCGACGCAACGGCAAGCGACGAATTCACCCAATGGAAAGCAGCCTTCAAAACCGATTCAGGAATGGATTTCGACACGGATTTTCTTCCTCTTTTCAACGGGAAATACTCAATGAGCATCCACAAAACCAACCAGATCTATCCGGCAGTAACCCTCATGTTCGACGTAAGGAACAACAGGGACAAGGCAATTGAGGTCCTGCAAAAAACCATGAACTACGCCGAAAAATCATTCAACGCCATGGAAAAAGAGTCCGGCACCGATTTCTTCAACAGGACGACAAAGTCATTCAACGACGTATCGTACTACGAACTCACCTTCGACCCCACCAAAATGCCCGATGCCGATCCTGAACTCTCGAACCTTCCTCCGGAAAAAATCGTCCTCAACGTCCACGCGACCATTACCAGCCAGGGATTTCTGATCATCACCAATGCCGCAAACGTCACGGACGTATTTACGACCGATGGAAACGGAATGCTCAATAACACCAACTTTAACGCCGCATTCACCAACCGCGAGGAAACAACGGCCGGAATCGGATACATGAGCATCGATGGCATCCAGGACTATGCCAACATGCTCATGGGAGATCTATCCGCGCCTGCCGAAGTCTCCAGTTTCTTCAACGGCCTGCTCGACCCATGGCATGATGCCTACACCAAAGCCTACGCCACCATGGATTCGACCTGGGCGACGGGATTCGTAAATGTAGACACCGCCGGTCTCGGAAAATATCCCGAACTCTTCCAGACATACATGGGGGTGAGTTCCCAATATGACTACACCGACTATATTCCCCAGCCTTCCCGGTCCTTCTGCGACGTGGACTCCAACGACTGGTTTGCCCCTTACGTTGACGACCTTTCCAAAAACTACATCGTCAACGGCTACCAGGACGGCTGCTTCAGGCCCGCCAACGCCATCACCCGTGCGGAATTCATCAAGATGGTGGTCGCTGCAAAAGGCTCAAGCGACACTATCTATGCGGACTATAACAAACGGTATTTCACCGACGTCTCCAGCAATAACGACGGATCGGAATGGTACACCTATGACGTCAATTACGCCGGAGCCATGCACTACATCAACGGCTACCCCGACGGATCGTTCCATCCAAACTCCCCGATCACCCGTGCGGAAGCCGTCCAGATCCTCTTCAATATCAGTGACCGGTTGTCAGGTCAGGAATGGACTGAAGACTTTACCGACGTAAACGACGGCGACTGGTTCTCCTCCGCGGTCAAATGGGCTCTCTTCAAACAAATCGTCTCCGGGACCACGGCAACGACATTCGAACCGAACCGCAACATCAACCGCGCGGAAGCGGCAAAAATCATCAAACTCTTCCGCGACATGGAAATGGGTTTAATGTAATCCGCCGTTCAACCAAAGAAAAGAAAAACCCCCGTCTTGCGACGGGGGTGAAATTCCGGTCCTTATGAGAACTCAGGGAAAGAAAATTTGTGAGCGCTCAAGGTTTTTTTGTTTTTTTTGGAATTTGTTTTAAGGCTGACTGACCCTATACTTGCTGAGTTTTGGCTGATTTTTCCAGTGGGGCCAACCACCGTCCGTTGGTGTGCCCTTAGGCTCCCGAAGAAGCGACGAAGGACACCGGACTGCTGTGAACGGTAGGAGCGGGAGTCACCCGCAATACCATCACCAAGCAAGTATAACCTGTAAAGGCGGAGAGAAGGTGAAAAGTTCTAGGGTGCCGACTCTCCCCTTATAGCGTGGATGCCGGCCAGTTCACCTTCCCATCAATCTCTGCAGATGTTTTGTTTTATTTTTGTTTGCGAGATTTTTAAGGAACGTTTTATTTTTGTTTTGAAACGTTGGTGAATGTGCGTTTCCCATCTCCAAGGTTTCACACCATCATATCAAAAAAAGATTTATTAGCAAATTTTACACATAGCTATATAACTAGAATATTTTCTAATTTAGAAACGCACCGAAAAAACGGCTTACAAACTGATAAGCAGTTCTGCCAAATCCCTGGGGAAATTTAACTAACTCACCGAACGCAAAGCTTCCTCAGCGCGGACCTTATCGGTCTCCATGACATAAACCGCGTAGGGAATATTTGAATACGTATGGAAAGACGGCCCTTGAATGACACTGCCGGAACTCTCCGGAACCAGTTTTACGTTTAAACCCACCGCTTCAAACAGGCCTTTTAACGAAAAAGCATCCATTTCGTTGTCCGCGACATAGATTTTTATCCACTTCATAAGGGAAGAATAAAGGGATATCAACCGCACTCTACCACAAATGAAAAAATAAATCTTGACGGTGAGTATATACTCACCTATACTTAATTTGATGTACAACTTTACGCACCATATATGATGAAACGAACGGCACAAATCAGGCAAAAACAGCTCTTTGAAGCAATCAGCGAGTACCTGCAAAACACCGGACTGATCCAGAAATCTTTTGAAACCGTCAACAGCCCGGACGTCCGGAAACTAGAACTGACGGTAAGGAGTCTCAACTTACAAAGACTGCCGTGAACATCGCATCGTCATTGGCCATCCAAAGTCCAAGGGAAGAGATCCCGTTTTCCACGGGATTTTTCTTTGACAGTCAAATCCTAGTGAATTGATCTTTAGAAAGGAAAAGCTCACAATGATTCCATGAAAACATGCGTTGCCCTTGATATCGAAAGTACCGGATTTGACCCCCGTATTGACCAGGTTATAGAAATCGCGGCCGTGAAATTCGAAGGAGATAAAGTCATCGACACCTTCGAAACGTTCATCAATCCTGGAATTGCTATCCCCCACATCATCACCCACATCACGGGGATCAAGGATGAAGACGTCGCGGATGCGCCGACGCTGGAATCCGTCAAAGAAAAACTGGAAACGTTCATCGGCGATGCCCCCATTGTGGGACACAACATTGATTTCGACGTAAACTTTTTACGGGCAAAAGGAGTGAGCGTACCCGGCTCGCTCTATGACACTCTTCATCTGAGCATGATCCTTTTGCCGGGACTACCGTCCTACAGCCTGGATACGCTGGGACGGACGCTCAAACTCGGGCACGAAAAAAAACACCGCGCCATGGGTGACACGGCGGCCTGTTATAAACTGTTCCGGATTCTGGAGGATAAAATCGGCGAAATAGACGAACACACCCTCAAAAAAATCCAGACGATCATGAAACGGAGTACCTGGCACCTGCGGGAAATCTTTTTACAACACACCGCAACAGATGCAACAAAAAACGACTTACGAAAAGCAAAATCCTCAAAAAAATTTGTTCCCGGGCACAAATCCGGGCAACCCCCCGGCACACCCTACAAAAAAACGGCGGAAGAAGTTCTGGAAGCCTACTCTCCGACCGGGAAACTCACGTCGGTCATCGACAACTACGAAGCGCGCCCCAGCCAGCAGCACATGAGTGAACTGATTCTGGACGCTTTTGCAAACGACAGGAAAAAACTCATCGAAGCCGGAACCGGCGTGGGCAAGACCATGGCTTACCTCCTCGCCGCAGCGCACCACAGCCTGAGTACGGATCAAAAAGTGGTGATTTCCACGTACACCCACAACCTTCAGGAACAGCTTTTAAAAAAGGACGTTCCCCTGCTCCAGCAGCTGTTCGAACCCCATGAATTCAAAATCGCCCTCGTCAAAGGCCGCAGGAACTACCTCTCTTACAAACGACTGGAACTTCTGATGCATAAAGATTCGTTTGCCGATCACGAAGTGACGCTCATTATCAAAATTCTTTTGTGGCTGAACCGGGGCGGCGACGGCGGCACCGACGAAGGCAACGGAGCAGATAAGTGTACCGGCGACCTGGACGAACTCACGTTTGTGGGCAAAGAGTACACCATGCTCGACGAAATCTGCTGCGCGGAATACGCCTGCCCGCACGAAGATCAGGAATTCAAGAACGCTTGCTATCTGATGAGGGCGCGCCAGAACGCCTTCAACGCGGACATCGTCATCATCAACCACGCGCTGCTTCTGCAGGACAGCACGGCGGAAAGTCCCATTCTTCCCGAATACCAGGACCTGATCATCGACGAAGCCCACCACCTGGAAAAAGTGGCTACCGACGCCTTCACCGTGGTTCTTGCATTCCATTCGTTCCACCGGCCTTTTGAAAAAATGAAAAAAAATATGGACGCCCTGGGAAGACATTTGAAAGAAGCCCACGTCATCGACGAACTCCAGTCCATCAAACAGCAAACCGACCAGCTGATAAGCCGCATTGAAATTTTCTTCGGACTCGTGGGGATTTTCCTGGAAAAAAACCTGGGCCCGACGGATTTCAACCAGCTCAACCTTTCCAATGGCGACCTCATGAGCAAAGAATGGCTCCAGGCAAAGGAAGCGGGAAAGGTCGTTGCCGAGGCTGCCGGATCGCTCATTGAAAAACTCACAAAACTCCACGAAGCGTTTGGGGACCAGGGAGGAACTTCCTGGAAAGAGGTGAAAGGCTACATGTACGAATGCGAAAAGAAAATCGCCGACCTTAAGTCCGTCCTGGAAAGCGACGAAGCCACCTTTGACCAGATGACATGGATCAACAAAACCTTCGACGAAAACGTGACCATCCGCCGCTCGCCGGTGGACGCGGGCCCCATGCTGAACAGCGTGCTCTGGAACGTCAAATCAAGCATCATTTTAACGTCAGCCACCCTGCGAACCGACCACACCTTCAACTTTATCCGCGGGCAACTCGGCATAGACCAGTCCTTTGAAGAAGCCGCACTGCCTTCGCACTTTTCATATCCGGACCAGGTAAAAATCCTGATTCCGGAAGATCTCCCGGAACCGGCGACCGAAGGATATTTCATGAGCTGCGCCAAAATCATCAAAAACATCATTCAGGCCAACGGCGGCCGCACGATGGTCCTCTTCACCGCCAAAAAAGCGCTGTCGGCAACGTACCACCAGATCGCCCCAGAACTGAAAAAAATCGGTATCAACGTCCTGGCCCAGCAAATCACGGGCGGCCGCGGCAAAATCCTGGAACACTTCAAAGACGAACCCGGGACCTCCGCCATTTTCGGTACCCAGAGCTTCTGGGAAGGCGTGGACCTCCAGGGCGACGACCTCAACTGCGTCATCATCCAGAAGCTCCCCTTCGACCCGCCGGACGATCCAATGGTCGTGGCACGGTCAAAAAAATACCGCGACCCGTTCAACGAATACCAGCTCCCAAAAGCCATCCTCAAATTCAAACAGGGCTTCGGACGGTTGATCCGCAGCAGCACGGACACCGGAACCATCGTGGTGCTGGATACGCGCATCATCCAGAAAAAATACGGCCCGCAATTCCTGAAAGCGCTGCCCGAAGGCATCCGCATCGAATACGGCTCGCAAAACAAGATCCATGAACTCCTGAAAAACTAATTGAGGTCGCCTCCCTCGTCTTTGGCGACATCGATCACGTACTTTTCAAACAAAGATTCGTTCCCAGGATCCTGGCGGTACCGCAATGAAAAAAGAACATCGCGTGAAGTGCTTTGACGGTCGTCCCTCACGGAACGGAATGAAGAAGTGTAATCTTCGGGAAGAAAACAATCGCCATTCTTCAGTCTGGTGAAATAAGCGAAAGCGCGTTTATTGTTCGGATCAAGTTCCAGAACTCTCTCAACGGTGTTTTCAGCGAGATCAAAATCTTTCATTTCCATCGCGATCTGAACTTTAAGCAGCAGCGCGTCAATACTTTCAGGACACACCAGAATGGCCCGCTCTATATACTCCAGTGCGCGGCGGGAATTTCCCTGCTGACGAAAATTGAAATACGCATAATCATAAAGTGTGGGGAAATAAACCCGACACTTGACCAAGGCTTCCTCGAACAAAGATTCAGCCTCATCATTATCCCCGTAAACCGCATGGACGTTGGCAAGACCGTTCAGGGCGCGGACACTGCTCGGTTCCGCGTCAAGCGCCCGTTCAAAGTACGTGCGTGCCTGGTCGAAACTCTTATCCAGATAAGCGACGTCACCCAAACCGCAAAGCGCGGGAAGATAGTTCCCGATATACCCAAGGGCCTTGTTGAAATGCCTGACGGCCAATTCTTTGCCTGAAGAAACGAACATCTCACCCATTTTTACGTGAACGTCGGCAAGTCTCCGGACGATACCCGGATTCTCGGGAGTGAACTGAAAGGCGCCTTCGTAACAAACCAAAGCATCACTAAAATTTCCCATTCCGGCATAGATATCGCCCATCATGCGGTAAATATCGGTGTCGTCGCCCAAAAACTCCAGCGATCCCCGGAAAGCTTTGAGGGCTTTTTGAATCTGCCCGGCACGGTAAAACCACATGCCAAACCTCTTCAGAAGCAATGCGAACTCGAGTCCCCTCTCGGCCGTTTCCTTCTGCGTATATTCCTCACCCCGTTCATCGGAAAGAATGGCATCTGAAACAGTCAAAGAAACCTTGGAGAGAACATCGTCCATAATTTCCAGCAACCTGGGAAAATGGACGAGAGCCTGACTCAGGGTAAGTCCGCGCAAACTGTTCAGATCAAAATCCTCCAGCCGTGCGTATTTGGAGGAAACCGCATCATGGAGAATTTTATCCCGGAGTGCCCTGAGAATTCTCTCATTGATAACCGGCTCTTCAGCCCGTTCACCAGAATGAAGATCCGGCTCGACGATCTGTAACGCTTCGGCTGGAGATAAAGCTTTAGTCATAATGTTAAAATTCGGATCAGTATAATACTGACAAACATATTTTTGTCAAGAAACGAATACTGGAAGCCGCTCGCCAGGGGAACCCTTTGCAAAATAAGCCCCACCACCTATAATGGCCATGATCTTTTAACTTGAACCTATGAACACTACCGGTTGGATTATTCTTGGAGCCGTCGTCCTGATCGCTTTCTTTGCCATCGGTGTCTATAACGGACTTATTCAGCTCAAAAACAAGGTGGACGAAGCCTGGGCGGATATTGAAACCCAGCTCAAACGCCGCTATGACCTCATCCCGAACCTCGTGGAAACGGTCAAAGGCTATGCCGGACATGAAAAAGGCACGCTGGAAAACGTCATCAAAGCCCGCAACATGGCAATGAATGCCGGAACGTTCGCGGACAAGGCACAGGCCGAAAATGCGTTAAGCGGGACCTTGAAGAGCCTCTTTGCCCTCGCAGAAAACTATCCCGACCTCAAGGCAAACCAGAACTTCCTCGACCTCCAGCAGACACTCAAGGAAATCGAAGAACACCTCCAGCTTTCCCGCAGGTACTACAACGCAACGGTCCGCGACTTCAACAACAAGGTCGAAATCTTCCCCAACAACATTTTCGCCGGAATTTTCAACTTTAAGCGCCGCGACTTCTTCCAGACCGACAGCGAGGAAGAACGCAAAAACGTTAAAGTTTCCTTCAGCGAGGACAAAAAAGAGTAATACACATGAGCGAAGCAAAAACCTAATCATAAAAATTTTCACCTATGAAAAAAAGCTTCAAGCAATACCTTACTTCCGTAGCGCTTGGAGCTTTTTCGCTGCTCCAGGTCTTCAGTGCCTCCACCGCATTTGCTTACGGCTGGGACTGGGGCATTCAAAACTTCGACACCACCATCCAGGTGAACGCGGACAGCACCATCAACGTCACGGAAAAGATCGTCGTGGACTTCAGCCGGGAACAGCATCACGGAATTTTTCGTCTTATTCCGGTGAAGTATGTTGATACCAAAGGAAAGCGGTCACAAATCCCGGTCCAGATCACAAGCGTGACGGACGAAACGGGAAAACCCTGGAACTATCAGGTGATCGACGAAGACGAATATATCAACGTGAAAATCGGCGATCCCGACGTCTATGTAAACAAAGTAGTAACTTACAACATCAGTTATAAAGCCGAACGCGCCCTTGGAAATTACGACAACTACGACGAAATCTACTGGAACGCCACCGGCGACAAATGGGAAGTCCCGATCCAAACCGCATCGGCAACGGTCATCATGCCCAAGACCATCGACCCCGCACAATTGAAGGCCACCTGTTACACGGGCAGCTACGGATCCAGGGAACAAAACTGCACAGCGGATATCATCGACGGATCGACCATCAAATTCACGGCATTCCCCGCCTCAAAATCCTCAAACGATCCGGCTCTGCGAAGCCTCCAGGGACTCAGCATCGTCGGAGGATTTCCAAAAGGAATCGTGCAGCCCACTCCTCCGTCACCCGAAGAAATTTTTGACCGGGCGCCGTCGTACGTAAAAATGTACCTGTTTTTCCTCTATAACTGGGGACTTTTGATCCCCTTGGCCGTCGGAGGGCTCATGTGGTACCTCTGGTACACCAAAGGACGGGACCCATCCACCGGAAAAACGGCCATCATGCCGATTTACACTCCGCCCGATAATTTAAAACCGACGGAGGTGGGAACCATCGTCGATGAAAGTGTGGACATCCGCGACATCACTTCATCCATCATCGACATGGCGGTGAAAGGATACCTGCAAATCATCGAAAGCAAAGATAAAGCCCTGTTCTTTAACGTCACCAACTACAGCTTCAAACTCCTGAAACCGGACTACAACGCCGACACAACGCTCGCGGAGTATGAAAAGAAAATTCTCGACGCCGTTTTTGCGGGTAACACGGAAAGGTCCCTCACCGACCTCAATAACGAATTCTATAAATCACTGCCGGATATCCGGAAAAAAATCTACTCCGACCTCGTTTCAAAAGGCTACTTCCCGAATGACCCCGACAAAACCCGGACAACCTACCAGGTGATCGGATTTGTCCTTATGTTCGGCACGATATTCTTAATGGGGGCGCTCATTGCATTCTTGCCCTGGTCGTTGATCGTTGGAATAGTTTTAAGCGGAGTTATCATCCTCGCGTGCTCAAAATTCATGCCCGCCAGAACCCTGAAGGGAGCGGAAACCAGGTACAAAATCCTCGGGCTGCAGGAGTTCATCCAGACGGCGGAAAAAGACCGCCTCAAGTTCCAGGAACAGGAAAATATCTTCGAAAAGATCCTCCCCTATGCCCTCACCCTGGGCATTGCCGCAAAGTGGTCAAAAGCCTTTGAAGGCATCTACAAAACCCCGCCCAACTGGTACCGCAGCAACGATCCGAACTTCCTGAACAACTTCAGCACCATGCATTTCCTCAACAGCATGAACGCTCTTTCGGGATCGATGAGCACCACCCTGCAATCCTCACCACGTTCTTCCGGAAGCGGCTTCAGCGGTGGAGGTTTCAGTGGCGGAGGTGGAGGCGGAGGTGGAGGCGGAGCCTGGTAAACTGGTAAAAACGGATCACAGTTTGTATTTCTCTTTGATCTCCTCGATCTCATCCCTGAGCTCGGCCGCTTTTTCAAACTCAAGATTCTGGGAAGCAAGATCCATCTGCTGTTCAAGTTCGCGGATAAAGCGGCCGAGCTCCTCACGCGGAACCTTGGTCGGATCAATGTGTTTTTCACCCTTGAGGGCATTTTTATTGTCCCGTTCCAGCGTAAGATCCCTGATGGCTTTCACGATGGACTGGGGGGTAATGCCGTGTTTTTTGTTATAAGCCTGCTGGATGCCGCGGCGGCGCTCGGTTTCATCCAAAGCCTTTCTCATGGCGGCGGTGATCCGGTCCGCGTACATGATCACAAATCCGTTCAAATGGCGCGCCGCACGGCCGATGGTCTGAATCAAAGCCCCTTCCGAACGCAAAAATCCTTCCTTGTCCGCATCCAGAATCCCGATCAAAGAAACCTCCGGCAGATCCAGACCCTCGCGGAGCAGGTTGATACCGACGAGGACGTCAAACTTGCCCAGACGCAGGTCACGTAAAATTTCAATGCGCTCCAGAGTATCAATGTCCGAGTGCAAATAACGGACCAGAATGCCGGCATCGGTCAGATAGTCCGTCAGATCCTCCGCGGAACGCTTGGTCAGTGTAGTCACCAGCACGCGCTCCTTCACCTTGATGCGCTTATGGATCTCCTTCAATAAATCATCAATCTGATGCTCGCTCGGACGCACAACAACTTCCGGATCAATAAGCCCCGTGGGACGAATGATCTGTTCGGCGACATTCTTTCCGCCTTTTTCGAACTCATACTTGGACGGGGTCGCGGAAACGTAGATGACCTGGTTGACGTTCGCCTCAAACTCCTCGAATTTCAACGGGCGGTTATCATGCGCGGAGGGGAGGCGGAAGCCGTAATCCACCAACGTCTGCTTGCGGGAAAAATTCCCGTTGTGCATCCCGCCGATCTGGGGAATCGTCATGTGGGACTCGTCCACAAACAGCAGAAAATCGTCCGGAAAATAGTCGAACAAAGTTGCTGGCGGCATTCCCTGGGCCCGTCCGTTCAAATATCTCGTATAGTTCTCGATCCCCGTGACATACCCTGTCTCCTGCAAAATCTCCAGATCGTACTCAGTACGGGTCTTGATACGCTCCGCCTCCAGCATCTTTCCCTGCTTAAGAAGCTCGGCACGGCGAATTTCCATGTCCGCACGGATGGCCGCAATCGCCGCTTCGATTTTCTCCCGGCTCGTGACGTCGTGCTTGGCCGGAAATATTTTAATGGCATCCAACTCCCTGATCTCTTCACCGGTAAACGAATCCGCCTCGGTGATCCGGTCGATCTCATCGCCAAAAAACTCCAGGCGGAAAATCGTGTCACGGTCGGGAGGAAAAATTTCCACGGTGTCCCCAAGCACATGGAACATCCCCTGCTTAAAATCAAGCACCGAACGGGTAAACTGGATGTCGCTCAACTGCCGGAGCAAACGGTCCCGCTTATACTGTGTCCCCTTTTTAATTTCAATCGCAAACTTGGAGTAATCTTCAACGTCACCCAAACCGTAAATACAGGAAACGGAAGCCACAATCAAAACATCGCGGCGGGTCAGCAGATTCACGGTTGCGGCATGGCGGAACTTGTTGATCTCCTCATTGATGGAGGAGTCCTTCTCAATGTACGTATCCGACGACGGAATATACGCTTCCGGCTGATAATAATCGTAATAGGAAACAAAATAACTGACGGCGTTGTTCGGAAAAAACTCCTTGAATTCGGAACACAGCTGGGCGGCCAGCGTCTTATTGTGAGCGATCACGAGCGTAGGCCGCTGCATCTGCTGGACAATATTGGCCATCGTAAAAGTCTTGCCTGAGCCGGTGACGCCCAAAAGCACCTGATGCTTCTCTTTTTTCTTCAGGCCTTGTACTAACTTTTCAATCGCCGTGGGCTGATCCCCGGTCGGCTTAAATTTTGATGAAAGCTGGAATTGAGTCATGGAGTATATTTTAATAATTTTTTCAAAAAAAGCAAGTGAGGACGGAAAATGTCAAAAGAAAACAATAACATTTCATTTCAAGGGGCTTTAACCTATAATAACGAGCAAAGATACCATTCTTACCCTTAACCCTCTCTTCCTTATGGCAAAACATCATCCAATGTGCCTTATCACCTGCCTTCTCGTGGTAGTGGGCGCCGTCAACTGGGGCCTCGTTGGTCTTGGAAACTTCCTCAAAATGAACCTGAACGTGGTCAACCTGCTCCTGGGCTCGATGCCAACCGTAGAATGGATTGTTTATCTGGTCGTAGGCGTATCGGGTCTCATGTTCGCCTATGTCATGCTGACCATGAAAGAATGCGGCTGCATGAAAACGGACAAAAAATAGTAATCACCCGCACAAAGCCCCGCCTCGCGCGGGGCTTTTTTGAAACCCTGAAAACATTTACAAAAAACAAAAAGAGTGTAATATAACCAACCTTTGTACAGATAATTATGGAGTTCCAACAACCTCCGACACCAAACGAAACGCTGCAGGAAGGAAAATTGCGTGAAATCGCCGCAACGGGGTCCGTTGAAACCTACCGCGAACTTCCGGTAAAAACCCGCGAGCAACTGTTGGGTTTTCTGAAAAATACCGGCATTCCCGAATGGAGAGTCATTCTGCTGCATATGCTGCTGGACTCAAAACAACCGGACCTGCTCACGCTGAGAAAACTCGCGGAGGTCATTGACGATGTCCGCGCACAAATCGCCTCAACCACCATGAACAAGGTGCAGGAAAAGAAAACGAACGGTAAGCCCGAAAAACAGGTGGAAACTGTTCCAAACCCACACCGCCAGCTCTCTCAAAGGGAACTCAATTCCAGATTACGAAAACTGGGCATAGACCTCCCACAGCTCATGATGGATTGGGAAAACTTCTACCATTCGCGCAACTTTGGCAACGCCGTGAAAAGAAACATGGGACAATCCGAATACTTTCTCCCCACACCCGCCGTCACCCACCAGGCGATGGAAACATTTGAAAAAGCTTTCAAAGAAGGACGCATCGACCGTTTTATGATCGACGACGCGCGCATCGGCGACGGAGCCACCATCCGCGCTTTTGAACGCAAGACGCTCAAAAGATTCAAACAAAAAAACATCTACGGCTCAGTCCAGGAAGCCGAAGCATTCCTCGACAGAACAACCGTCACCCCGCCAATCGTACGTCTGGTCGGATACAGCACGAAAAATAATATATTCGATCCCAAACAGCCGGGGAAGGCCTTTGCCGACCTGTCTCAGGGTGGACCATACGAGAGTACCATGGGACTGGGAACCTATCTCCGGCTCTACCACTACCTCGCGGCGGAGGAACCCCATCTGCTGCACTCGATCAAATCCTATTCGGTGAAAGGAAACAACCTCCTCAGGCCCCGAACCGTCCTCCTCAACAACAAAACGGACGAAAACAGGGTCCTGACCATCGGCCCCGACCTGAACGAACCACGAATACTGCACAGCCTGGAACTGGGACCAACTCTGCTTGACCCGGGTTCACCGCTGGAAAAACCTGTTCCTGTACTCGTTTCGGACAACCTGGAACATGTCTATAACCGGAAAGATCGCCGCTATCTTGCGCACATGGACACCTGGCCGGCCCCGCCCGACGACGGAGACGAAGAAGCCGACTAATACCATTCTAAAACATTTCAAAATTGCTATTTTACAAGGCAACAAGAAATAAGACCCCGAGCCGTATAGTAAACCAGAAAATGATTTAATTTGTGCAGATACAAGGCGAAAAGAAAAAATCGACCGGAGTGTATTCAAGACATACACGAGGATCGATTTTTTCTTTTCAACGCTGTAGATGCCAAATTAAATCATTTTTAGCTGCAACCCGAGGTTTCTCCACAATCCAGACACTTATAACACGACCCATTGCGGACCATGACCGAACCGCAGGCGGTACACATGGCGGCGTCTTCATTGTTGAGCTGCAAAGCCTTGTCTTTCTGCATCTTGGCAAACGCCTCCATGGAAAGACCTGCTTCTGCGGCAACGGAAACTTTCTCAACCTCGCGGACGAGCGGAAAAGCCTTGGTGTCGGTCACCGCGGTCATTTTTGGTGACTGATGGGTCCGATCCATCATCGACGGGGCGGTCAATTCATTGTTCAGTACGGCGGTTGCCGGAGTTTCCACCGGGACGCGCGGAAGCAACAGGTTGTTTCCCTCGTTGTAGGCACGGTCGACAAGATCGGAATTATGGTATTTCTTGGCGGTTTCACGCGGAAGGAACTTAAGGGCGATCCAGCGGCCGATATAGTCCATAATGGATTTCACCATCGGAATATCGCGGTTGCCGGTCATGCCCGCAGGTTCAAAACGGGAGTGGGTAAACTTGGAGACCAGAACCTCGAGAGGCACGCCATACTGAAGGTTCATGGAAATGGAAAGCGCAAGAGCGTCCATGATGCCGGAAAGGGTCGAACCCTCCTTGCTCATCTTGATGAAAATTTCACCCGGCTGGCCGTCCTCATAAAGACCGACGGTGATATAACCCTCATGCCCGGAAATGGAGAATTTGTGAGTGATACTGTGACGTTCGGAAGGAAGCTTGCGGCGCATCGGACGTTCAACAATCCTTTCAATAACCTGCTGGAACCTTTCCGGACCGGCGGTCTCATCGGCATTCTCAAGATCGGTAAAGTTGAAAAGCTCGGCGTAAAGACCGTCAATATTTCCGGTGTTCAGCGGCTGGCTGAGTTTGGAACTGTCGCGATAGATGGCATTGCACTTGAGCATAAGCTCCCAGCTCTCCATATACGCGCGCTGGATATCCCCGACGGTGCAGTTTTCCGGCATGTTGATGGTCTTGGAGATGGAACCGCTGATGAACGGCTGGGCCGCCGCCATCTGACGGAGATGCCCGATGTATGAAATGAAACGTTTGCCCTTCTTGCCGCACTTGTTGGCGCAGTCAAACACCGGATAGTGTTCAACCTTCAGATGAGGGGCATTTTCAATAGTCATAGTCCCGCAAACGTACTCATTGGCGGCGTCAATCTGGTCTTTGCTGAATCCGAGGGCAACAAGCATGTCAAAATTCATGTCGTTCAGGGCGTTTTCATCGAGGCCCAAAACGTTCCGGCAGAAATCGTCGCCGAGCGTAAAGCGGTTGAACGCGAACTTGAGTTCAAACACTCCGGTAAGCTGCGTTTCGATCGCGGCGATCTCCTTGTCCGTAAAGCCCTTCTCGCGCAGACTGTCGGGATTGATGTGAGGACAGCCGTTCAACGTGGCATGACCGCGGGCATAGTTGATGATGTCGTCGATCTGTTTTTCATCATAACCGAGCGTTTCGAGTGCGGGCTTGAGGGACTGGTTCATGATCTTGAAGTACCCTCCGCCGACAAGTTTCTTGAATTTCACCAGAGCAAAATCCGGTTCAATACCGGTCGTATCGCAGTCCATCAGAAGACCGATCGTTCCGGTCGGAGCAATAACGGTCACCTGGGCATTGCGGAAACCATGTTCTTCCCCCCAGGCCAAAGCCATATCCCAGGCCTGACGCGCGGGAGTAAGAAGGTATTCCGGACAGTACGCGGAATTAATGCCCTGCGGCTTTGCCGTAAGACCTTCGTACTCATCCTTGCTGCCGTTGTAGGCCGCACGGCGGTGATTCCGAATGACGCGGAGCATGTGATGCTTATTCTTTTCATATTTTGCAAAAGGACCGAGGATTTTCGCCATCTCCGCGGAGGTGGCATAAGACTCACCGCACAAAATAGCGGTGATCGCGCCGGTAATCGCATAGGCCTCCTCGGAAGTATAAGGAATGCCCATCCGCATAAGAACCGTGCCGATGTTGGCATAACCGAGTCCGAGCGTGCGGAAATCGTAACTGAGCTGGGCTATTTCCCGTGACGGGAACTGCGCCATCAATACGGAGATTTCCAGCACCATCGTCCACAAACGGGTCGCGTGGCGGAAAGCGTCGACCTGGAACAGTTTGGTTTCGTGGTCATAAAACTTGATGAGATTCAAAGAAGCAAGATTGCAGGCGGTATCATCAAGGAACATGTATTCTGAGCAGGGATTGCTGGCATTGATGCGGCCGTCCTCGGGACAGGTATGCCACTCATTGATGGTGGTGTCGTACTGGATGCCCGGATCAGCGCAGGACCAGGCCGCGAAAGCAACCTTATCCCAAAGTTTGGTGGCGGAAACGGTCTTATAGGTTTTGCCGTCCTTGCGATTCTTAAGATCCCAACCGCTATCCTTCTTGACCGCGTCGATAAAATCGTTCGGCACACGAACGGAGTTGTTGGAGTTCTGACCGCCAACGGTCAAATAAGCATCCGAGCGGAAATCCGTGTCGTACCGGCGGAAACTGAACTCCTCGGGCTTCATCCCGTCTTCGATGAGCATGAGGGTTCTCTTGATGTAGTTCAGGGGAACATGATGAAGATGAGCCTCATAAATTTTCTGTTTAAGCTCGGGATTCTTTTCGGGATCCAGTCCCCCTTCGCAGGCGGAATCCACCACTTTTTTGAGCTGTTCATAACAGATGTGCGAACCGGCATGGAGCGCGGCCACTTTCTGTTCCTCGATATATTTCCAGTCGATGAAGCCTTCAATCTCCGGATGGTCCATGTCCAGACAGACCATCTTGGCCGCGCGGCGGGTCGTGCCGCCGGACTTGATCGCGCCTGCGGCGCGGTCCAGAACCGCCAAAAAGCTCATAAGACCTGAAGATTTTCCGCCGCCGGACAAATTTTCATTGGCACCGCGGAGACGGGAAAAATTCGTTCCCGTACCCGAACCGTACTTAAACAAACGGGCCTCACGGGTCACCAGATCAAAAATACCGCCCTCGTTCACCAGATCGTCGTTCACGGACTGGATGAAACAAGCATGCGGCTGCGGACGGGTGTAGGCGTCCTTGGATTTGGAAAGCTTTCCCGTTTCGGAATCCACATAATAGTGTCCCTGGGCGTCGCCGGTGATCCCGTATGAATGAGCCAGCCCGGTATTAAACCACTGCGGGCTGTTCGGAGCGGCCATCTGGGAAACCAGCATGTACTTCATTTCATCCTCAAAAGCGTCCGCGTCCTCTTCCGTTTCAAAATAACCGTATTTTTCTCCCCAGTGCCTCCAGGTGGAAGCAAGTCTCGTCACCACCATTTTGACCGAAGTCTCGGCCCCGGTAATGACATTCCCATCCTTATCCTTCAAAAGTTTACCGTTCTTGTCCCGCTGGGGAACACCCTTCTTGCGGCAGTATTTCTGCGCCAAAATATCCGTCGCAACCTGGGACCATGATTTTGGAACCTCAACATCCTTCATCTCGAACACCACCGACCCGTCCGGATTGGAAATTTTGGAAGTTCTGAGTTCATACTCAAAAGAGGCAAAAGGATCTTTGCCCTTTTCAGTGAACATACGCTGAATCTTAAGACCCTTTCCGGTGCGGTCTTTGAGTGAGGTGGAGTGCTGCCCGACATTGGGACGAGACGCAGTCGCCATAGGGAGTAAATTAAAGAATGGGGAAGGAAAATGACATATACATAGACTGGCATTCAAACCAGAGAAGGTGGCCCCTCTTCCGTCTAAAAAAGAGGAGCAAATGTAACGCGCCGGTCACCAAAACACGCATTACAATGAATAATTAGGGACACACAATATATGGGGTGCCCTAGAAAAAACACCTACTATATATATGAAAAAGCATCCCTAACGATAGTCTTTCATCCACCACCCCGTCAAGCACAGAAATTCAAAAATTCTTTCTAAGCGGAACAGTTTATTTTCTGATATACAAAAGCAGAACGCACAGAATAAAACGACCGAGCCCGCAAGAGGTGTTCGACAGAATTGATTGCAAATTTTGAAAGCAAAATGCTAAGGTAAAAAATTTTAAATTCTTCAGAGTCACCGAATCATGTTACAATACCGGAAGGTCCTTTCTTAAGCCTTTTTTACACCAACCTATGCTCTTCAAGAAGAAACAAACACCGTTTTCATGGGAAAAAACATTTATAGTGATCGGATCGGTCTTCCTGGTTGCTTTCATCGGGGGAATGTTCACAGATATCGGCCCATGGTATGAACAACTGCCCAAAATAGGCCTTCAGCCCCCAAAATGGATCTTCGGACCGGTATGGACTATCCTGTTCATCCTCATCGGCCTGGCGGCACTGTTGGTATGGAATGCAAAAAAAGCCGATGATAAACTGAAAAACGCCGCGATGTTCTGCTTCATGGCGAACGGAATCTTGAACGTATTGTGGAGCTTCCTTTTCTTCACACTCAAAGACATCTCCAAATCTTTCACCGAGATTCTCGTGCTGTGGATTTCGATCGCCCTGATGATTCTTCTCAGTGCAAAAATCGACAAAAAAGCCGCATGGCTCCTGGTTCCATACCTTGTCTGGGTAAGCTTCGCCAGTTACCTCACGTACAGCTTTTGGGTCGGGACGATCTAAAAACTAAAAACCCAAAAGATCCAACACATACTTTCCCACATCGCGGTTTTCCCCTTCGTAAGGGAAGTTGTGGAAATACAGCACCGGGTTGTAATTGAGCTCAATAATGGCGTAACTGGACTTGGCCGGAACCTTTTCAAACGAAGCGCTGATGATATCCACCCCGCAAATCTGCGCGCCAATGGCAACCGCGGCCTTTTCGGCGAGGCGCTTGTATTTGGAATGGACGATATCGGTGTAATCGATGCTGTCCCCGCCCGTACTGATGTTCGAATTTCTCCGCAAAAATACCTGGTGCCCTTTGTCCAGAACGCTCTCGGGTGCCAAATTCTGCTCGCGCAAAGTCTCCAGTTCAATCTGGTTCAGTTCAATGTTTTCAAGAGGGGTCATGTGACCTTTTCCCCTCAACGGACTGTCGTTCTTTTCGTTCACCAGCTCGCGGATCGTGCGTTTGCCGTCACCGGTAACGTTTGCGGGAACCCGCTGGGTCACCGCGACGCATTTTCCCCCGATCACCAGAAAACGGCACTCGATCCCATCAATGAACTCTTCCACGATAATGGAGGAATCGTAACTGAAAGCGATGGTCAAAGCCCGCACAAAATCCCCTTCGGTAAAACCTTTCCTCAAAACGGAAATACCGATCCCATAGTTGGTGGTATTCGGCTTTACTACGCAGCTTTTACCGCGGCCCACACAAGCCGGAGCGGCAGCGAGGGCATCGTTATAATTTTCAAAATGCTTTCCCTCCGGAACACTCAGCCCATGCTCCGTAAGAAAAATTTTCGTCACCACCTTATTGCCCAAAATCGTGCTGACCAGATAAGTATCCCGGGAAGTTTTGGTCGCCGACTCCACGCATTCAATGTGCCTGCCTTTTTTAAGGCGTATAAACTGGCTGTGGTGATCCAAAACCTCAACTTTCACCCCTCGCTTCAACGCTTCGGCGATCACGACCTGCGTTGAAAGTTCCAGCTGTTCATACCCCGGAGTTTGAAAAGGCAAAGGCATAGATCAAAACTTATGGAGGGAATATTTTTTTGCGAGCTGCATGCCGTAGGGAATAAAATCCAGACGTTTTTTCTTCATATCCCCGGCCATGCGGAAAGCCGGAAGATTCTTGGGATCGTCGACGGATCTCATGAAATATTCTAGCACAAGACCGTACACCCGTTTACTGAAAACCTTGTCCATGGCATCCGCGAACGGCTGTAAAGAAGTCAAAATCTCTTTAGCCCACGCCGTCATCAAAACACTCCCGCCTTCGCGCTGCAGATAGAGCGACGGACTCCTGCCGTAAAGGGCGACATCCTGCTGATTGGCGGTCGCGACGTTCAGGACATCATCATCAACCGGAGCGGAAGGGGTCAATAAACAAAAGAGCAAAAACAAATGAGCGAAATACAACTGACGCACACTGACACCGCTGTATTCAAAAGGATTCACGTCAAAAATGCGGACTTCAACATACTGAACGCCGTCCCGGGTTAAAGCCTCCACAAGATCATCATAAGGCTTGGGTGGTTTCAGCCGGACCGAAAAATAGTACTCGTTCCCAAGCTGTAAAAGATGATCGTTCAGCTGGACGCGCAGACCGTGATCCTCCACTCCCAAATCCGTATAGGGGGAATGGACGGTATCGACGGCATGCTGCAAATCCGCCAGGTGCTGGCGGTAACTGTTATAGGTAATCGGAAGTTTGGCCGGATTGGAATATCCGCAGCGGCTGGAACGCAGCGAAATCGCCTGATCTGCGTCCTTGGCCATCAGCCGACACTTATAACTTTCGTCTTTATATGGAGACGCCCCGAACAAATACACCAGCAGCCACCGGTACCGGATAAAATTCCGGACAAGATTCAGGGAAACTTCATTCACGAAATCCTGGCGGCTCAGTTTCACCGGTTTCCCAAACTTGTCATATAAAGCATCCCAAAGCCCGTCACTGAAGGACAAATTATAATGAACGCCGCAGATCGTCTGCATGTACTTGCCGTAGCGCAGCGCCAGGCCCCTGCGGTAAATCTCCCTCATTTGGCCCTCCGGGGAATCACCGTACGAAGCGATGGGAATATCTTTTTCAGCTGGAAGTTTCGCGGGCATGCTCATAGGCCAGAGCAGTTCATTTCCCAACCGTTTGTAGGAAAAAGCATGCAGCTTTTCCAAAAACTTTACCGACTCTTCGATCGTATCGAACGGAGGCGTAATGAACTCAGGCTGGCTCTCGGAAAAATCCGTCGTGATGTACGGATCGGTCAGTTTGTTGCCAAGCTTGCGTGGGTGCGGAGTCATGGCCAGCCGGCCCTCCCCATCCACCCTCAGCGACTCCTTTTCCAGCCCGTGTTTGGCTTTCACCAAAAGATCCTCCCTCCCTTTCAGAAGCGAGAAAACATCTTTCATTTCCCACGGAATATTGAAAACCTCACTCATAGAATAAAAAACAAATCCACCCCCATCTACCCTAACTTCTCAGCCCCGTCCCCTTTTTAAGCAAATGCAGTGAAACCGCGGAAAAAATAACCGTGAATCCGACCAGCATCACAACGCTAAACCGCACATCGACGTCCGAAACCCCGAAAAATCCATAACGAAAACCATCGATCATGTAAAAAATCGGATTCAGTTGAGTGAGCATCTGCCAGAACTCCGGAAGATCCTTGATCGAATAAAACACGCCCCCAAAGTAGGTCAGTGGCGTCAAAACAAAGGTCGGGAAAATGGCCACGTCGTCGAACTTGGTGGCATAAATACCGTTCACCAGACCCCCCAGGGAAAACACCACCGCGGTAAGAAAAACAAACAGAGCGATCATCAAAGGATCGTGAATCACGGGGTGGGTGAAAATCGCGGAGATGGCGAAAACGATCGCGCCGACCAGGATGCCCCGGACGACCCCGCCCATGACGTACCCCGCGATAATGACGAAATTCGGCGTCGGCGACACCATAAGCTCCTCAATGCTTCTCTGGAATTTGGACCCGAAAAACGAACTCACCACATTGGAAAAAGAACTGTTGATCACCGCCATCATCACAAGACCCGGCACGATGAAAGCCATGTACTGGATACCATTGATGGCACGCACCTGCGAACCGATGAACGCCCCGAAAATAATGAAATAGAGCGACTGGTTGATGACCGGAGGCAAAAGCGTCTGCGACCAGATGCGCATGAACCTGCCCACCTCTTTGCGGACGATCGTAGAAAATGAAACCCATGTGTCGTATGCGTTCATGCTATTTATGCTGAAGAATATTCAAAAAAAGCTGTTCCAGACGGTTCCCCTTGGGACGGATGTCACGGACGACATACCCGCGCTCATGAAGCTCGTGAATGAATCCCGACATCGTCTGTTGATGGGTTAAATCGGCTTCCAGGGTAACATCATCAATGAAACGCAGATCAAAACCGTGAACCTTTTTATGTCCGTTCGAACCTTCAATCGTAAGAACGTAGGTTTGTTTTTCAAGGGAGCCCACCAGGTTTTTCACGCTGTCGTTCCGGACAATCTCGCCTTCCTTGATAATCGCCACGTTGCGGCAGAGCTGCTCGGCCTCCTCAAGGTAATGCGTCGTCAAAAAAATCGTTGTGCCCTCCCTGTTCAATTTATTCAGGTACTTCCACATGCCATGACGGAGCTCAACGTCCACCCCCGCCGTCGGTTCGTCCAAAAAAAGCAGTCTGGGATGATGAATCAGCGCCCGCGCGATCATCAGACGGCGCTTCATTCCTCCGGAAAGGGCCCGGCTCGGCTGATCTTTTTTATTCCAAAGTTCAAGCGTCGTTAAGATCTCCTCGGCACGGTCCATGGCCACCGCGCGCGGAACACCAAAATATCCGCCCTGACAAACCACGATGTCGATAACTTTTTCAAAAATGCTGAAATTGAACTCCTGCGGAACGACACCGACCTGACGTTTGACCTGATTGATCTCCCCGTCCAGGTCATGTCCGAAAATTTTAACCTTCCCTCCGCTTTTATTGACCAGACCGGTCAAAATGCCGATGATCGTGGTCTTCCCGGCGCCGTTCGCCCCCAGCAACCCAAAAAAATCGCCCTCGTTCACCTCAAGATCCACGCCCTTGAGGGCCCTGGTGCCGCTGGCATATGTTTTCGTCAGATGTTTGATGCTGATCGCGTTCATAGAACCAAGTATATATGAAAAGGACCGCCAGTCCAACCCGCCGATTCGCAAGCCAAAAAAAGCCCTCAACCTTTACAAACTTTTCCTCCCAAAGTACATTTGAGCCATGGATGTAAAACTTTATCACGACTTCGCCGTCAAAATTGCGAAAAAGGCCGGTAAAATCCTGCTGGATTATTACCAGACCAACATTCAGATCAATTACAAGGGCGGAGACAAACGCAACCTGGTCACCGAAGTGGATACGCTGGCCGAAAAGTTCATCGTGGACTCCATCAGAAAAAAATTCCCCGACCACTGTTTTCTGGCCGAAGAAGGCGGCGACTGCGGCATCAAGCCCTCCGATTTCCGGTGGGTCATCGATCCCATCGACGGCACCACGAACTACGCCCACGGCTACAATTTCTACGCCGTTTCCATCGGCATGATGTATAAAAACGAAGTGCTGGTGGGTGTTATTTACGCTCCCCTGCTCAAGGAACTCTTCCACGCCGGCAAAGGACTCGGGGCCTGGCTGAACAACAAACGGCTGCACGTTTCCAAATCCTCGGAACTCCTCACCTCACTCCTTGCCACAGGATTTAACGCCAATGAAGGCGGCAGAAATATTCCGATTTTCACCCACATTTTACCCAAGTCGCAGGGAATCCGCAGGGCCGGATCCGCCGCCCTGGACATGGCCTACACGGCCGCCGGGCGTCTGGACGCGTACTGGGAACTGGCCATCTATCCCTGGGACATCGGAGCCGGAGTGATCCTTGTTCAGGAAGCCGGCGGCCATGTAACCGACATGTACGGAAAACCCCTGAATTTAAACACTCATGAAGCCGTCACCGTGCTCGCCAGCAACGGAAAACTTCATGAAGTGATGGTTGAAAATATCGTCGCTGGCAAAAGGGCAACTTAAGGTTGTCAAACCACAAAAAATACGTTACATTAGCGCCTGCCTTTGACAACCCCCAAAAAGGGGCCCCCAAATGGGTCTAGCGAAGCGAACCGTTTGGGGAGAGGAGCGCCCGATGAAAGCCGAAGCGTACAAAGTACGCGTAGGCTGAAAACGGGAAAGCGACGAGAGCCCGTAGCTCAGATGGATAGAGCGTTGGTTTGCGGAGCCAAAGGTCGCGCGTTCGACTCGCGCCGGGCTCACCAGAAAACATCAAGATGCAGAATATTTACCAAATACTGGACAACCTCGGGATCAAGTACGATAAACGCGAACACCCGGCGGTTTTTACGTGCGAACAAGCCGACCGTTATTACGACGAATCCATGGGAGGAAAAAGCAAAAACCTCCTGCTCCGCAACAGAAAGGGTGATGTCCACTATCTCGTGGTGCTCCAAAGCGACAAAAAACTGGATCTCAAAAAACTTGAAAGCCTTTTCGGCGAATCAAAACTCAGCTTTGCCTCCGAAGAAAGGCTGATGAAATACCTGTGCCTGACGCCGGGCTCCGTGTCCCCTTTCGGACTCATCAACGACGCTGAGAAAGCGGTAAAAGTGATTATCGACAACGACCTTTGGACTTATCCAAAACTGCACTTCCACCCGAACACCAACACCGCCTCGCTGGTAATTGCGACGGAAGATTTTAAAAAATTCCTGGACTGGTGCGGGAACCAGGTCACCAGCGTCAATCTCTAGCTCTGGCGCACCTCAGATTTTGGATTATAATACGGCCCCCGGGCAATTAGCTCAGTTGGTTAGAGCGTTCGATTCACATTCGAAAGGTCACTGGTTCGAGTCCAGTATTGCCCACCAGAAGATGAAAAACAGAACCATCAACCATAAGATTCATGGACATCTTTTCCATAGCGATACTCACTCTGATTTCCGCAGCAATAGGAACAATGACCGGGTTCGGGACATCAACCGTCATGATTCCCGTTTTGGTTATGTTTATGCCGCCACTTGAGGCGATTTTTTTGGTATCGATTGTGCATTGGTTTGGAAACGTTTGGAAGGTGACACTCTTCAAGTCAGGATTCAATCTAAAACTTATTGCATTGTTTGGCGTCTCCGGTTTTATAGCAAGCTATGCCGGGGCCACGATATCTCTCAATATAGATAATTCAATCCTGCTGAGGCTTTTGGGAGTATTCCTCGCCATCTACTCCCTGTCACTCATTTTCAAATCAAATCTGAAAATCAAGGCAGGTACAAAGACCGCACTGTTTGGAGGAACTTTATCAGGTCTCTTTGCCGGCATGTTTGGCATAGGAGGAGCGATTCGAAGCGCTTTCTTGCTTATTTATGATCTCCCGAAGGCTGTTTATATCGCTACGGCTGGAGCAATAGGATTACTTGTCGATTCCACGAGAATAGTAACATATTTTTTTGGGGGAACAACGATGGCTGAAAGGCTTTGGTGGGGCTTGTTAATTTTCATACCAGTCTCTTTCGTCGGCGCTCAGATTGCGAAAAAGATAGTTAACAAGATTCCGCAGAATCAATTCCGTGTTGTTGTAGCATGCCTCCTGCTCATTCTAGGAATCAAGATGATTATTCTGCCAAGCTAGACAAAAGGAGAAACTAATCAAGAAGAACTTGATCCATCAGATGAGGCAACCATTTGGTCAGCGGTTCGAACCACGTCAAGGAACCCCACCAGATACTCACCGCAAAGACTAGACCGGTTTGTTTTCGGGAAGACTATAAACCTGAAAAGGAGGATTTTTTGCGTAATAATAATTACCTCCGTCATATTCGATTTTAACCACAAAAGGCTTTACGGCACCTGCCTGCTCCATCCTCGACGTCAGCCTTTTAGCATACGATTCAAGCGGCTTGGGTACCTGTGAAACCAAAGCTGCATCGGCGGGCACCTCCTGTACCTGTTGCGTTCCCGATTCATAATTGATGGGCATGGGCAAAGCCTCCAGTGTGGCCATATCAGGCTGATCCGGATCCTGCCGGGCGATGGCCTGTAAAATCATTGTTCGATACCGGCCGAACGACTCTGTGTGCCAAAAGGTATCCTCCGCAATCGCCATTCTTCTTTCAAAAAAGGAGTTGATTTCAGGGTTATTTTTTGCAAGCACCAACCGGGCCGCATCCATATTTTCTTGCTTCGAATCATTCATTGAGTAAACGTTTCTGGACTTGCATTTGGAAAAAGCAGAACGGACAGAGTCAAGATGAGCGCGTTCGGATTCTGGAATTGCATTATACGTTTTCAGTACCCAGTCCGCCTGTTCAGCGTCAATATCAATCTTCCCGTCATCATGCTTAAAAACAAAAGACATAATGATACCTTCAAGAAAGATATGAACATCCCGCGGAGTATCCTTAAACATCTCCGTAAACTTCGGATCACCGGATTGCGACCAGGGAAATTTATTTTGATCAACGATACCGCTGACATAATCCCTGATCGTCGAAGGAGGATACGTTGTGTAATAATTATCAAGTTCCTGCTTCAGGGAATCCATGTCATAGTTAAAGCCTACCGATCGGAAAAGCCCCTCAAGATAAAGTTTTGCGCACGCTCTTTTTTCCTCAAGCTTGGGGTCGCCGGGATTATCCGGATACAGCTCCAGGACCTTTGCGTCGGTATACTGGCTGACCTCTTTTTCGAACCGTATTTTCGGCCGGATGTGTTCAAAAGCGGCTTTGACCGCGGAAAGTGAATCTCTTTGCCCCTCAGGGATCAAGGCGAAAGTTTCCCTGATCACCGCAAGATCCTCCGGAGGAATGGTGCGACCGCCACCCGAATCGGCAGGAATCCTGGAATCAAGCACCCCCTCCATATAGGCCTTCACGTCCGGCGATGCGTTCTTGTAAAATTCAGCCTCCTTGCTGTCTTTCCAGAATGGGCCCTCCGTTCCGGAACCCAGACTATCCACGAAACTTTTGACCTTGTTGTCCCCTCCGGCATTTTCATACGCCGAGCGGATCGCATCTTCCGTCCCTTTCTTGTCGGGCGTTAACTTAATACTCGTCAGCAGTCCCTCAAGATATGCTGCTCCCAGCTGACGTCTCCGCTCAATATCTTCCTTGACCGCCTTGGGGTCTTCCGGAAAGAGTGCGGTGACTTTTGACAGAGTGAAGTCCTTTCTCGCGGCTTCGCGCCGTGATTTTTGTTTTTGCTCAACGGACATTTTGGCAGCTTCCTCTATTTTACCGATCATATCCGCTTTATGGGACTCGATTTCCAGGGCCGCCCTCATCTGGCTTTCACTTTTTCCCCAGTCAACATCAAACTGATCGCACGCCAGACGCGCCTCACCAACGGACTTTGCATTCTTAACGGCCTGCACAAGGGAAGCGGGAGTATTTTCCGGAAAGGTAAAAAACTTTTTCACGTCCTGCCACTGTTCCAGGGAGAGGTTTTCCGCGATGGTTCCTTTCAGAGCCGCACCTTTGCCTTTGGCATCCGGCCCGCCCAGTTTGACATAAGAATCCTGTGCCGCACTCAACCTGAGCCCTGCAGGTATGACTGCATCGGCGGATTTGTTGACAGAATCCATGAGTTTACGTATCTCCCCCTTTTCAGCGCTCTCTTCCGCCTTATATTTGGTATCGTCAAGAGTCATGGCCGTGGCATATTCCGAAGCTTCCGCCTGTTCAACTTTCGGCACAACATCAGCCGCTTCCGGAGTCTCAAAATACACAGCCCGTGACGGCATGGACATTGCAAGGTCCTCTTTTTTACAATGGGTAAACTTCATGACGGTTTAAGAAATATTTTTAAGAATATTTTCAGCTTCCGTATGTTCCTTCTTCTCAACCGATTGCTTTCGTTCTTCATATTCCGCTTTCACTTTGTATCCCGCTTTCTCCGCGCCAACGACAAAAGCATGCATCGCACTTTCCTGACTGAGGGCAAACTGCACATTGATATCGCGCTCAGTGATGAACTGTTCAAGAATAATCGGATAAAGCCGGCGGAGAACCGTTTCATCGCCACTCTTCAATGATTCTTCGATTTTCATGAGACTTTCATCCAAAAGATACTGCTGCACGGAAGAATGCTCCATGAGCCATTTGAAATTCTCGAGACTATAGGGCGAATTTGCCGTTAATGGTTCCATAAGGCAATAATAACAATATCGTGTAATTATAGCACAATTAAGGCAATGCGGCAATGGCCTGCGAAGCGTCCCACGTACAACAAAAGTCGCGCTTGATTTTTATCCATTTCCCCCATACTCTAGGGCCTTCCGTCGGACCACAATTCCGTGCGTCTTATGGAGAGAAAGGCCCCCACGTCTGCTTCTTTGAAACCAACGACCTCAACTGCCACCCTCCCGGAGGATAAGAAACATGAATTCCATCGTGTTCAATGACCTCCCCGGAGAGGTCAAAATGGCGCTGTACCTGTTCTGCGGTCTGGTGATCGCGGTCGGGATGCTGGCCATTCCGCGGCGAACACTCCAAACCATAGGCAAGCTGCCCAGAATGTCGCCGAACTGGATATCGTTCTGGCGGCTGCCGATGCTGTGGATAGGAGTCATCGTCTACCTGACCCTGAGCCCGTTCACGGGCTTCTGTATCATCGTCTTCGCCGTGATGCTTGACCGGCTCGACGGAGCGGTCGCTGACGCGCTCGACGCGCTCAACGACCCGAACTTCCCCGGTAAAACCATGCTGGGAGAGTGGTTCGACCCGTTCATCGACAAGCTCACCTTCCCGCCGTTTCTGTGCGTGTTCTGGTGCAAGGAACTCCTGGCACCGGAATTCATGGTTCCGATGATCCTCATCGAAATCGCGAGCACGGTCATACGCCCGCCGGTGATGCCGGACAAAGAAGGTAAATCCTACATCTTCAGCAACCCGGAGAACATGTTCATCCTGTTCCTGCAGGTCAAAATCAGGAGCGGGAAATCCAGCGGCCCGGGCAAGATCAAGGTGCTCCTCCAGTGCATGAGCATGCTTGCATGCCTGCCGCTTGACCAGCACTGGATGGAGTTTTCGCTTTGGATCCCGAACGGACTCCTCTTTGGAGCCGTCGTCTTCGGATTCCTGAGCGTCGTTTCAAGGTTCAAGCTGCACGCAAAGCTGGACGCCGTCGTCGACAAGATTTCGGCCGCGTTCGAGCGCAGCAAGCAAGTTGCAACCTGAGGGCATCGACCCGGCCACGTCTAAAAAACGCGGCCGGGTCTTTCGCCATACATTTATTCCAACAGCCTCATGCCCCCGGCGACAACCCTGGAAACCACCGCCTGGAGCCGGTCGAACTGAAACAGCTGGGACCAGCGGCTCACGCGCACACCCAGGACTTTGGCGACCATCACGTTCTGATCGCTTTGTTGAACCGCATTCAGCCCCCTTCCTCCGGCAAAAACCAGTTTTGGTTCACTCGCGGCGATCTTTCCTTTGCCATTTTTTAAATTTCGCACACCGTCGGAACCCAAACCGATAAAGTTATTATTGACCTCCGTGTTCTTCGTGTTTTTAAGATGAACCCCATACTCTTTATTTCCGGAAATCACGTTCGCCTCACCCAAAAGTTCGCTTCCCCCGATAACATTCCCTTCTCTTGTTCCTTCCTCCCCATTGATCAGGATACCGCTCCCTTTATTCGGAAGAGGAAAAGTTCCGGAAACATCCGTACCGATCGAATTCCCCTGAATCAGATTCTTGTCACCCTCCACAATCCAAATCCCGTTCTGCCCGTTGGCGGAAATAAGATTTTTTTCCTCCGGAGTCGACCCGCCAATCAGATTATAACTTCCCCCGGCATTGATCCGGATACCGGTCTTTGTGTTCCCCAGGGAAATTTTACCCGTCACGTCGGTGCCGATCTTATTTCCCTTGATAAAATTATGATAACTGCCGTTCAAGACGATTCCGGAGCCGTCATTCCCGGCAATCAGATTCGACTGCCCCTTCCCGGTGCCACCAATCAGATTCCTCCCGGAAGTCGTCAAGGCAATGCCGTTCCAATGGTTTGCCACAGGTTTCGTCCCGGTAACATCCGCGCCGATAACATTGCCCTGGATCGTATTGTCAGAGGAATCCACCATAAAAATCCCCGTATTGCCGTTCCCTGAAATAATGTTTCCCGCACCGGCTTTTCCTATAACGGAAAAATCAGCATCCTTCATGAAAATCCCGTAGTTCGAGTTTGGCGTCGAAGCCGGAAGAGTGCCATCCAGATTCGTGCCGATAGTGTTACAGGTCACCGTGACCCGATCCGCTCCAATAAAAATTGCCGCCTCGGTCATGCCAAAAATGTTCAGCCCCTTGACCGAACCGCGATCCGACAACGACTCTTGAAAACTCAAACCATATTCAACGTTGCCACCGCCGTTCAGGGAAACAAATAAATTTCCAAGGGAACACCCCGCATCTTTTTCCCCAGACCCGGTGGTTCCATCGATATGAATTTCCGAAGCAATCTCTGGCAATGGAGCAACAAGATTGATGGTTCGGACATTCTCCTTCCCAACACCAAAAACGATAGTATCCGATCCGGCCGAACCGGAGACACAATCCCCACCCGAAAGATCACTCCCCTTATTGGCGTTATCAATGGCCTCGGCAAGTTCACAGGCACCATCCCCACGCGCCCTGAGGTCGCCGTCGGCATTCACGGTAATAGTCGCGGCCGATGCAAAAGAAGGCAGCAACAAAAAAGTCACCGAAGCAAACGCTGAGAATAAATTCCCGATGGAAAAATGAGTCTTCATACCGGTTGTATTAACGTATCATACTATTATAAAACAACAATGACCGCAGGTCAATTATATTGACAGACAAAACAATGATAAAAAGGCTCTATCTCAAACTCTCAATCGCCAGTTTACGGTCCCCGGCTCCAAAAATATAAGAACCCGCTACCAGAATATTAGCACCGGCCTCCACACATTTTTTCCCGGTCTCAGCGTTAATGCCACCATCAACCTCAATATCCAGAGTTGGCTTCAACTTCCTCAATTCCGCAATTTTTCCCAAAGCACCCTCAATAAACTTCTGCCCCCCAAACCCCGGATTGACGCTCATAATCAACACCATATCCACGTCGTCCAAAACCTCCCGTATCATTTCAAGAGGAGTCGCGGGATTAATGGAAACGGCCGCCTTCACTCCCAGTGACTTAATCTGCTGGATAACGCGGTGCAAATGCTTGCAGGCCTCCTGATGGACGGTAATGCTGGCAGCGCCCGCTTTCACAAAATCTTCCACGTACCGTTCGGGATGTTCAATCATCAAATGAAGATCCAGCGGCAGCTTGGACTTGATGCACTTCACCACGGGAGCCCCGATGGTAATATTCGGTACAAAATGGCCGTCCATCACATCAACGTGCAAAAGATCAACGTAGGATTCAACCGAAGCGATCTCCTCGTTGAGCCTTCCGAAATCCGCCGACAGAATGGATGGAGCGATTTTTGTTTTCATGAATGCTGATTAACTTCACCTCTATTATACCTCAAAAAAACGATTCTGAGCAGCCCCAAAAAAGAGTCCAAACTATTTACTGAGGACTTTCGGTCCTTTTTCCGTTCCCACAATAACCGTCGTTGCCATATCCAAGAACAAGCCGTGCTCGACAATGCCGGGCCTGCGGCCCAGTTGTTCGGCAAGGGTATAAGCGTTGTCGATACCGTTCTTGAAGGTACACTTCGCCAGATAATTCCCGTTATCCGTCATGGCGGGTTTCCCGTCCTCCATCCACAGCTCCGCCTGGCACCCCGGAAGCGTATTCAACCATCTCACATGAGCCTTGGCCACAAACGGAACGATCTCCACGGGCAAAGGACACTTGGTCCCCAGTTTTTCAACCATCTTGGACTCATCCACGACCACAATAAAATGTTTGGCGTGAATTTCCACGATTTTCTCACGCAGAAGCGCCTTTCCAAGTCCCTTGATCAAATTAAACTGCGGATCAACTTCATCGGCACCGTCCACCGCCAGATCCAGGACCTCATACTCTTCAACGCTTCCGAGCGGAATACCCAAAGTCTTCGCCAAATCTTCGGTACTTTTGGAAGTCGGCACCCCCACGATATCTTTCAGACTGCCGTTTTGTAATGCCGCCCCAAGCATCTCAACAAAAAACCTGGCCGTTGAACCCGTTCCCAAACCAAGAACCATGCCGCTTTTGACGTAACCCAAAGCCTCTTTGGCCGCCTGTTCCTTCAGATTCATATTTTGTTGGTCTTACCGAACATCAGAACTCCGACGGGCTTTTCCTCAACCGCGATTTTTTCGGCAAGTTCCCTCTTGATCGTATCAAAGTTCGTGGTGTCGTTCTCGAACATTCCCAGATCGACGAACTTGATCCCTTTCTCCTTCAAAAAATCCTTAAAAAGCTGTTTCACTTCGTGACTGTCCATGTCACCGCCAAGATAGACTGTTGTATTTTTGTCCATAGCAGAAAAAAAATTAAAAAACAGATGAAACCGATTTCGATTCATGGATATTCCGGATAGCCTTCGCCAGCAAAGGAGCGACGGAAATCACATTCAGCCCCGGGAACATTTTTTCGGGAGGAAGCGGAATGCTGTCCGTCACCACGACTTCCTTGAACTTTGCGCCGCGCAAACGTTCAACCGCCGGGGGTGAAAACACCGCATGGGTGGCAACCAGATACACTTCGTCTTTCGCTCCTTTTTTGAGCAAAGCCTCTTTTCCGGCAATGGTCGTGCCGGCGGTATCGATCAGATCGTCGTAAATGACGCAGGTCTTGTCCGCGACGTCACCCACCACGTGCATCACCTCGGCCACGTTATGTTCCGGGCGAACCTTATGGATAATGGCAAGTTCGGCGCCGATTCTGTCGGCAAAACGCTTGGCCACCTTGGCCGCACCCGCATCGGGAGCCACAACCACAAGGTCCTTGAGCTTCTTGCGCTGGAAATAGTCCACAAACAACTTCACCGCCGTCAGATTATCGACCGGGAAATCAAAGAAACCCTGTTCCTGGTCGGAATGAAGATTGATGGTCATCACATGATTGGCTCCGGCCGCGGAAATAAGGTTGGCCACCAGTTTGGCGCTGATCGGTTCGCGTGGAGTAGCCACGCGGTCCTGACGCGCGTACCCGTAATGGGGAAGAATCACGTGAATCCTTTCCGCAAAAGAACGCTTGAGGGCATCGATCATGATAAACAGCTCCATAAGGTCCTCGTTGACCCTGGAAGTCGCTGTCTGAACCACATACACGTCGCATCCGCGTATGCTTTCCACCGGTTTCGCGTAAATTTCATTGCACGCAAACCGCTTCAGCACCATTTCCGAGAGTTTGATGTGAAGATTCCTGGCTATGGCTTCAGCAAGTTCGGGATGGGAAGAGCCTGAGAAAAGTTTGAGTGGAAGAGACATAAAAGTGATTATGAAGCGGATTCTGCAACTGAACCGTCCATGGCGTCCAGAACCCCGTGAACCGATTTTGTCGTAACATGCGCCTGGATTGGTACGACAAGCCTTTGCAGGGTTTGCTCGCCGAAAGGATCAGATGGCGGCTTTACTTTAGACCACTCCAGGAGTTCCTGCAAATATTCATCGATATCCTCATGGTCACCGACAAACGATTGGGCAAGAACGGCCTCCAGAACCCTGCGGGGAGCTCCGGAAAACTCGGCCTCAAACTCCTCAAGTGACATGAAATCAGAACCGTTCTCCTCATCATCAAAAACATCTCCGGTTCCGCAGAGCGACTCAAACCAGACCGCAAACCGCTCACTGATACTATCAATCAGAAAAATTGCGGAGTTACTTCCGCGCTCACTGAAGAGATCTGCCTTTTCCTTTTCAGTTTGCCCGCCCGCACCCCGCTCAAAATAGCCGATAAGATACTCCAGAAGTTGCCTTTGAATCTTGAGCTTTGATCTCAACCGTACCATCGAATCATGAGCAAGCTGTTGTTCATCCCCTGAAGATCGCATCGATTCCATAATGGAGAGTCCGTAAATGAAAAAATGCTTTTGTGAAACATAATACCACGAATTGCTGGAAATACAATATTATGGTATAATCAAAGAGAATTAAGCGCAAGGCACTTACAAAACAAACCATGAACATCAAAGGACTTATTTTTGATCTCGACGGGACTCTCGCACTCAGCCAGCAATATCACGTCCAGGCCTTTGCGGAAGTTTTCAAAAGGCACGGCCTTACCTACACCGCAGAAGACGACGGCCGATATGCCGGGAAAGGCTCCCACTGCACTTTTCCTGAATTTTTTGCCGAACACGGCATGAAAATCACGCCCGAACAGGTTGAACAGTACTCAAAAGAGAAGAAGGAGATTTATGATCGCCTCATTGCCGACGCGACCATTCAACTCGTTCCCGGAGAAAAAAATTTCCTGGAAAACATGAAAAGCAGGGGCATGAAAATGATTGTTGCGACAGGAAACAAGATTGATGCGGCCAAACTCATCCTGTCAAAAATCGGCATCCTGGAGTTTTTCCAGGAAATTGTAACCAACTCCGAAGTAAAACACTCCAAACCTTTCCCGGACATTTTCCTCAAAGCCGCAGAAAAAATCGGCCTCAAGCCGGAAGAATGCGTCGTCTTCGAGGACGCCGTCAACGGGGTACAGGCCGCAAAAAGCGGCCACATTCGCTGTATAGCCCTGCTCACCACCACCCCGGAAAAAATACTCGCCGATGCGGGTGCCGACCACATCGTGCACAATTACGACGAGGTGGCTGACAAGTTTCTTCAATAAACAATACATATAAATTTAACCAAAAAAAAATATGGGCACAAAAGCTTCAAAGAAAAAACTGACCCGCCACGCGGCAAAGACAAAAAAAACAGCTCCGGCACTATCACAGGACCAGCGCGCCGTCGCCTGGCTTGAGAAATATCTCCGCTACGTTGATTACATCGGCGCGGCGCAGCTCTATCTCAAGGAAAACACCCTGCTCCGCAAGGAACTGAAAACCTCCCACATCAAAGAGCGTATCCTTGGCCACTGGGGCACGGTACCGGGACTGAATTTTATTTACGCCCACCTCAACTATTTAATTTACAAACACCACGCTTCCATGATGTATGTGGTCGGCCCGGGACACGGAGCCCCGGCCGTAATAGCTAACCTGTTTGCGGAAAAAACCCTGGCCGATTTTTACCCGGACCTCAATTGCGATGAGGAAGGAACCCACAAGCTCATCAAGATGTTCAGCTGGCCGGGCGGATTCCCCAGCCACACCAACCCCGGAACCCCCGGAGCAATTCTGGAGGGCGGCGAACTCGGTTACTCGCTCGCTACATCCTACGGCGCCGTCCTGGACAACCCCGACCTCATCGTCGCCTGCGTCGTGGGGGACGGAGAAGCGGAAACGGGCCCCCTTGCCACCGCGTGGCACGGCAACAAATTTCTCAACCCCAAAACTTCCGGAGCCGTCCTGCCGATTCTCCACGTCAACGGTTATAAAATCACCGGTCCGACCATTTTCTCGACCATGAGCGACAAAGAACTCACCGATCTGTTCACGGGATACGGCTACGAACCGCTCATTGTGGACATCATGGAACCCGAAAAAGAAAACCCACACAAAAAAATGATCACCGCTCTGGAATACAGCTATCAGAAAATCCGCGAAATCCAGAAAAAAGCCCGTGCATCCAAAAAACCGCTGCTCAAACCGCGCTGGCCAATGATTGTCCTCCGCTCCCTCAAGGGCTGGACGGGCATCAAGAAAGCAGACGGGCACAAAGTGGAAGGCACCTACCACTCCCACGGTATTCCGATCGGCGACCCCCAGAAAAATCCCGCGCACTTCAAGCTGGTCAAAGACTGGCTGGAAAGCTATAAGGTCACGGATCTCGTGGACTCGCACGGCTGTCCGCTCCCGTCCGTCCTTGAATTTGTTCCGAAGGGAAAGTACCGCATGGGCATGAACAAACACGCCCTCGGCGGAGAAATGATGAAAAAACTCAACCTGCCGAGCCTCAAAAAATATCGCATCTACCTGACCAAGCGAGGAGAACCACAAGTCGGAAACACCAAGCCGAGCGCCGAATATATCCGCGACATTTTCAAAACCAACAAGGACAACTTCCGCTTCTTCTGCCCCGACGAAACCGAATCCAACAAATATACCGCGCTCTTTGAAGTCACCAAGCGCGCGTTCATGTGGCCGGTCCACAGCTTTGACGAAAACATCGGGCCGGAGGGTCGCGTGATGGAAGTACTCTCAGAGCACAATCTCCAGGGCTGGATGCAGGGCTATGCCCTCACCGGCCGCCACGGCATGTTCGCCACCTACGAAGCATTCGCCACGATCATCGCGAGCATGGTGGACCAGTACGCCAAATTCCTCAAACAATCCAAAAAGGTGTCGTGGAGAAAACCGGTTCCATCCCTCAACTATTTACTCACCAGCGTAGGATGGAGACAGGAACATAACGGGTATTCCCACCAGAACCCGAGCTTCGTGAGCAACATTCTGGAAAAACACGGAAAATTCTGCAGCGTGTACTTCCCTGCCGATGCCAACCAGCTTCTTGTCATCATGGAAGACTGCTTCAAACGCACCGACAGCATCAACGTGATCGTCGCCGGCAAACAGGTCATGCCCCAATGGCTTTCACTGGACGAAGCGCGTGAAGAACTCAAGACGGGCGTGGGCATCTGGCACTGGATCAACCCCAAAGCCAGCAAAGATCCCGACGTCGTCATGGCCGCGGCAGGCGACGCGCTGGTCCAGGAATCCATGGCCGCGATCTCCCTGCTCAACAAACTCATGCCTGAACTCAACATCAGGTTCGTGAACGTCTCAGAACTCACCGCGCTGGGCGTGGGCGATGAAAAGCACCCATTAAGCCTGAACCACGAAGACTTCTGCTGCACCTTCACCGAAGACAAACCAATCATCTTCAACTTCCACGGCTATCCGGAAGCCATCCGGAAACTCATTTACGGCCGCGAGGCCATGGACCGCATCAGCGTGCACGGCTACATGGAGGAAGGCACGACCACCACGCCGTTCAACATGATGGTCATGAACAAAACCGACCGCTACAACCTCTGCCTCGACGTACTGGAAAAAGCGGCCAAACAGAATCCAAAATTCAAAGCCAAGGCCAAAGAACTCACGGCGTTCTTCCTCAAAAAACTTGCCGAACACGACAAGTACATCCTGGAATACGGCAAAGACATGCCTGAGGTTGAAAATTGGCACTACACCCGTCCTTTTGAACTCGTGGAAATGCCGGAAGGCATGATTTGCAAGCCGCACCTGGAAAAACCGGCTGCACAAAAACACGAACACAAAAAGAAAAAATAAACACATGACCGATTCACCATACCGTACGCCGGAAACTCCCGCCGAAGAAAAAATCCTTGAACGTTTTCAGGAAATTTTCAGCGGGATCAAGAAACCGTACGACAGCAAATACGTGGCATCGACACATTACGGATTTGGGCATATCTCCGTTTACCAAGACGCCGAAACAAACTATACGGTGGTTATCGGAGACCCCCAGAAACCTATCACCATCACGCTTACCGAGAACGATGCGGGTCTGTCCCTCAGGGGATATGCCGGAATAGAATCAGCCAACAAACAGATCAACCGCTCAAAAATCGAATCGATCGTAAATGAAATACAGACCGCGGAAGAACTCACCCCGGATGCGGAAAAAACCATCAACGGCGAACCCCAAAAACGCCGGCAAGCCGTAGCGGAAATTCAAAAAAGAGGACATCAATCAAGTTATTCACTCGTCAGCAACGTCACAAGACACGGACTCCTGTCGGTTGAACAAAGAGCGGACAACATACGAAATCCCGGAATAATCGCCATCGAACTGGAACAAGAAAAAACACGGCTGCGATTTTTCATGAACGAAGCCGGTGAAATTACAAAAATTGAGACCGAAAAAAACGGGGCGGACGGCAACCCATACAAAACACTCGACATCCACCGGATCCGAGGAGGATTTTCAAAAAGGAAAGAACTCAAACCGGGATCCCCGGATTTCCAGACCGCGGTGAGATTATTGGACGAAAGCCTCGAAACCTTCAAACTTCCCTACTGGAACGATCAGGAAGATCCAGGACTGAAACGGGAAAAACTGGAAATCACCTCAACCGTCAGGGGAAAAATAAGAAAAAATTATGACACCTAGTATTCCGGATGAAAATCTGGAAAAACCTGAACAAAATGCCGCCTGGAGAAAACAAATCCTCCGGCAGATGATGCACGGCCTCAAGAGGCCGCTCATTACGGAAAAGGGATGGGAACTGATGTACAACCGATACTCCAAGGAATACTCGTTCATGATCGGGAATACCATCCTGTTCATTGACGCGAACGGAAACCCCGACGTCACCAAAATCCTTGATAACGGAAGAATAAGAACCTCCTCCCAAAAAGAAAAAATGGTCCGTCTGTTGGACACAGCACTCATGGAATATGCGGCAAGCCATGCAATGAAGGCATTCGGCGAAAGCGAAGAAGACAATGATGAACCTTCCGGTCTGACCATTGACGTTCAACCGGAAAATCCGGCAGAAACATCCACAAGGGGCGTCATCAAAAAAATCCGCCACAAACTAAAACTTTAGGAAAACCCGACCTTAACAAACGAAAAGATGGCACTCGAACGCCAGGAATCTCGGACAGAATACAACCATGACCCCAGAATAAAAGCTTTGCAGGCCACACTCAAAAAAGCACTGGAGAAGTTGGGGCACACCATTGTATCGATGATGAGTACGGACAATAGCACGATTCATATCGAGACAGACAAAGCCTCCATCCATCTGTTGAATTTCTGGATCCCTCCGAAAAAGCCGCGCATCATCGAAGGAGAAATGCTGATCGGAAGACACCTGACGCCAGAGGAAGATGAATGGCGCATGTCAACGATCCACAGCGATGACCCGGACGATCATAACAAATTCGAGAAGATAATAAACCTCAAAGAGAAAAAATTGCAAAAACTTGTGGAAGGATTAAAAGGAACAGTTTTCACAAAAATTGAACAACTAGTGAACCCTGAGATCAAAAGACTTCACCCCAAGTTTACTTTCGAATTTGCTATCCCGTGGAAATCCCCGAAAATCACCGCGGCGACCGGGGCAGTGCACGGTGAAATTCAAAAAACTCTCGGTGACACCAGCCATCAGGGGCCGCTGCCTCAGGATGATGAAGACTTTGCCTGGACCGTTGAAAAATAACCTGTCTAGACAGCCCCCTTCACCTGCTCATAAATCCCGACGGCATCCAGTCGGTATTTTCTGTATAAATCTTCGGACTTGCCGGATTCCCCGAACCCGTCCATGCCCAGGCGTACGACTTTTGCCGGATATTCCGAACTCAGCGCTTCGCTCACCGCGGAACCGATACCCCCGATAATCTGATGATCCTCAACGGTAAAAATCCTGGAGGCCTGCTTTGCGCACTCAACAACCAGTGCGTCATCGAGCGGCTTGACCGAGGAAAGATTCACCACCATGGTCGAAACCCCGTCGCGCTCCAAAAGTTCGGCGGCCCGCAAACTGGAATGAAAAGTGTCCCCGCAGGAAAAAAGACAGACATCGGTGCCGGCCCGGTAGATATGCGCCCGTCCGAACTCAAACTTATACGTCTCATCGTAAAGATTCGTTGTCGGCGTATTGGCCAAGCGTAAATAGGTGGGACCGTAATCGTTCATCATGGCTTCAAGAATCTGCTTGGTCTGGACCCCGTCAGCCGGGCACGCAACCTTCATGTTGGGAATGGCCCGCATGAGGGCGATATCCTCGAGTGCCTGATACGTAGCCCCATCCTCTCCGCACAAAATTCCGCTGAATGCCCCAACAAACTTCACGTTGAGATGGGGGTACGCCACCGCGTTGCGGATCTGTTCCCAGGCCCGTCCGGTAATAAACATGGAAAAAGAACACAGAAAAGGGATTTTGCCGCGCACCGTAAACCCTGCCGCGGCGCCGATCATATTGGATTCGGCATTCCCGAAATTGAAATACCTGTCGGGGAAAGCCCTGGCAAAACCACCGAGATTCAAAAACCTTCCCGCGTTGGCGTCCAGAACGACCACATTCTTGTGCTTGGCGGCCAGCTTGATCATCGCATCGCCAAAAGCCTTCGCCGTTGAGGCAATTTCATCGTACACCGGCTTGTTAAAAAGTCCCAAAGCCATAGTCGTTCACCGTTAAGATTCCAATCGAACCGCCGCTCCCCTTTGTATCCCCAGTTTATCGCTCAAACCGCCGTTCATTTCAAGCACATATTGTGCACTTTCACCCGATGGATACAAAACACACGGATCAACCCTGCAGGGCTGGGCATTTTTCTGGATGGAAACGACCTTCCAGTCTTTATCCATATAAATCATATCCAGCGGAATAAGCGTGTTTTTCATCCAAAAATTCAGCGGCTCCTCCCTCTCAAAAAGAAAAACCATTCCCTCCTCGTCCGCCATGTTCTCCCGATACATCAACCCCACTTCCCTTTCCTTAAAGGTTTTGGCGACCTGAACACTCAAACTGGTTTCCTTCCCATCAGACCCGGAAACAACAAGATTTTTCGTGGCGAGTTGCTGGGGTTTCCCCTCCGTGATCTGACGGGAAGAAGCGACGCCTGTCTGCTGGGATGATGAGATGTACGACAACGTTGACGCTGAAGGATTATTGAGGACGCAACCGGCATAGGTACCAAGAACCAAAATGCCAAGCACGCCCAGAATATCCTTAAAAACATGATTCATAAAGCCAAAGCGTTAGATTTCAAAACCGAATTTCCCGACAATATCTTCCCTGGGGATAAAGGGGCGCTTAAAAAACCTCGAATCCCTGCTGTGTTCACGATTGTCGCCCAATACAAAGTATTTCCCCTGAGGAACGATAAAATCCTGGCCAAGTTCATTCTCATCGGACAAAAAACGTTCATTCGTCAGTTTGGTCGGCAGAACGTACGGCTCGCTGATCTTCCGCCGGATTCCGCTCTGCGGATCAAGAAGGTAAACTCCGTCCTTTTCCAGATGAATCTGGTCCCCTGGAAGACCCAAAACCCTCTTCACATAAAAATACCCGGGATCCTCATCCAGAGAAAACACCACGACGTCATAACGCGCGGGATCTTCGACCCGGTACGTCATACGGTCAACCATAAAAATCTCTCCGCTCTGCAGTGTGGGGAGCATGGAATCCCCCTCCACCAGAAAAGGCGAAAAGAATAACGTTTTCAGGATCGCATACAATAAAAACGGACCAAAAACCATAACGGCTGATTACAAATCCAGTAAAGACAACTCCTGCTCGAGCACGGGAATGGCAACCGCCATCTCCTCGTCGCTCAGGGGAACACCATGATAAAAAGACTTGTTTTCGGCAAAACTCACGCCCTTGCCTTTGACGGTGTGGGCAATGATGACGGACGGCCTCCGCTGTACCTCAATGGCCCTTTCCAAAGCGGATAGCAACTCTTCAAAATTATGCCCGTCACGCACCGGCACGGTTTTCCAGCCAAAAGACTCAAATTTATCCACGATAGGATCCACGTTCATCACCGAACGGGTCGGCCCCTCAATCTGAAGCCCGTTGTCATCAATGATCAGCACCAGGTTATCGAGCTTATAATGGGCGGCGGCCATGGCGGCCTCCCACACCTGCCCTTCCTGAAGTTCGCCGTCGCCGAGCAGGCAAAAAACCCGGTTATACTGCCGTTCGGCCTTCAATGCCATCGCGAGCCCGAGCGCCCCCGAAAGCCCGTGCCCGAGGGAACCCGCACTTAACACCACTCCTGGAATTTTTTGGACGGGATGACCCTGCAGCAGGCTGTTCATCTGAAAAAGATGATTGAGTTCCTCCCTTGGGAAAAAGCCGGTGTCGGCCAGAATCGCGTACAAGGCCGGGCACGCATGCCCTTTGGAAAGAATAAAATAGTCCTGCCCGTCCCACCCGGGTTTCTGCGGATCGAACTGCATCACCGGACGATCGTGAAATTTGCCGTAATACAAAGCGACCAGAATATCCACGGCCGAAAGAGAACTGCCGCTGTGCCCGAACCGGGATTTATTCGTCGCGCGCAAAAGCTCAATCCTGAGGTGGAGGGATTTTTTACGCAGAAATTTCAGATGATCACGGAAAGACTCCATAAAGAGCGCTAAAGTAAGGTTACTTTACCTTCATCCCGGCACTCCTTCAAGAGCTGTTCAACCGTCTTTTGAAGCACCGGATGGACAAAATGCGGCGCAATTTCGGAAAGTGGAACCAGGACAAACTTCCTGTCGGCAAGATGCCTGTGGGGAAGAGTTAATTCACCGTCATCCCGAACCAGATCACCGTAAAAAAGAATATCCAGATCCATCGTCCGCGGCCCCCATTTTTCCCCTCGCTCACGTCCCTGATTCCGCTCAATGGCGTGAAGAACGGTCAAAAGATCCTCGGGCGAACGGTCCGTTTTGACCTGCACCGCGAGGTTATAAAAATCCGGCTGATCCTTTTTGCCGAACGGCTCGGTCACGTAAATCGAAGAACTCCGCAAAACGCGGATACCCCAAAACTCAAGATCAACCAGCGCTTTTTGCAGATTGGCGCCGCGATCCCCCACGTTAGAACCCAAACTGAGAAAAATTTGTTCCATGGTGAACGGCGGGATTCACTCCCCGCGGTAGGTCACAAAACTCCCTGCGGTTTCCCAAAGCTTGATCTCGTGAAGACGCAAAGCGTTATCAAAAGGAGAAAGCTCCAGACCCTTGTCGGCATTTTTCTTGTCGAAATATGATTTCAGATCATCCCCGAAATTCGGATCATCAAGCTCCTTTTCAAGAAGTTTGTGCAGATCTTTCAGCTGATCCCACATCCAAACCACAACCCTTTCCGCCGAAGGATTTTCGATGACATCGTTGAGCAGATGATGATCAATCCTGTCCAAAATCTGCTTCTTCACGATTCTTTTCAGGACGACAAAATCGATGACCAACCCGTTGCTTTGGACCTTTCCCTCCACGGTAACCTGAAGCCGGAACGTATGCCCGTGCATGCGCTCGCACTTGCCGTAATAATTGGTGAGGAAATGCGCCGAATCGAAGGTAAACTCCTTGGTGACAAACATATCGGAATTATGAAGTCATAATGGCGTGGACCATATCCACCAGACGACGAGTCTCTTGTACATCATGAACACGCAAAATGGAAGCCCCGTTCATAACCGCCGCGGCACAGGCACCCAAAGTCCCCTCCAGGCGCCGGTTCAAAGGGACATCCAGCACCTGACCGATAAAAGATTTTCTGGACGGACCTACCAGGACCGGAAGATCAAAAGACAAAAACTCACCAAGCCGCCGCAACAACTGAAGACTGTACTTGGGATCTGCACTTACAAAAGCCCCCATGCCGGGGTCGAGAATCAGGCGTTCGCGGGTAATTCCACCCTCAACCGCAATACCGGCCCTTTCAGTAAAAAAATCCTTCACGGTCCGGATAACATCGTCATAATGAATGTCATCTCTGGTGGTGCGCGGCGTCGAATCTTTGGAATACATCAGGACGACGGGAACATCGTACGCAGCCAGCACGCTGGCCATACCCGCATCGCCACGCAGAGCGGTGACATCGTTGATCATGTCGGCGCCGGCATCCAAAGCCGCACGCGCAACTTCCGATTTATACGTATCCACAGAAATCCACGCGCCTGTCCGTCCGCCCAACTGTTCCCGTAACATGTGCACAACGGGCAAAACTCGCTTCAGCTCTTCCTCCGCACCCACATCCTTTGAACCCGGCCCGGTGGATTCCCCTCCCACATCCAGAATATCGGCACCCTGTTTCACCATCTCCAGGGCATATTCAACAGCCTCTTTATGATTATGAAACTTTCCCCCGTCGGAAAAAGAGTCGGGGGTGACGTTTAAAATACCCATGACCAAAGGCTTTTCAAGGGAGAGGCGCTTGTCCCGGCTGACCAGTACTTTTTTCATGCGGTAAAAAATTATCCGTTCCGGAGCACAAACCGCTGAATTTTTTCCCGGAAGGCTTTGGATAATAATGAAGTTACGGGACCGGGGCAACCCTTTCCGACCTTTCTTCCGTCAACCGTGCGAACGGGAACAATGCCGCGCGGCGCATTGGTGATAAAAACCTCGTCGGCCCGGAAAAGTTCTTTCAGCGGAATATCGGCAATCCTTACCTTCATCCCAAGGCGCCGCGCCAGGTCCAAAACGACATCCCGGGTCGTTCCGGGCAGAACGTTTTTCCCAGGCGTCAGAAGAACTCCTCCACGGACCGCAAAAACCGTCGTCACGGTTCCTTCCCGTACAAACCCCTTCGGATCGACAAACAACGCCTCATACGCCTTCTTCAGATTCATAAAACGAATGCCCAAAACCATCGGAAGCAGATTGAGCGTTTTCGCCTCGGGTAAAAATCTTTCGGCATGAAAACTCACAACATCCACCCCTTTTTCATATACCAGTGCCTTTGGAAGAACCAGTTTCTGAACCTGAATACAGAGGGAAGGTTTTTTGGAAGGTCCAAAATCGAACCCGTTCTCGCCCCTCGTGACCGTCACGCGGATACGGGACTCATGAAAACCGTTTTTCTCCACCGTGCTCACTATCCAATCCCCCATCTGCCCCGGACTCCAGGGAAAACGTATTCCCAACATCCCCGCAGATCTTTGAAGCCTTCGCAAATGAAGCCCCATCTGCCAAACATTTCCCCCGTAGGTGCGCAACGTTTCATACACGCCGTCGCCATACAAAAAACCATGATCGAAAACGGAAATCCTCGCTTTCCCGCCATCCACAAATTTTCCATTCAAAAACACCTTCATAACAATCGCCTAAACTGCGATCATCTTAACAAAACCGGCCAAAAATAAAACTACAAAGAACCGCGATCCCTCTTCTGTCGTTCCTGCACCGCCTTATCGGCGGCAAGCATCATATCGACGGCGGCAAGTAAAGCATCTTCATCCATCAGTCCACTTCCGTATTCGGCCAGTCTTGCAAGAATCTGCTCCTGAGCCGCATCAATCTCCGGATCAACCCCGTCAAATTCCTCAACCTCCGGATCAGAAACGCAAACCCCTCTCGCATCATAGATTTCAATGGGACAAGCCGAACCGACATCCTGGCGAACATGAATTTCTATACCCCTGGCAAGAAGCGAAAAATCCTCCGCAAGCTTCTCAGGAACGGAACGTACGCCGGATTCAAGGGCCGGCGGAACAGAGGTATCCTGATCCTTCGGGCCCGACAAACGAAATGGAGGAAATGAACTGGACATAAACTGCTGACTACGAATCCCCGTCGGGATCACGGGATAAATCAATCTCAAAAACCGGACCTGGCAAAGAATTCTGGCGCAAATCAGGAATCGTCGTCGCGCCGCCGCAGTTCGCATCACCTCTGCCGTGATTCGTACTCAGGCAGGAGCTGCCTCCGCCCTGAACAAAAGCTTCAAGAAAAGGATCCGGTTCACCGAGATCATCAAGATATGGAAGTTTGGGATACCCAAGAGCCCCGCGGGTCAACACTTTAATCCTATCGGCAAGGGCAGTCACCGGTTTGGAATCACACCCCATCAAGCTCGAGCCTCTACTATCAGGAGGCCCCATGGGCTCGGTGGTATCAAAGTCAGCAAGTTCATCGGGATCCGTATCGTGTAAATCATGAACACCGGTAACGGCATCAAACCTGTCGGTCTCATCGGGAGATCCATCCTGAAACGCCGGTGCTGGAGTGCTTGGAGGCATAGAAAAAAGTTATCAGCAAGAATAGTACTGCAATAGAATTAAAATGCAATAGACAAATTAGTCAATATAACTCCCGGACAAAGCAACAGGATGACATTATTATGACTTCTTAAGTGCCTCAAAAAAGGCCTGGGCCTTATACAAAGTTTCCTCATACTCCTTTTTCGGATCGGAATCGATGACAATCCCCCCGCCGACCTGATAATAGAGCATCCCCTTAAGTAAAAGCATCGTGCGAATCAGAATATTCATGGCCCCGTTGCCGTCAAACCCGATAAATCCGGCCGAGCCCGTATAAATCCCGCGCCTGAAATCTTCGAGTTCATCGATAATCTCAATCGTTCTCTTTTTGGGACACCCCGTGATAGACCCGCCGGGAAACAACGCCGCAAACGCATCGAAAAAATCCCGGTTATGCGTCAGCTTTCCCTCGACGGTCGAAACCGTATGGATGACTCTCGCGTATTTTTCAACTTCACGGTGACCGGTAACGCGAACCGTTCCGGGATCACAAACCTTGCCAAGGTCGTTCCTCTCCAAATCCACGATCATCGCGAGCTCAGCCGCATCCTTCTCCGAAGCCAAAAGCATTTCCGTATTTTTCGCGTCCTCAAGATCGTTTTTTCCACGGGGGACGGTCCCCTTGATGGGCCTGGTTACGATTTTCGATCCCGTTTTATCCAGCAAAAGCTCCGGCGAAGAACTCACGACCTGAAACTCTCCGAAATCAAAAAAACAACGGTACGGAGAGGGATTCATCTTGGCCAAAACCTTATACACAGCCCACGGATCGCGGGTGCATTCTGCGGAAAATCTCTGGGAAAAATTCACCTGATAGGTATCCCCCTCCTCCAGATAGCGGCGGACCCTGGAAAGCTGCCCGGAATACTTTGCGTAGGTAAGGTTGGAAACGGGCTTCCCGACGCTTCCGGAAGGAACCACCGTCTCGGAAGAGCGCAAATCCTCATTCATCATATCAAGCTTGCGTTCCGCTTCGGAATCTGTGGGCGCCAGGGCAAGCATGGAAAGTTCCGACTTCACGTGATCGACCGCTAGGAGCTTATCCACAAAGAAAAATGTAAAATCCGGAAGCTCCAGATCGTCAAATACCTTTTGATCAACGCCCGTCAGACGCGCACCAAAATCATAACTGAAGTAGCCCGCCATTCCCCCGCAAAAAGGAACCGGCGACTTGGCGTTAAAGCGGAAATGTCTCATCAAATCACGCAAAACAACCAAGGGATCTTTATCAAAAAACTGAACCGGGTCGGTTTTCTTCCAGTCAAAAAAATCTCTCATCTTCAATAACTGGGTTACTCCGGTTCTGCTCCATACCTTCGCAAAGGGATCATAACCTATAAAACTGTATCTGCCGCCGTTTCCGCTTTGCATCAAAAACGCGGAACGGTTCCGGACACGCTCAAACAATGCTTCGGGAGACTCCCCCTGTGCAAGCTTCCGTTTGAAGGAAGCCAGTTGTAAGAATGGCATACAAACAGACTAGGAGATTTCGTCCCCCATGTACACATGCTCATACTCCGACTTCCCATAGTCAAAAATCTCGTCCGACTTGAAGAAGCGCGGAACCTCTTTCTGGGCAGTCTCGACGGAATCGGAGGCATGAATAACATTGCACGCCACGCTCATGGCAAAATCGCCGCGAATGGAACCGGCCTCGGCCGCGCGGGACTTGGTGATGCCGCACAGAAGACGAACCGCCTGTACGACCTCAAGACCCTCCCAGCACATGGCAACCACCGGCGAACTCCGCATGAAATCACTCACGCCCGGAAAAAAAGGCTTGTCGGCAATGTGAGCGTAGTGTTCGCGCAAAACCGCCTCATCAAGAGACATCATCTTGAGACCGACCATCTTGAGGCCCTTGCGTTCGAAACGTTTCATCACCTCTCCGATCAGTCCGCGCTGGACGCCGTCGGGCTTGATGAGAACCAAAGTTTTTTCATGGACCCCGGAAAAATTCATACTCATGGAAAAGAACATAAAAGAATAATTTCGCGCGAATCATAATGTATCCGCCCGGTTTTGTCACTACTGATGATACCAGTCCATGGGATCCACCCCTTTGACCGTCTGCCCGGCAACCACCGTCACCGGAATTGAGGCGTGGGAAGAACACGTTGACGCGTCCATTCCGCAAGTGACAAATTCGGAATACAGCCCGGTCAATGTACTTTCAACGGCATAAACATTGTAGGTTCCCGGTTTCAGGGGAAGCGTATACCCGATACCGTACTCATACTGCGATCCGCTCACCCGGTCGTAGGTGCAGTACGTCATCGCCATCGAGACATCGTCCGCGCATACCATCAGACTGGCGGGAATTCCCTCGCCCGGATAACTCAGGCTGCCGTTCACGTACCCCTTCAGGGCGGCCAGTTCATCATACGTCATGGAAGGTTTGCCGGTTTGTCCCGTTTTCATGCGGTACATGATCTCCGCCATCTCCCCCCGGGTAATTTTCTGGTCAAAAGTGTTGATGGTGGTCGGAATGGCATGATTCGTTTCCAAAACGTTCACGTACTTGTGAAACCAGTCATCGGGGGCATAACCAGCGCCGGCAAAATCCCCTCCGTCGGCAATGACGATGATCTTGGCGGCCTCCACAAAGTTGATCTCCTGGGCGGGTTTGAACGTACCGTCCGGATAACCGCCGATGATCCCCGACTCAACGGCCTTACGCAAATAAGGGTTGTACCATGCCCCGTTTTGAATGTCGGAAAAACTCAGCCCGCTGGTGGAAAAAATATCGTATCCGGACAGATCCTGCGCGGGATTGTATCCGGAAGCACCGACGACGATTTTGGTGAATTCGGCACGGTTAATCGTCTGATAAGGTTTATAACTGCCGTCAGGATAACCCTCTACAATCCCTTCGGTTCTGAGATAACTCACCGCGTCATAGTAGCCGCTCCCCTTGGGAACATCCGAAAAATCGTTCAACGGCACCATCGCATATGCGGGGACTCCGGCCTGAAAAGCCAGTAAAGCCAAAACCAGGATCCGGGGAAAACATTTTTTCATGTTAAATAAAAATGATGAATTAAAATTTCATAAGGCTAAGGAACCGTTCTTCATCTTCGTACGGACCAATGACGGCCAACCGGGCCTCATGTTCCTTGAACAGGTCCTTGGCTACCCGCTGGAGATCCTTCACGGTAACCTTGTCGATCTGCTTCATGATCTCTTCGGGACTCTTCATTTTGTCGTAAAGAAGTTCAAATTTGCCGATCAGATGGGCATACTCTTCGGAATCCTCCAGGCGCAAGACCATTTTGCCCTTCAAAAACTCCTGGGCTTTCTTGAGCTCCGCAGCCGGAACGGGTTCATCCAAAACTTTTTTATACTCCTTCATGATAGCCACAATCGCCTTATCGATGCCGTCCAAAGAAACGCCCGCATTCGTGGTAAACGTGCCGGTATCGGTATATTCGTCCGTCGTCGAATTGATGTAATACGCAAGTCCCTGCGCCTCGCGAACGGAAAGGAACATGCGGGAACTCATATTGCCGCCAAGCACTATCGCCAGCAACTTGGCCGCGTAATGATCTTTATGCAGTTCGGAATAACCGGGGAACCCCAGCATCACGTGAGCCTGTTCAGTCTTTTTATTTCTCAAATAAAGCCTCTTCCCGCCGTCAAACGGCTTGGCGGGTAAAAAGTCATAAGCTTTCTTCACCTTTTCAAAATTGAAAAGACTCTCGATCTGCTCCACGATCCGGTCATGATCGACGTTGCCCGCAATGGCGATCACGGTGTTTTCGGGAGTATAAAGCTCTCCGCGGTATTTCAAAAAATCTTTCTGCTGAACCCCCATAATAATCTCCTTGGTACCGACCTGGTCCCACCCGATCGGCTGGTCACCGTAAATGAGCCGTTCAAAATCCCACCCGATCTGATACATGGGAGTGTCCTGATACATATTGTACTCCTCCATAATAACGCCGCGCTCCTTGTCGATTTCCGCCGGATCGAATTTCGAGTGGATAAGCATGTCAGCAAGAACATCCACGGCAAGACCGGCATGCTTATCGGCAACTTTGACGTAGTACCCCGCGTACTCCTTCCCGGTGAACGCGTTGAAATCCCCTCCCACACCGTCAATCGCCTCGGAAACCTCCTTGGTGTTTTTATACTTTTGCGCCCCCTTGAAAAACATGTGCTCAAGAAAATGGGAAATACCGTTGATCTCCTTCACTTCATAGCGGGACCCCGCCCCCACGAGAATTAAAACCGTCACCGACTTGGTGTTATCAAGCTCTTTGGTGACAATCCGCAAACCGTTTTCAAGAGTGGTCTTCCGTGACATCGTCGTAAAAATAAGAACTAAAAACCGTCAAACTATACCGGGATTATACCACGACTCCAAAGGAATCACTTACCGGGCACCCCGCAGCGCGGGGTCGGGCAGTTGCGAACACGACCAGGCAGTGGCAATTTTACAAAAATCCCCCTATAATAGCGTCCTAAAACCACTCTATCCTATGGTTAAAAAACGCGCGCACCGGGCAACAAAACCGCTGAATCGCCTTGCCATTCTGACGGCCGCGATCATATTCCTCACCGGCGTCATCATCATCCGCCTCTTTTACCTCCAGGTCATCCGCTATGACTACTACGAAAAAATAGCGGCAAAAGAGCACTACGGTTACAGCGAATTGCCGGCAAGAAGAGGAGAAATATTCATCAAAGACTACGCCTCGGACGAACTCGTCCGCGTGGCGACGAATACGACGCTCGACCTTCTGTTTGCCGACCCGACCCTGATCGAAAACAAGAAAGTGGTTTCCGACCGTATCGCGCCGGTCATTTTTAATCTGAAGGAAGCGCGTGACGAAGATGAAAAACGGGTAAAAATCGAACTCGCGAAAGCAAAAACCCCGGAAGAAAAAGCGGGAGTAAAATCGCTGACCGACGAAGAACTCTTTCAGAAATTTTCGACCGATCTTTTCGACAAAATCAGCCAGGAAAAAAGGGCTCAAATCCTTTTGAGCAATGAACTTACCAAAGAAATTCTGGATCAGATCGCCGGCATGCGGCTCCCGGGAATCGAAATAAACGAAACCGAACTCATCGCCTATCCGGCGCAGATCGTCGACCGTCACGGTGTCGCGGTAGCCCTGAGCACGTTCCTTGAACTTCCGTCGAGCGAGCTTGAAAGCATCCTGAAAGGTCTCAATCGTTACGTGATCCTCAAGCGCAAACTGCCGCAGGAAGTCTCCGCGCAAATCAAAAAAATCATCAAGGAGGATAAGACCAAAAGTTTCAACGGCCTCGGCCTCAAAGAAGAGTATTACCGCTATTACCCGGAAGGGCAGCTCGCCTCCAACATTCTCGGGTTCGTCACAGGACAGGGGTTCGGACAGTACGGTATCGAAAGTAAATACAACGCCCAGCTCCAGGGGAAAAAAGGCGTATTCCAGACGCAAAAAGACAGCATAGGACGTCAGATCACCGTCGGAGACAACAACGTCATCCAGCCCGCCGTCGACGGGGACGATGTCGTCCTGACCATAGACCGGTCCATTCAGATGAACATCGAAAACATGCTCGCAAAATACGTGAAGGAATTCCGCGCGGACGACGGCCAGGTCATTGTCATGGACCCAAAAACCGGTCGCATCATCGCGATGGCGAACTACCCCACGTTCGACCCCAACGACTATGGCAACATTTACGACAAGGAACCCGTAAACCTGAGTGCGGATGACATAAAAAACCTCGTCCCGGTGACCGGAATGGACAACACCTTCTGGTTTTACCGCGACGTCATCAAAGACGACAAATACATGGTATTCCGCGAACAGCAGGAGGACGGAACAATCATCTACAAGAAATACAAGAACATGACGGGCCCGGAAGCATACCAGAACAAAGCGGTTTCCCAGTCCTACGAACCCGGATCGGTCTACAAAATCGTCACCATGGCCGCCGCCATCGACGACGGCGACGTCAAACCGTCAACCAGCTTCAACGATCCCGGATACATCTACCTTGATAAAAACAAAAACGGCAAGCATATAGGCCCCGATGGTGAACGCTACGACGCCAAAATAAAAAACGTTTCCGAAAAATGCGTGGGATATGTGAACATGACATGGATCATCCAAAACTCATGCAACACCGGAATGACTTACGTCGCGCGAAAAATGGGAAGAAGTCTCTTTTACAGCTACATGCTCAAGTTCGGATTCAACGAACGGACCGAAATCGAATTCGACAACGAAAGTGCCGGGAAAATCGCCCACTTTGAAGAATGGACGGACAGCGAACTTGCCAACCATGCCTTCGGACAGGGTATCCTGGTCACCCCGATCCAGATGGTCTCCGCATACGCGGCGATAGCCAATAAAGGAGTGCTTATGCAGCCCCACATCGTGGACAGCATCGTCCAGAAGGACGGAAAAACCGTCAAAAGCGAACCTTCCGCCATCCAGCGCGTCGTCAGCGAACAAACCGCGAACACCATGACCGCCATGCTCGTCAATAACGTCGAGAACGGAGACAGTTACGGGAAAATACGGCTCAAGGAGCACTACATCGGAGCCAAGACCGGTACCGCCCAAACGTATAAACACGGAGAAGCCATGAGCGGCGTCGGAACAACGGTCGTTACCGTCCTCGGCTTCGCACCGATCGATGACCCGAAATTCGTCATCCTCAGCAAAATGACCCGCCCGAGAACGGTGGAATGGGCGGACTCAACCGCGGCCATTTTGTACCACGATGTCGCCGAATACCTGTTCACCTACTACAGCATCCCCCCGGACAAAAAGTAGAATGCAGGTCTTAGAATTTAGGGTTTAGAATAGGGGTCTGATTATTCTAAATTCTAAGACCTACATTCTAACACTTCCTAATGCACCTTGATCTTTGTGCAGGCTTTGATTTTCTCGTCCAGCTTCATGAGCTTGGTGATATCCTCCGCGCTCACGCTGAGCAGATCCGGATCGCGCTCCGTTTCCAGATACAAAATACGGTAGAACTCCGGCATCAGTGAAAAGATTCCCTCTTCAAGCGTAATCTGTTTTGACTGTTCGATCAGGCACGGCCAGGTCTCATCCGTACCGTACAGAATAAGATCCAGACCGGTGGACGGAACAAGTTCGCCGCTCGGTCCTCCCATGAAAGCCAGCGTAAAATCGCCGCCCATCTCCTTGGTCTGTGAACGCGCGCAAACCTCAATACTGCGGTAATTCCCGCGATCAACCTGCATCTTGATGTAAGCGTTCTTCATGAAAGTGAGGTAGTTGACCTGGCTGAATCCTCCGAGGCACTTCAACCCGTAGTAAAAAGCCAGAACAATATAACTCAGCATCATACTCGGAATAATCTCCTTGGCTTCCAGGGCTTTTTGAATGATTTCGGGCTTTAGTTCTATGCTGTACGCACCGTCTTCCGTCACCAGCTTGTCTCCCTGTTTCCACATCTGCACACGGTATTTTGCGCCCTTTGGCAGAGCCCAGAACAGATACGTTCCATAGTTCTCCTTCCGGCTGAACGCCCCCTGAATGCCTTCAAAATAGTTGTCGATCAAAAGGTCATAAGCCGGATCGAGCAGCAAATGGGTGATCGTGGTATCCGTATACAGGTGGTAATTGATGAGGAGTTTGGAAACAAGGCTCTCCTGCTCAAGATAAATCAGATTCGGGGCCTCATCCTGATATTTAGGACCGAAAAACTTCTTCCACAAAAGAAAGTTCGTCTTGGTAATCTGGTCGGAAAAGTCCTGGGAATCAACGATTTCCGGACGCAGATATATATCGTCAAGCAAAGATTCAACCTTGCCGCCCTCTTCCTGATGCACCTCTCCGGATTTGATCATATCCTTCAAAAAACCCCGGCAACGCTCAATGTCCTCCCTGGTGTACGCACGGTAATTGAACACCGGACACAAACGGTCTTTGGCCGGAAAAAAAGAAAGTTTCTGGGTCTGGATTTTGCCGTTCGTATAGGTATTAAACAAAAGCCCGCGGGGCCATGAAGAGTTATTCAGTGACACGCTGCCGCAGGCCAAAACGATGACGTTTTTCAGTACCGGGTCCGAATGCTCAAAAAACGGAGCCGCGGTCAGCAAATTGGAATTGATAAAAAACGGATGGGTCACCGGACCGTGATGGTCCGCGGTGGAAACGTAATAGTGCGCGGCCAGCTGATCGGCGGCCTCCTGCGCAACCTGCTTTCCCAAAAGCCTTTCAACTTCGGCCTGGAACGTTCCGATCATCTCGTCCTGCCGCTGCTGAATGGGAGGATTCAGGTTCACGTTAATATAATCTTTCGCATATTCGTAAAGATTCTTCATCCCCCGTTTCTGAATGATCTCACGGAGAACCGGACGTTTTTCGAGGACTTTTTCCACCAGTTTCTCGAACTTCTGACGGAGCTCGTTTGACATAAAACAAATAATATGGTTAAGATATAGTTTATCACTTCCCCATAAAAAATCAAGACTTCAATAAAAGCCCGACGGCAGGCGGGAGGAAATTTTCGATTGAAAAACCATAAATTACTGGAATAATGTAGATTACATAACTTAAAATAAAACAAATGTCCTACCCCATAGAAACCAAAAAAACAGCCATACGATTAAGAAAACAAGGAGAGTCGATTATCCAGATCGGAAGAAAACTTCATGTACCCAAAAGTACCATCTCACTTTGGGTAAAAGATGTTGAACTCCCAGATGAATTAATAAAATATTTGATCGACAGCTCAGTAAAGGGAAGAGAAAAAGGATTAAGAATAATGAAAGCAAAACGGGAACTGCAAAAGCACACGCTTGACGGAGAAGCAAGAAAACTTGTTAAAAACTTTAACACAACAGATAAACTTTTTCTGCAGCTGTGTGCTGCAATAATATTTTGGTGCGAAGGAACCAAACGCAGTCTATCAACCCTTAATTTCACAAATTCAGATCCGAAATTGATAAAAACATTTCTCTACTGTCTAAGAAATGGGTTCTCAACCGAAGAAAAACGATTCAGGGCACTTCTGCACCTGCACGAGTATCACAACGAACAAAAACAATTGCAATTCTGGTCAAGAATAACAAAAATTCCATTAACACAATTCTATAAATCCTACCACAAATCCAATACACAAAACAGAGTGAGAGAAAATTATCAAGGGTGCATATCGGTAAGATATTGCAATGCAAAGGTTGCCAGAAAGCTCGATGCCATATACCATGCCTTTGCAAAATCCATAGGGCCATAGTTCAGAGGTAGAACGTCCGTCTCCAAAACGGAAAACGTAGGTTCGATTCCTACTGGCCCTGCCATCAGATTTTACGTCCGGCAAAAACCCTATACAGCGTCATCCGGCTTACCCGCCATGATCGCAATCAATTTGGCGATACCCCACGCCAGAACGGCATAAACCGCTATGGCAACCAGGCTGGCCGGTTCAAAAACAGCGGTCGTTTCAGCTCCTGGAGCCGTCATGTTGCCGAAAATCGCCTGAAAAGGAAAAACGAAAAAACCGGAAAGGGAATAAATAAAAGCTACGAACCCACTTGCCGGATTTGCTCCGGTCATTTTAAAAACAAGCCGGAATACAATCAAAATCTCTATGGCACCTCCAAGGTAATAAACGACATGCTGAACATTACGGTATTTGGGTTCCTTGACGACGACTTTTCTGATCTCTTCAGGCATAAGAATAATATTAGATTATAAAAGACCGTTTTCCTTAACCCTAAAGTTTGCGCCCCTGTATCAATCGTATCAAAACGACAACAACGGCAATGACAAGCAGAATATGAATGTATCCGCCCAACGTATAAGAGTTTACCAGACCAAGTACCCATAACACTAAAAGGATGACAAAGATCGTCCAAAGCATAAAAGAGTATTGGTGAATAAATGAACAGACAGGTCAAGACTACACCTCTTTATCCGCAAACACCACCAGCCGCTTGGTGTACTGCTGGGAACCACTGTCCCACACTCCCTCGCAGGTAATAAGGTTCAGGTGAGCCTTCCCGTCATTTGAGATAAAAACGTCGATTGCCTGCGCAGCGGCGTCATAACTCCGGGTTTCCCGGACAACAAAAGAAATGTCCACCCCTTTGTCATCCCGCACTACAATCCTGTCACCCGGTTTTACTTTATGGAGATCGGCAAAAACTCCGATAGCCCCGTAATACCAGTTGATGTGTCCGGTGATAACCGCGCTGCCGATTTCACCGGGACGAGGCCCAAGATTATACCAGGCTGCGTTATCCGGATCTTTCGGGATACCCACCGCCCCCTGGGGCGTCAGACCGACATACTCGACGGCGGAATCGACATGAATCCCCGGAATGTTGAGACGGACCGGCAACCCGGGAGTAGAGAGCTCATAAGCCAGCTGTTCATAGGTTTTGGAAGGTTGATTCGTGACTCCCGCTCTTAACCGGTAGACCATCTCCGCCATTTCCCCCCGCGTCACCTTCTGGGCAAAACTCGTGATGGAAGAAGGAATAGCATGAAGTTCAGCCAATTTTTCCACATACGGTTTATACCAGAAATTCAGATCCTGCGTCACCAGCAGGCCCTTCACATTGACCAGAATTTTGGCGATCTCCGCGAAATTTATGGTATCGGCGGGTCTGAATTTGCCATCGGGATATCCGGCAATAATAGAATGAGCTTTGTCGAAACAGACATATTTGGCAAACCATTCCGTCCCGACATCGGGGAAACAACCGCTTCCCGCGGCCTGCCCCGGATAGTAAGCCTCCGTGATAATCTTGGTAAATTCCGCCCGGTTCATCAAATCATCGGGACGGAACGAACCATCGGGATACCCCTCAACAATCTGCTGAGTCTGGACATACTGAATCGCCGCAGAGTTCGGATGGGTGCTCGGCACATCTCCGAACGAGACAAAGACATTGGCATTCCCGGACCTCAAGCTGCCCTGCGTTAAGCCGGAGAGGGCAAAATGCAAAAGAAAAGCTGAACAGAGTATCAACCCTGGAAGGAGTAACCATGCCCGGCCTGAAAATATTTTGAAGTTCATAGGTTTTCCAAATGGTGATAACCACAAGAGCCAGGCAAAGATTTTTGTCCGGCTCTTATGTGTTCAATCTTTACAATGTCACCGCTTACGATTTTTTTTGCTTTTTTCGGGTGACGGTAAACAAAACCGCAACCGCAAAGCTGCCGGTCAGGATGACCATGTTCCACGGAACAGCGCTCTCAAGAGGTTCAACACCAGTTCTTGGGAGTTTTGGCACCACCGGTGCAGCCGGACGGAGTACGTCAGGTACAACAACGGTCGCCACGGCAATATCTCTCACGGTGAAACCATTGGCCTCGCCGGTGGCAATAGCCGTGTTCGTCGTGGTCTGAGTGAGATTCGACTGACAGGTATAGGTCCAGGTTTCAGTAACATCAAGTTTAAGATCGACATTCGTATCGCCGGAAATATACTTCATCGGGCCGCACTTATCATCGGTGAGAACTATATTATTCAATGCGACCGTTCCCGGATTGGAAACCTTTTCTGTATAAGTGACCATTCCGCCTCCGGCTTTTAATGTCAACGGGCTCGGAACTTTCGTGAGATGGATCAATGGCGGAACTAAGGGCTGGCCGACAACAACCGTGGCACTGGCGATATCTGTTGCGCTGATGCCGTTGGCCCATCCAGTCGCCACGACGGTGTTCGTGTGGGTTTCATTGAGCGTGGTGGAGCAGTGATAGACCCATGTCTCATTCACATCCAGTTTGGCGTCGGAATTGGTGTCACCGGAACCCAAAACGATAGGGCTGCAGGTATCACCGACCATCGTGACATCAGTCATCGAAACCGTTCCGATATTGCGCACGGTATAGGTATAATTCACGGTGCCGGGACCGGCGGGAAGGGAAAGTGGACTTGGTACCTTCACCACATCGATAAGCGGAGGAACCGGAGCCACTGCTACGGCAGGTCCTATGTCGTTATTCGTGACGATACAAACTCTGTTGTCACCGGGGCTAAGACCAAGTCCTCCGTTGTCATCACAATCACCGGAGAACGTACTGGTATAGTTCGGACTGGAAGTTTCGGTCACAAAATACACACCGGCAGGTGCGGGGAATGTATTGGTCACACCGGAAACAACCGGAGTTCCACTCACAAACAACGGGAAGTCGGAAACAACTTTCGTTCCGCCATTATCATTAACGACCGTTTTAACAACATTGATCGTACCCTGACGTTGATTATTTTCCGGTACGGACAGAGCCGTACACACCGGTCCCGAAATGGTATTGGCCTGCATGCCCACTTTGGCAGTGGACGCAAATGCACGACCATTCAGGGTTGCGCCGGTATTCATGTTAATTTGTGTTGATGCAAGGATATTTCCAATAAAATTTGTGGTCGTATCGAGAGTCACTGACGAAACGGCTCTCCACCAGACGTTACATGGATCGCCTCCGGTAACAGATGAACCAGGAGAAGTAATAATTGTTGAAGCAGATTTAAAAATCCAAACGCCCGATGTCCCCGTGAGGGTCAAATTTCCGGTGAGAATGAAAGAACCCGTTGAGCAATAGACACCCGGACCGAGAGGAGATACCAAAGTCAGGTCCTGTACGCCGGCATATGTGGTAGTACAGGGCTGATCAATAGAACCGAACGCAGCTGTATTGGCAAGCTGAGCGTTTGCGGCGGCAAGATCGGCGAGATGCGGATTGCCCGGAGTAAGGAATGTGGTTGCTCCAGCGTCAGTATATGCCGCTGCAGGAGATACCCCAAGATCACCGCTGATCGAAGTTGCACCAGTATTAGTGGCCGCAGTACCTGATAATACAGAAAAGGTTGCAGCAGCCCCGAGACTTGGTGACGTTGCGGCAAACACGTTCATCGGACCGACCAGCCCGAGCAGAAAAGAAACAGCCAATACGGCGAGTACCGGCATCTTAGGAAATTTTTTCATAAACCATGAAAGTAAAGGATTAGAACGATGTATTGATCAATTCCAAACTCGAAAAACAGAACGGCATAATGAATGATGCCCGCAGAGAATCTCCAATTGTTTTTTTGTTTTCAGCCACTTAGTTTTGCTAGTTACATTTTTATGAAACTCATATTATTTTAACATTTTTTTATAAAACAGTCAAGTGCACAGGGGGTGAATCCATCATTTGCCGTCATGTGATCTGCCGACGGCAATGGAGATAATTTTCGCTATTCCCCACGCTAAAAGCGCATAAGCGGCCATAGCGACCAATGTGCCCGGCTCCAGGATAAAACCGGCATAAGGTGCGATAAAAAAATTCGTCACCCCATAGATAAAACTTACGAAACCGGCAGACGCATCCGCCCCGGACATCTTAAAAACAAGCCTGAACAAAAGCAGAACTTCCAACACCCCTGCGATGGAATAAACAAGAAGGCGCACATTATTTTGGGAAGGCTTCTTGGCCTGAACATTGTTGATTTCCTCCTCTTTTTTGAGTTCATCCGCCATAAAAAGTTGGTTTAGAAAAATCAACCCACATTATAATGGATAAAAAGCTCGCAGGCAAAACTGTCAATGAAACACAAAAGGTGATATGATGTCACCGGCCTATTTTTTTTACTCCAGAAAAGTATGGACACTCAATCCTCACAACCAGGACCGACTCTTTCCGCACCCAAAAAAAGGAACTGGCTGAAAATTCTTGGAATAGCGGCCATCGTGCTTGTGGTTTTTGTAGCGGGTATCATCGCGCTTGTCTTTTCCATGGGAGCAGCCCCAATGAAAGCCAGTGAAAAATTCCTGACGGAACTTTCCTCAAACCAGGTTGACCAGGCATACGAATCCGCTTCAATCCAGTTCAAACAAACCGTAACGCGCGACAAGTTCGACGAGTTCCTCGCGGCATATCCGGTCGTCACCAAAGTAAAAACTCCATCCTTCAACTCATTCAGCATCGAAAACAACACGCTGGCCACGGTAAGCGGCACGGTAACGGCAACCGACGGACAGGTCTCCCCCATCACGCTTCAACTCGTGAACGAAAACAACGAATGGAGAGTCCTGAATTTCGATTTGAATCCCCCGCCAACATCGGGCATCTCAAACTAAACGCGCTTCTTCTCCTCTTTCCCGTTTAAGTACACCCTCATTTCAGGGTGGACTTCAACGCGAACCGGTCCCTCCTCCATCTCCACGTTCATCTGGAAAAACTTCGGAGGCAGTTGGGCGATGTGCTGGAACAATTTCTGATTTTCAAGAGCGATCTCCTCCTCTTTTTTCATGCGCATCTCCTTTAATTTGACGTACATCTCGTCTTTCAAAAGATCAAGCATCCACTGTTCTTCAAGATCCTTCACCTGATGCTTTAAGTCCTTAAAGGTTTTTTTGAGGTCGATGTACTCTTCAGTATCGATCTTTTCCTCTGCGCGCATATCTTTCTTGATATCCTGAAGCTCCTGCTTCAGTTTCTTGAGCTGCTTGAGGGCAAGGGTGATTTTATCTTCAATCATATGAATAAAATAAAAAGGGCCCCGAAAGTCTAACAGCTTTTCATGACATATCAAGAAGCTCGGTATGTTTTAAAATACCAATTTGCCAAGCGGTAAAGAAAGTATTAGCATTAAACAAGTACCCCTTTACACAACACCTATGATGGAAAAAAACCACGCAGGTCTCATGCTCGGGTCATTTTTGGGCATCTTCCATTTGCTTTGGGCAATTCTGGTTGCCGTGGGATTCGCACAGCCTTTACTGGACTTCATCTACAAAATCCACTTTTTGAACAACCCATTCACGGTGGGAACGTTTGACGTCGTCAACGCGGCCCTTCTGGTAATCATCACGTTCCTCGTCGGCTATGTCGCGGGATGGTTCCTGACCTTTCTCTGGGAAAAATTCAAAGGAAAAAAATAAACGGACAGCCCCGACGGACAGCATTGGATGAACAACAAAGAACTCCCCGCCATCGGGGAGTTCTTTTAAAAAGCAAACCCACAAACTCAACCGAGCAAAAACCCTCCGTCAACCACGATCTGCTCCCCGGTCATGTACGAAGACATGTCCGAAGCCAAAAACAGCGCGACCTTGCCGATGTCATCGGCCTCGCCCATGCGGTGCATGGGAATCTTGTTCAAAAAAAGCTCAATATTTTTTGCGGCGTCGGGGTTCTTTTCCGCGCCCGGCTTTTGCATTTCCGCGACACCCGGAGTGGCAATACCGCCCGGAGCGATGGCATTCACCCAGATCTTGTGCGGCGCCAGTTCGAGCGCCACGTTTTTGGTGAATCCCCATACCCCATGTTTGGACGCGTCATAATGCGCCAGCCCGATCATGGAAGGATGCAGCGCGTCAATGGAGGTCACATTAATGATCTTTCCTCCGCTGCCCTGGGAGATCATCTGCTGACTGACATATTTCGTACACAAAAAAACACCCTCCAAATTCACGGAAATGACCTTCTCGAAATCTTCCTTGCTCATTTGCGCGAGAGTGACCGAAGGGAAAATTCCGGCGTTGTTCACCAGAATATCGACCGAGCCGAAAGCATCCACCGCAAACTTCAGCATGTTTTTAACGTCCTCTTCACTGGAAACATCAGCCTTCACCGATTTCACCTTCCATCCCTTTGAAGTCAGCTCCTTTACGGCATTGTTCATTTCATCGTCAATCAAACTGGCGATCACCACGTTGGCGCCCGCTTCGGCCAGCCGGTAGGAAATCCCGAAGCCGATGCCCCTGGAACCGCCGGTCACTATGGCCGTCTTTCCCGAAAAATCAACGAGTTCCTTGAGTGTTTTCATAGGTTAATTATACCGAAAAATGGAGCAGAAGACAAACAGGTGTTTGTGGAATATAATGCGGATGATGAAACGAAGCAATTCGATACAAAAATACGGCATACCCGGTATTTTCTGCATAAACATAGCGATAATCATCGGATTCTGGTGGACCGTTTCGCACAAACTGCTGCTCAGCGGTGATGCTTCAAGCATGCTGCTGGCATTCGGAAGGTTGACGGGGCTTCTGGCTGTGCTGTTCGTTCTGCTCCAGTTCCTGCTGATGGGGAGACCCGTCTGGATTGAAAAGATTTTCGGACTGGACAAACTTGCCCGCATTCACCACCTGAACGGATATCTTTCCATAAGTTTTATACTTCTCCATCCCGTTCTCCTGATCACTTCCTATGCCATAAGAAACGAAGTGGGGCTGATCGAACAGTATGTCGATTTTTTTCAGAACTACCGCGACGTCTGGCAGGCAAGCATTGCCGTGATTCTCTTCACGGGGATCGTATTCCTTTCGATCACCATCGCACGGAAACGTTTAAAATATGAATCATGGTATTTCATACATCTGCTGACCTACCTGGCCGTTCTGCTCGCCTTCGGTCATCAGTTGAAAATCGGCGGAGACCTGCTGACGAACAAATCATTCGCCGCCTACTGGTGGATGTTGTACATCTTCGTATTCGGCAATGTCCTGATATTCCGGTTCATGAAACCGGTCTACAACTCGGTCAAATACCGGTTCACCGTGAGTGACGTCGTTGCGGAAACGGCAGACACGAACTCCGTGTATATCACCGGAAGAAATCTCCACAAGTTCAGGACAAAAGCCGGACAGTTCATCATCCTGCGTTTTCTGGCGAAAGGATTCTGGTGGCAGGCTCACCCGTTTTCACTTTCTTTCGTTCCTAAAAACAACCAGATCCGGATAACCGTAAAAAACTGCGGCGACTTCACCTCAAAAATCCCGGAGATCAAAAAAGGAACCCCCCTGTACATCGACGGACCGTACGGAGTGTTTACGCCAAAACCCGAACAGGACATAAAATATCTCTTTATCGCCGGCGGCGTGGGAATCACACCCATACGGACCATGATTGAACGGGTCGCCGAAGAACACGACCTGATCCTGTTGTACGGGAATAAAAAAGCGACGGACATTATTTTCAGGAAGGAACTGGACGAATTAAAAACAAAACACGATTTTCCGGTTCACCATATCCTGTCGGACCAGCCGGACTATGAAGGCGAAAAAGGAAGAATCGACAAAGAGAAACTCCTTCGCCTGGTCAAGGACATCAAGGAACGTGAAATCTATATCTGCGGACCGGTTCCCATGATGGACGGCATCATCAAACTGCTTCGGGAAACAGGCGTAAAGCGGGAACGGATTCATTTTGAAAAATTCTCCCTGTAGAGGCAAAACAGCGGAACCAGGGGCACGAGCCAAAGCAGGCGCTCCTGATAACGGCCGTAATCTCCGGAAAGAGTGGCCATAACGCAGGCGTTCAGGAGCAGAAACACAACAACCTGCCCGAACAAAAGACGCTCCATCGGATTCATCCGCTTCTTCAGCAGGAGCCACCCGGCGTAAAGCATACTCAAACAGAAAAAAACGCCGAAGACCACGGGGAATACGAAGAATGGGGCAAACTCTCCCCGGTACTGTTTGGCCCCGACAAACGCATCCAGTTCACCCGGGAAATAATCATGAATTTTTTCATAGACGGAACTCTTTGGGCCGTAAGGAGAAAAAGGATCCATGCCGATCATGAAGAAAAGCCTGAAGGTACGGACAATACTGTCTCCGGCAAACTTCAGCGCCAGATTGGGAGAAGCAAAAACCTCATGAAGAATATTCTGGTATTCCGTCTTGGAAGCCTGCCATCCGGATATATTCACGGGACTGTCGCCGTTCCAGATGAATCCGTCTCCCTGAGGAAATTTCCCCTGAAAATCGCACAAAAAATAACGGGTATTTTGACAACGGGCGGATAAAAACTGATCCAAAATACCCGCGTCGTTGACGCGGGCCATCAAGAAAACATGCGACGAAGGACTGAGAACAAAACCGTTGCCCTGATGATAATTGCTCAGAAGAAAAAAAACCGGCGCCACAAGGGTAACTGCAAACATAATGACCAAACGGCGCAGATAATCGGTACGGTTTTTTGAAAAACGCCCGGTAAAAACCATCAGGAATGTTATTGCCAGCAATCCCAGCGACATCAGAAAATTCGCGCTGTGGGTGATGAGCAGAAAAATCATCATCGAAGCCAATACTAATTTTTCTATCAAACCGTTTTTTCCAAAAACAAACAAGAAAATGGTAAGAAATAGAAGCCCCGGAAAAAGATCCGGCATCACCTGACTGACCACCCACGGCAAAGAAGTTGCGGCGGAAAGAAGACCGACCGCCGCCAAATGGACGGCAAAATGTCGCTTATGGAAAAAGGCCTCGACCATTTTCCACAACAACCAGACGGCCAAAAAAGCCTGGGCGTAAACAGCAAGCCACAGGCTTGCCTGCATAGAAAAAAACCTCAGCAGCAACCCGTACCCGATGGGACGGTCAACGGGAACCTCCAGGGTAAATGCAGAATAAATATAGGTACCCGTATCGGAAAAAACCAGCGGATACCCGTTCCAAAAAGCCGGCCACAGCAAAAGAAAACCTGCAAACGCCAGGTAGATAAATACCTTCGCGAAATTGATGATTTTTTCCCAGCGATGGTTGTGATCGGCATGTTTCATCATTCGTCCTGTTTACTGAATATCGCCCTGAAAAACCCGAAGAAGATCAGCGAAACACCGATAAAAAGAAAATAAAGGCTCACGATGGCTTTTTGCGGCATAAATATGTTCCTGAAAGACTGCCCCGCCCACACGTAAAAAATATAAGCGTCGATAGCCAGACCGATCAGAACGAAAAACGCTCCGGCCAGAAGCTGCCGCTCCATACTGATCCTGCGGAGCCACGACACCATCCTGTCCCGCCGGTAATAGTGCTGGAGCGTGGAAAAAAGTTTGATGATCATTCCCATCTGAAAAATAAAAACGCCGACCACGCTCAACGTCAGTCCCAAAATCATCACGTGGAGATCCCAAAAAATCGGCCCAAGGGTGAAAGGCCCGTTAAACTGGGTCAGCGTTAAAACGGAACCCACGGCAAACGAAAAAATTCCCGGATAAATAAATACAAAATTCGGAGCATACAAAAGCATGAACTTCAGATGCCTCCAGCCGTCCCTCCAGGTATTCAGATGGGGTTTCCGGTCACGCCGGTCCCTGGAGAGGGTAATGGGTATTTCCTTGATCTTCAGCTTCAAAATACCGGCCTTGATGACCATTTCGGAGGCGAACTCCATTCCTCCCGCCTCCAGTGCAAGCCTTTCAAAAGCCGCCCTGCTGATACCACGCATTCCGCAATTGCAGTCCGAAATTTTTGTCCCGAAAAAAAGATTCAAAAGAAATGTCAGAACTGGAGTCCCCAAATAGCGGTGCAAAAAAGGCATGGCCCCTTTCTGAATGTGCCCTTTCAGCCTCGTCCCCATGACCAAGTCACATCCTCCGCGGAGATACCCGACAAAACCGTCGATCTCTTCAAAATTATAGGAATCGTCGGCATCGCCCATAATCATATATTTCCCTTTCGCCGCGGAAAAACCGGCGATCAAAGCGTTGCCGTAACCTTTCTTGCCGCAATGAACGACGCGGGCGCCATGATGTTCGGCAACCCTCACGGAATCGTCGGTGGAACCGTTATCACAAACCACCACCTCGCCCCGGACACCCAGGCGGGCAAAAGCGGACAGGGCTTTGGGTATGACAAAAGGCAAAGTCTTTGCCTCATTCAGGCAGGGAATGACAACGGAAAATTCCGGGGATTCATGGCTCATAGCTTGCGTCCGAAAGTAAAGGAACGGTTCATGCTGAAGCTTACGACGTAGACCAGTGCGGAGGCAATGATATTTGCGACCAGATACTGAACTCCCAGCAGTCCTGAAAAATACGAGACCATGAGATACTGAAGGCACAACCCGAGGAGAGCGACGAGAAAAAAGTTGAGGAACTGCCGGTGAACATTCCGGTCATGCCGCGAAAAAACAAAGTACCTGCTGATGAAAAAATTAACGGCGACGGAAACAAGATAGGCGATGACCAGCGACGAAAGATGATGAAGATGAACGTATTCGGTCAGGAGATAAAGGAGGGAAAAATACACCGCGAACGCGGAACCTCCCGAAAAAAAATACCTGAAGAACTGAACCCCTGGGTTGTCCGTTTTCTGCACCAGCAACATTTGAAAAAAATCTTTCATTCGTGATGATGATCGGCCCCGACGGCATCATGAATACAGGTGAAACCGTCTCTCTTCAACAACTTCACCAGACCGAGGTTGATCGAACTCACCGCCTGCGGCCCCTGATAAATCATTCCGGTAATCATCTGGATAAGCGAAGCGCCAAGACGGATCTTTTTATACGCATCCTCGGCGGTAAAAACCCCGCCGCATCCGACGATCACGTACTTTCCTTTCGTCTTTTTATGGATATGGGCAATCATCCGGTTGGCAAGATCCTCCACGACCTTTCCGCTGATGCCTCCCTTGGATGGAACCTCTTTATCCAGGATCTTCGGGTTATTGGTCTGTTTGGTGAGATTCGTGCAGATGAAACCGTGAACACGATGCTGCTGCGCGACATGAAGAATTTCATCGAGATTCTGTTCCGTGATATCCGGGGAAAACTTCAGAAAAACCGGCTTGTCCGTGTGAATGACATCCAGCGCACCTAAAAGTTTCTCGAGTTTCACCGGATCGGTAAACGGCTGCCCCCCGAACGCGTTCGGACAACTGATGTTGACCGTGAAATACGCGCCGATATGGGTAAAATGCTTAAACGCCTTTACATAATCGTCGATACCCGCCTGCACTTCACAGGTGTCCGGGGAGTTCGTTTTGGCAATGCTCGTTCCAACCGGAAAAATGAACTTTTCATGGGCAAGACGCTTGGCAATGGCCACGCACCCGTCGTTTTTAAGACCGTAGTGAACGACGAGCGCCTTTGACTTCGGCAGCCTCCACAGGCGCGGCTTCGGATTGCCCTCACACGGCTCCCCCGTGATGGAACCGACCTCCTCGAACCCGAATCCCACGAACGGCAGCAGCTTGGTCAACTGGGCATTTTTATCGAATCCGGCGGCAAGCCCGACGGGATTGGCAAAATCAATTCCCAAAATGCGCTGCCTGAGAACCTTGTTTGAATATCCGAAACTCAGTTTCGTGAAAAACCTCGTCAACCGGAACCTGCCGAGAAAAACCCCGGTGGCAGTCATGAAATCATGGATGTCTTCGGGATCAATGCGGAAAAAAACCGGCTTGCACACCCAACGGTAAAAAAAACCGATAATCGCATTGCGGCCATGAACGAAAAAATCTTTCATAACGACTTCAGATTACTACATGGAGTGTAACCTTATTTACACAGAATTTATTGGCAATTGCAAGAGGCAACAGTATACTATTCTCGATTTAAACCCCATCAAGATGAATAAAATTCAACACTGGCTCAAAGAAAACGTACTCTACATCGCCTGGTTCCAGGCCATCGTCGCAGTGATCGGAAGCCTCTACTTCAGCGAAATCCTTAAATATCCGCCGTGCGAACTCTGCTGGTGGCAGCGAATCGCCATATACCCTCTGGTGGCCATATTGATAGTGGGGATCATCAAAAAAGACAAAAACCTGGCGTGGTACGTTCTGCCCCTCACAATATTCGGACTGGGAGTTTCAATTTTTCACAATCTTGTCTACTTCAACATCATCCCCGAAACGTTTGCCCCCTGCATCAACGGCATTTCATGCACCACCAAATATTTTGAGTTCTTCGGTTTCATCAGCATTCCGTTCCTGTCGATGCTGGCTTTCATCCTCATCAATGCATGCATCATCTATTATCATGTAACTCATAAAAACTCTCATCATGAATAAAGACATGAAAAAACTCATCTGGGTCGGAGTTGCGGCTCTGGTCGTTATCGGCGGCGGCATACTCGCCTATACCGCTTCCCAGCCCGGAAACCTGCCAAAAGCGGACCCAAAGCTCCTCGTGAACGAAAACAGCCACTCATCCGAACAGGGAACCCGCAACTACACCATAACACTCGTGGAGTTCGGAGACTACCAATGTCCGGCCTGCGCATACGCACAGGCAGCCGTCGAGGAATTGCTCGCCAACAACCCTCAGGTAAGACTCATCTACCGCCAATACCCGCTCCCGATGCATGAGCACTCCATGCTTGCGGCCGAAGCCGCCGAAGCGGCCGGTGCCCAGGGAAAATTCTGGGAAATGCACAAGGCTCTCTTCACCAACCAGGACATCTGGGTAAAAATGAAGACTCCCATGGACGCCTATGTGGAAATCGCAAAAAAACTGAACCTGGACGTGGACAAATTCAAACAGGACGTCCAAAACCATACATTTGCCGAGAGGATCAACAAGGACCGTGAAGACGGTACGAACGCGGGAGTCCAGGGAACACCGACTTTCTTCATCAACGGGAAAATGTACGCGAACGGCCTGGGAATAAACGGACTGCAGCGCGCCATCGACCAGGAGATGAAACTGTCACCGTCAACACAAGAGACACAGGAAACCGCAACAAAATAACGCCCGATAATCCGGGAATAATCAGGATTTGTACAACAACTGAAAAGAGCCCCGGGAGTTCATCCACTGGGCTCTTTTGATGAGCGCAAAAGAACGATACGGAGAAAAAGCCCGATTATTTGGCGGCCTTTTTCGTATCCTTGCGTTTGTGATCCGTATGAGCATGGCACTGACCGCAGTGCTTGCTCAGGACCTTCACGATGTTCTCATTGTTCTTCTTGTTGTAGGAGATGATGTAGTTACCACGGCTGCACTGTGGGCAATACCAGGTGGCGAACTGACCTTTACCTTTAGCCATAATACAAAATAAAAGAAGCTATGAAATGATAGCCAAATTCGGCTTGAAGTCAACCTATTTTATGCAAAAACCCACTAATCCTTGGGGCGTAACCGGAAATAAGCCAGAAATACGAGGAAAACCGCGACCGCAAGGACCAAAGTCATAAGGAGAAGAACATAGATATCCACCAGCGAAGAGTCCAGCGACCCGAAAAAATCGGTTTTCCCGACCTGATTGCCAAAGGAAAGCTGCGAACCGGCCGTTTCCTGGGTCGGAACCGGTGCCTGAACGGCAATGCCCGGTAAGGGAACATCATAACTGGCATCTGTCCACTGTACGTCGGACACGTCCCGCCGGCCGTTTTGATAAATACTCAAAGCCGTATGATCAAACGAAATTTTCCCGGAGGCGGGACGGTCGAGCTCGAAATAAAATCTGACCAGGCACCCATCCCGAGGATCCGCATAACCGCCTCCGGCGACCGCCAAACCGAAAATCACGCCCCCTGCATCCGTCCGGGGTGAAGCCAGATGAAAAATATCCGGTTCATCCGGGGAAAACACGTCACAAAGTTCATGATGATCAAAGTGCCAACCCTCCGGGACATTCAGATCAAACGCCGCCCCTAAAAAACGATCGGGAAGGTCATGGACAAAAACGTCAATGAGGGCGATGTCCGGTGTGACGTTTCGCGGATGAAGAGAAATTTGTGCGGTCATAAATGGATGAGTGAAGAATCTAACGTGCCGGCCCGGGCCCCCGGGGGGGGGGGGGGGGGGGAAAAAAAAAAAAATGAGGTATATTTTTTGAAAAAAATAAACAAAAGCGGT
>OZ246407.1:1221618-1492597 GCA_965231025.1 uncultured Candidatus Peribacteria bacterium
GGCTCCAAAAAGGCATCCGCGAAGAACCTAACGGCCGGCCCCGCCCCCGCGGGCGGGGCCGGGCCGGATACAAATAATTAAGGCTGATAGGTTTGAGCAAAATTCGCTCCAAGGTCGATGAGATCACTGCCGTCTACTCGTCCGTCATACGTGGTATCAACCAGAGGGTCGAAACCGGAATCCACATCCGTTTCGGCAAAGTGCCTGGCCAGGGATTCCAAATCCCTTCCATCCACACGGTCGGTACGGTTGTTGTCCCCCTTCAATCCCCTGTCATCGCGTCCGGCAACTTCCACCGGCATACTTTCAAGAGCACCCTGAACCGCCGTTACAGCATACGCGTAATCGTTCGATGGAACGATGAACCCGGCGGACTGAACCCCGTCCGCGTCAACAAAAGTTGTCTGGACCGTTTCACCAATCAACTGCTGCTGCCCATGGGCATCCCTGCGGTATACACGATACTTTTCAGCACCGGAAACACCATCCCAGGTGAGCTGGATACTATAGCGCTGCGTCCCGAAAACTGACGAAAGATTCGTCACCGCTGCAAGTTGAGCGACGGACGAACTCACCGTTGCGGCATTGAATTGGGCCTGGATATCCGCGGAAGGCGAAGCCAAAAAAGTTGCAACGCCCGGTTGAATAACCGCTGTCCCGATACCGACGACATCGAACTGCAATGCAAACAACTCCCCGCTTCCGGTCACGCCGGTCTTTGGATTGATGGTGCGTGCCCCTGCAACAAGAACTATTCCTTCCTGCCCGTTCTGAAGATTCGCCTGAAATGAGGTTGCCACCGATCCGTTCTCTCCAAGAAAAGCTTTCTCGGCAGAGTTTTTGTAGTGCAGAATCGAAGAGTCATAGGTCAGTTCAAATCCGTACGCAAACAGGTTCTGCACGGCATCCACCCGGGAGGTAAGCGTAAGAACATCTCCGGGATGGAGAGTGGCGGAATCAGGAATCAAATCGGCACTGACATATTGTTGAGATCCCCCGCCCTGCCCTCCGGATACCTGACTGTTCAAACTTTTTGGAGTACCTACAAGCGCGGATCCTCCCGAAGACTGGGCTCCGCTACCCGTTGAAGTTGCCCAGTTGGAAGAAGCATCAACACCGAAAACGGGATCGATTCTTTCCATGGTCGCCCGACTCGTTGCATCTCCGGCATACCAGACGCCGCCGGAACCGTTCACCGTATCGACAAGCTGCCCACCGGCATCATACAGCTGAAGACCGTCACCCGTATTCGCCAGCGAAAGATCGACGATCGCATCGGCAGTCACGTTCATGACCGCAGCCTCATGGTCCTCGATTAAAAAGTACCCATGGGCAGGAATGGTTCCGGACAATATCACATAATCGGATGCCCCGAAATCGTCGGCAATGTGCCAATTCGTGACATCAACAACCTGGCTCGAGTTATTATAGAGCTCAATCCACTCATCGGTTGACGAGTCCAGAGAACCCGCCCACGCCACCTCGTTGATGACCACTTCTCCCGGGGCGGCCGCACGGACGACCCTCAGATAAGAAGGGCTGAATACTGCGGAAAACAGGAACCCTGTGACCACCAGCAACGCCCCCAGTCGTTTTTTTTGTTTCATGTTGGTTTGAATGAGAAAAATAAACACTCCCGGCCGAAAGTGCTTCGAACACTACGCCCCAAACATGAACAACTTCTAAATTATTTATGAAAAATTACGAAAAGCGTATTTATCCATCAAATCATCAAGAAGAAGACGCAATTTGGTATTCGAACAATAAATAGTCAATACACCATACAATGACTTTTTTCTGTAAGAACCGATCTTGCCTGACTGAGTAACGACAACCGAAGGTAACATCTGATTCTCGGAGATATTGAGAAGATTCATCCAATATTTTTTTACGACGAGTGGGTCCATATCGCTAAAAACCTGCAATCCAAACCTAATCCTATTATTTTCCACACCCAGAATTTCAGTAAGAAATCGTACAAACTTCTTTATGAGTCTCGGATCAGTATTTCCCAATCTCACGGTACCTTTATGTAATTTACTTCCCTCTCCCCACCACAAACCCAGACCTAGGCCCAAAAGCACAAAATCGCTCTTGGTAAAAGACTGTTTCAAGGCAAAAGGATCTCCATGTGGGTTATTCTTCAAATAAAGAGCTTCGCTTCGATTCCTCGTCCTGATTTTGTATTTTCCAATCCAATATTGCACCCTGTTAAGTGAACAATGATACAAATCTGCAATCTGCTGCATGGACTTGCCCTCTTTTTGATACAGCTTGATAAGTTGCGACTTTTCAATCATTCAAAATTGTAGTTAAGTACTACCATAACAGTACCGAGCTTTACGAAAAAGTAAATATTGCTTTTTCAAAGTCCTATGCTAGAATTTGCGGGCAATACCAAGCCGCAGTAGCTCAGACGGTAGAGCGCATCCATGGTGGGACTCAATGTCTCCTGCCCTTCAGTTTGGAAACGAACTGTCGAATCCCGAATAACGGTCAAAGGCCGGCCAGGTCAAGACCGTGGCACATCCAATAAAAGGACGGGCCCGAACGACTGACAAGGGTAGCTTCAACTCGTGGAAACGAGATAAGCTAAAGATACAGTCTATCTCTCTGATTGGCGTTCAAAAACAGAGATGTAAGAGAAGGATGAGGTCTCGGGTTCGATTCCCGACTGTGGCTCCAGAAAATTTCCAAATTGACTTCCCGTTTTTGGGGCTTATAATACAGCCCAAAACTTTTTTTATATGTCACTTTTTAACCACAAAGGGGAACACGTCACCCCGGAAGAAATAACCGAAGAACACTTCAACGGTTCGAGCGGCCAGAAAATCATCGCCGCCACGGACATGGACGGAACGATGTTCAAGGACGATCTTGGTCCTTTGGTGTTCCTGGAAAAGCTTTCCGATCCGAATTTCTGGGAGTTTGAGACCGGGGACTTCGCCAAAATTCTGATTCCAAAAAAATACCGGGAACTTTTAAAGCAGGGAATTGAAGGAAAAATCAAAGAACTCAAACCCGACATGTGCATGATCGCCCTCGATCTGGCCGACGACATCACCGACCTCTACGATCATATCCGGGGCCTTGCTTCGCAAAACGGCGGGAACGGACGTCAGTCCCTCGTGCGCGAATTCGCCAGAAAAATGATGGAACTCGACCGGATTTTTGTCCTCATCGACTCCACTTTGTCAAAACATCTCAACGGGGAAATCCTGATGCGCACAAGGTTTTTTGCGGGGAAACACCCTCACGTCATCGCCCAGCTGACCAGACGGGTCATGCAGAGAACCAAAACCGCCGTAGACCGGTATGTTCACCTGGATATTGATAAAAGCCACCGTGAAATCGCAAACCAAACAGTCACGGAAGAAATGATCGACGAAATCCACGGAGTTCCCTCCCCCTTCAAAAAAATCGACCGCGTGGTCAAACCGGTCTGTGACATTCTGGATTTTGTACAACATGCCGTCTACGAAGCGGGCATACCGGTGATCGTCGCAACGGGAAACCTGAAAGCCATTGCAAAAACCGCCATTGCAGAATCGGATTACTCGTTCCTGGAAGAACAACGCTTCCGTCGCAGAAACAAACAGGGACATGACCGGGCACCACTGGTGGTGGGAACATGGCTCCGTTCCGCCCAGGACGGAACCCTCCACCCGAGGGTAAAAGGAAAACCACTGCTGGGAGAACGAAAAAAACTCGCCGTGAAAGAGTTCACCGACGAGAGGAGAAAAATACTGGGCATCGCCGCGGGAGACTCCCCGACCACCGACGGCCCGATGCTGTTAAAAGCGCTGAGAAATAATGGTATCGCCATTGTGGTCGGACACGACATTGATGCCATCAGGAGAAAATTCGAAAATGTTTTCGCCCAGGTGAAAGAATTGCGGGAAAATATATACTATTCGGCGGAATCAAGCTAATATACGGACACTTAACACTCACCTATGGCAAAAATCACCGTAAACGGAAAAGATTACGACAGCTTCAACGATCTTCCCCCGGAATTCCGGGATAAAATCCAGAAAAACCTCGGCAAAATCAAGAATATCCCTTTTGCAAAAGGGCTCCTGAAAATGTACGGTCTGGACATAAATAATATTCCGACGCTCGGAAACAACGTTTCCTCCGGCGGCGGCGGCCAGTTTGGCGGAATGCCCACGGGGAACAACAACATCGATTCTCTCGGAAACAATCAGTTTGGCGGCAGCCAGTTCAGCGGTAATCAGTTTGGAGGGCCGACAGGGCAGAGCGGACCGTCCGGACCGCCGCTCAACCAGTTCAACAACCCTCTCATGGGTAAGAAAACCGGCGGCGGAATCGCGGTCGTCGTCACCATGGTACTCATCATCGGTGGCGTCGCGGGAATGATCTTTGCGATGACTTCACTCACCTCCTCCTGGGAAGAAACGTTCGATTTGAAGGGAGACCCGACCCGTTTTGATCCATTTGCCGCAATCGACGAAATGCGGTCCCACATTGATATGAACGCAAAGCTGAGCAAAATCAGCGTCAACTATGTGAAGGCCGACGGCACCATGGACCTCAGCGCAAAATACAGGCCCACCGTCGATTACGATTTCTACCGTGAACTTGAGGAAGCCCCCGAAGACGCTCCCCCGGTAGGAGCCGGCGGAACAAAAACCGGCAAATGGTACGAACCGGTCCAGGCGGAAGTCTATGTGCCGGGCCAGTGGCGCCACGTGACCAGAATGGGCGGAGGTATGAATACGGAATACAGCTACGTTAACAAAGGGATCGACCTCGACCGCGACCCTCCGACCACCACACCCTCCGAGTTTGTGGAAGACCCCACATGCACGATCGCAGATTTCTGGAAAGTCGCCATCAAAAAAGGGGCTCCGGCCGATGCGGTGGCAAGGGTGGATTACGGTACGCGCGGCTACGACTTCAGGATTTCCGACGCCAAAATCAATCTGGAGTTCGACAATAACTGCAAACTCAAAGATTAGCTAGAACTTGCCGCTTCCGGGCAAAGTACAAGCCGCGATGCTTTTTGCAGTATCGGATTTCGCAATCACGTCCGTCGCATAATGCACCGTAAGATAATACCGTTTCTTCACGGGATCCACGGCAATGCCCAGACCGATTTTCTTGTAGTTCTTGTTCATGATGCTGTCGTAATGCGCGCGATACTTTTTTCCCTTCTCTCCGATGAAAAAATTATAGGTATGTTTGATGGACGCGATAAGGTTATCCGTGCAATCAGTTGTAGTGGCGGGACATGAGTAATAGTCCCAGCCGATATTCTCAACAAAAGTGGACTTTCCCACCTGGGCAAAAGTCAACCCCTGCCCCTTAAACCAGGAAACCATCCTTGTATAATCGTAATATTTTGTCTGGCCGGAACGCTTGTGGGTAATCGTCCCCTTTTCCACCGCCAGCCGAGACCAAACCAGTGCGGTCCTGTCCAGATTCGCGTCATAGACAAAAGTCCCGAGGCCATTCTGTTTCCGCGCACCGTTATACCAGCCGAGCCACGCATCCCGTACTTTCATCATGTCCACCTTGTCCACACCGCCATCGGCATCATTCTGACACGCATACTCCTGGACACCGGCCGCAAATGCGGTTTGGACGGTAAAAACAAGCAGGAGCCCAAGAAGAATTAGTTTTTTCACGACGATCAGAATCAACAAATAAGGTTCTTTCAATCTGCCTCAATACCATCAAAATGACAACCCCGTTTACAAAATATCAAAAATCATGTATCATATACAGATAAAAATAAACCTGAGCTCATGAAAAACAAAAAACACCTTCCGCAGTGGTGGACGGCAGGAATTGGACTGCTGGTGATCATCGGAATACTGGCGTGCATCACCATAAATATCAGGAACGCCTCAAATCCGGCAAGCACGGAAAACATTGACGTGAAACAGGCGTATAAAAAAATGGAAACGGCACAACTGCCGTTCATTCAGAACATCGGCCAAACAAACGCAAAAGTTGCGTATTTCAGCCAAATGCTGAACGGAAGTTTTTTCGTCGAAAATGACGGAACGCTCACGTATGCATTTCTGACCCAAAACAAAGATGGCTCCGTTGAAAACCAGTATCAACCGATGATGCCCCCCCACGGCAGACCGGTAAACAAAGAGTTCAACGTGTATGCCATTAAGGAACTCTTTGAGACGACAAAAAAGCTGGCTCCCCTGGGGGAAGAACCGACGGACGTCACCGTCAACTACTTCCTGGGAAACGATAAATCACAATGGAAACAGGGTGTCAAAAACTGCAACTCCATAAACCTGGGTGAGGTTTTTGACGGTATCGGCGTACGGGTAAGAGCCCACGGAAACAATGTGGAAAAAATCTTTACGGTAAACCCGAAAGCGGACCCGGCGAATATCAAAATAAAACTGGAAGGAGCCGACGAAATCACCATCAATGAAGGGGGCGAACTGGAAATAAAAACGGCGGAAGGAATGATCTCATTCACCAAGCCCGTCGCATTCCAGAACATCAACGGCGTAAAAAAAGACGTCGTTGTCAGCTATAAAACACTCACGAAAAACAGTTACGGATTCGAAGTCGGTGAATACGATCGCGACGTTGAACTCGTCATTGACCCGCTCCTGAGCGCGACCTACCTCGGCGGTACCGGCTGGGAAGGTGAAAAAGAGGTGCTCGGGGGAAACACCAATATGATCATCGCAAACGGATCGCTCTACATTTCCGCATACACCTACTCCGCGGATTTCCCGACAATCGCAGGAAGCTACCAAACCGCCATGTCGGGAACAAGTGACGCCTTTATTTCAAAATTCAGCCTGGACCTGGGAACCCTTGAAGCCTCGACCTATCTTGGAGGTACATCCAGCGAAAGTGAAGTGACCCTGACGGCGGATACGGTAGGAAATATTTTTGTCATCGGGAACACATCCTCCACGGACTTCCCCGGAACCGCAGGACATTTCCAGGCAGTAAAAGGAACCAACGCTGACGCCTTCATCGCAAAACTTGACTCGGGACTCACAACCCTGCTCCACTCAACCTATCTGGGGGGCAATAACTACGACTGGGGCAACGCCATCATGATCGGGGCCAACGGAAACGTATACGTCGCCGTGGACTCAACAACCGGATACCCGACGGGAAATGTAAACGCACCCGCGGGTTTTGATACAACGAGAACCGGCAGTTACAACATCGCCATTTCCCAACTTGACAGCAACCTGAGCCCGGCCTTCTATAACATGACGTTTATCGGCGCGGGCAACTATTACGGCGCACTTGCTCAGGATTCAAGCGGCGACATTTTCCTCACGGGCGGATGCGCAGGTGCCGCGCCGACAGCCGCGACCGACGGACCGCTCACCGATCCTCCGGGCGGTGACACCGCAAACTCCTTCCCGATGGTAAGGGCAAACACCGGCATACCTTCCTTCCAGGAAACCGCCGGCGGATCATGCGACACATTTGTGGCAAGATTCAGCAGCGACCTGACAACGCTCAAAGCATCTACCCTCTTCGGAGGACCGAACTGGGAAAACGATTACACCGACACCATCGCGGTCCGTGGCTCTGGGGCAAATGAAGAAGTATTTATTATCGGAGACAGTTTAAACACTATTTCAACCGCAAACGGCGGCCTCAAACAGGCACTGGAAAACAACGCCAATACGATTGACAATAATGCATCCCCAACGTCAAAGATTGCGACATTCGGACCTCTGAGCGATGGAAGCGGGGCAGCGAACGGCGACGACGTCTACGTGGCAAAATTCAATGCTAACCTCACCGCCGCTTCAGTCGCCATTCTGGGCGGAACGGACACCGACAACATCCCCTTCATGGCACTTACCTCAAACGGCGAAGTGTACCTGACCGCGGACACGTACAGCACGGATTTCCCAACCACAACCGGCGCATTCAACGGAGATTCCGGAGACAACAACGTGGATATCATCGGTGCGAAACTCAGCAATGACCTTGGAACGCTTATCGGTTCAAGTTACATCACCGACTCCGGGTACGACAACTATCCGGGAACCATTTCCGTCCTGGAATCCGGAGGAGTCGAATATGCCTACATCAACGCCGAAACGGAATCAACGGCCGTGCCCGGTGCGGCAAATGGCTACCAGCCAACGTATGTCGGAGGCGGCGATCTTTTCATCTCCCGCTTCAACTGCGCTTTTGCAAGAGTTTGCCCCCCCACCAATTTGATCGCCACTCCCGGAAACACTGAAGTGGCGTTAACTTGGGACGCACCTGTTGGGAACGTGGACCCGATATCTTCCTACATTATCCACTACAGCACGGATAATTTCGTCACGACCGATTTCACCGTCACGGACGTGACCCTCACATCCCACACGGTAACCGGACTGACAAACGATGTCCCCTACAACTTCTACGTCGTCGCATTGGCCGGAGACCCGATCATTGAACAAAGTCCGCCATCAAACACGGCAAACGCAACTCCTACAGCCCCCGTGGACACCGACGGCGACGGAGTCTTCGACCCGGCCGACAACTGCCCGACCGTTCCAAACCCGGGGCAGGAAAACACGGATGGAAACGTCCAAGTCAACCTGACCAACAACCCCAACAGTGACTACGGAGCATTTGTCAGCCCAAATGGAAACCAAATCGCTTTTGTCTCCAACAGAGACGGGAACGGAGAAATTTACATCATGAACGCCAACGGAACAAACCAGACGCGTCTCACCACCAATGCGAATGAAGAATACGACCCGGTCTTCAGTCCGGACGGCACGAAAATCGCTTTTGTTTCAGACAGGGACGGGAACAATGAACTCTATCTTATGAATACTGACGGCACCAACCAGACCCGTCTCACCACCAACGCGGATGATGATTACGATCCCGTCTTCAGCCCCGACAGTTCAAAAATAGCCTACACTTCCTCTCTCGGCCTGAACAAAGAGGTCTTCATCATGAACGCCGACGGAACCGGACAGCTCAACCTGAGTAATAGCGCAAACTGGGACGACTCCCCTGCTTTCAGTCCTGACGGCACAAAAGTCGCATACTATCGTTATGGCGATATCTACAGCGTCAACACGGATGGGACGGGATCAACCCAGCTCGTCTCTACACCGGGGGCAACAAATTATGACCCTCAGTACAGCCCGGACGGTACCCGTATCGTCTTCACTTCTTTCCGTGATGCCGGCGGAGTTCCCGAAATATACATCATGAATGCCAACGGAACCAACCAGACCCGCCTCACGAACAACGCCTCAAATGACTGGTATCCGGTGTTCAGCCCGGACGGCACCCAAATCGCCTTCTTCTCGATGCGCAACGGGGGCAACGAAATCTTTATCATGAACTCTGACGGAACCGGTCAGACACAACTCACCACCGGTGCCAACCACTACCAGTACTGGTACGAAAACGATGACAACGCCCCCGTCTTCAGTCCTGACGGAAACCAAATCATTTTTGGCGGCTCCGCCGCTGGAAACCTCGAAATCTATACATTCCGTTTCCCCGATACCATAGGCGACGCCTGCGACTGCCAGACCGACACATTCTGTACGGCTGTCCTCTATTGTACCAACAACGCAACGCCCGATGCGGACTGCCCCGCGGACACCGACGGTGACGGCGTCGTCGACCCGGCCGACAACTGCCCCACGGTCGCAAACCCGGGACAGGAAAACACGGATGCATTGAACCTCATCAACCTTACGAACAACCCGAGCAATAACTCTACAGCTCGATTCAGCCCTGACGGCACCAAAATCGCTTTTTTGTCTGACAGAGATGGAAACAGTGAAATCTATATCATGAACACGGACGGTTCCGCACAGACCAACCTCACCAACAATCCCGCAGGAGACTACAACCCCGAATTCAGTCCCGACGGCACCAAAATCGCTTTTTATTCAGACAGGGACGGTGCCAGTGAAATCTATATCATGAACACGGACGGTTCCGCCCAAACCAACCTCACCAACAATCCCGCAGCAGATTACAACCCCCATTTCAGTCCCGACGGTACTAAGATCACTTTCGAATCAGGGGGAGCCAACGGTGAAATCTATATCATGAACACGGACGGTTCCGCACAGACCAACCTCACCAACAATCCCGCAGGAGACTACAACCCCGAATTCAGTCCCGACGGCACCAAAATCGCTTTTTATTCAGACAGGGACGGTGCCAGTGAAATCTATATCATGAACACGGACGGTTCCGCCCAAACCAACCTCACCAACAATCCCGCAGCAGATTACAACCCCCATTTCAGTCCCGACGGTACTAAGATCACTTTCGAATCAGGGGGAGCCAACGGTGAAATCTATATCATGAACACGGACGGTTCCGCACAGACCAACCTCACCAACAACATTGCCGAAGAATACAACCCCCATTTCAGCCCCGACGGCACCAAGATCACTTTTTATTCTTTCAGGGACGGAAATGGTGAAATCTATATCATGAACACGGACGGTTCCGCCCAAACCAACCTCACCAATTCCGCCGGTGACGACGTTGTCCCCATATTCAGTCCCGACGGCACCAAGATCGCTTTTTATTCTTCCAGGGACGGAAACAGTGAAATCTATATCATGAACGTTGACGGTTCCGCACAGACCAACCTCACCAATTCCGCAAATGACGACCAAGTCCCCATATTCAGTCCCGACGGTACCAAGATCACTTTCGAATCATGGGGAGCCAACGGTGAAGTCTATATCATGAACGTCGACGGTTCCGCACAGACCAACCTCACCAATTCCACTAATGACGACTACGATCCATCATTCGCACCCAACTCTTCCACGATAGCATTTGTAGGATGGGATGGAACCAACGATCAAATCTATACCGTCAACTCAAACGGAGACAACCTCGGCAACGCCTGCGACTGCCAGACGGACGGATTATGCACCGCAAACGCGTATTGCACCGACAACGCCACGCCCGATACGGACTGCGTGGACTGCCCAGGCCTTGCCGCGGACCAAACCTGCGCCGTCACAAGAATAACCGGAGGAGATCTCTCGTTCACGGACATTCCGGACAACACCGCCTTCACGAACGCGCAGAACAACACCAATCTTCCGAGCTACAACAACGCCGCCGGAACCGACACGCAGGACATCCTGAGCGTCACCGACCTGCGCGACGACCCGCTCGCAGGATTTGAAGTCCAGCTCTCGGCAAGTCCGTTCGCAACCTCGGACAATCTTCTCACCATCCCGCTGCAGTATCTCTACGTGGCAAGCTCGCTCCCAAGAACAGCGGGAGCAACTGAGGATGAAACCGAAGGCATCGAATACGCCGCCGACTGTTTTGGACCGACCAACAACATCACCAGTTCCGTGAATGTCCCCGAACCGATGGGAGCCGGAGATCTTGGCATTTTATCAACATTCACAACTTCTGGCAGCGTACTGGGAACAGACAACGTAACCGTACCGGTGGTACTCATGTCCTCACCCGCCTCGCAACGCAGATGCACCATATCGGAAGCCATCAGCTATGCCATCAATCTTCCCGCCTTCATCACCGCGCTTGGAACCAACATTCCGCCGGGAACTTATAGCGTGACCTTTACCTACACGCTGATCGCGCTGTAAAAAAACAATTCGCCGCCGTCAAAAGAGGCCCCGGGTTTTGGGAGCCCCTTTTGTTTAATTTAAAACTTTTTGATATCCATCGTGCCGCCAAATCTCAGGATACTAAACCCCCAGTATCCAGTGTGGGTGTCCCCAGCCCAACCCCAAGAGGTTAGGAAATGTCGGACTCCCGTAAATGATGTGAAGAGAGAGTATTTGAGATTTAGAGCGAGCAAAACAGAAAGTAACCAAAATATAACAAACCGCGAGAAGATTTGCAAGCATTTTTTGGCTTCCAGAAGGGCTAGCTAGCTGTTGTATGTTTTATAATTTTTCTATACTAAACCTAGGTGCCCAGGAAGAGCAAGGTTTTGATGAACGTGAAGACGATACCAATGAAGTACTGCAAAATCGAGATCTGGAATGTACGCGTCAAAACAAACTGATCAAAAAGCAAAAAGATCGCGAAATACAGCATGCCATTTTGAAGATACCGCTGATAAGGGGCATGAAAACGCCTGGGTACAAAAATACCGACGATTTTCGACCCGTCAAGGGGCGGAAACGGCAGCATGTTGAAGATAAACAGCACCAGTGAGACATCCAAAACCGTCGAGAGCAGCTGAAACAGGAACTCCGGCATCACGAGCGCGAAGTATTTCAGCGGAAGCGTCAGGACAAACGCCAGAACCAGGCTGGAAAGAGGCCCTGCAAAAGCCGTTAAAGCTTCATCTCGCTTCGGGTGCTTGAAATAGTGTGGATTGACCGGAACCGGCTTCCCCCACCCAATATGAACCAAAAAGAGCATAAGTGTGCCCAAAACATCCAAATGGGCAAGCGGATTCAGGGTCAGCCTCCCGGCGATCTTTGCGGTGGGATCACCCAGTTTGGAAGCCACAAAAGCATGGCTGAACTCATGAATAGTGACCACGATCACCAGGGCTAAAATAAAATACAGGACAGAAAGCATGAATTTCCTTGAAAAAAGTCAAAACAATGGTAAACTGCAAAAGCATTTTTTACAACAACATTATGTCTCAAGTCTGTCAGCTTAGCGGAAAACGACCTCAAGTGGGAATGAACGTCAGCCACTCCAACCGCCACACCAAACGCCGGTTTAACCCGAATCTCACGGTAAAAAAGTTTGTAAACCCTAAAACGGGCAAAACCGTAAAGCTCAAAATCAGCGTCCGCGCTCAGCGCACACTGCTGAAAAGCCCGGGGAAATACCGCGCGCAGGTGGCAAAATTGGTGGCAAAAAGGGCGAGATAATTATGACAATTTGGGCTTAAGCCTTGAACAAAGGTGCAAACAATGAACAGAATATCTTTATACAATAGATATTCTGTTTTGATATGTCCGAACTGAAATATCCCAGAAAAAGCCACCGGAAAACAATACGCATCCCCGAAGAATCCAAAGATCTGGCCGAATTTTTAGGCATCGAGATGGGTGATGGCGGCATAAATAACAGCTGGCAGGTCGTAATTACTCTAAACTCGATCAAAGACAAAGAATATTCTGAATACGTATCCTTGCTGATAAATAAGCTCTTCAATATTCAAGTTACCTCAAGGAAAAGAAGTACAAGAAATGCACTACTCCTGGTAACCTCAAGCACAACACTAGTTGAATATCTTGTCAAAATGGGGGCCGTGAAGGGCAATAAAGTACAACAACATATCGATATTCCCAAATGGATCTCGGGAAAACCGGAATACGAAAAACCATTCGTCAGGGGACTTGTTGATACGGATGGATGTCTCTATATCCACAATCACCTCATTCAAGGGAAAAAATATCGAAATATAGGTTTTTGCTTTACAAGTTTCTCAAAAAAACTCACAATCACCGTTGCCAATATTTTAACCAGATACAAAATAAAGGCTCAGATTGAGGATAATGGACGCAGATTGTACATTTACAACCAGAAGGGAATAAAAAGATACTTGGAGGTATTCGGGTCTTCTAACCCCAGAATACTAAAAAAATACGATGAATGGAGAGATCGCATAGTGGCCGAGTGCGCCGTCTTGGAAAGGCGGTATGCCTGAAAAGGCATCGAGGGTTCGAATCCCTCTCTCTCCGCCAGTTAGGAAATGAAGTCATTGGCTCGCCACTCATTTGCCAACTCGCAAATGCCCGAATCCGACCCGCAAATCAGGCGACTGCTCAAAAAAGCCTTCCCCGTGAAAAAACCGGACCTCCGAAACTGTGAAGGCGTAAGCAAAACGGACCCGTCGCTCGATCCGGACCGGTACGAAGTGTACAAAAACATCATCATCCCCGATGACACCATTTTCGCCGTGGAGGTGGTCACCGGAATCGCCCTCATCGGAGTCGCCTGGGGAACAGGATGGAACACTGCCCTGATCATCTTCGGCCTGTTCGTCATCACCATCGCGATCAAAAATATCCTGATGCAGCTGCATCACAAACTCTTTTTTCAAAACTGGCGGAAAAGAATCCCCTTCGGAATTACCGGGTGGGACGCCCTGGTGAACCGGAACATCATCAGCAGGGATTTATGCTGGAGCGACACCACCATAAAAATCGCGTTAAGAAACGCTTCCGACATGCAATATAAAACCGTACTGGCCGCGTTAAAAATATTCTGCGACAAAGCGGACAAAAAATTCTACACCCGCGACATGGATGCCGACGACGCCCCAACGTTCGACAAACGCGAACACTGGAAAATCAAGGAAATCCCGCAGGAATCAAACAAATGTGCCAGAGCGGAAGGAAGCGCAAACCCCGAAGTCATCGGACAGATCTTCTGGCTGATCAACGGAAATCTGTTCATGCTGAACGAAAAATTCCCGGGAATCATCGAAAATATTTTCCTGACGACGACCGCCAGATATCACGAAGTTGATATCGACTCCCACTACACGGGAACTGGATAAAAAATATTCCGGGCAGACAGAAAATCCACCTCCTCAAGAACGAAAAACAAGTTGAATATATTATTCAGCAATATTTATTATATTAAGTCAAGTAAAAAGCATGGGAAAATGGCTTATCCACTACATGTGCGATACGCAAGTTTATTGAAGAAAAGGCAAAAATAGTATAAAATATATAGAAATAAAAACTAAAGCTTTACCTCAAAACCATGGAAAATAAAAACACCATCCGGAAGTTCTTGGATGCTTCGATCGAGAAAGCACAAAAGATCGTCCGCAAAATTTCGAAACTGGGACCCCAGACCCTTGCGACCATTGGAGTCGCGGCGGTGGGTGTTTTAGTGCTGTTCGTGATCGTAACGGCGGCTCCTCCGGTAAGCTGGATAGCCACTACGTCCACGAACTGTCTGGCCCAGGGAAACGGAAACACGATGGTTGAGGTCAACGGCTACGTCTACGTTCTGTCCGGCGGCGCCAACACGTTCAAGCGATACAACCCTGCAACGGGGAACTGCGACGCATCCAATCTTGCCAACTATCCCGCTACTGCGGGATACGGAGCGGCGCTGGAAAAAATCGACAACGACACCATCATCGGAATAACGGGAGGAGCTTCCCGCACAGCATATCTCTACAGCATTTCAAACAACATCTGGTTCAGCTACAGCCAGGCAAAATACAACGACGACGCGGTGACAACGCCGATTCCATATTCCGGAAATGCCGAGGGTGAAGGAAACACGATCATCGCGGTGGGAAATGCCGTGTACATGCTGAACGGCAACTTCGGAAACGTTTTTCAAAAATACACGTATGATTCCCCGGTAAACACCTGGACAACCCTCACGGTTGCCCCTGGAGGAATCGGAGCCGGTGCGGCAATGGCCTATCCGGGAAGCGGAACCTCCATCTACGTCCTGAGGGGAAACAACACCAACAGTTTCTGGAAATACGACACCGTAGGGAACAACTGGACCACTCTTGGAACAACCCCGGCCAATGTGAATGCCGGCGGAGCCATGGCAATAGTCGGAAATACGCTCTACGCGTTTGGCGGAGGAAGCAACAGTAATTTCTGGAGCTACGACACCACGCAGGCGGCACCCGGAACCTGGGTAAACCTTACGGCAACCAACGGTCCGCCCGAGTTCATTCAGGGCGGCGGATCCCTGGTATCGGTGGGAACAGACCTCTACGCGTTCGCCGGAAACAATTTGAAACTCTTCGGAAAATACAACACGACGACCGGAAGCTGGAGCGGACTTGCGCAGGCACCGGACACCGTCGCGAACGGAGGATCGTTAACCACCGACGGAACGGACATTTACGCCACAAGGGGTGAAGGCACCTATGAATTATGGAAATACACGGTAACATCAAACACTTGGAGCGTTCTTAAAGACACTCCGGCGACTGTCGGCTCAACGTTAATGACCCAGTCACGCGGCGGGATAACCTACATGGCCACGGGTCCGTCCGGTGGACCTGAACTTTACCTGACTTCCGGTAACGGAAGTACATCGGCAGGTTCACTGTTCCGTTACAAAATTGCTGCCAATACATGGCCGCAATTTCCCCTGGTGGCACAGACGCCAACAACAATGAACTACGGATCATCGATCGCATATCCTCCGACGGGCGGCGACATCGTGTACTTCCTTCACGGCGTGGGAACATCCGCGTACTGGAAATATCTGCTTTCATTAAACACCTGGGTCCCCTGGAATCGTGGAAAAGTGAACGGCACGGACATGATTGCTCAGAACACAACCTCAACGTTTGGAACAAGCATCACTCAGAGTACCGGCGCATCGATCGGGGAAGCCGGCGGAAAGATTTACGTAATTCCCGCCAGCGGATACATGTTTTTAGTCTATGACCCGGATCAAAACACCTGGAGAAATCTCCCTCTTCCGTCAGGAGGCACTACCGGTGCCTCACTGATAAAAATTGACAACAACACCCTGTACATGAAACCGGGTGGAAACACAACAAACTTCTGGAAATACAGTATTTCGGACCAGGCATGGTTCACGTTCAATGCCGGAAAAAACAACCAGGGGAAACCTTTTTCACAGCTTTCAGTCGATGACGGATACGGTGGAGGATCTACGATTCTTGACCAAACTATCGGAAATTCAATTACTGAATACAACGGCAGGTTTTACATTCTTGCGGGAGCAGGTTCCAACTTTTTGAGATTCGACCCGACAGCAAACAGATGGTTCCAGCTCGCAAATTTCCCCGTAACAGCGGGCAGCGGAACCGCATTAATAACGATAGGGAGTTCAATTTACGCCCTGGGGGGAAACAACACGACAAGCTTTTACAGATATGACATTGCCGGCAACAGCTGGTCGGCCGCACTGGCGGTAACACCGGGCGCCGTTCACGCGGGTGGTTCTCTCGCCTACACGGGAGGGAACTACATCTACGCGTTCCGCGGACGCAACAATTCCACAGGGCTCCCGACGAACGAATTTTACAAATACTGCATCGCCACCACCGCCTATTGCACGGCAAACACATGGGCGAATTTAACATCGACAAGCCCGGCCCCGGCGGCAATCCAGGCCGGAGGATCCATGGTGGCACTCAACGGCACTGAAATCTATGCCATGGGGGGAAACGGAACCCCAAACTTCTGGAAATTCACGGTGACCGACACGAACAACGGGACGGGTACATGGACTGATCTCACCGGAACGGACCCGGTTCCTGCGACCGTATTCAGCGGAGGATCACTGACCACCGACGGGACCTATATTTATGCGACACGCGGCTCAAACACACCAACCTTCTGGAGATACGACCCGGGAGCCCCGGCGGGAAACCGATGGACAACGCTGAACTCCCTTCCGGTAAATATGGGAAACACCGCAAGTTGGAACACAACCCAGGGAGGCATCGCATACTCCTCCGGACTCGGAGACATTTTCGCCGTTCCGGGAAACGGATACGGAAACTACAACCAAAATATTGGAGGTACGGGGCTTATCTATCGTTACCAGTTGAACCCGGGCCCGGACCAATATACCTGGCCGTACTTCGCACCAACCGCACCATTACCAAGTGGGGATGGAAATCTGGCTACCGCCATGACATACCCCGGAACAGGTGACCTGATCTATGCATTCCACGGATCGGCTACCGACGACTTCTGGGTATACGACATGACGACCAATGTATGGAGATCCATTTTCCGTTCAAAATTTGATGACAACACGGCCCTCTCGCAAACAAGCACCGGAGGAAACCAGGGCGCAGGAAATACTATTGCGGAAGCGAACAATAAATTCTACACGCTCGTGGGAGGAAACGCCTCTAAATTCCAGGTCTTCGACCCGGTTACCAACACATGGACCGCTTTGACGGATACCCCGGCGACCATTGGAGCAGGCGCATTCATCGTAAAAAGAGACAATAACACCCTTTACATATACCGTGGAAACGGAGGATCGGAATTCTGGAAATATATTATCGACGCCGACCCTGTGACTTCCGGAGACCAGGGTGCATGGGCAACATTCAACATCGCGGTAAAGGATGACGGGGCAATCATGTCGCAAGAAGGACGGACACAGGGCAATGGGAATTCCATCGTCAAATACACCAACCCGCTCAACAATCAGGCCGAATTCTACATTTTCCCGGGAAACTCGACGACCTCCTTTGAAAAATATAATCCCACGACCAATACCTGGACCACTCTGGCCCCAATGACAACCAACGTTTTCTACGGAGGATCGCTGGTTCAGGTAAGCGGCGCGACAAACGGACCCGAAATTTATGGATTCAGTGGAGGAGGCGGCGGACATTTTTCCAAATACAACATCACCAATAATTACTGGACCACCCTCACACTCCCGGGAACCGTGAGTCACGGAGCAGCATTGGCATACCCGGGGAGCGGTGACTTCATTTTCGCGCTCGTCGGCGGAGCCGGAACGGTGAATTCCAAATACTGTTTCCAGAATACGGGATCCGGCTGTACGGTGGGAAGCTGGACAGCACTTGGCGCGACCCCTGCAACCATCGGAGGAGGAGGATCATTGGCATTTGTAGGAACAACCCTCTACGCGATGGGAGGAAACAACACAAGAAACTTCTTCAGCTACGACAGCACCCAGGCGGCGCCCGGAACCTGGACGAACCTGACCGCGACAAATCCGACGCCGGACAATGTGGGAGCCGGCGGGAGACTCGTCAGTGACGGTACTTATTTATATGCGACACGCGGCGGACTCACTAAAAATTTCTGGAAATACGATCCATCAGCCCCTTCGGGAAGCCGGTGGTCCCTGTTGGAATACGTCCCGGCAAAAGTGGGGGCGACAACACTCACCAACTCGGGCGGCGGATTGGCCTACTGCAATGACTGCGGATATGGAGAAATATGGGCGGTAACGGAAAACGGCCGCAACGGATATTCAACGGGCAGCGATGTGGAAACGGGAGGACTCATCTTCAGATTTAAGATTGATCCGGTCACCTGTAACATCGACGGACTCAGTCCGGGCTCCGGAACCTTCTCGTGTCTCGGATACAACACCTGGCCTTTATACACAGCCAGGACCACGAACGCGCCCGACATTCTAAGTTATGGAGGATCTCTCGCATATGAAGGAACGGGAAACCTCATCTACGCACTCCGGGGTATAGCCGCAACGAACTTCTGGAGCTATGACACCCTTTTAAATGAATGGAATGGTTTCCTGAAAGGAAAAACTGAGGGAGGCGACCCGATTTCCCAGTTTGGAAGCGTCGCGGCGGCTGTCAGCAACCAGGGAAATGGTAACTCCATCGTGCAGGTCGGAGGCAAATTTTACGTGTTCTCTGGAGGATCAACGACAAACTTTTCAAAGTATGATCCTGCCGGCAATACATGGACACAGCTTGCGAGCACGTCTGCAAACATCGGAGACGGAGCATCCCTTGTATCGACGGACTCCAACACTATTTACGCCATCGGAGGAAACACAACGACGAATTTCTGGAAATACAACATAGCACTTGATGCATGGACTCCGGCGTGCGGAACAAGTCCGGGCCTTGCATGTCTTCCGTTATCGGCTGGAGCGGGAGGTGCCATCGCATATCCTGGGTCTGGAAACTACGTCTATGTATTAAGAGGTACCAACACAAATACGATGTACAAATATGACATCACCCAAGCGGCACCGGGATCCTGGGGCACCGTCACACAGGGAACGAGTATCGGAAACGTACAGGCAGGTGGCGCGATGGTCGGATCCGGAGGAAACCTCTTTGCTTTCCGTGGAAACAATACATCGGATTTCTATGAATTCACCGTCACCAACTCCCCTGCCGCCGGCGATGGCAGCTGGGCAAACCAGGAAAGAGCGGCAACATTCACTGCGGACATCGCAACCGACAGACTGACATCAGCGACACACGGACTGACGGACGGCTCACCGATCACTTTCACGACAACCACCACACTGCCGGCACCCCTCGCCGCCGGGACAATGTATTATGTGATCAATTCGACAATCAATGATTTCCAAGTAGCATCAACAAGAAACGGCGCAACCATCAATCTCACCACAACGGGAACGGGTACCCATACCTGGCACGCGTCGGCCCCATGGCTTGTTCAATCGGGCGGATCATTGACCACCGATGGATCAAACACCCTCTACGCGCTCAGAGGAAGTGCCTCAACAGATTTTGCCACCTACAACATCAGTGGCAACACCTGGTCCTACCTTGACCCAAAACCCGCACCAGTCAACATTGGAGCGGCATCGGTAACCGCGGCAAAAGGCGGACTCGCCTACATCGGTACCGGCTCATCGGGACTACCGGAAGTATATATGGTACCGGGTACCGGGTTAACAAGCGCGTCAGGCGTCGGATTAATATTCCGTTACCGGATCGACACCAATACCTGGCCGACCTACACACTACTCCCGAACACACCGGCAAGCGTGCAGGGAGGCGGAGCACTCGCCGCTCCGAACACCGGCGATTTCCTCTATGCACTGGGAGGCGCCTCGACCACGAACTTCTGGAGCTTCGACAAAATTCTGAACGAGTGGAATCCAAGCGCATTTACCAAAGCCATGCTTTCCAGCGGCAAACCGGTATCACAATCCGGCGCGACCCAGGGATTCGGCAACTCGATGGTACAAGTCGGAGGACTGTTCTACGTGCTGGCGGGAAACGGAACTGCAACATTCCAAAGCTACAATCCTTCAACGAACGTATGGACCACACTGGAAAACGCCCCGGGGAACGTAACCACCGGAAGCGCAATCGTGAGCACCGACGCAAACACCATCTATGCCTTCCAGGGAGGCTCCACAGCATTCTGGAAATATGATATTTCCACCGGACACTGGCTCGTCAGAGCCGTCGCTCCGGGGTTAACGGCATACGGAGCTTCTCTTGCCTACCCGGGAAGTAACATCATTTACGCCTTCCAGGGAAACGCAACGACATTCTGGAGATACAACACAAGCACCAACACATGGAATGACGCCGGCGACGGAGGAACCCCGGCAGTAACTCCAGCAATAGTCGCCGGAGGAGGAGCGCTAATATATCCAGGCTTCGGAGAATTCCTTTATGCGCTCAGGGGAAACACAACCGTAGACTTCTTTAAATACTGTCTACCCGGCTCGGCAGGCTGTACGCCAAATACCTGGACATCATCCGCATCGGCACCGGCAAGCATTGCGCCCGCCCCGGCAACCATCCTTTCGGGCGGATCTCTCACCACCGACGGAAGCACGGCGCTCTATGCATTCAGGGGAAATGCCACAAACACATTCTATAAATATACGGTGGGCACACCGGGAACCTGGTCAACCATGACCGGAACTCCCACGGCCGGAGTCGTCGGCGCAGTCAACGCAACTTCCGCAAAAGGAGCATTGGCATACATTGCCAGCTACTCGGGAGACAGCGGCGGCCCCGAAATTTTCGCGGTAACCGGTAACGCAATCACGGGAAACGCATCCACAAACACCATCGGCATCATGTACCGCTACATAGTTGGGAGCAACACATGGCCCACGACGACCAACCTGAACACCGGTGCTCCGTTCGCCGCTGTCGCGGCGGGAGGATCATTAACCGCGGACAACGCGGGAAGCCTGTATGCATCACGCGGAAGCGGAACGAGCGACATCTTGAGATATGATATCAACGGAAACTCATGGTCTACGACGGCTCCTGGTGGAGCTGGTCCCGGACCATCCCTCACCTTACCGACACCACTGGCAACGTATCCAATCACCGTCGGATCCGTGGGGGCAAACACCGACGCCAAAGGTCAACTTATTTTCGTAAACCCCGACGGCACCAATTACAACGGAGACGAAGAACTGTACCTTGTCACAGGACAAGGCGTCGCGGGAACAACAACGGCGAACACCCCAGGGCTTGGACTCCTCTTCAGATACCCGTTCAGCGGAGTAAACGCGGGAACATGGCCGCTCACACTGACACCGCCGGCACAACCAACGGGGAAACCTGTGGGACACGGTGTTTCTCTTACGAGTACTGACTCCGACAGCATCTTCGCATTCAGGGGAAACCTGAGTAACGAGTTCTGGAGATACGACATCAGCGGAGACAGCTGGAACCTGCTCCTGCCAACACCTCCGGCTGGCACAAGCATCACCGCTTGTACCGCGGGACAGCTGACCAACTGCGTTATGGCGGGAGGTTCATTGACAAACGACGGCGCGGGAACCATTTACGCCACCCGCGGAAACATCTCAACATCATCACAAACTAACAGGGATTTCTGGAAATACACTATCACCGACGCGGCAACCGGAACCGGAACCTGGAGCACGCTTGCCACAACTCCGGCATTGTTCGGAGGCACGGGAGCCCTCGGCTCAAGAGGTGGAATCACCTATTACAACGGTACGGTATGGGGAACCACAGGAGCGGGAAGATCACAGAACGATGAAACGGATCAAAACAATGACTCCGCACTTCTCTATCGTTACGATGTTGCATCAAATGAATGGCCCATCGTCAGCCAGGTATCCGACGTCACGGACGGAACAACGAGCGCCGTCATGAACGGAGGTTCGGACCTCGCGACCATTCCTGACGGAACGAAAATTTTTGCGCTCGAAGGAAGCCTGACCACTCCGCGTTTCTGGCAATACACCATCGATGTGCTGGGCGGACCGGGTGCCTGGGTTCAAAAAACCAAAATGCCGAACAACACGACCCCGGTAACCGTGGCTTCCGGAGGCTCCATCGCGGCGACGGACAACAACACTATCTACGCGTTGCGCGGCAACAACACCACCGATGTCTATAAATATTCCATCAGCGGTGATAGTTGGCTCACCGGACCGACATTCCCGGTCGGAGTCGGTTCAACTTCCGGAACCGTTGATTTCGGCGAACTGATCTTCGGGTCGGGTTCCAGCAAACTCATTGCCACACCAGGAAACGACTCACTCACCTCACCGTACACCATTTACACCCTCGCGGTAAATCCGCGCGCACACCCGACGGTTATAACCGCAATGCCACGGGTAAACACCGGATTCGACGTTCTCGTGGAAGCCGTTGATGACCAGGGGAATCCATACACCGTGGGAACCGACACCCCGATAACTCTGACGCTCAGAACGGGAACGGGAACCCTTGGCGGAAACGTCACCGGCACCATTTTAGCGGGACAGAATCAAACGACCATTACCGGAGTACAGTACAGCGTTGCCGAAAGCAATATCGTATTGAACGCCGCCGACGGAACAACGCTCTCGGACGATAACAGCGACGCGTTCACGGTCTACGCGCAGGCGCCGACGATCACCAACGTCACACCTGCAACGGGTACCGCGTCCGGCGGAACAACCATCACGATCACCGGTACAAATTTCTCATCAAGCACGCGCGTATATGTAGGAGGGGCACCGGCGGACAACGTCTTCTTTGACAACACCACGCAACTCCGCGCAGTAACCCCGCGGCACGCCAACGGAACCGTGGACGTGAGCGTCATGAACAACGACAACATTCCCGTCGCGCTTTCAAACAGCTTCACCTATCAGGCTCCGACGATCACGAACATTACCCCGTCATCGGGACCGACGGCCGGAGGAGGATTCGCAGCCATAACAGGTACAAACCTGGGACAAAGTTACTACAGTAAACCGGTAACGATCACCAACACCGCCGCCGCATACGTGGACTACAAGGTAAATTTCGTCATGGACACGGCGACTCCGATTTCAACCGGAAAAATGAGGACCGACTGCGGAGATATTCGCATCAAAGATTCGGATGAAACCACCAACCTGGACTACTGGGTTGAAGGCTCGTGCAATTCGGCGGAAACGTCGGTATGGGCAAAAGTGCCTTTGGTACCCAACGGAGTAAAAACAATTTACGTCACCTACGGCAGAACAAATCTCACCTCACAAAGTAACCTGAACTATCTCTTCCCCGTACTGGCAAACTCGACCAACAACAGGTTGTGGCTGAAAGCCAACGTAGGAACCAACACCACCACGGACGCGGGAGTCATTTCAACCTGGGCTGACCAGTCCGGAAACAACAACGCGGTAACGCAGGCCACCGCGGGCGTCCAGCCGACCTATCGTACGAACGTGCAGAACGGGAAACCGGTCATCAGATTCGACGGTACCAACGACTTCATGAACATCGCAAGCCAGGTACTCACGTCCCAGCAGCACAGCATCATCATGGTGGGCAAAAGCACCTCAACGGGTAACCGCGAATTCTTCAGTAACTGGACAGGTACCCAAAGCGTCTACTTCGGCCAGAACGGAACAACTTTGCGTTTCACCGACGACTTCACCAGTGCCGGTTCCTTCACGCAAACGGTGTTCAACCTCTTTGAAGTGATCAGCAGCGCGAGCAACGCCATCACCTACCTGAATGGCACCCAGCTCGCCGCAAAAGGCACGCCGATCTCAACAAGAAACCTGACGACAACTTATTATCTTGGACGCCAGGGATCATCCGGCTCCGAATATTTCTTCGGAGACATGGCCGAACTTATCGCATTCAACGGAGACCTTTCAACAACAGACCGCCAGTCGGTGGAAACATACCTGAACACCAAATATAGCCTGTACAACACCAGTTCACTCCCAACAACAAGCGTCGGAGCCGAAACCGGCAATGTCATGCAGGTAAGCTTTGGAGGAACACAGTCCGCAGCGGTCAACTTCACGAGTGAAACAAATATCCAGGCCATGACACCTGCGCACATAGCAGGAGGACCATTCGATGTCGTTATCACAACGCCGGATGGACAAACGGCAACATTGGCAGCCAGCTTTACGTACGCGGGGCCGAACGTCACAGGCATCAATCCGTCAGTGGGACCCGTTGCCGGAGGAACAAGTGCGACCGTCACGGGCACGAACTTTTCGGAAGGCGGATATTACAAACCTGTCACCGTTCTGAATCAGACAGGATCCACTCAAACAGACTACAAGATACCGATCAGATTTGACACCGCCACATTAATCACGGCCGGGAAAATGAGGTCTGATTGTGCCGATATACGGGTCAAAGATCCCGAATCGGGAAACTTAAGTTTCTGGCTTGAAAGCTGTATCACCGCGGCCAACGCCCCGGCGGGGACGCAATCCGTTCTTTGGGTGAAAATCCCGAACCTGCCGACATGGGGAAAAACCATCAACGTCCACTACGGAAACAGCAACTACACATCTCAAAGCGACATCAGCAATTTCTTCCCGACACTCGCCCTTTCAAACAATAAATTATGGCTCAAGGCGAATGCGGGATTAACATACTCAGGAACAACGGTAAGCGGATGGGCAGACCAGTCGGGCAACGGCAACAACGTCAGCCAGGGAACAGCCGCCAACCAGCCGACATTCACCAACAACGTGGCCAACGGCATGCCGGTACTAAGGTTCGATGGAGTTAATGATTCAATCACCCGCACCGGCTACGTGGCAGGTACGGTTCCAACGGGAACCACAAACCGAAGCGCATTCTTCGTCGGGCAATACCGTAGCAACGGCTGGGGAGGCTTCTCCTATGGAACCAATACAGCACTCGGAACATTCGGTCTCGTCATTAATGCCAGCAGCATGTTGGCGATCCAGGGTTACGGCACCGACTACTCCACGACCTCAAACGCACTGAACGCGGGCATGCTGATGCACGAAGCGGTCATGAGTTCATCAAGTCTCACTCAATACCGCAACGGCACAAGCATTTACGGACCGACTGCCACTTCTCTGAATACTCCGGCATCCGGCAATATTATCATCGCCACGGAAATCGACGGTTCACCGTTCGTCAACATGGATATGGCGGAAGGCATCGTATTTAACGTCGCGCTCACGACAGAACAGCGCCAGGAGGTTGAAAGCTACCTGACCACCAAATACGGACTGCTTGGCACCACGCTTCCAACATCAACCGTCGGCACGGAATCGGGCAGCGCAAGCATTCCACAAGTTACGCTTGGAGGAACAGCCACAACTTCGATCAACGTCGTGGATTCGGGAAATATCGGAATTCAAACAGCGGCCCACGTGGCAGGCGCAGTGGATGTCGTCGTCACCAATCCCGACGGATTCTTGGGAACATTGGCAAACGGATTTACCTATCTTGAGGGACCTTTGGCGGCATCGGTATCACCGAACACCGGAAACACAAGCCAGTCAGGACTTCAGATTGTGGTACACGGAACCAACTTCACCACCTTGAGCACCGGATCAACCGTAAAACTCACCAAGGCAAACGAAACCGACATCAATTGTACCTCACCCGTCGTTGACACCGGCAACCCTCTGGACAACACCATCACCTGTAATGTTGATCTCACCAACAGTCCAAGCGGCCTGTGGAATGTCGTAGTCACCAACCCTGACGCGCAGTCTTCAACGCTCACGGACGGATTCACGATATCCCCGAACATTACAACCATTAATCCGACCTACGGACAATCCGGAGGCGGCACCAACTTCACGATCACGGGAGGAGGATTCGGACTGGGAGGATACGTGAGACCGGTCGACATCACCAGCGGAACGGCGCTGACCGACTATCAGACATCGATCACCCTCGATACCGCAGCGCTTATTTTGGCGGGAAAAATGCGGAGCGACTGCGGAGATATCAGAACCTTCGATTCAGATCTCACCACGGCCCTCAACTATTGGGTCGAAGACGGAACCTGCAACACCGCAACAACCATCGTCTGGGTAAAAGTTCCGAGTATTCCAAACGGAAGTAAAACGATCTATCTCAGATACGGACTGCCAAACTTCACATCATTAAGCAACGCGACGAACGTCTTCGAATTCGCCGACGATTTCAGCGGAACAAGCGTAGACAGCAGTAAATGGACGGCAACAACCGGATCACCGACCGTCGGAAGCGGCAAATTAACCCTTCCGAACCTTGCGGGTATCTTTGCGGGAGGATACACCATCCCCTACGATACCATCTGGGAAGCATCCGCGGATCCGGTCAATACAAACCGCATAGGAACCGCCCTCAGGGGAGCGACAACAACCGTTTATGGGTTTGTCGGAAACGGAGGGCTTAACGTCGTGGATTACCTGTGGTGGACCGGCGGCGGCCTTTATGCCGAAACAAACTCGGGCGAACAATCCATGGGCACATATACTATTGGATTCAAAAAATACAAAATCACCTACCGCCCTGCAAACGCGGACACGGTAAGTTATAACTACAACAACGGCCAGTTAACCGCATCAAGAACGGGATCGAACGCTTCAAATACACTTTTCCCGGTACTGTACTCCGAATCGGGAACAGGGAGCGCTCAATGGGACTGGATCCGAGTTCGTAAATACACCGCGACCGAACCGGTGGCAACACCTGGAACAGAAACGGGCAGCGGTGCCTCAACCCAGGTTTCCATCGGCGGAACGGCGGCAACAAACGTGGTCCGCACCAGCGCGACGCAGATCACCGGTACCACCGGAGCCCATGCGAATGGAACCGTTGATGTTGTCGTCACAAACCCTGACGGAACCAGTGCAACGTTAGCCGGAGGATTCAGCTACCTGGCAGCACCGGAAGTTACCGCGATAAGCCCGACCTCAAGTCTGGCAAACCAGATCGTACCGGTTACCATCACCGGCAGGAGCTTTACCATCCTCGGAAACGGGACTGAGGCAAAACTCACCCGTGCGGGATTCACGGACGTCATCTGTACCAACGTACGAAACTTTACGCCTTCACTGGGCCTCCAGACCGAAACCCAATTTGAATGTGATCTCGACCTCACCGGAGTCACCGACGGAGACTGGGACGTCACCGTCACGAACCCCGACGGACAAACCGCGACACTTGCCACGACAAATGAGTTCTTAGTCACATTGCCGGCCCCGACGGTCACAAACGTCAACCCGAACTTCGGCGGCGCATCCGGCGGGACGAACGTCACCATCACCGGTACGAACTTCGTTGAAAACGGATATTCACGTGACATCACCGTCATCAACGCCAGCACATCCGCGCTCACCAACTATCAAATCTCCACGACATTTGATACCGCAACGCTCATAACGGCGGGGAAAATGAGGAATGATTGCGGAGACCTCCGCTTTAGAAATATCGGAAACACCGCATTCCTCGACTACTGGATTGAACCGGGAACCTGTAACACCGCGAACACCAAAGTATGGGTCGAAGTTGATTCCATTCCCGCAGGACCGGGCGAGTATACCATCACCGCACGTTACGGCAGCTCATCGCTCACGTCCGAAAGTAACCTGGCCAACACCTTCATCCGTGAAATAGACAGTGGATCACTGAAAGCCCAATTCCCGATGGATGAAGCCTCAGGATACTCCGTCGCCGACCAGTCCGGAGGAGGATACAACGGAACCGGACGTAACTCCGCAGATAACGGAAACGGAACAACCATTGTCGCGGGAAAATATGGAAACGCCCGCCACCTTGACGGCACCGGTGAATTCGTAAAAGTACCGACCATCGATATTCCAACGAACATTTCTGTCTCGACCTGGGTCAAAGCATCCAGCTTTGCCGGGAACATGTTCCTCGTACAAAAGCGCGTCGTCAACAGCCAATGGGCACTCATGCTTGAAGCAGGAACGCTCAAGTGGAGAGCCGGCAGCTGGGTAGACCTCAACTGTAGCGCGGCACTGTTGACGGCAAACCAATGGAATCACATTGTGGCCGTCCACAGCGGAACAACCTCAACATTGTACGTCAACGGAACACAATGTAATACCGGAGCAACCACATCGATCGGAAACGGAACGGGAACCATCGACATCGGCCGCCACGACTCAGGGTACTACTACAACGGAGACATCGATGAAGTCACCATTTACAACAAAGCGCTTTCGCTCGACGAAGTCACGGACATCTACAACAACTATAACTACGCGACACCAAATTATCCGGGAAAATCCCTCATCAGAAAATTCCAGGGCGGAGTCGCAAACCCAAATGTTGAAGCGGTATCAATCGTGCTCGGACCCGAAACGGGAGCCGGCACGGCAAATCCGGTAACTTTCGGAGGAACACCAGCGACAAACATAACGTTCGTCAACAGCACCACCTTGACAGCCACTTCACCCGCCCACGTCCCGGGAACCGTTGACGTCATCGTCACCAACCGCGACGGACAAAGCTCGGCCATAAGCGCCGCAGACGAATTCACTTACATTGCGCCTCCGACAGTAACATCGGTAAATCCCGACATTGCGGATAATGCTACCATCGCGACGGCACTCACCATAGGCGGGACGGACTTCTCGTTATCTGGAGCGGGCCCCACGGCAAAACTCACCAAAACCGGAGAAACAGACATCGACTGTACCAACATTCGCTCGGTCAGTACGACCTCACTGACCTGTGACGTGGACACCACGGGCGCGGCGACAGGAACATGGAATGTCGTAGTGACAAACGCCGATACTCAATCGGGAACCCTGACCGACGGATTCACTATTCACGCTCCATACCCGGTCGTAAATACCGTCACCCCATCAAGCGGACCTGAAACCGGAAACACTGGTATCACGATCGACGGCGCGAACTTCAACTTCAGAGGGTATCTCAAACCAATCACCATAACCAATAACGGAGCAGAGCAAACCGACTATCAGGTAAGGTTTACATTGGACACCGCGACACTGATCTCTGGAGGAAAAATGAGGAGTGACTGCGGAGATCTCCGGGTAAAAGACAACGACCAAACCACTGACTTGTCATACTGGATTGAAAGCGGATGTAATACCGCATCCACCGTGGTGTGGACAAAAGTACCGACCGTGGCGGCAACACCCGCGGTAACGACCATTTACGCGAATTACGGCAACAGCCTTCTCACAAGCCAGAGCAACGGGGACAGCACCTTCATCTTCTTCGATGATTTTGAAACCGGCGCAATCGACGCCAATAAATGGGTGAGCGGCGGCAGCGTAAACCCGTACTGGATCACCGACGCCATTAACTTCTACCAGGGAGGTTACGCATCAAGCAACGCCGACATCGGAGACGGACAGTACGAAATTCTCGTCAGCAAAGGCGGATCAAACCTCATTAACGTTCCTGCGGGAAGCAATGCCATCATCGACCTCTTCTGGAGGGTGAGCTCTGAAAGCGGATACGACTACCTCCGATACTGTTTCGACAACACCGACGGCGTGACCCTGCCGACCGGCTACTGTTCGGGAGTAGGAGGACTCGGAACGGCAATAAGCTCGATATCTGGAACACTTGCATTTGCCCGTGAGAAAACAACTGTTTCGACAAACATTCTCGGATCCGGAAATCACAGAATTGGATTTTCCTACAACAAGGATGGATCAGTAAGCTCCGGATCGGACAGCGGATGGATCGATGCCGTAAAAGTACGCAAAATCTCGTACAGCGGCACCAGTCCGATTACCGAACTCATACCCGACGCGGCCGTCGGTGTGACCGAAGACCACATAGCCCCGACCGTCAGTGTCTGTCTGCCATCAACAAGCACATGCGACCTCGCAACCAGCGTTGGCTACGTCAACTCCGGACAGCTCACGGCGGTAACCCCAGCCCACGCCAGCGGTGCCGTGGACGTAAAAGTTACGAACCCCGACGGATTCTCGGGAACACTGGCAAACGGATTCACCTATTACACGCCTGTCGCGGACGCCGACAATTCCACCGTCGATGCGGCACCGGCGACATTTGAAGCCGACGGCACGGACGGCAGCACGATAACCGTGACGGTCAGGGATCAAATGAACAATCCTTTAAGCGGAGTTCTGGTGGAACTCAACGACAACGGAAATCCCGGTGACGTTGACTACTCACCGACAAACAGAAGAGGAACAACGAACGCAAGCGGAATCGCCACATTCACCGTGACATCATCGGTTCAAAATACATACACCCTCACGGCCACCGCAGATCCGGACGGAACGCCTCTCGCCATCGTCGATACCGCTCAGGTTACAGCGACAGCCCTGATCGGAAACGCCGATAACTCAACCCTTTCGGCAAACCCGACAAGTCTGGGGACCTCGGCCGGCACACTGACATCCACGATAACGGCGACACTGAAAAACCAGAACAACGTCAACGTTCCGGGGAAAACAGTACAAATAAATCAGGTCAGCGGACCCGACACCGCAACAATAACACCACTATCCCCCATCACCAACGCATCCGGACAGGCAACCTTTAGTGTCAGTGCATCAGTGGCTGGGACATACACCTTCTCCGCGACGGATGTCACGGATGGGAACATCCTGCTGACACAAACCGTGACGATTCGATTCGACAATCCTCCCACCGGCAATACTGCCAACCCGGGCAGCGGTCCGGTTGGCGGAGGAACACCGGTGACCATTTCCGGAAGCAACTTCCTCGACGGCGGATACAGGAGAGAACTCTACATCAACAGCAGCTCCGCGACGGACATCACCGACCAGCAGGTACAGCTCACCATTGATACTCAAACCATCATTGCCTCGGGGAGAATGAGCGCGGACTGTTCAAATCTCCGCATAAAAGACACTGACGGCACAACAGACCTCCCATACTGGATCGAATCGGGATGCAACACGACATCCACCAGCATCTGGACAAAAATACCGACCTTGCCGGCCAAATCAAACAAAGTCATCTACCTGGCATACGGAGACCCGAATGAAACCGTGAGCGAAAGCAGCGAAAACAACGTCTTCGTCCAGGTTATTGCCGGAGCCCTCAACGCATTTTGGGACTTTGACTACACGGGCGCGGGAGCCTACGGAGTTAACCTCCCGATTCCGGACCTCAGCGGAAACAACGCACCCGGAACCTTTACCGGAACCAGCTACTTTAACTACTCGACTATCGGTAAATTCTTTGCCGGACGCGGCTTTGACAAAGGAAACTGTGCAGGATGCGCAAGTTCTCTCGGACTCAACATGTATGTCGCGAGCAATCCGGCTCCTCTCCGAATCACCGGCCCGATATCGGTCGAAAGCTGGGTGTGGCAGAGAACACAAACCAACGGAAACTCACCGAGAATTATCAGTAAGGTGAACTCATGTACGGCAACCGGAAGCGGTTATGAACTGAACATCGGCGCACCGGACGATCCTCTGGCACCAAACGAACCGTATATTTCACTCGGCAATGGAGGGGCATACTCAAAAGTCACTTCATCCGTGGCCGTTCCGACCGGCACATGGACGCACGTCGCGGCGACATGGGACGGAACAACCGCAAAAATCTACGTCAACGGAGTGGAAACCGGATCCGGATCTGCAGTGAACCCGGCCGACAACACCACCAATCTCCGCGTGGGAACAAACTCCTCATGCCAGGACAACGACCTGAACGGATACATCGACGAACCCCGTGTTTATAACCGCGCGCTCACACCGACCGAAGTGGCAAACCTCGCGGCAAATTATGGATACGGATCATCCTCACACGCCGGTAACCTGTACATCCGCAAATTTGTCGGATCACCGGTAACCGGAACGGATTACGACGGCAACAACGTCGGCGGCAATACGGAAATGTGGAGCTACACCGGAATCGGAAGCGAAAAACATGTTTCGCTTACAACCGTCAGCTTTGACGGAGTCCCGGCAACAGAAACAACCTTTGTGGATTCAAATACCATCACCGCGCTCACGCCGGCCCATGCCGCAGGCGCCGTAGATGTGACGATCGCCAACCCCAACAATCCTGGAAACACGATCACCAACGGATACACCTATTTCACCCCGAATCCGACACTCGTCACGGCGGATACAGGCCTAACGACCGGCGGATCGGTAGTGACAATAAGCGGTACAAACTTCTCATCGGATCAATACCTCCACCGACGCCAAATTACGGTACAAAACAACGTCGCCTCTACCCTCACGGAATTCCAGGTAGACTTCAACCTCGATACCGCAAGCCTGGTAGCTGCCGGAAAAATGCGTTCCGACTGCGGAGATTTGAGAGTGAAAGACACCGACGGAACAACGAACCTTCCGTACTACATAGAAGAATCGACCTGTAACACGTCGAGTACCAAAGTCTGGGTCAACATCCCGACACTCAACGCCAGTGCCACGAAAAACATTTACGCGACATACGGAAACCCTGCATTGACCTCCCGTTCAAACGGAACCAGAGTCTTCGATTTCTTTGACGACTTCACCACCGACAACATCGGCAAATTGTGGCAGATCGTAAACTCGGTGGGCTACTACATGCAGCAGACCGGATCAACCGTCACCTACATCGACACGCTGAACTCCAGGGCGGTCATCAAGGGAAATATACTTGGAGGAACAACACCGGTTGAATCACCCCTCATCACAAAACAGTATCGTCTCAAACAGCCGATGATCGCGGAACTGAAGAGCCAGGTCGATAACTTTGCCTCAAGCAACAGCAACGGACATGGACAAATGGGCTTCGTATATTTCGACCCTTCATACATCATTTATCCGCTCCAGGGACCGTACTTCTACTCTTCCCTTGCACCAGACGGACCAGGGGGAAGCGGAGTAATATCCAAGGGAGGGATATACCAAAACTACCAGTTTGGTTCATCCGCCACAGGTCCGACTTTCGCCTACACGCCGACGATCAACACCTGGTACATCACCCGGTGGAACTCCGCCAGCGGAAGGACATCGTTCTTTGACCTCAACTACGCCGAAAGGAGCTGGCATACCGGAGCCAGCACCGGCTTCAACAACTACAACATCGCGGCGCTGAACAGCAGCTACGCTTCAGGCACCCGCAACACGGAACTCGTTGACTGGATGCGTGTACGTAAATCCGCGACAACCCTGCCATCGACAAATGTGGGTGCTGAACAAAACAACGCCACCATTACATTCGGCGGAACTGCGGCAACCAGCATAACAATCGTCGACGGTAACACCATTACGGCTACCACACCCGCCCATACGGCCGGGCTGGTCGACGTGGCGGTAACCATTGACGGCGCAACCACAACCCTGACCGGAGGCTACACGTACGTATATCCGCCTCCAAGCTTCTGCCTTGTGGCACCGTGCATCGTTCCCGATCAAGGTCCGGAATCCGGGGGAACAACCGTCACCATATCCGGATCTGACTTCCAGACTACGGGCACAACCACGGTAACATTTGGCGGAACACCTGCCACCAACGTAACAGTTGTCGATCCGTCTACGATAACCGCAACCATTCCGGCACATGCCGTCGGATTAGTTGATGTGACTATCACAAATCCGGATGCACAATTTGTAACACTGCTCAACGGATTCACCTACATCGAAACGTTCGTTGACGCGAATTCAACCGTGACATCGGCCCCCGCATCCGTCGTAGCGGATGGAGCCGACACCAGTACCGTAACGGTCAACATTCAGGGAGCCACCAATAATCCATTGGCGGGCAAAACGATCACCCTGGCAAAAACATCCGCGAACCCGGGAACACCAACGATCGCGGCGGTAGTCTGCGCCTCAGGAATTGCCACTCCGGGAGTAACAAACGCCCTGGGTGACGCATGCTTTGACGTACAGTCCACAACGGCGGAAACCGACACCTTCACGGCAACAAACGTAACCGACAGCAATACCAATCTTACGGACACGGCCGACATCACCTTCACCCCTGGAATTCCGAATGCGGGAACATCAACGTTCACCGCGGCACCGGGAACAGTTCCGTCAGACGGAATCAACACAAGCACACTCACCGCTACGGTTCGCGACGCCTTCGACAATCTGGTACCGAATGCGAACGTGAGCGTACGGAAAACAAGTGCAAACCCGGGAACACCAACTTTCAACCAAACCACAACGACCACGAACGGATCGGGAGTCGCAACGTTCACCGTCAGCAACACCACCGACGGAACGGACACCTATGTGGCAAGCCTTGACGATGTCACTCAGGCAGCCGGTTTCCAGGAACAGGGAATCGTTCACGTCGTCCCGGGTTCAGGAGGAACATGGACCGAAGTCGTTCCGGCAAATGACGACGACGGCACGGCAACAGTGGCACTTCCGTTTACGTTCTCATTCTTCGGAACCAACTACACCACCGCCTACATGTGTACCAACGGATACATCCAGTTCACCGACGGGGCGGGCGGATGTTCATTCAACACCGGCAGCTTCGGCAGCGGTGACGGAGTACCAAGGGCGGCGGCATACATGAGGGATCTCTACCGCAACGTTGCGACGGGAAGCAGAATGGAATACCAGACCACCGCGAACTCCATACGTTTCCACTGGATAGTCAGCGACTGCTGCAGCGGAGCATCAAACCACGAGTTCGAAATCGACCTCTACAACGACAACCACCTCGAATACCACTATAACGACACGAGTGAATCAATTTCGGGTGTCGTGGGGGTCGACAGCGGAAGTGCAAGTGCCGCCTGTACGGACACGAATTTCTGTATGCGTTCATTACTCAGCGAAACCGTACTCTCACTCCAGTCGACTCAATTCGTCTACGGAACCGGAGGTGCTCCGGATATCACCCAAACCGCGGACGTCACCTACTACACCACCATTCTCCCTCCGGCTATCTGCGGATACACGCAGGTAAGCGGCGGATACCAATCATCGTACGCACTCCGGAGCAACGGCACGGTTTGGGCATGGGGTTCAAACTTCGGAGGACAGCTCGGAAACGGAACGTATGACGACAGCAATATTCCCGTCCAGGTTTCCGGTCTCACCAGCGTGACCTCCGTCGCCGGAGGCGACGACCACGCACTGGCAATCAGGAATGACGGCACCGTATGGGCCTGGGGATTAAACACCAAAGGACAGCTCGGCGACGGGACCAACACGACAAGCAATGTCCCCGTCCAAGTTTCCGGTCTCACCAACATTATCGCCATTGCCGGCGGAGTCGAACACTCACTCGCCATCAGAAACGATGGAACCGTTTGGGCTTGGGGATCGAACCAGTATGGACAATTGGGTAACGGAACCTACGACGACAGCAACGTACCGGTACAAATAACGAGCCTCTCCAACATCACCGCCATCAGCGCCGGAGACCTCTTCTCCATGGCGCGCAGAAACGACGGCACGGTATGGACATGGGGTTACGCCTTCAGCGGCCTGCTGGGAAACGGCACGAACCCGGCGAACAGCAACGTTCCGGTTCAGGCAACCATCACCGACGTCAGCGCCATCAGCGGTAAAGACCTCCACGCGCTCGCCCTTAAAAACGATGGAACGGTCTGGGCATGGGGAGCAAACTTAAACGGAGAACTTGGTGACGGAACAAACACCGGCAGCAATCTTCCGGTACAAACCACCATTACAAACGTCGCATCGATCGAAGCCGCGTACGGACATTCTCTGGCGATACGAACCGACGGCACCGCATGGGCATGGGGTAAAAACACCCGCGGCCAGCTCGGAAATGCCGGAAACACGGACAGCAACGTACCGGTACCGGTCTCCAACATCATCGACGTGGCAAACATTTCCGGCGGATACCAGCACACCATCGCGCTCAAAACCGACGGCACCCTGTGGTCATGGGGCTACAACCTCTACGGCCAGCTTGGTGACGGAACGAATGCCAACACCAATGTGCCGGGCTCAGTCCAGGGCGGACAAGCGACATGTATCACTCCAAGCACCGGTCCGGTAGCCGGAGGAACGAACGTCACCATTTACGGAGCAAACTTCCAGACGGTCGGAACCACCACGGTAACATTCGACGGAGATCCCGCCACCAACGTAACGGCAGTAAACTCAAGTACGCTAACCGCCACAACGCCGGCACACATCGCAGGCGCCGTTACGGTCATCGTCACCAATCCCGACGCACAGTCCGCGACGCTGACCAATGCGTTCACCTATATTCCAGCGCCAAGCTTAGTTTGCGGATTCACCGCCGATTCGATAGCAGGGGGAAATACGCACTCACTGGGACTCAAGAACGATGGAACCGTCTGGTTATGGGGGGAGCAACAGGGAATAGGATCTTATCTACCTTCACAAGTAAACGGTCTATCCAACATCAGTGAAATCTCAACCACAAATGGCGGCGGCGTAACAACAAGCATCGGATACTCAATGGCCCTCAGAAGTACCGACGGCACCATATGGGCATGGGGCAGCAACCTGGGTGGAAGACTGGGCGATGGAACAACTACTGACAGCGACACTCCAGTTCAGGTTTCCGGACTTACCGGAATCACTCATATTTCCGCCGGTCTGTATCACGCAATTGCGCTCGACGGAAGCGGGAACGTCTGGGCTTGGGGGCAGGGAACATCCGGCCAGCTCGGCAACGGCGCATGGGCCGACAGTCCAACCCCGGTACAGGTCTCCAATCTTACGGGAGTGACGGCAATCGGCGCCGGTGGTAACTACTCTATCGCACTAAAAAATGACGGAACAGTGTGGGCATGGGGATGGAATCAAAACGGGCCACTGGGAGATGGGACAACCAACGCCAGCAACGTACCTGTCCAGGTTGTCGACCCGGGGGATATCAGCGGATTCCTGCAAAATATCACCAAAATTGCCGCAGGTCTCAACCACGGTTTGGCACTCAAAACCGACGGAACAGTGGTCTCATGGGGATATAACGAGTTTTATGGGGAACTGGGAAATAATTCCACCACGAACAGTTCCATCCCCGTCGATGTCATCGGACTCACGAACATAACGGAAATCACCGCGGGCGGGAATCATTCACTTGCAATAGACACCACTGGAAACGTGTGGGCATGGGGAAGAAACGGCGATGGACAGCTTGGAGATGGATCAACCACCCACAGGTTTACAGCCATCCAGGTTTCAAACCTCACCAATGTGACGACTATTGCAGCCGGTGGAGTCCACTCTCTCGCACGCAAGAGCAATGGGGACATCTGGGCTTGGGGATCAAATGGATACGGCCAGTTAGGCATCCCAACAACCACCGGATACAGTATGGTCCCGGTTCAAACAAACGACAGCACATGCAACGCCATCACCCCAATCGTCGGCCCATCCGGCGGCGGAACCGCGGTAACCATCACAGGTTCCAACTTCCAAAATGGAGCAACGGTAACCTTTGATGGAATTCCGGCGACCAACGTCATCGTCGTAAACTCAACAACCATTACGGCAACAACGCCGGCAAACGCCGTAGGTCCCGCAAACGTAACCGTAACCAATCCGGACACGCAATCCTCGACCCTGACGGACGGCTTCACCTACCAATCAACCGTCAATTCGGGAAGCTCCATCGTAGCCAATCCAATATCCGTTCCGGGCGACGGAACAACCTCAAGCAGAATTACGGTGACCCTGCTCAATAACGACGATTCACCGGTAGTTGGCCACAACGTAACGGTATCCCAGACCGGCGGACCGGCAACGGCAACCATTACAGCCGTTCCGTGCCAGGTCGGCGACACCGCGGGAGTGACGAACGCAAGCGGCGAAGCCTGCGCGGACGTTACATTTACCGGAGTGGCGATCATATCCTTCGGAGCCACCGACACAACGGACAACGTCGTCCTTGCCAACACGGCAGACGTGGAATTCGCCTGCGCGGTGGGAGTGCAGGGCGTACTCACCGGAACCGGCGGTGAACAATGCGCGGTCATCGGCATCACGCCAAACCTCGGTGCACTCTCGATCACCAAAGTACCGGACAGCTTCAACTTCCCGGCATCATATCCGGGAGGCAGCAGCTTCAATAACGGCGCTGGCGCAAACGACGGAGACCGCGTAGTCGTCAGCGACACCCGTAACAGTCCGGGCTTCACACTGCAGTTACAAGCCACGACCACATTTGCCGACACCACGACCCCTCTCAACACCATTCCTCTTACCAATCTCTACGTAGCCACCTCCACGGTACCGCAGGGAACAAGGGTCGGAGCCGGTGAAAGCAATCCAAACGCCATCGCGTGCGGAGGAATTGAATACCTGGGACCGGCATACGATGCACTGCCGGACTGTCTGACACTCCCCGACCCAATCACGGCACAATTCAACGTACTCGATGCACTCGACAACTCAACCACCTTCACCAGCCTCACGGGCAACACCATGAACGGCACCGTTGACCTCATGCAAACGTCTACGGCCCACAACGGAACATTCTCGCAATTCGTGAACTACTACCTGACAATTCCGCCTTCACAGGATACCGGCAGTTACCAGGTAACACTGACCTTCACGGCACTCTAAAACCAAAACAAAATGGAATTCTGGACAATGATCGGCACCGCAGCGGCAGCCTGCGGTGCCATCTCCCTCATCCCCGAAGTCATCAAAGCCTACAGGACACACCACCTCAATGATGTGTCTTGGGGCATGCTCTTTCTGCTCCTCACCAGCTCGATATTGTGGGGCAGCTACGGACTGCACATTCACGACATGCCCCTCGTACTTTCCGCCTCCACGAACATCGCCATGGAAACCGCGTTGGTCATCATGAAAAAGCACTACGGAATGACCGGAAAACCGCTCAAAGAGCATCTTAAAAGACGACGGCTCAAACCGGCGATGGAAACCGAACCCGTAAAAAACGACTAAGTCCTTCCAAGTTTTTCCTTCTCGATCTTGCCTCCCTTCAGGAGCAAAAATTTCACGAAGAGGAAAATAATCAGGGCGACAAGGAGCAGGTTCAAAAAAGAACTCAAAAGAGGTCCAAAGGCAAATGTCACTCCCGCATAGGTGTAATTCAGATTTTTCAAAGCGTCGGAAGGAATCACCAGCTGGATAAGGGGAGTCAAAACACCGCTCACCAGGCTTTGCACAAAAGAGTTGACCGCTCCGCCGATAATCACGCCGACAGCCAGCCCAAGCACGGAATACTCCCACAAAAAACCCATAAACTCCTCTTTCATCGCCTTAATTTTGGATTTTTTCTTCTGCGAAAGCTGCGAATCATTGTCACCGCGCAATTCCTCATGTTCATGGTGTTTTTGTGGATCGGCCATAGAAAAAATACGTTAAAAAACACCCGAACTATACTCCCCTGTCGTATCCCGCTCAACCCCGCCGCTTGCCCTGGAACGCACATGCTATTCCAACTTGCGCTTTCGGACATGGATAACTATGATTTGGCACGTCAACCAAAACAACTCAACGCGGAAAGATGGCCGAGTGGTTGAAGGCGCCGCTCTCGAAAAGCGGTATACCCTCACGGGTATCGTGGGTTCGAATCCCACTCTTTCCGCCAGACAAACCGGAGCCAAGGCGAAGTGCCATCACCAAGCAGGTGGGGCCGGGATACAAAAAAATGTTGCGCTCCAGTGCGCCGTGATTTAGAGTAGCTGCAATGAAGTACCCCGTAGAACTCACACAAAAGGAACTCAGGCTCAAAGCCATCCGCATGAGGCGTGACATCGTCGAAATGACGGCGGCGGCCGGTTCCGGGCATCCGGGCGGATCACTCTCCTCGGTCGAACTGCTCGTCACCCTCTTCCACCAATTTCTCAAACACGACTCATCCGACCCAAAATGGGAAGACCGGGACCGGATGATTTTTTGCAAATGCCACATCACCCCCGCCATTTATTCAATCCTGGCGCGAACCGGATATTTTGATCCGGCAACACTGTTAACATTCAGAAAATTCGGCTCTGAACTTCAGGGACACCCGTGCCGGTTCTACCCCAAGGGACTGGAAATGTCCGGAGGATCTCTTGGACAAAACCTTTCCATCGCCACAGGCATCGCCCTCGGACTCAAAACCCAGGAAAAACCCAACCGTGTCTTCGGACTCTCCAGTGAAGGCGACCTTCAGGAAGGCCAGAGCTGGGAAGCCATCATGTCCGCGGCGCACTACCGGCTGGACAACCTCTGTCTGCTCGTTGACTACAACAAACTGCAGATCGACGGTGAAGTGGAAAAAGTCATGGGCGTCCACCCGCTCGACGAAAAATTCAAAAGTTTCAACTGGCACGTCCAGGTGATCGACGGACATGATTTCACGCAAATCCACAACGCCATCGCCAAAGCGCTGACACTCAGGGAACGACCAAGTGTCATCATCGCCAACACCATCAAAGGCAAAGGAATCAGCTTTATGGAAAACCAGGCGGGATGGCATGGAAAAGCCCCGAACAAGGAAGAGCTCGACCTCGCCCTCAAAGAACTCGATCAGCAGGAAGCACAGATACAATCCATGACCTCATAACTATGGCACGTGAAATGATGCTCGCGCGGCAGGGATGGGCGGAAGCCCTTATAGAACTGGGAGAAAAAAATCCCAATATCGCCGTGCTTGACGCCGACCTGGCAAAATCGACGCTCACCTGCCAGTTCAAGGAAAAATTCCCCAAGAGATTTTTTGACATGGGCATCGCGGAACAGAACATGATCAACGTTGCCGGGGGCTTGTCGCTCACCGGAATGATCCCGTTCGTGGCCACCTACGGGGTTTTCGTCTCCGGAAGGGCCTGGGAACAGATCAGAACCAGCATCTGCTACGCGAACCTGAACGTGAAGTTCGGCGGGGCGCACGGAGGAATATCTGTAGGACCCGACGGTGCCACACACCAGGCATTGGAAGAAATATCCATCATGCGGGTACTCCCCGGAATGACACTTCTCGTCCCCTCCGATTATTATGAAACCAAAAAAGCGGTCCATGCCGCGGCGGCCATAAACGGCCCGGTATATATCCGTTTTGGAAGGGAAAAAACACCTGCGGTCACAACCCCGGACATGCCCTTTGAAGTCGGGAAAGCCATTATTCTCAAACCGGGAACCGACGTCACCGTCGTATCGTGCGGAGCCATGGTTGCGGAAGCCCTCGACGCGGCGGAACAGCTGGAAAAACAAAATATTTCCGCCGAAGTCATCAACCTGCACACCATCAAACCTTTCGACAAAGACACCGTCCTTGCTTCGGTCAAAAAAACCGGCTGCGTCGTCACCGCGGAGGAACACCAGCTGTACGGCGGAATGGGCGGAGCCGTAGCGGAGGTCCTTGTCCAGCACTATCCCGTTCCGGTGGAAATGGTCGGGATCAACGACACATTCGGCGAATCGGGGCAGCCCCGCGAACTCATGGAAAAATACGGCATCACCGCAAAAGAAATATTTGAAAAATCCCTGAAGGTCATCGCAAGGAGGAAGAAATAAGATTCATTTATCTCATAACGGGCACAACATGAAACCATTTTCGAAAAGAATGCCAAACCTCGGAACGGAAAACGCATTCTCGGTTATTGGCAAAGCAAAAAAATTTGAACAGGAAGTGCTCGCCCCAAAAGGAGAAAAACTCATCTACCTGCAGATCGGGGAACCGGCCTTCAATACTCCCGAAAACATCAATGAAGCCGCCATCAAAGCCATCAAAGACAACCAGACCCACTACACCGCCACCCCCGGAATCCCCCAATTGCGGGAAGCGATCGCAAAATCCACCGAAAAATACACCGGCGTCCCCTATTCACAGGAAGACGTCATCGTGGTGGCCGGTGGCAAACCGGTCATGTTCTACACCATTAACGCGCTCATCGACGAAGGCGACGAAGTGATCGTCCCAAACCCCTCATATCCCATCTATGGATCGGTCACGGAATACCTGGGAGGAAAAGTCGTGCCGATCCAACTCAAGGAAGAAAACGGCTTCAACTTCAGCGCGGAAGAACTGGAATCCAAAATCACTCCGCGCACAAAACTCATCATCCTCAACTCTCCCCAAAATCCCACCGGAGGCGTTTTCTCCAGGGACCTCATCGAAAAAATCGCCCAAATCGCGGTGAAGCACGACCTCTGGGTGCTTTCGGACGAAATCTACAACGAAATGATCCACGAAGGTGAACACATTTCCATCACCGGCATGCCTAGAATGGCGGAAAGAACCGTTCTCCTCAACGGAGCCTCCAAAACGTACGCGATGACCGGCTACCGCATCGGCTGGGCGCTCACCAAAAACGCACAGATGGCCAAATACCTTGAGCAGCTCGCCTGCAACGACATCTCCTGCGTCAACACGGCGGCCCAATACGCGGCGCTCGAAGCGCTCACCGGCAGCAAAACCAAAAGCGCCGTCGACGAAATGCTCAAAGAGTACAAAAAAAGACGCGACATCATGGTCTCCATGGTCAACGAAATCCCGGGAATGAAATGCCACTCCCCCAAGGGCGCGTTTTACCTGATGGTGAACGTCAGTCAGATCCTGGACAAACTGAAAATATCCGCCGCCGAACTCTGCGACCGCGTCATGAAGGAAGCCCACGTCCTGATTCTGCCCGGAAGCGTGTTCGGACTGTTCGGAGACGACTTTGTGAGGTTCTCGTATGTTTCTTCCGAAGAGATGATCGTGGAAGGACTCAACAAAATAAAAGCGTTCGTTGCATCGCTCTAGCATGGAAAACTTCGACATCATCGACGAACACGGCAACCCGACCGGAAAAATAAAAGAGCGTTCGGAAGCGCACCGCGACGGCGACTGGCATAAAACCGTGCACGTCTGGATCATCAATTCCAAACACGAACTGCTCATCCAAAAACGGGCGGCTCATTTAAAAGCGCATCCGGGAATGTGGCACATCTCCGTGGCGGGACACATCATTGCCGGCGACGACTCCCCTTCCACCGTCGTAAAAGAAAGTGCCGAAGAACTCGGAATTACCGTCAACCCCGCAAACGCCGAATATCTCTTCACCGTCAGCCACCGGTGCGTACTCAACAACGGCACCTACATCAGCAACCACATCAACGATGTCTACCTGCTGCCCATGAACCTCGACATCGCCAAACTCAAACTGCAAAAGGAAGAGGTCGCCGAAGTACAATTCGTCCCGTTCAAAAAACTCGAAAAAATGATCGGCTCCAAACAAATCAACTTCGTGGACCACCCCGAAGAGTTCGAAAAATTGTTCAAAATCCTCGACGAGAGATACGGACAAAAGAACTACGGCTAAAAACGAGTTGGTTAAAATGCCTTTCTGCTGTGCAGCTAAACCAGAAAGGTAGATTCCCCCAAATGCATCATATGCAAATTAATTTCTCTTTTAGGGGGAGATAATTAATAAGAATTTCCTTGTATATTATTTACATTTTCAAAAGCTTCAGCGTCTGCATGATTTTTCATAATATTCACCAACTTTTTGTAAAAATATCCTTATTGCATTATTCGAGATATCTGATTTTGATTTTTTTCCTGCCATATTTTTATCGACATATTGATATTTCATTATAATATATATTGTTTGCTGTAGCCAGTTTTCAGATGGATAGGGAATTTATAGAAATACGCATCATGTAATGATGTAAGATTATTGCAATGTATTTCTTAAAGATCCGCTGCCATTTGAAATGCAAATGAATAGAATAGATTTATGAAAGTATCATTTCCAATCAAAACAATAGATTTGTTTGCTGGTATAGGTGGAATTCGAAAAGGTTTCGAAATGACTGGCAAGTTCAAAACAGTTTTTGCAAACGATATTGATAAGAACTGCAAGCTTACCTATGATAGGAATTTCGGTTCAACAAAGTTAACGTTGGCGGATGTAAAAGACATAAGTATTAAGAAAAGCAATATACCTGAATTTGATTTCTTGGTCGGAGGATTCCCGTGCCAAGCTTTTTCTGTAGCAAGCCATGGAAAGGGTTTCCAAGATGAAAAAGGACGCGGTGTCCTCTTCAATGAAATTGATAGAATTTTGCGTGAGGCAATTGAAGTCCAGAGGCAACCTCCAATGGGGTTTTTTCTTGAAAATGTAAGAAATTTAAAATCCCATGATGATGGCAACACATTTAAGGTTATTTTAAAAAAACTTTCAGAGGCAGGATATTCTACTGGTTATAGGATATATAACAGTCTCTTCTTTGGAGTTCCTCAGAATAGAGAGCGCATATATATTGTTGGATTTAGGGACCCTAAGATACTGAACAGATTCAAGTGGCCGGAACCTGATAAAAGTAAAACCCCAAAAGTGATTGATATGTTAGAGCGTGATGTTGACCCGATTTATTATTACAATGGGAGTCCATTGTTTGAAAAAATAAAGAACTACGTAATCAATCCGAATTATGTATACCTTTATAGACGTAATCATGTGAGAGTACATCGAGATGGACACTCGCCTACACTTGTAGCCAGTATGGGGCTTGGAGGGCATAATGTGCCAATTATTCGCGACCTAAAGGGCATTAGGCGACTTACTCCACAGGAGTGCGCACGTCTGCAGGGATACGATAATCTGCAATTACCACCTGGGCTACCTGACCTTCATGCATATAAACAAATTGGGAATTCGGTGACTGTTCCCGTAATCAATAAAATCGCTGAGGCTATTGTTAATGCTTTTGAGATGAATACTTTAAGGAAAGCCATTTTAAGCAAAAAAATAGTTAAAATGAAAGAGGGTGTTTTAGTCTAGATTTATCATATATTTGTTTAATATTAGAATTATACTTGACAAATGCTTGATAAATATGATAGGTTTTGATCATGAATGAATCTAAGCATGACAAATTTAAACGACTTGCAGAACAAAGGGGAAACCGCATCCTCCACTATTTGCGATTGCTCTCAAATCTCTCAAACAAGAGTAATTATGAATATAGCGAAGCTGACGTTAAGGCTATGTTTTCAATGCTAGAACGGCAGTTGCGAATAACTAAACAGAGTTTTTCCAGTATTGATAAGAAAATACGTCTATGAAAAGCAATATTGGAAAATTGGGATGGCATTTCCCGTCACTTAATGGTGCAGATATTCAGGGTTTTCATGATGCTCTTCAGGAATATTTTCAAGGTAATCATGAACGTGCGGTTGCACGGGAGATTATTCAAAATTCGCTAGACGCACGAAAGAATTATAAAAAACCTGTGGTTGTTGAATTTGAAAGATTATTAATTCCAACCGAAAATTTGGTCGGAATCAATCAACTTGAGGATATATTTATGAAGGCCAAATTATTTGCTAAAGGACAAACAGAGGCTGATGAATTCTATGAAAATGCTGTAAAACTTCTTAAAAGCGAAAATATATCCGTTTTACGGGCTTCAGATTACAATACGTGGGGTGTTACCGGAAAAGATCGAGATCATGATCAGCCCTGGTGTCAGCTAACAGGTTCTATTGGTATATCAACTAAGTCAGGTGAACAAGGAGGTACTTTCGGAATTGGAAAAGGGGCACCATTTGTTGCCTCGAAGTTTCGAGTAGTTTATTACAATACACTTAGTGCAGAAAATGAGCCCATTTTTATGGGTAAATGTCGTATTTCGAGTTTCTCAAATTTGGATGACGAGTTTAGCGGTATAGGAAATTTTGGCATTAAGGAAACGAATCGCGCTCTTTCAGTGCGAGAGAAAAATATGATTCCTGAAATTTTTAAAGGAAGAGATGAAGCTGGAACAGATATTTTTATTGCAGGTTATGATGCGGATGATAACTGGCAAAAGGAATTAATTCTTTCAGTACTGCAAAATTTTTGGGCAGCAATCTATTTTGAGGATTTAACTGTCCATCTTATTGACGGAAAGACCGTAATAGATATAAACAAGAAGACACTTGAAAAACATTTGAGGCAATTTGATGAGCAACATCATGTACTACCTTTTTATGAGGCAGTTACAAGTCCAAACTACAAGAAAAGCATAAAGTTGCATACAATTGGTACAGTGGATTTATTTCTTAAACTTGGTGAAGGGTTTCCGAGAAAAATACAGTTAATGAGAGCTTCAAGAATGTTTATTGATGAATATCCTGCTAGAATTTTGAGGGATCCCTATGCTGGCGTATTCATATGTAGCGATAAAAAAGGCAATGAGCTGTTGCGCGGACTTGAGCCCCCCGCTCATGATGAATGGATTGCGGAAAGGAAAGAGTATGGCGGAAAGATTTTACGTGAAATGTATAATTGGATTAAGGATTGTCTTCGTGAAGTTGCTGGAGAAAGTGCGGGCAAGCCAAATGAGATTCCAGAATTGAATAAATATTTGCCTGAAATAGGTGAGGAAGATGATAAGTCTGAAGCCATGGGGTCAAAAACTGAAACTAAAGAAGACAGAGAATCGAGTCGAGAAAAAGTTGAAGAAAAGGAACGTGAACAAATAGAAACGCAATATCCAGTCAAAAAAAGCGTTAGTATTATGAAAGCTGGGGAAGGAGATCTTCCAATCCTCCATAAAAAAAAGCCAAAGCCCGGCCCTCCACCTGGTCCAGAACCACTACCTGGTCCGGGGAGTGGTTCGCTTTCTCGGCTTGATACTTCGATGATAAAATTTAGAAGTTTTGCTGTCAGTGAGGCAAAAGGTATAAGTTACAAGTTCACAATAACTTCATCTATAGATCAGGAAGGTGATTTAAAAATAATTGCTACAGGTGAAGATGCAGAATATGATGCTGATTTTGTCGATGCAGTGGGAATTGATGATGGACGACATTACGAAACCACAGGATCTTTTGTTACTGGATTAAAGTTTGAAGCGGGTGTTCCTTTGAGGCTTCAGTTAAATACTAATTCAAAACGTCGTTACATTCTTGCAATTGAACCTCATGAATAATAAGAAACAATCATATCCATATCCTGTTTTGGGAGAGGGCGATGATATCGAGGGATTGTTTAGCCCTCAATTTTGGGTAACACAGAGGCCAACTATAATTGAAACTGAATATAAATTTAATTTAGAAAATCAAACGTTAGAAGAAATGCTTAAGAACCAAAAAATAGCTTTTGTCGTTGAAATAGAATGCAAGACTACCTTTTTTCGAAAAACTTATACAATTAATGAAAAACAATGGGAAATTGAAATTCCAGCAAATAGATTAAGAGAAAAAGTTGATGTGAGTTTTTTTCTTTGCGCAACTCAAAAAATTTCTGATTATAAACCAGTCGGACTGCATTCTGATTATGGGAAAGCCAGTTTCGTGGTTGAGTCCGGGGATATTTTGGCAGATGGTGGCAGTGGTAGTTTCTATGTCACTAAACAATTTGATCCTTTGAATGCACCAGCCAGTTCATTTATTAAAATTGCGAAGGGAACGTTAAAAAAAGGCCCCATGATTATTGATTATGAAGGTGATTTTTTGACAATTGAATTGTCCGAGGAAGATCATGCTACGTTTTTGGATGCCAAGGTATTGTCGACCGTACATTCTTTACATGCAATGCTTGTTTTACCTGCATTGGCTGAAGCTTTACATGTTTTAGCAGATCAATCTAAAAAAGCCGAATATGGTGATAAACGCTGGTTCGAACGTCTTCAATCAATTTGCAGGGAACAGAAAATAGAAATTGACGATCCTTTCGTTGCTGCACAAAAAATTTTAGTAAATCCAGTTGCGCGTGGCTTAAAGGAAATTTTGACTTTAAATCCTTCTGAAGATGAATAAAACAATCAAATTATTCAAATCTAAAACAGAAGAAAGGCTTCGATTAGAGCTTTATGCTGATGATGGAATTCTTCCTTATATTGAAAAAAAAATGGACATTAACGATAGCGATCTTCTTGTATCTGATATTGTCCCAGTAACTGAGATTCCAAAGTTACTACCAGATAAAAGTATGGAGGCAGAAAATGCGATTTTATTACATCGATATTTAAATGATATAGATGAAACTAAAGCTTCAGACAAACGTTTGTGGGCTTACCTTTGTCATGCTGATTTTCGTGAATATGTAATGCAAAGATGGCCGTTACCCTATCAACTTGAAGAGATAAATAAAGATCGAGACAAGCTTGATGAGTGCATAAGATTTATTTTGACTCACTGGTTTATTATTAGTGAGAATGACCGTAGTCTTAGAAGAAATGCTTTGGCAAGGCTTTGGTGGGGTGCACATTTGACTTTCTCTCCTTGGGAAAAAGATCCGGAATATTTTGGCCATCTGAAGCATGATAATCAATATATTTATACTCAGATATTATTCACTCAAGAAAACGTTTATTCAGAGCTCATGGAGAGACGTTACGGTCGTTTTTCACGCATTTTAATAACTCTGCTTGAGTTCCTCCGTCTATATCCTGAATTTGAAGGAAGAAAATACTTCAGACCCCTTCAAAAGGAACTGGTTTTACAATCGGGATTTCGGCGGATAGCACTCTTGCCTTACAAGGAACTATTCACCTTGATTAAAGAAATTGCCGAGGAGGTGAAATCGACGACTAATGATAATTAGTTAATCTTCTCAATAGAGATTTAGCAAACTATTACGTTAATGAAATGGGTGAATCAGATATGAAACAATTTGTGGCTTCAAACAGACAACTTCGAAATGAAAAAATTGGCAATAAAAATCCGGAATCAAAGGCAAAAACACAAAAAGCTGGAACCGAAAAATTATAATTCCTCAGCTAGCATCCCCCTAATCATCCGCCAAAAATCCCCCGGTCTGCAGTTCAACCATCTCACGGTAATCCGCGCAGCCGTGCAAAAGTTCGCTGTGGGTACCCGCGGCCTCAATTTTTCCCTCCTTCATGAGGATAATCTTGTCTGCGTTGCGCACGGTGGAAAGACGGTGCGCGATCACCAGACATGTTCTGTCCGCGATTAACGAATCCAGGCCTTTCTGAACTTTGGCCTCGGTGATACTGTCCAGGGCGCTGGTCGGCTCATCCAGAACCACGATCCTGGGGTTTTTCAAAATGGCGCGGGCAATGGCAAGACGCTGTTTCTCTCCGCCCGAAAGCCGAACTCCCCTTTCACCAATCAGCGTGTCGTACCCCTGCGGCATTTTCTCAATAAACTGGTGCGCGGCGGCCTTTTCAGCGGCGGCAATAATCTCATCCCTGCTGGCGTCCGGTTTTCCGTACGCAATGTTCTGGGCAATGGTCTCGTTATACATGGAATGTTCCTGTAAAACCGTACCAAGCAATCTGCGGTACTGCTCCTGCAAATATTGCTTGATGTTCACCCCGTCGAGCAGAATCTCGCCTTTCGTCGGATCATTCAAACGGGTCAATAAAGACATCATCGTCGACTTACCGCACCCGGAGTGTCCCACCAGTGCCACGGTCTGCCCCGGCTCAATCGCAAAATCGATTCCGCTGAGCCGGAAAGCCTTTGTGTCCGACCCCGGATAGGAAAAATCAACTCCGCGGAACTCAATTTTGCCATGAACCTCTCCAATTTTTTTGGAACGTTTGGGATCGGTCACGGCATCTTTTTCCTCCAGAAGCTTGATGAGTTTATCAATATGACGCGCCCGACGGCTATACTGCGGCAAAATGTCCCCGAGCAAATGAAGCGGAACCAGAATTTCCGTCAGGAGAGCCATGAACATAAACAACGTTCCCAGAGTGATGCTTCCATCTTTCACCAGAAACACCCCCATGCCCATCACCAAAAATCTGGCGATCGAATCGGGATTCAGCATCTCCGTCAGCCTCCACTTCCCATTCAGCTCGGTCTGCGAATGTGCCGCGCGGTCGCTGTACCCCTTCTGGACCTTCAGAAAAAGATCCTCGTTCTGATTCAGCTTGTACGTAATAATATTCGAAACCTGATCGCTCAAGTGTTCATGCTTCAAATTCCAGAGCTTATTCACCAGATACTGGCGCTCCTCATACCGCTTGATCATAAAAATGATAATAGCGAGACCGGGAGGAATCACCGAAAGCGACACCAGCGTCATCTGCCAGCTCATGGCAAAAGCAATAACAAGCATCCCGGCAAACCCGATGAACGCAGGGAAAAACCTTCCGAGCCACCAGTTCGTCATCTCCCAAACCGAAGTGTCCGCCTCATCAACAATCTTGGCATACTGACTTGAATGTTTTTGGGTGTGACGGTGGTAATCAAGATTTAAAAGCCTGCGGTATCCCGCCATATGCACCTCCTGGGAACTGTCGCTCCCGATATTCCACACCAGATAATGGTTCTCCGCGTTCACAACATTCCCGATCACCGCAAAAATGAACCAGAAGCCGATCACCTCGAACATGGTTTTCAATTGCTCCGGAGAAAAAGAGTTTTGAACAAGGCCGGCGGTCAGCGTATCAACGACAACCTTAAAGAAAAATGGCTGAATCAGGCGTAACCCGGTATCAAACAGCACCAAAGTCGCCAAAAACAGAAATTTTCGTTTTTGACGCCAGACAAGCTGAAAGGTATAACGTAAATACGGCTTCATTCCATCCAAAATAAAGAAAGTACAGATATTAAACCCTATTTCAAACTAAACGTCAAGCCACCCATGCTCATCCTCGCCTCCAAGTCCAAAGCCCGCCGCAAACTCATGGAAGAACTCGGCCTGCCTTTTGAATGCCGGACAAGCGGCTACGAAGAGGACATGCTGGCCCATAAAAACCCCGGGAAGCTCGCCAAACATCTGGCGCTGGAAAAAGCGAAATTTATCGCCAAAAAACTCCCGAATTCCATCATCATCGGCGCGGACACCTTCATCACCGTCGGATCGACAAAAATCGGCAAACCGGCAACCTACCCTGAAGCGGAAAAAATCATCAAATCCATGAGCGGGAAAACCATTAAAGTCCACAGCGGCATCGCAGTCATCCAAACCGGCGACGAAGGAGAAATCACCAAAGAACTGGTTGAACACGTGCTCACCAAACTGAAAATCAAAAAAATGTCGCAAACGGAGATTCGCACCTTGGCCCACCACGACGAAGCCCTCCAGATTTCGGGAGCCTTCAGCATCGAGGGTGAAGGAGGAAAAATGGTCGAACAAATCGAGGGCGACTACAACAATGTAATAGGGCTGCCAATCTTCCAGTTACAGAAGATGCTCAAGAAAATCGGTTACCCGAAGGCCTGACCGTACAAGAATACTTGACAAAATAAGAATATTCTTGTAGCCTCGCTTTCCGTCCGTTTTTTATCTCTGTATGGACCTCAACGAACTGGAAGGATTATTGGAAAATGTCATTTCCGACCAGACATCAACGGAAGAGTGCCGCAAGCGTTTTGAACGCCACCTCGGTACCATTGAAACGTGCGGTGAAGACTGGCTTGAACGCCGTTTTCTGCGCATAAAGAATTACGTCCGGACATGCCTGATGACCATCATTGAAGAGGGCAAAGCCGGCGAAGGCGAATACGCGGGCAAACTGGATAGACTCCAGCACCTGATCAACCAGGTAAGCAAAAGTGAAGCATTCGGTCTGGTCGAACGATCCCGGGCCAAAATCCGGAAAACCATTCCGGTACTTCGCCAAACGGACAAGTACACACTGGTCTTTGAACGGAAACTCGGCCAAGAAATTGATGAGGTTACTTTGGAAAGAATGGTGAACGCGGCCCTCAAAGACGACAGGGAAGAAATTCTCGCCATCGGAGAAACGCTGACCGACGAACAGCAGATCCAGTACTACGACGGCATGAATATCATAAACCATCGCAGGGCCGTTTATGCTCATAAGCTTTACGAAGCCGCCCGGCGGATGCGCAAACCCGAACTTTATCCGGCCGCACTGCGGAAAATGGGCACCGCCACGGTCTTCACTAGGGAAGACATGATCGCGTACAGCAACATAGCCCGCAAACTGCAGGATCCGGTCCACATGGGGGTCGCGCTGAAAAAACTCGAACAATATCTGGATTTCACTGACGAACTCGTCTCATACGCCCTGACGGCAAAAAAACTCGGCGACGCGGAAGCCATGGCAAAGGCGATGAATAAACTGAAACGCAACCTGAACGACACTGATCGCCTGAACACCTTCGCCTCACTCTCGCGCGCTTCCCGTCATCAGGAACATCTGGACGCCGCGATGGAAAAACTGGAGACAAAACTCGACAAACCGGAATGCCTCACCACGTACGCGGCCATCGCCCGCGACGCAAACGACACCGAAAAACTGGAAAAGGTCTTGCCGCTGCTTGAAGAACAATCAGGCGACCCGGTGTGTCTGACGATGTTCGGCTCAATTGCCAGAAGACTTCGGGACGCTGCGGCAACGCAAAAATCGCTTGAACTCCTGGAACGGTTCGTTGCAACCGACATCTACTGTCTGACAACATACGCGCAAAACGCCATCGCCATGAACGACTGGAAGAGAAAAGGACGCGCGATGATGGAACTCAAAAGACACCTCGACGACCCGATCTGCGGGCAGCTCTACCTCAAGATCGCCGAAAGCGGTGAAAGACAATCCATTGTGGAAGCCCCCGCGGCTTAGCAACCCGCGTCACACGGTAAACTTGCCGAAGCCCAAGCCTTTGAGTATCTTATCTACAGTATTTTAAGGATTTTTCAACGTATGATCACCTCTATCGCAAACCTCAAAGACCATGTCGGGAAAGAAGCGACTATCCAGGGTTGGATGTTCAACAAACGCGGAAACGGCAAACTATATTTTTTGCAGCTCCGTGACGGCAGCGGAATGACCCAGGGGGTACTCGAAGCCGCAAAGGTTGACGCAAAAACCGCGGAAAATGCGGAAAAACTCACAGCGGAATCTTCGCTCAAAGTCACCGGGCTCGTCACCAAGCACCCCAAACAGGAAGGCGTGTATGAACTTCAGGTCACCAACATTGAAATCGTCCACCTCAACACGGAAGAGTACCCTATCTCAAAAAAAGATCACGGCATCGACTTTCTGTTGGACAATCGCCACCTCTGGCTCCGTTCTTCCAAGCAATGGGCCATCCAGCGTATTCGCAACACCATCATTAACGCCACCTACGAATACTTCAACGACAACGGCTTCATAAAAATCGACGCCCCCATTTTAACCCCGAACGCCTGCGAAGGAACGACCGAGCTGTTCGGCGTGGAATATTTTGACCTGGGGAACGCCTATCTGAGCCAGTCAGGGCAGCTCTACATCGAAGCCGCCATCTATTCCGTCGGCAAATGTTTCGATTTTGGACCGGTGTTCCGCGCGGAAAAATCCAAGACCCGCCGCCATCTCACCGAATTCTGGATGATGGATGCCGAAGCGGCCTTTGTGGAACACGAGGAAAACATGGCGACCCAGGAAGGCATGGTCGCCCACATCGTCAAACGGGTGCTGGAAAAAAACACTCCCGAACTGGTGATTTTGGAACGTAACATTGAACCCCTCAAAAAAATCGTCCCCCCGTTTATCCGCAAAACACACGCTGACGTGGTGAAGGAACTTCAGGAAATGGGCTCGGACATCAAAGACGGCGACGACCTCGGCGGAGACGACGAAACCATACTTACCCAAAAATACGACAAGCCGATCTTCGTGGAAAAATACCCTTCTGAAGTGAAAGCCTTTTACATGAAACGCGACCCCAAAGACCCCTCCCGCGTACTGTGCGCGGACCTGCTCGCGCCCGAAGGCTATGGCGAAATCATCGGCGGAAGCCAGCGCGAGGACGACTACGACACCCTGCTCAAGCGCATTCAGGACCACAAACTCCCTGTCAAAGAGTTCCAATGGTACCTGGATTTGCGGAAATTCGGTTCTGTCCCGCACAGCGGTTTTGGCTACGGACTCGAACGCCTCGTCACCTGGATTTGCGGACTGGAACACATCCGTACCAGCATTCCGTTCCCAAGAACTATTTACCGCCTGACGCCGTAAGGCATCCATGTCATGGCTCACACAGACAAAAGTTCATTCCTTGCCCAGAACAAAAAAGCCTTCGTAGACTACGAAGTCCAGGAAAAGCTCGAAGCCGGAATCGTTCTCAGCGGACCGGAAGTGAAATCCGTTCGTCTCGGCCATGCCAACCTCAAAGGCAGCTTTGTGGAAATCACAGACGGGGAAGCCTTCACCCGCAACATTCACATTTCCCCGTACAAACACGCCCCGAACCCCGCCTACAATCCCGATCAGCGGCGCAAACTCCTCCTGAGCCGGGGCCAGATCATCAAACTGCAGAAAGAACTGGACACCAAGGGTACCACCATTATCCCTTTAGACCTGCATTTAAGTCACAACTATATTAAAATGACCATCGGAATCTGCACGGCAAAAAAGAAATGGGACCGCCGCAACGAACTCAAAACAAAAGCTCAAAATCTGGAAATCCGCAGAACATTAAAACGGTACTGAGGCAAAAAAGTCTGCACGCGCAGACGCCACATTCTATGCCCTAACCCCTAAACCCTAAGCCCTCCATTCTAAATTCTATTTTCTCCGTCCAAACCCATGGAACCCGAACAACTCCAATCCATCTACGATCAGCTCATCAAAGGCATTAAAAAATATTTCAAGAAAGCGCTCGTACACCGGGGCGTAGTGGGCATCAGCGGGGGCGTGGATTCCGCACTCACGCTCAAACTCGCTGTCGACGCGCTTGGTGCGGAAAACGTCACCGCGATTTCACTCCCGGAACTCGGAGTCAGCGCGCAGGAGAACATTGATCACGCAAAAGCGCTCTGCCACGCGCTGAACGTGACTTTTTTCTACCAGCCGATCAACCCGTTTCTCACGGATTTTTATCACCTGCCCTGGGATCCGAACAAACTGGCTACCCAAAACACTAAAGCCCGCATCCGCGCGGTACTTTTATACAACTACGCCAACACTGCCGACGCGCTGGTGCTCGGAACATCCAATAAAAGTGAAACGCTCCTGGGGTACGGCACGAAATACGGAGACCTCGCCGCCGATCTGGAAGTGATCGGTGATCTTTTCAAGGACGAAGTATTCGCGCTCGCGGATCATGTGGGACTCCCGCGTGAAATCATCGAAAAAATCCCCACCGCGGAACTGTACCAGGGACAAACCGACGAAGGCGAACTTGGTGCCGGTTACGGCCAGCTCGACCCGATCCTTAAACGTTTAAAACTCGGAGAGAATCAGCTCATCGAACGCGGAATGAACCCGACGCTCGTGCACATGGTGCTCAAACGCGTCGAAAAAAATAAGCACAAAACCGAAATGCCCCCCGTCATCAAAATAAAGAAGTAGCCCCTCCCGCATTCTACATTCTACATTCTAAATTCTATATTCTACCCCATGCCCTCACTTTTCATCGGAAGATTTCAGCCATTTCACTTCGGACACCTGGATGCCATACAACAGACGCTCAAAAAAACCGGCATGCTTTTTATCGGCATCGGCAGCGCAAACGACAACTACCGCCCGGAAAACCCGTTCACCGTCGGGGAGAGAATAGAAATGATAAAAAACGCTCTGAACGAAGCAAAAATTCCTCCTGAAAAATACATGATCATTCCCATTCCGAACATCAAGAATTTTGAACTCTGGCCGCACCATGTGGAACAATCACTGCCTCCATTCGACACTGTTTTCACCAGTTCCGACATCGTAAAAATTCTCTTCGAAAACGCCAACAAAATCCGCAAGAATCCGCATAAAATCGTCTGGATACCCAAAAAACTTAAAATATGTTCCACGGAGATCAGAAAAGCTGTTCTGCAAAACAAAAAATGGGAGCACATGGTGCCAAAATCCGTCCAGAAACTGCTCAAAAACTGGGGATTCCGGAACCGGCTGGAAGCCATCCAGGAAGCGGAAAAATAAACAACAATCCATCATCAAGGACTACAAAGAAACCTTCTTTTGTGCTATAATAAGAAGATTTCTTAGTTGTAACCTTATGGCAAGAGATATCCAACGGCAGGTCAGTGACCTGCAGGACAATCCCATCGCAAAAGGGAGAGAACTGGAATTCAGTCTTTTAGGGCCGGGGCCGGGAGCAAAATACGACCCAGAAAAAGACCGTGGCGGAATACTGGAAAAAGACATCCAGAGCGAGAATGAAGCCCGGGCTATCGTCCGGAAGGAGATCAACGATAAAGAACGCCGGGCAGAGACGTCATCGGAAGACGACCCAAATTTTCAATACGCCGAAATAACCACCATGCCGGAATCACCGTACGTTTTCAGCATGTATGACGAACTTGCCAGAATTCTGGAATGCAAAGACCCTTCGGAGAAAAAAATCCGCTACTACAACACGCTCGGAACCATACTGGACATCCGGTTCGGCACGGACTTCATGATTGAGGTCAGTCCAAAAGCACTGTCCGAAAAAAAATTCGGCAAGGGAGTATCCGAACTCCGCGATCCGGTTTTCATTTCCGTGGACATCACGGGAAACGAGTCGAAATCGGCATCAAAAGCCGATATCGTCCTCCAGTTCGACAGAGTGCCGGAAAACCTGGAAGAACGCAAAAGACTGGGGAGGGAAGCCGCACTCAGGGTCCTCGAAGTGATCATCATGAAACTCAAATCACAATTTATTGTGAGAGATAATCCTCCGGTCATGGAAGAAATAAACGCCATCCGGGAAGCAGAAAAACAAAAAAATAAACCCAAGAGTGGACCTGCGGCAACGGTCACAAAAATCAGCGCAGGAGTGGTGAAACGGGTAAAAGATGTGCAAAGAAACGCCTAATTGGCCTCGGAAGCCTGGAGCATCCTCAAAAGCCTGCCAAAAGCCGCTTTTTTTTGTTCTCCCATATCCATAGTCCGGAGCGAATGCATCACCTCCGCTATTTCACCCAAATTCGATGAAACCTGTCCCTCGTACGCCGGGAAAAGCTTCCCTGAATGCCCTTTTTCCAAAACCGTGCGAAGCAGATCCAGGTACGGCCGCACCAGCATGGAGCTCGCCGCCTCGATCATATGCCCAAGCCCCTGAAAATAATATTCGTGCGAAATTTCAATCATCGTCAAACCCAGCATGAGCCTGGCATGATAAGACCCAAGGTCCGCGGCTTTTTGAAAAACACCAAGAGCTTCACGATAGGCCCCGATGCTGAATAATGCTTTCCCCTGCCTCAGAAGTATTGTGCCGTACTGATCCGTCTCTTCAACCTGAACATCGACAACCAACTGGGAAACCGTTTTCGCCTTGTCCGCACCGTCCTCCGCAGCACCGGCATGCTCAGGATTTCCTGCATCAGGCTGGTGATCTGACCCGTCTTTTTCACCTTTATCAGACATAACGTATGCTAGTAACTTACGGACGCGCAATATACGTTAATGTGCAATAGTTGTCAACTTCCACCTGCTTGATGAGCCCAAAACATGCATTTGACATATTTAAATAAATATTGTAAATTACAGCCCGGTACTTATTGAGCATTTCGTAGTTTTATGCTTCAATAGGGCGGCCCAACGATCCCGGGCAAATAATTTTCTTGTTACTTGAATCCACATGACGAAGCTAAACCCTCTCATCTTCCGCGCCTACGACATCCGCGGTATCGCCCATGAAGACCTGACCCCGGAAACCGTCAACCTCATCGGCAAAGCCACAGGCACCTACATGAAGCGCCTGTATGGGACGAAGAACATGATGGTCGGCCGCGACAACCGCCTCCATTCCCCCGCCCTCCAAAAAGCTTTCATTGAAGGAATACTCTCATCGGGAATCGACGTCGTGGATGTGGGACTTTCCACCTCGCCGCTCCTGTACTACGCGGTCTGCAAGTTCAATATGGATAGCGGAGTGAATATCACCGCAAGCCACAACCCCAAAGAGTACAACGGCATAAAAATCGTCCGCCAGAACGCGCACTCGGTATGCGGAGACGAACTGCAGGAGATCGTAAAAATCGCCCAGGCAATGGATTTTGAACAAGGAGCGGGAAAGCTCACGACCAAGGACGACAATTTTGATGTGTACCTCAAAGATATTCAGAGCCGGATCACATTGGGCAGGCCGCTCAAAGTCGTTGTGGATGCCGGAAACGGAGTCGCCGGAAAATTCGCCGGAAACCTTTTACGGGGCATCGGCTGTGAAGTCACTGAACTGTACTGCGAACTCGACGGCAATTTCCCGAACCACGAAGCCAACCCCGAGGAGGAAAAGAACATGCTCGACCTCGCGACCCTTGTCCAAAAACAAAAAGCCGATCTTGGCATCGGCTTCGACGGCGACGGCGACCGCGTGGGCGTCGTGGACGAAAATGGAAAACACTACTCCGCGGACTACCTCCTGCTTTTGCTTTCCCGTGAGCTTCTTGCGGCCAAACCCGGGAGCCAGATCGTCTTCGACGTCAAAGTTTCCAAAGTGCTCATCGATGAAATCACCCGGCTCGGCGGAATTCCGGTGATGAACAAAGTCGGCCACTCGTTCATCGAAACCACGATGCACAAAATCAACGCTCCGCTTGCGGGTGAAATCAGCGGACACATGTTCTTCGGCAAAGATTTTTACGACTACTACGGCTTCGACGACGCGTTCCTTGCGGCATGCAAAATCATCGAGGTCCTTTCAAAATCGGACAAAACCATGTCCCGCCAGTTCGACGGACTCCCCCAGATGCAAACAACACCGGAATTCAAAGCATACTGTCCCGACGACAAAAAATTCGACATCGTCAAAAAGATTACCGACCACTTCACGCGCACCCACCAGTGCATCACCATCGACGGCGTCCGCGTCAATTTTGGCGAGACCGCGTGGGGAGCCGTACGCTGCTCCAACACAAGCCCGAACCTGACGCTCCGTTTCGAAGCCGAGACTAAAGAAAAACTCGGCCAGATTCAGGCGGCCATGGTCGAACAGCTCAAACAATACCCCGAAGTGGACCTTTCCTGGTATAAAGCTTAAGTATGGCTGACGCGCAAAAACACGAGCTTATCCGCAAGCACCCTCTTTGGCGCACGCTTGAAATCGTGCCCGGCGCGGTATCCTGGATGGCCATGATTCTGCCAGTCATTTTTTCCGCCATAGCGCCCGTCGCGGCTGCGAGCATCATGATCGTCTACACGGTCACATGGTTTTTCCGTTCCATGAAACTTTCCTACAACCTGTACCGCTCCACGATTCTCGTAAAAAACGCCCTGAACACCGACTGGGAAAAAATGCTGAATTTCAACGACCATCCGGAAAAAATAGATTATGAGATCGAGCGGCTCCACGACCTGCAGAACAAAAACGGCAAGGACAAAAAACTGAAGCAGGAAATAATGGAACTGTGCCAACTCAGGGCCGGAATCCATCACCTCCAAAAAACCGGCCAGTACAAAAAATCGCGCGACATCATTCACGCCATCATTTACGTTACCTACAAAGAGTCCTTTGAAATCATCCGCGAATCCATAAAATCATACGTCAGCGGGGCCTATAACCCAAACCGTATGATCCTGGTTTTTGCGGGGGAAGAGTCGGACGAAACAAACGTCCGCCACCTCAGCGAAAGAATCAAAAAAGAGTTCGGAGGAAAATTCATGCACACCATGACGACCATCCATCCCAAAAACACGCCGGGGGAAATCAGGGGGAAAAGTTCCAACGCCACCCATGCGGCAAAACAGCTGAAACAGTACCTCGACAATCAACGGATCGATTACGAAGATGTCATCGTCTCGAACTTTGACGCGGATACGGTCGTCCATCCGTACTATTTCAGCGAACTCACCTTTAAATATCTCACCGCCGACCGCCGTACGGAAAAAGGTTACCAGCCGACGCATATGTTCCACAACAACATCTGGGACGTCCCCATGGCTCAGCGCATTGTGGCTCTGGGCTGCACCTTCTGGCGCATGGCCGAAAGCATGGAAAAGGACAAATATAAAAGTTTTTCCAGCAGGTCCATCGGCTTTAAAACAGTGGTGGAAGTCGACTACTGGGATCCGTCCATCATCCCCGAAGACTCACGTCAGTACTGGACCGCCTACACCATATACGACGGCCGCCACAGCCTTATTCCGATCTACTCTCCGGTATACATGGACGCGGTGCTCTCGGAGACCTATGTCAAAACCTTCCAGAGCCAGTACAGCCAGCTGCGCCGTTGGGCATGGGGAGTATGCGACTTTCCCTTCGTGGCGCTTAATCTTTGGTACAACAAAAACATCAAGACCTCAAAAAAAGTGTACCTCATCGCCGACTTTCTGAAAAACAGCCTGCTCTGGGCAACCGGCCCGTTGCTCATCACCTTCATGGGATTCCTGCCCGGTCTTTTAAACGCGGGATTCCGCGACACCGTGCTGGCGTACAACCTTCCTCAGATCATGAGCAACATCCTGACCCTGGCTTCGGGAGGCATCGTGATGTGCGCCATCATCAGTTTAAATCTTGTGCCGTATAACCCCAAAAAAGGTGTCTGGGGAATGGTTTCATTATGCATCCAATGGCTGTTCGTTCCGATCGTCAGCATTGTACTCAGTTCAATTCCCGCCATAGATGCACAGACCCGCCTCATGCTGGGAAAATATCTGGAATACAAGGTCACGAAAAAGGCGCGAAAATAGCAAACTACTGCGGCAACTGCTGCTGAACCCCACCGCCCTCGGTACCAAAGCCCGGAAGGGTCGGCGTCGGAGGATCAAAATAAATATAAGTGGCTCCGAGATCCTTCATGGCATCCAGCCCAGTGGCCCCCGTATAGGTTCCGGTAACCCCCGATGCGGGATCAAGCGGTGAAAACAGACATCCGGCAACCGGAGTGTCGTACACCGTCCATGGAGAACCGTCGAGCGGCTTCACCAGCTTCACATCCGATTCCGAAGCAACCGGGGCCGGAGGACTTCCGCAGTATGGGACTCCCGTCGGCGTACGCTTCAGAACACCCGTGTAATAACGGAGATAGTTCAAATCGTACAGCCTTGACTGAACAAGCGTCGAAGCGGCCACCCCCGTTCCGGTAATCGGTACAGCCTGCGCTGATCCTCCCACGGTATTCTGGGAAGCAAGACTCCCTTCAATGAACAACTGACTGTATTTGAGTATCGCTTCCTGATCCTCAACTGAGTCATACGTAGGTTCCCCATTGGCATTAAGAGGGGTTACCGTTGCATTCACCCAGGGGAATACGGATCCGTCGGCAAAAATATTTGCCTGAATGTTGGTGACGTCCGGAGTAATGTAGACATGCCCCTGCTTCAGCTGATCAGCCGCAGAAGAGGTCAAATCTTTCAGTGCAATGATTCCGAGCTTCGGTTTAACTGTTGCCGCGGCAGCATTATAGAGATCCGTTGTAATATAAACGCTTCCACCGACAACAATGATGGTCTTTTCCCCAGTCCACGCAATATCGGACCCACCGGAGAGAGCCAAGTCACCATAGTGGTAATACACCTTTTCCTTGCCGGTATCATCCGGTAAAAGCTTCTCAAAATTTCCCGAACCGGACACTTTGGCAAAGCCGCCCGATCCGTCAGAATCGACCCTGATCATACCGGCCGCCGATTTTGCGACTCCGGAAAGAATCTTCGAAACATTCCTGAAAATCGTATCGCGCAAAATATTGGTACTCACGTCACCAAGCGTACGCACCGCCTGCGAAGTCGTCGTGGCCGTAGCGCCGGAAGAGTACACATTACCTCTCAGAACAGCGACCGGAGTGACAGCCACCGAACCGACCGTCTTCGGAAACTTATTGGAATAATATTTCACGGTTCCTCCCCCTTCGGAAACTTCCGAATACAGGTACAATCCCGGAACATAAGCTGGAACAGGTTTTGCAGCCTTGGTAACCGGATCGATCACAGCACCCAAACCGGCGGACAATGGCGTCGATCCTGCGGTAAGAGAAATCGTATCGGAATCCCCCGGGTTTTCAAGAATGCCGCTGCTGTCGGTATCAAACAAAAATGCATAATCCGCAGGGGAAGGAGCAGGATCAATACCTGCCTTGAAAGTTACTGTACCGAGACCGCCAATGACTGTCGGGAACGGCCATGGAGCCGCGCCGCCGATTTCAATGAAATCCGTATTGCCTTTGTGATCCTGCAAAGTCGTCACATTGGTCTGGGGCCGGAATTTCAGATCGGGCTTTGTCGGATCCGCGTAGGTCGGACCCTTCGCCTTTGGCGTACAGGTTCCGCCGGTACCGTAAACACAGGCGCCTCCAGCGTCGTTATCGGTAATGGAAACAAGAAGATCCTGGAATACCAATCGATTGGACTCTAACGGAATCATTTTGGAAGCCGGCAGCATGAAAGTTTCATAGGAAAAATCCATTTCCCCATCGATCGGTGATTTATCCCAACCGTTCATATTGGAAGTCGGAGCAAGAGACGTAATGTCACCGTTCAGGTCTCCGGTCCCTGAACCTCCATACACCATAGACCCGCCGGTACATGGTTTGATCACGGCATTCTGTAAAGCCCCGCCGGGACAAGCCGGACCTCCCAAAGGCACTCCGCTGTGGGTCTGATCCTTTTTCACGGTATCAATAAACCACTCAGGAGTTGCGGTAACCGTGTAACGGTCACCCGCGCCAAAATCAACGGGGTCACCACCCTTATTTTCAACATGCAGCCTGATAGTGTACTTGTCGGAATTGTTCGCAAACGGCGCAGTCAACATGGTCAACGTCGAAGGATCAGGGGTCAAAGTCACCTGAACCCCGGCATCATTGATTTCCTTGATGAGTGAATACCATGGAATAATTATTCCGTCGAAGTCGAACCATCCCACATTGTCGCTCCACGCGGCGGTATCTTTCTTTGGAGAAGGCACGAGAGGCTTCGAGGGACAACTGGGTTTAGGAGGAGTGTCGCTGTAGACATACCCTTGGCATCCCGGATTGGTCGCGTCAACTTTGACCTGGCTGAAACCAGGATTATTAAAACTGATCCACCCGGAGTTATCACCCCAGGCATAACCGCTGAACTCACCGGTCGCCGGATCAATGGTCACCCCATAACCACCGATATAACTCGGATTTGAACAGGCAATACCTTGATTCGTGGCACCGGCACCGGGAGGACAATAAAAACTGATCCATCCCAGGTTGTCGTTCCAGGCCCAACCGCGCAGTTCAAACAAACCGGTGGTCGGATCATCGTCGGGATCGATGACACAAGCTTCATATTGAGGCAAAGGATTACCGCCCACAGGATCGAAAGTGACCACACCTGAATTCGCCACACCCCCAACCAATACCTGTTTCCCCTGCCCCACGATGTCATAACAGCCGGTCGGCGAACCGCCCGTATAGGTAAATCCAACCGAAGGAGAAACTGAAGCATCCGAATTACGGATCCACATACTTACCGGACCGGCCGCATGGGGAGGTGTAACGATATGCATATCGGTTCCGGGATTGTTCACAGTTGCCACCGGACTTCCGTCCACATAAATTTGAGCGCCAAAATCATTACCGGAAGTCGTAAAATCTATCGCCGTCCCACCGGTATCCGGCCCGGTATTTGTCGAATAGGAGATAATGCTCGGAGGCCCTGCCGCTTTGGTTGTTCGCACATTAAACATCCCAACCATGGAAGAAACCATCGTCAAAATAAGCGCGCGGACGATCCACACCCGGGCATCCTTACGAAAATCCTTAAGTGAAGTAGCTTGAAACATAGTGTTTTGTTTTTAGTAAAATTTATCTATATATTTTACCACTTTTTATCAAAAAACACAACGTTGTCGCCCCGCTAAGACCTAGGACCTCCATTCTAAGACCTAAATCCTAAGCCCTCCATTCTAAGACCTAGATTCTAAAACCCAGGTCCTCACTTCTCCACCCCGCAGCTGTGGCAGACCTCTTTCTCCTTTTTGCTTACCATAAGCCCTCCGCATTTTTTGCAGATTTCGCCGGTCGGTTTGTCCCAGGTGGCAAATTTGCACTTCGGAAATTTATTGCACCCAAAGAAAAGTTTGCCCCCCTTGCGGGTGCGGCGCTCAATGAGCTGCCCGTCCTTACATTCCGGACATTTCACGCCGGTCAGTTTGACGATGGACTGAATATTTTTGCAGTCGGGGTACCCTGAGCATCCCAAAAATTCGCCGAACCTTCCGTGTTTGATCTCCATCGGCTTGCCGCATTTCTCACACTTCTTGCCGCTGAGTTTCTTCTCAAGCGCAAGCTCTTCCGGTGTTTTCTCAACGACCTGTCCGCCCTTCATCGGCTTGGCATTTTTGCATTCCGGATAATTGGAACAGGAGAGGAACTTCCCAAAACGGCCCAGTTTCACGATCATCTGGCTGCCGCACTTTTCGCACTTTTCGTCGGTCTTTTCCAGGTTGACGATATCCTCCTTTTTAAGTGTTTCGTTTTTCAATTCGATAGTTTTATGGAATGGATCATAGAAAGCTTTGATCACCGGAACCCATTTCTTTTTCCCTTCGGCGATGGAGTCCAAAGACTCCTCCATCTCGGCGGTAAATTTATAATCGACGATTTCCGGAAAGTTCTTCACGAGCATATCGGTGACAACCTCCGCCAGATCGGTCGGCTTGAGCTGTTTCGCCTCCTTTTCAACGTAGCCGCGGACCATAATGGTAGTGATGGTCGGAGCATACGTGGACGGGCGTCCGATCCCTTCGGATTCAAGTTTTTTGACCAGGCTCGCTTCGGTATACCGGGCGGGCGGTTTCGTAAAATGCTGGTTCGGCAGCAACTCCTCCAACTTCACTTCGTCCTTTTCTTTCAACGGGGGGAGAAATTTTTCCTGGTGCTGCAGACTCTCGTCCGGATGATCAAAATCTTCCACATACGCGCGCATAAAACCCGGGAACTCAATCGTTTGTCCCGTTGCGCGGAAAGTATAATCCGTAGGTTTTTCCGATTTCATCGGGGTGATATCAACGCCGAGCGCGCGGATCTTCGCCTCCTTCATCTGGCAGGCCAGCGTGCGTTTCCAGACCATTTCATAAAGACGGAGCTGATCCTTGTCCAGATAAGATTCCACATCCTGGGGCATGATGGAAAGATCCACCGGACGGATCGCTTCGTGCGCCTCCTGGGCACCCTTCCTCCCTTTATATAAACGGGGAGTATCAAGCGCATACTCCTTTCCGAACTCCTTGGTGATAACCTCTTTGGCCTGCTTCAAGGCAACCTGGGAAAGATTCACGGAATCCGTACGCATGTAGGTGATAAGACCGTGCGTCCCCTTATGATGCTCCAGACCTTCATAAAGCTGCTGGGCGATAATCATGGTGCGCTTTACGCTGAAGCCGAATTTACGGGAAGCCTCCTGCTGCAGTGTTGAAGTAGTAAACGGCGGAGCCGGCGAACGTTTGACGTCTTTTTCTTCAACTTTGGTGACCACATACTCCGCACCCTTCAAATCTTTCAACACTTTATCGGCTTCGTCCTTCTTCCCGATCTTTATTTCTTTCCCTTTATATTTGACCAAAAGACCTTCAAAAGCCTCTTTCCCTTTTAAAAACTTGGCATCAATAGTCCAGTACTCATCGGCTTTAAAAGCCCGTATCTCACGTTCCCGTTCAACGATCAGACGCACGGCCACACTTTGCACGCGGCCCGCGGAAAGCCCGTAACGGATCTTCTTCCACAACAGCGGAGAAAGTTCGTAACCCACCAGGCGGTCCAGTACGCGGCGGGCCTGCTGGGCATCCACCAGATCCTGATCCAGATCCCGCGGATGCTTGATGGCGTCCTTGATGGCGCCCTCGGTAATTTCATGAAAAACGATGCGGTGAACCTCCGTCTTCTTGGGATTCACTTCCAAAGCCTGCATCAAATGCCAGCTGATGGATTCTCCTTCGCGGTCTTCATCAGTCGCGAGCCAGAGTTTGGTATCTTTTTTCATGGAACCCTTCAGATCCTTGATGACCTTTTTCTTGTCCATCGGAACCATGTAGGTCGGTTCAAAATCGTGCTTCACGTCTATGCCCATTTTGGACTTGGGGAGATCGCGCACATGTCCCATGGAAGCCTTTACTATATAGTTCTTTCCCAATATTTTCGAGATCGTCTTCGCCTTGGCGGGAGACTCAACAATAACCAAATTTTCAGCCATGAATAAGAGTTCATAAAGTACTGTCCACAGATTATGAGGTGTTTCATATCATCTGTCAAATCAGACCAAAAACACAGCTGGTACTAGAGGTTATCCCCGACCATAAAAAAGGAGAAAGTCCAAAATATTTGATCTGTACGTCAATAAATAAGAATCAAAAATTGAAAAAAAGCTTGATTTTAGTATGTGCAAGGGTAAAATGCACGGCCCTGTTTTGTAAAAAACCGAGTATACCTTATATAGAAGCCAAAAAATGATAATCAGAAAACCATTAAAAAATTAGGTCAAGTCAAAGAAGCGCTCACACATGCAGAATACTTGCATTTCAATTCCGGGGACATATAATGGCCCATGGTCTCACCTTATTTATTAACCAAATAAAGCAATGACCAAACAAGATCTCGTAAACGCTGCTGCAAACTCTGCTGGCGTTACAAAAAAGGCTGCTGCTGAGGTTCTCGATGCTATGCTCGAGAGCATCACCAAATCCCTCAAGAAGGGTGAAAGCGTAACAGTAACCGGTTTCGGAACATTCCGCGTTTCAAAGCGCGCTGCCCGCACTGGTGTAAACCCACGCAATCCAAGCCAGAAGATCAAGATCCCGGCTATGAAGCTCCCTGCTTTCAAGGCTGGCAAATCTCTTAAGGATGCTGTTCGTTAATTTGTTTAACGTCAGTTTCTCATCAAGAAACCAAAAGCCCCGTCTCAAAACGGGGCTTTTTCGTTGGATAATAGCTGTTCATTCCCACCTCCTCCACTAAAAGCCAGTAGCCTTTTGCCCAAAACTAGGCTATACTATAAGGAAAGACCGTAATTTTTAACCCACTCCCTATGAACGGTTACTGCGTAAAATGTAAGGAAAAACGTGATTTCGCTGAAGGCGCCGAAGAGGTGGCTTTCGGTAAAAAGGGCCGCCGCGCCATGAAAGGCAAATGCTCAACATGCGGCACGGGCATGTACAAAATTCTCCCGACCAAAAAATAGCCGGACTGAACGGCGAAGTATAAGGCATAAAATGATCATCAAAAAGAGCTCCCGGGTCACCGCAGAGCTCTTTTTTCATTTATGTAAAATCGAATAAATATGTTATAATATACAAACATATAATATGTTCGAACAGATGAAAAACAAAATATTCAGCAAAACAACCCTCTGCGTCGCCATCATTTCACTCGTCATCGCCTACGGCATATACGGATACCGTTACGGGTATCTCGGAACCGCCGCTGCGACAACCTTCACTATTGCCGACGGAGATGTTCCCGCACTTGTCGCGGCAATGAACACGGCCGCGTCCGGAGACACCATAAACCTGGCAACCAACGGCACGTACACCCTCACCTCTATAAACAATTCATCCAATGGACTTCCAGCCATCTTCACCAACATCACCATCAACGGCAACGGATCGACAATCGAAAGAAGTTCCGCGCCGGGTACGCCAGCATTTCGCATATTCTACATAGGAACGGGAACACTCAACCTGAACAACACCACTGTAAAAAACGGAAACGTGACCGGTTCCGGCGGAGGAATCTACAATAATAACGGCGCCCTGAACCTCACAAGCTCAACGATCAAAGAAAACAGTTCCACTCAGCGGGGAGCAGTCTACCTGCACGGAGGAACGGTAACCGTGAACAGCTCAATTATTGAAGAAAACACATGCACCGGAACATGCTCGGGAGGAGGAATTGCAAGTGACGGCAGCACGGTAAATTCAATCACCATTAACAACTCGATCATCAGAAACAACGTAACGGACTTCGCCGGCGGAGGTTTCTCGGGTGGAGGCGTAACCATGACCAACAGCACGGTGTACGGCAACTGCGTCGGTACATCCATTATCGCGGGCGTTTGCCAGACAAACCCGAGTGACACTGGAAACGGAGGCGGAGCAAACATCGGGGGAAACTCCACCATCAGCAATTCAAGCTTTCACAACAACACCGCCACACGAGCCGGAGGAGGTATAAACATCGCAAATGCATCCACCCCCATCACCCTCAAAAACCTCACGATCAGCGGAAACATTGCGTACGGGAACGGAGGCGGAATAAACGCAAGCACAAGCGGCAGTATCATATCGAACATCAGCGCCTACAATCTTACCATTACCAACAACACGGCGGACAACGACGGAATCGACACTTTCGACAGTCAAACGGGAGGTGGAGTATATTTTTCACAATTTTCAACGTCACAGATAAATTTTACTTTCAATAACTCCATCATTGCCGGAAACATCGACAATTCCGGAACAGCAAACAAACATGATGATTGTTCCGGAACAACGAACATTCTGACGTTATCGGGGGGATACAACATTGTGGGCAAAATGAACACCGCCAGCAGTGCGCATTGTTACTTCCAAAACACCACGGGAGATCAAATTGGAACCACCGGAAGCCCCATTAATCCGCTTCTCACCGCACTCACGGACAACGGCGGCCCGGCACTCGCCGACGGTAGCGCCGCAAAAACCCACGCGCTCGGACTACTCAGTCCCGCAATGGACGCGGGAAGTCCGAACACCGCTGGCAGCGGAGGCAACAGCTGCCCCACGGACGACGAAAGAGGCACCACAAGACCATCCGACGGAAACGCAGACCTCATTCTGAGATGCGATATCGGAGCATTTGAATATAACCCCGCAGACGTGATTCTGCAGGAATCCGGCGGATCGACCAACATAAGCGAAAGCGGAACCGCAGACACCTATACCGTCACGCTCAACAGCCAACCGTCGGCAAGCGTCACCATCACCCCTACGCCCGACGCCCAAACAACGGTCTCCCCACCAAGCCTCACCTTTACCGGGGGCACATGGAACACTCCTCAGACCATAACCGTAAACGCGGTGGACGACGCTGCAGCTGAAGGAGCACACACCGGAACCGTTACCCATGCGGCGGTCAGCATCGACCCGAATTACAACGCCATAGCCATCCCGAACATCACCGCCAACATTTCCGACAACGACGCGGCAGGAATATCCATCATTGAATCGGGGGGAACAACGAACATCAACGAAAACGGAACAACGGACACCTATAATGTCGTCCTCAACACGATTCCGACGGCTGACGTTACCGTCACCGTCAGTCCGGACGCACAATCCACCGCGGGCCCCTCACCGTTGACCTTCACGGCACTCACCTGGAACATTCCCCAAACAGTCACCGTCTCGGCAATAGACAACCTGGTCGCGGAAGGCAACCGCCAAAGTACCATCACCCACAGCAGCGCAAGCACCGATCTTGGCTACAACGGCATTTCCATCCAAAACGTAACGGCAACCGTTGTCGACAACGACACTGCCGGAGTAACAGTCACCGAATCGGGAGGATCCACGGCTGTGAACGAAAACGGGGCAACAGACAGCTACAACCTCGTATTAACCAGTGAGCCGACATCAAGCGTTACCGTTACGATCCTGTCAGGCGCACCGACAACCGTCGATACCACTACCGCGACATTCACGACCCTCAACTGGAACGTTCCTCAAACCATAACGGTAACCGCAGTCGACGACCTTATCGCGGAAGGCAACCACACGAGCAACATCACGCACTCGGCTTCAAGTTCCGATCTTACCTATAACGGAAGGGGTATAAACACCGTCGTCGCGCAAATTACCGACAACGAATCCGCCGGGGTAACCATCACCGAATCGGGAGGATCCACCAACCTCAGCGAAGGGGGTTCTCCTGACGATTACACCATCATCTTGAATTCGGAACCAACCGCCGACGTCACCGTCACGGTATCCCCCGACGCCCAACTTGTGGTATCTCCGGCAACGCTCACCTTCACCAGCGTGAACTGGAATACAGCCCAAACGGTGGCAATAAACGCCCTGGACGACACGACGGTGGAAAACACTCACAGCGGAACCGCGTCCCACGCGGCAACAAGCATCGACACCGGTTATGACGGAATAGTGATCGCTTCAGTCACCGCCAACATTAACGACAATGATGTACTGAACACCGCAGACAGCGGAGGAGGAAGCGGACCGTTGTTGACCGGAACGCAAGAATCAGCAAGCTCTTCCGACACCTCAACGACCCAACAACCTGAAACGGTCTCCGAATCAGAGACGCAGGAAGCACTCCATGCTGCGGTGGAGAAAAAACCGGAAGAAAAAAAAGAACTGGTGTGCTCGTACAGAAAAAACCAGGCCATCACCCGCGCCCAAATGGCATGTATTGTCTTGAATAAACTGGATCCGGAATCAACATCCTTCGAATTCATGTTTTCGGGAGAAACCATAAAAATCAGTAAAGAAGACCTGATCCAGGCGCAACAAACCGGAAGATACAAAATCCCGGGAGCATACAAACCGGTGACGCGCGTTGACGCGCTGCAAACAATGCTGAAAAACCGGGAAATGAATGATATGCCGCTTTCAATAGATTTCGCCGATGTCAAACCAAGCGACTGGTTTTATAAATACGTGGCTTTTGCCGTCAACAACCACATCATGGCCGGACACACGGAAACGGTCGTCAAAGAGGGCAAGGCAAGCAAATACTACCGGTTTCCCCGTCTGCTTGGATTGGGAAATGAAGGCGACGACGTCCAAAGACTCAAAGAACTCATGACTGAACTCGACTACTACCACAAACCCGTCAATGCCGTGTACGACAACGACCTGGCAACGGCAATAGCAACCTTCCAAAAACAACACCAACTGAAACCCGTAGGCCAAATGGGGAAATATACGCGTGCGGCGCTGCTCAAAGAAACATTCGAGCCGTCGCAGAAAAACCTGTTCAAACCCTACTCTTCAGTCACCGGTGCGGAAATGGACAAACTGCTTTAAGCATTCCGGTTTGCCAAAATTCGTCAAAAACACTAAAGTACAAGACGATCTATTTGGGTGTACCCTTTTTTCATGCAAGAACTCCTCGACAAAATTCATCAGACCGCTCTCCAGGAGATCCAGAAAGCGGCTTCCCTCGACCATCTTAAGGAAATCGACGTCAAATACCTCGGCCGCAAAGGAGAACTGACCACGTTACTCAAAGGACTTAAAGATTTAAGCGACGAGGAAAAGCGAGTCATCGGACCGAAAACGAACAGCATGAAACTCGACCTGGAGGCCAAAATAAAAGAAAAGATGTCGCAGTTGGAAACCGCGGAAATCGCCAAGAAACTTTCCGGTGAATTTTTCGATATCACCGCCCCCGGAACCCCGCATGAAATCGGCCACATTCATCCCCTTTCCCAGGTACAGCTGGAGGCCGAAAACATTTTCAGCGACATGGGTTTTACCATCATGGACGGCCCTGAAGTGGAATCCGAATACTACAATTTTGAAGGCCTCAACATTCCGGCGGACCATCCGGCCCGGGACATGCAGGACACCTTCTTTTTACGGGACAAAAGCGAACCCAAGCACGGCCGCCTGGTGTTAAGAACCCACACGTCCCCCGTTCAGGTCCGCACCATGGAAAAATACGGCGCTCCGCTCCGTGTGATCGTGCCGGGCCGCGTCTTCCGATATGAAGCCACCGACGCCTCCCACGACACCACCTTTTACCAGGTTGAAGGCCTGGTCATAGACAAAAACATTTCGCTGGCGCACCTTAAAGGTGTCATGGCCGAATTCCTCACGAGACTGTTCGGCAAGGAGGTAAAAGTAAGATTCCGTCCCGGATATTTCCCCTTCGTGGAACCCGGACTTGAACTGGATTTCTCATGTCTCATCTGTGACGAAAAAGGCTGCAGCGTCTGCAAACATACGGGCTGGGTCGAATTCATGGGCGCGGGTATGGTTCACCCGAATGTACTCAAAGCCGGAGGCATCGACTCAAGTAAATACCAGGGCTGGGCGTTCGGCTTCGGCCTCACCCGCCTGGTGATGATGCGTTACGGCATCGACGACATTCGTTTGCTGCAATCCGGCGATCTCCGCTTTATGCGGCAGTTCTAACAAACGCCCATGAGAATGGAAATCTTCGGCATTCTGGCAAACATCCTGCTCGTCGGATCCTACATCCCCCAGTACGTCAAAATCCTCAAAACAAAAAAGGGCGAGGACATCAGCATCATGATGTGGCTCGTCATCGTTACCGGAGACATCTGCTCGGTGATCTACGCCATCTCCCAGCAGGATTACATCTTCACGGCACTGTTTGGACTCTTCATCCTCGAAAACTTCATCCTCATCTACCTCGCCAACAAATACCGCACCAAGAAACCTAGCATTATTCACAAAAATGATTAAATCCATCACCACAATGCGTTCAAAAAATGCCTATTCCAAGGCGAAATTTGGAAATGCAAACGAACCGTATGATAAATACGGTGAGTGCATTTTCAAATTTGAACGCAGGAAGAGGTATTTTTTCAACGCATTAACATGAAAATCTCGCTCAACTGGCTCCGTGAATTCGTAAACATCCCCCAAGACGTGGACGCGCAAAAACTTGCGATGCTTTTTACGATCCGCACCGCGGAAGTCGAAGGCGCCGATGATCAGGCCGCGGAATATCACAACATCGTCGTGGGACAGATCATGGAAATCCATCCGCATCCGGATGCCGACAAACTCAGGGTCACCAAAACGAGCGTGGGCAAAGAAACCCTGCAGATCGTCTGCGGAGGAACCAATCTTTCTGAAGGCCAGTACGTGGCCGTGGCCATGCTGGGAGCCAAAGTGAAATGGCACGGCGAAGGCGAGCCTGTCGTGATGCAGGAAGCGAAAATCCGCGGAGTGGCAAGTTACGGAATGATATGCGCCGGTGAAGAAATCGGCGTGGAACAGGCACCGGACCCAAAGGCCGGGGAAAGGCCGATTCTGGACCTTTCGGCAATGAAACCGAAAGTTGGAATGAACCTTGCTGAGCTCCTGGGAAAGGACGACACCATCCTCACCGTCGACAACAAATCGCTGACTCACCGCCCGGACCTGTGGGGTCATTATGGCATCGCGCGCGAAGTGGCGGCCATCACCGACGAGAAGCTCAAACCTTTCAAAAACGAAGTGAAATACCCATCCAAGGGCGACGCATACCCTGTCGAAGTAAAGGATCACGACCTCTGCCCGCGCTACATCGGCGTACACATTGAAGGAATCAAAATCGGCCCATCCCCCATGTGGATGCAAAAAAGATTGAGGGCCGTCGGCTACCGCCCGATCAATAACATCGTGGACGTCACCAATTACGTGATGGCCGAACTGGGCCAGCCTCTGCACGCTTTTGATACCGCAAAACTTGAAAAAGGCATTGTGGTCCGCCGCGCCAAAGACGGTGAAACGATAACCACACTCGATAAGATCGAACGCAAACTTCACAAAGACACCCTCGTCATCGCTGATCACAAAAAAGCCGTCGCGATCGCCGGAGTTATGGGAGGAAACAACTCGGAAATCGACGACGGCACCACATCCATCCTGCTTGAAGCGGCAACGTTCCATCCTTCTTCCGTGCGCAAAACATCCGTTAAACTGGGGTTGCGAACGGAAGCCGTCCAGCGGTTCGAAAAATCGCTCGACCCGCATCTTGCCCAAACAGCGGCCGACCGCGCGGCAGGACTCATCCTGGAAATCTGTCCCGGCGCCAAAATTGCCGCTCCAAAAACCGACGTCAAAAACTTTTCGGATAAAAACATTGCCGTACAGGTAAATCTCGCCAAAGTATTTTCAAAAATCGGCGTGACGATTCCAACCAAAAAGGTTCTCGACATTTTACACAAACTTGAATTCAAGGCTTCCGAAGCGGGTGAAAACTGCCTCGAAGTCCGGGTTCCCACGTTCCGCGCGACCAAAGACGTGAGCATCGAGGACGACCTGGTGGAAGAGGTCGCCCGCATGTACGGCTACGAAAACATCCCACCGCACCTTCCGGAGCTCCCCATCAAACTGCCGATCCCGAACCATGAACGCACCAAAAAACATTTCGCGCGCCAGATCCTGGCATACGGCATGGGCTTCGATGAAGTGTACAACTACTCTTTCTACGGCAAATCCGACATTCAAAAGTGCCTTCTGCCCGAAGAACTGCATATTCTGGTACAGAACTTCCTTTCGGAAGACCAGACGCATCTGCGCGTCAGCCTGATACCCGGCCTGCTCAAAAACGTTGCGAACAACCTCAAGTATGCGGACACCTTCAAAATCTTTGAAATAGGCCGCACCTACGAAGACCTGCAGGAATATTTCCCGAAGGAGGAAAAAAAGATTTGCGGCGTAATCGTCGGGAACAAAAAAACGAAAGAGGAAATCTTCTACGAAGCCAAGGGCGCCCTTGAAGCGTTCCTGAGCCAGTTCCGTATACCCGGCATGGAGATGCGCAGGGGAGAAACGCTGTGCCCGTACGCCCACCCAAACCGCTACGCGGGATATTACCTAAAAAAGAATGGAGAGGAGATCGCCAGAGTATTTGAACTTCACCCTCTCGTCGCCAAAAATTACGAGCTGGACAACGCCAGGATCGGCGTGTTCGAGATCAACTTCACCAAACTGATGGCCGTGGAATCAAAAGAACTCAAATACAAGCCCGTCCCCAAATTCCCCGGCATTTCCGTGGATATTTCGGTGCTCATCGACAAAAAGCGTGAAATCGGAACACTGGAGAAAGCGATCCAGGGCGCTGAAAAACGGCTGATCAAAAACGTCCGTCTTTTCGACATCTACGAAGGCAGCAACATTCCGGCCGACAAAAAAGCCCTGGCCTTCAGCATTCTTTTCCAGGCCGATGACCGCACCCTCACGGATGAAGAATCGAGGAAAATCCAGGAAAAGATAGTGGGAGAACTCCAAAAACTCGGCGGGGAAATCCGCGGGTAACAGCAATCCCAAAGTCCGCTGAAGGAGGAGGATGAGTGCCTGGCAACAATTTCGTATTGTAGTCAAGTTCTTTGGTGTGCAATAAAAACTATGAAATGGTGACGAAAAATATAAAAAAATGAAATGATTTTTTTCATAAATCGGGAAGAAAACGCCCCGTCCCTCCAAAAAAAGGCTGGCTGGACAGCTTAAGATAAACAAAAACGAACAGCAAATTTCCGTAAAATTTGTCCGGAATAAAACTCAAAAAAACGCCTGGTTTTTATAAACTGGGGCTGTTTGACAGATATGCACCCCATCCCTAGATTTGGAGCCAACACGATTTAACTTTTTCTTTTTAAATATTACCGGCCATGCACAGTCCCGATATTCAGTCACACGACATTGAACAGAGTCGCCTGGAAAGACCAAATCTCAACCTTCCAATTATTTTGGCCGGATACAGCGGGTCCGGGAAAGATACCGTTTCACACGCAACCATAAAAGTTGCCGATGCCCTGGAATCCAGACACAGGTTCCACCATTCCAAATCGCGATATACCGACCGCAGCCGTCGTCCCAGTGAAATCCAGGGAGTTGACGGCTTTTTTGTAACACCCGAAGAGTTCGACACCCGAAAAGAAGGCGGAGAATTTTTCTACGACTACAAAAAAGCTGAGTACGGCGGAGTACGTTACGGATTTTCCTGGCCACGGCTCGAGGCAGAACTTCTGGACAGACACACTTTCGTGGTCGGAGGAGAAATAAACACCGCTGTTGAACTCAAAGAAGCCCTGGACAAAGTCGCGGCAAACAGCCACGACCAAATCTCGCGCGTACTCCACCCAATCATCCTGTTCATTAACCGTCCGCTGGAAAGCATCATCGCGGGAATAAACATGCGTCGTGCACCGGAGATTGAGAGGAATAAACGCATCGCCCACGTGGAAGAGCACTGGGAACCCTATCCCAAAGCACTGGAGGGTGTAAAAAGCGGCGCGGAATTCATCTGGAACGATGATCTTGATACTTCATCGCGGCAGGTGATTCAGGTTGTGGAAGCTGAAGTAAATCGTCAACTGAGACAGCTTTTTGGAAGCGCTTCGAAAATAAAGCTCTAAAGAAGCGGGCACGTTGACACCGCAAACACAGATGCTAGAATAACGCCTCATTTCACACACCGATGACATTAGAAAGACGTTCCCTTTCGGATATCCCCGAATCCCCGGACAATCTTAAAATCAGAGACGCCCTGGTGGAAACACTGGCCAGGGCAAAATACACGGGCATCGACCTGTACCTCACCGGTGGAACGGCGGCAGCCGCCTACGCGGGTGAAACCAGGCCGCTCTCACTGGATTTGGACTTTTTCGTAGAGCCGACTTCCAAAGCAAGGGTGCAGGAGGTTTTCGGAGGAAATTTCCGCTATTTCGGTGAAAAAAAACTCTTTAAATCGGACAAACTCATGGGGCATGCCGGAAACGGTGTCGATCTGGATTTCATCGCCGAACAGAACATTGTCCCGGACGAAACAAAACCCGAAGAAAAAATTACCCTGAAGCTCGGCCAGTTCGCAAAAAAGAAAGCACTGGAAAGGGACTTCATGGGGGAAAGGGTGCTGGTAATGCCCCCGGAAATGGTGGTGATCGCCAAGCTGTTCGCGGGCAGAGGGATCGAACTCGGAAAATACGACCTTGCCGATAGCGAGGCCGTTATCGTCAGTGGTATTATTCGTCCTGACTTCTTCAGGCGCGCGGCGGAAGAAATAGCGGGCGGAGATGAAACAACCATTGCACTGGTCCAGGGACGACTCATGGCCGCATTGCAAAAACTCACCTTCGGAAGCGAAATTGACGCGCTGATGAAAGCCGTAGAGGCAATGGAAAACGGTCCGCTCAGCAGAACATCGATCACCGACATCCAGGAAACCATGAGAAGAAGAACCCTGCCGGATCGCGAATAACAATTTATAGACCAACCATGATCATCACTCCCCTGCTCGTCGGAACGCACGCCATGAAGGAAACGGCTGAAGGGGTTGATATTTACGATCATTCGTCTTCGGTGACACTCATTCAGAGTGAAGGTAAAAACATGCTCGTAGACACCGCGGGGCGGGGGAAATTTCCCCTCATCAGGAAAAAACTTTCCGGAATGGGACTCACCCCCGAAGACATTCATTACGTCGTACTGACGCACTTTCACCTGGACCATGCCTTTAATGTCCCATTTTTCACGAGTGCCCGCATCATCGGATGGATTCACGAATGGAAAGAAGGATCCACGTTCCGTTTTGCGGATATCGAAAAGATTGAGTTCATCAAAGGAGTAAAAATTATCAGAACCCTGGGGCACGCGGAAGAACATCTTTCCGTGATTGCCACGCGCGATGATGGAAAAAAAGTGGTCATGGCCGGGGACGCCATCAACAAAAAATACGTTGAAACACGGGAACTCCACGCGCTCTGCTACGACAAAGAGCTTTACAAACTCAGCGCAGAAAAGATCATGGAAATCGCTGACATCATCATTCCCGGTCACGGTGAAATGATCGAACTGCAGAAATAAACGCTCACTCCAGCCTAGAACAACTTCTTCTTGGCGCGGCTGACGCGCAGGAATCCTCCGAATGAAAGGATCTCAACGCCTTTCTTCTCGGCCTCGTCCATAAGCAGGTTCACGCCAAGGCTGTCGCTGGCCATATGACCGCAGATCAGAACGTTGATATGGTATTTTTCGGCAAGTTTGCGGTGCTCTTCCGGAATATGCATTGCCAGGATGGTGCCCACGCCCGCGTGGGCCATTTTCTCATAAATGTCCTTCGGCCCCGTAGTGCCGCCGGTAAACCCGGAATACGAAATTTTTCCCACGCGCGCGTTTTCCTCGCCGACAAACACTTTTGGTCCGTTTCCTCTTTTCTTGGCTGCCTGATATTCGGGTAACTCCATAAGCGCGTCAATAACGTCACTGATATACTTCGGTTTCTTGGCCGTAATGTACTTCTTGATGAACCAGTACACGTTGTTATCCGCAAAAGTATGGAAACACGCGAAAGGAATATTCAGCAACCGTGCGGCGTCAGGAACCTGAAAATGATTGTGGGCATGGAGTCCGCGGTTCAAATCACCCACGCGGGTGCGCATCAACTTTTCCGTAACGTTCACGGGGACCCCCTCAAGTTCGCTGATGTCATTTTGTATGTCCATCACCTGGGTAAGATCAATCAACGCGCGGCCTTCAGGATGATGAGCGATCACGGCGTCGATTTTCCTGCCGTTCTTCGTCAATTCATTCGCGACCAGGAGTTCACCGACTCCGACATCGATGCCGACCACGATCCGTTTCAACTGGGTTTTAGGATCTCCGTTCTCAATACGGCTGTCCAGGAACGGATTCATCAGGCTTTCCTCGTCAAAATACGTTTTTTTCTTCTCATCAAGTTTTTTGAACTCCTCTTTCAGTTTTTTAAACTGCTCCTCAATATCTTTTTTTGATCGCGGACCGCGTTCAATAGCCAATTCCAGGCTTTTTTCATAGAGTTGTTTGAGCGTCATCATGGCGAAAATACGTAAAAAAATATGTCCGGGGAGATTGTACACTCCCATGGTTGAATCTTAAAGCAAATTTTGGTATTATTCAGGCCACAACAACGCACAACAATGCAAAAGATCAAAGATTTTTTTCAGAGAAAATTCGGCAAACCGTCAAACCACTCCCACCGCGGGTCCTTTCAGTTCAATGAACGGAAATTCAACAAAAAACCCGACGTCAAACAGATCCTGATGTGGATCGGGCTCGGTATATTCGGGCTCTTCCTGTTCGGCGTGCTTTCCGTCGGACTGATGGTCGCCTTTTACAGCATCGGACTTCCCGACGTCCGGGACCTGGACAAACTTTCCGTGCCCCAGTCGACGACCATTTATGACCGGGAAGGAAACGTCATCTACGTAAAACACGGAGAGGAAAACCGCCAGTACGTAACCTACGACCAGATTTCACCGCTCGTCGTCGACGCCACCATAGCAATAGAGGACGACAAATACTGGGAGCATCCGGGATTTGACGCGCAGCGCATCGTGACCGCCGTACTCAGCCATATACTTCCCCTCGTTGCTGAACGCGGAGGATCGACCATCACCCAGCAATACATTAAAAAGGCCTTCCTTTCGGACGAACAAACCATCGGCCGCAAAATCCAGGAACTTATTCTGGCCATTCAGCTCGAACAGACTTTTGACAAGAAAAAAATCCTCGAACTGTATCTCAACAAAATTCCGTACGGCAACAACGCCTACGGCATAGAAAAAGCGGCGCAATTGTATTTCAACAAACACGCCAAAGACCTTGATCTGGCGGAAAGCGCGACGCTTGCGGGCATTCCCCAGGCGCCGAGTTATTATAACCCCTACGGACCGCACAAGTATTCAACGCTCACCAAAGATTTCAACGGTGACGACACCATGTTCAGGTCCATCCAGAGCGAAGTGGACCTGAAGGACGAAGAGTTTTTGCGCGGCCTGATCGGTGCAAACATGAAAATAAACGAGACCACCTCCATCTACGTCCAGGGGCGCAGCGACCTGGTGCTCAAACGTATGAACAAGCTGGGTTACATCGGTGACGAACAGCTCAAGGCCGCCCAGGCCGAAATCCAAAAAACAGATTTCATCAAACCCTTCCAGGAATCGTTCAAGCACGAACATTTTGTTTTCTACATCCTGGACCAGCTGGAAGAAAAATATGGAAAAGACGTGATAGAAAACGGCGGTTTGAGCATCTACACCACCCTCGACCCCAAACTCCAGGACATCGCGGAAAAAGTGGTGAAGGAAGGCGCCCTGGCCAACGAAACAAAGTACAACGACAAGAACGCAGCCCTGGTGGCAATGGATCCGAAAACCGGCCAGATCCTGGCCATGGTCGGCTCCCGCGACTACAAAGACGCCACCGTGGATGGCAACGTCAATGTGGCCATCAACTACCGCCAGCCGGGTTCCTCATTCAAGCCGATCGTCTACGCCCAGGCCTTTTACAACCAATTCGGTCCGGGATCGGTGGTATTCGACACGGAAACCCACCTCGGCGACAAAACTCCCAAGAACTTTGACGGAAAATTCTGGGGCCCGATGACCATCCGCAAAGCACTCGGACAATCCAGAAACATTCCCGCCATTAAAGCGTATTTCCTCGCGGGAGGTGAAAAACCGATTATCGAACTGTCGCAAAGAATGGGCATCAAATTCCAGGAACTTCAGACGGACCCGAACCATACTTACAGCTATACTCTTTCCATCGGAAGCGCCGGCGTGCGTCTGCTGGACATGGTTTCGGCCTACACCGTATTTGCGAACAACGGCGTCCGCCATGAACCGACGGCAATATTGAAAGTACAGAACAACAAAGGAGATGTTTTGGAAGAATGGAAACAGGGCACGGGTGATCCCGTGCTGGATCCGCAGGTCGCATACCTCATCACCAGCATTCTCTCCGACCAGTCGGTACGCCTGAGTCCAAACATGACCGTCGCGGGCCAGATCAACGCCGCAAAATCCGGTACCAGTAACGGCGTAATCATCAAGAACGGGAAGAAAATCTACTTCCCGAACGACCTTCTGACGATGGGATACACCACCCGCCTGGTTGCGGGCGTATGGACCGGAAACAACAGACCTGAACGCGACGGAACCATCAGCACCGCCGCAGACGGTATCAGTACCGCTGCGCCGATCTGGAAAGCTTTCATGACCCAGGCATTGGAAGGACAGCCTTCGGAGGAGTTCCCGCGGCCGGAAGGAATCAAGGAGGTCCAGATCTCCAAAGCGTCCGGAAAACTCCCCGGCCCGCTGACGCCGACTGACCAGATAACCTCCGATATTTTCGCCAGCTTCTCCGTCCCGACGGAAATCGACGACAGTTACATCCAGGTTCCGGTCGATACGTTGTGCGGAAAACTTGCCAACGAGTTCACACCGGAAGAGATGAAGAAAATAACCACGTTCATAAACCAGCACGACATCGCCCCATACCCCGAATGGGAACGGGGAGCCCAGGAATGGCTCAAAGCGCACGTCGGCGAAACGGACCCGAACAACTTCACCCTGATGATCGGACCGCCTCCGACGGAAAGCTGCCCCGGCCGCAACGCGCAAAATTTTGCCAACTCCCCGACCATATCCATTACGAATCCGCCGGGTGGGTCCACCGTTCTGGCCGGAAGCAAACTGCCGGTACTAGTGAACGTCAGTGCCCCGGGCGGCGTCACGAAAGTTGAATACTACCTCGACAACGTCTTCAAATACAAAACGGTCGTCTCACCGTACGACGGGCTCATCCGCCTTCCCTACGGTGAATCCGACGGAGCGCATCACACCATCACCGCCAAAGTTTTCGATAACGCGGGGTACGTCGGAACGTCAAGCATCGAAATCACCGTAAGCTCCGCCACCGCCTTCAACCCCCCGGAAACTATCGGCATCCCGTCGTCAATTATCCCCGTGAGCGTGCCGTAAACTTTTCGCCCGGCCAAAAAAACTGCTGAGCCGGTCCAGTACCCATTGGTTCATTCTGGCGAATCCGTAAGCAAAGATGCAGAAAAGAACAAAAACAAACAACCCCGCAGGGCTCCATGCATCATGGAAACCCCAGCTTTCCAGCACCCAGATCAACGGGTGGTGCAACAAAAAAATGAGGTAACTCTGGGCAGCCAGCGTTGCCGCTCCCGCCGCGGCCTTACCCTCCAGGGGAAAACGTGTCGCAAGAAGCCACACGCACGCAAAAAAACCGACACCGAACAACGAATCGGCAAACGGAAAACTCCACGGCCAAAAATATCCCAGCCCGAATACCGTCCCGGCCATCCACCACGGACTCAATGTTTTCCCGTGCATAAAATGCCGCGCAAGAACCATCCCGAACCCGAATTCAAACAAGCGCCCGACGCTCAATCCATAACTCAAGGAAGACACCGCGTCCTTCCAGAAAACATAATAGAGGCACCTGAACGCCACGGAAGTCAAAAAAAGAAGCAGCAAAAACCTCTTTTCCCCCAGCTTTTCATACATCCGCACGAGCAGCGGGAAGAAAAGATACAACTGGATGACGAGGCCCAGAAACCAGGTCTCTCCGTTCACCGGAGGGAAAAACCAGTGGTCGGAAAAAAGGTTCAGCCCACCCAGAAAAGGAAAAAGATTCAGCAGAGGATTCTGCGTCACCCACTGCCCCAGCAGCAGGCCCTTCACGAAAAACAGCACAAACACGGAAAGGATCGCCGCGGGCATCAGCCTCCAGATTCTTTTCACGAAAAACTCCCCGAGCTTCATCGGTTTTCCGGATTTCAGATGGGAAAAATACAAACCGAATCCCGAAGCGATCACAAAAAGGTTCACGCCCAGATACAGGTACGACTCCAGAAACTGCAGGACACTGACGGACAATCCTCCCTGGCCGCTCCAATAATTTTCAAACCAGCCCGGAGACATGACTTTGATGTGCCACCCGTAATGACCGGGGAAAAAGTGAAACGCCACGACGAACAAAATCGCCAGAGCCTTGATGACATCCAATTGACGGGAATACATCTGTTTCATGGCCAGAATTATACAGGTGTCCCCCAAAAAGGGAATGACTGGCGCTTAACGCCGCAGCTCCTCGATGTAGAAAGTTGTCTCGTCCGCCCCGAAAGCTTCCATGCCCGGACTAAAGAACTGTTTCCCCGCCAGTTCAATCGGAACCCATTTATCCGGACCCATGGTCCAGCTCCTGCTGCCGGGAAAATATTTCTCCGGTATTCCGCCGCGGGTATGCCCGACATAATGATTTTTGTCGAAAGCCACCCACAGAATCGCCGTATCGTATCCGGCCGCAAGCATCAATTCATTAAAAAGAATCGTCAGATTATTGCAATCCCCTCCCCCGTTAAAAAGAGTGATGAAGCTGGGACGATCCACGTCGGTATCATATTCGGTCTTAAAAGGCAGGCTCTGGACAAAACGATAGATTGCCGTAATACGCGCCTGGTGATTTTGGGCCGGAATGTTTTTCAGAATACTCTCGGAAAGCCGTTGAATAAGAGGATCGTTCCGGTCGACCAGGGGCGCGATATATTCAATTCCGACAGGTCTGCCAAATGCAACTCCTACCGCTTTGCGGTCTCCTCCGGACTTCACCCGTTCCTCAAAAGCCTTAATCCGCTCACTCAGCACCTGCGCGGTAACTCCGCTCCATTCCCATCCATTCGCGGACTTGAGGGTGAATTCGGGGTTGGCTCTCATAAGGGACTGCGGAACAACAACGTCGTGCTGCGGGGAAATGCCGGTAGGCAGCAAAAGACTGTTCCCCTGTCCCAAAACATTCTGGGGCTCACGTTTTTTACTCACATTACCGCCCGGCTGATCCTCCCCGGCGTCCATTTTCTCCACAACTTCAATGCCGGAAATATTCTTAAAACCCGGTCCCGCGGAATAAAAAACTCCATCCAGTTTGTTCGCGACTTTCCATCTCAGCTGCAGCCTCCGGGGCTCCAGCACGACACCAAAAGAACGCTGGTACATCCAGATGATCCACTGTTTTACGTCATCCTGGCTGACAACGCCGGACTCCAGCAAAATATTCACCGCGTCGGAAAGCGAGGTGGAAAGATACTGTTTATCACTGCCCTTCTTGGCATCAACCTGCCCCGATTTTTCACCGATAACGGCAAAATGGTAAAGAGTCTGCTTGACTCCTTTATACTCACCCTCCTCCTTGTCCATGTAGCGGAACTTGTCCCCCAAAAAATTATGGGTCACCGCATCCCTCCGTAAAATATTGTCTCTCCAGGTTTTTGAATCGGGAAGAAAACTCCTCCTGGAACTTTCCAGAACGACCTCCATGGGCTTGACGGAACGGGACATTTCAGCGCTCTCCGTCGATGAAGTACTCTTCGGAGAGGTTTGACTTCCCGCATCCGACCGGGAAGAGTACCCCGCCAACAAGGAAGCAATTTCCCCCCTGAACCGGTACAAAAGACCGGTAACGGTAACGGCCGTACTGAATAACAACACTCCCGCGGTGAACCTGTCGCCCGGACGATGATCGGGACGAACATCCGCATGAGTCGCGCGGGACACTTTCCTCTTTTGCCTTCTGACGGATTTTCGCTCACGCACAGGATCCTCCTTATGCGAAGATATCTCCGATAAAACCTGCGGCGGAAGAGGTGTTGCGGCGGCAATGCCGGAGTCTTTGCTCATATTCCTGAGCCTGGACGCCCTGGCAACATCCTGATTCGTGGACTCCTTTCCGGCATCCACCGGGAGAACGGGGTAAAAATAAACCTTCAGCCGTCGACCGCGCTCACTGACGGACAGGAAGAACAACGTGTCGCTCAGAACCTCGGCGGAAAAACATCGGCCTTTCCCGGCCAATTCCCGGATATTTTCATTGGTGCATAAAGCGGGATTCCCCGTAAAAACAGCATTAAAATCATGGGGGCCGAGCACTTCCTGCGTCGGTATAAAACTGCCCTCTGGCGGCTCGCGGGTCTCAACGTGGTAAACCCCGGAAAACCTCTGCCCTTCGGGAGTATCGGCCAGCGGTATTCCGTTAAGCCATGACTGTTCCAATGGCGAGAATTGATCTCCCTTATCAGGATGCATAGATACCCGGATTCATAAAATTGAGATGGAACTTTACCAAATCCGGGACAAAAAACAAGCTTTTCCGCACCACACAGTAACTTTTCGGGGAAACAGCATTACACTATAGGTGACAAAATAATTACAAAAAATGATTTAACTGTTAAACCATCGGAAAACCAGATACAATTGCCGACAATTGCCTTAATATACACATTCAGCCATGACCACCAAAACGATCGACAAGGAACGTACCCTGAAATTCCTGGAGGGGAACAGCCTGGCGGTGATATCCACGATAACCAAAGAAGGAAAACCTGACGGCTCGGCCGTATATTATCTTATCGAAAAAAACTTCGATATTTTCTTCATAACCAAAAAAGGAACGTCGAAATATAAAAACATCCACCACCTCAATGAAGTGGTACTCACGGTAACCAACACGGCGACGAAGGAAACCGCCAAAATCAAAGGAAAGGCCGAACCCATAAACAAATCATCCCTCAACATCGAAATCATGGAAAAAGTTGCGGGCAAACTAAATCACGACGACGACTTTGAAACCATACTTCCCATTCTCAAACGTGACTCGGGCGACATCCTGGCGATCAAAATACAACCGTATCAGATCACCATGAGCGACTATTCGACGGATGAGCTCAATGAGGCCGTTTTCTCCTTCTAGACAGCCATGGCGAAAGCCGCCTCTCTTGATTTAAGAGAGAGCTTCCTGATGTATGTCATTCCGATCCTCCCAGTAGGTGAACTGTGCTCCACACTCCAGGCAATCCGCCTGAATGTGGCTCCAATTCTCCGCCTGAGGGTACTCTCGGGGGATGAATACACCGTGTTCACAGTGATTCATGTCTTTATAGTAGCAGAAATATCAATCATTGACAAATAATACTTTAAGCCATAAAGTATTCCCCTTTTTACGTAACCGAGAAATATGGACAAACCACTCGATAAATGGCACGAACTCATTTTGAACTTTATCCAAATCCGGCAGATCTTTTCCCGGCAGCACGAATGCAATCTGGAAAGAAAAATGACGACCATGCTGCAGTTTGAAGCATTGAATTACGTCGGCGCCACAAAGAAAAACACGATGAACAGCCTGGCGGAATACCTTAAAACATCGCTCTCCTCCACAACCCAGCTGACCAGGCGCCTGATTAAACTCGGGTTCATTGAAAAAAACAACGACTCCTCCGACCGCAGAATCGTCCGCCTCTGCATCACATCCAAAGGACAAAAGGAGCAGGAACGCGTCAAAAAAATCATCGAAACAAAAATGGCAAAAATATTCGGTAAAGTACCGGAAAAAGATCTCGTCGATCTCGTCAGAATTCAGAAAAAAATCGTTGAAAACCTTTCATCAGCCAACTATTAACATATATCACCCAGTCTATGAATAAAATAACCAAAGCCAGCCTGATCGTCTCCGCGGTCGCAATTATCACGATCGGAACGGTCTATACGGCAAAAAACACCCTTGTCGCCAACGGCGCCGAAACACCAAAGGCAGGAGCGGAGAATGCGACACCGGAACAAAACGGCGCCTCCCAGGTCCAACCGGCAACCCGGGTAACCGTCCAGAATCTCTCAAACGATACGACCGGTTTCGTCGCCGCACTCGGAAACGTAAAAGCCGTTGATCAGATTAAAGTATTCCCGGGAACGTCGGGCCAGGTTACGACCGTAAAGGTAAAGGAAGGCGATGTGGTTAAAAAAGGCGACATACTCCTTGAAATCGGAGGCACCAACGGAACAAAACACCAGATTCAGTCACAGCTGGAACTCGCTGAAACCAATTATAAAAACGCCCAAAAAGGACTGAATATCACCAAAGCCGGAAACACGGCAGCCCTGAAGGCAGCCGAATTGCAGCTTCAAAGCGCGCAAAACCAGGCTTCGGCCACCGGAATCGACCTGAACATCATCGGACGCAACATCGACGCGACAAACTACGGAGTATCCGTGATCCAAAACAGCCTGGACACGACAAGATACAAGAACTCCCAGGATTTTCAAAAAACACAGCTCGCCATTGACGCCCTGAGACAGGCCCGGCAGGATCTCGATCAAAAACGTGCGGAGATTTTCCCGGAACTGTACAACGAACTTGCGCGAACCGGCGACCCCGCGGAACGCGCAAAAATCGAAGCGGAAATCCAAAAAAACAGTGAAACGTTCGACAAACAGACGAAAGAGCTGAACGATCAGCTCACCACCGCCATGATTGGATATGAAACCCTCCGGGCCGGGGCCCAGCTTTCGGAAAACCAGATCGTAAGCCAGCTCAACCAAAGCCAGTCACAGATCGACGTCCTGAACATGAACCGGGACAGCGCAGCCACCAAGCTTGGATACGATGGATACACCACCGACGTGGCCCGCCTCGCGGAAGAAGGGTTAACGGCGGCAAAAGTGAAAAACGAAGCATCACTCATTCAGGCCCAAAGCCAGATCGACGTCGCAAGAATAAATCTCGACATGGTAAGAAACCAGCAGGAATCCCTGATCGTCCGCGCGCCAAATGACGGAATTGTAGGAGAAATTGCCACGCGCCCGGGTGACATGGTGAACGCCCAGCAAGCGGTCACCCAGATCATTAACACCAGGGAGTATGAACTGAAGGTCGGAGTCAACATTCAAGACGCGGAAAAAATCGGCATCGCATCCAAAGCCGAAGTCGAAATCGGAGGCAAGTACGTCCCCGTCCTGATCAAGAGCATATCCCCCGTGGCGGACCCGACCTCAAAACTCGTGACCGTTACCCTCGGCCTTCCGCATATCTTCTTCAGGGCAAACCAATCGCTCTCCGCGCGCATCAGTTATATGCCGTCCATGGAACAAACGGGATCAGCGTCCGTATTCGTACCGCTGGACGCGCTGATTATCGGAACGGAAGAAAAATATGTATTCGTTTTCAGCGATGGCAAGGCGAAAAAAACGGACGTCACCGTTGGCGATATTAGCGGCTCCTACGCCCGGATTCTCAGCGGACTCACGCCAAACGACCAAATCATCGTCGAACACGCCAAAGATCTTATCGACGGACAGCCTGTTACCTTAGAATAACCCCAAACCATGAACACCACTCCAGAAAAACCGTCTTCCGATTCGCTCTATCTCCAGCAGCTCAAATTCAGGGAGAAAGACAACAAAACCTGGCTCAACTTTTTCATCAAAAACTTCCGGGTCACCATTCTGATCGTCCTCGGACTGCTGACATGGGGAGGGATTTCACTCACCATGCTGCCGCTTGAGTCGAATCCGGAAGTAAAAATCCCGTACGGAGTGGTAACGGTAACGCTCCCGGGAGCTTCGCCGTCGGACATGGAAGAACTCGTCGTGGATAAAATCGAAGCGAAAGTTTCGAACCTGACCGGAGTGAAACAGGTCAGATCGACCTCGCTGAACTCCTTTTCCTCCACTACCGTCGAATTCCGCGCGGAAGAGGACATTAAAGACGCCATCCGCAGATTAAGGGACGCCGTGGATACCGTAAAAAAAGACCTGCCCACAGACGCCTCCGAACCGGCGGTCAGTGAAGTTTCTTTCAGCAACGCCCCGGTCTGGACCGTGGTGGTCACCGGCCCCTACGACAATTTCACACTGAAAAAATACGCGGACAAAGTAAAGGAGGAACTCGAAAAACTTCCCGGGACCAGCGAAGTGAACGTAAGCGGCGGAGACAATTACGAGCTCCGGGTGGAATACGATCCCCAAAAACTCCAGGCATATAACCTCTCCATGGATCAGGCCAACACCATGATAAAAGCCGCCAACGTGGCGCTTCCATTGGGAACCATGGACATTTCAAATTTTCAGTACGCGGTAAGAATCGACGGTAAATTCAACGGGGCTGCGGAACTCCGCGAACTTCCCGTCTCGACCTCCAACGGCCAGATTATCCGCCTCAAAGACGTGGCTGTCGTGATGGAAATGGCCAGGGAGCGGGACGTATATAACTCCTTTTCCTCAAACAGAGGGGAACTCCAGAACGCGGTCACCCTAAACATTGTCAAAAAAACCGGGAGCTCCATCATCGAGTTGATCGACAAGGGAAAAGAGAAAATCAAAAAACTGCAGGAAGAAAACCTTCCCAAAGACCTCATCATCGAAACGACCCTCGACCAGTCAACCATCATCCGCCGCGACGTTGAACAGCTGGTTCATGACGGAATTTTAACCATCATCCTGGTCACTACGATACTGTTCCTGTTCGTTGGACTCAAAGAAGCGTTCGTCGCCGGCCTGGCGGTTCCGCTGGTGTTTTGCGCGACCTTCGGACTGATGCTCATCACTGGCATTACCCTAAACTTTCTCTCGCTGTTTTCATTGATCCTGTCACTTGGTTTGCTGGTCGATGACGCCATCGTCGTCGTACAGGCCACCAAACAGTACCTGAAAACGGGGAAATTCACGCCGGAAGAGGCCGTACTGCTCGTATTCCACGACTATAAAGTACTGCTCACAACAACGACCCTCACAACGATCTGGGCATTTATCCCGCTTATTCTGGCCACCGGCATCATCGGCCAGTTCATCCGGTCAATTCCGATCACCGTTTCCGTGACGCTCGCGGCTTCATACGTCATCGCCATCATCATCAACCATCCGATGGCGATTATTCTTGAACGGTTCAGACTCACCACATCGTATTTCAAGGCGGTATTCTCCGTGGTTTCAATCGGACTGGCCGCCGCCATCCTCATGACCGTCACCGGAAAAATGGACATGATCGCGGGAACGATCGGTATCATGATCCTGGGAATCACCTTTTTCGCCCTGCTTGCATGGTACCGTTCATCGCTCAAAGCCAAACTCCTCCGCAACGAAGACCTTCTCCTTGAGGAAAAAGCCGACCCGGAAAAAATCAAAGCCAAAATCCGCCATCATTACCTCGATGAGGGCCGGCAAAAAAGTTTCTGGAGCAGGGTCATCAACGGAGTGGTCAAAATCGAGAAGTTCCTGGAGGTCTACGGAAAAATCCTCAGGGGAATTCTCACAAGTAAAAACCTCACCGCAACCGTCCTGGCTGTCGTCGCCATCCTGTTTGCGATATCGGTGAGCCTCCCGGCAACCGGAATCCTCAAATCGGAATTCATTCCCCCGTCCGACGCGGAATATTTCTACATCAACATTGAAGGTTCCCAGGGACTCGTCACGTCCGAAACCCGGAAAATCGCGGAACAGGTTGAACCATTCCTGCTGAAAGAAAACGCCGTGAAAAATTTCTCGCTCGTGATCGGCGCTTCAGGAGTGGACTCAAGCAGCAGAACGTCCGGAGGCAGCGGCAACGGCAAAACGAATGCCGCCCAGTTTGCCATAAACCTTCATCCATACAAAACCAGGCCCGCAAGCGAAACAACAGGAAACGTCGAAAAATCATACACGATCGCCCAGCGCATCCGTAAAGAAATCACGTCGATCCAGGGCGCCAAAATAACGGTGACCGAAGTTTCCGGAGGACCGCCGAGCGGCTCCGATTTCGAGGCGCGAGTGCTGGGAACCGACCTGAAAGAACTCGAAAAACAGGTCAACGAACTCAAAACAATTCTCGAACAGATTCCGGGAGCCATCAACATCAAAACATCGGTGGCCCTCACACCCGGCGAATTCACCCTCAGGCTCGATCCCGACCAGATGCAGCTCAGGGGAATAACCTCCGGACAGGTTGCGGCAACGCTCCGCACCGCCTTCAGCGGCAGCGAAATAACCAAAATTCTCCACAACGGGGACGAACTCAGCATCCGTGCGAAGTTCACCCAAAATCTCATCTCCGACATTGATTCCCTCAAATCGCTGTCTCTTTCCAACGGCCGGGGACAGAACTTCATTTTGAACGACATAGCCCGAATCGAAATAGATTCCTCACTCAACTCCATCAGTCGCATCGACGAAAAACGCGCACTGGTCCTGTCCGCCAGCGTGGAAAAACCCCACCTCCCCGCGGAAATCCTCTCAAAATTCCAGGAAATGGCAAAAAATCATCCTCTTCCGGCAGGATATGAAATTGTTTACGGAGGCCAGAACGACACAAACACGGAATCAGTGCTCTCCATCCTGCGGGCCATGATCGTTGCCATGATTCTCATCATCGGCACGCTCGTCATCCAGTTCAACTCGTTCCGCAAATCCATCCTGGTGCTCGCTACCATCCCGCTGGCGCTCACCGGCGTATTCATCGGCCTCACCCTTACCGGCTTCACCCTGTCATTTCCCGGCCTGATCGGTATCCTGGCGTTGTTCGGAATCGTCGTAAAAAACGCGGTGATCCTCGTGGATAAAATCAACCTGAACCTCCGGGTAGGAATCCCGTTTGTGGACGCCATCGTGGACGCATCAAAATCACGCCTGGAAGCCATATTCCTCACATCCATCTGCACCATCTTCGGCATGATTCCGATCACCCTTTCCAGTGAAACATGGCAGGGACTCGGTATGTCGTTGATTTTCGGCCTGATGGCCTCGACCTTCCTCACACTCTTTGTCATCCCGATACTGTTCAATATTCTCGTGAAAAAACCTCATGAGAAAGATGAAAAGCTGAAGGCGCTCATAAAAGCCGTTGACCTTCCAAAAGAATAAGGTAGAATCCCACGCTAATCACCAATTAATCACCATATTATGCCCCTCGGAGAAAGCCCAGACCAGACGGATGAAACACCGGTCGAACATTCCAAAATATACCAATATGCCGTTGAAAGATTTGATGGCGGATGCCAACTGGACCACGACGCCATGAATGTCTGGGTTGTCCTTGGATACGCCGTACCCGCTGTTCCCATGACTTTGGAAAGATTAAAACCCGTTCGCCACTACCAAGAATACGTGGAAGGCATTGATCAAAAGTTCGGTGAAAATGGCGTATACGCCGCCATGATTATGCAACGGAGCGATCCACAGACAGTGGCAGCCTTTGACGCGCTGGCCGTTGAATTCAACGCGGATCTGGAACGCATAAAGAGGGAAAAGGACTTTGCAACCGCAAAACAGTACCTCGAAAAGGCAAAAGAACTGGTCTACTCAAAAAAATAACCCGTTCATCACCTGGCAACGTTCACAAGATCAAGTTTTTGCCCGCGAGTAAGCTGCTTCAGTTCATATTCACGGCGCCTGGCCTCCTTCAATGTCCGGCACTTTTTTGAATATACCAGCCTCACCGGTCTGCGGGCACGCGTATACCGCGCGCCGGACTTCAGATGGTTATGGGCATGCAGCCGCTTTTTTAAATCCGGCGTCGACCCCGAGTAGAGCGTACCGTCGCTGCATTCCAGCATGTAAACAAAAAAGGCCATCGGAAAGCTCATAATTTCACTTACCATGAGTATTGAGTTTCTCAATATTAATTTTCTTCACACTGCTAGATTTACCGGCAGGAACAGTGACAGAAACTATATATTCGGCTGGACAAACATGGCACTGAAAAGGAGTTTCAACAATATCGTATTTTTCTTCCAAAATCTTTTGATAATTAGTCATGATATTCTCTTCAATATTACGCTTAATCTCAACAAAATCATCCATGTATCTCAAAATGAAAACGTATAATTTGTATGTACACTCGTAGGACCAATGGCCTCCGACGGTTTTTTTTCAGAAGCTTTAACCACAACAGATGTCACCTTATTTTTACCGATGTAGACTTCAATAACAAAAGTATCCCCCTTTAAATATTTCCCACGGCTACTACCATCCGTAACAATTTTAGCAATTTCAGCCACAGACAAGGGCTCATCTTTAAAAGACCTATAATGTTCATCTTCTTTCTCTCTCGCCAAAACAAAAAATTTAAAATCCTTGCCCTTCAGGCTCTCATTTTCAGGACCAATACCACCAAAAGAAATATGGCCAGGTGGCCAATTATATTGTATTGAGAAAGTAATAGAATGTTTCTTTTCTTTCACTCCAGACATAACAATAAAAAAACGAAAATGGTCGGAGTAGTGGGATTTGAACCCACGACCTCACCCACCCCATGGGTGCGCGCTACCAACTGCGCTATACTCCGACAAACTGTGCCATGCCGACAAATTGCGGCCAAACCGATTATATCGGGAAAACTTTCAACTCGGCAACCGCCAGTGTATCACCCTCAAGGTCGATTTCAACATAAGTTTTGGGTTTTTTCCGCAAATCCGGGGTCGTGACATTCAGTTCCGTGCGCCAGCAATCAACAAAGAGATATTTCGACCCCCCTCGGATAACCTCCTTTTGAACATGCGCATGGGAAAGAACATAGACCTGCTTTCTGCCGAAACGCGCAACAAGTTTCCGGATATGCAAAAACCGGTCGTCGTGAACCCCGTCAAACCCGTTCCTGAGCAAATGACCCAAAAGCCTGCCGAACGGAACCCTGAACATGGGATTAAAAACCCTCAGCAACGGATCAAGGAAAAAAATCTTCGGAACATGTTTCCGCATGAGTTTCCCGATGGCCTTCTTGTACTCCGGGTACTTTTTAAAAACCTCCTTTTGCGGATACAATACCTCCTCGCGATGATACATTTTCTTGAACGGAATGAGGTATTGGGTGGAAATATGGGCGCCAAGCGGCAGATTCAAAATCATTTTTCCTTTATGTCGGATAATCGGTTTCCTGTGATTAAAACCAAAAATAGGATCGATGAGATTCCCGTGCTGAACATGAAAATCGGCTTCGTCGTAAGCATGGGTAAATGTGATCTTGCGCGCATGCCCCAGGGCAGCGGCAAGCTTTTCCTGAACCTTGGGCCAGACAACGTCGGCGTCATGATTTCCGATCACAAAAACCAACCGCGTATGTGGTTTTGCCAGAAAACTTTTCCAGGCCTCAAAAACTCCGGGGTGTGCCTCAATCACGCGGTCCATTTTCCACAAAGAAATCTCCTCGGTAATGTACCGGGGATATTTTCCCTCATAATCCATCTTCAAAAAATCGAACACGTCGCCGTTCAGGACGAGCGTCACCTCATCGGCCTTTGTACTTCCCGCATGCTCAACAAACCGGATCAGGGCTTCATCGTCATGAAAATCGTCCATGATATCCCCTTTCCCCATCTCAATGTCCCCGATGACAAAAACTTTTCTAAACATCTTTTGGCAAAGTAATGATGACATTCTGAACATTTTTGATTTCAGGAATATACTCGCCCCCCACGGCCACGCCGGTGGACGGCCCACCGTCCAGATTCAAAACGGAATGAAGCCCAAGGGCGGCAAAAGGCTCGTGCTCTTTAAGCATATGGGCAAACTGGTAAAGCGAAAGAGCATTGTCGGTATTCAGCAGGCTCTGGTGCAAAACAATCAATACCACGTTTCCGGCACCGTCAATGCCCAAAGCCGTACGGGCCGCTGATTTCCCGCTGTCGGTATCAATGCGGATTCCGCCGATGTTATCGATCAAAATAGGACCGTTCTGGATCCAGAAGCCGCAATGTTTATCCGGACCGACATCTACGTAATCCTTGAGCTCCATGAGCTCGGCCGCCTCCAGATTTTCGGGAACTGTTCCGCATTTAGTATAAAAAATTCCGTTCATCAGATCGGACCTCAGCATTTTGTGAACCCGGTGTTTGGAATCCTGAAGCAGGCCCATGGCCTTGAAATTCGTATCAAAAAAAGCGCCGTTAAAACTGAGAACCGACCCCTCCTGAGTATGGATCTGCTTGATGCTCTTGGCTTTTTCATCGCTCTCATTGGTGACGACCCTAAACTCATATTCCCGCGGATCGACCCTGACGACGAAAAACTCCATCCGGACATCATCGTCAAAACCCGCCAACACATTGGCATAAGAAAGGCCGGGCCCGCTTTCATGCCATCTGATAATCTTATCCGGCTCGGGAGATTCGTTGGAATAGAGAACCTTTACGTTATTGTCCGGGGCACAACCGGAAAACAGAGTCAAAAACAGGAGTCCAAGGCCGATAATAGAGGTATGTGTCGTTTTCATGCGAGCAGTGTATCGGGAAGCCCGCCTCATGGCAACAGAGCCTCCGAATTTGAAAACGTGGCCTTGCCCGCCCGCCAAAATATGGGGATAATAACGGGGCCGGAGTGTAGCGCAGTTGGTAGCGCGCAGCGTTCGGGACGCTGAGGTCGTGGGTTCGAGCCCCGCCACTCCGACCATTCTTTATAATATGAAAAAAAACGCCACACTAAATCTTCTCCTTCAAAAACTCAACGGGTTCCTCGTCTTTTTTGTCGTCTACATCACCTACCTGTTCACGGTCTTCCCCACCGTCCAGAGTGAAGACTCCGGAGAACTGATCGTATCCGCCGTCGGCCTGGATATTGCCCACCCGCCGGGCTACCCGCTGTATGTGCTTGTCGGGAAACTCTTTTCCATCCTGATTCCTTTTGGAAACATGGCGTGGAGGATCAACATCATGTCGGCGGTCTTTGGAGCGGCAACGGCGTATGTTCTGTACATCATTCTTAAAAAAAAGACGGGGAACGACATTATTTCCTTCGGCACGTCGCTTTTTTACGCATTCACCAACATCATCTGGGGACAATCCAACCGCGCGGAAGTCTACACGCTGAATACGTTCTGCATGATTCTCATCGTGTACATGCTCATGCGATGGCACGGGGACAAGAAAAACAGGTGGCTCTTCCTGAGCGCGTTAACATTCGGCCTGGGCGTCGGCAACCACCACATGCTCCTGCTGGCCGCCCCCGCATTCGGAATCTACGTACTCGTCAAAAACTGGAAAGTTATCATCAATCCAAAAATCGTCCTGGGGGCACTGTCGCTTCTGCTCGTCGGACTGTCCGTCTACGCATATCTTCCAGTCAGGACAGCCCTGGCCCCGTATGACAATCCGGCGTTTATTGAACACTCCGGACTCTACACCTGGGATAAATTTATCGGATTCGTGAACCGCAAAATTTACGGAGGCACCGTAAACATTCCGGATGAACAGGCCACCCAGGAAGCCGCACCGGAATATCTCCCGGGATGGATGCTGGGCATAAAAGATTTTTTTGTGGATTACGGCGGACGGCTGATCGACTACAACGCGAAAGGATTGATTCCCCTGCTCAAAATCATCATGGCACAGTATTTTTTCCTGCCGCTGTTCCTGTTTCTTCCGGGACTGTATTTCCTCTTTAAAAAAGACCCCCGCTGGGCATCGCTCGTCACCCTGTTATTCGTTTGTTACACGGTCATTCTTCTGGTTTTCACCCCCATCGACGGCGACACGGCGGGATATATAGCCTTCACGACCGAACCGTTCATGATGCCTGCAATTCTTGTTCTCGCCATCATTATGGGGGAAGGACTGACATGGCTTCATCAAAACATTAAACACAAAAAGGCCGCTCTTGCCTTCAGCATCATATGCCTTATGCCGGCCATCGTCGCGGTGCAAAGGAACTTCATCCCGAACAACGAAAGCAAAAACTACCTTGCCTACGACTTCAACAAACTGGCGCTGGCCAGCGTACCTCCAAATGGATATCTGATCTCTACCGGGAGGGACAACATGACCTTTCCCCTTTATTATCTGAGAAAGATCGAGAACTTCCGGACCGACGTGAACCTGGAAATATACTATTCAACCTCCCCCGTCGACGAAACATTTCTCCAGGGACGCGTTCTCAAGAATGACGGGAAGCCGGTCTTCATTGACCTTCTTCCGCCAAACTATGCGGAAATGGGACTGAAACCGTACAACTTTGTATACCAATATGACGATGACGATTCCATTCCGCCCGAACACATCGAACATCCGGAAGCGCGGGGCATCCGGAAAAACATGGACTTCCCCAACACCAGGCTGAAATTCCTGTTCTACATCAAAAGCGGCATCATGGAAAAGAACCCGGCACTGAAAAGATCCGCTTTTGACCAGGTCATCAATGCGCCCGACACCGCGGGTGACAAATCGTACTATCTCAATATCATCGGCGACTACGCCTATTACACCGGAGACTTTGAAACCGCGAAAAAAGCCTACGAAAAATCCGGGAACAGCTACGGACTCCAGAAAATAAACGACAAGGTAAACAATCCGGATCACACGGAAGACTGGAACCTGCAAACGGGGATGTCCTGATACCCCAGTCAGAAATCATTATTTTTTACGGCTGCCCCTGCCACGGAAACAGTACAAACCCGCGGCAACTCCCACGACGCCGACAAAACCCAGGATCAACCAGAGAAGGAATCCCTGACGCTGGGCAAAAGTGCTGAACGCGGCCGCTATTCCGCCTTTACCCTGTTCGGGAGCGCTGGGTTTCAGCTCTTCACCGCCGCCGAAACCGGCACTGATATTGAACGTAATGCGGATATTTTTACTCATGGCTCCGTCCTTTTGACGTACCGACTGGACATAAACCTCATGGCGGCCGTACACTAATTCCCCCGGCGCCTGAATGCTGAAATCGCCGGTCGTCGTATCGGCAATGAGTGCCGACGTTACCACGATACTTCTCCATGTGGCGCTCACCTTGTTCCCGAAACCGGTCTTGCCCACAAGCACCGGCTTCTGGTCTCGGATTTCCACACGGACATCCTTCAGCAGCACTTCCTCGGTAATCGGTTTATCGGCAAGTTTCTTCGGCGAAGGTGGAGAAACATTCAAGGTGGAATCAATGACGATCCCAACGGGAGGAGACTCAAGTACCTGCTTCTTTTCGGGCAAAAGAGCCCTGGCCAGAACGATATACTTGCCGTCACGGATCGGCTGGGCAACCTGGAAAATAAAAATGTCGTTCTCGTCGGAAACGGCCTGTCCCAGAATCTTTTCATGACCGAAATTGTTTCTCAAAACGACTTCTACAACCGCGTTTGCGGGAGCAATGCCCTTGACCATAGGCTGCGAATCGGCAACAAGCTGACCTTCAATAAAGTTTGTAATACGGACACCAAGTTGCGCAAGCGTACCGGGGTCGTTGGGATCCAGCGGATTGGTATGGAAAGACAAAAGTTCCTCAGCGTCGGTGAATCCGTCACTGTCGCTGTCGATAAGAACGGGATTGGTTCCGTACTGGTACTCCAGAACGTCGGAAACACCGTCGCTGTCGCTGTCCTGGCTGCCGGAAAGTACCTGGATGTTATATTTTTCCTCCCATGACTTGGAAATTCCCGTCAGTTCATTCTTATCGGTCGGGAACGAATACGGATCAAGGGGATCGGTTCCGGCACGAACCTCTTCACTGTCGCTGATGGTATCGTCATCCGTATCGACCTTCAAAGGACTGGTCATATACAGTTCAACTTCATCAAAATCGGAAAGACCTTCCGCATCCGTATCCACCAGGAAGGGGCTGGTCAAATACTGTTCCACTTCCGCGTTATCGGCCAGTTTATCGCTGTCCGTATCTTTTTCCTGGGGGTTCGTAAGGTAAACGTTGTCTTCAATATAGGTGGGCAGCGTATCAAAATCGGGATCCCCGCTCAAAAGAGCCGGTACGTCATTCTCCTGGAAATAATCCTCAAGATTATTCATCCAGTTGGAGAAATCTCCCTTCGTCATGTACTCGTCCGGAGAAAAATTCGTATCCTTACTGCAGCTGATAATCCCAACCTCACAGGCCTTGTTGATATATCGCGGATACCACCACATATATCCTCTGTCGGGGAAAATGTCGTTAAACGGGACCGTCTGGTTTTTCACGCCATCGGGACCTCCGAGTAAAGCCTCAAGTTCGGAATAGTATTTCCATTTCATCAGATCGTTGGCATTCAAAAGAATTTTCAGGGCCTCGATGCGCGTCACGATTCTTTCCGGTTTGAACGGACTGTCCGGTTCCTCATAATATCCGTTCACGATCGCCAGCATCGTTGCCTTGTTGATGGCATCGATAAACGGTGTTCCTTCAGGAACGTCCGGATAAAGCTGCATGTCGGCGGTATCGATGGTTGTCTGCGCGCTGGCAAGAGGAACCAGCCGCTCCAGTAAAGACTGAGGATGATACGATTCCAGATTGCTCAAAAGACTCAGCCCTTCAAAAGATGAATATGAAGAGAAGATTCCGAGACAATCCCTCCGGTAGATATTACAATCGTTCAGTAACTTGAACTTTGTTTGTTCAATGTCGAATTTCTTCAAAATTCTGTCCACGATTTCTCCGCGGCTCAATCCGTCAACCGGCGGTAAAAACTGTTCTCCCAAAAGAAACTGAAGGGTTTCCGAAAGAGGAACTGGCTCCAAAGGCTGGGAAACGAGCGTTACAAGAGCCGGAGTGGAATCGGGAGTAAACGGCGGGATGGTAATCGAAGGCAAAGGAGGAGGAATCTCGCCCTCGGGAGTAGGAGTCGGCTCCTGCCCCTGGCCCGGAGGAGTCGGTGTTTGCCCCTGATCCGGGGGAGTTGGTTCGGGGGTTGGTGTCTGGCCCGGAGGAGTCGGCGTTTGCCCCTGATCCGGGGGAGTTGGTTCGGGAGTTGGCGTTTGGCCCGGAGGTGTCGGCGCAGGACCCGGACTTGATCCAGAAACGGAGCCGCCCGGTGGTGGCTCGGCAGGCGCCACAGTCCCGGTAACATCCAGGCTGGCACTGCCGCTCACGGAATAATAGGTCGCCGACACGGAAGTCGAACCGACTGAAGTCGTTGTCACAAGACCCGTTGAGGAAACCGAAGCGACTTGTCCATTGCCGACGGCCCACGTCGTTGAAGGATCCGACGTAACGTTGGCGGTCGTCGCATCACTGTAGGTCGCCGTAGCCGTATATTGTTGAACGGATCCCTGAATCACACTCAGTGTGGCGGGTGTCACGGAAACAGAAATGACACTCACGAGAGGTAATGAAAGCGGCACCGTCACGGCACGCGCCAAAGGCGCGGCCAGAACGGAAACAAGATACATCATGAGTCCGACGGTTGCCGGAACTCTTAACTTTTTATTTCGATACATCTCGCACTCGAAAAGAAATATTTCTTACAATTATAGAACATTTTTTTAATTCAGTAAAGATTTTTACACCCACAGACATTTATTCCGGACAAAAAGAAAACAGAGCGTTGACCCAAGTAGCAAAATAAGCTATAATTTACTGATAATTTTGAATCCAAACAAAAACAAAAAATGAACAAACTTGTAAAAATCCTGGCTGGATCATGGATGGTTTTGAGTCTTTTGATGGCATTCCCGGGCGCGGCCGGCGCGAACGGAAATTTAACGATCATCGTAAAAAACACAAATCCCAACAACGAAAATCAAAGTTGGTTCTCTTATGAAAAAAAATCCGGCGAATCCGTCGACGACATTGCCGTGGTAAAAAACCTGAGCGATAAACCGGTAAAAGCTCACGTATATGCGGTTGACGCCACGAGCAACGACTCGGGAAGCTTCATCCTTAAACTTGAAAACGAGAACCGCACCGGAATCGGTGCGTGGACCAGGCTCAATACCGGGGACACCGTAACCATTCCTCCTCAGCAAACGGTGGATTTCCCTTTCCATATTGAGATCCCGAAAAATCTCGAACCCGGTCAATACTTCGGCGGGCTCGTACTCGAAGAAGTTGCTGAAGCACCGCAAACGATGAACGTCGCCGCCGCGGCCGAAGACGGCCAACGGATCTGCTGCACGAACATTCTCGTAAAAACCCGCATCGGATTACGAATCTACTTAACCATTCCCGGAACGATCAACGACCGCCTCGAATGGTCAAATTTCAAAACAATTCAAAAAACCAAAAACACCAGCTTTCAGTTTGACATTAGAAACACCGGAAATGTAGCACTCGAACCGGTCGCCACCATCGAAATTTTCGACCTCACGGGAAAACAGATCGACCGTTTCGAAAAAAGTCTGGGGGAAAGCCTGCCCAACACGTACATCACCCCGTCCATAGTATGGGAACACCAACCGCTGGCGGGACAATTCAAGGCAGTAGGGAAACTGACCTACAGGATTAAAAGTCAGGCCTTCAACCAGCAACTGCACGGCAGCGCGGAACTCGGATCCAAAACCGTCAATTTCACCGTCATGCCGTGGAAAATACTCTTCCTTATACTGCTTGCCACCATGGCGGGAATTATCGCCTACGCGCACTACAGAAAAAACCAGCGGGAGCTCAAACTGAACTGGGAATCGTACGAAGTGCAGACGGATGACAACATCATGAAGATCGCCAAAACGCACAACGTCGACTGGAAAAAACTGGCGAAAGTGAACAGGATAACGGCTCCGTATCTCGTAAACGCGGGAGAAAAAATAAAGGTTCCAAAAGCAAAAGAACAGCGGCAACCGACGTTGTTTGAAGAAAATATACACGACATCCATGAATAAATTCACGCAAAATTCCGGACAAAAGTGGTTGGCCGTACTCTCGATCGTAACGATCGGAGCGGCAATCATGTTCCACCAAAACATCGCCCTGGCGATGGTTTATAAAGGTGATGAACTCGACGTAATGAACGACTTCATTGAACCCGCATGCGACCCCAACGACAATCAATCCGCGAGTGACGTGGCGATAAACGACAACCGCCTGTACGCATTTGTATGGGAAGACGACGTATGCGACGGAGTGGGAAACGGAGCGGGAATTTATATGGAAAGATACGATATTTTCAGCGGAAGCACCTCAGGCGTGGGAATGGGCCCCGTACAAATCAGCACAACCATAACGGGCGACCAGAAAAATCCATCCATTACGATGGACAACAACGGCAACTACGTCGTGGCATGGGAAGGTGAAGGCCCCGGCGACACGTATGGAATTTTCGTCCGTGCCTTCGACTTCGACGGAACACCGAGGGGGCCGGAACACCTGGTGAACACCTATACGACAGGTGTTCAAAGTGCGCCGAAAGTCGCCATAGACTTCGACGGCCAACCGAACCAGGGACAGGAGCAACATTTTGCGGTGGTTTGGCAGGGAGAGGGTACCGAAGATACGGATGGCATTTACATGCAAAGATTTAACATCACTTTTGGAGGCGACATAGCCACGGTCGGTTCAAACATATCGGTAAACACGTACACCGCGGGATCACAAGTCGACCCGGACATCGGAATGACGAATGCAGACGATACGCTGATCACCTGGAGCGGCCCGGGAACAGGATATACTACAACTGACCAGGTATGGATGCAGGGATACAGTACATTCGGAACTCCCTGGAACGGAACCGCCAACAACATAAGGGTAAACACGGCGGAACCTGCGGTAAAACCCGCGCTGGCTCTCAACAAATCAAACGAAGCATCCACTAGCAGCGCCCCATCCGGAAACGGAGTGATCGTTTATACCGCGGGGGTCGACAACCAGGTTTACGGGAAACTGGTCGAACACTGCGCCAACGCTCCAAACCCATGTCCTCTCAGCAACGTGGAACTCAACATCAACGGGACCACGAGCTCACTGCCGGACGTGGCAATGGACTACCTGGGTAATTTCACCGTCACCTGGGAACAGGACGACGGCGCCGACATGAACATTCACGGCATCAACTACGACTATCTGGGGCACCGCATTGATACCCAATTCCAGATCAACGACAACGTGTTCGGCGACACCACGGCGAACCAGACGAACTCCGCCCTGGCAAAGGACAAGGACGGAGAATATTTTGTGACATGGACAAGCCCGCACACCACCCAGGGGAACGACGTCCGGTACAAAGCATACGGCACCGACATATTTAAGTACGGATCGGAAACCATAGCGCACCCCGGAACCGCGCTGTTCGGTGAAGCACCCACGGCGACGGCGATAGCCCCGAACGGAAATCACGTGGTTGTTTTCATCGGACAGGACACTCTTTCGGGACAATCAAGGATTTACTACAGCCTCTACGACACCGACAACAATGCCATTATTGAAAACCAGGTTGCGGACACGGTGGATGATTCCAGCGTAAGTTTCCCCTCAGTGTCATTCTTTAAAGACACCCAAGGTACCGACGTTGGAAGATTCGTCATCGTCTGGACGGGAACCGACCCGGTACTTACCGGCAACACGGTGGTATACCGGGAATTTGACATAGACGGAAACGCGATCCTTCCTGCCGAAACGGCACTGATCACTCCGGCGCCCGACATCACCTATGGAGCCACCAGGGTAAGCGCAGGATACTATAACGATTCCACCGCGACGGTTATCGACCGGTTCGCCGTCATAACGTTCGCCATAGACATTTCCGGAGCAACCGACGTTATTGGTGTTTACCACACGGAAGTCGGCCAGACCGCCTCGAACCTCGAAACAGGGATTATCACGGTCAGTCCTTTTGGAAACGGCGTGGATCTTTACCCCGACCTGGCGGGAAACGACAAAATCGTCTACACCTGGGACGCTGACGACGGAGGCCAGAACGGCGTGTATGCCCAGGAAGCGAACGGCGCCCTGCCGCTCGGCACGAAATTCCTCGTCAACAATACGACCGCGAATCAGGAACTCTACCCTGACGTGGCCTTTGTATCACCGGTGCAATACGTCATCACATGGTCACAATGCCCGAACGGCGACTGCGTATCCATTATTATTTACGCGTCACGCTATACCGGCGATTTTGCCGGAGGAGCTCCGGCGGTCACCGACGATGATTTCGTCGTATACCCGGGAGGAGGAAACGAAGTACTCTCCAACGCATTTTCAAGAATCTCGGCCGACACGACAAACGGGTCTTTCCTGATCGTCTGGGAAAAAACTTTCGATGACTTCGGCATAAGGGAAATGGCGGGCAAGTATTTTGAAACGGTCGCGGGACTCGCCAATTTCGGCGTGGGCTTCACCATAAGCTCGACCCCGAATGGAAACGGGAATAATCCGGATGTCGACATGAACAACAACGGAAGAGCCGTCGTAAGCTGGGACGGACCATACCATCCATTCGGCATCAGCATAGATGAAGAAGGCGCGATGCTCCAGGTACTGAACAACCCGACATTTGTTTCAACACTCCCTGAACTCCCGACTTCGACACAGTTGAACATTACCGAAGGAGGAAAAACTCTTACCATTCCGTCAACCATTCAGTTTCCGAACATCACGGCCACCACAACGGCTCCAACCGACGTGGAACGCGAAATAGACGAAAATCCGTCACCGGGACAACCCCTGTTCTTCCAGCTCGAAGACCTGGGAGGAAACTCCGCGGGCTGCACGCCGGGACCCTGCTACAACGTCACCATCAGCTCGACCGACTTTACATACACCGATCCTTCAACCAGCACGACCTACACCATTCCTTCATCAAACATCTTTATCCAAAACTACGACGGCAACCATCCGGGAGTCGGAACGGGCGCCTGCGGAACCGAAGGGGCCGATCTTGAAGGGATTTTCGGAATTGGCACGGACTTTTCACTCGATGCTTCCACCTGTGACTATGCGTCCCTCGACATGAACAGAACACTCATCAATAAGCTTACCAACACCAGCGAGACGGCAAGAATCCGCTGGTATCCGAAACTGAAAATCACGGTACCCGCGCTCATGCCACCGGGCACATACACCGGAACGTTCACTATTACCTCCGTCTAACAACGAAACGACGATGAAAACAATCTCAAAAAACAAAATAGCTTTGTTCTGGATAAGCCTCACGGTCTGCATTATCAATGCTGCCACCGTGCTTGCCCAACCCATTGAAATCGTCGTGACAGGAGGAGGCTTTACCATTCTGGGGCCATCCGAACTGTCATTTGCCGCACAGCCGTTTTCATTCGCCGACCAGATTTCAGTGGTGAATTTTGCAGATATTGCCGGGAAAGCTCCAAACTACATACAGGTTACGGATCTTAACGGAGGAAGCGCTTTCAGCGTGGCCCTCGGAGCGGAAGATCTGACACCGGGAGGCTCGGGAATCTGTAACGCCGACAACTGTATCCCGAAAGCAAATCTCGCCATCCGCAACAATGACGGAGCAAGCCCCGAAATTGAACTCGTTGAAGGATCCATCTCTCATGTTTCCCTGGACCCGTCAACGAACTTCACCAACGATCCGCCGGCATCCCTGAACCAGCAAAGAGTGCTGCTGAACGGGACGGGACAGGCTCCTGGTATCTGGAACATCTATCCCCAGCTGCAGGAAACGACGCCCGGCAACACAGCGATCGGCAACTACCTTGGAACGATCACCATTACCATCATGACCAACTAAAGCAACGCCAATGAAAACTATCCGCATCACAGCTCTCATTATCGGAATCATGACAATGTTCACCTCGAATGTTGCCAATGCGGCGTTCCTGAATCTCGGAACCCTTGACGTCCGCCCATTGCGGGAAAACGGCGCGAATGCCGAATGGTTTGTGGAATACGGCGATCGCGGACAAAACATGATCCGCTACATACAAATCGCGAATTTCAGCCCGGAGAAAAAAGAGGTTGATCTTTACGTTTCGGACTCGACGACAACCACACCGGAAACAAACTTTACCGTTAACGCCAAAGAAGAGAGCTCCGAGAAAATATCCCCGTGGATAAGCGTGCCGGCAACCTCACTGACCCTGGACGGCGGCGAAACAAAAATCGTGCCGGTATCAATCCGTATCCCCGAAAACGCGGGTGTCGGACTCCACGCCGGAGCCGTCATCGTCCGTGAAAAAACGAAAGCGGACGGAACGCAGTTCCACGTGGAAAAAGGAGTCCGTCTCTACCTCAACGTCAAAGGAGCCGTGGTGGAAAATGCTGTCCTGACCGACGGAAGAATAAACCAATCGCTCGGGAACATGGGGCTCAACCTCGAAGTGGAAAACAAAGGGACCACTGACTTCGACTCCCCTCTCACGATGGAATTACGGAACATGAACGGGGAAACCGTCGCAGCCCAAACATTGAACGGCTATATCCGCCCCGGGGAAAAAGCGGAGATAAAACTCTCGGCCGCCACGCCCGCATTCGGGATATATCATGCAACGCTTACATCCGGACAGCCCCTGAACGGAGAAACCTCCTTAAGCGCGGGGACATTTATCGCGGTACCGTTATGGTTCCTTGTCGCGATGGCGGCAATGGCAATGGGATGTTCCGTCTTCACTGTAAAATTCAACTTCGGGAAAATTCTTTCGGGCGCGCAGTTCCAAAAAGCCGGCAGCTTCCTGGGAATTCTCCTCGTCAGCGGACTCATGAGCCTCCCGCTGGTAAACATGGATGGCACGCGCAACTTTTTTGCGGCGGTTCTCGGAACGACCAACCCCGAAAGTTATGAGGTCACGGTAAAATGGGGCAACCTTAGAAAACTCATCCTCAGCAAAAAAAACACCACGGAATGGCACGGGAAGATCACTCTCACGGGAGCCAAGGCCACGATCAAAAACACCCTCGATCTTGAGGAAAACGACGACGTAAATCTCGTCGATGAAGGATCCACGGTCGGTTTCAACCTCACCACGGACACCAACAACGACGGCGTGGTACTGGATATCGTCCCCACGGGCGACACGGCACCGACGCTCACATTTGAAAACTATCCCACGAACATCAACAGGACCATCAACCTGTCAAAACTTGTCGGCGGAAAAACGACCATCGCGAACGGATCTGCCGGAGTCGCCATTTTCATCAAATCAATAACGCTGGCCGAACTGCACGGCGCATCAATGCTGACGGAACTCAACGCAACGCCCGAAGCGCAGGCCACGCCTGAAGTTTTCATCAACATTCCGGAACTTAAAAGCATCTTCGAAGACATTCCCGCGACGCCGGAAGTCCTTTCCGAATTCATTCTGACCTCAAACTACGTGAAAAAAATCAGCACGGAAAACGCGCTGACGAAAATAGAAACGGACTCCGCGCTTATCCGCGCGCTCGAGGCGACGCCGGAAATCATTGACGAAATAGCCGCCACGCCAAGCCTCAACTTCACGTTCATCCCGAGCGAAACCATCACGTTCCCGCCACAGCAGTTCTCGTTCAAGCAGGATAAAACAAGCATCCAGGACCTTGGAACCATCATCTTTGTGCAGAACAAAGAAACTCCTTGGAACACCTACATGGGAACCACCAACTTTATATCGTCGTCCGGACGCGGCATCATTCCTGCCGGAAGCCTTACGGTTATTCCGGGCGAAGCCAAAATATTGAGTCAGCTGGATGGAACCCAGGTCAGCGAAGGAACGGAGAAAACCATGCAGGGTACCTTCGATAAATCCATTCTCGTCAACGTCGACCCGGGAACGGACATGACCGACAGCAAAACCATTTTCACCATGAATCCGAAACTTTCGATCAATATTCCCCACGGAACGCCTCCGGGGAAATACCGAGGACTCCTGACCATCACCAGTCTTTAGGCCGTCTTCAAAGCAACAAGCAGGCCACTTCCAAGCGGGAGCACTTCGGATCGGAGCTCCCGTTTTTGTTGCACTAAAGCCAAAAAGCCCTTGAGCTCCTCCCCGTGGGAAAGCACATTGTCGGCGATCAGCAATCCTCCGGCTCTCAAAAAAGGAAGTACTGCTTCAAGATAAGATTCATACTCCATCTTGGTGGCGTCCAAAAAAACAACATCGTAAACCGCCCCTCTGGCCAAAAACCCGGGCGTGGAAAATATTTCGGGTGCATGTCCGAAAATCTGCTCAACGTACTCTTCCGCACCCGCCTCGGCAAAATGTTTCGCGGCAAGACCGAAGCGTTCCTTATGGGACTCCACCGTATACAATTTCCCGCCGGTATGTGATAATGCCTCCGTAAACCAGAGGCCGGAGTATCCGTTGGACGTGCCGATTTCCAAAACAGACCGTGCCTGGACGGACCTCACCAGAATATTGAGGAAATTCCCGGTCTGTGGAGAAATATTCCAAAAGTTTTCCTGTAATCCCGGAACGCTTTCCAGTCTATGCAATACCGTAAAAATTTTCTCGCTATTCATCTTTAACATTCTACCTTCTCCCCGATGGAGCACCAGGGCAAAAAGAACGCGGTGATTGTTCTTCCGACCTACAACGAACAGGAAAACATCGCAAAACTCATTGAATCGCTGGAAAAAATTTTCCAGAAAATTCCCGGCTGGCGCATGCACATCCTGGTGGTGGACGACCAATCTCCCGACGGCACCGCGCAGACCGTGGAGCATTTGCAAAAAACGAACGAAAACCTTCACCTCTGCAAGGGGGCAAAAAGGGGGCTTGGAGAAGCCTATAAACGGGGTTTCCTCTACGCGCTCTCCCATCTCCGTCCTGACTACATCTTTCAGATGGACGCGGATTTCCAGCATGACCCTTCCGACATACCCCACTTCCTCAAAGCCGCCGAAAAAGGACACGAATTTATCATCGGATCACGATACATTCCGGGAGGCGACTGCCCGAACTGGGAATTTAAAAGAAAACTGTACTCGTGGCTCGCCAACGTGGGCGCCCGCATTCTGGCGGGAATACGGGGAATCAACGACTGCACCTCCGGCTACCGCTGCATCAAAGCCGACTTCCTCAGAAACCTGCATGTGGAAAAACTCAAAGCGAACGGCTACGCATTCCAGCTGACTCTTCTGCATGCCGCCGTGAAAAAGAAACTGAAAATTCTGGAAATCCCCATACTTTTCCACTCCAGAAAAAAGGGGGTCTCCAAACTGGGAAAAAAAGACATATGGGAGTTCTTCTTCAACGCGATGACACTCCGCTTCCGGCGGTATCGGTGAAAGATCTCATGGGTAAGGCAAAAATCAGCGTTCACAACGAACAAAAAATATGTTATAATGTGAATATGAAACTTGTGCAAAAAATCACGCTGGTCACAACAATAGTTTTTGCTGCCAACCTCGCGAATCTTGCTTTTCCGTTTTTTGCCGTGGCCCAAACTGGCGGCGGCCCGAACGACAAAGTGGAAGTCCACCTGATGGATATCAATATCCAAAGCGACACTTACGCAGCATCCACGGGTATTGCGGACGACATGTCGCCGAGAAGAACACTTGGGCACTTCATCAACTCCTTTGGCACCCCCTACGGGATGCTCGGATTAAACAATTTCAATGGCGCCGAAAGCTACTCGTTCGCATTGGACGGAACGGTCACGGCAATGGAAATCGCTGTGAGCCCCGACACCTTTGACGCCGGAGCCACAGTCATCAGCGACGCCGCAGGAGTGGCTTTGGCCGACGAAGAAGTCACGGCCCCTATCGTACTACCATTCAATGTCAGTATTTTTGGGCAGGCAAGCAATCAGATCGCCATCAGCAGCAACGGGTTTATTTACGTGGAAAGCAATACAACACCAGGACTCCCTTCGAACCCGGGATGTTGCTCCGGATACAGGATGGATACCGAAAATTTCAATGGTGACGATTACCTTATCGCGGGTTCCTGGGCAAACCTTGACCCCTCCCTGCTGTACGTCGGTGGCCCGTCCACCATCAAAACCGAAGTATTCGGCACCGCTCCAAACCGCCGTTTCGTGATCCAATACGAAAACATGGTCGCCACCAACGGCGCAGCACCCCAGACATTCCAGATCAAACTTTTTGAAGTTGGAGGGGGACCCACCTTCGCCACGGGCACCGGCACGGGTGAAGAAACCATCGACCCGGGAATTCTGCAGCTCACCAATGTTCCGGCAAATTTCAATTTTCCGGGCGTGAACATCGTCAATTTTGAAACCTACAGCACGACCTACACGAATTTACAGACAAATCCGGAACGGCTCACCGCGGAAGACAGAAGATTCTCCGGAGGATTTGAGGTACAGATGACCGCCACGGAATACATAGGGCAAACCAATCCGGCCAACAGAATACCGGTCGGCAGCCTGGGAGTACTGACACAGGTTCCCGACGGAACAACAAACTACGTACAAACGACCCAGCTCCAAAACGGATACTCCGCCGTGGAAGGAACACTCATGACCGGATCGCAACAATACGGAACCGTGCTGACCCAAACAGTTCCTTTCGGCTTCGCGATGTTCGGAAGGGAAAGCAACCAGATTTATATTTGCACCTCCGGAATCATCATCCAGGCGGGAGCCTTGGCAGGCATGGCGGCAGCGGATTTTAACGACCTTTGCCAGGGACTTGCCGGACCGCCCGCAGGCAACTACAGCTACCTGCTCCCTTATCTCGTAGGCGGCAGTGACGTGCTGACAACGCAAACCACGGGAGGATTGGGAATATGGAATCCGGACAACGGCGTCTACTACAACCAGGTTTCCGACAACGAAGTCCACATCAGATACAAAGCGAACATCCGAAATGCCGACGGAAACCCTTCCGGAAGCGTGGAATTTACCGTCTTTATTTTCCGGGACGGGCGCATCGAATACCACGAAGGCCCGAACACCGACACCTTTACTACTCCAACCATCGCCATTGGTGATAACGGAAACGCTATATTCATCCAGGCAAGCGAAGCGCCGTTCGGAGTCGGGGCCCGGGGAAGCGACGTAGCAAATTCCCAGATCCGTTTCACACCGACAACCACGGTGTTCAATGACGTCAGGAAGGCGGCAACGCCTCCGGTCTATGCCGCAACATACGCAAACTCCACCACGGACCCCGCCAATTTCACCATGTTCACGGAAGATCCCGGCAACCCGGGATTCTCGGTTCCGGTATCCACACTTGAGGGAGGCGCGTGCATCAACCAGGGAAGGCTTGGGAATTACACCGTATACCCTTCGTTTATTTTACAAATACCACCCACCACCCCGGCGGACACGTATCAGAACACCATCACCTTTACCATCATCGACAAAACATACCCGCTGGGCAGCGGATTCTGCCCGGTCATGTGATAAATCATAATAAAGTCACGAAAATATCATCGACTATTGACATATATACAGAATGTTGTTAGAATGATGTGAAGCGCTGAAAAACTCAACACTTCAAAAAAACGGTTTTCATATTTATTCCTTAACCCAAACAAATATGAAAAAACATCAAATCGCGGCTACAGTGGGCACATTAGCCCTGGTCGCAAATCTTTTACTCCCTAACTTGGCTTTCGGTCAGAATCAGGATGTCGGACAGGACGTCGGTTGTCCTGGCGCAGGTACTCAGATTTTTGCCGCAACCCCGGCCAACACCACATTGACTGCACTCACCGCAGGTACGGGCGGCAACACCGTTGATGCTTCCATTGCCGCATCAACAGTAGGCTCAGATCATCTCCTTGCCATCACTGATACCACCAGTGGAGGTGCTAACGGATGTACAAGTGTCGGTGGTTCCGTAACCGCTTCAGCTACGAATTTCGTTGATCCGGCTCTCCCATCAGGAAATGACATTCAAGCTGACAAACTCAGACTCGTAACAACAACCAATGTCACAGCTGACGCTGCATATGACGCATTATTCCCAGCCGCAACCCGTGAATCGGTTGACAATATTACCTACAGCGTAACAGGATCAGGTCCTGGCGACCAACATGACGTTCAGGCTCCACAGACTGTTGCCGATGCTGCAACCGCTGCACTCGCAACAACCGCAAACCTGAATGCATACACCCTTACAGACCCTGCACAGAACAAATTCGGATACCTGGTGGCAATCGACGTACTGCGCTATTGCTCACCTAAAAACTCCACATTCGGCTCAGGTGTTGCTCTCGCTCTCGAAGGCGTTCCGGCAACCCAGTTGGCAGATAACTACACCTCAACCGTTACCTACACCAAGAGCCCGTTGAACTGCATGAATTTTGCAACCACAACATTGGACGCAGCATTGAGCAGCACAGACACCACCATGACCCTCGCTGTTGACACAGTGCAAGCAAACACCATGGTTTCCATCGGTGCTGAATATGTATTGATCACAGCAAACAACGCCGACTTTACATATACCATCGAACGCGCACAGCTCGGTTCTACTGCAGCTTCCTACAACACTTCAACCACAGTCTACACGGCAGGTAATTTCTACGCCGCTGCACTTGACGCTTTAGTGGATGGCGGAGCTGTAACAAACTTCGTAACTTTGGATAACTCCAATTACCAGGTTGGTCAGACCCTCATCTTGAACGATGCAGGATATGAACACGTCCTCGTAACAGCACTCAACCAAGATGGCTTTGGAATCACCGTTCAAAGAGGTGTTGATGGCACAGCAGCCGTTTCTCACAACGCTGGAGTTGATATCATCGCCGTCTCCGTCGTTCCTCGGTAATCGCTGACAAGCAAAATAATCACTATCGGTCGTAAATCATCGACCCAAAAAACCCCCGCAAAGCGGGGGTTTTTTGCTGCACTGGGACTGTTGCATTGGTATTCACAAAACATTGAAAAAAGTGTATAATATAAGGAAAGAAACGAATATATATCTTTTTAAGGATCTATGCACTCAACACGCCGCCATGCCGGAAAATTCCTTACGCTTGGGCTGATTCTCAGTCTCTCTGTTTCAATGGGATCCACCGCACTTGCCGGCTTCGACCTGCTGGCAAGCACAACCAAGGTATACGAACTTCACTACACCGATAACCCGGGAGACACTGTAAAGGACTTCGTAATCATCAAGAACATAGGAAAAGAACCGATCACCCTCAAAATGTACGCCGCCGACGGCATGCTAACCAGACAAGGTACGTTTACCGTCACATCGGACAAAGACAAACAGCGAGCCGTTGGACTCTGGACGGAACTTGCCGAAAAAATAATTACGGTCGAAGGGGAAAGCGAAAAAAAAGTATCATTCACCATCAAGGTTCCCGATAAACTGACCCCGGGTTCCTATGCAGGAGGCATCGTGGCATCCACCATTGAAAAAGACCGGAGCGGACAAAAAGGTTCAGGGGTGTCCGTTATCAGCAGGGCCGTTCTTCCGGTATACGTCACCATTCCCGGGAAAATAGTCCATAAATTCGACTGGCAGGAATTCACGCACAATGCAAATTCGTCGGGAACCCATAATTTCAACATGAAATTCAAAAACATCGGCAACACCGTGATTATATTTCAGACCTCGGTTGAAATTTACGGCCAGCCCGATGGAATCGACGAAAAAGAGGTTCGCAGATCTCAAACCCAGGAAGAATCCCTGGATTACACCAAGGAAGATCTCAAAAGATTGACGAATCAGGTACTGGACAATACCATGTCGACTTATGAAATCAGCCTTTTCCAGGATCAAGACGTTTCCATTCCCCTGACATGGAAAAAACAACCGCTTTTTGGGGAATATACGGCCAAAGCGACGACCACCTATTGGGAACTCAACCTGACCACGGGGGTAAAATCAAACCCGAAAGCGATTATGAAGGAAATTAAATTCAACGTAACGCCGTTATGGCTGATACTATTGATCGCTGGGATCATCCTCTTGATGATTCTTGCCGTAACGGGAAAGTTTCTCCTCAGACACTACCAGAAAAAACACGCGGAAAAATATATCGTACAGGAAAACGATACCCTCACGAACATCGCTGAAAAGGAAAACATTAACTGGAAAAAAATCGCAAAACTGAACAAGCTGCACCCGCCGTATGAACTAAAAAAGGGTCAAACCATCCTTGTCCCTAAGTCAAAAAAATAGTATGAAAAAAAATGTGATAAAAAACTCACTCATACTCGTTACATTCCTTGCGGTGATTTCCGGAGGAATTACTCCGGCGGTCGCGGTTTCCAGCAACTTTAGTTTTGGGCCGACGAACCCGGACAGGGAAATCCCGGAAATTTTGCACTTCGAGCTCAAACCCGGAGATACGGTCACCGAATCGGTAACGGCAGCAAATAACGAAGACACTCCCGGAACATTCTCAATATATCCCACGGATACGGAGTACAATAAAGAGCTGCATCTTGTATACAAAACGAAAGGTGGAACAAGAAGTCTTGCGAGCTCATGGATCACCATGAATGAAAACGAATTTACCCTTGAGCCAAAAGAGAAGAAAACATTTGAATTCACCCTGAATATTCCAAAGGATGCCGGTATTTCCGACTTCTACAGAGCGGGCATCGTACTCGAAAAATTTATCGCAACCGACGAAAAGTCACCGATAAAATCCCGGGCACAGCTGGTGATTCCGGTCGAACTCAACGTCACCATGAACCCGCAGCACATCGAGAAATACTGGGAAGCAAACCTTTTCAACAAAGTAAACACCCCGGGAACATGGATTTCAGTCACGGTATTCCTCGCGGGCATGGGGTACTTCATCCATGAAACCCGCAAGGAAAAACTTGCCAAAGCCAAAGAAAAACAAAACATCGAATAATCACCATGATCAAAAACAAAAACCTCATTCTCGGCACCTTCATCATTCTCGCCCTCAACATGGGATGGGCGGGTATTGCATGGGGCCAGAGCAGCAACCAGTCCAGCGTAAGCGTGAACCGGACGGGAAGTCTGTCGTTTTTCGCGATCCCGTCCAGCCTCGACTTCGGCACCCTCGGATCACCTGGAGTAAGAACTCCAACATTCAGCGATTCGCTGGTGGATGGAATCGAGATCGTCAACCTTCCGGCAAATAAACTCATCAGCGTATTGGACACCCGCGGACAAGGCGGATTTAACGTAACCCTCAGCGCAAACGGCAATTTTTCCGATGGAGGGACGAACACCATCACGGTCAGCAACGCAAGCCCGAACGACAATTTAAGAATCGTGACCACTTCGCGCCTTGGGGGAGTCACGGGAACAATCGCAGGCGGTGCAATTTACGAAAACGGATTTGTCGGCCCGCAAACCGTAAGCATGCCGGTCAACACGGCCGCCACCAACTTTGGCCTGGAAGCAACATTTACGGGAGTAGCAAGCAACGCTTTGGACACGGCAGTACCTCTGGTTGTTTTCGACGGAACGCTGGCCTCGACCACCGGACGCATCGGAAAAATAGACGCTGGAGTATCTTCCATGCTCTACATTCCGGCATACCAGGGCAGTGGACAATACACGACCACGCTCACATGGACGCTCACCGACTCGACAATCTAAACACCTATGAATAAAAACAATACAACAGCTCAGTTTCTCAAAGTGATCACGGTCCTCCTTGGACTGAATATGATGATCCTTGGGAAAGCCGCGGCCCAAACCCAAACCGCCTCGCTGGAAATCCAGCCGGGAAATCTCTCGTTTGCCGTGCCCAGCTCAATCTCATTTGAAAAAAAGATACTCGTGCACGACGCCCCCCTCACCGAAAACATTTTCCTGAACCCGTTGGACAACGACCAGACCATACGTGTCATGGACCCCGTGACGGGAGACGCCTTTCACGTGAACCTCACGTTTAAAAACATGAGCACCCCGGAACAGCCGCTGATCCAGGAAGACCCGACGCAGGAAGTCACTATCACCATCCCGGGCATACCGGTAACCATTAATGTCAAAGACGCTGACAAATATTTTGTGAACGACACCATCATCGTGAATCAGCAATACAACAACGGAAATGAGCACATGAGAGTGGTTTCCGTTGATAGCGCAAACAACCATATCACGGTTCTGCGGGGAGTCGATGATACCGAAACTTTCATCTCCGCCGCAGACCCTTTGCCCCAGGGAGCGGGCTTTATCATCCGCCACATGGTGTCATTCGACCAGTTTAAAGTCATTACCCTTCACGGGAACGACCGGTTCGAGTCGGTGGACACGAGCACGACAAACGACCCCGCGGGAACAAACAACGTCAGCAGTCCTATCAGCTATTACTACGACCCAAACAGTTCCGCCCCAACCGACTATCCCGACGCGAACCTGACGTCATTCCTGGCGGACGGCGCTCCTGGATCGGACCCGACGTCCGTCGACGCGGTAAGCACCCCGGTAACCCTCATGGAAAGAATTGTAGACACCCCGTCATACGGGATATATTCGGTTGGCATGCTGCTGCGGGCCAGTATTCCCGCGGGCAATCCAAGCGGCAATTTCAGCGGAGAACTCACTTTTAGCCTCGACCCATAAACTTTCCACCACTCATGAAGAAATTTCTTGCCATCATTTCGCTCACACTGATCTTCTCCGCCTTTGTTCCTCTTACCCAGGCGGGATTCAGCATGGTGCCTTCCAACAGCGACACCCGGCGCCAGTTTAATTACGAAATCACCGCGGGGGAAGAAAAAAAGGACTCGATTGTTATTGAGAACAACAACGAAAAACCTCTCACTTTGCTTCTGTACGGAGCGGATTCGACTCACAGCAACCAGGGATCATTCGCCCTCGTCAACCGGACCGCCACCCAAAGGACGGTCGGCAACTGGATTAAATTCAAAGAATCCACCGTCACCCTGGAAGGCGGAGAGAAAAAAGAAATTCCGTTTACCATCAGTCTTCCGGACAAAGTCACGCCGGGCAACTATGCCGGCGGAATAGCGGCGGAAACAACCACCGTCCAGGAATCAGGCGGAAACAACGGCAACGCCAACACGGGCGCGGGAGTGGTCATCTCTTCACGCCTGGTGGTCAAACTGTTCGTCTCCGTCCCCGGTGAAAAAACCGTCAAATACGACTGGACCGAGTTTTCACACATCGTAACCGCAAACGGCAAACAACGTTTTGTTTTCAGCTTCAAAAACGACGGGAACGCGGCCATCGTCGTGGAACCAAAAATTGAAATGAAAAACATGTTTTGGGGAGAGTCCGAAGAGTTTAAAATCCCCGGAACGACCCTGCTGCAAAACGAAAAAGTAACGATCCCCTTCGACTGGGACAAGAAGCCCCGGTTCGGATTTTTCACGGCAAAGGCAACCACGGTATTTTCCGAATACGACATCGCGAACAACCAGAACATCAACCCAAAAACCATTACCAAAACTGTTACGTTCTGGGTTGTCCCCTGGGACATTGTAGCGATGGTCATCGCCGTACTGTCGCTTATTCTCATCGTGGTGGTGTACAAGACCGTCATCATGCGGAAACTCAAAAAATCCGCAAAGGCATATGAAGTCCAGGAAGGAGAAACTCTCGTCAGCATTTCCGAAAAAGCAAAAGTGTCCTGGAAAAAAATTGCGAAACTCAATAAACTGAAACCGCCGTACACGGTTAAAAAAGGCGACAAACTTCAAGTTCCTTCTAAAAAATAACATGCTGAAAAAACTGTCTTTTCTGCTCGTGGGGTTCTTTTGTTCTGGACTATTCGTAGCCCAGGCGCAAGCCAACGAAGACCGGTTTAATTTTATCATCGCCAACCCCAACACTACCGAACCCAAAAAGTTCATGTTCGAACTCAAACCCGGCGAAACGGGATCGGACTACGCCATAGTAAAAAACATCTCCGACATTCCTCTGAAATTCAGTCTGTACGGTTCCGACGGCACACAAACGGCTCAGGGCAGTTTCGCCCTGAAAACAAAAGGTGAAAAGGCCCTGGAGGTTGGAAAATGGATCACTTTTGACGACAAGGAACTCACATTGAATCCGGGAGAATATAAAAAAGTGAAATTTCACGTAACGGTACCGGGCGATGCCACGGAAGGAACCTACAGCGGAGGCGTATCGGCCGAAAAAACAAGGCCCGACGCGGGAAATCCCAACGTCACGATCGCCGTGAGAATCGCGCTCAGGGTTGACGTAAAAGTAACAGCGACGCCACATGCCGCGGCAAAAAAATATGCGGACCTCGCGGAAAACCCTTTCTATCAGGTCTATTTTTGGGCATCCCTGGGACTTTTCGTCGTCAGTGCGGGGGCGCTCGGCTGGTCGTTCTACAGCGACAGAAAAACCTCGACACACAAGCGCAAACAGGCAAAAAAGTAGCATCGCAATCGGGGGTAAAAAGCGCTAAAATGCGTACGCAAACCATAAAGCGTTATTTGTGATGCCAAAAACCATAAAAATCTCCGTCATCATCCCCTCGGCACCCGACCGCAGCGTTGAACCAGTTTTGCACAACCTCGAAACAATCAGGCCGAACCACGTTGCTCTGGAAGTCTTTGTGATCAAAGGAACCTGGCCGCCGATTCAAAGAAATATGGGTATCAAAGCGGCCACCGGAGAATATATTTTCCTTTTTGACGATGACGTGATTATTCCCGGGGGAACGATCGAAAAAGCGCTGGAAACCTTTGAACGCAATCCCGACGTACAGGTCGTGGGAGGACCGAACCTCACCCCTCCGGAAAACGATTACATCCAGCACTGTTTCGGTTTCGCCCATGCTTCCCCTTTTGTGGGACTCCAGACCGCGGCAAGATATCGCCCCGTGAAGGAGATAAATAAAGTGACGGAAAAACATCTCATCAGCTGCAACCTGGCGTTCCGTGGCAAAATGCTGAAGGAAAACCCCTTTGACCCGAAAATTTTCCCGAACGAAGAAAACGAGCTGCTCAGCCGCATCTCGGGGAAAGGCCACCTGCTGGCGTACAATCCGGAATTTTTCGTCTACCACCACCGGAGAAAAAACCTGGGGGCCTTCATGAAGCAGATTTTCAACTGGGGGAAGGGCCGGACGATGCATTCCCTGAAGAAACCAAAGAATTTTGATCCGCTCTTTTTTGTTCCGCTGCTGTTTGTATTCTATCTGGTAAGCCTGATATGGATACACGCCCCATGGTATTTTCTGCCCCTGGCCGCCTACATTTTGCTGGATTTTGTCTACACGATCGAAACGGCACTGACCTTTAAAAAATGGGCGTCACTCGCCCTGATGTTCTGGCTTTTCCCCATAACGCATATCACCTACGCGCTCGGACTGCTGGCGGGATTTGCGGGATACCAGCGGGAAGAGAAAAAACTGCCGGAGGAAAAAGAGTTTCTGCTCATTAAAATAGACATGACATGAACGCAGCGGCACCAAAAATCAGCGTGATCATGCCCGTTCATAACGGAGAAAGACACCTGCGGGAAGCCATCGAAAGTATTCTCGTTCAGACGTTTCCCGATTTCGAGCTGCTGGTCATGGACGACGGTTCAATGGATCAAACACCGCAAATTCTTGACGAATTCGCGCAAAAAGATAACAGGATAAAAGTATTCCGCCAAAAAAACAAAGGGCTCGTGGAAGGCCTGAACAGCCTTGTCGCGCACGCCAAATGCGAATTCATTGCGCGTATGGACGCCGATGACATTTCGTACCCGCGGCGGCTGGAAATTCAATACAGATACATGCAGCAACATCCGGAAACGGTACTGCTTGGCACATACGCCAACATCATCGAAAACGCCGGGGGCCGAAGGAACACCGCATTTGAGGAAGACGAACTGAACCGCTGGTATTTATCGATCATTCCCCCGTTCATCCACAGCGCGGTGATGTTCAAAAAAAGCGCCTTCACCCGCGCCGGCGGCTACCGTCAGGACGAACACCCCGCGGAAGACTACGGCCTGTGGGTCCGCATGAAGCAACAGGGAAAAATCAACACCGCCCCGGTCCTGCTGCACGACTATTTCCTGGATTCAGGCGGGATTTCGGCAAACAACTACAAGAAACAGGTCGCCAAACGCGACGAACTGAACCTCAAAAACCTCGGAGACCTTTACGAAAAAAACGAAATCCCCTCAGCGCACCGTGCGGCCGCGCTCCTGAAACCGTACAACCTCGACGGCCACCAGCGGCAGGTGCTGGCCAAACTCGCCTGTCTGACCGGATGCTTCTACATTCAAAAAAATGAATACGATAAAGCCTCGGAACATTTCCGGCTCTGCCTCAAAATGGACCGGAGAAGATTCGACGCGGCACTCAACCTCATCCTGGGAAAATTCAAAAAAGCGTTCCTGATTTCGATCGACAAATATCCGCTCCGGTTCAAATTTCTCTTTAAAATCCTCTGGTTCTCATGAAAACGAAACTCTCTTCAAAAATCAGCGTGATCATGCCCGTTCACAACGGGGAAAAATATCTGCACACGGTCATCAAAAGCATCCTGGACCAGACTTTCCATGACTTTGAATTTCTCATCATGGATGACGGCTCAACGGACCGCACCGCGCAAATACTTGAAGTGTACGCGAAAAAAGACCGGCGGATAAAAATATTTTCCCAAAAAAACCGGGGCATCGTGGCAAGTCTGAACACGCTCGCGCTGCACGCCAATGCCGGACTCATTGCCCGGATCGACGCTGATGACCTGGCCTACCCCGGGCGTCTCCAGCTGCAATATGAATACATGGAAAAACATCCCGAAACGGTGCTGCTGGGAACGGCGTGTAAGGTTTTCCGGGACGACAAAGCCAAAACGGGCATCACCGACACATTTGCCGAAGACTTCCTCAACCGCTGGTTTTTGACCTACAACTGCGCTTTTACGCACAGTACAGTCATGTACCGAAAACAAACGTTCGTGGCCTGCGGAGGGTACTGGGAAGGAGAATATCCCGCCGAAGATTACGGCCTATGGATCCGGATGAAAAAACACGGCCGGATTGAAAATCTTATAAATGTACTCGGAGACTACCGGATGAACATCCACAGCATCAGCGGGAAAAATTTCAAAAGGCAGATCAAAGTCCGCAACCGTCTCAATAAAATAAACTTCGAAGACATCCACTCGGCGGGGGAAATCCCGCACCTTGATGCAGTCACCGCCGCGCTGGAACAGTACGAAATGGACCGCCACCGCCGGCAGGTATTCACAAAACTGGCCTGCCTCACGGGATGTTTTCTGGTCCGGGAAGGCGAGATAAAAAGGGCAATCCCCTACTTCAAATGGAGCTTTTGGGTAAGCAAAAAACGCCTCGATGCCCTGGCAAACCTGCTTCTGGCGCATTTCAACATTGCGGTCTACATTTCCATCGACGCCTATGTGCGGCTCCGCACGCTGACCCCGCAAATCCGCTGGTTTATCACCCGGAAACCATCATGACCCAAAGCTACACTTCAAAAATAGCCAGGAACAGCCTGTGGGCAACGCTCAGCTTCGTCATCGCCGCCCTCTGCAATTTTGCGATGTCGGTGGCAGTCACCCGTTACTTTGGAAAGGAAATCTACGGGGAATATAGCTATTTTCTGTGGCTTTCGGGCGTACTTGCCGTCTTTGCCGGATTCGGACTGCAGCAGACGGCGACAAAATACATTCCCAAATACTTTTTCGGAGGAAATGAGCCCGGACTCATTTTCCGCAAACTCCTGGCGGTCCAGATCATCGGATCGACCATCATTGCCGTGGTCTGTATCCTTGGCATCCAGCATTTTGAAAAACTCATCCAGTTCCGGGAACCGCAAAAGGCGTTGATGCTCTTCATCGTGTTTCTTTCGGTTATCCCGGTCAGTCTCAATAACTTCCTGAGCAGCAGTTTTTCCGCCGCACAGCAATTCAAAAAACTTTCGCTCACGTACATCGCCACCAGCGTACTCAATCTCGCGCTCATCATCGGATTCGTCGTGGGCAAACAGGACATCGTCGGCTTTTTATGGCTGTATCTAAGCCTCGGCATCCTCTCCTCATGCGTCCTGCTGTTCCAGTCGCGCAGTCTTTCCAAAACTGGCGGCGAAAAAAAACCGCTCAACGAAAAACTTTTGTCATACGGCCTGTATGCCTATATCAGTGTCATCTGCACGCAAATCGTGTGGGAACGTTCCGAAATCTTTTTCCTTGGACTGTTCAGCGACAGCGGACAGATCGCGATCTATACGCTTTCCTACGCGCTGGCCATCCTGTTCATCAGCGTCTGGGGACCGCTCAACGGAGTCCTGAACGCGACAACGGCCGAAGTCGTGATGACGGAAAAACAGGATAAGCTGATGCTCATCACCCGGCACGGTACCAAATACCTGGCCATGCTGATGCTGCCGCTCGCGCTGCTGGCCAGTTTTTTCATAGGTGACGTGGTAAGTTTTGTCTATGGCAAGAGCTTCGAAGGTGTGGCACAGCTCTTTCCGTTCCTGGTGCTGGCGCACACCGTGGCGGTCATCATCACCCCGGCGGGAAGCATCCCCATGCTCAAAAACGAAATGAAAAAAACGATGGTATTCAACATTTCAACCGCGATCTTAAACATCGTTCTCGACCTCTACCTTATTACAAAATATCAGGCGGTGGGCGCAATGATGGCAAACGTCATCAGCCAGGGATTTTCCATCACGCTTTCGCTCATCAACGCCAAAAAATACCGGCTCGGCATTTTCAACAAATACATGGTAAGGGTCTTCCTGCTGAACGGATTCCTGGCGGGAACACTTCTCCTCACAAATGGGGCGGATTTCACGTGGAAAATCGGCATCGGCCTCGTCACCGGCATAGGTTATTTCATCGCGGTTACCAAGATCGCGCTGAACACACAGGACAGGGAGATTCTTCAAAAGCTGTCCGAAACCGCGCCACGAATACTGAAGCCTATCCTGCTCCGGCTGATGAAACAATAAGAAATTTCAATATCAATATCTCGCCTCCGCCCGCTCCGCAAGCCAGTCATGCACCTGTTTCATGGCTTTTCCCCTGTGGCTGACACTGTTTTTCTCTTCCGGCGTAAGGGCCGAATAGACTTTCATCAGCCCGACCGGTTTAAAACACGAACTTAGAGGTAAACCCTGATAAATCGGCGCCTCAAGTTCATGGGTAATCATGCCCGGGGTCTCCCCGCGGAAAACATGCTCCACCCCTTTGTCATCAATAATGGCCGAACAGCAAACAAACTTGGCGCCCCGCCGCTGGTACGGAACATCGCTCATTCTCTTTAAAAAATACTCGATCCACTCCTCATCGTTGGCCTTTTCACCGGCACCCCAGCGCCGGGTCTTGATTCCCAGCTCCCCCGCCAGCGCATCCACCAGAATACCCGAATCCTCGGCAAGGGTGAGTAATCCCGACTTTTGCCAATAATACCGCGCCTTCAAAACCGCATTTCCCTCAAACGTATCGGCATTCTCCTCACAGTCCCCCGCGATCCCCATATCATCAAGACGCAAAAACTCATAGGGCAGATCCCCCAAAACCTCCATCATTTCCTTATATTTTCCTTTATTTGAAGTCGCGACCAGGACGCTCTTGAACTTTTCCATAGGATAAACAAAAGGTAGAATACCAACGCGCCATTTAAACGGACGCCAGCCCATTCTAATTCACAAGAAACTGAACACACAAACGAAAAAATCAGGCCGCTCCACGGCGCAGACCAAAACGCCGGTAAAAACCGCGCCCCGCTTTGACCTCAAATCTGCCCTTTATTGGGCTGCCGTCGTGCTTGCCGCCCTTGGCCTCAGTTACGGCATCGCCACCAAAACCACCCTGGTGGCCGGGGCGCTCAGCGGCATCCTCATTGCCCTCGTCGTCAGGAAAAAAATGACGTGGGGCATCATGGCCATACTGTTCCTCCCGGTCATCGGCGAACTGTACCGCCTCCCCGTCGGTGGAGACAGCGGGACCCTCATCAGCGACATCGCCATCGGAGTTCTCATGATTCTTTGGGCAATCGAAAAAATCCGTCTCAAAAAACCGTTTCCCAAAAACGACATTCTCAAACCCCTCGGCCTCTTTTGCCTGATCGCCCTATTTTCCCTCCTGTTCAGTCTCACCTTTCTCAAATTCACGGAGGTCGCGACCGGATCGCTCTATCTTTTCCGCTTCATTGAATACATTCTGCTGGGAGTCATCACTCTGGACTCGGTCAAATCCCCAAAAGACGCTCACCATATCCTGACGGCCATGGCCATATCCGCGCTTATCATAGCCATCGCCGGATTCATCCAGCTGATCGTGTATCCGGACATGGGCAAACTCGAAGAGTACGGATGGGATCCCCACCAGAACCGTCTCGTCTCCACCTGGCTTGACCCGAATTTCATCGCGGGACTGCTCGGTTTCATGCTGGCCATCGCAACGGCCGGAGCGCTCTACGCCAAAAGCTTTATGAAAAAAATCGGTATCGTCATCATCATAGCCATATTTGCGGTGGCACTTTTTCTCACCTATTCCCGCTCCGGCTATGTTGCGGCAGCGGCCGCATTGGGCATTATCGGAATACTGAAATCCCGCAAACTGCTGATCGGAAGCATTATTGTCATCATCATTGGTCTTAATTTTCTTCCGCGAGCGCAGGAACGCGTCGACGACCTCATGCACAGCATCCAGTCATTCGTCTTCAACACCAATGAAAACCCCGACGCCACGGCGCGTCTGAGAATCGTATCATGGAACCAGACGCTGGAACTCATTCAAAAACGCCCGCTCCTGGGCAGCGGATACAACACGCTTAAGTACGTGAAATACGACGAAGGCTTCGTCCAGAACCCCGAAATCCATTCGGCAAGCGGATCCGATTCAAGCCTGCTCACGATCACCGCGACCACAGGCGTACTCGGCCTCATTCCATTCATCATGCTGTACTGGAACATGATCAGGCTCTCCTTCCAAAACTGGAGAAACAAAAAAATCCCGGCGGAATGGCAGGGGTACGGCCTTGGATTATTTGCGGGAACCATCGGCCTGTTGTTTCACTCTTTATTCGTCAACAGCCTGCTCTTCCCCCAAATCATGATTTTCTTCTGGACGGGAACGGGCCTGCTTTTCCAAAAAACCCTTAAAAACAAAACTACTGCTGCGCTGCGCGCTGTAAAGTAGAATCAACCAGCTGCCATGTTCCGTTGTCGGAAATTTTGTAATCAAAGACGGAAACATTGCCGTCCTTATAGCGAAGTTCGATCACGATGGTGGCGGCATCCAATTGCGATACCTGGATGGAGTCGACCTCTTTGTCGCCGACCATGTTCGGAAGAAGATTTTTCTCCAGGATGGTACGTTCATCGGTCGAAAAATGTCCCTGATACAAAACATTCAGCCCCAGGTGCTGTGCCGGAAGAGAAGCGATATCATTGAGCGTCAGGTTTGCGGGAACGGAATTGAACGTAGACATTTTGTCGATCTCCAAAGGCTTCCGGGTAATCTCCGGATTGGCCACGAACGACGGAAGAAGAACTTTCTGGGCGGGCTTAGTCGCGGATTTTGGCACCGGTGCTGGATCCGCAGGAACGGACGGTGTCTCTCCTGTGACGGAAGGCACCGGGGTTTGAGCTGAAGCATCGGCCAAAGGAGTACTCCCTGAAACGCTTGAGACATCGGGAGTCGGGGCTGGTGCCGGAGTCGTGGCCGGAGACTGCACATTGCCTTCGCCAACGCGTGAAGTATTGCCGAAAGGAGTCTGGTAACTGAAATACTGGAACGGAGGCTGCTGCTGGACAGAAGTTTCTGGGGTTTTCTGAGTCGCCTGTTCCTGTGCAGAGACAGAGGCGGGGGTGGACGTAACCGGAGACGAAGAAGGTGAACTTGTCTTACTTACCTCGGCCTGCTGGGGCTGCCCGGACTCGGTTCCGGCAACGTTTGCCTCCAGCGACTGCATGTCAAAAGACTGGTCCGTGAAAGTTTGATTTCCCTGGAAATAATTGGAAGGAAGAACAGAACGTCCCGGGAAAGTCTTCAGTCCGGAACCGGTCGTTCCTTCAATACTCACGGAACTTTGAGGCAAAGACGGTGATGCATCGCTTTCCTGTGAAGGAGAAGCTGACGGAACAACAACCTTGCTTCCAAAATCCAAAGGCAGTTTGGAAATACCCACAACGGCAACGATCACCAAACCAAGTGCTGGAACAACGGCAAAGTAACTCTTAAAAGGAGCGAGTCGTTCAACCCAGCTTGTTTGGACCGGAGCCGCCTGGGCCGCGATCTTCATCATCACCCGCTGGCGGAGCTGTACCTTAAACCCCTCGTCGATGACGATCATTTCTTTTTTCTTGGCATCGCGGATCTTTGCGATGACGGAAGCGAAATATCTTCCTGTTGGGCGTGCCATGACGAGTTACGGTTAGGGTTTAATAAGTTGCTTAACTTTTTTCAGGGTCCGGTAGACCTTCACACCGATATGATTTGCGCTGAGCCCCATAATTTCGGCTATCTCGATGTTCGACACTTCTTCAAAGAATTTTAACCTGATAATTTCACGTTCCTCGTGATCAAGCTGATCGAGCACCCTCTGGACCTCAAACTGCTTCTCCTTGCGGGACGCGTCACCCGTGGAGTCGGCATCATGATCAACAAGCTCTCCAATATCGTCCAAGCCGACCTTCTGGGCCTTACTCTGCTCCCGATACCACTTCAAAACGTTGTTATGGGCAATTTTGTAGAGCCATGAGGAAAACGGATACCCGCGCCACTCAAAACTCTTGATATGAGCAAGGGCATCATAGAAAGTCTGGCTTACCAGGTCGTGAACCGTCTCCTTGTCACTCACGCGACGGTAGACATAGCGGTAAATCTGATCAAAGTACTTGTCATACAGTACCGCGAACTTCTGTGGATCCGCCTGGGCCTCCTGAACCAACTTTTGGTCTTGCTCTAGCACAATTTTCGGCCTTTTAAAGGCTAAGGACGGAAACTATGCCAAATTTTCACCAATTTGTCAACTGTTTTATGCTGGATAACCAACATCTTGCATCCTCTCTAAGCCACTATTTCCACGATCATTACAAAAATAGACTTCAGGAAGCAATTTTGCTAGAATAAGTGCGTTCTTTTTGGCTTTCATATGAGTAAAACCATTTTCAAAATTATCACGATTTTGTCCACTGCAGGCTTATTGGCCGGGTGCGTCATCGTCATCAACAATGGCAACCCAACCCAGGATGAACAGGTATTGATGGACATTCAGGGCCAGGCAAGCCAGCAAATCGCTCAAATAAACCAGAAAATCCAGAATGGCGACTACTCGGTCGAACAATTGCAGGGTCTCATCAATGAAGCCAAGAAAGTCGTCGACGAGAATTTAAAAAAGATCGCCGAGCTCAAACTGCCGGAAAGAGCCAGGGCCATGGCGGAAAAAACCAAGGAATACCTCCAAAAGGCCGAACAGACGTACCAATCCTTTCTCCAAATGTCGAGCCAGACCAACGAAAAAGTGCAGGAGCTTGTTTCAAACCTTAAAACCATGTCCGAACCCCTCATCAACATGGCCAGGCAGATGGAAGAAATGAAGCTCCAGTTCCTTAACGAACTTCAAAAAGCGACCGCGACCAAGTAAATACCCGTAATTAATCTTCCCCGGCTACGTTGTAATAGTATGGTGAACACGTTAAAATGACCGGGTAACAATTTTATTAATCTTTTTGCGTCCACATTTTATGTCCAAGAAACGATTCGCCTTTATACTGACCGTCTTCGTACTGTGCCTCGCACAGCTTCAGATCGCCGCTGCGGCCGGCATACAGACCATCCCCAGTCCGGTGGATTTGCCACCCGGCGCCATGAGCTACGGCAACATCGCCAAAAGCACCGGCCTCGACCCCAACATCGTCGCCGCGGTCATTGGTGTGGTCGGCCTCCTGGTGGGCAGTTTTTTGACGATACTTGGAACGTATTTCCTCAGGTTTTTGGACGTCCGCCGCGAAGACAAGCGCGAAGAAGCTTTCATGATGCGTGAAAGACAGGAGAAAGAGTTCCAGCTCAAACAGGAGATCTACAAAAACTTCCTCACCGACCTTGGCCTGATGGAAGGATTCCTGCTGCAAAAGTCCGAAAATGCCAAAATAAAAGACGTTGAAAGCCTGAATGCGGAATGGACCACCATGGAAATCAAAATGAACCTGGTGTGCTCCCCGGCGATTCGCCGGCTGCTCGACGAACTTCAGGAAGAACTGCTTGCCGCCGCAAAAAAACGGTTTGAGGGCGGAAAAGTTGAACTTGGGGAACAATATCTGAACAAACGGGGTGAGCTCCTCGATGCCATCCGTGAAGACATTGATCTTTTCCAGACCAACTAAGCCATGAAAAAATTCACCGTACAATCCGGAATCATCATCGCTGCAAGCCTTCTGATCCAGGCACAGCTTGGTTTTGCCCAAAGCATCACCGGCACGGTGGTATCGGGACAGCCGATGCCGACAACAACAACCGGCAGTGGCGCGAACATAACGGGAACAACCGCAACGACCACGAACACCGGTACCACAAGGCCGGGCAGCCAGACCGGCACCACCGGAACAACGACGGGAACCGCTACCGGCACCAGGACGCCGGGCAGCACAGGAAACCAGACTTCAAATCTCCCCATTCCGACGGATATTCCCATCGTCCCAAGCATCACCCAGGAAACGGGCACGACGAACGACCAAACCACGACGCTGGTATGCGATCAGGACAAATGCGCCGCCACCGTCCAAAAAACCATGGGAAACGAAATTATCGTCATGACCATACTCTTCCTGGGATCCGGAGTAGGCGGACTATTATGGATCCTTGCGCTCCTCATGATGAAAAAGGGAGTTGTGGAACGTGAATCAAGAAAAATGGACCGCAGAAACCGCCAGCACATGCAGTCCATGATGACAAACCAGAAAATGAAAGTATACGACGGATACATCAATACGGTGATGTCGCTCGTAAACAACATCCAGCACAAAAAACCGGTCGGCCCGGACGAGATGAAGAGTTTCCAGGAAAGTTCCGTCTTCATCAACATGCACGGATCAAAACACATGAGAGCCATGAACGAACACATCGCTTCTCTCATCCAAACGGGCAAATCCCTGGCCACCGCCGATCATGCGCACCTCAAGGCGGAACTGAGCAAAACAATCCGCGCAGACCTGGTCTAAGTGGTCCTGGCCTAAAAAGCCTCCCCCGAAAAAGACCTGCGCGCCTTTTTAATGTCGCTGCGCTTATGTTTGGCCTCAAGCATTTTTTCCTTCGCCCGTTTTGAACGTTTCTGCTTCTGCTTTTTCAGTTTGAAAATTTTCTTCGCGCGCTCGGAACGTGCGCCCATGATCTTTTCCTCAATCTTCAAAAGAAGGAGCTTGTATGCCGAAAGCCTGTTTTTGCTTTGTTCACGGTGTTTTTGGCACCTCACCTCAATACCCGTGGGAATGTGCTTCAACAGGACGCAGCTCGAGGTCTTATTGATCTTTTGGCCGCCTTTGCCGCTACCCCGGACAAAATGTTCGACAATATCCCAGGGGAAGACCTTAAGCTCCCCGGCTTTCAATAAAAAATGCGGCGGCAATTCAATCGGGAAATTCATAACCACATTGTAAGCACTTCGCCGGGGCAATTCAAATCCGGAAGACCTATTTCCCCGCCGGAACCTACCCCAGCTGCCCGCGCCGCACATCCCCCTGATACCGCTCGATCCGGCGGATCAGCGTCTGCTTCAGGCTTGACCTCGCCTTCCCGTAAAGAGTTTGCTGGTCATAAGGATCCTGGGGATTCTCCTCAAGGCTCAAATGATTCGCGTCAAGAATTTTCACGGTGCAGTCACCATTCGCCCTCACCTGGGACAGCACTTTCTTTTCAACCGCCTCGGGGAGTACGCTCAGCATATCCAAAACCACCAGCGCCTTGCCGTAATCCAGCTTGGGATACTTTGCCACGGCGGCCTGGATCGCCGCGTTCAACTGACGGCACCAGCCCTGCCGGTTCTCGGTATGGGCCACCGCCCCTGACTTGCTTCGCGTCCCTTCAAAAAAGAACAGTACATTGTCCCCGCCGGCCAAAGCCTCTACGATATCTTTCCCGATTCTTTCAATCTCAAGCGCCCTCTTGGCATCATTTTTCAGCTCGGCCCGGTGAACTAAAATCGGATTGCGGCTGGCGATGGTTTTCCCCACGATCGGCAAATGCACCAGTTCATCCTTCATCACATACCTGAACCTCCGTACCCCTCCCCTGCGGAGAAGTTCAGCCAAAACATAGGTTTCAAGACCTCCGCCCTGATGGGTGGACATCAATAAATGGGGTTTCTCGGCCAACCTTTGGGAACTCAGCTCCGACTCAACGCCGACGCGGACACCAAGTGCCTGCAAATCCTGAATGAACCCGGCCTCCGAGCCCATGATCAACCGGTTGATTTCACGGGAGTCCGCCCCTTCAAAAAGATGGGCCCGCAGGGTCGCATCAACCCACCCTTTGATCAACGCCCTCTTAAAACCGATATTGCTCTTCACGCGGTCAACCAGTCCCCTCTGATCAAGATGGGCATGAATCATCCTGTACAAATCGGGAATATCCAAAGTTTGTAAATACTCCAGTGGCGCCTCCTTCAAATCCCCTGCCTCAAAAGTTTCACCACCGCGAACATTATCCTGATCCCGGCGTTCATCCAAATTGCCTCCCGGACGACTGACCATAAACAAATAGTAAGTTTAAATGGCCGCCATTATAGGAACGCCCAAACCCACCGTCAAGATCTTCTGATGCGGAGCTTGACCGGATAAAAAGCATTCGGTATGTTAAAACATCCTAGAGTTTTTAAACCTCATATTCATGCAAAGACCCCCACCCTACAGACACGAAGAGAAAGTTATCATCAATGTCCGCCGGAACGAAACCGGGCGCAATTCGGAACCTACTATCGTGAATATGCCGATACCTAAGGAACACCGCTCGGCAATGAGAAAAACAAGGATCGCCGTCGGAGCGGCCATGGGGGTATTGGCCGTTGGAGCCGGGGTGATCCTGGCAAAAGATCTGACCGGTCGAACGGTCGAAAAAACCTCAGCCCCAAGCGCCGACACGGCCCACCAGGCGGTAACGGACACTCCTCCCTCCAATATTCTTGTCGCCACGGCCGCCCCGTCGGTGGAAGATTCCACAGAAGCTCCTGAAGAAAACCCCACCCCGGCGGCAACGGCCACAGCTACACCGGACCTGCCAAAAACCGCCTCCGTACTGCCAGTGCCCGCAACTGGCGCCCCGGTAAGCCCATCAACCGCCACCGCAAAAACATGGGCATCCCCAAAACCGCAACCTCTTCCAAAATCCGGAATCATCAGGGAAGTCCCGTTTTAAATAAGCCTTCTTACAAACCAAATCAATTTAGCCACGCCAAGAAATCCCTCCCCCATTTAGGCCTTTTCTGATCCAATCGAAACAATCGCATTTTATAGGCATGATCTTCTTCCAAGACATACCTTACTCCTGATAGAGTCATAAATGTTACACAGTAATACGCTCCAGGATAATTCACTTTTTTCGCGGGCAATTGCCGGACGGCGACAAAAGAATTCCCTTCGGATTCCAAAGTACTATAGGCCCATGTTTGCACTTCACTCATTTCGACCTGCACTTGTTCCCCCGAAGACGCTCCAGCTTGGCGCAGTTGCTCCACCAGAAAACGTCTCGATTCAAATTTTAAACGATAATATTGCCCATCTTTCAATAAATAACCATCTAAACTGGTAATTAAAGAAACAGGGAACAAAGCAAAAGCAAGACATTTATCTAGGTTTAACAAACTTCCTACATTAAAAAGTGATTCATTCCAATCAAACCTTATGCCTCCCAACTTATTATCTCCGCACATTCTAACAACTTTTGGTGAATCCACAACTTCAGCTTGGAACTTAGAGTCTTTATGTTGCCGAAATGCGACAGCTAACACCGCCAACCCTCCTATTGCCATCGACAAATTAGCAAACGAAAAGTCTGTTGAACTTGCCAACGAAGGCGGAGTTAAATTCGACGAAGAAGTCGAACCGGAATTTACTAAGAATTTGCTAATTAAAAAGGTAACTAACAAAAGTGGAACCGTATAAGTTAGTACCCAATACTTATGGAACCATATTTTTAGACGTGCCCAAGTACGCTCAAAAAACAAAAACATCTTGTAATATTAACAAACTAAGATGTTAAAATAACAACAGAAAACAAAAAAATCAACTGGTCGACAAGGTGAACAATAATCGGAACCAGATTGAAGAGTCAATAAATAATTGGTATCCAATGCTCAATGAACTTAGATACAACACTAAGCCATTAGCCAAATTATCATTATCTTAAGACACATGAAACCAATAGAACCACTTCTGTCTAGACAAGATTAGGATGCTTTATTATTTGCTTTATGATAAGAAGACTTAATAAACTCTCCTACATTTTCCTTATACTTCTTCTCATTAAATCGATAAAAACATAGATTTTGAATCTCATAACCCATATCCACGGGCCATATTTCTCTCTCTAAAAACAAAAGCGGGAAATCTTTGTAATTGAAGGTTGCCAACACAACATTTTTCGCTGATAAATTCTTTAGAATATTTACCAAAAAAAGGTCAGTGAATTCAGGCACTTTATTTTTACAAGCATTTTTAAATACATACAAATTTGAAATTCTTGTAGCATCAATAATGTCTCCTGTCTCAATGCCTGAAATATAATGTGTAAAAAGTTGCTCAAGCAACTTCAGCTTTTCCTTATATTCTATTAAGCTCATTGAGCCTCTTAAAAATTCAAAAATAGTTAAATCACAAGCAAGCAATTGTATTTTCTTATCGATCACTTGTTGATAAAAAGATTTTGCCCAAAGTTTTGGCTTTTTCTTATCTAAAAAAGCATTCGTTAATCCTTGAATTACGTTTGTATCTAATAGCAAATACGAATTATTTTCCTGTGGGATTATCTCTTTCTTCATGTTCTTTTTGTATAACTGCAACTTTGTGACTTTGATCAATTAACTTTTGAATATCAAATGTCTGACCAGAGGGTTTCTTCTCAAGATCTTTAACACTAATCTTCTGTATTTTACCAATTTTATCTACTGGATTTGACATACAAACATTATTTTAAGTACACATAATAAATAAAATTTGATTCAGAGCAATAGCCACAAAGAACTGTTAATATATAATACCATATTTTATCAATAGTGTACAGAACATTGGCCCAAAATAATCCTCTCATCTTTAGCCTGTCTGATAAGCCTATCGAGGCCTTTGATTGGGAGCACAGGGCAAAACTGGCCCCAAACCCACTTGCCGTTCCTATTACCTAGTCTAGCGTTCAAGAACAAAATTGCCTTCAATAAGGACACAGGGTTTGGAACCGCCGATTATGCGCTACCATTAAAGGTATTCACCTTTTCAACAGGTAAAAATATTCATTTGGTGGAGATGCCGGGAATTGAACCCGGGTCCAAAAATGTCTGCCTCAAACGCCTACAATCATAGCTCCGTTTGTGTTGTCGGCTGAATGAATAGAAATAGAGCAAAAAACTCACTCAGCTTAACCTTTAAGATTTTCGTCCCCGCAGCAAGGTGAAGCGGAGCTTAGCCTACTAATGACATTCAGCCCCCTCAATAGACATCGGAAGGTGAATGACGTTCCGCACAAAGGCGTAACGGATTTAAGCAGCAAATGCAAAAGCCGGAGCCTTTACAGATTCTGCTTCGCCGCGGATGGCCGAAGCCAGCTTAGCGAGAAGTTTAGAGTTTGCACTCTGATGCGCTGGACGGATCTACGGGGAGACCAGCGCAATCCCCGGATTGCAGTTTGTGAAAGAACAATTTTTGTCGAAAGCCTTACATCCCCAAGGAATATAAAAATAACACAAAACAAACCGCCTGGCAAGCCAGGGCCTGCCGGGAACGCCTATTTTTTATCCACGGCCAAGACCGAGTTCACTTCCATGGCATTGGCGTGAACATCCATCCCGAACTGCTTGTTCGTATCAACGATCTCCCAGTTCCAGCGGATTTCCCCATCCACCTTTTTGAGGGTAAAGAAGACATCCGAACGGGAATTCTGGTTCATGGTCGCCCGGATATCACGGAGAACCGTGGTATTCGCGAAAATGTTGGAAACAAAATCCCTTAGTTTTTTAGCTGGGAAATTAAAGGCTTCAGTACCGGACTTTGCCTCGCTCAAAGGAATAATTTTTGACTGAATTGTCTGCGTCTTCAAATCAACACAGTCCGCACTCAACGCCAACCCCGGTTTATAAGAGGAAATAAATTCAAAAGAGCAGCGCGGAGAGGGATACCCCACCTCAAGATAGGAAAGTACGGCATACCGGTCCCATTCCAACGCTTTCCCAAAAGTCTGCTGGAGATTATCGTTAATGTAAGCGGCACCGGAAAAATTATCGGCATGAAGCCATCGGTTAAACTTCAGAAGTCCTCCGATCGCAGGCTCAATGCTCGTCGCCGCGAAAGCTGTAGCCCCCTGCACAAAAAACAACATTCCTAAAACCAAGAGTGATAACTTTTTCATTGAACAAAAGTTAAAGAGTAAACCGGCCTCATTATAGCAACTATTTGGCGACGCGTTCAACATACTCGCCGGTATCGGTGTTCACGCGGATAACATCGCCCTCTCTGATGAACAATGGAGCTGATACTTTAGCTCCCGTGGCAATCGTCACGTGCTTGGTGCCGCCGGTGGCTGTATCTCCCTTTTCGCCCGGAGGAGCGTCGGTAACCTCAAACTCCATCTTTGGAGGGAGCTGGATGGTGAACGGCAGTCCGTCAATATACACGCAGGTGACTTCTGTCCCGTCCATCATGTAGTCTTTCATGTCTCCGATGTTGTCGGCTGAAATGGAAATCTGCTCAAAATTGGTGTTGTCCATGAAATAAAAATCCTTTCCGTCATTGTACAGGTACTGGCATTTGCGATATTCAACTTCGGCGCCCTCAATGTTTTCACCGCTCTTAAAAGTGACCTCCATCACCTTCTGGGACTTTGCGTTCTTGATCTTCGTGCGGGTAAAAGCCGTACCCTTGCCCGGATTCACGAACTGATAACCGACGATGATATAAGTATCGCCGTTATACTTGATGGGAAGTCCCTTTTTGAAGTCTGAGGTCAACATAGCGGTAAAAAAATAAATTTATAAATCTCTGTGGGGAAAATACAACAGGTCACGGATGTCCGTAACGCCTGTAAGGAGCATGACCAGCCGGTCCACTCCAAGAGCAATGCCTCCCGAAGGCGGCATGCCGAATTCTAATGCACGGATAAAGCTTTGGTCAACGGGATAATCCTCCTTTCCCAACTTCTGCCTTGCCTGGCGTTCAGCCTCAAGACGTGAATGCTGCTCCTTGGGATCGTTCAGCTCGGTAAAGGCGTTGCAAAGCTCCATTCCCGCAATGTACACCTCGAACCGTTCGGCATATTTGGGATCATGCTCGCATTTCTTTGACAGAGCTGCCATTCGGACGGGGTATTCATAAACAATCGTGGGCTTCTTGATACCCAGATTCGGCTCGATGATATTCAGAAAAACCATAAAGAAAAGATCCTCGTAGGGAGTTTTTGCGGTGACCTTATATCCCTGATCCTTAAGAACCTTTCGGAACCTAGTGTCGTCCTCAAAATCTTCATAGCCGATATGCGCGTACTGTTGAAACAGATCCTTCACCTTCACCCTTTCCCACGGAGCGGACACATCTACCCGGTGAGCGGCGAAGGTTATCCAATGGTCATCAAAAAGAGTCTTGGCAAGCGAACGCACCAATTCCTCCATATCCTTCATAATATCTTCGTACGACGCAAAGGCACGGTACCACTCCAGTATCGTAAATTCGGGATTATGAAGAGTGCTTTCATGTTCCTTATTGCGAAAACTTTTCGCAATCTGGAAAATCTTCTCATGCCCGGCCACCAGAAGTTTTTTCATCGCGTATTCGGGAGACGTTATCAAATACATCCGCTCGTCCTGAGCCGGCTCTCCCTGCAACGGCAAACCGGTAAACGTCGTTGTAAAAACATCCAGGTACGGCTCCATCCCCGGCAATCTGACCATCGACGGGGTTTCAACCTCCAAAAAACCTTTGTCCCAAAAAAAATCGCGGATGCCTTTGACGACCCTGGCCCTTTCCTTCATAAACTCTTTGAGCCGGAGATCAATGACCATCTTTAAATAATTGGGATCTTCGCGGCGGATATAAAAATCCCCCATACATTCAACAAGAACGCCCAGTTTTTTGGCGCTGTAAACCGTTAAGGCTTCCCGTCCTTTTAAAAATTTTTTCTCCGCCTTCAATTCGGCCTCAAGAATACTCCCGACTCTGAATTCCACATCACCCAGGGTCAAAACTTCATTCGTAATCCGTAATTCGTCGTTGGTAATTTCAATCCTGCCGCTCTCGTCCTGAAGGACGAACCCGTCATCAAAAACTCCGACGACTCTTCCGCCTACCCAACAATTTTTCAACGTTTCCTCCTGTTCAAAAGTCCGGATAGCCTCAAGAATACTGTGATTTCTCTTTGTGCGCGCAGGGAATTGTGCCACGGTTTTCAACATTAAGATTTTTTTGGCGGAGACTTTTCATCAACTTTTATACTTCCGGCTAACCATTCTAAACAACTTTTCAACATATCAACCCACTGAGTGGTGAGATCTTCAATCTTGATCCTCAATTTATTGCCGCTGATCATCCACTTGGGATTATGCTCCAGAAGATTCATGATGTTCTCGGGCTTCACCTTGTTGGACATCAGCAAAACAAGCTCCTTGCCTTTGCTCAGGTACACGCTCTCCGCTTTCACCTGGGCAATCCCGGCCTTCTTTGCCAATATCTTCAGTTCGATGACGTGGAAAAAATTGGATACCTCCTTCGGAAGTTTCCCGTAATCCTCCACGAGCTCGTCACGGATTTCCTCAAGATATCCCATGTTGTCCACCGACGAAAGTTTTTGATAGACATTGATTTTATCCTTGGCGCTCACGATATAGCTGTCCGGAATGTACGACGTTAACGGAAGTTCTATGGTGACGTCTTCCGGCCCCTCTTCGCCCCCTGCCTGCAGCTTCCCTGCCTTCAGGTCTTCGACGGCCTTGTTGAGCATGCGAATAAAATGGCTTACCCCCACAACATTGATGACCCCGTGCTGCTTGGCCCCCAAAATATCCCCGGCGCCCCGGATCTCCAGATCCTTCATGGCAATCTGGAAGCCGCTGCCGAGTTCCGTGGCTTCAACGATGGCGCGTAAACGTTTCTTGGCGCTCAGCTTCAGCCGCTGCCCGTGGTACAGGAAGTAGGCGTACGCCTGCGTTTTGCTGCGGCCCACGCGCCCGCGCAGCTGATAAAGCTGGGCCAGTCCGAACCGGTCGGCGTTGTTCACGATCAGCGTGTTCGCGTTGGCAAGGTCGATCCCGTTTTCAATAATGGTGGAGCTCACCAGAACGTCAAACTGATGCTCCTTAAAGGCGATGATGCGATCCTCCAGGTCCGAACTACCCAATTTACCATGAGCCACGCCAAAGCGGGCTTCGGGCACAAGGGAGCGCAATTTTTCCGCCATGCCGTCGATGGTTTGCACGCGGTTGTGGAGGAAGTACACCTGCCCGCCCCGTTCAACTTCCCTTAAAATGGAATCGCGGATGATGCCGTTGGAAAACCGGCGGACCTCGGTAATAACGGGCAAACGGCCGGGAGGAGGAGTGGTAATGGTGCTGATGTCGCGGAGTTTATTTAAAGCGATATTCAGTGTCCGGGGAATCGGCGTCGCCGTAAGGGTCAGCACATCGACCTCCGTCCTTATCTTCTTGAGGGCCTCTTTTTGTTTCACTCCAAATCGCTGCTCCTCATCGATCACGATCAATCCCAGATTCTTAAATTGCACGTCGGGCTGAAGCAATCGGTGGGTGCCGATAACGATGTCTACTTCCCCTTTTTCCATGGTCTTGATGATTTTTTTCTGTTCGGAAGCGGACTTAAAACGGCTCAGCATCTCAATCCTGACATCGAACTCCTCCATGCGTTTCTTAAAAGAACGGAAGTGCTGATCGGCCAAAATGGTGATCGGGGAAATGAGCGCCACCTGTTTGCCGTTCTGCACGGCCTTGAACGCGGCCCGCATGGCCACTTCGGTTTTCCCAAACCCCACGTCTCCGCACACCAGGCGGTCCATGGGAATATCCCGCTCCATGTCATGCTTCACGTCGATGATCGCCTTCATCTGTCCGGGCGTTTCCTCATACGGAAAAGTCTCCTCAAACTTTGTCTGCAGTTTGTCGTCATTCTTAAAGGCGAAACCCCTGGCGCTCTTCCGCTCCGCGTATAAAACTAGGAGTTCTTTTGCGATGATCTCCGTTTCCTTCCTCACCTTGTGGGTGATGGTGTTCCACTCCGCCGACCCAAGCCTGGTGAGATGCGGAACAACCTCATCGGCACCAATAAACTTGTTTACCTTGTCGGCCTGGTCAATCGGCACAAAAAGCTTGTCGTTTTCCGCATATCCAAGCTTCAAATATTCGCGGGTGATATCATCGATAGTCTTCTTTTCAAGTCCAAGAAACCTGGCGATGCCGTAATCCGAATGGACGACGTAATCGTTATTCTTGAGACTGGTAAGGAAATCGAGATAAACCTTCTGGTTGAAGTGTTTTTTCTTTTCCTCCTTGATCGTTGAAACCTCCCTGTCGGACAGAAGGGCCAGTTTCAATTCGGGATTCTGAAAGGCGTGGGGGAAAACGTCCTCCTTGTTTACGGCAATAAGATAGACGTTCGGCGCAGTGACGTTGTCGGCATGCAGGTCGGTGGTATAACTCACCTTGTGCTCGTCGAAAACATCCTTCATCCCCTGAAGGTCCTTGGTAAAAACAAGCGTCCTCCATCCGTCCCTGAATTTTTCCCGCAGATCGTTGCTTAAGTCATAGGCCCCGCGGTATTTCAGCACGGAAAGGTAATGCAAATGCTGATGGCGCTCTTCATCGTCATTGAACGTGACAAAGCTCAGATAGTGAATCTTTCCGTGAAGCTCGTCAAACACACTGTTCCAGGCGTCATAATACTCATCCACGACATCCACCTCGTCCTCAATGACGAGACAATGGGCCCCCAAGTGGTCCCCAAGGCCTTTATACGCCGACACGGTGCGTAAAGGGTACAACTCAACCTCTTTCAGGTCTTCAATGGTTTCCCTGCTCTCCTGGTCGAAGGTATACATCCTTTCCACCCGGTCAAATCCGATCTCCACATGCACGGGATAATCAAAATTCACCGGAAAAATAGACAGGACATCTCCGCTGCGATGGTATGTTCCCTTCTCAAGATACTGATCGGCACAAACTTCATACCCCTTTTCAATAAGCTGTTCAAAAAAACTCATCGGGTTGATTTCTTCACCCGTTTTGAGATGGAACTTTCCCTCAATCATCTCGTGATAATCAGGGAAATTAACCATCAGATTGGTATAGGACGCGACCACCACTTTGCGCTGCCTGCTGTGAAGTTTCGCGACCATCTCAATCATTTTCAACCTATTGTTCCGCTCCGTTTCGCGGACATTGCCGGCCTCGGTGTTCTCATAATGAAACCCGTACACCTCAACGTCGCTCCAGAGCTTCAATGACCTGACGGTATGTTCAAGCTCAGTATGGTCCGTGACGATCCATAATACCGTTTTGAATTGGGAAAGTTTGCGGATGACGTCACTGAACACAAAAACCTTCGAGGAGTAGTTCCCGGCGCCGGAGACCGTTGCGCTCTTTTGACTATCCAAAAGATCCAAAACACGGTTGTTTTGGACGGTTGGGAAAAAGTGGATCAGATTTTTTAAAGTTTCCATAAAAAACCGTGGCTCTTCAGAATTGACTCTTGAGGATAAACTAAATCTTTAACGGCATGATGATATAAACATAGTCCTTGTTTTCAGATGGACGAATGACGGCAGGAGCCAATTTGTCGTCTACCTCAACAAGTACCTTATCAGCCTGAATAAAAGTTAAAACATCAAGAAGATATTGTGCATTCAGGGCGATTTTATTGTTTTCTCCTTCCACTTTTACGGAAACTTCCGCTTTTTCTTCACCAATCTTTGTCTCTTCTGTGGAAATAATCAGTTTTCCGTCGTTTGTCGCCGCTACCTTGATGCTGTTGTTGTTTTCACGGGCAAAAAGACTGACTCGCTTAATGACAAGCGATAAGTCTTCTGTTGAAACGGTGATTTTCGTCTTTGAAGATTTTGGGATGATCTTCTCATAATCCGGGAATTTTCCCTCAATCAGGCGAGAGGTCAACTCTATGGTTCCAATAGTGAACAATACCTGGTTTTTGGTGAGATTGATTTCTAAATCATCTTCCTGGGACTTAGAAAGGATCTTTCCAAGCTCAATAATAGTTCTTGCGGGAATAACTGATTGAAGGGAAATGGATGTTTTTTCCTTCAGTGTTATCTTCCTTTCAGCCAAACGGTAACTGTCTGTGGCCACAATTTTGAGGTTTTCACGGTCCAGGTCGAGCAGTACACCGGAAAGAACAGGTCTTGATGTGTTGGTTGAGGCCGCAAAAACAGTTTGGGTAATCGCGCTGTTGAGGTCTTTTGTAGAAACCTTAATGGTATTTTCTTTTGGAACCTTGGGAATAACAGGAAACTCCTCAGCGGCAATGCCTTTAATCTTTGTTTGGGAAGATGTTGATGAAAGCGTTAGTGTGTTGCCATCACCAAGTGTCGCCTCAATCTTCTCGTCTTTCAGTAAAGAAACGTAGCTGGTAATAAGTTTGGCTGGAACGGTAATGGCCCCTTCTGACCTTATGTCGGCCGGAATGGAGTGTTGAATGGCTATTTCAAGGTTTGTAGCTGAAAAAAACAACTTCTTACCTTCAGCTTTCAATAAAATATTATTCAATACCGGAAGGGTGGTATTGGGTGTTATAGCCTTATTTACAACATTAAGGGCCTCTTCGAGGTCGGCTTGAGCGCAAAAAAACTTCATAAAAATGAATGGAAGAGAATGGCTGGAAATTTCCTAATTATTATAGCGAACTTTCAGGGTCTGACAACCTGATTTCTAACGAGATATAAAATAAAGATTTTATTTACTTATAAAGACGTAGAGGGGTTTGCGTATTAATGGTAGTTATGATCTTGTATGTTGAAAACTTTTTCCTCCAGAATATGGTACTAAGGGGAAATAATGGGAAAAACACAGAAATCACCCCGGGAAGGTGGCGGTAATGGGTGTTGAAAGTTTGTTAAAAACCTGTAAAAAAAGTCGATTTTTTGGTATAATGAAAAGAAAACAAAGAAATAAAGCCTTAAGAAAAAGGAAAACAGGAATGTTTTCCTAAAACGCAATACTGAAATCGTTCAAAAATAAACAACAACCGTATGGAGGAAAATGAACCTATTGAACAACCGGATATCCCTGAAGTAAAAAAAACTCCTCAACCAAAACCTGAAAGTTTTGGATACAGGAGATTTGAAAGAACGGCCCACCAGGCGGCATTATCAAAGGCTAAAACGGCAAAAGATATTGAAGGGGAAGAAGAAACAAAAAGACTGGAGGCTGAACTTGAACAAACCGGGGACGGCGGCAAAAAAACATTGAAACCCCAGAACCTTCGGGCCCTCGATCAAAGCGTAAAACTGACCGAAGAAGAGAAGAAGGCCCCGAAAAAAGAGATGGAGTCGATGGAAAAAAGGGCATTTTTAAAAATCATCAAAACCCTGCAGGAAAGCAATAAACTTCCAATCCAGGCGGAAGACCAGACGCATATATTTGAGTTTAAGGGGCTTACAAAAGACGGAAAGGACGTTCAGCCTAATGAGGTTGAAAAACTCCTTGAACATATTGATCAAGGTGGCGATGTTCCGCCAAACATAGAATTTCACTTTCAAACCTCTTTTAAGAAGGGGCGTGAAGAAACGGAGGCCATGGATGTGAACTATCGCATGACACTCCGCCAGATTATGATGGGTGGTTTGGAAACAACATTAAGTTCCCTGCTCTCGTTAAGTTATACGGCAGCCTCGGTATACGACCGGAGGAAAGGGAAAACGGCAACTGAAGGCGGGGAAATTGAGGTGGAAAGACCAAAAGAAGAACCCGGGAAGGGCGAGCTTGATAATTTAAGAAGATTGTTAAACCAAAGGAATATTCAAACATCAACCATTCAGACTGGGCAGTGGGCCGCCCTGGAGGTTGCAATGCCCGAAAAACAAAAACAGGTGGTGATCGTCTATGATGGAGCGGTTTTCCAGGTCACGGAAAAAAGGCCGGATCAAACCCTGGAGGTCCCGGTAACAACCCCGGCTGAAATAATGCAATATATTGATAAAGAATCAAAATAAGAATTATGGACAAGATAATCAAAGAACCAAAAATAGGAATCGCCCTTGGGGGAGGTGGCGCAAAGGGGTCGGCCCATGTGGGCGTGCTGAAGGTGCTGGAAAAATATGGAATAAAAATCAGCGCCATAGCCGGTGCGAGCGCCGGAGCTATTATTGGTGCTGGGTATGCCCTCGGTTTAAGTCCGAAAGAAATCCTGGAGGTAAGCGAGAAGTTCAACAACCGTAAGTTTTTACGTATCAGTAATTTTCACCTTTTTCATTCAAGCCTTATTAAAAGCAAAGACATCGAAAAGATTATTAAGGATATTGTGGGGGACAAAAGTTTTGAAGAAACAAAAATACCCTTTCATGCGCTGGCGGTGGATCTTGAATCCGGACAGGAGGTTGTGATGAAATCGGGAAAACTCTGGGAGGCGCTCAGGGCGTCGTCGGCGATTCCGGGGATTTTCAGCCCGTATTTCCGCGAAGGAAGATACCTGGTCGACGGAGGACTTATGAATAACGTCCCGGTAAACATCCTCAGGGAAAACAAGGAACTCGACATCGTAATCGGGATTGAACTGGGTTCGCTTACCTCGCGGCAGTACATTGCCGGAATGATTTGGGAAAAATACTATCGAAAACCTGAAGCATTTAAGTTGTATCCGGGAATGTTGGCGAAAATGAAATTGAATTTTGCGTTGATGTTACACATTTTATTGAGATCGATAGATATTATCCGTGAAGAAACGCAGCAGACGCGCTATGCGAAAGCGAACCCGGATTTAATAATCCATCCCGATGTGGAGGGTATTTCACTGCTCGAGTTCGACCATTACAAAGAGGGCGTGGAAGCCGGGATAGTGGCAACGGAACAGGCTATGCCCCAGATTTTCGACCTCATCGCGAAAAAGAAAGAGGAGTTGAATAAATAAAGAGCTTATGGTAGCCTTGTAAGGCCCATAAACCCCTTGAAGATGAAAAAAATTATTGCCCCGATTCTCGCAGGAACCGTCTTGTTGATTTCAGGCTGCTCGGTACTGAGCAACAACAGCACGTATCAGTATCCTTTTAAAACCGTAAAAATTGAGTACGCCATCAGCGGAACGACAGAGGGAAAATCGACGGTCATGATCAATGGGGATAAATTGGTTCGTGAGGCGCACATTGTTTTCCATAAACCAACGGGGGATGAAACCCAGAACAATATGTACATCGACGCGGGACAATATGTGTACAGTGTGGACCTTGATAAAAAGACCGCGACCATGACAAAAAACCCGCTCTATGATGTGCTGACAAAGGTGGATGCCTCAAAACGTCAGGAGTTTTTGAAGAAAATTGCCGTGGGGATATCCCCGGACGTCGCCGACAACAGGGAGCTGAAGATTGTCACGACGGAAACCGTCGCAGGGCAACAATGTGAAGTATATGAAACGGGTGGATTTGGACAGATTTGTTTATGGAACGCCGTTCCGTTGAAAACAACCATTTCGATCCCCGATCTCAACCTTACGAATAATACAGTGGCAACCTCCATACAGACGGACGTTGATGTCCCGGACAGCGCGTTTGAGGTGCCGGCGGGAATTACCGTCCAGAAGGTCGGAATCGAAGACGCTTCCACGACTCAGGAGTAAAGACATGATTTATCTTGACCATGCAGCGGCAACACCGGTGGATCCAAAGGTATGGAAAGCGATGCTCCCCTACTTTGCCGAACGGTTTGCGAACCCATCAAGTATTTATCAGTTTGCGCTTGGCAACCGGCAGGCTATTGATGACGCCCGAAAACGGGTGGCGGACATACTCGGGTGCAAACCCGGAGAAGTCTACTTTACCGGCGGAGGGACCGAATCCAACAACTGGGCGATATTCGGAGCTACGGCGACGTGCCATCATCGAGCGGATGGGGCCGGAGCTACGGCGGAGCTAAAGCGACGTGCCATCCCCAAGCAGGGGGGGCCGACATGCCATCATCGAGCGGATGGGGCCGGAGCTACGGCGGAGCTAAAGCGACGTGCCATCCCCAAGCAGGGGGGGCCGACATGCCGGGGAAAACACGGACACCTTGTCACCTCGGTCATCGAACATCATTCGGTGCTGGGTCCGATGGAAGAACTTGAGCGCGGGGGGTGTGAGGTGACGTATCTTCCCGTGGACGACCACGGACACGTCGACATGGAAAAATTGAAAAACGCCATAAATGAAGAAACAACCCTGGTGAGTATCGCCTACGCCAACAACGAAATCGGGACTATTGAAAACATCGGGGAGATTGCACTTTTCCTCAACACGCAGGGTGTGCTGTTTCATACCGACGCCTGTCAGGCGGCGGGATCATTGCCTTTAGATGTGGCCACATTGGGGGTTGATCTCATGACGTTGAATGGGGGCAAAATCTATGGACCAAAGGGATCGGGAATTCTCTACATAAAGGACGGGGTTAAAATCGCGCCCCTGCTCTATGGGGGAGGACAGGAACACCGCCAGCGAGCGGGCACGGAAAACGTGCCAGGGATCATCGGATTTGCCGAAGCTTTGGAGATCGCAGATTCCATGCGCCAAAAAGAGTCCGCGCGCCTCGTCAAGCTCCGCGACGAACTCATACATAGCCTCCAGAAACTTGTTCCGGGCACAAAGCTGAACGGAGACCCCGTCAACCGTCTTCCGAACAACATCAACGTGAGTTTCGACGGCATAGACGCGGAATCTCTGCTTCTAAGGCTGGATATGGAGGGTATTTGCGCCTCGGCCGGGTCGGCATGCACGTCGGGAGCTCTGGAACCCTCTCATGTCCTGATGGCGCTCGGCATCGAAAAAGACCTGGCAAAAAGCAGCATCCGCATGACGCTTGGTCGCGAAAACACAGACAACGATATCAGGAAAATCCTCGAAGTTTTGCCTCCAATCGTCCAAGACTTGAGGAAACACCGGAAACCAGGTAAAAAACAGTGCTGCCCCGGGAATTTGTGCTAGACTGGGCTCTCCACTATAATAACAGGGCTATGGACGAACTTACACAGATCATTCTCGCTATTGGAGCCGTCATACTGGGTTTTGGCCTCGGGTACACCGTGCTGAGGTCCAGAAAAGGCGTACACCTGGAGTCGTACCAGAAAAAAGCCCAGGACCTGCTGGAGAAAAGCAGGCATGAGGCCGATACCATCAAGGAAAGCAACCAGAAAAGGGTGCAGGAAATCTCATCCTATATGGTCGATTTTGAAGAAAAAAACAAACTCCAGTGTGAAAAACTGGAAAAACTGATCATTTCCAAGGAAGAACAGCTCCAGGGGAAGGATGTTAAAGCACAGGAATCCCAGGCAAAAGTCAACGAAGAGGCCCAAAGGGTTGAGGATTTGAAGGCCGCCATGAAGCAGTTGGAACAGGATCTTCTCAAAAAACTTCTGGCAAAAACGGGACAACACCTGGAAGATGCAAAAAACGAGGTGATCAACGAACTCCAGCGGGATCTGGAACTTGAACAGGAAGATAAACTCCGCAAATACGAAGAGTATCTCAAGGAAGAAAAGGTGCGCATGGCGAAAGACATGATCACATCGGTCATCCAGCGCTATTCCGCGCCGACGTCCGTCGACAAAAAAAGCACCGCCATCGAAGTCTCCCGCGACGAAGCCAAGGGCAAAGTGCTCGGACGCAACGCGGAAAACATACTCCTTTTGGAAGAGCTTACCGGGACCGACATCATTTTTAACGACGCCCCGAACACCATCATCGTTTCCTGTTTCGATCTTGTCCGTCGGCACATCGCCCGCGAAACGATCATGAAAATTCTCAAGGAAAAGGCGGTGACGGCGGCAAAAGTCCGTGAAAAACACGCGGAAGCCACCCGTGAAACGGAGCGTACGCTCATCAGAATCGGCAGGGACACGGTGAAAATGCTCGGACTTGATGTCCGCAACTTTCCGGAAGATTTCATGAGGGTCATTGGCAGACTCAAATTCCGTACCAGTTACGGGCAGAATATTTTGAAACACTCTTTTGAAGTCGGATACTTCACCCTCATGCTCGGAGGAGAGCTGAACCTGGACATGACGACCTGCAAAATCGGCGGGTTCTTCCACGATCTCGGGAAGGCGATCGACCAGGAGGTGGGCGGATCGCACGACGTATTGACGAGGGAAATTATGGAGAAATACACATTCTCCGAAGACGAAATCCACGCGGCCTGGGCGCATCATGATGCCGTTCCCCAAAGGACCGCTGAAGCTATGCTGGTAAAGGCCGGGGACGCTATCTCCGCGGGTCGCCCGGGAGCCCGCCAGGAATCCATCGAAAAATATATCGAACGCATCCAGGCGATTGAAAAAATATCCAGCTCATACGAGGGCGTCAGCAAAACTTTCGCCATCTCGGCCGGACGCGAAGTCCGCGTGATGGTAGACCCACAGCAGATGAATGACGGACAGCTTTTGCCTCTGGCAAAAAGTATCGCCAGCGACATCCAGTCAAACGTGGCGTATCCCGGTAAGATCAAAGTGAACGTTATCCGCCGCACGAAAAACGTCGATTACGCCAAAAAAGAATTTACCAAATAAACAGTATGGAAACGAATACCTGCGATGTAGCGATTATTGGCTGCGGGCCGGGCGGATTGAGTGCCGCCATCTATACGGCGCGTGCGCAGCTCAAAACCATCGTTTTCGGGGACTACAAAAAGAGTAATCTCTATAAATCCCACATTATCGCCAACTACCTCGGATTCCCCGAACCGGTCACGGGACCTTTTTTAGCCGAGAGGGGCGTCGAACAGGCAAAGAAATTCGGAGCGGATATCATCCCCCACGAAATCGTCCACCTGGGCATGAATGAAGACGGCACGTTCAGTGTGAAAGACGACAAAAAAACGCACTATACCGCCAAAACCGTGATCATCGCCACGGGGCAAAGCTACGCGCTGAGCGGCATAAAAAACGAAAGGGAACTCACGGGCAAAGGCGTTTCCTACTGCGTGGTCTGCGACGGATTTTTCTTCAGGGACAAGAACGTGGTCGTCATCGGCAACGGCAACTACGCGGGAGAAGAGGCCCTCCAGCTGTTGAACTACACGAAAAATATTACCGTCCTCAGCCATGGCAAAGAGTTCGAGTTTTCGCACGAAATGAAAAAAGACCTGGAGGCGAACAACATTACGCTCCAGAAAACGCCGCGCATCAAGGAAATAACCGGCAACGGCAAGGCGGAAAAGCTCATCCTGGCCGACGGGGGCGAAATACTCACCCACGGGGTCTTTATGGCCGTGGGGGTTGCCGGAGCCACGGCGTTCGCCAAAAAACTCGGCCTGGAGATGGAAAACTACTACATCAAAGTCAATCACGACGGCAAAACCAATATTCCCGGGATTTTTGCCGCCGGAGACTGCACGGGCTCCCCGGCCCAAATGGCCACCAGCGTGGGCAACGGTTGTAATGCGGCCCTAAGTGCGATAAAATTGCTCAGAGGTGCCAAAGTCTACATCCAATATAACTAACCATCCCATGTTCGGATTCGGAAAAAAGAAAAACCAGGAGAAGGGAAAGAAAAAATCGAAACTCGACAAGCTCATCATGGGAGCCATCGTGGGAGGCGCCGTCGGTTCGGTGATCGGTATGAGTATTGCCCCTCACAAGGGGAAGGAAACCCGCGACATCATCGCCCAAAAAGGGAAAGAGATCATCAAAAAAGGGCAGGAATCGCTTGAAAAACTCACCGATGCGGCCGGTCATGGACACGCCTCGGAGACCGCCGATGAAGTAATTCAAGAGGCAAAACACCAGAAAAAAAAGCTTCTCGCGAAAATCGCGGACCGCATCTTCGGCCGCAGCAAAAAGGTCAAAAAAGACCTCCTGAAGGACAAAGATTTCAAAAAAATCCCGAACGAAGTGGAGTAATTTCCAGTCAGGCCGGACGGGAAGAGCCAAGCTCAGGCGCACGGCCAATGCTTTTTGAGCAAATATCCTTTCACAAAAGGGAATTTTTATTTATAATCTGAATCCCCGAATATATCTCAATACGGGCTTATGAGTAAGAAAAAGAAAGAATCCGCAACAAAACCGGCCCCGAAAACGCCGGCTCCGATGCTCGAAGAAAAGCAGGGTTTTTTGAAGAAAGCACAGTCCTTTGCGGAATCAATGGTCTCGCCACAGCTCAAAAAAGACCTGAAGGGTTTTGGAGCCATCGCCCTTATCATTGTTCCGGGAATCCTGGTGGCATCCGCGGCGCTCGTGGGAACGGACATGCTTTTACACGGACGCGTCATGCCAAGAACCTCCATCGCAAACAACGAAGTCGGTTTTGTGTACAACGGCGAAGCCGCGGTCACGCTCCAGCGGGCGGCGGAAAAATACCTCAAAACCCCGTTAAATATCACGGTCGGCGGCGCAAAAACGGAAGTGACTCCGGAAGAACTCGGAGTCCAGTTCTCCCTGCCGCAAAGCCTCATTTCACTCCCCACGTACGACTTCAGAAGCAATTCGGTACTGTCGCTGGCCTTGGCGTCCATCGCCGAAAAAAAAGCCGTTCCGTTCATGACGTTCGATTCCGGGAAAGTCCAGAACGTGATCGAACAAAAACTGGATCTCAAGAAATTCAGGGCACAGAATGCCCACATAGAATTTGATAAAAAAACGCCGACCGTGCTTGCCGAAATCCCAGGGAAAGCCATCGACAAAGAACAGCTGACCAGAGGCCTTAAACGGAGCATCAAAAATATGGAGGCCATCTCCCTCAATCTGGCCCTTCTGGATGAAAAACCCCTCATAACGGCCGAGGATCTCGAACCGCAAAAAGAGTTCGTTGCGAACGCGGTAAAAACTCCGCTCACACTCCTCTACGAAGGCCGGCAGTGGAAATTCGACCCTTCAAAACATCTTGAAGCCATCACCTTCACCCAGAGTCCCACGGTGACCCTCAAGAGCCTGGACTGGACGCTTCCGATCACCCTGCGCAACGACCAGGTCGTCACGACGTCCCCATACGTGGCGCTTTCCGAAAATCCCAACATGATATTGGATGAGGAAAAGGTGAAAGAGTTTTTTGAAACCGAAATTATTTCCAAGATTGAACGGCCGACATCGGACGTCAAAATCTTGACCGATGAAAAGAAAAACATCGTCATCGAGGGAAAAGGGCAAAACGGGATAAAAGTTTCCCGTGAAGGGCTTGTCGCAAGCCTGAATCTGGCTTTGAGCAAAGACATAAGGCGCGTTAAAGTGCCGGCCCTTGAGGAAAAAGCGAACGTTACGGTATCGGAAGATTTGCAGTCGCTTGGGATCAAAAACCTTATCGCGACCGGGCATTCGGCCTTCGCGGGCTCCCATACCGGAAGAATAACGAACATCAAAGTCGGTGTCAGCAAATACAACGGACTGCTGATCAAACAGGGAGAGACATTTTCATTCAACGACCATTTGGGCGAGGTTGATGGGGCGCATGGGTTCGTTCCGGAACTCGTCATTAAAGCCGAGGGCACCGTTCCCGAATTCGGAGGCGGACTTTGCCAGGTATCTTCAACAATGTACCGTGCCGCACTGTTTGCGGGCTTCCCGATTGTTGAAAGGTCCGCGCATTCATACGCGGTCTCCTACTACGCCCAGGTTTTGGGATACGGACTTGATGCCACCATTTACCCCGGAGTTCACGACATCAAATTTATCAATGACTCCCCCGCCGCCGTGGTTGTTCAGGCATATACGGAAGGAGATCAGGCCTATTTCAAATTTTATGGTACCGACGACGGGCGCAAAGTACGCCTGGAAGGGCCGTACCAGGGAAACTACCGGTCTCCCGGCCCGGCAAAGGTCGTGGAAAGCGACAAGCTGGCCCCCGGGGCCAGAAAACAGGTTGAAATCAACCACACCGGCTTCGACGTGACCTGGTACCGCTACATCGTAAAAGACAACAATGAGTTAAAGGAAACACTCTTTACCCGATACCACGCCATTCCCGCCAAAGTCATGGTTGGACGGGGAGCCCCTGCGGTTCAGGCATCGGTGCCAAGCACCTAAAACATCTATTTTTCTCCCTCTTTGGACGCCCCCTTTTGCTTAGACGCGGCCGGGGATTTTCCCAGCATCTCTTTGGCCATCTCGTTATCGGGGTATGCGGCAAGAATTTCCGCGAGGAGCGAACGTGCGTCATCGATCATTCCCGAGCCGGAATACACCTGAACGAGCGTCAGCAGATAGTCAATGTTCTGGGGGTCCATGTCAATGGCCTTTTTAAAATGTGTCAGGGCTTCTTCAAGCTCTCCAAGCTCATGAAGAACCTGGGCCAGGCTGAAGAATCTTCCCGGGCGTGACGCGTCGAGCTCAATGGCCTTTTGGTAGTTGGCCTTCGCCCCCTCAAGTTTCTTCTGCTGGTACAGCGCGACGGCAAGGTTACTCAGATAGACGGGGTCGTTCTGAGCGCTCATGATCAGTTTCTGGTACATCATTTCCGCTTTTCCGAACTGCCCCTGGTGCAGATACAACAGCCCCAGGCGATGGTAAGCTTCGACATTGCTGGGATCGAGGGACAGACACTGGATCAGCAACTGCTCGCCGTGTTTGAGGTCCCCCTTGGCAAGAACGGCCTCGGCTTTTTTGAGCATCATTCCGCCTTTTGCGGCCTTTTTGGCGTCAATCGTGGAGCGTTCGGGAATCATCTCTTCGACGGTCAATTCCAGTCCGCCCTTTTCTTTATGAATATGCAGCAAATCAAGTACCCCTTTTCTTTTCGACAGAAGGGAAAAAGCGGCGACCCCTTTTTCCACCAGCATATACCGGCGTAAGAATATCGATCCCAGGATCAGCACCCCCACGATGATAATAATCAGTTGAATCATGTCTGAAGCATTAAATGTTCAAAAAGAAGACGGGCGTTCACGTTGCGTTTCTGCAGCCTCAGGGACTGCTGGGTCTGTTTGATGACATTGAGGGTATTGTGGATTTTCTCCGGAGAGCCGCCGTGTTCGGCCTCATCGAGCATTGTATACCGTAACGCCAAAAGGAAAATATCAAAAAACTCGGTGAACAGTTTTTCATCCTGCGTGACGGTTGCCACCAGCGAGAATTTATCGACGATGTCCCCCTGTTGGAGAATGGTTCTCACTTTGCCGAACAGCTCCCGTACGGCCAGAAAATCTTCCTGGTTCTCCGTAAAAAGAACTGCGCGCCCCGGCAGTCCGTAGGAAAGATCCGCGATGGTCTGCAGTTTCTCCGCGGGTTCGAAAGGGTATTTTTCCTGAAGGAATTTCAGGATTTCAGCCGGAAGCACGCTCTGAAATTTCATCATGCGCAAGCGGGAAATGACCGTCGGCAAAAGATCCTCGGGAGCGCTGCTGGTAAAAAGAAACAGCACCCTGGAACCGGGTTCCTCCAGCGTTTTTAAAAGAGCGTTCGCGGCCTCAAGGGTCATCCTCTCGATATTTTGCACCAAAAAGATTTTATATTTTCCCGGCGTCGTGGTGGCAAGGCGCGCCAGAGTGTTGCGCATCGTTTCAATCTTGATCGTTTCACCGTCATCGGCGAGCTCGATCGTGTCCTGGTGGTAGTTTTTTTCAATGTTAATGCAGATCCCACAAATCCCGCAGCCGTTTTTTTCACACTGCAGCATGGTGGCCAGCCTCTTGGCCAGGGTATGTTTCCCGATATGGGGCGGACCGGTAAAAAGATACGCGTGGGGAAGGGTGCCGTTCTTCAAATCCTGTTCCAGCGCGCGGAGCTGTTTCTTGTGGCCCATAATCCCCCAGTTGTACGTGAAATCGGTCATGGCTATTGAATATGTTTCCAGTGTTTTTCCTGACGCACCAGCAGGTCGGCCGCGTTTGAAGGATCGGCCATAAGTGAAGCCACCAGCCGTTCCAGGCGTACCCGGTTCTGGGAACCCTTCACCAGAATGGTATCGCCCTCCTTCACAAATCCGGACAAAAACTTGGCGGCCTCCATTGCGTTTGCATAATGATAAATATCCTGCGGGGACATGCCCTCCTTTTGGGCCTCCTCTCCTATCAAACGGGCCACGTCTCCGACGGTCACCAGCACGTCCGCGCGCCTCCTGGCATGCTTGCCGACTTCGCGGTGAAGATATTCGGTCCGTTCTCCCAATTCGTTCATGTCCCCCAGAACCGCCACCTTCCGATCCGGGGCCACCTCCATAAGAAGATTCAAAGCCTCTTTCATGGCATCCGGGGAGGCATTATACGTGCTGTCCAGAATCGTGCTCCCCTTCACGCCGGGAATCATACTCATGCGCCCCGGTGGAGCCGTAAAGCTCTTAAGCGCGTCAACGCACTCCTGAAGGGTAAACCCTTGTGTCAGGCCGACAGCAATCGCCGGCAGAAGGACGTACGTCTGGTAGGCTCCAAGGAGAGAAAAATTCCCGGTGACGATCTCATCCTTATACTGGATGGTGCAGCGTATTCCCTGAATGGTGCTTTCTCCCTGAAGCACCCGCACGTCGGCAATTTCGGAACCTCCATAAAAAATTTTCCTGCACTTCAACGTGTCGCGCAGCGCCAGAATATAAGGGTCATCGGCATTCAAAACGGCTATGCCTTTTTCGGGAAGAGCCTCCACCAGTTTTTTCTTTTCCAGAAAAATATCATCGAGATCTTTGAACTGGCCTTCCCCAAGATGCACGGGTTTGATGTTCGTCAGAACGCCGATCTGCGGCTTCACAAGGCGCAGGAGATTCCCCATATCGCCGGGCTTGTCCACTCCCATCTCCAGCACCATCATCTGCAAATGTTTGCCCCCGACGAAAGCCTTCCAGGCCGCCTTGCCCAGAATGGCAACCCAGTCCAAAACCGAAGAAAACCCCGACGGCTGCTCCAGAATGGCAAGGGGGAGTCCAAACTCACTGTTAAAACTCTTTTCGTTGCGGATTATGTTATAACGGGTGCGCAGGAGGGTGTACACTGCGTCCTTGGTGCTGGTTTTTCCGACGGACCCGGTCACCCCGATGACAAAGGGTCTCAACCGCTTCAGACGGACCCTGGCCAGCGTGGCTAAAAAGCCCAGCACGCGTTTTCTTAAAAATGTCTTCATAAGGCTTGAAAACAGGCCTCAAACATAGCAAAATGGAACAAGAAAATCAATGAGTCCCCCTTACCATTTAACGCTTCAAAAGGATGAAAAAAGCCTTCGCTCTACTTCTTATCTCCACCATGTTTATGACCACCGGATGCACCACTGAACAAACAGGATCGTCCAGCCCAAACCTCTCAACGAAAACCAAGGAACCGCCAAAGCCGGTCCTCACCGCCTGCCCACCGCTTAAAGATCCGCAGGTGGAGCCTCCGAAAAAAGGTGACACGGTAGCCGTTTTGGATACGGATTTCGGAACCATCAAATTCCGCCTTTTCACCAAGGATGTTCCAACACTTTCAAAAAATTTCATGGAACTGGCCAAGTCGGGAAAATATGACGATTCTCCGTTTCATCGTGTTGTTCAGGGTTTCATGATCCAGGGCGGGGATTTCACCAACCATGACGGCACGGGCGGACATAGTTACCTTGGCCCGGACAAGGATCTCCCGAACGAAATCGTGCCTTCTCTCCACCATCTTTGCGGAACCGTCTCCATGGCAAAGACACCGGCCCCGGTCTCCATCGGCAGCCAGTTTTTCATCGTAACGGGGCTTAATGGAGCCGCATTCCTGGATGGCGGCTACTCCCCGATCGGACAGGTGTACGAAGGAATCGACGTTGCGGGAAAAATCGAAGCACTCCAGATTCCTGAAACCGAGCTTCCGAGCCAAATCGTCAACGTCAAAAAAGTCACCATCATGACCTACGGGGATGAAGAAACGAGTCCGACTCAAAATTAGCGGCCGCGTCCAGGGGGTCTTCTACCGCTCCGAAACACAAGCGGTGGGCACGGGCCTGGGCCTGCGGGGATACGCCAGGAACGAACGCGACGGTACGGTCACAGTCGTAGCCGTCGGTGAAGAACAGGAACTGAAGACTCTTGTCGAATGGTGCGGAAAAGGCCCTTCGGGCGCCCGTGTCGAGGGCATTGATACCCTGTACGGGGACCCCGAACCCGGCGAAGAGTTCACCGGTTTTGAAATATTATAGGTATTTGCGGAGCAACAAAAAAGACCCCCATGAGAGGGGGTCTTTTAATATGTAAACAACAATTTAAGCAGCAACCTTTTTCTTTGGTTGAGGGCCCGCTCCTTTTTTGGCGACCTCGACAAACTTTGAGAAAACTTCAGGGTTGTTGACGGCGAGCTCGGAAAGGATCTTGCGGTCAACCAAAACCTTGCTCTTGAGCAAACCATGCATAAGGCGGCTGTAGCTGAGATCTTCAGCGCGGCAAGCAGCGTTGATGCGGGTTATCCAGAGACTGCGCATGTCGCGTTTGCGGGCCTTGCGTCCTACATAGCTGTTCTGGCCAGCTTTGTTAGAAGCGTTTTTCGCCCACTTTACGATGCGGCTGCGGAGATTGATATAACCCTTGGTTGATTTGAGGAGCTTCTTGTGTCTTCGGCGTGAAGCGACACCACGTTTAATGCGAGTCATGTCTGTTTAAGAGAATGAATAATGATTAGGCGTAGGGGAGAAGTTTCTTCATATTTGCTTCGTCCTTTGCAAAAAGCCCCATTCCGCTCTTGTGAAGCTTCTTCTGGCGTTTGGACTTGTTAAAAAGGAGATGTTTTTTACCGGCCTTGTTGGCGATGAGTTTGCCCGTTCCGGTAACCTTGAACCGTTTTTTGCTTGCGCTGTGCGTCTTGAGTTTCATAAAAAAAAATTATTTAAGTGGCACGAGAACCATGAACATTGAATTTCCAAGCTTTCTGGGGGCCTCTTCGACCTGGGCAACCTCCTTAAGCCCGTCGATGAACGCTTTCATCTTCTCCCTTCCGATGTCTGCATGTGACGCTTCCCTTCCCCTGAACATCAGGGTGACCTTCACGCTGTTGCGGTCCTTGAGGAACTTTTCAGCCTGGCGGATTTTGGTTTCCAGGTCATGCTTGTCGATGCTGTAACTCAGGCGGATCCCTTTCATTTCCCCCTGTTTCTGCATCTTCTTATGCTTTTGCTCGATCTTGTTTTGCCGGTACAGATATTTCCCGTAATCCATGAGCTTGCAAACCGGTGGAACGGCTTTGGGGGCAACTTCCACCAGATCGAGGCCGCGTTCGGAAGCTAATTGCAAAGCCTCATCCAGGGTTTTCTCCCCAAGCTGCTCATCCCCCTCGTCAATGAGTCTGACGTTTGGTACACGAATCTGTCTGTTGATCCTCAGTTGCTTGCTAATACGTGAAAATCTTAAAAAATAGCAAAAACGGCAAAATTGCCTCAGGATAATAGGGTAAAGTTCATGGCAAGTCAACACGAGAGCGCGGTTGAATGGACAAATTTACCCCTGCAATTATAATGGGAGCTCATTGACCATACCCATGCCCCACGAAAAACACCACAACGAGGTTGAGTTGGCGCTGGTACAGGAAGCCCTCAAGGGGGAGGAGGAGGCGTTTATCCATCTCTACCAGCAGAACGTCTCGCAGCTTTACCGTTTTGTGTACTCAAAAGTGAATAATCAGCAGGACGCTGAGGATCTGACGTCGGAAACTTTTTACCAGGCGCTGAAAAATCTCACGAATTTTTCCGGAAAATCGACATTCAAAAACTGGCTTTACGGGATTGCAAAACACCTGATATTGGCTAAATACAGGGAACGCTACAGCCAGACAACGCTCGAGCTCAATGAAAACGCGGCATTTGAAGAAAGGAACAACAGTGAGGATCCCGCTGAAGATCAGGGGAAAATCAGACTGCTGGATGCCCTTTTAAGCGAACTTCCCCCAAACTACCGCAGCGTATTGGAACTGAGATTCCTGAAAGGGTACACTATCATCGAAACCGCGGACGCAATGGGAATAACCGAGGAAAACGCCAAAGTTCTGCAGCACCGTGCCCTAAAAAAAGCCAACCAGCTCTCTCTTGCCCGGAATACGGCATAACAATGTAACCCCTTGCACACTTAACGGTTGCCTATGCATAAACCATCTCCACAATTTATCGGTAAGCTCGAAAGCGAACTCAGATTGGCGTATCGGGCTCAGTACAATAATTCCGCGGCTCCAAGGCCGCTGGGAAAGTTTTTCGCGTTTCTGGTCCCGGCATTTTCTGGACTGCTGGTCATTGCAATACTTTTGGTGAATAACTGGAGCGCAAACTCCACAGTCCAGGAGGGCAACGCCGGCGTAAATGAAGCAAACTTCATCACTTTCAATGAAGGGGAGGAAGAGGAAGCCATAGCCCAGAGTTTTGACAATGAAGAGCTGAACCGGATAGACAGCGGAGTCCAACTGATAGCCCAAGCTAACTACTAATACCTATGAAAAAAACCACATTATCAACAATACGGGCCGCAGTCGTTCTCATGGCCCTGGTAGTCCCGGCCCTCGCCTCAGCAGAGACTTTTCCCCGGGAAGAAGTGGGCATGGAAGGGGTCAGGGCTGTTCAGTCCGTAGCTCTTGAACGTTTTGATCTCCAGAAGGCAAAAGAAACGCTCGCAACAAGCTTAAACCAGCTGGAAGCACATTTCCTGGCAACCAGGAAAAAGGCCGCCGCTCTCCAGAAACTGACCGAAAACACCGGGGCGGACATCGTGCAAACCATTGATGGGTATCTGTCCCAGATCAAAACGCTCAAGAGCAGGGCCGCAGGCGCTAAAACCGGCACTGAGCTCAAAGCAGTGGCCAACGATGTTCACGATCTCATTATGGACGCGAAGTTTGACGTCAAAAAAAACATTGGCACAAGGGTGGAGACACGGATAGACCAGTTTACGGAAAAAACCGGGCAACAAAAAGAGTATTTTGACCTCGCTCAGAACAGGATGAACAAACTGAAATCGGAGGGCAAAGTCCCTCAGGATTTGGACAAAAATCTGGAAAACTGCCGCAGCCTGATGCTTCAGGGGGAACAAAATTTGAAGGATGCAAAAAGCAAATTGGCTGAAATGAAAGCATTGCCGAGGACTCAGCGCGAACAGGGGGTTAAGCTCATGAATGAAAGCATCAAAAACGTGCAGAACGCCCGCATGACGTATGGGCAGGCCCGGCAAAATTGCCCGAAAGTAATGAAGGAACTCAGAGTCCTCAAATAGGAGGGCTCATCAATAAAAATATGACAGACATTTTGGGGTAAGGAGGAAAAGGGCCCGTCCAAAAGATAGGGCCCTTTTCTGCTGGCGGCTGGAACGCTCCACACAATTTAAATATACTCCGCCCTTCCCAGGAGCGCGCGGGAAAGGGTCAATTCATCGGCATAATCAAGATCACCGCCGGCCGGAAGTCCGCGGGCGATACGGGTTATACGCACACCCAGGGGCTTTAACAGCCGCAACAAATACATCGCGGTGGTTTCTCCTTCAAGACTCGGGTTGGTTGCCAGAATGATTTCAACATTCTCCCCGGATTCCTGCGGCCCGGCATTCTTGATCCGTTGCAGCAGAGCGTCAATTTTAATCTGCTCAGGGCCGATTCCGTCGACCGGGGAAAGCACCCCGTGAAGCACATGATAAGTGCCGTGAAATTCGGAAGTTTTTTCCAGAGCCATGACATCCAGAATGTCCTCAACCACGCAAATCTGGTTGCGTTTTCGCATGGGATCGGCGCAGATACGGCACGTTTCCCCTTCGGCAATGTTCCAGCAGATCTGGCAGAACCTGAGGCCCTTTTGAAGCCCGCTGATGGCCTCTGCGAGTCCCTGGACCCTCATATGAGGAGAACGCAAAAGGTGCATCGCAAGGCGCTGGGCCGACTTGGGGCCTACCCCGGGCAGTCTGCTGAACTCCTCAATAAGTTGCTGAATGGATTTTGGAAGGAATGCGGTCATAACGGTAATCAAATTTATTTCCCGACGTGCCTCAAAAACTCACCGCGGGTATTCAACTCGCGTTTAAACAGACCCAGAAGCGCGGAAGTCGTCACCTCGCTGTCCTGTTTTTCAACCCCCCGCGCCATCATGCAGAGGTGCCTGGCCTCCAGAATGACACCCACTCCCTTCGGTTTCAAAATATCCTGAAGTCCCCTGGCGATCTGGTTCGTCAAACGTTCCTGATTTTGCAGACGGCGTGAAAATATTTCCACCAGGCGCGGCAATTTAGAAAGCCCGATGATCTTGCCGTCAGGAATGTATCCGATGTGTGCGCGGCCGAAGAAAGGCAAAACATGGTGTTCGCACATGCTGTAAAATTCGATGTCCTTGACCACGATCATTTCGTCGTAAAGTTCGTCGCCGAACACCGTCAGAACATCTGAAGGGTTTTGTTTGTACCCGCCAAAAAGTTTTTCATACGCCGCCACGACGCGCCGGGGAGTGTCCTTAAGTCCCTCGCGCTCCGGATCCTCCCCGATGTGCTCAAACAGGGCGCGGATCATCTGCTGTAAATCATTGTTTGCCATGTACATTCATCCATAAAGAGGCATCGCCTTTATAGCACTTCCGCAGTCATAATTGAAAGGGCAACTATTCGATTCTGAGTCCGGCCAGAACCTGGACAAGCTGAATTTTTTGGGTTTCGCCGGTCTCATGACTCCTGGCCAAAACCGCAGGAGCGGCAGTCCCCATTTCATCGCTGGTACATAAAATAACGGTCCACATTGAAGCGGCGGGGCCGGATTTATGGGTAAAACTGGAGCTGGTGAGCGCGTCCGCAAGCCGTTCGGCAAAAAGAAGCCTTTCGGCGGCGGATTTCGTTTCCTCCTCCTCCCGAATTCTCCGGTACTTGTGGTAAAAATCCACCGGGGATCCGTTCGTCACGCTGCCCTTGGCCGAAATCATCAGTTCTGACAATATCGCGATCCAGCGAAGGCGTTGAGGCCCCTGGAACTGCTGAATAAACCGGGAACTGGCAAGCTGAGCCGGTAAAATATTCCTCAGGGACAATGTGCCGGTATCTTTACGAATGGCTTCCACATCCCTGCTAAAAGCCTCGGAGGCGGAAACGGTCCGCCTGCGGACGTCGGTACCGCGACCGTCGACCCCGTCGAATGAGGGGTCATCCAGTGCCAATAAATCCGGTTGTGAGGGTCTTTCGTTGGTCATGGAACAGTATAACGGCCGGGAAGCTCACTTATTACAGAGTGGTGCACTCTAACACAAACACAATAAAAGTCCAAACCCCCCGAAACTTATGTGCGATGAGAGTTACAAATCCCGGACAAATGACCGTACTACGACTCCCCGTACTCTCCCCACTCCTTGATTTTTAAGTCCTCCTCTTTATAGCGCTGGAGCGCCACAACCACGTATTGTGCCAGCTGGAGATTGGTGATGAGGGGAATGTTGAAATCAATGGCCTTTCGGCGGATCAGGTACCCGTCGGTCACCTCTTCGCGGCTGTAATTTTTCGGAATATTGATGACAAGGTCGATGACCTTTTCGCCGAGCACATCCATAAGATTGGGCTTCATGTCGCTCCGGATCTTATAGAGAAAAGTGTTGTTGATGCCGTTTTCGGTCAGGAAGCGGGAGGTATTTTCGGTGGCGCAGAGCTCATACCCCATATTCACGAGACCCTGTGCGGACTCCAGGAAGGCCGCCTTGTCCTCGATTTTCCCGATACTCAGCAGGATTTTTTTCTTCGGGATTCTGAACCCGGTGGAGATCATGGCCTTCAAAAGTGCCTCGTACATGTCGTCCCCAAAGCACGCGACTTCACCGGTGGAAGCCATTTCTACCCCCAGAACGGGGTCAGCGCCCTTCAATCGAGAGAAAGAGAATTGCGAAGCCTTCACGCCCACGTGATCCAGATCAAGGGTGTTGTAATGCTGTTTTTTGAAATACTCCAGCGGCTTCTTTTTCAGCATTGCGAGCGTCGCGATCTCAATGAAATTATACCCCGTCACCTTGGACGAGAACGGGAACGAGCGGCTCGCCCGCAAATTGCACTCGATCACTTTCACCTGGTTGTTCTTGGCCAGGAACTGAATATTGAACGGGCCGGTGATTTTGAGTTCCTTCGCGATTTTTTTCGTAATGTCCTTAATTCTCCTGATGGTTTCGATATAAAGTTTTTGTGGAGGAAGAACGATGGTCGCGTCACCGGAATGAACGCCGGCGTTTTCAACGTGTTCAGCGATCGCATAAATCAAAACCTCTCCGTTCATGGCCACCGCGTCGATCTCAACCTCCTTGGCACCGATCTCGAACTTGCTCACCACCACGGGCGCGTCACTGGAAATTCTTGTCGCCTTGTTCAGGAACTGCATCAACGCTTCATCGTTGTGGGCAACGCTCATCGCGGCGCCCGACAGCACGTACGAAGGACGCACCAGAACCGGAAAGCCCACAACATTGGTAAACTTATGGATCTGGTCGATCTTCGTAAGTTCTTTCCACTTTGGCTGGTCGACTTCCAGCTTGTCCAGCATCTGCGAAAACTTGTGGCGGTCCTCGGCACGGTCGATGTTTTCCGCTGCGGTTCCAAGAATTTTGACCCCGGCGTTATACAGTTTCAAAGCCAGGTTGTTGGAAACCTGCCCTCCGGTGGAAACGATCATCCCTTCGGGTTTTTCCTTTTCATAAATATCCAGAACGCGCTCGAGGGACAGTTCGTCAAAATACAGTTTGTCGGACATGTCGTAGTCCGTGGAAACGGTCTCCGGATTGTAATTGATCATGATCGTTTCATACCCGTGCTTGCCGACCGTCTGCAGTGAATTGACGCTGCACCAGTCGAACTCGACGGACGTCCCGATGGCGTACGGACCGGAACCAAGGACCACCATTTTCTTTTTTGACCCCTTCTTTCTGTAATCCACATCATCCTTTTCGCCGTGATAGGTAAGGTACAGATAGTTCGTTTTTGCCGGGAACTCAGCGGCCATGGTATCGATCTGTTTCACCACGGGAACGATGCCGTTTTTCTTGCGGAGCGCGCGGATATCATCCTCTTTTTTCCCGGTAAGTTCGGCGAGCTGCTTGTCGGAAAATCCATGTTTTTTGGCTTTCTTCAGCAAATCTTTCGGAAGGTCCTTGTGTCTTAAAATCTCCTGTTCGGTATCGATGATATTTTTCAGTTTTTCCAAAAACCAGGCGTCGATTCCCGAAAGCCTGGAAATTTTTTCAACCTTCATCCCCTGCCTCATCGCCTCGGCAATGGCCAGTATCCGGCGCGGCGTCGGAACCTGAATTTCACGTTCAAGATTTTCCGGTTTGAGCTGAACGTTGCTGTTGGCCACGAATCCGTAAAGACCGATCTGGAGCATGCGCAGGCCCTTTTGGATAACCTCTTCAAAACTTCTCCCGAGCGCCATTATTTCGCCAACGGATTTCATTTCGGAACTGATCTCCTGGGAAACCATCCTGAATTTGTCCAAATCCCAGCGCGGAATTTTCAGGGCGATGTAATCAAGGGCCGGTTCAAAACACGCGGTCGTCACCTTGGTCACGGCATTCTTGAGTTCCGGGAGGGAATACCCAAAGGCCAGTTTTGCGGCAACATAAGCCAAAGGATAGCCGGTGGCCTTGCTCGCCAGCGCGGAGCTGCGGCTCAGGCGCGCGTTCACTTCAATGATTCGATAGTCGTCGGATTTCGGATCCAGGGCGAACTGAATATTGCATTCCCCCACAATGCCGAGATGCCGGATAGCTTTGATCGCACGCTCACGCAGGCGGTGATACTCTTCATTATTCAACGTTTGTGACGGAGCGACCACGATGCTCTCCCCGGTATGGATGCCGAGCGGATCAAAATTTTCCATGTTGCACACCACGATGCAATTATCAAAACGGTCGCGGACGACCTCATATTCCAGCTCTTTCCACCCTTTTAAGTTCTCCTCGACCAGGACCTGGTCACTGTAGGCAAAGGCGGTATCAAGCAGTTCAGAAAGTTCTTTTTCACTGTACGCGAAGCCGGACCCCTTTCCCCCGAGGGCAAAAGCGGCGCGCACGATCACGGGATAGCCCACCTTTTTTGCCGCCTCCACGGCGGTCGCCTTGTCGTTGCAGGCGATACTGCGGGGAACCTTCATCCCGATGGATAAAATCTCTTTGTTAAAAAGCTCGCGGTCCTCGGTTTTTTCAATCGCACTGATGGGAGTCCCCAAAACCTCAACGCCGTATTTTTTCAACACACCGTTTTTGTTGAGTTCCACCCCGCAGTTCAAGGCAGTCTGCCCGCCGAAGCTCAAGGCTATGGCATCGGGCCTCTCTTTGGCGATAACCTTTTCAACAAAAAACGGATTGACCGGCAGAAAATAAATCTTGTCCGCGAGGCCCTTGCTCGTCTGGTTTGTGGCGATATTCGGATTGACGAGTATGGTAAAAACCCCCTCCTCTTTCAGGGCCTTGATGGCTTGGGAGCCGGAATAATCAAACTCCCCCGCCTCGCCGATCTTCAACGCCCCGGAACCAAGAATAATCACCTTTTTCCCCACTCGGGGGCTCTTTGACATTTTCTTGGCGCCTTTGGTGTCGCGTGAAGAAATCATGCTTCAGAAAAGTATCCTGGCTCAGGTCGTAGCGAGTATAACCGAAGCTTTTCCGGGACGCAAAACAAAACTATTCTTCCTGCTTTCCCTTGGGTTTTCCGCCAAAAAGTTCCAAAAGCCTGCTTCCGATGGTGCGCTTGGGATGATCTGTTTTTTGAGGATCAACTGCTGGCGGCGGCAAAGTTTCGCGGTTGCTGGGATCAATATCGTCAGGTTCGGCCGCCGCGACGGATATGTCGGGAACAGTCACCAGGCGCGCCCTGACCTCCCGGGTATCAATGCGTACAGTCGGAAGCTGGTCCCGTGCCGGAGCATCAGAACGGTCGGAGGCCGGTTCCACAGGTTCAATCCTGCTCACTGTCGGCCTGGAATGAATGTCGTCACCATCATCATCCCCATCCTCCGCAGTTTCGGCACCGGACGTTTCATCCGGAGGTGCCTCCTCGGAAGTGGGTTTTCCGGCAATGGCCAGCTCCTTGGCCACATAGAGCTTGACCTCATCAACGTTGATTGACTGAAGAGTGGGAAGAGGACCGCGTCCGCCCCTTCGTTCGGACCTCACCACCTCGGCGCGGCTCGCTTCAAGCTGTCCGCGGCTAAAAAGCATCCGGGCGACGGATTCAATGGAAAATCCCTGGGTGAGAAGATCCTGCTGCAAAGTGGGGAAACGCGCCACAAGGTCAACGAAAAAATTTTCCTGCCAATGAAGATGGCCGGCTTCGTCGGGGGTCGGCCCCTGTACCATTTTTAAACGAACCGCCTGCAAAACCATATCCCCGATGCTGGGGAAAATGGCACGAATGCCTGCGTCAAAATCCATCGCCATAATATCGGGAAATTTGCCGCGCACGGAAGACACTGCCTCGTCCGCAAAAACCTGCGCCGTGGCAAGCGATGTCTCGGCCGCGTTCGTGGAAACATCGTTCGGCGGCTGTTCGGCTCCCTCCATGGTTTCCGTCCCGACGCCCTGGGATTGGATATACTGCTTCAGCGCCATATACCCCGGGCTGTCGGTACGCTTCAGTTTTTTCAGAACACGGGCAAGCAGTCTGGAATAAACCCCCTCCAGGCTTTTATCGGCTGTTTCATCCTCACGGGTTTCTTTAACTTCCGCCGACAGTTGTTCCAGGATGTACTTCACGGTAACGGCCGGAAGGGTATAGGTGGTTTTGAGAGAAAAACTCATGTCCCGTTTCACTTCTTCTTCGGCAAACGGCAGCTGACGGTCCGAATCGGAAGGAGTGAATGGTACGTCCCGAAGTGACTTTGAATCCGACATAATATGTTTGAAAAGTTAAGATAGGTAATTTAACAATCATTGCGCAAAAAGTCAACACCGATTACCAACAATTCCTGAGAACTTTTGCATAGAATGGAATGCAGAGGAATGAACAAATATTACACACTTGTCTTGCCTGAAAAAATGCTCAGAACCGAACAGATAAAAACCCATGCCCGCTCAATGGGCGCGGACCTGGTAGGTATTGCTCCCGCGGAACCGGATGCCCGGGGACAGGAACTCCTGCAGGAATTTTTGAACCAGTCCCGCCAGGGATCCATGCATTACCTGGAGGACGCCCATAAACGGACCCACCCTCAGGAACTATTGCCTGGAGCCAAAAGCGTGATAGTGATCGCCGTGAACTATTACCGTGACGTTCCCACCGTCCCGGTTGGACACGGCCGGTTTGCCCGCTACGCCTACGGCCGCGACTACCACAAAGTGATCAAGTCCCTGCTGAAAAAAATCGAACAAAATATTCTCGAAAACCATCCGGATGCGGTGTGTAAGCCGTGCGTCGATTCCGCCCCATTGATGGAAAAATCTTACGCCGTCAGGGCGGGCCTCGGTTTTTTAGGAAAAAACACTACACTGATTACGCCGGAATTCGGTTCGTACGTTCTTTTAGGGGAGCTGCTCACCACCCTCGAACTTGATTACGACAAGCCAAAAGACGGCACCTGTGGCACATGCACCCGATGCATGGAGGCATGTCCGACGAAAGCCCTCATCGGGCCGGGCCAAATGAACGCCACCCGTTGCATCTCTTACCTCACCATCGAAAACAAAGGGCCGATCCCCGAAGAGTTTCACGGCAAAATGGGAAACTGGGTTTTTGGCTGCGATATCTGCCAGGAAGTCTGTCCGTACAACAAAGCTTTTGCAAAACCCCTCCAGCTTCAGGCCTTGAAGGAAGTAAAAATAGCCGGACTTTCCATGCCACTCGGCGAAATTTTAGACATAAAAGACGACGAGGAATTTACGAAGCGCTTTGCGGGTTCGCCGGTCATGCGCACAAAAAAAGCGGGCTTGCAGCGCAACGCCCGCTTTGTGTCCGAAAATGCTGAAACTTAGTAAGGCATAACATAGAGGACCGATTTGCCGGGGCAGTTTGATGCATCGGTCAGTTTATAATCCGTACCGACCTTGCTGACGCCGGGAACAAACCATCCTGTTGGCAAACCCACCTCTGCCTTTATCTGGGTCAAAGAAGGAGGAGTCAAAGAAGTATAGGTGGAGCATCGTGCTGAAAAAGCGGCCGGATTTTTCACGGAGCTGAACTTGCCGGTATTCAGACCTTCCTGAACCCATAAAACTTCAGTATCTGTGCCGCTCACAGGTGAATTCGCGCACATGCCCGATTGGCAGACGGCAGTATCTTCAGAGGATTCGGGAGAAGGTAAGAAGGATCCTCCCCGGACAATACCCTCTTTGTAACAGCCCATGGAAGGGTCAAAAACTACGGTTCCGCTTTTTGAGCAGCTTGTTCCGGCGTCGGAGTCCGGGCCTGCGTCAAGACCGGCCTCGGGGCCGGCTTCGGCACCAGCCTCGGCGTCACTTGTGGAATCGGCCGGAGCATCGTTTTGAGCATCCTTACCGGCTTCCGTTGAAGTTTCCACTGGAGCATCGGAACCTGCGTCCTGATCTTGTGGATCAGCAACGGTAAAATCAGCGCCGCTGCAGGCGGTCGCCGCCGCCGGTGAAAGAGCAAGGGCAACAGCCAAAGCCATTTTCCGCGTGATGGATCCGTGATTCTGAGGAAGCTGAGCCACCCTGGATGGAACCGCCCCGGTCGCACGTGGTAATATTGGTCCTGTTGGTTCGTTGTGTAGAGTCATAGAAAAGTGAAAGTAAATCTATAAATGAAAAGTACAAACAAAGGAAAAGATTACACCGCAGGAGTATCATTAAAACACATTATCAAAATAATGTCAATACCTCAAAGTGGGTCAATCCCCTTCCTGTTACCACAGCTCTTCCTGGACTCCGTCCAGCGCATTCGCCAGCCTTGCCATCATGAACAGAAGATCGCTGAGACGGTTCATATACACCAGGACATGCTCTCCGGTCTCCTCGCTTTTTTGCAGCGCGACAACCGACCGCTCCGCCCTTCTGCAAACGGTTCTGGCCGTGTGTAAATGAGCCGCTAAAATACATCCCCCCGGTAAAACAAAGTTGCGCAAGGGTGGCAGCTGTCCGTCAATCTCATCGATCCACTGTTCAAGCCGCCCGATCTGTTTTTTTTGGACGCGCGGCACCGGAACCTTGGAATTCAAAGGAGTTGCCAGATCCGCGCCGAGATCAAAGAGTTCCTTTTGAATCTGATGGAGCATATCTCCAAGATTTTCATGAGAATTATGGGCCCGGCAGACACCCAAAAGAGCGTTGAGCTCATCAACTTCCCCATAGGCGCGTATCCGGAGGCTGTCTTTCCCAAGCCGTTTTCCTCCAACCAAACCGGTTTCGCCGGAATCCCCCGTTTTGGTGTAAATTTTCATAGGAATTAGGGCAGAAGCTCCTTCACGACCTTGCTCACCATATCCCCGTCGGCCATTCCTTTCACCTTCCCCATCATCGCCCCCATGACCTTGCCGAGGTCCGCTTTGGATTTGGCTCCCATGGATGCGATCACCTCCGCGGCGACTTTTTTGAGCTCATCCTCGCTCATCTGGGGAGGCATGTACGCCATCAGCACGGCAATCTCTTTTTCCTCGTTTTCCGCCATTTCCATGCGGTTGCCGGCCTTGAACTGCTCAATCGAATCGCGGCGGGATTTAATCTCCTTGCCGATGATCGTCAGAACATCCTGATCGGTGGCCTCCTTGCGTTCGCCGGAAACTTCATATTTCAAAATTGCCGCCTTGAGCATGCGCAGCGCGGATACTTTTACATTTTCGTGGGCTTTCATCGCGTGAAGCATGTCTTCCTGGATCTGGTGTTTTAAAGCCATGGGAATGAAATGAATAATTAAGGATTGGTTGCTTGAGTGTTGGAATTTTCCTGCTGGGTCATCCCGCGGTTTTGGAGCTCAATTTCCGCTTGTCTGCGCTCTTCCGGTCCGGGGCTGTAAAAAGAGTACACGGCAAAGGTGATGATATAGAAAAGTACGACAAACACCAGCACCGTACCGAGCGGCGTCTTGATGAACTGCGTAAAATTTTGTTTTGGATGTTTCATAAAACAAGGGCAAAATGTCGGAGATGTCGACAGAGCGCCACGGAAAACTCTATCAGTTCTCTCCGGTTCCGACAACATCTTTGCTCCACGCATGTTCCATTTCCACCGAAAACCCGTTGAAAGAATCATCACCGACCGTTTGGCTACCCTGAGCGGAAAAAGCTACGCGTACACGCTGGTCCAAACCTCTCGCGCGCGGACGGTGAAGCTCAAGGTAAGCATGAATAAGGGACTGGAAATAGTGGTTCCCCGCCGGTTTCATACGGACCATATAGACCACATCGTCGCAAAGCACGAAGCGTGGATTCTTAAACAGCTCGATAAACTTGAGGCAAGAAAAAATTTGAGGGAGAAGCATCACCTCGCGGATGGCGTTTCCCTGACCGTTTTAGGGGAACCCCACATGGTGAAAATAATGATGGGGTCAAGAAAAAAACCGTCGGTCAGACGGGTGCAGCAGCTCGAATACATTGAGGACAGGGCCGTAGTCGGCGGGCACCGGCTCCACGTGTACTGCGACGGCTCCATCGGCCAGGCCAAGGGTGCGCTGGAAGATTACCTTCGCGTTATTGCCGAGAAATACTTCAACAGACGGGCAAAAGAACTGGGAGACCAAATGGACGTCATCTATAAGAACATCACGATCAGGGGGCAAAAAACACGCTGGGGAAGCTGCTCAAGGGAGAAAAATCTGAACTTCAACTGGAGGCTCATTATGCTCCCCGTGGAGGTGGCGGACTCGGTCATCGTCCACGAACTCGCCCATACCCTTCACATGAACCATTCCAGGGCCTTTTACGGCCTTGTTGAGCGTTTCTGCCCAGATTACCGCAGGCTGCAGAAACACCTCCGTAACCCGCAGTTTTTGGTCTAAAAACGGATGCTGCCGGAATGGAAGGCGCAACAAAAAAGCGCACCTTTATCGATGCGCTTTTTCTTTCAATATTTTGAAAATATTCTTTAAGCGGCTTCCGCTACTTTTTCGTTGCCGGCAACCTCTTCCTGGGTTGTTGTTGAGACCGGAGCGGCTGCAACCGTAATGCCTGCAGCATCTTTGAGCTTATCTCTCCACTCGTCTTTCAGGGTAAGATCGCGGCTTCCGTCGGCATGCATCTTGTAGGTTTCAATGAAGGCGCCGTTCGTACGGATCATTTCCTGTACCAGGGCAAGGGACTTTTCCTTTGCCTCATCACCCAGGTTACTGAGTTTGATCTGGCGTTCAAGAACAAACTTAATGCTGCGGTCCTCCTTGGCAACCTTATAGGTTTTACGGAAATCAACCGGGGGAAGAGGTCCTCTTTCAGCCTCCATCAGTTTGCCCTTGGTAAAAGGTTTTTCCATCTTCTTGTCGAGTTCGGAACGGAGCGCGGCTTTCCTTTCGGCGGACTGTTGAGCCAAATCTGCCTTGTAGGAAGCCTCAACGCCGAGCCTTGATTTTTCAAGTTCCGCGGCGATCGCTCGCTTCTCTTCGGCTTCACGGGCCAGATCGGAAACATAGGAAGATTCAATGTCCCTGGTCAGTTTGGCGAGGTCGGGAACAGCTGGTGTTGCCGCTGCCGGTTTTACTTCAGGAGCCTTGGAAGCGACTTTCATTTGAACCGGCGCTTTCGCGGCCCTCACAGCCTGGCGTTCGGCGGCTTCAATAGCGTCAGCTCTTTGCTGCAATTCTGCCTGGCGCTGAGCGTCGCTCATAAAGAGTCCACGGATACCGCCGGTGCCGCGAAGGCCCATGGCACGGTCTTCCGGAGTAGTACCGCTCCAGATATTTCTTCCAAAGTCGGCCAGCTTGGTAAGGAAGCCGCGGCTTCTGCGTTGTTGTTCGAAGTCATAGATTTTCTTGTCCTCGGCCACGACGTGCCGCTGGACCTCTTTTGACAATCGGTAATCACGTACTTCTCTCTTGTCGGCGGCTTTTGCGCGGGCACTGGAATTAAAGGCATTGAAGGCGACATCCAGATTATCAGACTGTAACTGCTCGGCCTGCATGGCATACCTGACGTTTTGTCCGGGAAGAACATTGGCCGGGATAACGCCTGGAGCAATATTCCCGCCGTTAAATCCGGGAGTGTAGTCGTTGAATCCGCTCTTGTCGTTATCTTTCGGAGCATCCGGCTGTCCTTTACCGTCCGGCGCGCCCTGCGGATTCGGAGCTGGAGCCGGATCGGCCGATGCGGTCAACAAAACGGCTTTTGCAAATCTCTGTTCGGGCGCGTTGAGTTTTGAACCGATGGTTAATTTAATGGTCGGCGCATCCTTCAGGAGCTTTGCGGTGTCGTTACCGTAAAGGTCAACGATGCGTTCGAACGCGAGCAGGGTGTTGTAAACGCCCGTAGCGCTGTAAAGTTCCTGGACGGTGTGACGTTTTTCAAAACCGGTCCGGAATTTATAAGGAATAAAGTCCGTTTGTGAAGCCAGATCACGAAGCGTGGCTTCGTGGGTGGCTATATAGCTTGCAGTGTCTTTATCCAGCTGGGCCTTGTTGGTGTCGTAAATGTTCATCAAAGTTTCCGCGGATTTCTGCTGGGTTTCATACCATGTTGCGGTCTTTAAAGTTGAAACGAACGGTGTCGCGTCGACTCCGCCTTCAACCAGGGACGCCGTGCCGGTAAACGGGGTGGCGCCTGCGGAAGATCCCATGCCGTAAGAATGGCTGCCAATGACGGTCGCGACTTTCTGAGTCTCAACAGACTTCGGAGGATTGGTGACGGTTGGAGGTACGGCCACGGGAGCCGGTTCGGCGCTGTCGGTCGGCGAGGCGGTCGGGGTCAAAGCCACGCTCTGTGTCGGAGCCGCGCTTGGAGCTGTGCTCGCGACTGAAGTCGGAGCAGAACTGGTGGCGGAGTTTGCTTTCGCAACTTCCGTGGAAGCAGGTTTACTGTCGTTCGATTGGGTCGATTCATGAAGCTTGTACGCTCCCGTACCCGCCATGGTTAATCCCAGGGCTGCGCCAAGGGCAATCACCCCGCGTCTGAACCACTTGGTCACTTTATTGCCGCGGGCTTGAGCCATCTTTCTCGCATCCATCTGGGTGGTTTCCTGATCCGGACGCGGAGCAATGGTGATGTCTGGACGTTGTGGGCGTGGAGCCGCTGGTAGTTGTCCTTCGGGAACCGTTTTGCGGTCACGGGGATTTTCGGTCGGGATCGAAGGATCGATAATAACCGACTGGCTCGGAGCCGGAGCCGGAACGCGTCCGGGTTTGACGATCGTATATCCGCTTTGCTGCTGGGCTTCATTTGCGACCTTCGCGGCCAATTCAGCCTGCATGGCGGCAAGGTCAATAATGCCCGTTCCTTCGCCGCTCGCAACAAGCTGCGCGCCGGGAGCGGTTGGGCGAACGGATTTTGGAGCCACATACCCGTCAAAATACTGAGGGTTCCCCTCAATGCGTTTTGAAGCGCGGCCAAACTGGGAATCGACGTGCGCATCATGGGCGAGCGCCGTACCAAAACGGGTTTGGATCAGATAAATCAAATCCTGGTGCAATTCAAGGATATTGCCTCCCTTATTGGGATCGTTGTTCCAGTAATGAGCCAGTGGCTTATAGGCGCCAAAAGAGGAACTGTTTGATTTGCATCGTCTGCGGATCACATGGGTGACCAGTTCATCAGCAATCACGTTGGCGGTCTTCCCTTTCAGGCTTTCGGCATCGGGATACATCTCCTGCATCAGAGAATCAAAAACCACTTTTGTGGCCCGACGTGCATCTTTGGCGATGGCATCCAAAACCATCGGGAACAATTTTTCCCTCAGGATTTTTACGCGTTGTGCCTTTTCTGCATCGGACAGTTTTGAGGTTGTATTCCATTTCGAGCTGTAGGCAACTCCAAAATAACAAGCCAAAGGGCCGTCCTGGTTGCCAACCAGTCTTTCATCGATGTAGGTCATACCGGCATCCACAACCTTATCGGGGTCAAATCCGACTTCACGGGTTACCTCACCGTACATGGTAGGGAAACGGGCTTCGACCAGCTTAAGAGCCGCTTCTTTTTGTTCCTGAAACGTCTGCTCTTTTGGATCATCGGTATGCGGATGCGCCTTCTCCCATTTGTCCAGAAGGTTTGCAAGTTCAACCTGAGCCCCGAAAGATTTGGCGATACTATAAAAATGTTTCAAAAAAGCCCAGCGAGCATTCTGATAATCCGTGCCTTTCCTCTGGAGATCTTCGTCGCGCATCTTCCCGAGTTCACGGAAAGCTTTTTCGGCGATGTCCCTGAGTTTGGAAACAACCTGGTCGGAATCCAATTTGCCCTCCTTCACCTCATCGGCAAAAGAGTTTAAGTCACCCAGAACAGTGCGTAACCCGGAACTGGTATTGCCGAAGTCCATAAGCAGGCCGGAAAGACGCTTGTCGTCCCCCATGTCGGCGATATGAACCTGCATGGCATCAAAAAGTTTTTGTACGTCTTGTTGTGGAGCACTCCCTAATGTTGGTCCGTTCGTCATAGAAAAAATAAGTAATGATAAGGGGTTATTATAACAATATTCCAAATTTTGTCAACTAACTCTTGGGTCTCGAAATTCAGGCACAAAGTATAACGTGGGAGCACCGAAAACATTACCGGTTCGCCCGTCCAATAAGTGAAGTGGAAGTATGGTTACGCAACGATCTTTTGAAGATCTTCAAGGTCGAGGGAAGAGAGTCTGGCGTAAATTTTTCCGTCGCCCAATACTTCATACTCCTCCAGTGAACCCATGCGGATTTTGGCGATACGCTGCTGAACACGATCCATCTGGTCGCCGTTCCGGCACTCTTTCATAAAGCCGTTTTCCAGCGCCATCAGTACGCTGCCCGTTCCGCCTTCCTCAACCGGCCGGACGACAATTTCACCGCGTTCAAGAAGCGCGGCGCGGCGGTCGATTTCGACCATTTCAGCGGGGTGCATTTCTGCGGTTGAAACTTCGATGTCCGGAGCATCGTCATAGGTGCTCTTCATCTTGGCTTCGGCCGCCTGCTTTTCTTTGGCCTTGGCGAAAAGCCGGTCCATCTTCTTGTTGAGTTCTGCGCGGAGAGCGGCTTTCTTGGCCGCGGACTCGCGGGCCAGATCTGCCTGGTAAGAAGCCTCAATATCGAGTCTGGATTTTTCAAGATCGGCAGCGACGGTATTTTGTTCGGCAATCGTGTCCCAGGCCGCGTCGATCTCTTCCAGGTTAACGCCCTGGCTGAGCCCGATTTGCTGTACGGGAGTGGTCATCGGCTGATAATTGAACCCGTAATAGTTACGCGGATCCTCAACCTGCTTCTGCGGATTTTTTTGCAACTGGTTCAGGCCGTGCGGATTTTTTGTAGGAGCCGGTGCGGGAGTTTTGATGTCCATGCCCGGCGTTGGACCGGTGGATTTCACCGTGGAATTTTCTTTATACAAAACGGCCTTCGCGAACCTCTGTTCCGGAGCCATGAGTTTGGAACCCACGGCAAACTTGATGATCGTTCCGTCGGAAACAATTTTCTCGCTGTCGCCGCCGTACAGATTCACGATGCGCTGGAACGCCAGCAGATTGTTGTATACTCCGTTGGCGCCGAAAACTTCCTGGGCGCCATGGCGGATTTCAAAACCCGCCTTGAATCCTGCGGCCGTAAAATCTTTCTGGGAAGCCAAATCACGGAGGACGGACTCATTTTTTTCAATAAACGTTACGGTATCCTTATCCAGCTGGGACTTGTGGGAATCGTAGATTTTTAACAAAGTATCGGCGGATTTTTTTTGAGTTTGATACCAGGCCGGTGTCTTCGCCGCCTGTGCAAAAGGTGTAGCGTCCACGCCACCTTCAACCATCGATGCTTTGCCGGTAAAAGGTTTAGAAACTTCGGAAGATCCGAGCGAGAAGGTTTGTGTAGTCAACACGGAAGCGACTTCCGGAGCGGGCACAGTGACGTCGGGCTTTGAAGTCACTTGTGGCACCGGAACCGGAGCAGACTTCACATCCGGAGCGGTGGCCGATACCACTGGAGCCTGGGCGGTCGCTACCGGAGAAGTTACGGCCTTTTTCGGCGCATCATTGCTGCTGGCGGTTGAAGCCGTTGGGGCGGTGTCGTTCTGGAACTCCTTCGGTTTTGTCTGGGAAACGTCGTGAATGCCTATGGTTGCCAACACGGCAAGAGATGCCCCCACAATCCACTTTCTTGCCCTGCTGAAAAATCCCCTCTTTGCCGGAGGAGCCGAAGGTTGTGGTGCAGGCGCGGGAACAGATTTTGGCGCGGGCGCGGGTGCCGGTCTGGAGGAATCGGTTCTCGTGTGGGCTGGAGCCTGGGCGGGCCGCTGAGCCTGGGCGGGCGGATGGTAACTGATAATCGGAGGCCTGACCTCTTCCCGTTCGGGAGCCCGTGGTGGCTGAGAATCCGGAGCAGTCCGGATGCGCTCGGCGGGCGGCATGGAGGCGGGAAGTATGGGAGAAGGAGGGAAGGAAGGTGCCTGAGGAGGAACCGAAGGCGCCTTGGGAGGAACACTCGGCAAAGGGGCCGCGGTGATCGTATCCTCGTCATCGACTTCGGAAACGAGAGGCGGAAGCTCCCGTTGCTGCGGGGCCGGTTGAACTGCCGGCGGCGGAGTCGATTTTGCCGCGGGCTGTGGAAACGGAGCAACATTTACCAGCGTTTTTTCATCCCCCATGTCGCCGTCGTCATTTTTCGGAGGCTGATCCTGCATCACAACCCTGGTTTGATCCACGACGGCCGTAACAACCGGGCCGATTGGGACCGGGCGTTCGGTCTTATGGAACCGGACCACTCCCTGCGGCGGAACGCCGAGCCTTGCCCGTGGAATCTGGGTAACATTTTTGGCCGGATGAACCGTTTCCGGGGTCGCGTGCACCGTTCTGAAATATTGGGTGACCTCATCCTTTATCCTGCGTTCAAATTCGGTTCGCAGCCTTTCTTTCCCGGGACGGTAAAAGGCAAGAATAATCTGGGCAATGAGTCTTTCGCGGTTGTCACCATGCATCAGTTCATCCTGGATATTGCCGATCATGTTCGCCGTCGCGTCATGAATGAGCTTATCAAGATCATTTGAGGGGGTTCTCCGGATGAGCCATTTTTTCGTATTTCTACGGACGGTAAGTTCAATAAAACGGGCGACTTCAGGAATAATCGCCAGGAAAAACTGGTCTTCGGGGAATCTACTGATGGCCTCTTCAATTCCCATGGCATCGATCATTTCCCTCACGGCCCTGTCGCGCTCAAAAGTGAGGGTAAGCCCGGTTCTTCTTCTCCCGGAAGATTGTGAATCCGGGGAGACGTCTCCGCCTGCGGCAGTCGGCGGCACCACGGGAAGACCTTCCGTTGGTTGCACTTGCGAGCCGGTATCCGCCGGTTCGACGAGTGGTTGTAAATCCAACGGCGGTGGAGGAAGGGTGTTCTTGCGCGGCTGTGTTTCAGCGGTACTAAAAGTATACTTATGGGAAATGTGCCCCAAAAAATACTCCATCGAAGGAGTCTGGGAATCATCAAACAACTGTACCACGGAGGTAATGCCTGCCCGCAGTTTCCCCATAAACTCACCCTTGGACAAATTGGCGTCTTCAAAAACCGCAGGGTCTTCGTACAAAACAATCTCCCCCATGGAACTGTAGATCCGCAGGAGTTCGTCGATGACCTTCACCGGGTCAACAAAACCGTCATCGTCCTTGCTCGCTTCAAATATCCTTGTGGCATCCAGTTTATGATCAAGCCCGATAAGCTCATTGATAAAGCCTACGTTTCTTTCATTTCGCTGAAAATACACATGAAGGCCGTGGTCCTCATTCCCAAAAAGATCGAGCATGGTCTCTCTGAATTTCACCTCCCGTTCGGCATCCAGTATCTCGAGCTGGTCAATATCATCTAAAGAAGTTGCCATAGTGCTATGGTTAATAGGTGGCGAGTTTTATAACATATTAAGCCTTGCTCGTCAAAGTATTTTGATACTTTCTAATCAATTTCTCATACTTGTAAGCCGAAGGACGGGGTGTCCTTACAAAATTTTCATAATTCACCTCGATCAATCCGAAGCGCGGCTCATAGCCGTCCGCCCACTCAAAGTTGTCGATGAGCGACCAGTGCAAATATCCGAACACGTGAACGCCGTCTTTTTTCGCATTAAAAATATGTTCCAAAATATCCTCAATGTACCTTCCCCTCAGCCGGTCCGACCGGTCGGCCATCCCGTTTTCAGTGATGATAATCGGCTTGCGGTAACGCTTCCACAAATCACGGAGCAATCCTGCGATCCCCTTGGGGTAAACCTCCCACCCCATGTCGGTAATATTGCAGGAGTTGCAGGGATGGATGAAAAACAGCTTCCGCATGCTCCAGTCGAACCGCATGTTGCGGTGGAAATAATAGTTGAGCCCGATGTAATCCTGATGCTTCCGGATGAAATCCAGGAACATGTGATTCCACAGGTACTTCAAAAGGTGGACCAGGAACCAGTCAAAAATATTTTTGCGCCGGTCCGGTGAAAACGCGGGATTATTTTTGGCGACCCCGATTTTAAAACTGGGATTCACCTCTTTCATCGTTTTGTAAATCTGCTTGTGGGCCCGCGCAAGATTGCGGAAAGTTTTGATGAAAGACCACGAGCTCTTTTTTTGAGGAGGCCACTTCCCCGCTAGATAAGCATAATAGAGGTAGACTTCCGGTTCGTTGATCGTCATCACGTACTCCATCTCATCCTTATAAACCTCGGCGATTTTTCTGCAGAACCTCACGAAATAAAAAATATTTTCCCGATTTTCCAGGCCGCCCTTTTTGGCAAACCACTCGGGGAACGTAAAATGCCACAGGGTCACGAACGGCTTCAGTCCGTGTTTTTTCAGGCTTCGGAAAACTTCGTGATAATGACGCAGCACGGCTTCGTTGAACTTCCCCTCCTCGGGTTCCACCTTCGCCCATTCGATGGAAAACCGGTGGGCGTCATGGCCCAGTTTTGCCGCGAGCGCAAAATCCTCGTCAAAAAGCTCGTAATGGTTCGCGGCTTTCCCCGACATGAATCCCGGTTTGGCCTGGACCTCCTGTTCGAACTTCCACCAGTCGCTGTGGATATTATTTCCCTCTACCTGATGCGCCGACGTTGCGGCACCAAAGTAAAACTTGTCCATAATTTCCCTGAAACAAACTGACAACCATATTATACCCGATTCTGGACACGGAAAGTTTTTTTGCTAGACTGCGGTCGTGTTAGACAACAAAACAACTCAGCACCGGCCGTTTCCGGAAGAGCTCTGGGAGAACATTGAAGAGCAGATTCAAAAAATCAAAAAAGAGTTCGCACACCCGGTTGCCGCCTTCGACGTGGACGGGACTTTGTGGGACGGCGACATTTCCGAGCATTTTTTTGGCTATCAGATCCTGCACCGTTTGCTGCCAGATCTTCCGCGCGATCCCTGGGCCCACTACATCAACCTCATGATGGAAAAAGAGGAAACCGCCTTAATATGGCTGGCGCAGGTCAACAAGGGGCAAAACCTGGAAACCGTCAGAAAGTGGACGAAAGAATATTTCCTTGGTTTGAAAAAATGTATGCCCCTTTTTAAGGAACAGGAAAGATTCATCGGGATGCTTCTGAAAGAAAATTTTTCCGTCTACTGTATTTCCGGATCGGTTCAATGGGCGGTTGAACCCCTTGCGGAATATTTCGGCATACCGGCGGACAACGTCATCGGGATGAGGACCGAAGTGATTGATGGGATCATTACGGAAAATCCCATACTTCCCCTGACATGGAGGGAAGGAAAAATAGAAGCCCTGCTCAAAAAAACAAACGGGAAGAAGCCCCAGATCTGTTCCGGGAACTCCATGGGGGATTTTGCTTTGCTCGATGCCGCCACGCATCTTCGTCTGGCCATATCGTCACAGCCCCAAAACGGGAGACTCGTCACCAGCGAGAAGATGCTGCAGACGGAGGCGCAGAAAAAAGGCTGGCTCACGCACAGTTTTGTGTAGCGTGAGTCAATGTGATTGCCGCCGCCCAGTGTGTTATTATTTGTAAAACTTCCTGAACTTCTCCCGGAATTTTACCAGCTTCGGCATAATAACGATCTGGCAGTAAGCCTGCTCGGGATTCTTTTCAAAGTAGTGCTGGTGGTAATCCTCGGCCTTATAAAACTTTTCAAGAGGCAGCAGTTGGGTGACCATCGGGTCATCGTAAAGTTTCCCGTTCTCAAGTTCCTTCATCACATCCTCCGCAGTTTTTCTTTGTGATTCATCCGTGTAAAAAATAACCGAACGGTACTGTGTGCCGACATCATGCCCCTGGCGGTTTAGGGTAGTCGGGTCGTGGATGGTAAAAAATATCCCAAGAATGTCCTGGTAGCTGATTTCGGCCGGATCAAAAAAAATTTCAACAACCTCCGCGTGGCCGGTGCTTCCACCGCAAACTTCATCATATGTCGGGTTCACGGCATCTCCTCCCGCGTAACCCGTCACAACGTCGCGAACACCTTTTGTTCGTGAAAAAGCCGCGTCCAGGCACCAGAAGCAGCCTCCGCCCAAGACGGCAGTTTCCAATGATTTTTCAGCGGATCTCTTCATGCGAAAAAATGAAGCTTTGCGAACCATTATAGCACAAAACAGGATAGCATTTTCCAAATATGCCTATCCTTAATTCAGCGCATTCCCGTTATTGGAGCGTTGCTTAATTTCAGGCAACCGGAGGATGTCTGAAAGATCCCCATTATCAATCAAATCTCTGATCATCGACGGAGGGAGCTCGGGTTTCGCCGGTACCTGCGGGATTTCCACAATCTGAGTTTCCGGAAGCTCTTCCCACTCCGGCTGCCCGGGATCATCATTTTCCTGGAAAGAATCATCAATGGTCTTCAGCATGAGAAGGTGGACAAAAAACAGGATACGTATAATTACATATTCCATGTAAAATGTCAAGAGGCACCGAAGATATATCGACTAGTCGTCATCATGTTCGCGGTCCTGCTTGTCCCTCTCTCCGTTCTTGCGGGAATCGGAGTCGTGATCACCATCATCGGCGCAGACGCCAAGATAGTCCCCATGCGCAAGGTGGGCCGGAATGGCCTCATCCGGAAGACACAGGGTATGTTCATTTTCAACATTTCCCGGAGGTAAATGGCACACGGTGACCTTTTTGCCTTTCTTACAGGTGTTCTCATCAACCGGCGGTGGCGCAGGTGGCTCAACATAGGTAAACCCGTTGGTGAAAGTTGAGAATCCATTGCTGTTCGCAACAACGACATTCACCGGGCCTGCGGTGTGGGCGGGAGTCACAACATTCATCTGTGAGGCGGTCCCGGAAACAACCGTAGCGGCAATGCCATCAAAACTTACACTGTCGCTTGGATCAAAATTGGACCCGGAGACGGTCACGGAAGTTCCTCCGGCCGTAGGTCCTGAATTTGGCAAGACGGAAAGAATAACCGGCACGGGCGGACTCGTGATGGCAAAAGCGCCCTGGGTGTAAGCGACAACCGTTACAACCGTCAGCATGGCGGCCACGGTGCCAAAGAGTTGGAGATGTTGGGTATTGATTTTCATAACCTGTAGAAGTAAAGATTTACGACATCATGTTATTATAACATAATTTATAGACAGGCGCAACAAAAAGGCCGGGGATCTTTCGAAACCCGGCCTCTCAATGCTTGAACTTGACGTTTAAGCTTTTGCTACGTTGGTAGCCTTAGGACCCTTTGGAGAGTCGCCCATGTCAAACGTGACCGGGTCGTTCTCCTCGAGCTCCTCATATTTACCACCTGTAACGTCGTTACCGTGGAAGAATACATCCTTACCGCCCTCTTCAGGCTGGATGAATCCAAAGAAGCTCTCTTTCTTGAGCCTTTTGATGATACCTTTCATAAAAGAAAAGGTTATTGAATAAATTCCTCTAAGCTTCGCACTGTAGGAATCTACTCAAATCCCCTACAAAACTCTACCTATTGGTAAGCTCACCATACACCTTTATCGCACAATAGCAAGCTGGTCACGTCAAACGGGGGCGAAAAATAGCCCTCCCGGGCGGGAGGGCATACTTAAGATCACTCATTTTTCACCCGTTCACGGATACCTTCCATGACTCTTTCGTAGAATCCTTCGGGGATGGAACCGCACCCTTTTTTGACACAGGTCCGTTCCTCTCCATTTTCGCACGGCAGGGTTGTACCTTCCGTTTTGGCGTAACACGGCTGTGTTAATGGAATTCGCCCATCAAGTCCCAAAGCTTCCCGTTCCTTCGCCTCCCGCACGAATCTTTCCCTTAATCTGTAGCCGATACTTCCCTTCCAGATCTCCTTGAGGGACTTTTTTCGGACATCCCTCTGATAGACATACTCCCCTTTGTCGTTGCCCGGGCAGGCCATCACCTGACCGTCTTTCCTGACCAGCATGCCGCCGATGAACTGGTTGCAGGCATATCCTGCATAAGGGGAAACTCCCTCCTGTTCAACCTGTTCGAGCGTAAAGATTTGTTTCCTAATCAGCATGGAATAGATTTCGATGTAGAGTTCCACCAGATCTTTTTCCTTGAACTCCGGATCAGTAATCTCTTTCATATTTGCCCCCTTGCCACTTAACATGGTCGGTGCGACCAGAACCGGAATATTTCTCTCCAGGCCATACTTGTAGATTTCAACAACTTCATCAATGTTGTCCCGTAATACAGGTGCGCAGACGATTGCCAGACGTTGCTGATGAGGATCTTTGTTCAGTCCTGCTTCAGCCAGGTTTACAAAGGCCTGATTTCTGATCTCAAACAGATTGGGAAAATTCCGCGAATCAATTCTGCCCTGTTCCGTTATTCTGTCTGCGGAGACAAGTCCCAAAAGAATAGTCACATTTTCATAGGAAGCTATTTTGGCGCAAAATTCTTTTGCGGTGCTGATGCCCTTTTCACCGAATAATTGCTTTGCCTTTTCATCATCGCCAAGCACCACGCCTTTGGTAAAGATACCTATTTTAATGCCGTTCTCCTGTAAGAAATCCAGAATTTCGAACAGGCGGGGATTGTGCATCAGTTCACCGGGGCCAAGAAATTTAACATGTTTCACTCCAAGCTCCTTTGCCTCTTTGAGCATAAAGAAGACCTCTTCGGTGCTCATGAGTAAATTTCTGACCTCCCCGTCGCATTCAAAGCAGCCTTTGCATGCGATCCCGCAAGTCCTTCCGTACAGGTTTTTGGCTCTTCCAAAGATTTCCGCGCATTCCTCTTCATTAAGTTCCCGGTCTGTCGGGAATCCTTTGTTGACCGCCTCAGTATAATGGTCAGGATTAATGGAAATATCGAGCTGAGTTAACGTGAACGTTCCATCCGGCAAAGTTTCGCGCAGGTCTTCCTCCTGGACGCTCCATGCGCCGACCCATGGGCGGTAGCCCTGCGGATAACCTCCTGTAAATACCTTTGGAATCTCAGGATAAACCTTCTGTTTTTCATGCTGAACAGTTGCCTCTTCGGGTGTCGCCGGAATACTCGGACATTCCGCGCACCCCTGGCATTGTGGAGAATTTTCACCACAGTCCGTTGCCTGATTGTTGATCGCTGTAAGTTTGTGCATATGGGTAAGTTGACAAATGTATAAAGGAGTACATGGTAACCTTTATATACTAAATCGTCAATACTCTACCGACAGCATAAACATTGTGTTGTAAAGCCTTATAGCAACTGTTATAATTCAATTGTCGAAACAATTTCCACAACATTATTTCTGCAATATGATCGAAAAAGTCCTCACAGATATCGGCCTGAGCACTAAAGAAGCGCGCCTGTATCTCACGTGCCTTCGGCTTGGTTCGCAAACCGCCTCCGTCATTGCCAAGTACTCCGGCGTGAACCGCACCACGGTCTACGACATTTTTGAGGGGCTCATCAAAAAAGGGCTCGCCACAAAGATCGACAAAGGAACGGCCGTCTACTTCCAGGTACTCGATCCCAAGAATCTGATGAACTATCTTGACCGCGATAAAAACGAATATCTTCGCAAAATCGAAAAACAGAAACAGGAGATTCAGGAAATTCTTCCGGCAATCCAGTCCATTGAATCAACGGTAAGTACCAAACCAAAGGTTCAATTTTTTGAAGGAGAAAAAGGCATGCGTGAGGCCTATGAAGATACGCTCGGCTCCGACGAACCAATTCGCGCCTACGCGAATGTCGAGGAAATGCACAGGGCACTCCCCAACTTTTTCCCCGAATACTATCAGCGCCGCCACGACAAAAATATTTCGATTCAGGCGATCTGCCCGGACAACGATCTTTCTAAGGAACGTAAGCTCCATGACAAGGAAGAACTCCGGAAAATAAAACTGATCCCGAACAAAAAATACTCATTTTCCCCGGAACTCAACATTTATAATGACAAAGTGCTCATAGCTTCCTGGAGGGAAAAAATGGCCATCATCATCGAATCCCGGGAAATCGCGGACCTCCACAAAAAAATGTACGACCTGCTCTGGAGCAAACTGGAATAGCTACGCACCTCAGCTCTCCTCCTACTGTTTCCTGCAGAATTTTTCAAGTTGCCTTGATGCACCTGACACATCTCTTACCGGGTCTCCCGTCGAACTACTCACACGATCAATGTAAACCCGGCCAGTGTCTGGACTGACGAGAAGGTGTACAAATCTTTCTATGAAGACGCCGGGGTTGCCGGGCTTACTCTTATCATGAGGATTAATATATTCTCCATCTTGATGAACTCGCCCTGTTACATAGTAACCAGTTACATGATCAAGGCCTTTTGATGGTTCCGTAACGGTAAATTCTTTAACATTTAGCCCTTTTGTTTTCAATCCTGCTATTTCTTCTTGGGTGACATCAACGATTTGTTTTCCTTGAAAATAGGGGATATTTTCGACGGAATGCTCGAGTTGCATAAATAAATAATGAATGTCTATTCACATAATTATAGCATAATAACAATAATCGCACCATTTCCCGTTGGTAAAGTAAATGGTGGAATCCGCGGGACGCCCCCAAACGGCCATGCCATGCGAAGCTTTAGCGAAGCATGGCGGAACGGAGGGGACTCGAACCCCCGACCTCCACAGTGACAGTGTGGCGTTCTAACCAGCTGAACTACCGCTCCACGTGCCCCGCCATCCGGTTCGCCAATACTGTCGTCACCAGGCAAATCCGAACCCTGAATTGAAAATGTCACAAAATTGCCTGCAAATGATAATGAACCGGCCCCCTTTTGGCAAGCTCATATTCATATTGTGTTATAGTTTGTATTGCTTGAGGGGATTCACAAGTGCGAGCGGGCATGGAGTCCGCAGGACGAGCGAGCACTTGTGTATCAGCGCAGATCGCCTCGCAGGGGCGATCAAGCGGCCCGAAAGTGATACAAACTATGACACAAACCATGAAAATAGGCATCGACTGCAGAATGTACTCTTCCCGTTTCACCGGCATCGGCCGTTATGTGTACGAACTCACGGAAAACCTGTTCCGCACAGACCAGAAAAATGAATATGTGCTCTTTTTCAACGAACCGGAATTTTCCCACTTTACGGTTCCGGGCCCCCGCGTCAAAAAAGTTTTGGTCGATGCTCCCCACTATTCGCTCGCCGAACAGACAAAATTTCTCCGCGCCCTCAATAAGGAAAAGCTGGACCTCATGCATTTTACCCATTTCAACGCGCCGATTTTTTACCGACGCCCGTCGGTGGTCACCATTCACGATCTCACGCTTTCGTTTTACCCGGGAAAGAAAATGTCCTCCCCCCTCTACCGTTTCGGCTACCACGTGACGATCAAATCCGCTGTGAGAAAAGCCAAAAAAATCATCGCGGTCTCCTTCAATACCAAAAAAGATCTGCAGAAACTTTTCCACGCCCCGGACGAAAAAATCAGCGTGATTTATGAGGGAGTCCACGAAAAGTTCCAGCCGGTAAAGGATCAGGTCGACCAAAAAAAACTCCAGAACGTGAAAGAAAAATACAAACTTGATAAACCCTACTTGCTCTACACCGGGGTCTGGCGCAGCCACAAAAATCTGCCGAACCTCCTGCATGCTTTTCATATCCTCAAAAATGAATACGGCTTCGACGGGAATCTGGTGATCACGGGAAGAAAAGACCCGGTCTACGCCCCGGAACTGGAAGAAAAAACACTTTCCCTCAAACTGGAAGATGACGTGATATTTACCGGCCTGGTGGAAGAAAAAGACCTCGTGCCCTTATACAACGGCGCGCTCGCCTACGTATTCCCCTCACTGTATGAAGGGTTCGGACTGCCGCCGCTGGAAGCCATGCAGTGCGGCGTACCGGTTATCGCATCGGACATCTCTTCCATCCCGGAAATTTGCGGAAAAGGGAATGCGGTATTTTTTGATCCCCGGAGCCCGGAAGACATGGCGGAAAAAATATTTGAAGTCACGAGCCAAAAATCGTTGCGTGAAAAACTGATTGCCAACGGACTCCAAAGGGTGAAACAATTCTCCTGGACAAAGATGACCCTCGAAACGCTCCGGGTATACGCCCAGGCGCTCCATAAAGAATAATGATGTTCCACGCATTCCAAAAATTTCTTCCAAAGGCCGCGGCCGAATACAACTTCACCAAGCAGCTCGAAGCGGTGAAAATCTGCCAGGAGTTCCGCAGTCTTTCCAAAAACCTGCTTCCTCTGGAAGCGGCGGAGCAGACGTTCCCAAAATCCTTTGACGGCAAAACCCTGACCGTGGGGGTGCTCAACTCGGCCTGCGCGCAGCAGGTGGCGATGCTGAAACACCAGATTCTTGAAGAGATAAACAAAAAATACGGCTCCAAAGCCCTCCAGAACATCAAGATAGAAATGACGGACAAACTCCCCGGAACTGCCGTCGACGAGAATTGACGAGAAGAATCAGCCAAAAACGCCCGTCCAAAGCTTGACATTCCCCATTCCTACGCTAAACTTGAACCGTTTTTACGAACAGCCGTAGCGCAGCAAAAGCCGCGCCGCCGGCAGGCCAAAAGCCCATTTCCGTCCCTTCAAAACGGAAGTTCCCCTCATTCGAAAAACACCACTTTTTAAGAAGCGCGAGCTCCTTATACCCTATACCATATACTTTATACCCCATACACATGTTACGAATCAGACTCACCCGCACCGGACGCGCAAAGCAGGAATCTTTCCGTATTGTGGTCGCGGAACACGCTCGCCCCGTCAAAGGAAAATTCATTGAAGTGGTCGGCCATTATCAGCCGGCAAAAGCCGCAAAACCTCTGGAAATTCAAAAAGAACGCATCGAATACTGGATGAGCAAAGGAGCACAGCCATCAAGTCACGTGGCTTCTTTACTGAAGAAAAAAGGTTTCGCCAACATGGAAAAGTACATTGCCAAGCGTCAGAAAGACATGAAGAAGAAGGGCGAAGAAGTGGCTAAACCTGCAGCTCCAGCCGCTAAAGAGGCAGCCCCGGCCGCGGCCTAGTTCTCCACCGCAAAGTCTCACACCATAGTCCTTAATTCTTACCTTATGGATGCAACGAAAGACTTCTCCCAAGGATCTGACCGTGACTTTGTCGAGTATATAGTGAAACAGATCGTTCAGCACCCCGACGACGTTGAAGTAACCCGTACCGTAGATGAAATGGGTGTACTCATCACGTTGAAAGTGAACAAGGACGATATGGGCAAGATCATTGGTAAGAGCGGCCAAACCGCAAAATCCCTTCGCATTCTCCTCCGCGTGATCGGCTCCAAAAACAACGCACGGGTCAATCTCAAAATCGTCGAACCGGATGGCACCGAAATCAGTTCAGACGCGCTGTAATCAAAGGCGCAAATCCCCCTTAATTCCTAATAAAAATAACGATGGCAGACATTCCAGCAAATTCAATCCTCGGGGCGGCTCAGCGCTATGACATTGTTGAAATCATCAACAAAGGTTTGGCATACGCAATCATCGTGGCCGGCCTTCTTTCCGTCGTGTTTATCTTTATCGGAGGTATTTCATTCATTCTCTCCGGAGGACAGGAGGATAAAATCAAACAGGCCGTCAGCACCATCCGCTACGCCATTATCGGTTTGATCATCACGATTTTGTCCGTGGTGATTGTTGGAACGGTGGGCCGCATCATCGGCCTGGACATCATCAAATATATCAATTTCAACGACATCATCACCAACATCCAGGGCCTGGGCAACAGCGCCAGCGGCGGAACCTCGTTGGACTAGCATCGTTTCAAAATCATGAAAATCCCGTCCCTCAAAAGCCGGGATTTTTTGAATTGCCTGTAAAACTCCCACATGAGGGCTGAGGGCAACGAGGAGGCGAAGCGGGCCGGTTTTTTGCGAAGCAAAAAGAGCGAAGCCGACGACTTAGCGCCGTGAGCCCGCTGGGGCGAACAAGCGGCCCGAAGAGTTCATGTGGAAGTTTTACCTGACTTTTAGAATCCCGCGGATAATGTGCTGCCAGTCGTAGGGAAAATGATACGTTTCGCATGCCCGCACGAGCGCGGCAAAAACACCCCATGGACCTTTTTCCGTATAGGTGAAGCTGTTCCCCGTTTCCTCATTGGGATGATAATTCTGCAGGTGTGGTGACTTGGCGTGGCCCACCGGAACGACCCCTTTATCAAACAACGCGTGAATCGTATTCTGTTTTTCGTCGAACACCACGGCCATATCGGCGGCCAAAAGCCAGGTATCAAGCTTGGGAGCGTTGCGCCCGCTCTCAGGATTAAACCAGGTAATTTTTCCGGACGGATAGTTAACATTTTCTCCCGGTTCATCATTGCTCACCACCACTACATGGATGGGCAAAACAAAAAGGCCTTCAAGAAGCTTAAAAACAAGTTCCCTGTTGGCCTTTTCAGGAGTCACCAAAATGACGACGAGAGGGCTCTTTATATCGGAGTCGGGCCAGCACTCATCAAACAGATGTTTCTTGGCCTCCTTTTTTTGATCCAGAAGTTTTTGCAGATCACTACGTCCCATGGCGCAAGTGGAACTAATAAATTCTTAATATTATAGCAAAAAAACGGTCAGAATGCTATGCTCCGCCCGTATGAAAAAACTGCTTCTCATTGACGGAAACGCCATTTTCCATCGCGCATTCCATGGACTGCCCCTGTTTAAGACCAGCGGCGGCGAATATACGAACGCCATTTATGGCTTTCTGAAGATGTTTTTCGAGATCGTGAAGCGTGAAAAACCTGTATATGTTGCGGTGGCCTGGGATCGTGCGGCCCCCACTTTCCGTCATGAAGAATACAAAGAGTACAAAGCGACCCGTTCAGCCCCGCCCGAAGAGCTCTACCCGCAACTTCCACGGCTTAAGGAAGCCCTTGAAGCGTTTAACGTCTCCATGTTCGAAATGGACGGTTACGAGGCCGATGACATCATCGGGACCATTGCCGAAAAAGCGGAAAAAGACCCTGAAATACACACGCTCATTCTGACCGGGGACCGTGACAGCCTTCAGCTGGTCACCGGGAAAACCCATGTGATCGCGCCCGTAAAAGGCGTTTCGGAGGTCATTGAATACACCCCCGCGATGGTCAAAGAAAAAACCGGACTCCATCCCGACCAGATCGTGGATTATAAATCTTTGAAGGGCGACGTTTCCGACAACATCAAAGGCGTTCCCGGCATCGGTGAAAAAGGGGCAGTGGAACTTCTTCAGAAATACGGTCACCTGGAGGACATTTACAAACACCTGGACGAACTGACTCCCGGCATGCGGAAAAAACTCGAGACTGGAGAAAAGGACGCGGAACTCAGCAGACGGCTTGCCACCATCATAAAAGACGTGCCGATCGAAATCCACCTTGAGCAGTGCCATCTGACGCGCGCCCCGTATCAGAAGATCAAAGATTTTTTTGAAAAACTTGAATTCAGGGGACTGCTCAAACAGATCGATACCCTCAAAGATCTGATCGAGCCCGAAGAAAAATCCCAGCAGAGCATGTTTTAACAGACCAACGGGAGCGGAGGCTCTTCCGTAAGCCAATTTCAACAATCAAATTCTGTTGTCAAAAATGCAATTTTGATCTAAACTCCTCTTTGCAATGTCGCGCAAAAAGAGCGACTTTATTCTACATTCTCTATCCTCTATTCTCCCGAACGAATGGCAAAAGCACGAGTCATCGCAAGTCTCGACATTGGCAGTTCAAAGATCAGAACGGTCGTTGGAACCCTTGAAGAAAAATCCCAGGTCCCGAACATTATCGGCGTAGGCATCGCTCCATCCACCGGCATGCGTAAAGGCGCGATCATCGATGTTGAAGAAACGATCAACTCCATTTCCGCATCGCTTGAGGATTCCGAAAGAATGGCCGGAGAACCGATTAATCACGTATTCCTGGGTATCGGCGGGACGCACATCGAATCCATCAATTCCAAGGGCGTTATTGCCGTGTCCCATGCCGGCAACGAAATTACCGAAGACGACGTGGACCGCGTATTGGAAGCCGCGCAGGCCGTTTCCATTCCGGGTAACCGCCGCATTCTCCGCATCATTCCAAAATCTTTCACGGTTGATGAACAGAAGGGCATCAAGTATCCAGTCGGCATGACGGGTATTCGTCTGGAAGTTGACGCCCACATCATCACAGGGCTTGTACCTGCGGTAAAAAACATCGAAAAATGCGTGCTCCAGGCGGGCGTGGATATTGATGACATCATTCCTTCCTGTTTGGCCAGCGCCGAAGCAGTCCTGAGCAAGCGCCAGAAGGAACTTGGAGTGGTCGTCGTGGATATCGGTTCGGGCGGTACGTCGCTCTGTGTTTTTGAAGAAGGCACAACGCTTCATACCGCGGTTCTTCCGGTGGGCGGTGAAAACGTCACCAACGATATTGCCATCGGCCTGCGGACTTCCATCGATACCGCCGAGAAAATCAAGATCGAATACGGTACGTGTCTGCCATCGGACGTCAGCGAACGTGAAGTCATCGACCTCTCCCTGATGAGCAAAATCGATACCCAAAAAGTTTCCAAGAAGATGATGGCGGAGATCATTGAAGCCCGCTATCACGAAATTTTCATCCTCGTAAAAGACGAACTCGCCAAGATTCACCGTGACGGAATGTTGCCGGCCGGTGTTGTTTTGACTGGCGCAAGCGTCAAAATGCCTGGTACTATCGACTTGGCCCGTGAAACGTTGAACCTGCCGGTTCAGATCGGGTTCCCGCAGAACTTTGACGGAGTGGTGGATAAGATCGACGATCCGGCCTACGCGACGGCTATCGGCCTCATCCTGTGGGGCAGCAGACTGGAAAACCGGACCTACGGATTTTCGCTCAAGGGACTCAACCTCCGCAAGGCCATGGGGGGCATGAAAGACTGGTTTAAAGGCCTCTTCCCATAAACGGATCGTAAGCGAATGAAATCAGAATATTTTATTGACAATCTATCAAAATTCGTTTAACAATAGTACTCCGTTTTTAAAAAAATAATCTTTACTCCTCAATCTATGGCAACTCCCCAGCAGCAGCATCACCAGCAGCACCAGCAGAAAGATAACCTCCGCAATCTGTTCTCTGGAGGAAATCAGCTTGGAAAAAAGACACTCGAAGTGATTCCGGAAATGAATCCGGTGGCTTCCATTAAAGTGATCGGTGTCGGTGGAGGTGGTGGAAACGCCATTAACCGCATGATTAAGGCCAATCTTCGCGGTATCGAATTTATCGCCGTCAATACGGACGCTCAGGCTCTTTACCATTCCGAAGCTCCTATTAAGATTAACGTCGGCAAGGCGACAACCCGTGGGTTGGGTGCCGGTAGCAATCCGGACGTTGGTCGTCAGGCCGCTGAGGAAAATGCTGAAGAGATCCGCCAGGCTCTTGAAGGGGCTGACATGGTCTTCATCACCTGCGGTATGGGTGGAGGAACCGGTACGGGTGGAGCTCCGGTTATTGCTGAAATTGCCAAGGACATGGGTATTCTTACGGTTGCCGTCGTAACCCGTCCGTTCTCCTTTGAAGGTCACCGCCGTCGCCAGCAGGCCGACGATGGTCTCGAGAATCTCAAGAGCAAAGTTGATACCCTCATTACTATTCCAAACGACAAGATCCTTTCCATTATCGACAAAAAGACTCCGATTACCGAAGCCTTCACGGTGGTTGACGACGTTCTCCGCCAGGGCGTTCAGGGCATCGCGGACCTTATTACCGTACACGGCATGATCAACGTGGACTTTGCCGATGTGAAGACCGTGATGGAAAACGCAGGTTCAGCACTCATGGGTATCGGGTACGGAACAGGCGAAAACCGCGCCATTGAAGCCGCAAAAGCCGCCATTGAATCACCTCTCCTGGAGCTTTCCATCGACGGGGCAAAAGGCGTACTCTTCAACGTTACCGGCGGCAACGACCTCTCCATGTTTGAGGTTGATGAAGCTGCCCGCATCATTACCGAGGCCGCAGATCCGGAAGCAAACATCATCTTCGGCGCCGTGATCAACGATTCCTACACCGGAGAAGTAAAGATCACCGTGGTCGCCACGGGCTTCGACGACACCCCTCGTGAACGTCCAAGCATTCTCCGCCAGCACGTTTCCCTGGGAAATAATTCCGTTGCCGCAACTTCAAACAGCAACGGCAATCAAGCCATCAAATCCACCGATAACGAACTCGACATCCCGGCGTTCATCAGAAAGAAGATGAACTAACACGGTGCGGCGGAACCCGCCACGTGCCAATCATCAACAATCAAAAAGAGCCCCGCCTTGGCGGGGCTCTTTTTATAAGCATTTTTATGAAGGCTTCTTCTCTGTACCTTTGCCGGCTGCGGCAACGGGGGGTGCTGCAGGAGCAGGTTTTTCCTTGGATTTCTTGTAAACATCAGCCGCAAAAGTATCCGCCGTTGCATCTTTAACTGCGGCCTGTCCCGCAAATTTATATTCCACCGCTTTGCCGTCAGCACTGCGTACTGTAACCGGAACACCTTGCAGTACAATATTTTGATCAGTGTTAGGCTTGGCTTTTGCAGCTTCCGCGGCGGTATTCAAATCTTTAGCTATAGCGGCAATATTTTTTGGCCCTTCAACTTTCTCCTTTTTTACACCATCAAGCGCGGCCTGGTAATCGGCAGCAGCCTGTTTATACAGCTTTGCAGCTTCTTCGTATTTACCCTCGGCGAGGGCCTTATCGGCCGGCGCCCAAACTCTGTTATATTCTTCGCCGCCTTTTTTTAATGATGGATCGGCCTTGTCATAGCCTCCCACTTCAGTCACGTAAGCGTCCCAAACCTTCCAGGCGTCGGCACTGGCCTTATTCGCCTTACCCTCAGGAGACTCATTAATGCCACAAAGAGCCTTTACTTCAGCATAATATCTCTCGGCCTGTGCAAAATCCCCTTTGGCCATCGCAGCCTCAGCCTGCTGGAATCGGGTAGCAAGGAAGCCAAGGCCCTCACCCGACGTTTTTTCCTTGGCCAGGTCCTTCCCCTTAAAAGTTGAAAGATTCTGGGCTTCCAGGGCCGCTTTTCTGGCACCATCCGCCTTAGCGGCAGCTTCAAGAACTTTCGACCCGGCATCATATTCTTTCTGTGCTGCGGCGATATCCGGAGGTGCTTTCTTCATGGCTGCTTCAGCTCTTTCTTTATATGCATTCGCCTGTGCGCCACCCGGACCTTTCCCGTCACCGAATGCTGCATCAAATTTGGCTTTGGAAGCATCGGATTGCACTCCGGTTTCAACAGCCTTATAAGCCGTTGCGGCCTCGGCGAATTTACCCTCGTCAAACAAAGCGTCCCCGGCTGTAAAGGCAGCTGCATCCTTTTTATCACCCTGTGACGTTTCCGCCTTTTTTCTGGCATCCAGTGCCGTTTTGGCACCTTTGTACATTTCGGTCACCTCTTTATATGCGGCAGCCGATGTCTTGAAATCACTCTGTTCCCAGGCTTTCACCGCTTTGTCAAAAACAGCTTTTTCAAGTTGATTTTTCCCAATATAGTAGTCATTTTTGACAGCTTTGTAGGCATCCTGAGCCTGTTTTGAAGCCTCAAAAGCCTTCTGAGCTTCCGCCTTGCCGGTGATTTTATCGTACGTCTCACTGGCCCCTTCTCTCCAGCCCTGCTTGAGAGAATCCTGTTCTTCCTGGGTAAGAGGTTTACCCTCACGAACCTTTTTCATTGCGGCCATGACGGCATCATAGTTACCTTCCATTTTCTTCAATTCGGCGTCAACCTTCTTGCCGTCTGCATCCAGTTCGGACTTGCTGCGGACAATCTTGAGTGCGGCATCGATTTGTTTGAGCCTTTCCTCAAAGGCAGTTTGTAAGCCTTTTGGATCCGTTGCCCCCTTGAAATTATCGATGGATAAGTCGCAAAGACGCTTGCGCTCGGCACTCAGGGCAGTGATATCCTCTGCCTTATACTTGACCTTCTCATCTTTTTCAGAGGTAGTGACGGAGGCAATATCAAGCCCGGCTCTGACGTTAAGCTTCTGAAGTTCAGTACTGTAATGCACATTAAGGGTAACCTGTACTTCACCGATTTTTGAATCGATGGTTTTCAGGAACGCTTCCCTGTCGGCCTTCGCCTTTCCTTCAGGAAGAGGCATCTTGGAGATAGCATCTTTTTTCTGGGTAAGCTCTTCAACATAGGCCGCAGCATCCTTCACCTCAGGTTGAACCTCCATTCTTGTTTTTAACGTGCTTTTTGCCGCCGCATAATCTTTGACCTGGCCAAGTTCGGCCTCAAGGGTTGCCAGCTTATCCATGACCGCCTTTTTTTCCTTGGCAATCGCTTCATCTTTTACGTCCTTATCTCCTTCTTTTTTTGTGTCCGGTACCGCTGTTACAGCTGCCCGCACTTTTTCGGCAGCAGCTTTTGGATCAGCCTTTTCATCGGTGAGGATAGCGGTTTCAGCGGTTTCTTTTGCGGCCTGCGCTGCCTTTTCAGCCTCTCCGGCAAAAACAAACCGTTTGGAAAATATAAGTTCGACATTATGTTGATGGATGTTTTGAGGTTTGAACATGGTGGTAAAAAAATGGGTTAAAAATTATTATAATTGGTTGAGTGAATTTAAAATCTCCTCCTCTTTTTTCTCATCATCCTGTTTGGCTTTTGCCTCATTCGTTTTCAGGTGCTCCTTCTTGATAGTGGTGACATTCACCTTAAAATCTTTCACGATCTCCTTGCTTTTATCCACAAACTCTTTGGCGGCGTCTCCGACCAGACTTTCTTCTTCTTTAAAAATTTGAATGTAATGTTCCATTTCCTGGCCTTCCGCAGCCTGGATTTTTTTCTGGGTTTCAGGATCCATGGACTGAAAGCTGGCCGCCGTTTTCACAAGTTGTAAATATTCTTCTCGGGTCATGGTAAAAATATGTTCGTTTATTAAGCGGTTTTTGACGGTTCAATCTGTTCAACCCGGTAGGTTTTTTTGGTTCCGGCGATCACCCGCGCCACCTCGTAGGTGGCATCGCCCACGGTGATTCGTTTTGGCGACGGGTCCTTGTCGAATTCAGGGTCAAGTTTTGGATACTGGCTTGCCACAGCCGCAGGAACGGCGTCTGCCGGAACGGTCCACCTTCTTTCGATGACCACTTCGCCCGTGGATTCATTAAAACTTTTTACCATTCTTCGGTCATCGGCCTCCAGATATTTGACGAAAGAAGCGCCGTATCTTTCCACGACCGGCAGCATCACATTCACAATCTGTACCTTGCATTCGCGACCCGCGCCTTTGGTCACCAGAACGGATACACCTTGCTGAGAAATGGTCCATGTCGTTCCCTCGGGAACCTTGGTGAGGTCAAAACCCCGGGCGTGCCTGAGTCTGTCCTGGAGCCGGTCCAGCAAAACTTTGTCCGTCTGCGATGCCTTGGGCAGGCCGCTGAAGCTCTTGCCGCCCTCAACCCCGACAAATGCGTCAAATACCGCATAAAATGCCGGGCCTCTGCCCGCATCAATGGCAAATATCCGCTGAATCTCGGCATCCATCGCTTTTAATTCAAGCTTCGCCGCGCTGATAAAATCCGGATTTTTGGAAGCCTGGACTTCGTTGTTCAGCAAGCCGATTCTCTCCATGAGATGGTCGAGCACGCCCAGCGCACCGGGATCTCTGACGTAATCATTCGTGTTAGGATTTTTTTGGGATGGATCTGCAGCGCCCAGAATCGGGTGGCTCAGACGCATCAGTCTGTCAAAAACCGCGTTGGAAGCCACGGCAAACTCTTCTTTTGGTTTTTTTGAAAGAGCCTCCCTGAGCCATTCCGGAGAACCTTTTGAAGCGTCGCTGAATTTTTCGATAATCTGGTCAAGAACCGACAACGTGCCCTTTATTCTCTCCTGGTCCTTCACTTCGGGAGCAAAAACCTTTTCGGGATCCACAAGCACCTGTTCGCCTTTTTTGTCGTCCTCGACTTTCTTCTGAAACTCCCGGATCACCATTCCGGCCCTCAGGGAAAGTTTGGCCATGGATGCGTCGTCAAGTTCGCGTTCCTCCTGGACATTTTTGTCTTTGTCCCTGAATTTTTTCAGCAAATCCCAGCGGTCGCCGTACTCCTTTTTTGCCTGCTGGAGATCGGCCTCGCTGACCGTTTCGGGTTTGGATTGAGGACTGTCCTTTGGTGTTTCTTTGGCTTGTTCTCCCATAAAAAAATTACAAAGATTGCAAAATATTTTCGGCGGGACCTTCCGCCTGCCGGACTGAAGATTCTCTTGCCTGATTGACTTCTTGATCAAAACCGCGGGAAACCAGCGCCAACTGTGCGGAAGATTTTCTTATATTTTCCATTTCCATCGCGGGGGTGGTGTTTTTCTCTTTTCTTGATGCCGCAACCTTTTCCCACTCATCGCGCAAAGCGGTGATCATCTGGCGTTCCCCCTCTTCCGTGAGGTCGGCAATACGCGCGACCATCAGGTAAAGTTGATCGGATGGAAGGGAGTTAATGGACTCGGACGCCGAGACCAGAAGCCTGAGTTCGGTATTTTTGATGACGGTGTAATCGGCCATAAGAAATGTTGATGGTGATATCGAATAATTATAACATAAAACAGTGAACGAATCAACAATCTTCGCCGAAGAAGGGACAGGATATGGTAAAGTAGTTTTTGCCGTATTCTTTGCCCAAATGAAAGTACACGTCCTGACGGAAAAAGAGTCCCCGAACTACGAAAAATTCGTAAAAAACCACCCGCTCGGATCCATCCACCAAACGTCGCAGTGGGGTGAATTCCAGACAAAACTTTCCGGGAGGGATAAATTCTGGAGAATAGTTGTTGAAGGCAATGATGGCACAATGCTGGCTTCGGCGCTGGTGATCCGCCAGACGCTTCCGTTAAAAAAATGCTGGCTGTATTCCCCCCGCGGACCGTTGGCCGACTACAAAAACCCCGAGGCGCTGCAAAAACTGCTGCAAAAAATTCGTGAGCTCGCGGTGGAAAACAACGCGGTCTTTTTCCGGTTCGACCCGTCGCTGCTCCGGGACGAAACCATCGACTGGAAACTCCTGAATGCCCGGCCGGCCCACGCTCATTACCAGCCGGAAAACACACTGATCCTGGACCTCAACTTGTCCGGGGAGGAACTTCTGAAACAGATGAAACCCAAGGGCCGGTACAACATCAAAGTCGCCCAAAAACACGGCGTAAAAATCAGGGAAAGCGGCAACGAAACCAAAGACATCGACGCTTTTTATTCCCTTCTGCAACAGACAACCGGCCGTGATGCATTTTCCGGCCACAACAAAAAATATTACGAAGACATGCTGGGGATTTTTGATTTGCATGGGGGAAAAGCCGACCCGCAAGCCAAACTTTACCTCGCCGAATATGAAGGGAAACCGGTCGCGGGCATGATAGTGACGTATTTTAGCAACACCGCGACCTACTATTTCGGAGCCTCCTCGAATGAGCACCGCAACGTGATGGCTCCATACCTTCTGCAATGGCAGGCAATTCAGGATGCAAAAAAACACGGTTGCGGGCAGTACGATTTTTTGGGGATCGCACCGTCTCTCCCCGGGTCGCCCGACGAAGTCGACAAAGCCCATCCCTGGGCCGGCGTGACCGATTTTAAACTGAAATTCGGCGGCAAGCGCGTGGACTACCAGCCCGCGCGGGAAATAGTCTACCGGCCGCTCTGGTATTTCATCATAAGGCTCGTCAAAAAACTTACGCGCAGATAATTCGTGAATTCGCCGCCTATTTTTTTTGCTCCTTTTTCTCCTCCAGTTTTTTCTTAAGGATTGCGGATTTTCTCGCGAGCCTTCTATTTTTTATGGTCAGTCGCTGTTTGCGGACGCGGAGTTCATCCGTCATTTTGGTGGCCAGTTCAAGTAAACGCGTTTTTGCCATATACAAAGAATTATGAAACAGGAGGGTTGTACGTCGTGTCCACGACCACCACATTCATTCCGTAGTAGGCCATGGCATGGGAAAGGGGCAGATGATGTTCCACTTTCGAACTTGGATAAGCCTCATGCAGGGCGCCGATGGTCAGGAATGAAACTTCATCGGGTGAAGATTCAACGTAGTCCGAAATGTTCGAAGCGATAAACGCGTTGTGGGCATGCATGCGGTAAACAAAATCTGCTTTGTTCTGGAGGATTTTCATTTTCAGTTCATCAAAATCGTAACCGACAATCCTCAAATCGTTGCCAAGAATCATTTTTGCCTGCAGAGATCCGGTTTCAATGATCTGCAAATCTTCAGGCGAACCTTGTCGCCTTGCTTTTTCCAGGAACGCCGGAAACTCGTTCTCAGGCACATTCGGAGCCTTGGATAAAAGACCTCCTTTTGGCATGCCTTCCTCATAAACGGTGCGGATCATGCCCGCGCGGAATGCCGCAACGACAGCCTTGCGGATCTGTTCCTGCGATGATTCCATGGTGCGGTGTTCCCGGTCCGGGTGACTGAGGGCTTCTTCAATTTGGCTGTTGGCCGAGCTTTCTCCCATCCGGACCTCGCCTTTCTTCATGTCGGGGGTAGGATGAGTCTGCATAAAAAGAACCACGGTTTTTGCCTTAGGATTCTGGCTCTGGACAACATAGGAAGGCTGGATGTTGAGCCCTCGCAAACGTTCAACAGTTTGGAGGAGCGACGGTGATTGGACTTCATTCAGACGGTTCATGGGGATTTTCCGGACGCCCGCCCTGGCGATCTCCTGGCGCATTTCAAGAAGGATGGGTTCAAAAGCCTGGTCCAGTTCGGTTTCGCGCTTTTCGCTGAAATCTTTGCAGAGATCGGCGTATGCCTTCTCAAGGATAAAAATATCCGGATCATTCGGATATCTGGTTTTGAGCTCCTGCAAAAGAGCTGCGGAATCGTTCAAAAGCTTCTCCACAGAATATCCGGAAGCCTCAAGTGCCGCATCATCACGGGTGAGCATCAGAAGATTTTTTTTTGACCCCGTCTGCGAGGCGGTTTCTCCTTTCCTTGTCTTCAGAGGTTTCCGCCGTGATTGGCGTTGCGGAAGGAGTAGATTTTGGCTTACTGGCAGCCTTGGCGGCTGGTGGCGGAGTGTCGACGGCGGAACGCGCGGCTGATTCGGTAACACCGCCTGCGGCCATGGACTTGGCCTGCGCCACCTTCTGGGTGAGCTCATCCAGGGTGCGGACGGATCCGTTTTCCGTATACCCGGTTTTGCCCTTATAGTTGAGGATATATCGGATTTTTCCATTTTCAATCCAGACGTTCAGCATCGGATTTTTCATGAAATCCGTTGAAGCTCCTCCTCCCCAGTCCAGGTACATCTGAACCACACCGTTGCCGAGCATGCCGAACCATACCGGCCGCCCGATGGCGGTCTCCATGGAATAAAAATTGCGCGGATCATTGATCTGGGCAAGCAGCCATTCATGTGTCATCACGTTTTGAGTCAGCTTTTTGTCATCGCGGTCATCCTCATAATTTTCCGACCACTTTTTTACATGGCCCACCTGCTTCATGAAATCATCAAAATTTGCGGCAAACCCGTCACGGTCGTTGCCTCCATCCAAAGCCACATGGTCACGGTGGATGTGGTAGTTGATTCCTCCGTAAGGATAAGCGGTTGCCCATACTTGTGCGTTCCCGGTACCACGTCCAGCGCCGCTCCAGTCGAGTTCAAAATACACCTCGCCCGGTCTACCGGTGGCGCGCACATCCTCCTTAAAACTGTCGACGCTCTTCTCATAGGGCTTGTAGTAATCTTTGCTCAGGAGCGCGCCGTACGTAATTTGCATGACAAGGATACCCGAATTGACCCCAGTCATAGCTTCCCGGAGCCCTGGATAAGCCAATGAGCCTCCCTGCCAGTTGATAACGTAACCCTGAGCGGTTTTTGACAATCTGCAGGGCAACACTTTTTTATTGAAATTGACGTCGAACAACGCACCTCCCGGTTTTTCATGATCGCGCAGCATTCTCTCGAGCGCGTCACGGTATTCGCTGTTCACTTTTCCCAAAAAAGCCAGCTCCCCTTCCGGTTTTACTTCGGGAGTTTTGGTTCCGCCCGGAGTTTTTTGCTGGGGAGTTTCCCCGCCGGGCTGACCACCCTGCCCCGCGGCGTTTTTCTGTAAAAATTCCATGGCGGCGTAATACACTTTCCCGCGGTATTTCACCTTCACGAAGGTCCGGTCATTCACGCGCCAAGCGTCGGCGTTCGGATCGGCAAAGGTAATTTCATTGGAGCCTGAGCCGGTTCCTCCCGGAACGGCGATGGCAACCCTGTGGGTGGTTTCGTCGCGGAACTTGATGTCCACAATGGCGTTGGAAACCTGCAACCCTCCTGCGTAACCCTTAAACCCTTCCGGCATCGGAACTTTGTTCCCGGTCGCCCAGTTGTCTCCGTACGGGTCGATGCTTGAAGGCGTTTTTTCCGGGGAACCGCCTCCTCCAAGAAACCCGCCGCCGCCACCCGGCCCTTTTCCGGGTCCCGGTGTGATCGGAGCCGGCTTTACCTGTGTTTCAAAATCTTTTCCCGCCCTGTCCCATGCGGGAACGAACGTGGTGTCATACGTTTTTTTCAGTTCTTCCAGGGTGGGTCGGTGGTCAAAAGAAAAGGAACAGTCCTTTTTCGCCTGACCGATGATCCGGTCAATCTGCTGGAATTTGATCAGATCGTCTGAAGTCAGTTTTGCCTGGGTCTGCGCCAGCATATATTCAGTCGCTTCCTTGAGGGCCGCGCGCACCTGCTCCTTGTTGTTTTTGTCGGCCTTGGCCATGATCTCATCCACATGCTTCTTTTCATCGGCCGTCATCGGTTTTTTGTCGAGCAGGCTGTTGATGAAAGGAGTCACTTTGCTTTCAAAAAGCTTACTGATATCCGGATTTTTAAAACTGGAGACAAGCTTTCCCCTCTGGACTTCATACCCGATTTCGCCAAGCGTGTAACTCCACTGTTTGGATTTGTCGTCGTATTTTTCCGAAAGATTTTTCTCGTCCAGGAATTTCAAAACGAACGGTTCTTTTTCTTCCGCGTCCTTCGTCTTTTTTTCGAGGTCATCGAGTTTGGTCTTCAGCAGGCCGTTGCCGTCACGAACCATGGCGAGCTTGTTCCACAATAAAGTCAGGTCGGCCAGTGAGGAATTTGGGTTCGGTGAAGCGGCATCAAGGTCCGTGGACTGCTGCCCGATGGCCGAATCAAGCGACTTCCATTCATCCTCCGTGACCGCGGCGGCACGCAAGGCCTTGTTCCTGGCCTTCAAACCCTCGGCGGCTTTCTTGTTGGCTTCAACGTCTTTGCCAAAGACGTCCTTTTTCGTCTGCATATAGGCGGCGAACTCCTTCCGTGCCTTTTCAACGGCCTCGTTCAGCTTGGCGTCGTCCAGGTACGAAAGGTCGTCCAGACTCTTGGAAAGCATCAGGTTCACGGCCGGATCCTGAAATTTGAAATCGGGATTCGCGGTCAGCAGCGTGTCGCAGGATTTTTTAAAAGGATCGAAAGTTTTCTGCAATTTATCACGCCACATCTGCTGCCACTCCTGGGGATTGCAAATCGATGCGCAGGCATAAATCTGGGTCTGGCTTTTTTCAATTTCGATCTGGGCTTTTGTCGGCTCCTGCCCCATAAACAATTTGTCTTTTGGATACTGGAAGTTCAGTTTTCCTCCGGCCTTGAGTTCCTGCAAAGATTTATCGATATAATCTTTGTACGCCTTGGAAACATTCGCGTCCTTGAAGAATTCATCCGAATAATGCGCATAGGAAGCCAAAAAAGCCTTGCTTCCAAAAGCCAGGTCGTACGCGTCAAATCGGGCCAGGTTTTCATGCCCGATAATTTTTTTCACATTCTCGTCGCTCAGATGTTCGTCCATTGTGAACGCCTCTTCCATCCATGCCCATCCACCCTCGCCGGCGTAGTTAGATTTCTTGTAGGCATCCACCGCTTTGTCGTAGTCGCGCTTCATTGCATTGGGATTCATGGTCTGCATCCCCATCAAATACCCCTGCATCGACATTCTTCCAAACCCGTAGCGGTCGTCGTCGCCCGTGCCCTCGTAGTCCGAAATCGCAGCCCCGCTTTCTTCCGGATCGGTAAGCTTGACTGTGGAACCCCATGCCGTTTCAAAACGTGCCCTGTGCTCCTTTTCTCTCGATTCATTAAGGATGGCGTAGCGCTGCTTTTCAAATTCGGTGCCCAGGGCGCCTACTCCCTCCAGGCATTTGTTCCGAAGCGCTTTTGCAGCGTCCAGAAAGGCTTTTTCCTCCGTCTCGAAGTTTTCGTACTTGCCGCCCTTGGTTAAATACTCCTTCCGGCGATTTTCCACCGTCTGGGTATAGACATCGGCAACGTCCGCGGCGGTCACATTTTCCTTCCGCTGGATGCGCTGATCAAGTTGTTCAAGAAGGTTCTCGGCCATGAAAGGTGCAATATCGGTTTTGTGAAACCACGATGTTTACAGGTAATCCGGCTTCTTTTCGTTAGTTGGTTGGAACCATGCCTTTCCATCTTCACGATATTTCATTCTGATGGTCACCTGTTTTTGCCCATTTGAGAACAAGACATCCCTGTGCGCGAACCAGTATTCAGGTTTGAGTGATGCTTTGAAATCCGGATATTTTGAGATCTTCGCCATGAGGTCAGCCGGCATAACTCCACCCTTCCAACCCGCAAGAATTGCCTGCATAACTTCAGCTCCGGTATTCTTGTCATTGAAATTTCCACCGGTGAGACGGGCAAATTCAGCATTAAACCGGGAAATAGCTGCAGTCACCTGTTTCTCAACATCCTCCTTCGTTTCCTCCTTTTGCTTTTCCTTCATATTTTTCTTCACCCAGTCCTCATTGATCGCGGTTGCGTCCAGCGCATAGGCTTCGGGAGGAGTCAACGAAAGACTGACCCCGGAAGCATCCTTAAAGCTGACCGGTGAAGTGATTTTACTGCAGTCATACTTACCCTTGAGCGCGCCTGCGGCAGCCTCAAGAGCGGCAGTAATATCTTTGGCGACATCCGCGGCCGGTTTATCAAACTCAACCCCGGCATATTTAGAAAGAACGCCGGTAATGGTTGCCTTCAGCACGCCAAGAAGTTTATCGGGATCCATGGTCTCTTTGGTTTCCTTCGGAGCCGGTTTGTCTTTATCGCCCGGAGTTGGCGCAGGACCGGTACCCGGCCCGGGTTTTGGTCCGCCACCCGGCGTCCCGCTGCCACCTGCCCCACCCGTTCCTGTGCCACCCCCTACTTTCGGGGGGTTACTTTTTTTTTTATCCTCCTCAGCCTTCTTGGCGGCGGCGGCTTTTTCCTCGAGGTATTTCTTGTACGTGTCAAAATCTTCCTCGGTCAGGTTGATCTGCGGTTTTTCGACAGCCCCCTGTGCGTTCGCCTTACCTGGAGCATCTTTGTACAACCTCAGAACCTGCTGGGCAAGCACCTTGGCTTTGTCTTCCGGCTTGGCGGCATCCACTTCTTTTTTAGCCTTTTCAATTTCTACGGCATCCTTATAGCCAAACGTTTTATCTTTGCCGATGGCGTCAAGGAACGGACCGTATTTCTTTTTATCTTCGGCCTTTGCCATAATGTCTTTGGTGGCGACATAATTCTGGACGACAACTTCATAGCGGGCTTCCGGAACTTTGTCGTCCTTCTTGTGGTCCACAAAACCGCGTGCCGCCGCAAGAATCGCGAAGCGGTCAGCCTCGGTTTTGACTTTTGGATCCTTCAATTTATCCTCAAGCTCCTTGCGTTTTGCCTTGTAGGCGGCATCCCGGCCGGTATCAGGAACCTCGTCCATGATCGCCTTTAAGGATACTTCGGCCTTCTTGTAGTCACCAACCTGGTCGCTGTATTTATCCAGGAATGCCTTATTTTCACCGGCAATTTTTTCTTTTTCCTTGGTCTGATCCTTTTCAAAAGCCTCTTTAAAGGCATCCGGCCCAGTGGTTGCCTTACTGGTTTCCTGGAGGAGCTGGTTCGTCAATTCGGCAATACCGTCAAGATACGTTCTGCGTTCCTCCAAAGTGAGTTTCTTGGAAATAACAGGGTCCTCAAGGTAATCCTGATATTTCTTGATCTTCGTCATTTTTTCCTCGTTAACCGCCTTATATCCGTCGGTATTCACCGAATCGGTCAGGTGCTTTTTGTAAGCCTCCAGAAGTTTTGGATTATCCTTATATTTCTGTTCGGCCTGGTACAGCATGGCTGCCATATAACCTTTTGAAGACAGATCGAGCTTCTTGCCGTTTTCGCCAAAATCGGTTCGTCCCTTCAGTATTTTATCAAGATCGGCCTGGGTGGCGGCATCGACCTTGTGGTCGGTCTCATTAATACCCATCGCATCAAGGAGGGGCTTCACGAGCTTCGCCATATCGGCCGGAGTTTTCTTGGAACCATCGGGATTTTCCGCGTTGCCAATGGCGGCCATCAGCACACCACGGAGCTGATCACGCTCTTTTCCTTTCTCAGCGGGCATGTTGGCAAGAAGACCGTCAACGTATGCCTCGCGGGGAAGTTTCTCGGCCTTTTCGGCAGCCTTGTCCTTATGTCCTTCTTCGTATTTATCCGGCGTGGGCAATGTAGTCCTTGCGGCACTAAACAGCGCGTCATTTGCCACCCCGAGTTTTCTCCTGTTCTCCCAGTTTTGTTCGTCCTGTTCTTTGCTCTTTCCCCAAACCTCATCCTTCATTAAACGGTCGTAATGATCGGAATTATCAAGGTTTGAGCGGACCTTTTTCCCAAAATCATCGGATTCGGTAACGGCCTTGAGCTCCTCCCGGTATTTCTTGAGCAACGCCGGATTTCCTTCAAACCTTTTTTCGGCGGCCATCAAGAGACCGGCAACATAGCCGCGCCCCTGGCCGTCATGGTTCTTTTCTTCATCAAGAAGGTATTTCCCCATGTCTTTTTGCTGTTCTTTGACATACTTGCTGACGGCATTGTCCTTGTTCAGGTCTCCCCATGAAGTATCTTTATAAACATCAACGGAAACGCCGTAAGCTTTTGCCCCGGCTTCTCTCATCAAGTCCAGCCACTTGGCAGGGTCGTTTTCGCCCTGTAAACGTCCCATCAAAATACCGCGCAGCTGATCTTTTTCCCATCCCTTTTCCGCAGGGAAATCTTTAAGGTAATCATTAATCTTGGACAGACGTTCCTTCTCAAGCTTCTCCTGATCAATTTCCGTTGCGGCTTCTTTATTTTCAGGATGAGCCGCAATCCACTCATCGGGGGTTTGAATCGCATCAGCCTGTTTGGCATCCTTTGCGTTTCCCGCCTGTCGGCCGGCTTCCGCAAGATACGCTTTATACTTTTCACGGACACCTGCATCTTTGATGCGGTTGTCAGCGGCATGGTTCAAACCAAATATTTTTCCGGCAAGCGAACGGCTGTTGTAATCACCACTGGTAACATCCGGATCAAACTGGATCAATGGTGGATCATGTTCGACGCCCTGCGCCAGCATGAAATCCTTGTCATACTTCATTTTCTCAAAATCCATTACTATTTTATCGCCATCTATAGGACCAAAACTATCTTTTGGCCCCTTTTTCATTTTTTCAAGCAGGGCATTGGCGGCCTCTTCTCCTTCGGCAACATACACGGCGCGCAGCATGCCAACCATGATTTCTTTAAACGCTCCGTCGGACATGTCCTCATCCGTATAATCTTTCCCTTCCGGCTTCCAGTCCAGACTGCTGTTTCCAACGGCATATTCTTCGAGTTGTTTATCGGGATACTTCTCTTTGGCTTTTTCCTTCCGGTCCTGAACAAGGGCATTTGCCGCTTCGGTCGAAGCGGTCACGGAATTTTGTCTCACCGCCTCCATGGCGGCCTTGTGTTTGGCCTCAAGTTTCACCTTTGCGGCATCCCTTGCAGCATTAATGGCCTTCTCGGCCTCAGCTTTATTATCCTTTCCCTCGTACTCTTTCTTGAATTTTTCGGCCAAGCGGTCAATAGCTTCACTGCCGTCTTTTAGAGCTTTATCAAGCCCCCTTTTGCCCTCTTTCGCGGCGGCATCGATGTCGGCCTCTTTGTTGCCTTCAAAGCCCTGAAGAGCAAGGGTATGAGTCTCGGGATTTTGAAAAGCAAGTCGTTTGATGGCCTGAAGCCCAAAAACCTGTGGGAAAGCGATGTGGAAAAGTTTTTTCATAATGGTTGGTGTTAGTTTTGGTGAGTATGAATAAATTAAAGTTTTTCAAGAATTTTCTCGGCCTTTTTCTGTTCCCTTTTCGCAACTTTTGCCGCGCGTTTCTTCATCGGGCCCTGGACGATTTTCTTTTCGATAGTCATGGATTCAACCTGGAATCCGTCAAGGATCTTATTTTTTGTCATGACAAAATCACGGATAACCGCCTCGTTGGAAACCTGCTCTTTGAGCAGAATGTCGTAAAGTTTCCCCAAAAGCATGATATCCTTCTCCTCCATCGCGGCCCGAACCTGTTCCACGTCCATATCGGACATGTACTGGCGGGCATCAGATGAGTTAAAAAGCTTTCGGAAATTCTGAATGGAAAACGGTAGCCCCTGTGAGGAAGATGTTTGTGTAGCCATATTTTTGTTTTTGTTAGGAGTTATATTTTGAGTTATCACATAATAATAGCATAAAACGGGTTATAAAACAACACCCCCCAAACCTAAAAAGCCAAGAACGTCCGGGGAATTTCCTGACGACATAAAGAAACCGTTTGCGGCCTACGGAATGATTTATTTTTTCCTGTGTTTTTTCTCCGCGGCCTCCTCTTTTTTCAGCTGTAACGTTGCCGCGTCCATCAGGTGATCGATGTAGAGGTGCGCGTCAATGTGATCCACTTCGTGCTGGACAACCCGGGCATTATATTCACTGAGTTTCAGGACGTTTTCCCGGCCCTTGGTATCCAGATATTTCACGGTCAAAGATTCATGGCGGGCAATGGCGTCATAGAGCCCCGGTAAACTTAAACACCCCTCCTCGCCCAATACCATCTCCTCGGACTTCTTGGTAATCACCGGATTGATCATGGGAATGATCAGTTCGTGCGGGGTATCGTGGTTGAATTTGCAAATCACCACGCGGATGTTTTCGCCGACCTGTGGCGCCGCGAGCCCCACGCCTTTTTCGTGGTCCATGGTGACTTTCATGTCCTCGATGAACTTCAGAAGTTTGCGGTCGATCTTCGCGACGGGTTTGGAAACCGTCCGTAAAATTTTATTGTCCCTGCCGCGTACCATGGTTAATAAGCCCATAATTCTTAAAAAAAGACGTCCGCAGTATAATCTACTCCTTCACGCCCTTCAACTCCGCCTCTATAAAGCCGTCGATGTCGCCGTCCAGAATGGCTTCCACATTGTGTTCTTCGTGGTCGTTGCGGTGGTCTTTCACCATGGTGTACGGATGCAGAACATAGGAACGGATCTGGTTCCCCCAGGCGATTTCCACGCGTTCGCCGCGGAGCTGGTTAATCTCCTCCACCTGCTGTTTTTCCATCATGTCCACGAGCTTGGCATGCAGAATCTTCATGGCGCGCTCTTTGTTCTGGAGCTGGCTGCGTTCATCCTGGCACGTCACCACGATGTTCGTGGGAAGATGGGTAATACGCACGGCCGAGGAAGTCTTATTCACGTTTTGTCCGCCCGCCCCGCCGCTCCTGTACGTATCGATCCTCAAATCCTCTTTCCGGATATCCGGAAGCTGCTCCTCGGGAATTTCGGGCAGAACATCCACAAAGGCGAACGACGTTTCGCGGCTGTGTTTGGCGTTGAACGGAGACTGTCTCACCAGACGGTGCACTCCCCTTTCGCGCCGTAAATACCCATAAGCCAGATGCCCGTTGATGAACACAGTGGCGCTTTTCAGCCCTACTTCTTCACCCAAAGATTTTTCATACATCTGGACCTCGAACCCCTGACGCTCCGCCCACCGCACGTACATCCGGAGCAGCATTTCCGCCCAGTCCTGGGCGTCTTTTCCGCCGGTTCCCGCGTGAATGTTTAAAATCACGTTGCAGGCGTCGTACTTCCCGTTCAAAAAAGTTTTCACTTCAAGTTTGTGCCACTGCGCTTCCACGGCGTTGACCATCTCCTTGAACTCCTCGGCCGACTTTGGGTCGTCCTCGGGCTTGATGGACGGGAACAGGCTCAGGAGTTCGGCCACATCCCCCCGCATTTTTTCCCAGGAAGCAATCTCCTTTTGCAGGTCGTTCAGTTCTTTGGTGACTCTTTGAGCTTCCGCCTGGTGCTGCCAGAAATCGGGTTGCTGGCTGGCTTCCGTCAGCAGTTTTACCTTGCCGTGCAGCATGGGGAGATTGACGCGCTGGATGGCATGATCAACCTCTTCCTTGATGGTTTCCAGTTTTTGTCGGTATTCGTGCATAACACATGGGCGCGGATTTTTACGCAATTATATCACACTACTGGCAATGTGAATGGATTTCCGATAAGCTGTTCAAGCTTTAGCGCCAAATTATGACAGACGCATCCTCTTCCCAGGCAACACACCCCGGCCCGGGCTCCTCAACCGCCCGCAAAATTCTCTGGAACACGATTGCCCAGATTATCGGCAAGTCGTTCATCGCGGTCCTGGGGATTGTCATCGTCAAACTCATCACGAACTATCTCGGAAAAAACGGGTACGGGGAATACACCGCCGCGTTCGAATTCCTGGCTTTTTTCATGATCGTCGCCGACCTTGGGTTGTATACCATCGGCGTGCGTGAAATGGCAAAAGACGAGAAAAAAATCCCGATGATCATCGGAAATATTTTGACGATCCGCACGGTGGTCTCCGTAATTATGATTGTCATTGCCTCCGTGGCGGCGTTCTCCATCGACAAATATGAGGGCACGCGCATTCCGGTGGCTATTGGAATCGCAGGAGTCGCCATGCTATTAAACATCCTCACATCAACCGTCTCAACGGTTCTGCAGGTGCATTTAAAAATGCAGTACAACTCCCTCGCTTCCGTCATGGGAAAAGTCGTGAACGTGGCCTACATGGCGTTTGTGATCTATTTTCTCCATCCCGGGGACACCACGGAAGGATTGTACCAGCTGGTATGGGCCGGCGTGGCGGGGAACGCGGTCATGCTGTTGATCACCTATTACTACTCCTCAAAACTCACCACCATCAGGTACCGCGTCGACATGGAGTTCTGGAAAGATGTCATCGTCAAGGCGCTTCCGTACGGAATCGCCCTCGTCCTCAATACAGTCTATTTCCGCATCGGGTCAGTGCTGTTGTCACTCATCAAAACCCCGGCTGACGTGGGTGTGTACGGGGTTCCCATGCGCATTCTGGAGGCGGTGGGGATCATTCCGCTCTATTTCATGAACTCCGTTCTTCCCGTCCTCACGCGCTCGCTGGCCCGAAAGGACGGAAGCCACCAGAAAATCATCCAGTTCGCGTTCGACTTCCTGGTGATGGGAAGCATGCCGCTGGTCGCGGGAACGGTGGTGTTGGCGTATCCGATCATTTATCTCATCAGCAGCCCGGAATTCTTGAGCAACATTCCCCAGGGATTTTACGGATCGGACGTGGTGCTTTCCATTTTGATTTTTGCCCTGGCATTTTCTTTCATCAACAGCCTGTTCGGTTTCATTCTGGTGGCCGACAACAAACAGATGAAGATCCTCACCCGCAACGCGTTCGGCGCCGCCCTTACGCTCATCCTGGACCTCACCTTCATCCCGATGTTCGGAGTCCGGGCGGCGGCTTTCGACAACGTGATCACGGAATGTTATGTCGCCGTGGCTTCATATTTAATCGCAAAAAAATATATTAAATTCACCATCAATTTTAAAAACACGATCAAGATAGCGTTCTCCGCCCTGGTGATGGCGGCGGTGATATATGTCCTCCGCGACCCAACCTACCAGTTCATCCAGAACAAAAACGTCTTCGTACTCATCCCTCTCGGCGCGCTCATCTACATAGGAATGCTTTTTTTGACAAAAACCATTACGCCGGAAATGCTGGCCATGATCCGCAAACCCAAAGCGGTGCCCGCAACGGCGGGCGACCAGAAAACCATGCCGGGTATAGACGGATTCGAGAAATAACCGGCAAAATTCCAGTGCTGCGATGTTAGAGAGTAAGCCGATTAAACGTGCGCAAATTTCAACGCGAGTTCTTTAAACCGGTCTCCTCTTTCCTTGTAGTTTTTGAACAGGTCAAAACTCGCCGCGGCCGGTGAAAGTACCACCACGTCCCCTGGAACAGCTTTGTCGTGCGCCGCAGAAACGGCGCTCTCAAATGTCGGGCACCGTACGACTTCCAGAGGATAATGTCTTCCCAGTCCCCGGGAATTCAAAGTCATTTCGGCGCTTTTCAAAGCTTTTTCCATGCGCTCCGCCATCGCGGACGGGCCGCTTCCCGCCAATACCACGCATTTCAAATTTTCCGCTTGCTGAAGGGCAATCCCCCAGTCCGTATAGTCGGCATTTTTTTCGCTCCCGCCCGCGATCAATAGGACCGGCTGGGCAAAAGCCCGCACGGCGGCGATGGAAGTTTCCGGAGTTGTAGAAATGGAATCGTCGTAATATTTCACCGCGTTCACTTCAGCGACCTCCTGCAGACGGTGGGGCAGCCCCTTGAATGCGGTTAACACTTTTTGGATCTGCGGAATGGCAACGCCAAAATGCCGGGCCACGGCCACGGCCGGCAGAATATTTTCCAAATGATGTCTGCCGATCAGCGCTACTTTATTGGAATTCAAAATCATCTCGCACGTGCCGCCCACACCCGGTGAGCCCGCTGCAGCCCCTTCTTTTGGAGGCATGCAGTTGACGATCATCGGCCCGCTCAGGTGAACTCCGTCTCCGTCGCTTGTGCGGGTACTGACGAAAATTTTCCGTGCCTTTGCAAACTTTGCATAGTACTCGGAAGATTCATAATCTGAATTCAACACGGCAACATCGTCCGGTTTTTGATATTTCACGATCGCTGTTTTCGCCTCGCGGTACTCGTCGACATCCTTGTGGTAATCCAGATGGTCGCTCGTCACTCCGAGCAGAACCGCTACCTGTGGACTGCGGTCGCAATCCTGCAGCTGAAAACTGGAAAGCTCCAGAACCACCAGAGAGTCGGTCTTCAATGCGTCCAAAAATTTCAACGGAGATTCTCCGATGTTTCCACCAAGATGCACATCTTGACCCGCCTCTTTCAGCATTAAAAAAATAAGGGTGGAGGTCGTTCCCTTTCCTTTTGTTCCGGTAACTCCGATAACCGGGCAAGGACACTGTTCCAGAAAATATTTTGTCGCGCTGGTAACCTGCACGCCCTTTTTCACAAGCCGTTCAAGTTTCTTTACATCAATTCCCGGACTCCGGAAAACAACCTCGCACCTCTCCGCCTCGTGGAAGGCATCGGGTCTGAAACACTTTTTTACCAGAGGGGCATTAAGGGTTTTCTTCCCGGAAAGGTCTGCCAGGGGCTGAAAAAAATCCGCCGGCAAATTCTTCTCCGCCTCCTCTTTTTCATCGTACAACGTGATGTCTTCATACCCGTGCTTCACCAGATATTTCACGGTTTCCAATCCTTCCACGCCCGCACCCAGAACGCCGATTTTGGTTATTTGCTTCATAATCTTTTGATGTTATCGCTCGCAAATGATATACTCTGGCCCACTGAATTGCAAAGCGCACAAAGAAGAGCGTGGATTCCAATAGAAGGAAAACTGTGCTATACTGATACGATCATTAAACATCTGCATGGTGGCGCCCAGCAGATGAATAATAAAACACTATTACTTAAGATTTTTCGTTAAATGAACGACGAACAACAAGGGAAAACCCCGGCCGACGCGCAAAACGCGAAGGCACAGGGAGCCGGCCCCGCCGGTCCCGAAGCGGGGAAAAAAGATGTGCTTGATCAATGGATCGAGCAGAATCTCCATATGGAACACACGAGCAATGCGAGTGTGCCCAACAATCAAAGTCCCGCGAAGACGGGACACCAGGATGCCGGCAGGCAAGAACATAAAGCCGGCCAGCATCCAAACCCGGCAGTACCGCACCATGTGCATCCTGCCAATAAACCTGCCACGGCTCATCCCGCGGCAGCTCCTCACCAGGGAGCAAAACACTTTAAGCCTGCAGTCGCACGTCCCGCCCAGGCGGGGCAAACGCACGGTCGCAAGCCTTTTGTCGGTAACCAGAAAATGGCTGCGCCAGGCCAAAAAGGACCACATAAAGGTTATGCGCCCGGCAGAGGCCGTCATGCTCAGCATCGCGGTCCTCGTCCTGCCACTCCCCAGCCCGGACAGCATTATGCTCCGCGCTCGGTACAGCCTGTGCAGCAGCAACCGCAGCCCGTGCATCCGAAGAAGAAATTTTTTGGACTCTTTGGAGGCCGCGACGACGGAGCCAAAAACGTGTCACCCGCACCGTTTGCCACTCAAAAAGGCCATTACCGCGGCAAACTTCGCCTGATCCCCGTCGGGGGTCTGGATGAAGTCGGAAAGAACTGCATGATTCTGGAATACGATAAGGACATTATTATTATCGATCTTGGATTTCAGTTCCCCGAAGAGGATATGCTCGGGGTGGATTATGTCATCCCCGATCTGAGTTATCTTGATGACAAAATCGACCGCATCAAAGGCATCGTCATTACCCACGGACACCTCGACCACGTCGGCGGAATCCCGTACGTACTGCCAAAACTCGGGTTCCCCCCGATCTACGGGACCAAACTCACCAACGGCCTGATCGAAAAACGCCTTGAAGAGTTCGGTCTGTTCAAACAGTCAAAACTTATCAACATCACCAAGGACGACATTATCCAGCTCGGCCAGTTCAACGTCAGTTTCTTCCACGTGAACCACAGCATCCCCGATGCCGTCGGCGTCGTGGTCAAAACCCCGGCCGGCAACATTGCCCACACGGGTGATTTCAAATTCGATTTCACGCCGTCCGGCGATCAGGCCCCTCCTGATTTCGCACGCCTGGCAGGTCTTGCCAGCCAGGACATTGCCGCGTTCTTCATGGATTCGACCAACGCACTCAAACCGGGCTATACCATCTCCGAAAAAAAGGTCGGAGCATCGCTCGAAAACGTCATTAAAAACACCGACGGAAGAGTCGTAATTGCCTCGTTCTCAAGCCAGATCGGACGCATCCAGCAGATTGTGAATTACGCCAAAAAATACGACCGTACCATTTTCACGAGCGGACGCAGTCTGGCGGACAACATCTTCATCGCGTCGAAGCTCGGATATCTCAAAGTTCCGCAGGGTTTGATCCAGGATATCCGGAAAATGGGCAAAATGCCCGAGAACAAAGTGATCATTCTTACCACCGGAAGCCAGGGTGAAGCCACGTCTGCGCTGACCCGCATCGCGCTGGAGGACCACCCGAACATCAAAGTAAAAAAGGGGGATACCATCGTTCTTTCCTCATCACCGATTCCGGGAAACGAAAAAGCCGTCACCACGGTGACCAACAACCTGTGCAAACTCGGAGCCCACATCATCAATAACCAGATCATGGACGTCCACACGTCCGGGCACGCCCAGCAGGAAGATCTCAAACTCGCGATGAGCCTGGTAAAACCCAAGAGCGTCGTTCCGGTCCACGGGGAATACTTCATGCGCTACGGACTGAAAGAACTCGCGCTGTCCATCGGATACGCAGAAAAAAACGCCATCATCGTGGAAAACGGCGGAGTTATTGAAGTCGAAAACGGCGAAGCCAGGGCTACCGGAGAGTCCGTCGAAACCAAATACATCCTGGTGGATGGGCTTGGAGTCGGTGACATCGGAGCCCAGGTCATCATGGACCGCCAGACGCTCGCGGAAAACGGTGTGCTCATCCTGGTCGTCAGTGTGAATGAGAAAACCCGTAAAATCCACAAAGACGTCGATGTGATTTCCCGTGGATTCATCTACATGAAAGAGTCGGAAGAGTTGGTGAAATCCATCAGCGAAATGGCCCGCGACGCCTACAACAAGGTGCTCGACAAGCGCGGACCGGAAACCAAACGCGGTGACATCAAGAAATACATCAAGGAAACCGTGGACAAGTTCGTACACCAGAAAATTGAACGCCACCCCCTGGTCCTTCCGATCATCATCGAAGAGTAACACGGTGGAACAACTGTAATAATCACCCTCAAACTGCCTTTACCAAAACGGAAAGGCAGTTTTGCTGAACCCTGAAGAAAACGTTGACAAATTATAGTTTAATGTTAAACTAACGAACCAATGCTTTAACAGAGCTCAACTATGGCTGATGAACACGCAAAAACGGGTACCGGAGACGGACAGGCAGAACAGGCCGAACAGATAACTCCGCCCGTGGAGCAGAATGATGCGAAAAAACCAAGATCTCTCGACCAGATGGACGAGGGCATGTTTCAAAAACCGGCGGTAAAAAAACTGCTCGGATTGGCGAAGGTCATGGGAAACTACGGCCACAAAAACGAGCATCCCGACAACCTGAAGGGAGCGGAACTTGTCGAGGCGGTGAAAGTATCGTTGATGAGCTACAAGAAATTCTCCCACCTGGTTGAAGCGCTTCTGAACGATATTCTCGATGGAACCACGACGGAAGAAGAGATGACTCTGACCGAAAGCAAACTGATCGAGGGCGTGATGTACTGGATTTATTTCCGGACCGATATGGGATTCGGGAAAGAAGGCGACTCCGACCACCACCTTGCCGAAACGCAACAGGTTGTGGAAACACTGCTCCAGAACAACATACTTGGCGACGACCGCGAACAGGTTGTCCTCAGGCTTATACACGCGTGTCTTCCCGGTGAGTCGACGAACTTTATACAAGGATTTGTGGACAGGTATGTTCAAGAGAAAACAAAGCAAAAAATTCAGGAAACGGAACAGAATGCAAAGGCCGATTTTGACGCACAATTCCGGGACCCGGTGACGGGAAAATATTCCCAGACCATCAGACCCGGTGCCCCCACCCCACCAAAAGGAACACCGGCGCAAAAAACTCCCTCCCAGCCGGCCGCTCCCTCCGCTCCAGCCGAAAACGCGGAACCGGACATCTCAAGAGTGACCCTGAGCATGTGCAGATGGCACATGGACGAAGACTATGACGATCGTGTGTATACAAAGATAACCAGGGATGGCGATGAATACGACCCTGTTCTCATTCCCGGGAAAAAAATTGAAATGGTGGACGAAGACGACGACACTAAGGTAAACGCCGCGGTGGAAATAGTCGGAAACAAGGTGATGATCGTTTCAAAAGGAAGTGACCCGATCATCGATTTGGACAGCGGACTGGTCATCCACGCCCTGGTCGTGCAACCGGGGAAACCGGCGAGAATCCAGCTTGATGAAGATAAGTTCGAAATCAATATTGAAGGAATAGAACGTGCGGCCGGTGAACCCGCCCAGGCGCAAAGCGGCACCGGTGAGCCCGCCGCGGACTCGCACGACAGCCATCCCACCATCGAAGCCGGCGAAACGGAAGCCTACAACCTTCCGGCCGTCATGTGCGTCAACAAACAGGGCGACGTACTGAGTACGTATGTCTGCCTCGGCGAAAGCGACCGGGTAGTGTCCATCGGCACGGACCCTTCCTGTGACATCGTTCTCCCTCAGGGGAAAAACTACAAGCCGCTGGAAGCGGAAGTGAAATTTATCAACGGGAAGGTCTTCGTGAACGCCGGAAAAGACTCATTTATCAGAACGGCGAATTCCGTTCCAAACGCATTTATCTCATCCCGCGCGGTTCTTTTCGACCAGGATGACACCATCATCATCGGAGGAAAAGACGTCGAGCCGGTATACTTTAAAGCCACCGCAGAGCAGCCGTTTTCCGATCTGGACGTGAAGGGCAGTTTGGCTCAGCGCGTGGAAAAATTATCGGCACGTTTGGCCGCGGCGTCCGACATCCAGGCCGTCAAAGATGTTGAAAGACAAATATCCGACCTTAACGCCACGCTTACTTCGCTTGAGGATAAACTCGAAGTGATCGATCTGATCAAAGCCGCCGCCGAACTCCTGGGGACGGCCTTCAGGGTCAAGGAGGAACGGATGGAAAAAGAAAGCCGCGAGCTCGAAGCAAAAATGGCGACCCGCCGGCATTACAGCGAAGCAGACGGGGAAACCGCAGAAACCCCGCGCCCTTTTAAATACGCGGTGTTAATCGACAAAGTCTACAGGGACCCAAAAGGAGGATTGATGATCCGCCCGGTTTTTCCTCCGGGAGTAAGTATGGGAACGGACAAAGTAAACACCTTTGAAGCACATCTGCCCCGGACCGAACGCGGTTCAAAATACGGGGTTCAGGACTTTGAATGCACTTTTGTCATCGACGGCTCGAATGTCCGCATGGTTCTTGAGCCGAGATTGCTGAAAAATTCCAAAATTCACGTGAACGGGCAGATCCCCGGAACCCGCGACGGAAAGACCAACGAACTCGATATGCTTCGCGCCCCTCTCAGGGACGGGGACGACATTGAAGTCGGACTGGACCGCCTTGGATTTGAAACAGGCCATGAGTTCACCTTGAACGCGCTCAAACCGTACGCGGCCGCGTATCTCAGGGAAATTATGGAAGTACTGGTGCTTTATCCCAACCGCGGAGACGATGGGGACAAGAAAAACGCCCGGGCGACCCTCGAACACTTTTTGTCGGCAGGAATCGTGACACAGGCCGAAGTCGACGCGCAGAGAGCAACATTTGAACAAGAAAAATTTGTCCGTGAAACCACCGACATGGCGGGTCTCACCATGACCGGAATAAGAGGACAAAACAATGACCTTGCCCGGTACATAGAAGATGAAATGGAGATCGCGGGGCTTCCATATGACGTCGCCAAATTCAGGGCGGCATTGGAACTGCTGGAAGAAACGGACGTCCGTTGGGAAGAAACGAATTGGTCTCCGGACGAATACCGTCGTGAACTCGGCACGAGCGCGGTTTTGCGCCTTCAGGCCTACGACAAGAAACTCCTGGAACTCCGGACAAGACTCCAGCAGGGAAATTACGGGAAACGGATCACGTCATTCTTCAGCAGGGACGCCGAAAAAGAATATACCCAGGAGCAGGAATCCCTCCATCGCGCGTTACGCAAGATGCTGGTTGAAATGGTGACACTCATTCAGATGGGCGTCACGGGCGATAACTTTAATCACAATTGGATGGCCTCCCGTCTGAGCCAGGACCAGGCTCAGGAAGCGGAAGAAATATTTTTTGCCCAGCGCGTGGTTGGACAGATTCACGAAGGAGCCAACTTTTCCGACGAGGAAGTGAAACAGTTGCTGGAAGCGGTCAAAGGAAAAACGTACGGAGATTATCTCGACTACCTTGAAGTTCCGTTTGAAACCCCGATGGCCGATTTTATTTTGGCAAAAGTGAAGGCAAGAGCCAAAGCATTGTTTGCTGAGGCGGGTGACGGTGAAAACATCGGAACGAACCTTTCGCGTCTTGAAGCCCTTATTTCAGCAGGGCTCACGACATACGAAGACATGCATTCCAGTCACGATCAGTTCCGGGAATTACGGGATATGGAAGAGTACTTCATCAAACAAAAGGCCGGACATGCCGCGCTCGCGGTACTGGTGTCCGCCGCGGAACCGAGCCTCGAAGATATCGTGGATTTTGCCGACCGTCTCAAAGATGAGGAGTTTACATTGAGCGACGAAAAGGACGGAGAGTTCAGGGCATACTGCAGGGTGGCCCTTCAGGGAGCGGTTGAAAAGGCCCGGATAGGACAGATGAGAGGGTATTTCGCGGTGATGGCGTCGTCATTGGTCCGTCTCAGGTTCGTCAGGCCCCGCGACATTGGAACAACCATGGAGGAACTTGAAGGATTCCATGATGTCGACCAGCAGTCCACGGCGGTAAAAGAGATGCTGGCATTGCGTGAGGAAATAACTGCGTCGGGAATGCACAACATTCATCCTCTGCTGAAATTGAAAGCGTTCATTGAGGCAAACGATGAGGCTGCCCTGGTACACGACGGAGAATCCGCCCGTCAAATACTTGCGGGACTCGTCGGTGACCGGATGCAGGCCATGGTCGACCACGTAAAACAGGGCGGAGATCCGGGATTCATGGAAATGATCGTTGGCGACATGCAGCAGTTCGGCCTGGAAAAAATGATCGAAGCTTATGTCGAAAAAACCCTGGATACTGCGATTGAAGACCTGTTCGAAGAAAGAAAAACAGTGGAACAGATCAGGCCCACGCTTGAAGCCCTGCGCCTGCTGAAACTCGGGGAGGTGATTGCCATGGTGCAGACCTCCGTTACCACCAAATACGTTGGCAACTCCTTCGACAACCCCTCGCCGGATATTGAACAAAGAATAACCAGGCTTGGGGAAAACCTTCGTGCCCTCGGCCTCTACGAAGCAGTGAGCGACTAAAAAAATGGTGGGCAGAGAAGGATTCGAACCTTCGAAGGCGTGAGCCATCAGATTTACAGTCTGACCTCGTTGGCCGCTTGAGTATCTGCCCGAAAGCCATGCAAGTATAGAATAAGCCATTTAAAAAATCCAGACCGGCTTTGAAACACGGATTTATGGCTTCTCGGCGCTACTTTTCCGTATTGTTCAGCATGGTTTTTCTTCTGAGGACCGCCATCAGTTCACTGCGGGTTTGCTCGAGTTCCCTGCGCACTGGCGGCGGTGGAGGAACAGTAACGGGCCGTCCCGGACTCTCTTTGGCGCTCACCATGGATTTGATTCCTTCAAAAAACCTTGAGAGTGCACTCTGGCCCTCCGTAACGGCAACCGCCGGTGATCCGGGCGGCAACCGCACGGGTCTTCCGGCAGCCTGATCATTCACGTCGGCAAGCATTTTTCTGATGGCCCTTTCGGGAATATGTCTCAGGAGCGCGTCGGCCTGGGGCCCAAGAATCATGTGAAGGTTGGTATAAAGCCCCGCGAACGTATACTCAACTTCAATGAGCAGATTCTGCCATGCACGGAGAGTCTCTGGATTCGTGGGATTGCCGTAAAGAACGTCATCCTGGTGCTCGGCTTCGACCGCCACGGCGGCATCCTTGATTTTTCTGACCTCCATGCGGGTCAGCCCGACTTCATTCACAAGTCCCAGGTGGGTCGCCTGAATAAACGACCGCAGATAGTCGTCAAGGATCATAAAAACTCTTTCAACGGCAACCGGCGAGTTGAAAAAATGAGGGGAGTTGTTAACGACATGAAGCAGCTTCACAAGGTCGTGGTCCGGCGGGGTCAGTTGCAGATCCTCCGGAGGATGACGCAGCTGAGGAACGGAGCTCCCAAGATGCCTGTCTGCAGAATCAAGATTGACCTGCATCCTCGCAAGACTGTCCCCGTTTAATACGGGGTCACCCGTTTGCGGATCAATAGCAGAAGGTGTATTCAGCGTGCTGAGAATGAATTGCAGCTCCTGGAAAACCCTTCCGGTCACAATCTGCAGATCGGCAACTTTTTTCACAAAATCGGGACTCGCGACAACTTTGTCCACCGCACTCTGTCCGGGGGTTTTCTTAAGCGCCTCCATCAACTTCCCCATAACCTCTACTGCGCGTCTGCTGTCGATAATCGCCTGGTGATTCAAAGCCTCATGGCGAGTTCTGCCCCTTTCACGAACACCGTGGGTGATGCCTCTTGGAGCCGGGGGAGCCAAAGATGGCCGTTTGACGGGCATATCCAGGTCCGGAACTTCGGGCAAACCTCCGGGACTTCTTTTTTCATCAGTCATTTCAGGAAGAACAAAAAATACAGCGCGCGTATATTAGGGACGCGGACGCCGGGAATCAAGACATTAAGATTGCGCTTTCTCCGTTTTTTAGGGTATTATCGCAACACATTAAACAAAACGTTCATGGCTGATATAACCCGCAAAACCGGAACCGACGACGTCGAAGCGTTCGAGGGGACCGTCGAACAACAGCCGACCTCTTTCCAGGAAGCTCTGGGGAGGCGGGTTTCTGCAAGAAAGCCGTCGGTCAGGGGAAAACAGATCAAAGTCCTTGAACAGGCCGCCGGCACGGAGGATGTGGAAATGAACGCCAGAATCGAAGCGCTTCATGCCGAACTTTCTGCGCTGAAACCTGAAGAAAGAAAACTCAGAATGGACAGGGTGATGAAAGAAGAACCGGATCTCTTTGAAGCGATTGGCCGCCGGCGCCGGCGCAACCGCGTAAAATACGAAACAGCCATAGGCGAATTGAAGGAAGTACGCGCCGTTGGAACGGAAATCCGCGGAGCCATCCAAGGGGCCCTTACCGACGTCACAGGAGGCACGGTACAGGACTTAAGTGACCTTGCGCACAGTGAAGAATCCAATGAATTCACACCTCCCCCGTCATCCGACGTCCGTCCGATCAGATGACACACCAAAATGGAGCCGCCTGTCGGATTTGAACCGACGACCCACTGTTTACAAAACAGTTGCTCTACCACTGAGCTAAGGCGGCGTACTTCCCCGAATAAACGCAGGGAGATGATATGGGAAGAACCTTTTGATGTCAAATTTTGAGCAAAGGCGCTCCTTCCATGGTATTCTTTCAGCGGATTCATAAAAAAATAAATTCTAAAATTTTAGATTTTTATTTTTTAGTCGCACCCGGAGGAACAACACATGACTGAAGCTCACAACGAAAAATACGACAGATTGATTGAAAAATTTCCCTCAACCGAGCGGAACAAACCGCTCGCCCCGTTCACGACCTTTGGCATCGGAGGTCCCGCCGACCTTTTTTACAACCTCACGGACATCGCCGAGTTTGAGAGGCTCATTCAAACGGCACGCGAACTGAAAATCCCCTTCTTTATTCTTGGCGGGGGAAGCAACACTATCTTTGCCGATGAAGGTTTCCGTGGGCTCGTGATCCACTTCGCAGCAAAAAATATTTCCCTATCCATCGGGCCGGCTCTTCCCGCCCGGGAAGCAGAACCCGTTTTCGTTGCCGCCGAAGCCGGCGCGTTACTCTCCCAGGTCATCCAGTTCGCACTGAAAAACAACCTGACCGGTATGGAAAAAATGATGGGACTTCCGGGAACCATCGGTGGCGCGGTACGCGGCAACGCCGGCGCCTTCGGGATTGAAATCAAGGACATCTTCCACAAAGCCGCCATCTTCAGTCCGGAGAAAGGTCTGTTTGAAGCGGACGCCGGCTTCATGTCCTTCGGCTACCGCACCTCGGCCATAAAAAAACATCAGGCTTCCCCGTCAAATCCGGGCGAATTCGTGCTCAAAGTTTATCTCAAACTCAGCCCGGCCGACCCTCAGACCGCCAAAGCAGCCCTGGCAGAAGCCATGGATATCGTGAAAAACCGCATTGGCAAGCAGCCCAAAGGCAAATGTTCCGGATCATTTTTCAAAAATCCCGTCACCCCCGACTACCAAAAACCCCAGCCGCCGGAAACAAAAGCGGGCTGGCTTCTGGAGCAAATCGGGGCCAAGGGAATGCGGGTCGGGGGCGTCCAGGTCTCCCCGCAACACGCCAACTGGCTCATGAACACCGGAAACGGCACCCAAAAGGACGTTTTGGAGCTCTCCGGCATCCTGCAAAATAAAGTTATGGAGCGCTTCGGCATCCAATTGGATCGCGAAGTCCAGCTTGTTTCAGCAGGAGGTGACCTGATTTGAGCTTGAAGGGGGTTGCTTTTATAACAAAAACTTGGTAGAATAGAAGGAAGTTTAAACAAAATCTCAAATTTAACCCCATACAAATATGTCAAAAAAATCTCTCAAAAACATCGCCGTCGGCTTTGTGACAAGCATCGCCCTCATGATGGCAACCATGGTTCCAGCGGTAAATGCTCAGGGCTTCATTAGCACAACCGACAACCCATCGGCAATTTCCACCGCAACAGGTGGACAGGGCAGTTTCCGTCAGTTGGCTCTTACCATTGTGAACTTCTTCCTGACGTTCCTTGGTTTGATCGCCGTCGTTATGATCATTTACGGAGGTTTCCTTTATGTATCTGCTGCAGGCAACCAGGAAAAAATTGAATCTGCCAAGAAGATCATTATGTACGCCGTCATCGGTATCGTCGTGATCTTGCTCTCATTCGCCATCGTCAACACCGTTCTCACAGCTGGTACCGGTGCCGCTACGACCTAAGCGAGATATTTTACAAAGCACTTCAAAAAGCCTCCGCCTCAAAACGGGGGCTTTTTCGTTGCAAAATTTGACAAAACCCAGGGGCGGCGTTACAGTAAGCGCGTCTTTCAAACAGTCATGAACAATCCATCAAAAACTTACGGTTACTTTTTTTACAACTTCAGCCATCTGAAGGCGTAGAGCCGGTGCCCAAAGTTTGAAACTCTAGCAGCCTTCACCAGAAGGCTTTTTTTTATCACACTTATGAAACTCACCATCCTGCCAACGGCAAAACTCCACGGGGAAGCTACCCCGCCAAGCTCCAAATCCCATTCGGTGCGCGCCCTCCTTATTGCGACGCTCGCCAAAGGAACGTCGCACCTCCACAACGTACTGGACGCGGAAGACGGGCGCGCGGCCATTGAAGTCTGCAAGGGTCTGGGGGCGAAAATACAGGACAAGAAAAACGAATCGGGCGGACTGGAGGTCACCGTAACAAGCGAAGGGGTTCCGCTCAACACGCTCCAGACGGATCTGTTTTCCTCAAACTCCGGGATCACCACCACATTCACGATTCCGCTCATAGGGCTGCGGAAAAACACCGAAGTGCCCCTGATACTTTCCAGCGGAGAGCAGATGCAAAAACGCCCCATGGCAAGCATTGTGAAAGCGGTCCAAAACCTTGGGATGGACGTGGAATCTTTCAATAAAGGGGAAAATTTCCCGATGCGGCTGAGCGGAAACTTGATCGGCGGGAACACCGCGGTGGACGGGTCGAACTCCCAATACCTTTCGGCCCTGCTTTTAAGCCTACCGTGTGCTCGGAAAAACTCGGTGATCGAAGTGAAAAATCTGCAGGAGCGTCCGTACGTGGATATGACCCTGTCCTGGCTCGAGGAACAAAACATCCGCATCGGACATTTCAAAAAAGAAAACGTGGACACGTTCAAAATCTTTGGAAACCAGGAGTACAAGCCATTTACAAAAACCATTCCAGGTGATTTTTCCTCCGCGTCATACCTCATCGCGGCCGCGGTTCTGATTCCGGGTGAAGTGGTCCTGCACGGACTCGATATGGACGACCCGCAGGGAGACAAGCGCATTATTCCGATTCTTCAGCAGATGGGCGCGGACATTACGGTTGTAAAAAACGACGGAGGCAATGCCATAAAAATTGTGGGGGGAAAGCCGCTCAAGGGCACTACCATAGACTGCGGAGACATTCCCGACATGCTGCCAACGCTCGCGGTCATCGGAACGCAGGCGGAAGGAAAAACAACCCTGTTTAACGTCGCCAACGCCAGGATCAAGGAAACCGACCGTATCAAATCCATGGGCACTGAACTGAAGAAAATGGGCGTTAAACTCGAAGAAACGGAAGCCTCCCTCATTATTTACCGGAGCAAACTGTACCGTGCCCGCACGCACGGATACTCTGACCACCGCACGATTATGGCGCTCGCGGTCGCCGGCCTCCTGGCCGATGGAGAAACGTCCATCGATACCGCGGAAGGCATCAATAAAACATTCCCAAACTTTGTTCACCTCATGAACTCGATTGGGGCAAAAATGGAACTCCAGGATTAAACACGGGTTCCAAAACCCTACACTCTATTCTTCTACTTTCTACCTATGAAACCCCCGCAAATTATTCTTATCGGCTTCAAAAACGCCGGTAAATCCACTATCGGCCGGCTGCTGGCCAAAAAAATGCAGCGGACATTCGTCGATCTCGATGAGGAAATCATCGGTGAACATCAGAAAAGATCGGGGAAAAAACTCACCTGCCGCGAAATCATGAAAACCCTCGGTGAAAAATTTTTCCGCGAACTGGAACACGAAGTGCTCAAAAACATCATGGTGACCAAAGGACTCATGGTCCTGGCCGTCGGTGGAGGAACCCCGATGGTAAAGAACAATCAGAGTCTGCTGGAAGACCAGCTTGTCATTCATGTCACGGCACCAAAGAGCATCGTGTTCGAACGTATCATGATCAACGGCAAACCGGCCTTCTTCCCCAAGGAGCAGGATGCTTTTCTTGCCTTCCAGGAGCTCTGGGGCGAACGCGAGCCGGTCTTCAAAAAACTCGCCGCCATGACCGTGGAAAATTCAGGCTCCGTTGATGAGGCCGTGGAAAACATCATCAAAAAAATGGGATAAATGGACAAGCCAAATTCGTCGGCCCGGTCAAAAAAACCGCCACCCCTACATTCTAAGACCTCCATCCTAAATTCTAGATTCTAACCCCTAAACCCTAACATCCCCCTTCACATGAACATCATCCTGCTTGTCCACGGTCCGAACCTCAACTTTTTGGGGCGCCGCACAGGAAAACACTACGGCAAACTCACCCTGCCGGAACTGGAAAAAATAGTAAAAAACGAAGCAAAAAAACACGGCTTCGTCGTAAAATGTTTCCAGTCCAATCACGAAGGCGAGCTAATCGATTTCATCCAGAAAAGCGCGGACAGCGCCAAAGGAATGCTGATCAATCCCGGGGCGTTTACCCACTACAGTTTTGCTCTTCACGACGCGATAATCGACTCGGAACTCCCCGCCGTTGAACTCCACCTTTCCGACATAAAAAACCGTGAAGAGTGGCGCCGCACCTCGGTCACCGCTCCGGCCTGCATCGCGCAGGTGAGCGGGAAAAAAGAGAAAAGTTACCTGGAAGGATTGAAATTGCTTCTCAACAGTCTCACTGCCCGCCGCCCCGCTAAAAATCTAAAAAAATAAAATTTTAGAATTTTAGATTTTATTGAAGTATCAAAAAGGACACCCTTTCCCCCCTCCTCTCACACACCCACCCACACAACCTCAAAAAAATGCCAGAAAATCCCCCTCCACAATTCGTCATCGGCCCAGAAACGAAGCTTAACGCGGTTACGGGCTTTCCTCTGGGGCATACCCTGAGTCCAAAACTTCACGGACTCATCTACAAGATGTTGAACATCAACGCCGTGATGATCCCCTTCCCGCAGGAAAACATCGAAACAATGATAAAAACCGTTCGTTCACGGAAGATCGGGCTGCTGGCGGTGACGCTGCCGCACAAACAGGAAGTCATGAAGCACCTTGATTCCGTGGACGCGGCGGCGCAGGAAATCGGCGCGGTGAACACGGTCATCAACCGCGACGGCAAACTGTACGGTTACAACACGGACATCGTCGGTATTAAAGAAGCACTTAAGGAAACTGAAATCCGCGGGAAAAATGTTCTTGTTCTCGGAGCTGGGGGCGTGGCCCGCCCGCTCTGCTGGTTTCTTAAAAAAAATGGAGCGAATATTTTTTGTTTCAATCGCACAACGCAAAAAGCCGAAGAACTGATGAAAGAGTTTGGGGGCACAGCGCTGGACGAAAAAGGTCTGGGAAAAGCCGCTTTCGACGTTATCATCAATGCGACCCCCGTCGGCATGGAGCCCCTCACCGGTGAATCTCCAGTCGACAAAAAACTTTTACGAAAAGAACAAACGGTATTCGATCTCATCTATAATCCACCAGAGACGCAGCTGATAAAAGACGCGAAAAGCGTAGGCGCAAAAACCATCAACGGAATGCCGATGCTGGTGGCGCAGGCCCTGGAACAGGTAAAAATCTGGTCCGGAAAAGAGCTTACCCAAAGCCAAAAAATGGAACTACATTCTAACCTCTCTCCCCCATGAATCTCTCGATCATCAGGCAGCTCCCGAGCACGGAAGAAATCATCCAGGCATTTCCGCTTTCAGAAACCGCATACGAAAAAGTCGCGCGCGACAAACAGGAGGTGAAAGATATCCTGGCGGGCAAGGATAACCGCATGCTGGTCATCGTCGGGCCATGCTCGGCCTGGCCCCATAAAGCCACCTTGGAGTACGCGGAAAAGCTCAGGAAAATAGAAGAAAAATTGCGCGATAAACTCAAAATCATCATGCGCGTGTACATCCAGAAACCCCGGACTCACAAAGGCTGGACCGGTCCGGTGACCCAACCGGACCCTTTTGCCCCGGCGGACATCGTGGAAGGCATCCGTTATGCCCGCAGCCTGATGGTGAAAATCATTGAAATGGGGCTCCCGATCGCCGACGAAGCCGTGTTTACCCACAACGCCAAAGGATTCATAGAACTGCTCTCATGGGTCGCCATCGGCGCACGAAGTACGGAAGATCAGGAACATCGAATTTTTGCATCAGCTATTGAATGTCCCGTGGGCATGAAAAATCCCACGAGCGGTTCGCTTGAAATAGGCGTGAACAGCATTATCGCCGCGCAGCACGGCCACACCGCCGTATTCCACGGCGCACAGGTCGAAACGCACGGCAATCCGTATGCTCACCTGGTTTTGCGCGGCGGCTTGGACAGACCGAACTACCACGTGGAAGATATCTACAAAGCAAAAAAATACCTCGAGGCCGCAAAGGTGACCAATCCGGCAATCATCGTGGATGCCAGCCACGACAACTGCAAAATCGACGGGGCCAAAGACCCTCTGCAGCAGATAAACGTCGCTCAGGAACTCCTGGGCGCGCTCAAGCTCTACCCGGATCTCCGCAAATACGTGAAAGGGTTCATGTTCGAAAGTTTTCTCAAGGAAGGATGCCAGAAACTGGAAAAACTCACGGCGGAAACCGTAGACCGCGAAGGTCTTTCCATCACCGATCCGTGCCTCAGCTGGGAACAAACGGAACAATTGCTCCAGACGATCGCCGAAGAACACGGTAAAATGATGTCATAAAACAGTGAAGATTTCTTTTCAAGCCCACCTATGTCCACGACTCTCAACATCACACTTCCCCGGCGTCCGTCCAAAAATTACCGCGTCGTGGTCGGCCCCGGTTTGCTCAAAAACCTGCCGAAAGTTCTGGGTCAGATCAAGCCGGCGGCGTGGGGGAAATGCGCGGCCCGCTACGTCATTATCACGGACAGCGTCGTCAAAAAAATCGCCGGTGACCAGCTGCTCCATACACTCAAAAAAGCGGGCCTCCAGGCCGATCTTTTGGCCTTCCCCGCGGGAGAAAAAAACAAGACCGAGACCACCCATCAAAAACTCACGCACCAGATGCTCGCAAGAAAATGCGGACGCGACACCATGATCCTTGCGCTCGGCGGAGGCGTGGTCGGCGACACGGCCGGCTACGTTGCGGCGACCTACATGCGCGGCGTGCCGTACATCCAGATCCCGACCTCATTTTTGGCCATGGTGGACAGTTCCATAGGCGGAAAAGTCGGAGTCGACACTCCGTACGGTAAAAATCTGGTCGGTGCGTTCTGGCATCCGGAAGCGGTAATTGCCGACATCGACTGCCTGAAAAATCTCCCACGCGAACAGCTGGTCAACGGACTCATGGAATCGGTGAAAATTTTCCTGACGTACGACAAGCCGATGTATGAATTCACGCAAAAAAACTGGGCGCTTGTTCTGAAAAAAAATCCGGCAGCCCTGCAAAAGATAATAGCCCGCTCCATCGAACTCAAAATCGGAGTCGTGACGCGCGACGAGTTCGACGCCAACGAAAGAATGGTGGTGAACTGGGGACATACCATCGGGCACGCCATCGAGCACCTGAGCCATTTCCGGCTCCTTCACGGGTACAGCGTCGCGCTCGGAATCCTGGTGGAAAGTAAAATCGCGCAGCTCCTTGGAGTTCTGGCCGAAAAAGATTTCAAAAACATCCGCGAAAGCATGAAAAAATTCGGCATCGACGAAAAAGAGTTGCGAAATTTCAAAACTGATGCGGTGGTTAAGCAGACATTGATCGACAAGAAATCCGCAAACGGAAGGGTAAAATACGTGCTTCTGGAAAAAATCGGAAAAGCAAAAACGGCAAAGGGAATGTTCGGGCACGAAGTTGATGCAAAAGTCGTGAGACAGGCATATAATTATTTCCTAAACGAATAGGCGCCCGCTTGGTGCCGGTTACCCACAAGAACTATGGCAGGGAATTCCTTCGGACATATTTTCAAAATAACCACCTTTGGAGAATCGCACGGCAAAGCCGTGGGAGTGGTGATCGACGGGTGCCCTTCGGGACTCGAAATCACCGAACAGGAGATCCAGAAACAACTCGACCGCCGCCGCCCCGGAACCAGCCACCTCACCACCACGCGTCAGGAGGAGGACAAGGTGGAAATCCTTTCCGGCGTTTTTGAAGGCAAGACCACGGGCACGCCGATAACGCTTTTAATACACAATAAAGACCAGATCTCAAAAGTCTACGAACCCATCAAGGAACTCTACCGTCCGGGCCACGCCGACTTCACGTACGACGCCAAATACGGTTTCCGCGACTGGCGGGGCGGCGGACGTGCCAGCGCGCGCGAAACGGTTGCCCGCGTTGCTGCCGGAGCCATTGCAAAAAAAATACTCGCGCTTCAGGGTATAAAAATTACGGGCTATGTTACCCAAATCGGCACGGTAAAAGTAACCCAGATCAGGGAAGAGTATATCGAATCGAGCCTCCTGAACTGCCCGGATCCCACCGTCATCGACGACATGGTGAACGAAATAGAGACCGCCCGCAAAAATCTTGATTCCGTGGGAGGGGTCGTGGAAGTCACGGCCACGGGAGTTCCCGCGGGCCTCGGGGAACCGGTTTTTGACAAACTTTCCGCTGAACTTGCCCATGGCATTATGAGCATACCCGCGGTGAAAGGGTTTGAAATCGGCGATGGATTTGCTTCCGCAAGCCGGCGTGCTTCGGAAAACAACGATATTTTGGTCCCAAAACAGCCCGCCGCGCACAACGTGCACGGCGGGTCAAAGTTTCACAGCATCGGCACCGTTACCAACCACGCCGGCGGCATTCTGGGCGGCATCAGCAACGGAGAACCCATCGTCGTGCGCTTCGCCCTTAAACCGGCCTCCAGCATCGCTCAAAGGCAGCAGACCGTGGATCGCCACGGCAACACGGCGCACATCGAAGTCCACGGCCGCCACGACCCCTGCGTCGCGCCCCGCGCCGTGCCCATAGGAGAGGCAATGGTTGCGCTGGTGATTCTTGACCATTACCTTCTTAACAAACATTCCCGTCTTGAAAGTCTTTAGAAAAATCCATACTCCGGCAAAAAAAATCCGCCTCGCCGTCTCCGGCGACACCGGCTCATTCAGTGAAGAGGCCGGCCTTTTATACGCGCAAAGAAACGGGCTCGACGCCAAGCTCATTTTCTCCATTGACATGGAGGGAGTTCTTGCCGCGCTCGACAAAAAGCAGGCGGACCTCGGGATTTTCCCGGTCGTGAACTCGCGCGGCGGGCTCGTCCAGCCGGCCTTTGAAGCCATGGGGCACCATCTTTTCAAATACACCGACGAACTCTGGATGGAAGTGTACCAGTGTCTGATGGTCAAACCCGGCGTCACCAAAAAGCAGATCAAAAAAATAGCCACCCACTCGCAGGCCATCGCCCAGTGCGAAAGATATATCCGCAAGGAGTTCCCGAACGCGCAGCTCATTGAGTGGGAAGATACGGCCAAAGCCGCCCGCGACCTCGCGAAAAACATTCTCAAAAAAGACACCGCGGTCATAGCGCCGGCCCGTTCCGCGCAGATCTATGGCCTCAAACTTTTGGCCAAAGGAATTCAGGACAACCATCCCAACCTCACCACATTTATCGTCGTAAAAAAATGAAACACCGCCCTGCCAAATCGGGCAAAAAGCCGACTTTCGGCATCATCGGGTTTGGGCGTTTCGGTCAGCTTTGGGCGGAGTGCCTCAAACCGTTCGGCGAGGTGAAAATCTATGACAAAAAAACACCTACTCCCGCACCTGCCGCCAAAAACGCAAAATCCGTCATTTCGAAAAATTTCCGTTTCGTTTCGCTCAAAGAGGTCGCCGCCGTTGACCTGCTTTTTCTTCTCGTTCCTATTTCCGAAATCGAAAACATCTGCAAAAAAATCGCGCCGCTCCTCAATACTCAAACCGTGGTGATCGACGCGTGCTCGGTTAAAACCGCCCCGGCCAGATCCATGAAAAAATGGCTTCCCGCAGGTCAACCTATTATCGCCACTCACCCGCTGTTCGGCCCGGATTCAGTAAAAAAATTCGGACTTGAAAACCAGAAAATCGTGACATGCAGTGTCCGCGCCACCGCCGCCCAGCTCACCTCGTTCGAAAAAATGCTTAAAAAACTCAAACTGAAAATCATTCACGCCACTCCGCAGCAACACGACCTGCAGATGGCAAAATCCCAGGCGCTCGTTCACTTCCTGGGACGAGGCCTCGGCCCGCTCAACCTCGGCCCCCAGCCCATCGCCACGCCGGATTACAACACCCTGCTCCGCATGAACGACATGGTGAATAACGACACCTGGCAGCTCTTTTACGACATGCAGAACTACAACCCGTACACCCAAAAAATCCGCAATACTTTTCTCAAATCTTTACAAAAACTCGACCATGGCATCACCAAAAAACAACAAAAATGATCTCAAACTGGCGCGGATCGAACTTCAGAATTTGCGCATGATCATCGATAAACTCGACGATCTCATTATCCAGTCCATCGCCCGCCGCATGGTCGTTTCCCGCACCGTCGGCGCCGTCAAAAAAATCCACGGCCTCAAAATCAAAGATTCCAAAAGGGAAAAACAGCTCCAGGCACTCCACAAAAAACTCGCGAAAAAACACGGGATCACCTATGAGACGCTTCAGGAAATTTTCGCGCTCATTATGGAAGAGTCCAAAAGAGTCCAGAAATAACTTTGACAAGCCAAAGGGGTCGTTATAAAATCGGCTCCTTTTTATTTGAATATTGGCAAAGAAACCCACAATAAAATTGAGACTGGAATTGGAATACGGAAGAGATGAGGAAGGCTACGCGTCGGCCATGACCTCCTTTGTGGGAACTGTCATTGGCATGGTTAAAAATGAAATCGACGCGGCGGCGCAGGAAGAAGCACTCCGCACCCATCCAAAAATTGCCTCAAAAGTGGCCATTGCCGCCAACGGATTCCAGGCGCTCGAAAACGTACAGGAGGAAATGAAGTTTTTAGTGTGGTGCGCCATGCGCAAAATGTATTTTCCTGAACAACTGAGAAAGGGAACAGCAAGAAAAGAAGAATGCGATTTGTTTGCAAACTGGCTTCACGATGAAGCCGGAAGAAAACTCCCGTATGCTATCGCGGAAATGCAAAAAGCACTGGATGATGTGAAATTTTCCGGCGATGAGCGCATGAAAATTTTATATGCCGAATTCTGCAGGCTTTCAGTAAAAGATCGTATGGCGGTGTGTACCTTGATGAAAAATATCATCAGAAGAAATCTTTAAAGTTGAAAAATATTCCGTTGAAGTTAAACTGATGTCAGCATCGTCATTTTCTTTATGAAAGACCTCTTCTCCTCCAAAGTTCACATCCCGCCTTCCGCGACGGTCACCATCAACACCATCGCCCAGCAGAAAAAGAAAGCCGGCCAGCGCGTGTATAACCTCTCCGCCGGCGAACCGATCATGAACACCGCGCAGTACCTCAGGGAAACCGTGGATTGGGCCATGGATAACGGCCAGACGCTGTACCCCCCGGTTGCAGGAATCGACGAACTCCGCGCCCGCGCGTCCCAGTGGATGAACGACCTCTACAAAACGAATTACGAAACAAAAAACACCCTCATCAGCTGCGGGGGCAAGTTCGGTATCTATCTGCTTCTGCAGTCCCTTCTCAACGACGGCGACGAAGTCATCGTTATTTCGCCGTACTGGGTTTCCTATCCGCCTATGGTTTCTCTTTTTGGGGGACGGCCGGTTATCGTCCAGACGGAGGAGTCAAGCCACTGGAAGGTCCGGCCCGAACAAATAGCCGGGGCGGCAAGCGCTAAAACCAAAATGCTCATCCTCAACAACGGCTCCAACCCGACGGGCGTTTTATACACCGAAAAAGAGCTCAAGGAAATTCTGGAAGTCTGCAAAGAAAAAAATATCATCGTCATGTCCGACGAAGTCTATAGCGGACTCACGTACGACGGCAAAACCTACACCTCCTGCGGCGCTTTTTGGGATCACAGCGACCATGTGGTGGTCATCCAGAGCTGCAGCAAAAACTTCGGCATGACCGGCTGGCGCGTGGGCATGGTCTTCGGTCCGGAAGAGATCATCAAAAAACTCATTACCGTCCAGGGCCAGAGCATCACAGGGACGAGCATCATCAGCCAGTGGGCGGCCATTGCCGCGCTGGAAAAGGCCCACAAAATCACGCCGGAAATCAACAAAGAAATGAAGCACCGCCGCGACGTGTTCACGAATACCTTCAACGAACTATTCCCCGGCGCGGACTTAAAGGCGCCTCACTCGGCCTTTTACAGCTTCATCCCCATGAAAGCTTTCGGCCGCGACTTTTACGATGACGTCAAATTCTGCGAACGCGCGCTGGAAGAAGGCAATGTGGCCATGGTGCCCGGCACCGCTTTCGGCAAACCCGGCTACGTCCGGGCCTCGTTCGGCGCCAAGCCGGAAGAGCTCAAGGCAGCGCTCAAAGCGCTGGCGGGGTATTTAAATACATAGGCCGGCTGCTTGACGCCAAGATGGTTATCCGCTTGAATGCTGCCACAGCATATTTTTTTTGCAATGAAACCCGAACTCCTCATGCCCGCCGGAGACATGGAGAAACTCAAAACCGCATTCCAGTACGGAGCCGACGCGGTGTACGCCGGCGTGCCCATGTTTTCGCTGCGCGCGCATGAACAGATGTTCAACATCAACAGCGTGAAAGATGCGGTGGAATACACCAAATCCCTGGGCAAGAAAATCTACCTCACGGTGAATATTTTCCCGCATAACTACAAACTTCCCGCGCTCAAAAACGCACTGAGACCCTTGGCCGAACTGAAGCCGGATGCCTTTATCATGGCCGACCCGGGCGTAATTATGATGAGCAAAGAGATCGCTCCTGAAATCCCGATTCACCTCTCCGTGCAGGCCAACAACGTCAACTGGGCTTCCGCCAAATTCTGGCACAAACAGGGCATTGAAAGGGTCATCCTTTCCCGTGAAATTTCTTTGAACGAAGTGAGGGGCATTCACGAAATGAACCCGGATCTGGAACTGGAATTTTTCGTCCACGGCTCCATCTGCATGGCCTACTCCGGACGCTGCCTGCTTTCCAACTACTTCAGCTACCGCGACGCCAACCAAGGAACGTGCTCGCACAGCTGCCGATGGGAATATAAGGTTTACAAGGCCGAGTCCAAAAACGAAGTTACCCCTGAAGAGGCCGGGAACCGCGGCTACAAGCAGCTGGACGGCGATTATTATCTGGAAGAGGTCACCCGCCCGGGCCAGTTCATGAACATCGACGAAGACGAACACGGCAGCTACATCATGAACTCCCGCGACAACTGTCTCATCGAATATCTCAAGGACCTCAAGGACGCTGGTGTCTGCAGTTTCAAGGTGGAAGGACGCAATAAAACGATTTTCTACGTCGCCACCGTTGCCAAAATTTATCGCCAGGCCATCGACGACATGGAGGAGGGAAAACCATTCAATCCCGAGTACATTAAGGAACTCGCCAAGACCTCCAACCGCGGATTCATCCCGGGATTTTTAATGGCAAACCCGCGTGAAAAGGCCCAGGAATACGAAAAAAACTACTCCCACCAGACGCACGAATTTGTGGGCGTGGTGCGCGCGATTCATGAAAAAGAAATCCAGGGCCGCGGTCACCGCAAACTGTTTGAAATCGAAGTGAAAGGCCGCGTGGACGCCCCGGAACAATGCGAAATCATTTCACCTGCGCAAAGCGACGGGCTCAAGATAGAAAAAATGTACACCATGGACGGCCACGAAATTCCGACCATCCATCCGGGTCAGAAAGACCACGTGCTCATCGAACTGCCCGAAGAAACCCCGGTCGGTGCGATGCTCCGCAAAGAACGGAAAGAGCACGCGTAACGAAACCCCGCCATTTAGTTTTTTGGTTTTTGCAACGAAGCTTTTTTCGCCGCGATGGCTCTTTCGACCTTTTGAATATTCTCATCGCATTCTTTACGGACCCGTTCGACGAGGACATAAGCCTTTGCTTCCTCGTCCGCGGATTTTTCAGCAACGGAAGTCGCATGCTGGTATTCGTCCATGACCTCGGCATAAGCGGTCTCCTTTTTAATAATGGCAAGTTCAACATTGGCCTGCGTTTCATGGCCGACAAGCTCCACCGCCCGCGGAGCGGGTCCTGCAAGTAAATGTCCATTCTCATCAAAACCATAACCCTTGGGATTTTCACTGTCGGCTTTGGTATACCCCGCAAGCTGTAATGTAAACTCAAGGTCGTTTCTCTTTGCTTCAACTTTCTTATAAACCTCACCCGCATGTTGGTAAGCCGTGGCCGCCCTGTCACGAATCGAAGTGTAATATCCCATGATAATCTCCATCCTCGAGGTTTTCGTCTGTTTTTCAATGGCCAGACGTCCCTCCAGTTCCTGGAGTTGGTAGTTTTGGACCAGTTCCGCTTCGGAGGGTTGTTCTTTTTGATTACCTCCGCCCGCCTCTTTGACAAACCTCAGGATGTCGGCAAACACCGCTTCAGAAGGTTTTGAAGCGTCAGCATCGGGTTTTGAAGGTGAATAGACGCCGAAAAACTTTTGCATATCCACCTTATGAGCCTTTGCTGCATCAATTTCCGCGTCCGATAAAGATTCAGGCCGTTCCGGTTCAGTGACACCCGGCCAATATTCACGGCTAGCGTCCGGCGAATCTGACTTTTCTGGCACATTTTTTGGAGTATCGGGCATGGAGAGAAATAAACATATCTGTTTATTATACAATAATTTAAGAAAAAAGAAAACCACCCGCCGGTTTCAGGACCAAAATATATGTTTCGGCTTATCTCATATTCACCTTGACTGGCCTGGGGGATTCAGCTTGAATACCACTCGCGTGTTTTTGGCATGCAATACGCATTCCGGTTCACGCGGCTGATCTTTCACATTCAAAGAAAAGGTACATGGACTTTGCTTCCCTCACGTCTGCACCGCAGGGTAATGACACGGGAGGGCAAAGAAAAATGACTGCAACAACCGGAGAAACTTCTACCGAGGGCACCAGTAAGGGATGAATTTTTTCATCTTTTACCGGTGCTCTCGGGAATGTTTCCCGTTATCACCCCCTCGGGTTTCCCGTGGGTTTCGTCCGTGTTTGAAAGGTTCACAGACATCATGAATCCCAAGACCAGCATCCGTACCGTCAAGTTCAAGAAGGCCAACATCGTGCCCGGCATCGCCCCCGGCGTCGTGCTCGGCGAGACCATCCGCACTGCCATCGGGATCAACGGAAAGATCCTCACGCAGAACGTTGGGCTCATCGCCGCCGCCATCTCGCTCGGCCTCGACGATCCGTCGATCCAGGCCGCGATCTCCGAGATCCGTGGGACCGAGCAGGCCAAGCAGGTGGACAAGGCCGTCGCCTACCTCGCCCGCGTGGGCATCGGCATCTCGCCCGTCGGCCGCGCCTGGGGCATCATCTTCAACGCGGCGTACGCCATCGGCGCGCCCAAGATCCTCGACAAGGAACAGCGCGAGATCTTCGGCGACAGCCCCACCACGGCCATCATCAGCACCGACGGCCTCCTCACCCTCCTCACGGCGGCCACGCTCACCTCGATCCAGATCAACAGCGAGGGCAGCACCCGCAAGACCGCCGCGGAGCTCATGCGCGAGCAGTTCGGTGGCATCGGCAGCGTCGAGACCAACGCGTTCAACACCAGCATCGGCAGCGCGATCGACAACAAGCTGACGGCGCAGACCCTCGCGAAGACGCTCGAGTCGATGCTCCGCCAGAACGCGGACATCGCCAGCCTCCCGCAGGGCATCGTCGAATCGCTGGGCAAGGTCGGCTTCAGCGGCAGGAACGTTCCGCCCGCCATCGCCTGATCCTCGCGGTTCCCGCAGTACGTGCAAGGGGTCGGGCCGGTCCCGGCCCCGCGCACTCTTCCTTACCTCTTTTCTTCGTGAAGTTCAGCAAGGCCCGGCGCGCACGATTCGTTCGTACGCGCCGGCCAAGCTCTAAAAAACACAGGTGGTCAGTTCACCCGCGCAATCGGCATTCCCTCTTCTGTCTAGGCACTCCCGGCTAGTTTTTTTGCCGCGTTCTCTCCGGCCAATCTTCCCGTTGCCCACGAGGCCTGCAGGTTGAATCCTCCGGTAAACCCGTCAATGTCCAGAATCTCCCCGGCAAAATAGAGCCCCGGGCATTTTTTCGATTCCATCGTATTGGTATTCACCTCATCCAGAGCCACGCCCCCGGCGGTCACAAACTCTTCCCCGGCACCCCGCCCCACGACCTCCAGCCGCATCCCTGTCATTTGGCGTAATAGCGCCTCGCGGACCGTTTTGGGTAATCGTCCCGTTTGCATCCCCGGATCGGCCTTTAAAACCTCAAGCATCACTTCACAGACGGACCGGGGTAAAAACATGTCCAGAAAATTGACCAAAGTTTTTTTCCCGTGCTCGTCGGCCATTTTTTGAAACCGTTTTTCGAGCGCCACCCCCGTCTCATCGGGGAAAAAATTCACGAACAGCTCCATCGGCTCCATACGGTCATATTTTTCATGCGTCGCCTGGGCGGACATCGCAAAAACCGCCGGACCGCTCACTCCGTGGTGGGTAAAAACTCCCGGCCCGGTGCGCTTATATTCGCGCTTTCCGTCAAAACTCCTCAGGGTCAGTTCAGCCTTTTCAAACGAAACCCCCGCGATTTTTTTGACCCACGACTCGCGAACCACAAACGAATTCAACGAAGGCGAAAGAGGTGTGATGGTGTGTCCCAGCCCCTTGGCAAAAGAATACCCGTCGCCGGTGGAACCGGTATGGCTGTAGGCGTTTCCTCCAGTCGTGATAATGATGGCGTCGGCTTCAAAAACGCTTTCATCCTTCAGCTTTATCAAAAATTTTCCCGCATCCACATCTCTCGTCACTTCCACAACATTCGCGTTGATATGAATGTCGGTCCCCAAATGGTGAAGCTCATTTTCCAGCGCCCCGACGACATCTTTGCCGTTATTGGAAATAGGGAAAATCCTCAAATCCTCTTCGATTTTCAATGGAACTCCGTGCGTTTCAAACCATTCTTTTACTTTTTCAGGAGGGAATCTGAACATCGCGCTCATCAAAAATTTCGCGCCGCGCGGATAATTCTGCAGCAGTTTTTTTACGTCAAAAATTCCGGTCGTCACGTTGCACCGGCCTCCCCCGCTGATAAGCACTTTTGCCCCAAGATATTTATTTTTTTCAAAAAGCAAAACACGCCCCCCAAACCCCTCCCCGGCCCCGATCGCGGCCATCATTCCCGCGGCACCGCCGCCCAAAACCGCAATGGTAGGTTGTTCATTCATGGCATCACTTTACTTCAACTGGAGCTCCTGTAAAGCCCGGCGCGGGTCACCGACCTGCGGATACTCCTCCATGAACTGCGAATAATTATCCACGGCATTGCCGACGACTCTTTCGATGGCCTGATACTCGATATTCGGCGCGCTGTTCAGGATCTGATCAACCCGGTCCAGTTCCCTCTGAAAAACTGCACAGGCATGATCGCCTTGTTCTTCCGCCGGCACAACATAAAAACTTTCGTCCCTAAAGGATCCGCCCATGTCGTACACCAGCTGCTTCGCTCCGATGGCCCCGATGTCGAGTTTTTTTATATCCGGCTCAATAAGTCCCTTTTTAGCCCAGTGGAAGCGGAATTTCCCGAACATCACCTGCCGCACGTCCTTCCAGCACAACAAATGGCCGAGAAATCTTTTCTGGATTTCAGGGTCATGGTCACACTCCTTCGGGTTCACGATTCCAAGTGCCGTAAGTTTGTCGCGCACTGCCAGATAAAGATCCGGGGAAGCGGCCATATTGTGCTCCAGCAAGCCCATCGCCTTGGCTTTGATTGTCGGCAAACCGTTTGCTTCCTCCAGGGAAATGATTCCCATTTCATCCAGCATGTCGCGGAATTTGGCGAAAACTGTCGGATGTTCAAACATCGCCCCGTCCAAAACTTTTTTCGCCGATGCAACCACTGCCGGAGAACGGTCGGCGGTCTCTTTTTCCAGTACTCCGATTTTCACAAAATAGTCGCGGACCTGTTCGTAAAACTTCGGGTGCCTTTCTAAAAATTCACCGAGTTTTTTAGTGAGCGCATCAATAATTTTGGGGTTCCTCAGGACTTCCAGCGGCAGGTCGTCAAAATCCGTCGGACAAATATTCCCGACGGCCCCAAGCTCTAAAACGGCAGCCACAATATGTTCCGCGTCACCCTCAGTCAGGCATTTCCGGACGCCATCTACCGCTACAAACGCGTCGGCGGACATCACCGATTCATCCTCATCCTTGCCGGCCGCCCTTTTCAATGAATTTTCATGAACATTTCGGGCATCGCGGTACCGGTGAACATCAATGAATCGCTTCATCCGTGAAGCTCCGTATTTTGCCCGCTCCTCGCGTTGCATGGTTTGTTCATCAACGTGGACGTTGGCAAACCGTGATGCATGAGCAAGCGTCCTGACCGGATGGACATCTCTCTCCTCCTTTGCCAGTCGTCGCAAAACACGTTCATGCCACACCCGTTCTTCATCAAGAATGTCCTGTGGGGTCATCTGGGGAATGGCAGAAAGCCCAAAGAGTCTTGAAAGCCTGGGACTTTTCTCCACCCACGAACGGAAACTGTTCCGTATGTCCGCTCTGCGATTATAGACCTCCTGAATGCGGAGCATCTTGTCCACGTATTCGTCGACCTCCATGCGCACGCTCCGCTGGGTCTCAACGGGTTGCCCAACCCTGATATCGTAGATACCGAAAATAGTGAGCTCATCACGATCATCCGAACGGTCTTTTCCATCGTCCATAATGGTTGCATAAGAAACAGAGGATTGACACTATAGTAAAAACATTACAAAAGATCAATGCCTTTTCCTGGATGCCCGGCCTCAAGCCTCCTTTTCCAGCGCATCGAGATAAATTTCCCACTGGCCTTTCCAATCCTTGAACCGGATCACTGGCCAGCCGTTTTGGTCTTTCTCATAGCGGAAATCGGGAGTTCCATCTTCGCATTCCGGAACAGTTTTTTTCCCCGTCCGGTGCGTCAGAATATATTCGGGCATCGCCGGGTTGGACACACGTCTCTTGAGCGAATTCAGCAGCCGTACGCCCTCTCTCACGCTTGTCCGTTGCATTCCCGCGGCGGGAATATTCGGCATATTATGGCTCAGATAATACGGTTTCACGCCGGTGGTATACAGATCCATGAACAGTTCATGCAGAACCTCAGCATCGTCGTTAATTCCGCGCACCAGAGGCGTATCGCACAGAAGCATCGTCAGCGCACCACTCGCCCTTATCCGCTCAACCGCCTCAACAAAATCCCTGGTAATTTCCTGCGGATGAATGGTGTGCACGCCCATTTCCGTCACCTCATATTTTTTTAAAAGTGAGCAAAACTCATCATCAAGCCTGTACGGATTATGGAGCCACGCCCGGGTATGGATGCGGATCGCCTTCACGTGCGCAATCCCCCGCAGATCCCGGAGCATTCCCTCAACCTTTACGCTATCAAAAAGCAGCGGATCGCCTCCGCTCAAAATAACCTCTTCCACCTGCGGTTTTTGCCGGATCGCCTCAATCGTCTCCTTCCAGTGCGGCAACCCCCCGTGTTTCTCCGTCTGGGCATTGGACTGCAGAGAACGAAAACAGTACACACAGTATCCAAGGCACGAATCGCCCATCATCACGAGTATGCGGTTATCATATTTATGGATCGCAATCGGTGAAATCATCTCCTTCTCAATCTCCCAGTTTTCTGCGTTTTCGGAATATTCGTCAGGGCGCGCGTTTCCGCTTCCAAAGCGGGGAAAAATCTGCCTCCACACCGGATCATGTTCCAGCGGATTTCCCTTTTCGTCTTTTTGAACCAATGCGCCCACATACGGCGTGATCAAAAAACGGAAACCCCGTTTTTCCCACTCCTCGGCCGCACGCAACCCCTCATCGGAAAAATTCGGGAAAAACTTCCGTAAACCAAAACGGTTCCGCACGGCATTTTGCTGCTGCCAGATCCAGTTTTTCCATTGAGCCTCCGCAACGTCACGAAAGCATTCCGGCCGGTGCTGGTACGCTTGAAAGGTTTTCATCTCGCCCAACATAGCGGCGAATCCGCTTAAGGGCAACACATTCGGCGATCATTTTGGCCACAGCTTTTTCCGCCTCCTCCCGGCTTTCAACAATCGGCCGGTACGTTTGTATTTTTACATAAATTTCTCCCTTCATTCCCGAAACCTCCTCATCCTGTGACGCAAATTTTTTATAAGCTTTACTCATCATCAATACTTCGCACAACAGGCGCAGCCGCGAGGTAAACAACGGAACATTATTCAGGTTAAAGGCTTCGGCAAGCGACGCGCCAGTCATCTCAATGCATAAATCATCAAGTTTTTCCGCTGCGGGGACTTCACGATCCGCATACCCGCTTTGGGAATGGACGCCGATTTCACGGGCCGTCAAAAGGTCCGTAAAACCCTCGATCCAATTCACGCCCGCAATATCCACATCCAGAGCCCGAAGCTCTTCTTTCAGTACATCATACTGGTCCTCGAACACGGTGATTTTTTTATCCCCGAGCTGCATAAAATCCTTGGTCTGTTTATGTTTGAGTTCATGTTTTGCCGCGTACAATGCCCAATCCAGATCGTCGAGTGAACGTTCCGCCATGAAAGTTTTCTGCTCCGCCACCGTGATGAATGCCCCAACGCGCGGGTCACCCTTGCGGAAAACATCAAATTTCAAACCTGTTGCGCCCTCGATTTTTTTCAGATTATTCGCACGTAAAACATCCAGCCCCAAAGAGCGTTTCAGGTTTTTATCCACAGCTGCGCCATGCAGCCGCAAAACGTCCTTCGCCTGCTCCCCCGCCTCCCGGTAATCTTTTGAAGTCGTTACCTCCATAAGCGCCAGGGTTACTGATGGTCACTTCAGTTATCTTCCCGGAACGGGTGCTTGTCAACCGCAAGTTGACAAAAATAACAAACATGCTACATTGGGGACTACTTTTTTCACCCCCATGCCTGAAGACAAAGACATTCTCAATGAAGACCGGTTACAGGAATTAACGGATCAGGAAATCATGATCCACATGTGCCTCAGATTTATGACATCGCTGGGAGGTGCTTTTACCCAGGGCCTTGATGCGACAAAAAACCCCGTATGGTTTTTGAACGGACAGGCGGAAGAAGTACTGGAAAACCTCAAAAAGAAAAGAGAAAGACTCGCCTACTACCGGACCGAAATCAAAGATGAATCGATCCTCAAACTGATCAACTCCGCAATAACAAAAATGGACGAGTATATTGCCCACATTGAAACAACGTTAAAAGATCCGGCACTGCAGGCACGCATCGCCATTGCACGAAAAAGAATCAGGGAAAACCTTTCATAGCGCATTTGCTAAACCCAGGCCGCCAGAATAGCCCCCATAATGAGCATTCCGCACAGGAAATACCCGGTATCAATGACCCACAGGCTGATACTTTTCTTGTTGAACAGCGCGCCCGTCAGACTGGTGGTCCCCACAAAACCGAGCCATGCCCAGAAGCCCACGGTGGCTCCCTCAAGAGCCGTTTTCGCCAGGGCGTAATGTACAAAATTCACGAGTACATAAGCCATCACCAGACTTGCCACCATTGAGGCGGCGTATGCCGGCATAGCCTCCTTCTGCATTTTTTTCATCTGTTCCTTATCGTGCATGTGATACCCCATGAGTTTCATCCACGGTTTTCCGAGAATCAGGGGAGAGTACCAAAGGAAGCCGAGCACCATATTGGCGATTGCGGCCACCAGAACGGCAAAGTAGTTAACGGGCATGTGAAAAAATTAATGGGATAAAAACAATAGCGACATTATGCCAAAATACACCCCAGAACAAAACAGGATTGTTACACTACCAAAGCATCGGGATCATAAGCAGCTCATGGGCTGGTGGTTCTAAAGCACTCGCACCGGGCACCATTTGGTTATTGATGAGTTATTATTATTTTACACTTTGGGTTGAACCACCAGCTTGAAGTGTCACGACTACCCTTTTTGAGCCTTCTGTGGAAGGGTCATCAAGACCCACAAAAGAATATTGGGTCATATCTTTCGGTACCTTGTATACTAAATCACCAGTTTCAGGTATCCCAGGTGCTAACTTCCGTACCGCCAAATAATTGTCAACATTTGTCAGGTTGTCGCTATCAGTAGTGTATTGTCTACTTTTTATAGTATCAATTATCCTAAAATTATTATCTGCAAAGAAGGTCGCATCTGAATCTCCATTGTTTATTAATGTCATATTCACAACAATAAATTTCGTTCCTTCTGGTGCTGTTGCCGGATTACTATATTTGGCTGTTAAAGTTGAAGTCTCCCTTGAAGAATTTACCTTAAATTTCATTCCAGAAACGTCTCCTTCCTGACCAATTTTCAACAATTGAAGTTTTGTAGTTTCTTGACTGGCCGCTTGAGGCTGAGAGAGTTCTAATGGTTTGGTTTGGGATATCTCAGCCTGTGATGGTAATGGCGCTGTTGAATTTGCGCTCTCTCTAGACGAACTAGGAACGATAGGTTTCAGCCCCACGAAGGAGATTTCATCTTTCGCAACATCAACAGCAAAAATCGTGTATTTATCTAGGTCTTTCGGCACTTTATAGACTATGACGCCAGTTTCAGGTATTCCGGGCGCTAACTTCCTCACCGCCAAATAGTTGTCAACATTTGTCAGGTTGTCGCTATCAGTTGTGTATTGTCGATTTACTTCAGCATCCACGATCCTAAAATTATCATCTGGAAAGAAAGTTACATCTGAACCACCTTCATTTGTCAGGGTTAATTCAACAATAACAAACTTTGTCCCTTCTGGTGAGGCGACAGGATTGCTATATTTCGATGTCAAAGTTGAAGTTTCTTTTGAAGAGTTTACTTTGAATGTTATTCCGGAAACCCTACCCTCTTCACCAATTTTCAATTGTTGAAGTTTAGGTTTTTCTGGTTCTTTTATCACAGGTTTAGGCGATTCTGATTTTGGCAAAGTCTGTTCAGGTGAGGCTGGATGTGTGGTGGTAGTGATTTGATCAGCTATGCCATTTGGCTTAGTAGCACATCCTGAAAGTGCAAGAGTTAATATCAGTAAACTAAGAACATAGAATTTTTTCGACATAAAGATATAATTAAGAATCATATTATTATACAATAATTCAGTAGTAATGTCTATAGTCGTGTGCTCACTACCAAAAGAATTGGAATAAGTGATTGAATACAGCCTAAAAAAGCCTTTCAAAGCGTTCCAAGAGCAAGATTTATTTCGAACTGGTCGGGGTGATAGGATTCGAACCTACGACCTCCTGGTCCCAAACCAGGCGCGCTAGCCAACTACGCTACACCCCGAGAAAAGCGAAAAAACTATAGGTGAAGCGTTCCTGAAAGTCAACAGACCGTGAGAAAGCCGGGATACTGCCTGAACTGTATTGGCGAATCGACTTCTGATAGACTTGAGCCATGGACCGCTATTACACCCAAACCGTCGGATCCCCGGTGCTCACCGCTTCAGGCATGATTGCGGGAAAAATTATCGAAATTGTCATCGAGCCGGAAACGGGCGCAGTTACGGGCTTTTTACTGGCTCCCCGCGGGCAACACGTCGTGTCCCCGTCCGACATCATTTTTTGGCAGGACAACCTTTTCATCCAGGACGAGGATGATATTTTGGAAACGCACGAAATCATCAAAGTGAAGGAAATTCTGAACAAGGGCATCCCGATCATGCGCAATAAAGTCTACACAAAAAAGGGCGTGTTTATCGGAAAAGTTTACGATATCGGCCTGAACCCAAAACTCTTTGTGATGACCAAACTTGCCGTCGCAAAAAATATCTTCGGACTGTTCCCGTTCGACGAAAAAATCATCGCGCACGGCGACATTCTGGAAATAAAAAAGGACCGCATCATCATCAAAGACCTTGAGGCCACGGAAAAAGTGAAAGTCAGTTCCGCAAAAGAAAAACTTCAGATCGACATCGCCCCGAGCGCATTCAAAGAGCTCTAATAAGCCTCTTCAGCCTCTGCATCCGCGATCGCGCGCCAGCTTGCGTTGCCCACGATGGCATCCTGGAAATCAAACATGATGGTGCGCTCCGCTTTTTTGATGTGATCAAAGCCGAGTACGTGGAGCAGCCCGTGAATGAACAAAAACTGCAGCTCCTGGTTGAGTGTTTTTTTGTGATCCTTTGCCTGTTTCTTGGCGGTCGGGACGGAAATCACGACCTCCCCCACTACATCGTCGCCGGGAAACCGTTCCTCTCCAAAATAGCTGAAGGAAAGCACGTCCGTGGGCTTGTCCACGCCGCGGTACTCCTTATTCAGCGCGTGGATTTCCTTGTCACCGCTCAGGGTTAACATGACGGTTCCGGAAAGCTTGTTTTTGTATCGGGGCATTTTGACCAATACTTTTTCCGCCTTTTGCAAACAAGCGTCAAAAACTTTTTTTGAACCGGAAAAACTTTTCACCCGATTTTCGAACTCAAGTTTCAACATAAATTAAACAATAACAATACCACCAACATCCTATATTCTACATCCTATATTCTACATTCTCCCGCTGATAAAGTATTTCATACGCGACGATTCCAAACGCCGTGGCCACATTGAGCGAATTGGCGCGCCCGAGCATGGGAATATCCACGGCAAAATCAACGTACTGCATAGCCTCGTCGCTGATGCCGGTCACCTCATTGCCCACGATCAATGCCACGGGAAAGTCATAATTTGCCTTATGGTAATGGAAACTCTGTTTTGTGAGTTCCAGAGCGCATATTTTGACCCCGTTTTCCTTGAGTTTAACGAGCGTTTCCACCACGGACGGCTGGTACTCCCACGGGACCACTTCCGTCGCCCCTAGCGCGACCTTATCGATGTCTTTTCTGGGTGGGTGCCCGGTGATGCCGCACAGAAACATTTTTTCAGCCATAACCGCGTCGCACGTCCGGAACATCGCCCCCACATTGTAAATACTCCGGATATTGTCCAGAACTACAAAAAGGGGCATACGCGGCTTTTGCCGTACCTCCTCAACCGGAGGTTTTCTGGCTTGAATTTCTTCGTGACTGAGCTTGTTGATCATGGAAGAGTACAGATTCCTTCAAAGCCCGCTGGAGCATGTCCTGATACTCACCGGCCGTTATGGGTTCATCCGGGCGGAAGTATTCTCCCGCATCAATGATGCCTTTATCAAGGGCAAAATTTACGTACCGCGGATACCACCAGAAATCATCGGGATAACCGGTTACGTCGGCAAAGAGGCTCTTTTGATCGCGTAAAGCGTCCTCATTGCCCAGATCCCGCACGATCTCAAATTTTTCGCGCCAGTCCATGAGCTCAGCCGCCCCCAGAATGACTTTGAGCGCATGAATGCGGGTCATATAGGCGCGGGGGTAAAACGGGCTGTTTTTTTCATCGATATTGCCGTGAACCAGCCCGAGCATGGTTGCGAGATGGATGTCATCGGTATACGCATAGGCCTCGGAAACGTCCGGATAAAGCCTCATGGGATACAAACTTACCTGGTCATAGCGGGTCATTGCCGTGAACACAAAAAAGCACTCGTCAAGGTGCAGCAGACAATCCGTGACAAAACTGTCATTTTTTTTACGCAAATCGAAGATTTCCACCACCTGATGAACCGCCTCCCCCCGGGTAAGAAAATCCCGTCCGGAACTTGCCCCAGCGGAAGAATCAGCCGCATAAACGAGCGGAACACTGCTCAGGGTGAGCGTTAACAAAAGAAGAGTAGTTTTTATTTTTTTCATCACGGCCATACCTGAAATTATAGTCAAAACCGGAAAAAAGTAAACTCTTCCGGCTTCTGTCAGCAATGATGCCCTGCCCGCTACCAGGAGGGTGTCTCATTTTCTGAAACACTAAAATCTAAAATTCTAAAATTTTATTTTTTTAGAATTTATGCGTTGAGGCCGACTCTACAAAAGAGGGAGCAGTCAAAAAGTCCAAAATTTACCGCTGTCCAGTCTGTCTATAGACCTGTCCATAGACACAAAGTGGACACGACAAAAAAATGTCTACGGTTAAAATGCAGGCTGGACGCGGATTCGACAGAATTTTACCCGTGCGGGCTGGACTCTTGTCTACATATGGCTTAAAATCCATGTCGACAGTGTCTACTTCGTGTCAACATCCTGTCTATAGACTGAAAGTAGACATCCATCAAAATAACCATATGTACGATATAGATAGAAAAACGGCAAGCAGATTGTTAAAAATTTCTGTCCGAACAGTAGACAGGTATATTAACTCTCAAAAAGTCTCGCACGAGCGGAGGGATGGCAGGATATGGCTTGATAAAAAAGAAATCATGCAGTTAAAAGCCCGCCGCCGAGTAGACAGAGTCGACAGTACGGTTGAAGTGTCTACATCCAAAATGTCTATCGACAAAGTGGATTTAATCCCGGTAGACATGTCGATCGACAGCGAGGGAAACACCTACCATTCGGTGACCCGGGACGATGGGGAAACTGAACCCCCGGATTTTACCAAAAAGGGCTCCCCCAAAGGACGCGCCCGGGCTCAGGAAGACGACGTTGAAGTATATAAAAACCTGTACGAACAGCTCCAGCAGGACCTCAGGGACAAGGAACAGCACCTGGAAATGGCAAACTACCGCCTGGGGCAATTGGAGGCCCGTATAAAGGAGACCATCCCCCTTTTGGACTACAAGCGCGACCTGGCCAACGAACAGCTTGAAAAAGACCAATTACGAAAGAATCTGGACTCCCACCTGATGGAACTGGACGTGGCGTTGAACAACTACCGGGAAGAAAGGTTCAATAAAAGAATCTACCTGATCCTATTATTCATTCTTCTCCTGCTTCAGCCGCTCTGGTTTTTATTCCCGATCAACTGATCCGACGGCACTATAAAACCTTTCCCATTTGGAGAAGGTCTTTTTGGTCGAGGTTAATTTCCACTCCGGAAATATTGTCCTTCATGCGCTGGACAATGCCTGCGGGCTGGTTCAAGGCTTCGCTCAGGGTTTTTCTGTCTCCTATAGCGCCAAAGTGATAAGGAGGGCTCAGGATCACCCCGTTGAGGGAAATTTGGCCGTTGGGAAGGGTATCAAACCCGGCGGTCGTATTGGTAATGCGGACGTCGTTGACACTCACGACTTCGGCCCCGGCCGACCAGAGTTCATTGGCGATATCGGTGAACCAAAGGGCCGGGAGGCTGTTTTTGACCGTCAGCTCAACGCCCGGACCGGTCACATTCACATGACCGGCAATCATTTTGTCTTTCAGAATCTCTTCCTGGATTCCCTTGAGGGCCTGTTCCTGGTCTGAAGCCTTGGCCAGCTGGTCTTCCAGGTCGCTGATTTCATCGCCAAGGTCCTCGTTCGTATTTTTCAGGATCTGGATTTCGCGGAAAACGTTTGCCCGGCTGTCGCGCGCGATGCGGTCCTGAACGTTCCCAAAGGACCTTGACTGCAGCACGACCAGAAACCCGAGCAAAATGCCGGTGATGATGATGGTCAGGTCGCGGTATCTCATCTTATATTTCATGGCTGGCTTTCATTAGCGGGCTGGACGTATTTCAAACGGAAATCACCGTTGTACACGGGGACAACCAGGCCGGTCTTCGGACCAAAACCGTACTGGATTTTCTGACCCTGGGCGCGTTTTTCCAGATCTGGAAGGGCGGTCGGATCATTCAGCCGCTGTAAAAAAAGATCCTTGTCCCCGATCACGGTGATGGTAAACGGAGGGAGAACATGAAAATTATTGACGAGGATGGTGTTTCCCACGGAACTGATAGGTGTTGAACTGATCACCCGCTGGTCATTGATGGCGACGGCTTCGGCCTGGGTGCTGAAAACGAGATTCACAATGTCGCGCAGGTCGGCCGCGTGGACCAGAAACTGCTCGGATCCCTGGCTGCTGGCCCGCTGCGAAAATGGACCGTCATCAAGAGTGATGGTGATGCCGTCTCCCTTCGCGCTTTCCAGCCCGATCTCCTTCTTAAGCTGGGACAATACATCCAGGTTGTCCTTCTGGACGGCAACGCCGGACTGTTGCTGTTTATCCTCAATCTGTTTGCGGAGATTCAAAATCCTGGTCTTCAATACGCCCTGGGTATCGGTATAACTCTTGATAAGCTCCTGCTGGACTTTATATTCGTCGTACGGGTACGAGCTTGCGGGAATGGAGCTTCTGAACTGCGCGGTCACCAGCAGTCCGACGAGCACGCCGGTAACCACAAACGCCACCTGAACTTTCCAGCTGAAACCTTCTTTTTCCATAAAGCAGAAAACAGACTGCTGCCAGTGTACAAAAAAACGAAAAAAAAGTACAATGGCCAGCGAAAAACCTTATAACGAAACTTTGTGATCGGTGTATTTGATTCGGGGTACGGGGGGCTGACGATCCTAAAAGACTTTCTGAAGGATCTTCCGGAATACGACTATATGTACCTGGGCGACAACGCCCGGGCCCCCTACGGGAACCGCAGCACGGAAACCCTCATCGGGTTCGCGGAACAGGCGGTGGAGTACCTGTTTGACCAGGGGTGCGCCCTGATTATCATCGCCTGCAACACGGCGTCATCAAACGTGCTGAGGCATCTTCAGGAAAAATATCTGCGTAAACCCGGCGTCACGAACCGGAAAATTCTGGGCGTCATCAAACCGCAGGTCGAAGCAGCGGTGAAGATTTCAAAAACCGGGAAAATCGGCGTGGTCGGAACCCGCAGCACCATTGAAAGCAAAAGTTTCGACGTTGAACTCACAAACCTCCGCCCGGACGTTGAGGTGGCCAAACAGGCCTGCCCTCTGCTGGTTCCGCTCATCGAAGAGCACTGGCACAAACGGCCGGAAACCAAAATGGTGCTGAAAAAATATCTCCGCTCACTGAAAACCCACAATGTGGATACGCTCGTACTGGCGTGCACCCACTACCCGTTTCTGTACAAGGATTTTTGCCGGATCATGGGCAAGAACGTTCACGTGCTCAATCCGGGCCCGATACTTTCCGCTAGCCTGAAAAACTACCTCGAACGCCACCCGGAAATTGAAAAAGAGCTCACGAAAAAGGGAAAACGCGTGTATCTCACCACCAACGATCCAAAGAAATTCCAGAAAATGGGAAGTGAATTTCTGGAGCACCGGCTCGGAGAAGTGAGACACATTGATCTGACATCCACAAATCCATAAGCGGGAAACATGTTTGCAGCGCTCAGAAGATATTTTGTGAAACCGATCTTCTCCGCCGGAGAAAAATGGTGGTTCCTGGCGGGGCTTTTGGCGCTGTACGCTGCGCTTTTTGGGGATGACGCGATATTGAAAACCGTCGGGGCTCTGCGCGTGTATCCGCTGGATTCATTCATGCTGTTCATGACGGATTTTGGGATGCTTTTTTGTCTCATCGTGCTGTTGCTCTACCTTATCAACGGGAAAAAACTGAGGGATATTGTGCTGATGGCGCTCACAGGGGCGTCGGCGCTGGAAATCAGTTATCTGGCAAAAGTCATGTTCCAAACACCGCGGCCATACGCCGCCGCCGTGGTGGCAACCATCCCGCTCACCCAGGCGTCCGGGTTTTCCATGCCGAGCCTCCACACGGCTTTTTGCTTTTCGCTCTGGCCGTTTTTGCACCGGATCTTTCCCACCAAAAAGCTGCAGATTTTGGGAAAAGTGATCATTATTACCATCGCGCTCAGCCGACTGTACCTGGGTGTCCACTACATGAGCGACCTTATTTTAGGCGGGATGATAGGGTACGCGGCGGCGAGGTTCTGGATCTATCTGGAGGAGGAACACAAAATCCTGGAATGGTTCGTGTTTCACGTGAAGGACAAACTGGAATTAAGAAGGCAGGTGGCCCATCTGGTGACCGGAGTTACCATCGTCTTTTTGCTGAAACTGCAGCTGCTGAACGAACAGATACTTTTCTGGGTGCTGATTCTGGGCGGACTGCTTTCCATCCTCATCCGTTTTTACCGGATTCCGCTCATCGACCGCATACTGCTGTTCTTTGAAAGGCCGGAAGACCTGAAAAGTTTCCCCGGAAAGGGCTCGTTCTTCCTGGTACTCGGCTCCCTGCTGGCTCTTCAGTTTTTCCCGCGTGAAATAGCCCTCGCGGCCATTACCATTATGGCGGTCGGAGATGCCATTACCACGGTCATCGGTACCTATTTCGGGAAAATAAAAAACCCGCTGAATCCCAAAAAACACCTGGAAGGTACGGCACTGGCCATCGTTGCATCAACATTCGCCGCCTTCTTTTTTGTACCCTTTCCGATTGCATTTTTCGGCAGCGTTGCCGGAATGATTTTTGAGTCCATAACGGTGAGATACATAAGCCAGATTGTCGATGACAACGTGGTGATTCCGGTGGTCGCGGGACTGGTGATGACCCTTTTGAGTTAATGGCGGATCTTCACACGTGAATTGCGAAAGTCGGGATTTGCCAAATGCAAGCCGTACCCTGCACTTCTGAAGACATCTGCAGAGCGCAGCCGGCCGATGGATCATGCATCCGGAGGCCTTCACGAGGGCGTACATGTTAGCCCGAGTGAACCGCGAAGCGTTCTTCAGAAGTGCAGGGTACGGCTTGCAGACACGAAAAATTGACTTTCACAATTCAGGTGTAAACGGCTTGACGGTATACATAAGCCGTGGTTTACTGTGCCCCCGAAAGTATTGTTTCAACAACATATGGGACCTCATCAAAAACACGCGCCCGGCACAGTAGGAGAGGAATGGGAAAGCGAATTAAGCCGTGAATGGGAAGAACCCGGAGAGTTTCTCGCCGGTATGCGCCGGCAGTCACGTACCGGAATGGAAAGCTTTTTCCGTGAACAACACGAGTTGGATCACATTATTTCCGCTTCCAGTCCGCAAAACGCTCCCGGAAACCTAGAAGCCCAAGGGTGCGACGCCGAGGAGGAATAATCGTCATCGTCATTCCCACTCTATCGTACCGGGAGGTTTATTCGTGACATCGTAGAATACGGCGGTAACGCCGGGTATTTCATAAATCCTGTCCGCCAGAGCTTTAAGGAGTTTCTGATCCATGCGGAAGAAGCTCGCGGTCATCGCCTCTTCCGAACTCACCGGGCGCAGCACGATGGACTCCCCGCTTTCGCGGTTCACGCTTAACGGAAGCAGGACGGTGGGAAACTGCCAGATATCGCGCTGCAGGTTATTGTTCACCAGGAATTCGGAAACGATGGCGTCGGCTTTTTGCAACAGTCCGATCCGGTCCGGGGTCAGGTATTTCGTCTGGGTCTTGAGAGTATCGATTTTATTCGGAGCGATGGTGAGCACCACGCGGTTGATCTCCTTAAACTGGTTAATCAACTCCGTGGCCAGCCTGTCGAGCGTGTCAAAATTACACGACTCAACGGCACCCATCAGCGCGAGCGGATGCCGGTAGGTGCGGTAATCCCCCTGGACGCCGACACTCTGGATAGGCAGAATTTTGCAGGAGAGTTTGTGGGGTTTTAAAATCTCATCGATCTTTTTCTCGATCATGGGGGAGTGTTCAGGGTATTTTTCCTCATGGGCGCACAAACAGCGGACGGCGAGCCCCGGCCCCGGGAAGGGATGCCGCCACACCATCGCGGAAGGAAGACCGAGTTTTTCTCCGACCTCGCGGACTTCGTCTTTGTAGAGCTGGGCGAGCGGCTCAATAATACGGCCCTTTTTCATGAGTTCTTCAATTTGCGGAACACGGTTGTGGTGCGTCTTGATTTTGGCTGCATGCCGCGTGCCGCCGGTCTCAATGGTGTCCGGATAGATCGTTCCCTGGCCGAGCAGCCAGTCATCGGGATTCAGATTCAGTTCCCCTACGACATCCTGCTGCACTTCAAGAAACAGATCGCCGATGATTTTTCGCTTGGCCTCCGGATCATATTTTTCCTTCAGGGAATCGAAATATCTTTTGCTTTCGTTCCGGATATGCAGATTGGCAAACCCCAGTTCCTTCAGCGCGTTTCCCACCTGTTCACGCTCGTTCAGGCGCAGAAAACCGGTGTCCACGAACAGGCCGTACACGCGGTCCGGTCCGAGAGCCTTTTCCAGAAGCGCGAACGCCACGGTGGAATCAACTCCACCGCTCACCATCATAAACACCTTTTTATCGCCCACCTTGGCGCGGATCGCTTCGATCTCCTGAGCGATAAAATCGTCGATTTTCCAGCTGTACTCAACCCCGCAGAGATCGAGGAAATTCTTTAATATCTTCATGCCGTGGACGGTATGAACCACCTCCACGTGAAACTGAAACCCGTAAAAGTTCTTCGAAAAATTGGCGATCGCGGCGTTTTCACCCGGCGATTCGCCGATCACTTCATAGCCGGGAGGAAGCTCCTTGACGGAGTCTCCGTGGCTCATCCATACGATTTCCGTCGGACCAAGATCCTTAAAAACCCCCTCGGCCTTCAGCACCTTCATTTCGGTTAATCCAAATTCGCGCACATGCGCGGGTTCGACCTTCGCGCCCTGGATGTAAGCCAAAAGCTGATGACCGTAACAGATACCCAAAATAGGAATCCCCAGATCCAGAATCTTGGGATCGCACTTCACCGAGTCGTGTTCATAGACGCTTTGAGGTCCGCCCGAAAAAATAATTCCCTTATATCCGCGGAGTTTTTCCGCCGGGGTTTCTCCGTCAAAAATCTCGCTGTACGCCCCGAGCCTGCGGACCCGGTTGGCAATCAGGTGGGCGTACTGTCCTCCAAAATCTAATACGGCAATCTTGTCCATTGCGGACATTGTAGTGGATGGGATTTAAACCCACAAGGAGGTTTGACATCCGGTGATTTAGGGTTAAAATGGCACTCCTTATCTTTGAGAATTATCGATGAATGACCGTATGGAAGGCGTTCCACCGGGGAAAACACTCTTCGAAGCACTTGGAAAAAGTGTTCAGGAAGTGGTCGTCCACAAAATCAAGGGATCAAAATTCGGGCTGAGGCTCGCAACGATCTATTTGGGGAACTACACAGACATGACGGATATCCTGGATCATCCGGAACTGGTTGAAGTCGGCGCGAACGTGATCATGGCGCAGCCCGACGACGCGGGCAGGTTGCAAACCATCATCTCGATCGGAAACGACATGAGGATTTTTTTGGCGCTGATTTCTGAAGCACAGCGAACGGATGACCGCATCAAGGTTTTTCCGGAAGAGAAAATTGCGGAAGTGCTGGGGAAAATCATGGAAAAGGCAAAAGAAAGAAACCGGGACATGGAAATCCGGGAGCCGGTAGAAGGGGTCAGGGCGATGGTGTATGCGGACTTGGCGGCACGGCTCACCTTCGATTTTAATTCAACCTCTGAACGACGGTGATGGTCCTGGGATTCGGCACGACAATATTCCCGTGGGCGTCGCTGAGGTTTTTCATCGTCACCTGGTAAAACTCGCCCGACTGCTTGGTCATATTCTTCGTATGAAGGATAACGGCCTTGCCCTGGTGCTCTATCCTTTCAATCTGAAGGTAGTCGGTGGATTCGGGGTGCTTGGTATTCAGATCCTTGAGCTCATAATTAAGCGGGTCTTCGGCCGAATCGTTGCTCACGTTTTCATTGAAAACGATCGTGATCCTGTTCATCCCTTCAATGGCCTGGTAAATGATGTTTGGGGGAAGCTTGTCCGGAAGAATTTTCAGGTAGAGAGAAACGTCGGAAATCATTTCACGCTGGTAAACCCCCACATTTTCCCGCGGGGTAAAATGCGGACTGGCCACTGTAGAGCCCTGGGGAGCCTCGAACAGCACTGTGTAATAATCCTGGTCGGTGCCGGACTGTTTTGGAATATACAACTGATATTCATCCTTTTTCAGAACATTGTCCGGAAGTTTGTACTGGTAGGTGAGCCGTGTTCCTTCGCCGGGACTCAGGCGCACCACGTTGCCAAAAACCGTGTAGGCTCCGTCATCCTTCTGCCACAAACTCTTGGGGTTTTCGCTCTCCGCGTCCATCAATTTTGAACCGCGCGGAACATACGTTCTGAAGAACCCGGTATATTCGCCGTTCATCGGGACATCCTCGACGCCATAATGATCAATATCGACGGTCACCTCGGCCACAAGATCCTTTTTCCCTGTCTCGGCATTGTCCTCGACTTTAACATGGTATTTTACCTGCCGCCGGATGTAGCGGTCGGATTTCATGCCTCCAAGATTTGCCTCAACCACGGCCAAAAAATCACCGTTCATGCTCTGCGGCCATTGCCCGGACCAGCTGTTGTCCATCGCCAGTTTTTGCAAAGAACTGTTCGTGAAATAGAGCTGAATCTCCTTGGTGGCCAGACTGTGCACGATGGTGTCGCTCACGTTCCGCAATTTCAGCGGACTGAACACCATCTTCTTGATGAGCCTCTGGGCAAAGTCTTTCAGGACGTTTTTTCGGTTCTGCAGATCCTCCACGTTATGCCGGTCCACATTGTTGACTTCGTGCTCAAGCATGCCGAACAGGGTATCCTTGCCGAAGATTTTTCCGTTCACCTCCAGCGGCCCCACCGCGGCCAAAAGATCTTCCATAAAGGAGTAGTTCACGGCGATGACCCCGTCGATCTGCGTATCCGGCTTGGTCAATGTGAACATCCGGATAAGCTCCTTGGCGCTGTTTGCATAATCAGGGTCATAATTGGCGTCGCGGAAGGTGTAGCCCTGATACCACTTGTCCGCCAGCAGCTGTTTCATGGGGTAGGGCGGCTCCTGATATGGATGGTCGTCCACGTCGCCGTACACGTCCTGGATATCGACACCGGTAAAAAATCCGTATCGAAATTTGGCAATCCCAAAAGCCGACACAAATCCGCCGGCAGGACGCAATTCATTATTGTTTTGAAAAACCACGAGATAGTTCCTTGAACCGAAAGGGAACCCGGTAAGCTCGCCGTAGTAAGGTAAAAACGCCCGCAGACTGCTCAGTGAAGAGAGAATATAGAGTACAAGAAACAAGAGAAAAGCCCCAAGCCCCAAAAGCCAGGGATGTTTTTTCCTCGGTTTGCCCGGAACCCCGTGGAATACGTTTTGTAACTTCGTTTGAAGTTGTTGCCACAGGTTGGCCATAACAAAAAAATTAAACCTCGGGACGCATAAGCGGGAACAGCACGGTGTCCTTCAGGTTGTCCTGATTGGTGAGCAGAGCCACAAAACGGTCTATGCCCATGCCCCAGCCGGAAATCGGAGGCATGCCATGCTCCATGGCCAGCAGATAATCTTCATCCATCGGCATGGCCTCTTCGTCGCCCGCGGCTTTTGCCGAAGCCTGGCGCACCAGACGTTCCCGCTGGTCGAGCGGGTCCACGAGCTCAGAATAGGCGTTCACGATCTCCCATGAGTTCACCAGCAGCTGAAACGTGTCCGCCAGCCGCGGGTCGGCATCGTTTCTCCGAGCGAGCGGTTTGGTGTCCACCGGATGCTGGATCACGAAGCAAGGCTGGAGAAGCGAAGGCCTGGAAACCTTTTTATAGAGGGCATCGCAGAGGTTGCCGTACCCCATCGTTTCGGCTTTTTCGATGACGATTTTTTTCTTCTTCGTTTGCGCGCGCAAAGCATCCGCGTCGCCGTACGAATCAAGAATATTAATGCCGGAATCTTTTTCGATCAGTTCCACAAACTTCAGTCTCGGCCAGGGCGGGGTGAAATCAATGATCTGTTCTTTGCCGTCCCGGTCTCTGCAGGAAACCTTCAGATCACCTTTCAGCGCTTTCAAAACTTCAACAATAAGTTTCTCGGTAAAGTCCATGTTGTCCTCATAGTTCCAGTACGCGCCGTAATACTCCAGCATGGTAAACTCCTGGAGGTGCGAAGGATCCATGCCTTCATTGCGGAAACATTTGGCGAATTCATACACGCGGTCAAACCCGCCCACAATCGCGCGTTTCAAAAAAGTTTCGGGGGCGATGCGGAGGTTCAGCAAAATGTCCAGCGCGTTATGGTGGGTCGAAAAAGGCTTTGCGGCAGCCCCGGAAGGGATGCTGGTCAAAATCGGAGTTTCAACTTCAATAAAACCGTTCTTGTCCAAAAACGAGCGCATCGAAGTGATGAGCCGGGTCCTGAACAAAAATCTTTCGTACGTCTCCGGGTTGGCGATCAGATCCAGGTACCGTTTGCGGTATTTGGTCTCCTGGTCGGCGAGTCCGTGGAACTTTTCCGGCAGCGGACGAAGGGTTTTGCCCAATAATACGTACTCCTTTACCAGAAGCGTCAGCTCGCCGTGCTTGGTGATGAACAGTTCTCCGGTCACTCCCAAAAAGTCCGCCATGTCGATTTTCCGCAGCATTTTGTACTTGTCCGCACCGATAAAATCACTCATGAACGCGATCTGGATTTTGCCGGTGTGATCCTGGAGCTGGGCAAACGTCAGCTTCCCATGCGGACGCATCAACACCAGCCGGCCATTCAATTTATAAGCAGGATCAGGGTCGGCGGTGATCTCCTCAAGTGCACGGGGTGTTTTTCCTTCGTACTCTTTGCGGACCTGGGCAACGCTGTGGGTGCGCTCAAAGCGCTCAGGATAGGGCTGAATACCCATGGCGCGAAGCTCTTCCAGCTTCTTTTTTCTTTCGGCGAATTCATCGGTGACGGGAGGTTGTGGTTGGTGGTTCATAACAGTGCAGAAATACAGCCACCACACTCTAGCACAAGCCAGGCTTCCCTGGAAATCCCCGGAGAATCTTTTGACTTTTGGTCTTTCGCCGGGGTAGCCTACTCCCTATTTATAACATTTGAAGATGCAAGGACCGTCAGAATCAAATGAAGGCGTACCAACACTCAGCCTCGCGGATTACATCAACAGGCTCGAAATTCATGACGCCCACTCAGACAGGCAACGCAGCCGTGGCCCGGAAACCCTTGAAGACGAATTTTACGGGCAGCTTGACGGATGGGAACCCGAAACCCACAGGTTTGTCCACGACATCGTCACCACGCGACTCGGGTTGCGTCTTTTCACCCGTGCGGTGCTGGACAGCGGCCCTACCGGAGAAAAACGATTTTTAAACTCTCCCGAAGCCGTGGACTGCTATGAATTATGGATAAAATACGGTGAAAATATCGAAAAAATATATATCAACAGTACCGACCGCGCCCTTGCACGGGAAATCCACGACGCCTTTTTCCGGCACCTCATGGAAACGGGGAATATACAGGAAACGATAAAGTGGCTTTTCTACCACAGCGAATACAGCGCAACACGATGCCAAAAGGACGCCTCGATTCCATTGATAGATTTCATGCCGAAATCCGCACGAATACTCGCACGGAAAATGGAAGGCGGTTAATCCATCATCTGCGCGAACTTGTCCGCGGCGCGGCTCTTGTCAATCGTCAGGAAGCGCATCTGCTCTTTCTTGAATCCGAGTTCGACATGGCCGGTCGGGCCGTTGCGGTGTTTGCGGATATATATGTCCGTGACTCCGGGACGCTGGCTGTCCTCTTCGTAATAGTCTTCACGGTACATCATCATCACCACGTCGGCGTCCTGTTCAATCGCCCCCGATTCACGAAGATCGGAAAGCTGCGGGATTTTGCTCGGGCGGAGTTCAACGGCGCGGCTCAGCTGTGAAAGAGCCAGGATCGGAATCCGTAATTCGCGGGCGAGCGCCTTCAGCGAACGCGAAATCTCAGAAATTTCCTGTACGCGGTTGGTCTGGTTGAAGCCGCTTTTCCCGGCGCTCATGAGCTGGAGGTAATCGATGACCAGGAAGTCCAGGCCGTGTTCCATCTGCAACCTGCGGGCCTTGGCGCGGAGTTCGGCGATGGAGTTGCCCACGGAATCGTCGATGAAAATCTTCATGGCGTACAGTTCATCCATGACCGCGCCGATGCGCATGAAGTCGGCTTCCGTCAGTTTGCCCGTGCGCAGCTTCCAGCTGTCCACCGAAAGCAGCGAACAGAACATGCGTTCAACAAGCTGCTCCTTGGACATTTCCAATGAAATCACGCCGCACGCGAACCCCTTCTTGGCAATGTTCTGGGCGATGTTCAGAGCGAATGCGGTTTTGCCCATGGACGGGCGGGCCGCAAGCACGATCAGATCGGCCGGCTGGAAGCCGGAAAGCATGTTGTCCAGGTCATGGAACCCGGTCGGGATGCCGCGGTATTTGTCCTTGGTCGCCGGGTCGTGAAGCTCGGTGATCTTGTCGTAGGTCTGGTTCAAAATATCCTTAATATGGACAAAACGGTCCTTCAAAAAAGTCTGGGAAACGCCGAACAGATTTTTTTCGGCCTCCTCGAGGAGATTTTCTATCGGTTCATCCTGGTTGTAACCAAGCGCCGCGATCGCGTTTCCCGCGCCCACCATGCGCCTGAGCGTGGATTTTTGCTTCACGATCATGGCGTACTGGAACACGTGGGTGGATGTGGGGACCTCATTCGTCAAAGCGGCCAGGTAGGAAGCTCCCCCAATGCCCTCAAGCTGCTTCCGGTCCTCCAGAATGCTGGTCATGGTGAGCAGATCGATCGGGGAACGCTTCTCAAAAAGATCGTTCATCGCCTGATAAATCCGCCCGTGGCTTTCATGATAAAAATCTTCGGGTTTCAAAAAGTCCGCCACTTTGGTGATCGCGTCCTTATCGATCAGCAAACTTCCGAGCGTGGAACGTTCGGCATCGATGCTGTGCGGGGGAACTTTAAAGAGTTCGTCACTCATGTGGAATCGTTTGAATCTCTGGGATTCTCAGTCTCGCAAAAATTTAGGATTTTTTCAAAGATATTTCATGTCTTTATGCTATCATCGAATTTTGACTAATCAGAAGCAACCAGGGCCATTTTTCAACAACCATTGAACATGAATAAGCCATGATCGGTAATACTAATCAAGTCAAAAATACGATGAAAATGGGAAGATTTGGGGAAGAAATCGCCCTCAGATACCTCACCGGGAAAGGCTACGACCTTGTCGAACGGAATTATCACATCCAGGGAGGAGAGCTGGATCTCATTTGTAAAATAAATGGTATAATCGTTTTTGTTGAAGTAAAGCTCCGCACCGGTCATAATTTCGGAACGGGAGGAGAAGCGCTGACCCGGACAAAAAAACAGAAACTCCTCCGTGCCGCTCTCACCTTTCTGCAAACGCACCCGGCACGATGGAGGATGGATCTCCTGGATATTCACTTCCACAAACCCACGGGAAAAGCATTCATTCAACACTTCATCAACATACTCGAAGCATGATCGCCGAAGACGTTCAACGAAAAATATGGCTGGGAGGGCTCATCGGAGCAGTCATTTTAGGTGTGCTGTTTTTGATTTGGGCGGTCGTGTTAAACCGCAGCAGCATCGTTATGCACGCCCGGGCCCCGTACACCATCACCGTTCAGGGCCTCAAAACGGAAAATTGCGTCACGGACGAATGCACGGTGGTCGTCGCCCCGGGCGATTACACCATTACCCTCCAGAAAACCGGATACAAATCTTTGACGAAAATCGTGACCGTCCCGTTGGGGAGCCCGTATTCCGACAACATTCTTCTGCAATTCATTCCCGTTTTCAGCGGTTCGACACTGACGGAAGACGACATTTTTCCGGCAGATCCCGAGCCCGGCGATGTGGAACTCAAAAAACTGGGGGTATCACCCTCGACGAAACTCTTTTTCAGCATCGACAAAAAAACGGTGAGCTTTATCACCCGCAACACACTGAATTTCCGGCAGACACTATACATCGCCGCCATGAACGGGAACGGTGAAGTCGGTGAACCCCAAATCGTCACCTCTTTCCTCCGGGACCTGGGGAGTTATGTCGTGGCCATCTCTCCAAAAAGCGATAAAATCGCGGTCATCGACCAGGCCCCCGGGCAGGCGACCCTGTACATGATAGACCGCGAAGCAAAAAACCGCGCAAGCCTGTTAACCTACGCGGCGATCAGGGACATGCGCTGGATTCCCGGCACCGACGATTTTATTTTCCAGGCGCGTGAAAAAAACGGGTCTCCCGAATCCATCTATCTGTACCGTTGGGACGACGGAAAAACAACGCAACTGGAATTGCGGACTCCGCTTGATGATATCGCGATCGTGAACAAGGACAGACTGTTGGCGGTGACCGATCAGGCGCTTCCCGAAGGGGCAACGACCAGGAGTTTTGAGGGGCAGCTTGTCCCGCTCGGGGAAAACCAGAGCACGATGGAGGTCAGCGCGGGAATCCTTGCCCAGGGAGGAAGCGCGGAAGCGGCTGCTGCGATCAAACCGGCATACTCCTTTGTGGACTACTCGCTCATCGCGAACCAGGCACGGCTGATCAGCACCCTGAACGAAGATCCGTTTCCCGTAAAAATCAAAGCGGCCGACGATGCGAAATCTATCTATTTTCTCCAGGGGGACAAAGTCGTCCAGCTCACTTTCGAAGAATAAGCCTCATGGAAATTAACCGCATAGAGAAGGCCAAAAGGAAGCTCGGGGAACAGGGAAGGCACATCGTGAATCTTTCATCCGGCAACCCCGGGGAGTTCGGCGTAAAATTCCCGCCGGAAATTTTGGCAAAAGCTTTCGGGAATTATCAAAAAAATCCCGAGTACCATCCCGAACCCAAAGGAACCGAACAGGCCCGCGAGGCGGTCGCCGGATTTTATGAACAACGTGGGTTTTCCGTTCGGGCCGGAAACATTGTATTAACTTCGGGCACCAGCGAAAGTTATCTCCACCTCTTTAAACTTCTGGCGAAATCGGGGGACGAAATGCTTTTTCCCAACCCCAGCTACCCGTTGTTCGACCATATCGCCGGCATGGCGGGAGTCCGTCTCAACCACTATAACCTTGATCCCACGAACGGCTGGCAGGTAGATCTGCCTCATCTGGAATCAAGAATATCCGCAAAAACGGGAGCCATCGTGCTGGTCTCACCGAACAATCCCACCGGGGGAGTCATCACCCGCGAAAATCTCAACGGAGTACTGGCCATTGCGGAAAAACACGGAATTCCCGTCATCAGCGATGAAGTGTTCAGTGAGTTTATTTTCGATGGGGAAACATTCCCCAGGGCGGCGGAATTAGCCCGCGGCGCCACGGTTTTCACCCTCAACGGCATTTCCAAAACGTACGCGCTCCCGGGTCTTAAAATGAGCTGGATTGCGGCAACCGGGCCGGGCGCCCCCCAATTCCTTGATGAACTCGAACTCTCCGTCGACACGCTCCTGGCCTGCAACCAGATAAGCCAGGCGATGCTTCCCGCCATCATCAATGATGGTGAAAATTTCCTGCAGAGTTACCGGGAACGGGTCAAAAAAAGCCGGGACACAGCCATGAAAATTCTGGGAACCTGCCCGCATCTGTCCTTCCATAAGCCCGCGGGAGGATTCTACCTTTTCCCCGAAGTCAGAAATTTCCCAGGAAGCGACGAAGATTTCGTCATTCAAATGATGGAGAAAACGGAAATATACATGCACCCGGGATACTTTTACGACTACGAAAAAGGCCTCCACGTGCTGATAAGCTTTCTCATGGAGGCCGATGATCTTTCTCCGATACTCGAACGGTTGGTCCGGGCGGTGAATTTATCGTACTGAAGCCGTTATTCTTGGGCCGGGTTTATAGGGGTTTTTAAATGCAGCCCCAAAACCAACGGCATCTGCCACGCGTGAGCTTGCGGGCCGTTGTTTCACACGGACGTCATCCAGACTTCTGTTGAGTTCAAGAAGGCCGCGGTAGTATTCAAGTTTCTTCTGTACGGAAGCGATGACCTTGTCCGGATCTTCACCTTTTGGAGCCGCGAGCATGTCCGCCTCGTTACCCTCCAGGAGTTTTTTGGCCACCGGAAGATCGATGCTGGATTTTGTCGTGGTCGGACCGGCCTTATGCGTCGCAAGCGGCACGGCATTCACCTTTTTTCCGGTATCTCTTTCGATCTCTTTCATCTTTCCTTTGGCAACTTCGGTGTTGATGGCATTGGCACCGTCAATATGAGCGGCGATCTGTTTGCCCCTGACGGCGATGAGCTCGTCGATCCGTATGCCGATTTTCGCGAGATATTCCGTGATGTCATAAAAATCTTTCGGGGTCTTGGCGGCGGCGATTTTTGCGCGGGCCGCGACGATGGCGTCGGCGACGATCTTTTTGTTGGCCGCATTCGTCTGCCAGATAAGGTTTGGAGACTCCGGATCACTCGGAACCCCCTGTCCTTCCAAAAAGACGATCGGACTCCGGGTGCGCTGATAAACAGAAGTACTGACATATTCGGGACCGTTCGCGATCGGAGCAAAAACTCCGTCAAGAGCCTTTTGCTGCGCGTCGGCCTGGGTATAGAAATCGGTACGGAGTTTATCCGCGTCGGCGCCCGGAACCAGACAGCCTCCGAGATTGGCTTCGGTCAGCACCTGGTCGGATTTGCATTCCGTAAGTTCAACGGCCTTTGGAGACTCAGTTTTCTTCTGTTCCGCAACCTTGGGCGGGTTCAAAACAGTCGGGGATTTTGGAAGATGGGTCGTCTTTGCGAGTTTTGGAGCGGGTGTTTTTTTCGTCTCCTTCTTGGCGTCGTTCAAATCAATAGACTTATCGACCGTTGGAACCGGAGCCGGGTCGTTGGATGCCACGGCGCTCGGTGCTTCGGGCGCGGAAGATGAAGTGGACGCTACGGCACTTGGAGCAGAACCGCCTTCGCCTCCATCGCTGGATGCGCTTGCTGAAGCCACAGGATGAGGCTCGCCCGGGTGGGTGCCGGTGCAGCTTTTACCGCAGCTTGAACTTCCGGTAATAAGAACGCCTGCCGTCAGTGCGCCGGCGGCGACAAGTTTTCTCGCGGTCGATTTGCTTGGGATAAGTTTCTTGAAGAATCCACCGATGCCCGCCATGATTTTGGATGCAGCATCTTTGATGTCGTCAACGATGGAAGCGTTCATCGGGAGAGGGTATTCCGCATCGCGAGGTGCCGGAACAAATTTCTCTTTCCGTTCGAAGAGCTTATTCATCGGAAGAGGATATTCCGGGTCGCGGACACGGCTGACAGGGGCAACCTGTGCAGGTTTCCGTTCGAAAATTCTCTTCATCGGAAGAGGGAACTCCGTATCAGGATGAGCTGCGGGAGCAGGTTTGGCCTTAACGGCCGGGGCGGACGTAACCTCCCGGGGATCAATTCCCGCGTGTTTGAGGAGCTGGTTTTGAAGTCCGTTGCTTCCAGAAAAGAACCCTTTGATTCCACCGACGCCCTGTACGCCCTTTGCGCGTTCCTCGGGAGTCGTGCCGCTCCAGACGTTGCCGGCGAAATCGGCGATTTTCGTGAAAAATCCGCGGCTTTTGCGGGTAAGTTCAAAATGGGCCTGTTGGCGTTTTTGATCCAAAAAATGGTGGTCAACTTCCCTTTGAAGTTGTTTCTGATGGTCGGCATGATCATCAAGAGCACTGAAAGCCTCACCCAGGTTATCGGACTCCAGACGGGTATCCTTGGATGAGTCCAAAAGCTTGGCGGCCTTGGTTGCCGTCGCTGCCCGCTGGGCAACAACATTTTTACTCGCCGGTGCCGGCTCGATCGCGAGAAGAGTCTTGCGCCTTGAGAACGCATCGACTTCTTCGGGAGTGACCCTGTCCGCGTTGATGCTTACCGGGCCCGAGATGGGAGTCTTATCGTTGTCATTGGCCATGTTGTGACTCGGCATGGCATACACCCCGCTCGTTGAGCTGCTTGGCCCTTGGTTTTGGTCCTGGTCTTGAACTTCCAGTGGTTCAGCTGTCTGCGTCTTTATTGACATACGTTTTCGTTATGAATAAATAGATAAATATAATTTACTGCACAGGGTATAACGCAAAGAGGTTCTCAATATTACAATCACTCAAGTGTAATAATGGTTACACCGGGACGGCGATTATAAGATATAATCAAAAATAATCAAGTCCCGGCGCTCATCTTTAATTTAAAAACTGTTCACATTTTTTTCATGTCCTTTCGCTACCATGGGAATATCTTTTTCATGCACCCATGGCGATCAAAATTTTTTCATGTTTTGTCGAAGGACTCGAAGCCAGACAGATAGAAGTTGAAGTGGATATTCTCCAGGGACTCCCGGGACTTTCCATCGTGGGGTTGGGCGACACTGCGGTTCAGGAAGCCAAAGAACGCATCCGCTCCGCCGTCAAAAACAGCGGGGCGACCTATCCCCAGCAAAAGAAAATCATCAATCTTGCCCCGGCGCACATCCGGAAAAACGGTGCGTGCTTTGACCTGCCCATGGCGCTGGGACTTCTGGAGGCCTCGGGACAAATCACCGTGCCGGAGCATTCCATCATCGTGGGGGAACTGGCACTGGACGGAGAGGTGCGGCCCATCAACGGAGCCCTTTCCATAGCCCTGTTTGCGCAGAAGCACGGCATGAAACTTTTTCTGCCTGCACAAAACTCAGCGGAAACTTCACTCATCAACTACTCGGAGATTTTCCCGGTGAACCGTCTGAGTGAAATGATCGGACACTGCAAAGGAACGGCGTTTATTAAGCCCGCGGCAACCCGGGGAACGCGCATACATCAGGGACTACAGTCCCCGCAGCCGGAGATCGACATGAACATCGTTCAGGGGCAGCAATTTGCCAAAAGGGCGCTGCAGATCGCGGCGGCGGGCGGGCACCATTTGCTCCTGTACGGCCCGCCCGGCATCGGCAAAACGTTACTGGCCCGGGCATTGCAGGGCATCCTGCCGCCGCTGAGTGACGAAGAAATGCTGGGCGTCATGCAGATCTATTCGGCCGCGGGCCTGCTCCAGAACCCCGAACAACTTATACAACAGAGGCCGTTCCGCCGCATCCACCAGAGCTGTTCGCTGCCGGCCCTCATCGGCGGCGGAACGCACGCCCAGCCCGGTGAAATATCCCTGGCCCACCACGGCGTGCTCTTTTTTGACGAAATCGCCGAAGCCCCGCGCAACCTGCTGGAGTCGTTACGTCAGCCGCTCGAAGAGCGGCGCATCAGGGTCGCACGCCTCCGCCACCACGTGGAGTACCCCGCAAACTTTACGCTCGTGGCCGCCATGAACCCCTGTCCCTGCGGTTACTACGCTTCCGAAGAAAAAAAGTGCACCTGCACCAATTCCTCCATCGTCCAGTACCACAAAAAACTTTCCGGACCGATCATGGACCGCTTCGACCTCTTCGTAAAACTCCAACGCGAACCGGTCAAACTCCATGAAGCCTCCGGAGAAAAAAGCTCCTCGCGTTTCCGCGAAGCCATCACGGAAGCCCGCAAAAAACAGTCCTCCCGTTTTCAAACGCACAACATTCTGCTCAACAGCCTCATGAATCCGACCCACATCAAACAGTTCTGTACCATGGACCCCAAAACCGAATCGCTCGTCACCCGGTACTGTAATAATGCCCGGGTTTCGGCCCGCAGCTTCCACAACATCCTCAAAGTCGCCCGCACCATCGCCGACCTCAATGGCAACGAAACCATCCAACAGGAAGACGCCACGGAAGCCTTCACCTACCGCCTCCAGCCGACTTCGCCACTGGTATGAACATTAAAAAGGATCATCAATATCATCCCTGCGTTTCCGGAAGGAAAGACTCCCGATAATTTTTGAACCATACACAAAGAGGTCGAGAACGGCGCGCAGCCAGCGCGATTTTTCCGTAAGAGAGACATCGACATCCATGGCGGAAATGGTTTTTGTAAGAGTTTCATACTGCCGCGCGACATCAAGATTATTCTGAATGGCGTTGAGCGGGGCAATCCACCGGTCGAGCGAATCAAAAAGTGCCGCGTAGGGCAAAAGACTGCGGTAAGCATCAATATCGTTTTCAAGAACATACTTGATCCGGTCGGATTCAGCCGTAAGAATGTACTCTCTCAATCCCAAAAAGGCGGCTTTTGCCTTGAGGCCCGCCTCCGTTTTTCTCACCATAAACAATGAAGAAAAGGCGATGATAAGCCCTGCGAGACACAGCCCCGCAACCAGATACCATGATAACAGTCCGACCTGATGGCGGTCATCAATCAAAGAATAAATATTCCACGAAAGTGGTCCCGCAAAAACCACGGCCCCGATCGTAAAATACGGCTTCCTTTGTTCAAACGGCGAAACCGCGAAATACCCCTGATCGGTCATGACGTCGTAGAGTTGGAATTTGAGAGCGTTTACTTTCCTCGACAACCTTGAAAGATAGGATTTGTGAATGTAATCCATTCCGAGTTCGGAAATGTATTTTGACTTGTCCTCCAGCACGTTCCGCAGCATGGCTTCATAAGCCTTCTGGCTCGTATAAATGCCTTTTTCCGAGCCGATGAAACTTTGAAGTACCAGTGCCTGGGAGGGAGTAAGCGTCAGCACGGTTTTTTCGTCGAGTGACGGATTGAGGACAAAGGTGTCCTCTCCCTTCAGGACCAGAATATTTTTCAGAAAGAGATTATAAATCTCCAGGGCAATGTCCTTCGTATTGACGGCGTCATCGATCAATATTCCGCACTCCAGAATGCTGACATCTTTTGGGGGTGCGTAAAGAACGGGAACGGTTTCATGAGGTTCACGCCCCCAGAGCAGCCACTGTATGCCCATCAGGATCAACGCAATCGCAGGCGGGAGTAAAAGTTGTTCAAGCATACCGGCAGAATTTAGAGATAGTATTTACTTTGAGATGGTCCCCCCACCACACTCACCGGCTGCCCTCCGGCAGCTTTGCCTCCATCCACACCAAACTGAACTCCATCAGTATCCGTCGCGTCAATTCCGCGATCATCGGCAAACTGAAGCATTATCCGGTCACCGGTCTGGGCCTGTTCGCTCACCGTGCCAAGAACGCTGAACTTCATGAGTTTGTTCGCGGTAAGTTTCACCATCAGATTCTGGAAACTTCCTTTGCCTTCAAAAAATGAGACCTCACCAAGCACCTGGTCCCCCAGCATCAGTTTGAGGCTTTTGAGGTCATACGGGTGCGCCAGATTGCCCAGCACAAACGTCATCGCGTGGATAAACCCGTCAGCCGAAGGACTCACGGTAAAATCCAGAAGCGCCACATCTTTTTGGCCGGGAAAGGCATAGGTCGTACCTGTTGTTTCCGGTGTAATAATGAGCCGGGAACCGGTTATCTGCTGCGTCGTTTGGGGCGCGGCGCCATGAACCCCCGGGGTATCCACAGAAGCCTGTTGTACGCCGCCGGAAGCAGTGCCTCGGACCCCGCCGATCCAATGGAGCTGAAGATTCAGCGTCTCAAAAAGCAGCATGCCAAAAAACAGTGCCATCACAAACCCGAGCGACATCATCAAAAAGTCGTGCCGGAACAGCGGTTTTTTCGCCGTGAACCGGCTGCGGAGTGAACCTTTTCGCCCGTTGCGGTAACCGCGCAGGAGTCCCATAGGGTAAAGGAAAAGTATCTTATCATTATACCACTTTTCTTGGGCTTTGAAAAAGGCTATAATGACGGCCAATTATGACTACTCCAGTCCAAAAATTCATCGTCGAAGGCCAGCACAAACTCCACGGTTCGGTCACCGTAAGCGGCTCAAAAAATGCCGCGCTGCCGATTCTTTGCGCAACGCTTCTGACCAACAAAGTTTCGGAAATCGAGAACGTCCCGGACATCGCGGACATCCACACGCTTTTCAATATTTTCAGGGAGCTGAACGTCAAAGTGGAGTTCGCGAACAACAAAGCCGTGATCGATCCCTCGGGCATCAGACTCAACAAAATCACGGATAAATACATCAACAGCATGCGCGCGTCGGTGCTTTTGATCGGCCCGTTACTCCAGCGCTTTCCGGAGGTTCACATCCCGTTCCCCGGAGGCTGCGTGCTGGGAAAACGGTCCGCATCCGCGCACAGTTTCGTGTTCAAGGCCATGGGCGCCGAAGTGCTGGATGACACGCAAACGCTGCATATCCGCCGCACAAAACTACAAGCCGGCAAAATAACCCTGCCGGAACAGAGCGTCACCGCCACGGAAAACCTGCTCATGCTCGCGGCATTAACCCCGGGAACCACGGAAATACGCCTGGCCGCATCCGAACCCCACGTTCAGGATCTCTGCCATTTCCTCGTGAAAATGGGGGTGAAAATCCAGGGCATCGGCAACCACCATCTCATTGTTGAAGGCGCGAAAGTGCTCAATGGCGCAAAACACAGCATCACCGGCGATTACCTTGAAGCCGGAACCTACGCCATCGCATCCCTGCTCACCAATGGGGAGGTTACCGTGAAAGGTATCGAAACCGGCCAGCTCGACAGCTTCTGGGAAAAACTCAAAGAGATCGGAGCGAAATTTGAACTCAAAGCGAATGAAGTAACCTTGCGCCCCACATCGGAATTTCGCGCCGTGGAAATGCTGCGGACAGCGGTCTACCCAAGTTTCCCCACAGATCTCCAGGCACCATTCACCATTTTGCTTACCCAGGCGCAGGGAACCAGCAAAATTTTTGAAACACTCTTTGAAGGCCGCCTCAACTACCTGTTCGAACTCGAAAAAATGGGGGCGACCATCCAGATGCTCAACCCGCACCAGGCCAACGTGACCGGCCCCACGCAGCTCAAAGGCGTCCCAATTGCCAGCATAGACATCCGCGCCGGTGCCGCCATGGTGCTTGCCGCTTTGTGCGCGCGCGGCACCACGGAAATTTCCAACATCAAATACATCGACCGCGGCTACGAAAAGTTTGACGAAAAACTGCGAAGCCTTGGGGCAAAAATAGAGCGGGTACAGGAGTAGATTTTGCACTAGCATGAAAAAGAGCCCCGCACGCGGGGCTCTTTTAGGATGTTCACCAAGGGAATCGACAACCATATTATATCTTCCCCTGGCCCTTTACCTCCAGCGACTCCCCGTCGCTCACCGCCTCAATAATTCCGTCGAGGTCAGTCCGGAAAATCTTCATGCCGCGTTCCTGAAAATGCTGCAGCGTTATGGGATGCGGATGTTTGAACTTGTTGTCCACCCCGCAGGAAATCGCCGCATATTCGGGCCGTACACGATCCAATAACGCCAAAGAACCGGCCGTCCTGCTGCCATGATGCCCGGCCTTATAAAAGTCCGCGCGCAGATCAAGTCCAGCCGCCACAAGTTTTTCTTCACCCTCAATTTCCAGGTCTCCGGAAAAATAAAAGGAACGCCGGCCATACAAAACACGTAGTACCACCGACCCGTTGTTCTGGTTTTCAAAAGACCTTCCCTGTTCCGATTCAAACGGAAAAAGCATATCCAGAGTGATGCTCCCAAGGCGGTAATCGGCGGGGGCACCGCCCGTCCCCGCAAGCCCCGCTCCCGCATAAACAACCGGAATTTTTCGCCGCTCAATCTCTTCAAGAAAAGCCGTGTATCCGGAATAGTGGTACTTCACGCCGCTCATCATAACCGCCCCCACGTCATATCGTTTGAGGACCTCCACCAGGCCGTCCACGTGGTCCTCGTGCGGATGTGACAGGACCACGACATCAATCGTCCGCTCATAAAAAGGCATCACCTTCCCAAGCTCCTTGAGGACCTGGTCGTTTGCTCCCCCGTCGATCAAAATCCTCTCACTCGTCGGAGTCTGGATCAAAATGGAGTCCCCCTGCCCGATATCAAGAACGAACACGTGAAGTTTACCGTCGGGCAGCGATGCCAGACAAAGCCAAAGGAGGACGCCAAGCACTCCCAATCCGGCTGACAGAAATTTTTGCATCTTGCTCATCCGATCCGCGAAAAAAATATATTCAACAATAGCCCGCCGGCGATGAAGGAAATATTTCCGGATCCTGAATTTTTCATAAACCAAAAAGACCCCCCTGCGTTAGCGGGAAGGCCCTCTTGGCTATCTATCTCTATCTCTCTAAGGAGATGACTGAAGTGACCACGCGAGTCGGCCCCGATGTTTGTGCCGCGCGTGCAGTGTAATTATTTTCTTGCGATTTTCTTATTCTTGCGGCGTTTCAAAAGTTTTCCGAGACCGAAGGAACCGAACAGTAAGAGTCCGAGTTCAGGGCCGGTCTGGGGCAAAGTAAACGTCGTCATGACGCCGGCGCTGGTATTGCCGAGCGCATCCATGGCCACAAGCTTGAAGAAGTACTTCACTCCCGGAACAATGTTCGTCACGTCAAAGCTGTTGGCGGTCGGGCTCACGTCAATACCTGCTCCAAAGTCCTTGCCGTCGGTGCTCATGTAGAGAACATATTTGGCGAGGTCGCCGGCGCTGTTCAGGCTGCGGGTCCAGTTCAAGGTCACAATGAGTTGTTTGACCATGGCCGCGGTGAATCCGGTGACATCTTCGGGAGCAACGGTATCGGCACCCTGCTGGGTCGCCGACTGCTGCGTGGCCTGCTGGGTACCGGCCGGAGCTGCCGCCATGCCGGTAAATACTGTCGCGTTATTTTCGACGCTTAACTGGTTTCCCTGGGCGTCTTTAATGTCCACGGCAATGAGGTTGTATCCCATGGCCTTCATCGGCGCTGTGGTGAGCAGTACCTGAAGTCCGGTCGGAGCAAGTTCCACGGCAAGAACATCAAGAGTGTTTTCGATGGTCTGCTCTTCGGTCACGATGAAGTTTTCCAGTGGGTTTTTGCTGAGGACGATTTTTTTATCAAAGGTCACCTGGACATGGGTACCGTCAAGCGCCTGCACGGAGGAAAGCTGGGGACCCTGTGAGGTCTGCTGGGTGGCCTGTTGCGTAGCCTGCTGTGTTGAAGCGACCAGGTCCGTTCCGGTAAATACGGCCGTGTCGGAAGTACCGCTCACGATCGGATTCCCCGCGGAATCTTTCACATCGATCCCGGCGGTCAAAATATAGGATGCGCCGGCCTGTTGGTTCGCGGTTTCCAGGAGCACGGACTTGCCCGTGAAGTCGGTGGTATTCATCTTGGCGCCTTTCACCTGGAGCTGGACGCTGGTCGTGTCGTTTTTCACGCTGAAAGCGTTCTCGGGGTTCTTTGCGGGAAGCTGAACGGCCTCACTGAAGGAAACTTTGACATGGCTCCTGTCCACGGCTTCCGCCTTGGTAACTTTGGGGGCCTCCTTGTCCGCGGCACCGTGAAGCGGAGTTGAGCCCACTTCAACGCTGTAATTTTCACTTTCGTTTCCGGCGGCGTCATAGGCGGTCATCGCGAAATAGTATTTTGTGCCGTTCGTGAGACCGGTCACCGTGTAGTTGATCTTGTTGCCCACGTCGATGGGGCCTTTGTCATAGCTGCCCCCGTCCGTGGTGACGGACTTGATGCCATAATAAAGTTTGTACCCCTTCACTCCCACGTTGTCCGTTGAAACATTCCAGGTAAGGGTAACGGCGCCATCGGCGGCGGTAGCCTTGAGGTTTTCAACGTCGCTTGGGGCTGCCGTATCCGCGGCGGCGACCGTAGTGGTCTTTTCCGGGATGATTTCAGCCGCGTGGCTGACCGGAACCATGGCGATGAGCAGTAACACTGCGAGCGGCAGAAGAGCGTACGCAATACGTTTACCCCTGGACATTTGGGGAGCCATCGGGAGAGAGTTTGATGTGTTCATGTTTGTTTTGGTTAGTTTTTAGTTTTTGTTATTTTTAAATCATATCAGTATAGCAAAAAATGAGGCTTTTTTGAAGGCTGTAAGCCCCGTGCCACAGAAGTTCATATTGACAACATTACCTGATTGCATCTTTATAAACTTTTTCGGTCAACGGAAAAGAATGAATCGAATTGTTCCAGCCGGCAGAATTCCGTATACTACGCGCGAGTGAAACGATCGCGCACATCCGTTATAACTTTTCTGTTCCGACTTTATGAAAATCCGCTTAACTCCTGATCTGCTTCAAAAAATCCCAGGCATCCGCGTGGGGGTGTTGGTGATAAAAAACATCAGGAACGTTCGTAAAAATTCAGTGGTTGCCGGGCTGCTCCGGGGGGTAACCGCAGAGAAAAAACGCGAAATGGCAAAGGAGGAGCGGCAGGAAAAAATCACGGCCCACCTCCGGCAAACCGCGGTGGATAACCAGGTGCTCGCCGAAGCGCACCTGCTGGAAAGCATGCTCCGCAAGGCCCAGCAGGGGAAAGAGATCAAAAGCGAAAACAACGCCCAGGACATCGCCCACTATTTAAGCCTCAAATATTTAACCCCTGCTCTCGGCCGTGATCTAGACCAGACCGAAAAGGACATCGAAGTAGGTTTCATCACCCCCAGGAAGGGGAAGAAGGCCCAGGATTTTGATTTTAGCCAGCAAACATTGCACCTCGTGATGTGGTTTGTGGACATCGGGACCATGGAGAAGGAGATGTTTGAAAAACTTCCGGAAGAGTTCGCGAAGACTATCACCAAATATTGCAGCGGAACGGTGGAGGAAAAATTCCTTCTGAACATAGATAATCCCGAAGCCGACCTCAACTACGTATCCGAGAGGGAGACGCAATATGCCGTCGAAATGGCCCAGAAAGCCGAAGAAGACGCGCGCAAGGCGGCGGAAAACGCAGAGAAAAAAGCCCGTGCCGACGAAGAAAAAGCCCAGAAACAAAAGAAAGGAGCCCGTGCAAAAGCGACTCCCCGTCCGGCGGAATTTACACCGACCCTCAAACGGCAGCTGGAAGTTGAGCTCTCGAAAGCCGTCAAAGGACTGTGTGAAACGATGGGTTTCTGCAGCAAACTTTTTTACGAACCTGTTCAGGTTGAAAAGCCGAAAGACAAATCCCACGGCGATTACGCCACCGGCGTGGCGTTCAAACTGGCGAAATCCATCAACAAAACCCCGCGGGAAATGGTGGATCTGATCCAGAAAAATCTTCCGTCATTACCTTATATAGAGAAGGTTGAATTCGCGGAACCCGGTTTTATGAATTTCACCCTGAACAAAACATACCTCCGGTCAGAACTTCAAAAAATTCTCGAACTCAGGGAACACTACGGAAGCATCAACCTGGGCGAAGGCAAAAAAGCCATGGTTGAGTTCTCCTCGCCGAACATTGCAAAACCCCTGGGAGTGCACCATTTGCTCTCCACGCTGCTTGGACAGGCCATCGCCAACATCATGGAGTTCTGTAATTACCGGGTTATTACCGCCAACTTCCTGGGCGACTGGGGAACGCAATTCGGCAAACTGATCTACGCCTTCAAAAACTGGGGTGACCGGGAGACCGTGGAAAAAGACCCGCTCAATGAACTGTTGAAACTCTATGTCCGTTTTCACGACGAGGCGGAAAAAGACATAACCCTGGAAGACAAGGGCCGCGAGGAGTTTAAAAAACTTGAGGAAGGGGACGAACAGAACCGTCATTTGTGGCAGTGGATCAGGGAAGAAAGCATCAAGGATCTTGAACGCCTGTACTCGCAATTGGGAGTTCATTTCCAGGAATACCTGCCGGAAAGCCTTTATGAAGGGAAAACGAAAGAGATCATTGAAGAAGGAAAGGCCAAGAACGTTTTTGTGGAAGGTGAAAAAGGAGCCCTGGTGGTGAAATTTGAAAACGAAGAACATCCGCCGTACCTCATTCAGAAAGCGGACGGCACCACACTGTACGCGACCCGCGACATCGCATCGATCAAAGACCGCATCGAACGCTTCCATCCGTCAAAAATCATCTACGTGGTGGATGTGGCGCAGTCGCTCCATTTCAAGCAGCTTTTTGCCACCGCCAAAAAAATGGAACTCACCGAATCGGAACTGATCCATGTGGTGTTCGGCCGTATGAGCCTGCCGGAAGGGAAAATGAGCACCCGCAAAGGCACGGTGATACTGTTGGACGAACTCATCAAAGAAGCCGTGGAACGGGCGGACAAAGTGGTGACGGAAAAAAGCCTGGCGCTCACTGACGCCGAAAAGGAGTTTATCACCGAGGGAGTGGCGCTCGGGGCGATCAAATACCAGGTGCTTTCCCAGAACAGGGAAACAAATCTGACCTTCGACTGGGACCGTATGCTTTCACTGGAGGGCAACACGGCCCCATATTTGCAGTACAGCTATGCCCGCGCGGAAAGTATCCTCCGCAAAGCCCGGGAAGCCGCTCCGGCCGCACCGGTACAGGAACCGGCAGCAGACGGTATTCATGAATCCCAGACTGATCTCTTCACGCTGGTCGCCGAAAAGAAGGGAGAAATCGAAAACGCTGAGCTCCTGGATCACAACTCGGAGCACGAACTTGCCCGCATGCTCGTGAAATTTCCGGAAGTGATTGAAGCATCCGCCGAAACATACAAGCCGAACCTTATTTCCAACTACCTGTTTGAGCTCTCACAAGCCTTCAACAGCTTTTACCGGGACGTCCAGGTATTGAATACCGTCAAACCGGAGCTGCGCGAAAGCCGCCTCCAGTTGGTCGGCGGATTCGCCCAGGTACTCAAAAACGGACTCCGGCTGTTGGGAATCACCGTATTCGAGAAGATGTAGTGAAAAACATGGAGGCGGCGATCGGATTTGAACCGATGAATCGCGGTTTTGCAAACCGCTGTCTTAGACCACTTGACTACGCCGCCTCGTCGCTTTCCCGACTTCACCTTTCGAATCCCTCGTTGAGGGCTTCTTCAGGTTTCGTCGGCCGCTCCTCTCCCCAAACGGTTCGCTTCGCTAGACCCGTTCGGGGGCCCCCATTTTCTGGCCTCCTAATCGTGTTCGCTTCGTTTTATATGGCGGAGAGGGAGAGATTCGAACTCTCGCTAGGGGTTTCCCCCTACTACAGGATTAGCAATCCCGCCCCTTCAGCCACTTGGGTACCTCTCCGTATTTGATACGCTCCGGCAC